>NZ_BAFV01000049.1 GCF_000308515.1 Nocardia carnea NBRC 14403 | reverse complement strand
CTGGGCCCTGAAACTGCTGCGCGAACGCTTCGCGAAGGTGATCTGGGTACCCGGTAATCACGAACTGTGGACGACCGCCAAAGACCCGGTGCAGATGCACGGGGCCGCGCGCTACGACTACCTGGTCGCCATGTGCCGGGACCTCGATGTGCTCACTCCCGAGGATCCGTTCCCGGTGTGGACCGGCGCCGGTGCCGAGGCCTATGGCGGCGCGGTGACACTGGCTCCGCTGTTCCTGCTCTACGACTACAGTTTCCGGCCCGAAGGCGCGCGTACCAAGGCCGAAGGGCTGGCCATCGCCCGGGAACGCAATGTGGTGGCGACCGACGAATTCCTGCTCACCCCCGACCCATATCTCACCCGGGACGCCTGGTGCGACGCCCGGGTCCGCGCCACCCGCCGCAAACTGGACAACCTGCCCGAGGCCACACCGCTGGTGCTGATCAACCATTTCCCGCTGGTCCGCGAACCCACCGATATGCTCTGGTATCCCGAATTCGCACTGTGGTGCGGTACCGAGCAGACCGCGGACTGGCACACCCATTACAACGTGGTCTGCGCTGTCTACGGTCACCTGCATATTCCGCGTACCACGTACTACGACGGTGTCCGGTTCGAAGAAGTTTCCCTGGGTTATCCGCGGGAATGGCAGAAGCGCGGGAAACCCGAAAAACTGCTCCGCCAGATCCTGCCCGACCCCCGGTACGGGCCCGGCGACCTGAACGAATGGGGCGGCCATTTCAAGGTGACGCCGGAGATGGCTGCCGCGGCCGCCGAGATGCGCGACAAGGCCCAGCGCCGCCGCGGGCTCGCCTGAACCGGCGACCGGCGACACCCAGTAGGCTCACCGACGATGATCGAGACAATCCTGCCCGCCGATATCGCCTCCGCCGAGTTGCTGGACTATCCGGAGGATCTGAAAGCGCATCCCGCCGAGGAACCGCTGATCGCGAAATCGGTGGAGAAGCGGCGCCGCGATTTCATCGGCGCGCGGCACTGCGCCCGCCAGGCACTCGCACAGCTGGGGGAGCCGCCGGTGGCGATCGGCAAAGGCGAACGCGGTGCGCCGGTATGGCCGCGCGGGATCGTCGGCAGTCTCACTCACTGTGACGGTTTCCGGGGTGCGGCGCTGGCGCATAAGCTGCGGTACCGCTCGATCGGGATCGACGCCGAACCACACGAAACCCTTCCCGAGGGTGTCCTGGATTCGGTGAGCCTGCCCGCGGAACGGGAGTGGTTGCGGAGCAGCGACTCCGGACTGCATCTGGATCGGCTGCTGTTCTGCGCGAAGGAGGCCACGTACAAGGCGTGGTTCCCGCTCACCACCCGCTGGCTGGGTTTCGAGGACGCACACATCACCTTCACCGTCGAGGAGCAGGGCGCCGGGACGGGGGCGGGCACGTTCCGGTCGGAACTGCTGGTACCCGGGCAGACCGGCGACGGCGGCGTGCCCCTCACCTCGTTCGACGGCCGCTGGCTGATCACCGGCGGATTCATCCTGACCGCGATTGCGCACAGCTGATGGCCGATGTCCTGGGCGGTCTGCTGATCGTCGACAAACCCACCGGCCCGACCAGCCACGATATCGTGGCCCGGGCGCGGAAGCTGTTGCACACCAAGAAGGTCGGGCACGCCGGCACGCTCGATCCGATGGCTACGGGGGTGCTGGTACTCGGCGTTGAGCGCGCCACGAAATTACTTGGCCTGCTCACGCTCACCACCAAGGCCTACACCGCGACGATCCGGCTGGGCTGCGCCACGACCACCGATGACGCCGAGGGGGAAGTACTGACCACCGCGGCGGCCGGGCATATCACCGATGCCGATATCGCCGGGGGGGTCGCCGTGCTCACCGGTGATATCCAGCAGGTGCCGGCGACGGTGAGCGCCATCAAGGTCGGCGGTGAACGCGCCTATGCCCGGCACCGTGCCGGTGAAGAGGTGAAGCTCGCCGCCCGGCCGGTCACGGTCTCCCGTTTCGACGTACTGGCCCGCCGCGATATCGCCGAGCCCGATGTGGTGGATCTGGATGTGGTGGTCGAATGTTCGTCGGGCACCTATATCCGTGCGCTGGCACGCGATCTGGGTGCCGCGCTGGGAGTGGGCGGTCATCTGACCGCGTTACGCCGCACCAGGGTCGGCCCGTTCACGCTCGAACATGCCCGCACCCTCGAACAGTTGGCAGAGGATCCCGTTCCGAGCCTCGATATCGACGCCGCCGTCCGGTTGTCTTTCCCGCACCGCGTGATCGGCGCCGATGATGTCGAGAAACTACGGGACGGCCGCTGGCTCGACCCGATCGGCATCACCGGTGTCCATGCCGCGCTCACCGAGGGCGGACGGGCGATCGCGCTGCTCCAGGAGAAGGGTAAGCGCGCCGCGCCCGTATTCGTGGTGCGCCCGCGGGGCCTGGTCGACTGAACAACTCGCAGTCGCCGGTACTGCGCGGGGCACAACAGTGCACGCTGCACGTCGACGAACACTCCGCAGCTTCGCAGGTCGCGTTGCGCACCTGTCCTATCGGCCCGTACGGAACGGCTGCCCGCGGCGCCGGCGCAGTTCCCGTCGGCCTTCTGCCCGGCGGCCGGCACCGTGTTTCACGGCACCGAACCGGCCGATGGCATCGGCTGTCGCATCGGTGCTGTCAGGGACCGCCCGGCACCGGTTGGGTGCGGGCATTCGGTCGTCGCCGCGCCGGAGACGGTCCGGCGTCGGACGAATACCTCGTGTGGGCGCACTGTGCGCATATCGGGGTTCACCCTGGGACAGGTTCTTCGGCGTATTGGTCGCGCAGACGCTGGACGGCGTCGTCCATATGGTCGCGTAGCAGACGGTGGGCTCGGCCCCGGGACGCGGCGCCGATCGCCTCCCGTAGTGCCACGTGCTCGTCGGCCTGCTCGCGGAGGTCGGGGTAGGTGGTCTGCAGTTTGCCCAGGCACATACGGGTTTCGATCAGTAGGGTGCGGGCCGCCCGGACGAGGCGTGTGCTGCCCGCCGCCGCGACCAGGGCCTCGTGGAACTGCTGGTCGGCGTCGGAGACCCCGGCGGCGTCACCCGCCGCGGCCCGTTCGAGCATGGTCTGCACGCTCGGTGCGAGTGCCGCGTAGGCGCTGTCGCGGCGGTCGTCGAGGATCAGCGCGAGCGCACCTCCTTCGATCGCGGTGCGCGACCGGTAGATGTCGACGACATCGGCGAGGGTGAGTTCGATGACGAAGATGCCGCGGTTGCGGATACTGTGCAGCAGCCCCTCCGAGACCAGCCGCTGCATCGCTTCCCGGACCGGGCCGCGCGAGACCCCGAACTGCGCCGCGAGATCGGCCTCACCCAGCTGCGCTCCCGGTTCCAGCGCGCCGCGCATGATCGCCTCCCGGAGGCGGTCGGCGATCATCTCCGCGGTGGAGCGCTGATTGACGGGTTCGAAATCAATGACCGACATATGCGGGCCTTTCCGCGAACAACGCGCCCAGTGCCGGGACGATCCGGGTCGCGCCGGCGAGTCGCAATCCCTCCCAGATGGTGACCTGATTGGCGGTGAGTACCGGTTTCCCCAGTGCCGCCTCCAGGCGGGGCAGCACCTCGAGGGTATGCATGGCGGTATCGGGAATCAGCAGTGCCTCCGCCTCCGGATGATCATTTGCCCGCGCCAGCGCCAGTACCTGCTCCGGTTCGAGCGTGCCTACTTCGGCAGCGGTTTCGATACCCGCGCTCGCGAACGCGGCCACGGTGATCCCGGCATCGGCCAGGAAATCGGCGAACAGCCCGGCCACATCCGCCGGGTAGCTCGCCGCGACCGCCACCCGCCGGACGTCCAGCGCCTGCGCGGCCGCCACGAAGGCGAAACTGGTGCTGGAAGCCGGAACGCCCGCGGCCTCGGCCAGCCCCCGGACCTGTTCGCGGGCGCCGTCCGGGCCGTAGACGAAACTGCCCGAGGTGCATGCCCAGACAACAGCGTCCGGCCGGTGCGCGGCGAGCCGGGCGGCGCCGTCGCGGAGTTTGCCCGGGCTGCCCAGATCCAGCAGTTCGGGTACTGCGTGCAGATCGGTGCCGTAGATATGGGCCACCGGCAGCCGTGCGTCCAGCAGGGCCTCCGCTCGTGGGTAATCGTCCTCGGCGGCATGGTCGGGGTAGATGAATCCGATGGTCGGTGCCGGCATGGGCCCTCCGTTTCCGAGCTGGGTTACGTTCGGGGACATCATCTTTCAGAACACCTCCAGCAGCCAGCGGCCCGGACCCATCATCGGCAGTTTCATCCGCCCGAGACAGGCCCACATGGTGAGCTGGTTGGCCGTGAGAATCGGTTTGCCCAGAACCTTCTCCAGCGGTTCGATGATGTCGTAGGTGGGCAGGTTCGTGCAGCTGACGAAAATCGCTTCGGCGCGCGGATCGTCGGCACCCAGGATGCGCTCGGCAATGGTGCGGTAGTTGACCTTCCAGATTCCGCCGCCCAGACCGAGGTGGTCGGAGCGGACCACCTCGCAACCCGCTTCGGCGAGGAAGTCGCGCAGTTTGCCGGTGAGAACCTCGTCGTAGGGGGTCATGATCGACAGGTTCGTGATACCGAGATGGCCGATCGCTTCGAGGAGCGCGCCGGAGGTCGTGACCGCGTTGGCCGCCCCTGCCCGGCAGATCGTTTCCCGCAGTGAGCGTTCGTATTCGATGCCTTTGATGAAACTACCGGAGGTACACAGATACGCCACGACTTCGGGTTCCACGTGCAGAACGTTGCGGGTCGCGGCGGTCAGATGGGTCGCGTCGGAGACCAGTTCGGCCATGGCCAGCGATACCGGGACCGGTTCGTAGGGTGTGCGGGCCAGGTGCAGGCTCACCTCCAGCGGTGCCCAGCGCCAGAGTTCACGCTCCAGGGCGAGGTCGAACGGTGCGATGACACCGATGCCCCGTTGCGCGACCGGGCCCTCCATATCGGGAAAATCGAACTCCACTGCGGCCCCTCTCGCACTCAGCCGGGAAGACCTCCGAGAACGATCGGATTGTTGACAATCATACGATGTGACCATACTGTGTCAATATGAAATCGGGCCCCATCGTCACGATTGTGCACAGTGACCAGCAGCCCGATCCCGCGCTGATGGCGCCGGTCGATGCGCGGGCCACGGTGCGCTACACGGATTCGGCCGGGCTGGCCGCCGCGCTGCCCGGTACCGATGTGCTGTTCGTCTACGACTTCCAGACCCATGCGCTGCCCGATGCCTGGCCGGCGGCCGACCAGCTGAGCTGGCTGCATATCGGCGCCACCGGCGTCGATACGGTGATGTTCGACGACCTGCGCGACAGCGATGTGGTCGTCACCAACACCCGCGGAGTCTTCGATACCGCGATCGCCGAATACGTCCTCGGCCAGATCCTCGACTTCGCCAAAGATCTTTCGGGGTCGAAGCGGCTGCAGCGGCAGGAGATCTGGCAGCATCGCGAATCCGAGCGGATCGCCGGAGCCACCGCCCTCGTCGTCGGCACCGGATCGATCGGGCGCGCGGTCGCCGGATTGTTACGGGCCGCCGGTATGCGGATCCGCGCGGTCGGCCGCCGCGCCCGCACCGACGACCCCGATTTCGGCACCGTCGCCACCGATCTCATCGCCGAACTCCCCGGCGCCGACTATGTCGTCGCCATCGCCCCGCTGACCGACGACACCCGGCATATGTTCGACGCCCGGGCGTTCGGTGCCATGAAACCGCATGCCCGCTTCGTCAACGTCGGGCGTGGTGAACTGGTGGTCACCGACGATCTGGTCACCGCGCTGGAGAACGGCGCGATCGCCGGTGCCGCGCTGGATGTGGTGGACCCGGAACCGCTGCCACCCGGACATCCGCTGTGGCAGTTGCCCAATGCGCATATCACCCCGCACAATTCCGGTGATTTCGCCGGCTGGCGCACGGAGATCGTCACCGTGTTCACCGAGAATTTCGAGCACTGGCTGGCCGGTCGGCCGCTGGACAACGTCGTCGACAAGACGCTGGGGTATGTGCCCGGCTGAAGGGAAGGCCGCAGATGAACCAGCCCGAGGTGCCCCGACCGACCGATCCCGTCGATATGACCGCGGTCGAACTGGTCTCCGCCTACGCCGCCGGGACATTGTCCCCGGTGGAGGCGACCGAGGCCGTACTCGCCGCCATCACCGCGCGGGATACCGATATCAACGCCTACTGCCTCGTCGATCCCGACCGCGCGCTGGTGCAGGCCAAGGATTCCGAGGCGCGCTGGCAATCGGGGCACGTCCGCGGGCTGCTCGACGGTGTGCCGATCTCGATCAAGGACATCTTCCTCACCGAGGACTGGCCGACCCGCCGCGGCTCCCTGAGCATCGGCCCGGAAGGCCCCTGGCCGGTGGACAGCCCCGTCGCCGCGCGAGTGCGTGAGGACGGGATGGTGATGGTGGGTAAGACCACCACACCCGAGATCGCCTGGAAGGGCGTGACGGACAGTCCGCTGACCGGTATCACCCGCAACCCCGTCGACCCTTCCACTACCGCCGGCGGCTCCTCCGGCGGTAGTGCCGCGGCGGTCGCGGCCGGGATGGGCCCGGTCTCGGTGGGCACCGACGGCGGCGGCAGCGTCCGGATTCCCGCCGCGTTCTGCGGCATCGTCGGCTTCAAACCGACGCACGGTCGCATCCCGCTGTATCCGGCCAGCCCGTTCGGCCCGCTCGCCCATGCCGGACCGCTGACCCGCACGGTCGAGGACGCGGCGCTGCTACTGGATATTCTCGCCCTGCCGGACCCACGCGACCCCACCGCGCTGGCCCCCACCCTCACCACGTTCCGCGGCCAGATCCAGCGTGATGTCCGCGGCGTGACCGCCGCCTACTCGCCGACGCTGGGCTATGTGCGCCCCGATCCGGAGGTCGAGGCGATCGTCTCCGGCGCGGTCACCGCACTGGAGGCCGCCGGGCTGCGCGTTTCGGCCGCCGATCCCGGGTTCGCCGATCCACGCGAAGCCTTCGACGTGATGTGGGCGGCGGGAGCCGCGGCCATGCTCGCGAACTTTCCGCCGGGCGCCCGCGAAAACGCCGATCCCGGCCTGCGCCGGGTCTGGGAGCACGGCGAAACCCTCTCCGCCACCGACTATCTCGATGCCCGCGCGGTTGCCGCCCAGGTGGCGATCGCCATGGGCACCTTCCACACCGTCTACGACCTGCTCATCACGCCCACGGTGCCGATCCCCGCGTTCGCGGCGGGTCACGATGTCCCACCGGACAGCGGGATGTCGGACTGGCCGGACTGGACGCCCTACACCTATCCGTTCAACCTCACCCAGCAGCCCGCGCTGAGTATCCCCGCCGGGCGGACGAGCGAGGGATTGCCGGTGGGCCTGCAGATCATCGGCCCCCGGCATTCCGACGATCTCGTGCTGGCGGTCGGCCGGTTCGCGGAGGCGGTGCTGGACGCGCGCTGACTGCGGCGCCGCCCGAGCTCGGGTCGGTCGGTCGTCGGGGGCCCCCGCCCCGGCGCGGCACATGGCGGGAGCGAATCGCTTGTGGCCTCCCCGAACTCCTCAGGCCCGCGGTTGCTCCGGCGATGGAGTCCGATCCCGGGACAATGACCGGATCCGCCGGTCGCCGGGTGCGCCGTACCCGTCCGTTGCGCTGTGCCCGATACGCGTTGGGCTGTGCTCGTGGCGTGTTGCGAGGTGCTCGACAGCCGAGCCTGTTCGATCAGCCGGCGGACGCCCGGGGGTGATCGCCGAACAGCACACCGATGCCGACTGCGACGAGGGCTGCGCCGACCACCGTGTCGATCCGCCGCCATACACTCGAATCGGCGAACTTCCGGTGTAGGGCGGCGACCGTGGTGGTCAGCATGAGGTACCAGACCGTCACCACGACCGCGGCGATCAGTGGAAGCGTGATCGCCTCGGCGACGCCGACTCCGCCGGTCGGCACGAATTGCGGTATGAGTGCCACGAACAGCACCGCGGCCTTGGCATTGAGGATATTCGACAGGAATCCACGGACGGCGTTGTCGAGTGGGGTGCCCGGCCGGACCGGCGCCTCGGCGCCCGGTACATCGCCGCGTCGTCGTGCGGCGAGCAAAGCCCGAACTCCGAGATAGACCAGATACAGCGCGCCCGCGACCTTCACGACCGTGAATGCCTGCGCGGAAGCGGCCAGCAGGGCGGCGATTCCGGTCACCGCGGCCAGCACCCAGACGAACATGCCGGCAGCCACGCCGAGGGTGGCGGCTGCTCCGGCTGTCCAGCCGGTCAGGGCCCGGCTGATGATCACCGCCATATCCGGTCCCGGCGAGACGGCGATGAACAGCATCACCACCGCGAACGCGGCGTACTGCCCGGCAGCGGACATCAGCGGCTCCTGATCACACGGCGAAGTTCACGTCGAGCCGCTCATATCCGGCCCTCGGTCGCCGCTGCCGGGCCGTCCCTGGCCGGGGCCGCGGCGCCGAGAACTCCAGCCTGGCTCGCAGGTTGCAGGCGACCGTCGGCTCGTCCGAGCTCAGACCGGTTTTCGGCGGGATCGCGGGTCCGTCCGGGCATAGGCCGGTGCTGCGGGCGCAGATCTGCGGCAGAGGGTGACGGGTCTCGTCAGGCGCGGGCGAAGGCGAGGGTTTCGCCGGCGACGCCGTGCAGCCACAGGGTGTTGCAGGCGGCGGCGAGCTCGTAGAGACCGTCCTCGATGGTGGCGAAGACATTACCGGGCACCCAGCCGAGGTCGCCGTTGATGAGTAGGTTGTTGCGACCGTAGAACAGTGCGAGATCGGTGGCGCCCTGGGCGTGATGAGCGGCCGATCCCGGTTCGTAGCCGTAGGCCGGGTTGCCGATCTCCCAGGGTTCGAAATCGAACAGGCAGACGTCGCCGGGAATGGGGGTGACGGTGGGGTTCTCGCGGCGGGGGGCGTCCTGGATGCGGGGGACCAGGGTGTAGACCTCGTTACGAGCGTATTTGGCGTGGAAGGCATCGCCTTCCTGTGGGAGGGCATCCCATACCGCGGCGCAGGTGCGCGGAGCCTGCTCGTCGAGCAGCCGGGCACGGCAGGTGATTCCGGCTTTGGTGAGAGTGATCGTGAGATAGCGCGCCATGTATTTCGTCCTGGTGCTCATGCGGAGGAGACCGGCCGTGGGACCGGTCTCCCCGCGGGTGGGATCAGAGGCCGAGTTCGGCGAGTACCGCGGACCAGATGTCGAGCGCGTCGGCAATCTGGGTTTCGGCGACGACGAGCGGCGGGATCATCCGCACCACGTTCATATGCGCACCGCAGGTCAGCAGCAGCAGGCCCTTCGCGGCCGCGAGTTGCTGGGCGGCGGTGGCGGTTTCCCGGTCCGGCGCGCCGTCGGCGGTGGTGAACTCCGCGCCGACGAGCAGCCCCAGCCCGCGGACGTCACCGATGGCCTTGGATTCGGCCGCCCGCACCCCGGCCAGCAGCTGTTCGCCGCGGATCCGTGCGTTCTCGACCAGGTTCTCCGATTCGATCACCTCGAGGGTGGCGAGCGCGGCGGCGCAGGCCACGGCATTACCGCCGTAGGTGCCGCCTTGCGACCCGGGCCAGGCGGCGCTCATCAGTTCGGCCGAGGCCGCGATCCCGGAGATGGGGAAGCCGCTGGCCAAACCCTTGGCCATGGTGATGACATCCGGTAGGACCCCGAAATGCTGGTGGCCGAAGAACTTTCCGGTCCGGCCGAAACCGGTCTGGATCTCGTCGAAGATCAGCAGGATGCCGTGCCGGTCCGCGCGTTCACGCAGCCCCTCGAAGAACACCCGGTTCCCGGGGATGTACCCGCCCTCGCCGAGAACGGGTTCGACGACGAAGGCCGCGGTTTCGGCCGGGGAGGTGAGGGTGGCGAATACATAGTCGAGTTCGCGCAGGGCGAAGGAGGTGGCTTCCTCCTCGCTCCAGCCGTAGCGGTAGGCGGTGGGGAAGGGGGCGACGTGCACACCGGACATGAGTGGGCTGAAACCCGCGGAGAAGCGGGTGCCGGAGGTGGTCATGGTCGCGGCGGCCACGGTACGGCCGTGGAAGCCGCCGTGGAAGACGATCACATTGGGCCGCCCGGTGGCCTGGCGGGCCAGCCGCAGTGCCGCTTCGATCGCCTCACTGCCCGAATTGGAGTAGAACACCGAATCCAATCCCGTGGGCAGCACCGTGCCGAGGCGTTCGGTGAGCTCGAGCAGCGGCCGGTGCATCACTGTCGTGTATTGGCCGTGGATCAGTTTCGCGACCTGGGCCTGTGCCGCCGCCACTACTCGCGGATGGCAGTGGCCGGTGCTGGTGACCCCGATACCGGCCGTGAAATCGAGGTATCGGCGACCGTCGGTGTCGTAGAGGTAGCAGCCCTCGCCGTGGTCGACGGTGACCGGGGTGGCCTGCTTCAGGATCGGGGACAGTTCGGCCATGGTGGCGCCTCCCGGGACGGTCGGTGCGGCGTTCCGGACCGACGGGTATGCGAAATCGTGAAAGAACGATTGTCGGATTGTTGACAATATGGATATCACGACAGGCCCACACCGGGCAATGCCCTGGAGTCACCCGCGCCCCGCCCGGGCGTGTCGGAACTATCCCGCGATCAGTCCCGCAGCCAGATCGCTTCCGCGGCGATACTGCCCAGATCCGTGAGGTTCTCGTCCCGCCCGATCCGCACCGCGATCGTCCCTGCGAAATCTCGCCGTTCCACCACCACGATCACGGTATCCAGCGCGATCCCGACCGAATCGAAATAGCGCAGCATGTCCGGGTCCGAATCGGAGATACGGGCCACCCGGCCGGTTTCTCCCGCCTCGAAAGCGATCAACCGCCGGGCCGGCGGTGTCGGCACCGCCCCGTCCACCGACGGAATCGGATCGCCGTGCGGATCCCGGTCCGGGAACCCGAGCTTCGCGTCGATGCGGGCCATCAGCAGATCCGACACCGCATGCTCGAGGATCTCCGCCTCGTCGTGGACCTCGTCCCAGCCGTAACCGAGCTCGCTCACCAGGAACGTCTCGATCAGGCGGTGCCGGCGCACCATCGCGATCGCGGCCCGCCGGCCCTCCTCGGTCAGCGTGATCGCGCCGTACCGGGCGTGTTCGACCAAACCCTGATCCGACAGTTTGCGCACCGCCTCCGAAACGGTCGAAGCCGAGACGCCGATCCGCTCCGCGAGCAGTTTCGTGCTCACCCGTTCCTGCGACCACTCCTGGGTTGTCCAGATGACTTTCAGGTAATCCTGCGCCACCGACGACAGGCCCGGAGCGGCCGATTCCCCGGCGTCGGCGAGTTCCCGTCGGGTGGCGATATCTCGTTTTCCGGGCACAACCACGAGCTTAAGCATTCGCAGTGCGATACACATATCCCGCCACCTCCGCGAAACCCCGTGTTCGCGCCCGCGTAGCCGGAGCCCGGCAAGCATCCCCACCCGAATACGGTGCGGCGGCTTGTTTGCGTAGGCTTGGCGTCTGTGCAGAGGTGGCGAAGTCTCGACGACGTACCCGCGGACTGGGGGCGGTGCGTGCTCACAATCGGCGTGTTCGACGGTGTTCATCGCGGACACGCGCAGTTGATCAGCCGGGCGGTGAAGTCGGCTGCCGCGCGCGGCGTCCCGGCCGTATTGATGACCTTCGATCCGCATCCGATGGAGGTGATCCGGCCCGGTTCGCATCCCGCGCAACTCACCACGCTCACCCGGCGGGCCGAACTCGCCGAGGAGCTCGGTGTCGACGTTTTCTGCGTGATGCCGTTCACCCATGACTTCATGAAACTCACGCCGGCCGAATACGTGCACGATCTGCTCGTGGAACGGCTGCATGTCGCCGAAGTCGTGGTCGGCGACAATTTCACCTTCGGCAAGAAGGCCGCGGGCACGGTAGCCACCATGCGTGAACTCGGCGACCGGTTCGGTTTCGCGGTCGACGGGGTGACCCTGCTGGGCGAACACGCCGTCACTTTCTCCTCCACCTATATCCGCGCCTGTGTGGACGCCGGGGATATGGCCGCCGCCGCGGATGCGCTCGGCCGGCCGCACCGGGTCGAAGGGGTGGTGGTGCGCGGTGACGGCCGCGGCAAGAGCCTGGGATTCCCCACCGCCAATGTCGCGCCGCCCATGCATGCCGCGATCCCGGCCGACGGTGTCTACGCGGGCTGGTTCACCGTGCTCGGCCCCGGGCCGAACATCGGCACGGTGACGCCGGGGCAGCCCGCCATGGCGGCGGTCTCGGTGGGCACCAACCCGACCTTTTCCGGTCGCGCCCGCACCGTCGAGGCCTACGTGCTCGACCGTGAGGCCGATCTCTACGGACAGCATGTGGCCGTGGATTTCGTGGACCACCTGCGCGGGATGCGCAAATTCGAATCGGTCGACGAACTCGTTGCCGCCATGGGCCGCGATGTCGACGCCGTCCGCAAAATTCTGGGAGCCGGGAACTAGCCGGGCCGCCGTACCGAGGCCGGGACGGCTCCGGTATGGTGGCTCGTCGGGTCTGCTGCGGTCCGCGGCAGCGCCCATCCCGGATACGACGACCGGTGAACCGTTCACCTGCAGAGGTGGATGATTCCCGGTCCGCCCCGGGCACCTTACGCGCGGAACTGAGAAACAGGAGTGGATGCCCCATGGCGTTGACCACCGAGAAGAAGAAGGCGATTCTCGCCGAGTACGGTCTGCACGAAACGGACACCGGTTCCCCGGAGGCGCAGATCGCGCTGCTGTCCAAGCGGATCTCCGAGATCACCGAGCACCTGAAGGTGCACAAGCACGACCACCACACCCGGCACGGCCTGATGACGCTGATCGGCCGCCGTAAGCGGCTGTCGAAGTACCTGGCCGCCAAGGACATCAACCGGTACCGCAGCCTGATCGAACGCCTGGGCCTGCGGCGCTGATATTCCGTGAACACGCCCGGTTCCACGAGCCGGGCGTCACGTATGCCGACGGGGCGCATACAATCGCCTCGTCGGCATTTTCGTGTGCGGGGGACCTCCCGCGTACGAGCACGACAGAACCAGCCGTCACACCCGCGCTCGTGGCGTCGGTCTTCGGTAGTGGCTTTTCGGCCCGGGGTCGATACGCCGGAGAGCTTCGATCGTTGACCGCCTCCGCGTCGCCGTATCCAAGGGGATCCGGCCGGGTGTACGCGCCGCAGCCCGCTATACGGCGGCCGCTGACCTCGACGGTCACCGCGGTTACGCCGTCGCGCCGCGTCCGAACCTGGTACGGCTGACACAGCCGGGTCGCGCCACACAGGCGCTGTATCCGGCGAGACGAGAGGTTGAGAACAGAGATATGCCAGAAACCACCGAACGCTCGAAGAGCTCGGCCGTCGAGGTCGAACCGGGTGTTTTCGAATCCGTTGCGCTGATCGACAACGGCATCTTCGGCACCCGCACCGTACGTTTCGAAACCGGCCGCCTGGCCAAGCAGGCCGCCGGTTCGGTCGTCGCCTACCTGGACGACGAGACCATGCTGCTGTCGGCGACCACCGCCGGTAAGCACCCCAAGGACCAGTTCGATTTCTTCCCGCTGACCGTCGATGTCGAAGAGCGGATGTACGCGGCGGGCCGGATCCCCGGATCCTTCTTCCGCCGTGAGGGCCGCCCCTCCACCGACGCGATTCTCACCTGCCGCCTCATCGACCGGCCGCTGCGCCCCTCCTTCGTGGACGGGCTGCGCAACGAGATCCAGGTCGTGGTGACGGTGCTGAGCCTGGATCCGAAGGATCTCTACGATGTGGTCGCCATCAACGCGGCCTCGGCGTCCACCCAGATCGCCGGCCTGCCGTTCTCCGGCCCGGTCGGCGGCGTACGGGTCGCGCTGATCAACGATGCCGCGGCCGGTACCCCGGCCGGCGGCCAGTGGGTCGCCTTCCCGACCAACGAACAGCTCGAGAAGGCTGTTTTCGATATGGTCGTGGCCGGGCGGGTCACCGATACCGGTGATGTCGCGATCATGATGGTCGAGGCGGAAGCCACCGAGAACGTGATCGAACTGGTCGAGGGCGGGGCGCAGGCGCCGACCGAAACCGTGGTCGCCGAGGGCCTCGAGGCCGCGAAGCCGTTCATCGCCCGCCTCTGCCGGGCCCAGCAGGATATGGCCGAGCTCGCAGCCAAGCCCACCGAGGATTTCCCGCTGTTCCCGCCGTACGCCGACGACGCGTATGCCGCCGTCGAAGACGCCGCCAAGGCGCCGCTGTCGGACGCGCTGGGTATCGCCGGTAAGCAGGAGCGCGAGGAGAAGATCGACGAGATCAAACTCGAGGTGCTCTCCCGGCTGGGTGGGTCGTTCGAGGGCCGCGAGAAGGAACTCGGCGCCGCTTTCCGCTCGGTGACCAAGAAGCTGGTCCGCCAGCGCATCCTGACCGACGGTTTCCGCATCGACGGCCGCGGCCTGGCCGATATCCGGGAACTGTCCGCGGAGGTCGCCGTGGTGCCGCGGGCGCACGGTTCGGCGCTGTTCGAGCGTGGCGAAACCCAGATCATGGGTGTCACCACCCTCGATATGGTCAAGATGGCGCAGCAGGTCGATTCGCTCGGCCCGGAAACCTCCAAGCGCTATATGCACCACTACAACTTCCCGCCGTACTCGACCGGTGAAACCGGTCGCGTGGGCTCGCCCAAGCGGCGCGAGATCGGCCACGGCGCGCTGGCCGAGCGGGCACTGATGCCGGTACTGCCGAGCCAGGACGAGTTCCCGTACGCCATCCGCCAGGTCTCCGAGGCGCTGAGCTCCAACGGCTCCACCTCGATGGGTTCGGTATGTGCCTCGACCCTGTCGCTGCTCAACGCCGGTGTGCCGCTGAAGGCGCCGGTCGCGGGTATCGCCATGGGCTTGGTGTCGGACACCGTCACCAACGAGGCCGGTGCCGCCGAGGTCCGCTATGTGGCGCTGACCGATATCCTCGGCGCCGAGGACGCGTTCGGCGATATGGACTTCAAGGTCGCCGGAACCCGTGACTTCGTCACCGCCCTGCAGCTGGACACCAAGCTCGACGGCATCCCCTCGCAGGTGCTGGCCGGTGCGCTGGGTCAGGCGCACGACGCCCGCACCACGATTCTGGACGTGATGGCCGAGGCCATCGCCACCCCGGACGAGATGAGCCCGTACGCGCCGCGCGTCACCGCGATCAAGATCCCGGTCGACAAGATCGGCGAGGTGATCGGGCCCAAGGGCAAGATGATCAACCAGATCACCGACGACACCGGCGCCAATATCTCCATCGAGGACGACGGCACCGTGTTCGTCGGCGCCACCGACGGCCCGTCCGCACAGGCCGCGATCGACGCCATCAACGCCATCGCGAACCCGCAGCTGCCCAAGGTCGGCGAACGGTTCCTCGGCACCGTGGTCAAGACCACCGCCTTCGGCGCGTTCGTCTCGCTGCTGCCCGGCCGCGACGGCCTGGTGCACATCTCCAAGCTCGGCAACGGTAAGCGCGTGGCCAAGGTGGAAGATGTGGTCAACGTCGGCGACAAACTGCGCGTGGAGATCGCCGATATCGACAACCGCGGCAAGATCTCGCTGGTGCCGGTCGACGAGAACGCCGACGAGGCGCCTGCCGAGGCGCCCGCCGATGCGGATGCCGCGGCGACCGAGTAGTACTGGTCGTGTGACGGAGCAGAAAACAGCGGCCCCCCTGCGCCCGAGTGGGCAGGGGGGTTCGTCATCGACGTGGCGGATCGGCGAAACCGTCGAAATCGACAACGGCGTGCGGCGTACCGTCCTGCCGGGTGGTCTGCGGGTGGTGACCGAGCACGTCCCCGGGGTCCGCTCGGCCTCCGTGGGGGTCTGGGTGGGGGTCGGCTCGCGGGACGAGGGCCCCACTGTCGCCGGTGCCGCGCATTTCCTGGAACACCTGCTGTTCAAGGCCACTCCGACCCGTTCGGCCCTCGATATCGCCGAGGCCATGGACGCGGTCGGCGGTGAACTCAACGCGTTTACGGCCAAGGAGCAGACCTGCTACTACGCCCATGTCGTGGACGAGGATCTGCCACTGGCGGTGGATCTGGTCAGCGATGTGGTACTCAACGGGCTGTGCCGGGCCGTGGATGTGGATGTGGAACGGCAGGTGGTGCTGGAAGAGATCGCCATGCGCGACGACGATCCCGAGGATCTCGTCGGCGATGCGTTCCTCACCGCCCTGTTCGGTGATCATCCGATCGGGCGGCCCGTTATCGGATCCATCGAGTCGATCGAAGGTATGCGGGCGAGCCAGCTGCGCTCCTTCCACCAGCGCCGGTACACGCCGGACCGGATGGTGGTGGCGGTGGCCGGCAATATCGATCACGAGCACACGGTGGAACTGGTGCACCGGGCGGTCGCCGGCCGGCTGGATCCGGCGGCGGCACCTGCGCCGCGGCGCGAGGGACATTTCCGGACTCGCTCCGCACCGGGGCTGAGCTGGAGCCATCGTGACAGCGAACAGGCGCATCTGGTGTTCGGCGTCCGCGCCTACGGCCGGCACGAGGGTCCGCGGCGGTGGCCGCTGTCGGTGCTGAACACCGTGATCGGTGGCGGTTTGAGCTCCCGGCTCTTCCAGCGGATCCGGGAGGAACGCGGGCTGGCGTACTCGGTGTATTCGAGTGTGGACACCTTCGCCGATACCGGCGCCTTCTCGGTGTATCTCGGCTGCCAGCCGGAGAACCTGAACGAGGTGGCGGCGCTGGCTCGCGGGGTGCTCGAGGAGGTCGCGGCCGAGGGGATCACCGATGCCGAATGTGCCCGTGCCAAAGGATCGTTACGTGGCGGGCTGGTGCTCGGGCTGGAGGATTCGGCGTCCCGGATGAACCGGATCGGGCGCAGTGAACTCAGCTACGGCAATCACCGCACCGTCTCCGAAACGCTGGCGCGGATCGATGCCGTGACCACCGAGGAAGTCGGAGATATCGCGCGTTCGCTACTGGCCCGGCCGTTCGCTGCCGCGGTCGCCGGGCCGTACCGCCGCAAACGAGATCTGCCCGCTGCTGTTACCCGGCTCGTCGGCTGAGATATCCGGCCGATCGCGATGCGCAGCGGTCAGTCATCGGTCGTTCGGTGACGCTTCGTGCCCGCTGCTCACCGAATGCGCGCAGTGTTGGGTATCGGGCTGCGGCTTCGGCATGTATCACGCGCGTGTGCGGGCCGGCTACCTCTGTGGGGCGCGGTTGGCGGCGTCCACGATCGAGGCCAGCAGTCCGGGTAACGCCTCGTCGAGTGCTTCGTGACGCAGCCGCTGGTAGGTATTGCCGTCGATGACCAGGCGTTCGGTGACACCGGCCTCGCGCAATATCTTGAAATGGTGGGTGGCGGTCGACTTGTTGATGCCCTCGTAGAGGGAGGCGCAACGCACCGGGGTGCCGGCGTTGCTGAGCCTGCGGACCATCTCGAGGCGTACGGGATCCTGCAGCGCGCCCAGAACGGCGGGTAGCGGGGCCACCGGAATCGCCGCGGTCGTGGTGTCGGTCAATGGTTCGCCTCATCGGTTTGATGATCGTCGTACCGTAAGTTACGGTCGATCCGGTTCGATAGTCTTCAAACTTACTTGATCGGGGTCTCGATGGCAGCGACGATCGCAGCGCCCGTACCGGATCGAGCGGTGCAGTCGTGGGCCTACGCGCTGATACTGGCAGCCACCGGTGTCGCTATGGGGGTCTCGGGTGTGCCCGCGCCGCTCTACGGTCTCTACGAGCAGGAATGGCATCTGTCGCCGCTGATCACCACCATCGTGTTCGCGGTGTATGCGGTGGCAGCCCTGGTTGCAGTGCTGATTTCGGGGCGAATCTCCGACGTGGTCGGGCGCAAACCGGTGTTGCTCGGCGCCTTCGTCACCATGATCGCGGGCCTCGTGGTATTCGTTCTCGCCGACACCGTAGCGATGCTCGTGCTGGCGCGGGCACTGCACGGCCTGGCAGTCGGCGCGACGGTCGTGGCCGGAGCCGCGGCGCTACTGGACCTGCGGCCGCACCGCGGCGCCCGATCCGGTCAGCTCAGCGGCGTGGCCTTCAACGTCGGAATGGCAGTCGCGATCATGGGGTCGGCACTGCTCGCGCAATACGCGCCCGATCCGTTGCGCACCCCGTACGTCGTCATCAGTGTGATCTGCCTGGTCGTGGCCGCGGGTGTCCTCGCCCTGCGGGAACCGCACTCGGCCCGGGTCGCGGGCCGGATCCGGATCGCGCGCCCGGCGGTTCCGCATGAGATCCGTGCCGATTTCTGGTTCTCAGCCCTGGGCGTGATGGCGGCATGGTCGGTGCTCGGCGTCCTGCTGTCGCTGTATCCGTCGCTGGCCGCGGAGCGTACCGGCATCCACAACCTGGTCTTCGGTGGAGTCGTGGTCGCCTCGACGGCCCTGGCTGCGGCCCTGGCGCAGCTGGTCGCGACGCGGGTGCCTGCCCGGCGGGCCGCCATCCTGGGCGATATCGGGATGGCGATCGCCCTGCTGCTGACCATTCCGGCCCTGGGCACCCATCAGTGGACGGTCGTGGTCGGTATCGGACTGGTACTCGGCGCCACCTTCGGGCTCGGCTTCGGTGGCTCGCTGCGCCACCTGTCCAATGTGGTGCCGGAGCGCAAGCGCGGCGAAACCATGTCCGCGTATTACCTGCTGGCCTATACGGCCATGGCACTGCCCACGGTGCTGGCCGGCTGGGCCGCCACCGCGTGGGGATTGGACAGGGTGTTCCCGTGGTTCGTCGCCGCAGTGGCACTGGCCTGCCTCGTCGCGGCGGCACTCGGGATGCGGCGCGGACGGCCCGTACCGGTCGCGGACTGAACGCGGGATCCGGGTGGCGATACCGCCACCCGGACCCGATCGCGTTACTCCGGCCAACCCCCGTACGGGACGGTGATCAGCTCCATGTAGTGGCCGCTGGGGTCCAGGAAGTACACCCCGCGTCCGCCGTCGTTGTGGTTGATCTCGCCGGGCGCGTGCTGATGTGGATCGGCCCAATGCTCGAGACCGTAACGCCGGATCTTGGCGTAGGCGGCGTCGAATTCCGTCTCCGAGATCAGGAATGCGTAGTGCTGACCCTGGATCTCGGTGATATGCGGCGGAACGTTCGCGAAATCGAACGTGACCCCGTGTGCAGTGGGTAAGGCAATGAACGGTCCCCATTCGGGGCCCAGCTCCAGCCCGAGGATATCGGCCCAGAATTCGGCCGATTCGCGGTTGTCACGGCAACCGACGATCGTGTGGTTGAACTGAACGGTCAAAGGAATATCTCCTCGAATCGTGACGATCCCGACCCCGGGCTCGGTACAAGGCGGCCAACGGGAGCACCGTCACGGCGAATCAGAATAGTCCGACTCGGATCATGAGCAAACCCCTGCCGCGGCCTACCGTGGTCGCATGAGAATTCGTGGGGCAGTCCTGGAACGTATCGGCGCACCCGGACCGTACGCCGAGTCGGTACCGATCACCGTCGGCGAACTCGATCTCGCCGACCCTGGCCCCGGCGAATTGCTGGTGCGGATCGAAGCGGCCGGAATCTGTCATTCGGACCTCTCCGTCGTCGACGGCAATCGGGTCCGGCCGGTGCCCATGCTGCTCGGCCACGAGGCCGCGGGAAAGGTCGAGGCCGCCGGACCGGACGCCGGGCTGCCGATCGGGCAGCGAGTGGTGATGACGTTCCTGCCTCGGTGCGGCGAATGTGCCGGATGTGCTTCGAACGGCCGGACGCCGTGCGTTCCCGGCAGCGCCGCCAACAATGCCGGGGAACTCCTGTCCGGTGGTCGCCGGCTGCACCGTGACGGCACCGAAGTCCACCACCACCTCGGGGTTTCCGGATTCGCCACCTATGCGGTGGTGGATCGCCGATCGGTGGTCCCGGTCGACGACGATGTGCCGCCGGATATCGCGGCGGTGCTGGGCTGTGCCGTTCTCACCGGTGGTGGGGCACTGCTGAACTCGGCGAAACCGGCCGCATCCGACCGCGTGATGGTGGTCGGGCTCGGCGGTGTCGGGATGGCGGCGGTGCTGGTGGCGGTTTCGCTCGGGGTCCGCGAGGTGATCGCCGTCGATACCGTTCCGGAGAAACTGGCACTGGCCCGCGATCTGGGCGCCACCAGCGCTCATACGCCGGCCGAGGTCGCCGACCGGGAGATCCTGGCCGAAGTGGTGGTCGAGGCGGTCGGTTCGGCCCGGGCCTTCGAGAGTGCGGTCGCCGCGACGGCGCCGGGCGGTACCACGGTGACGGTGGGCCTCCCGTCACCCGACGCCCGAGCCGGTATCTCGCCGCTGGGATTGGTGGCACAGGGACGCTCGATCGTCGGCAGCTATCTGGGGTCGGCGGTCCCGTCCCGCGATATCCCCGAATACGTCCGCATGTGGCGGACGGGCCGTTTGCCGGTGGAGAAACTGATCTCCGCCCGGATCGGGCTGCACGAGATCAACCGGGCGATGGACGAGTTGGCTGCCGGACACGCGCTGCGTCAAGTGATCGTCTTCTGACGCTGCGCGGTACGCGTCCGGTGCCGGGCGACGTTCACCCGGTTGGCGCACCGATCGGAGCAGAAGCGCCGCCGCCCGTTTCGTGAGGTGTCGACGAAGACCAGGGGGCATTCCGGGCGCGCGCACCGGCCGATCCGGTCCGGCGCCGCGCAGAACAGTTCGGCCAGCCCGGCAGCGGTGTATGCCTTCACCCGTTCGTCGAGCGGGGCGCTCTCGGCGGTGTAGTGCAGATGGGGCGCACGACCGTCGTGGGTCGAGATATACGGGCGGCTCGTCGTCTCGGCCAGCAGCGCGTTGAGCAACTCGACGCCGGGCGCGCGGAAGACCTCGTCGAGCCGCCGGGTCCAGCGCCACAGGGCGGCGGCCTGTGCCGGGCTCACGGTACCGATGGGCTTGTACCCGGCCTCGGCGAGCAGCAGCGCAAGATCCGTGCCGGGGGCTGCGTTGACCAGCCGCGCGGAGAGTTCGGCTGCCGCGCCGCCGTAAGGGTTGAAATGCATAGAACCATTACATCAGGCTGGCGGTATGACGATCACCTGCTCCGCCTGCGATTGGCCCGCGCCCACCCTGCTGTCCGAACACGGCACGGTGCGCTATTGGCGGTGTGTCTGCGGGCAATGGCTGGTGAGCGAGGCGGATACGGTCACGGCTGCACCCGGGAACAGTGATTTCGCCGTGGTACCGGCGAGCTGACGCGCGTGGGTTCGGCACCGTCCGTCCAGGACCGGGCTCGGCCGGCAGCCGCGGACCACGGCGACCACGCCCGCGGCGCCTATCCCCGAGGTGGGTCCGCCGGCGGGCAGCGGATCCGGCTCGGGGCTTCGCTGCCTCACCTCGCACGGCAGAATGCCGAGGGGGCCCGGTATCGCGACCGCGGGCGCGCCATAGACTCGGTGGGTCCGACTAGCAGGTAGGAGTGGTGAGGTGACGGCACCGATTCGGGTGGGTGTTCTGGGGGCGCAGGGCAAGGTCGGTCAGGCCGTCTGCGCTGCCGTCGAGGCGGCCGGCGATCTCGAACTGGTCGCCACCGTGGACAAGGACGATCCACTGACGCGGTTCACCGAGACCGGCACCCAGGTAGTGGTCGATTTCACCCACCCCGACGTGGTGATGGGTAATCTGCGCTTCCTGGTGGACAACGGTATCCACGCTGTCGTCGGCACCACCGGATTCGACACTGCCCGGCTCGACGAGGTGCGCGGCTGGTTGTCCGGCCGGCCCGACGTGGGCGTACTGATCGCCCCGAACTTCGCGATCGGCGCGGTGCTGTCGATGCGGTTCGCCGAACAGGCCGCCCGGTTCTTCGAATCGGTCGAGGTGATCGAACTGCATCATCCGAACAAGGCCGATGCCCCGTCCGGTACCGCCTATCGCACCGCGGGGATCATCGCCGAAGCCCGTAAACAAGCCGGCTCCGCACCCGTTCCGGACGCTACGACCACCGAACTCGACGGTGCGCGGGGCGCCGAGGTCGACGGGGTGCGTGTGCATTCGGTGCGGCTGGCCGGGCTCGTCGCCCACCAGGAGGTGCTGTTCGGCACGCAGGGGGAGACACTGACCATCCGGCACGATTCCATCGACCGTTCGTCGTTCGCACCGGGTGTGCTGCTGGGGGTCCGGCAGATCGGCGGGCGGCCGGGCCTCACTGTCGGGCTCGACCCGTTCCTCGACCTGTGAGCGAGACCGGCGGCGCCACCGGCGAATCCGGTCCGGACCGTGCCGTACTGAAGATCCTCGCCATGGTGGCCTTCCTGGTCGTGGCGCTGATCTTCTACTTCCTGTGGCTGGGCCGGATCGCCGTGGAACTGCTGACCTCCGGTGATATCGCCGCCATCGGCCTGGGTATCGGGGTTCTCATTCTGCCGCTGCTCGGCGTGTGGATGGTCGTGTCCACCATCCGGTCCGCGCTGGACCATCAGCGCCTGGCCCGCCGCATCCAGGACGAGGGGCTGGAACTGGAGGTCGACGATCTCCCGCGCCGTCCCTCCGGGCGGATCGAACGAGGAGCTGCCGACGAGTTGTTCCTCACGGTGAAACAGGAATGGGAGGCCGACCCCGACAACTGGCGGGTCTCCTACCGGCTGGCCCGCGCCTACGACTACGCCGGGGACCGGGCCCGGGCGCGCAGCACCATGCGCCGCGCGGTGGAACTGGAACGGCACGAACGAGACTAGGCTCGCCGTGTGCCGACGTTGCTGATCATTCATCACACACCGTCGCCGTTCATGCAGGCGATGTTCGAAGCCGTGGTCGCGGGGGCGACCGATCCGGAAATCGAGGGTGTGGAGGTGGTGCGCCGGGCGGCGCTGGCCGTATCATCCGCGGATGTGCTGGCGGCGGACGGATATCTGCTCGGCACTCCGGCCAACCTCGGGTACATGAGCGGCGCTCTCAAACACGCCTTCGATGTCATCTACTACCCCTGCCTCGATTCGACGCGGGGCCGGCCATTCGGCCTCTATCTGCACGGTAACGAGGGCACCGAGGGAGCCGAGCGCGGTGTCACCTCCATCACCACCGGTCTGGGATGGGCGAAGGCCGCCGACTACGTGGCGGTGTCGGGGAAGCCGGGCAAGGACGACCTCGAAACATGCTGGGAACTCGGCGCGACCGTGGCGGCACAGCTGATGGCGTAGGCCCGTTCGGCCGCGGCGATCCGGTGGTTCCCCTGGAATCGGGGGCTGACCTCGACGCGCGCACAACGCCATACTGCTCTGGACGGGGGCGTGCCTGATGGGAGTTGTGTAGTGACGGACAGCATCGGAGGCCGGAGCGGGCCACGCCGGATCGGTCTGGTCGAGGACCACGAATCGGTGGCGATCGGCCTGGTGGCGATGCTCGAACCCGAGCCGGATCTGGAATTGGTGGTGACCGCGGGCACGGTCGCCGGATTACTGGCCGAACCGGCCTGCCGGATCGAGGGTGTACCGGCGCTGGATCTGGTAGTGCTGGATCTGCGTCTCGCCGACGATTCCACGCCCGAGGACAATGTGGCGGCCTTGCGCGAGCACGGCGTCGAGGTGCTGGTTTTCACCGGCGCCGACAATCCGTTTCTGGTGCGTTCGGCGGCCCGCGCCGGAGTTCTGGGTGTGGTCCGGAAATCCGAGGATGTGGCGACCGTGGTCGGCGCAGTGCGCCGCGCCGCGTCCGGGGAGCAGGTGGTGACCACCGATTGGGCCGCCGCCATCGACGGCGACCCACAATTGTCCAGGGTCGGTTTGAGTCCGCGCCAGGAAGAGGTGCTCACGCTGTATGCGTCCGGGGAGAAGGCGTCGCGGGTGGCGCGCCTGACCGGGCTCTCCGAACAGACCGTGAACGACTATCTGGGCCGCATCCGGCAGAAGTATGCCGACGCGGGACGGCCTGCGCCCACCAAGACGGACCTCTACAAGCGGGCGGTCGAGGACGGCTGGTTGCCGGTTCCCGAACATCGCCGGTCATGAGCGCGATCTCCCCCGTCGAGGCGCCGCGGCGCCCGGCGTCATCGCTGCAGCGGCCGCGGGACCTGTGGTCGATATCGGTAGCGCTGGTCCGTTCGCGTAATGCCGATCCCGAACTGGCCGCCGACCGGGTGGTCCGGCGGTTCGGCCTGGTGATCGGGCTCGTCGGGACGATCGCCGCGGTACTCGAGCTGCCCGAGATCATCGTGCAGCATCGCCCGGTCCCGTTGATCTGGACGCTCATCACCTTCGCCGTCGCATTCGGCATGCTGCCGGTACTCGCGGCGGTCTCGCTGATCGCGCGGGCCCGGCTGGTGCAGGCGGTGGCCGGGGCCGCCGCACTGGGCTACCTCGCCGGGATGGCGCTGGTGATGCCTTACTACTACGAGATCGCGGAAGCGCCGGGACTGATCTGGGCGCATCGGCTGATCATGATCGGTGTGCTCGCGGCGGCGGTGGCCTGGCGGCCGTGGATATCGGTCGGCTACCTCGTGGTCACCGCGGCGACGCCGGGTATCGCGCTGTACGTGATGTTCGACGACACCACGGTGCCGGCCGTTCTGGACAATGTCGCCCGCAACGTCGGTCTGTGCCTGCTGTTCCTCTGGTGTGTTGTGCACGCGCGATCAGCCGGTGCGCGGGTGGACCGGGAATCGGTGATCGCGGGCGAACGCGCGGCGGCGATCGCGGGGACGGCGGCCAGGGAACGGGAACGCGCACGCTTCGCTGTGCTGATCCACGATGCGGTGTTGTCCACACTGTTGGATGCCTCCCGCTCCGGTGCCGGCGGCACTTCGGCCGTGCTGCGGCAACAGGCGCGACGCACGCTCGACCAGCTCGACGCCACTCGCTTCTCCGGTGCCGATACCGGACTGCTGGACGCGCGCTCGGCCGTGGGTTTCCTGCGCGCCGCGGTGCACGAAGTCAATGCCGATATCGAGTTCACCGTGCATCGCGGCGGTAACGACAGCGAACTGCGGATGCCGTTGTCCGCGGCCGGCCCGCTGGCCGCGGCACTGGCCGAGGCGGTCCGCAACAGTCTGCGGCACGCCGGCGTATCCGGTCGCCGGGTACGCCGTGAGGTGACCGCGACCGTCGGCGCGGGCGGGATACTGGTGGTGTTCCAGGACGATGGTGCGGGTTTCGACCGGTCGTCGGTGCCCGCGGATCGGCTCGGCATCTCGGCGAGCATTCTGGGCCGGATGCGGCAGCTGCCCGGCGGTGCCGGTTTTGTGGAATCGGAACCGGGGCATGGAACATCAGTCACCCTCATGTGGGGTAATGCGGGAAGCGTCGACGATGACCGAGAAACGTAGCGGGCAAGCCCGGCCGTACACCGAGGTTCCCGGCCGGGAGGGCGTCGAACAGCGCGACGTGGATTTCGAACTACGCTCTCTACTGGGAATGCGCGGCCGATCCGGCTGGGTGTTCCGGGTAGGTCTCGCCGCGACCATCACCCTGTACATGACCCCGTCGTTGAACGATGTCCCGGTCGCGCAGTTCGTCGTCGCGATCGCCGCGATGCTCGGTGCGGGCGCGATCCTGGTTCTGCTGCCCGGTGACCCACTGCCGTGGCCCGCCACCGCTGCGGTGATCGTGGCGGGGCCCGTGGCCGTGCTGGCGACGCATCTGAATTTCGCCGAGGGTGCCGTGCGCCAGCCGTGGGCGGCCTTCGCCGCGTCCTATGTGCTGGCGGTGCTGGCGGTGCGCGGCCGGATCGTCGCGGCCTGGGTAGGTGCGGTGGCGGTGGCGGCTGCGGTCGGCTTCGTGGATATCGTGCTGGATATTTCGGTCGGGTCCCTCTTCATATCGATCCTTGCGCTGGCCTGTCTGGCCGGGGCCACGGTGTGTGCGCTGATCTTGCGGCCCACACAGCGTTCGCTGCGGCTGCTACACGATGACGTTGCCATGCGGGCGGCGGCCGAAGCGACCATGGCGGCCGAGCATTCCGAACGGATCCGCCAGCTGAGCCGGTTGGACGAGCTGGCCAGGCCGATGCTGGAGCGCATCGCCCGCGGTGTGGAACTGACACCGGCCGATCGGGAGGTCTGCCGCCTGCTGGAAGCCGAACTACGCGACGGTCTGCGGGCGCCGCAACTGGTCACCGATCAGCTCAATGCCGCGGCACGTGGTGCGCGGTCGCGTGGGGTGGAGGTGCTCCTGCTCGACGACGGCGGGTTCGCCGGCGAGGCGGTGGCGTTGCGCGCCCGGGTGCTCGAACTCGCTGTGCGCGAGCTCGACGCGGCCAACGCCGGGTCGGTCACCATCCGGGTACTCCCGGTCGGGCGGCGAAATCTGGCGACCATCCTGGCGAGCGCACCCGGCGGCGACCGGCGTACCGAGATCGGCAGTACCGGTGAGATCCTGGTCTCGACCTGATCAGGGTGTGGTGTCGTCGCGTTTCCCGGTGCCGTAGCCACCACGCATCTGATCGCGCAATGCGCCGGACACCACACCGGCCATCCAGGAGTTCAGGGATTGCCCGCTCTGCGCGGCGGCTTCTTCGGCCCGGGATTTCACCTGTTCGACCAGCCGCAGGGTCACCCGGCTGATATCGCCGGTCATTTCCTCGAAGCTGGGGTTGTCGCCGGCCGGCGCGCGACCCACCTCGACCGTGGCTTCGTCGTCGTGCAGTGAAACACGTACGGTGCGGTCTCCCAGCTCGGTCGAGACGGTATCGGCGAGTTCGGTGAGCGCCGCGAGCAGGGTCAGCCGGGCCGAGTTCTCCACCGCTTTGGCGAGGGCCTCGGCCGTGGCCTGCGTTTTCTCGTCGCCGAGGGCGGCCGCGGCAATCAGGTCGTCGCGAATTCGGGTGGTGTATCGGGTCAGATCCATGACATCAGTGTGACGCCTTTCGTGATGTCATACAACCCCCTACGCGACGCCATTGGGATGCCGTAGTGATGTCACCACCGGCTCCGGCGGCCCAGAACACAGACGAGGGTGTCGAGGGCTACCCGGTGACCGGGTAGCCTTTCTGACCATGACGAACGGTGAATCGACGCCTCCGGTGTTGAGCGCGTCCGGCACGGTAGGTGTCGCGATGGTGACCCCCTTCAGCGCCGAGGGCAAGCTCGACATAGACACCGGCGTCACCCTTGCGCACCGTCTGGTCGAGCGGGGTGTCGACCTGCTCGCGATCTCCGGTACCACCGGCGAATCGCCGACCACCACCGAATCGGAGAAGGCGGATCTGCTGCGGGCGGTGGTGGACGCGGTCGGTAACCGGGCCACCGTCATCGCCGGTGCCGGAACCTACGACACCGCCCATTCGATCGAACTCGCCCGCAATGCCCAGCGTGCGGGCGCACACGGCCTGCTGGTCGTGACTCCTTACTATTCGCGGCCGACCCAGGAGGGTCTGTTCGCACATTTCACCGCCGTCGCCGATGCCACCGATCTCCCGGTGACCCTCTACGACATTCCGCCCAGATCGGTGGTACCGATCGCCTCGGATACCATCCGCCGGCTCGCCGAACATCCGCGGATCGTCGCGGTCAAGGACGCCAAGGGCGACCTGAATGCAGGCGCGGCCCTCATCGCCGAAACCGATCTCGCCTTCTACTCCGGCGACGATATGTTGAATCTGCCGTGGCTGGCGATGGGTGCGGTCGGCTTCATCAGCGTGATCGGGCATCTGGTTCCGGAACGGCTGCGCGAGATGGTGGACGCGTTCGCCGCCGGTGATGTGGTGCGCGCCCGTGATATCAACACCAGCCTGCTCTGGCTCAACGCCGCCATGGCGCGGCTCGGCGGAGTGGCTATGACGAAAGGTGGACTTCGATTGCTCGGCGTCGACGTCGGCGAACCTCGGCTGCCACAGATCATGCCGAGCCCCGAACAGCTCGAGGATCTGGCCGCAGACCTGCGTGCCGCCGGGGTGCTCGAATGACCGACCC
>NZ_BAFV01000050.1 GCF_000308515.1 Nocardia carnea NBRC 14403 | reverse complement strand
CACCCGCCGGTGGTGGCGGCTTCCGCGGTCGTCCCGGTGGTGGCCGTCCGGGTGGCCCCGGTGGTCGCGGTGGCGCGGCCGGTGCCTTCGGCCGTCCCGGTGGTGCGCCCCGGCGTGGTCGTAAGTCGAAGCGGCAGAAGCGCCAGGAATACGATTCGATGCAGGCTCCGTCGGTCGGCGGTGTGCGGCTGCCACGCGGTAACGGTGAGGTCATCCGCCTCGCCCGCGGCGCATCGCTGTCCGATTTCGCGGAGAAGATCGACGCCAACCCGGCCGCCTTGGTGCAGGCGCTGTTCAACCTCGGCGAAATGGTCACCGCGACCCAGTCGGTGAACGACGAGACACTGGAACTGCTCGGCGGCGAGATGAACTACGTCGTGCACGTGGTCAGCCCCGAGGACGAGGACCGCGAACTGCTGGAATCCTTCGACCTCACCTACGGCGAGGACGAAGGCGGCGAGGAAGACCTCGAACAGCGGCCGCCGGTGGTCACCGTTATGGGCCACGTCGACCACGGTAAGACCCGGCTGCTGGACACGATCCGTAAGGCCAACGTCCGTGAGGGCGAGGCCGGCGGTATCACCCAGCACATCGGCGCCTACCAGGTGATGACCCATCTCGGCGAGGAAGACCGGCCGATCACCTTCATCGACACCCCGGGTCACGAGGCGTTCACCGCCATGCGTGCCCGCGGTGCGAAGGCCACCGATATCGCGATCCTGGTGGTCGCCGCCGACGACGGTGTGATGCCGCAGACGGTGGAGGCGATCAACCACGCGCAGGCGGCCGATGTGCCGATCGTGGTGGCGGTCAACAAGATCGACAAGGAAGGCGCGAACCCGGAGAAGATCCGGCAGCAGCTGACCGAGTACAACCTGGTGGCCGAGGAGTACGGCGGCGAAACCATGTTCGTCGACATCTCCGCCCGGGAGAACATCAATATCGACGCGTTGCTCGAAGCAGTGCTGCTCACCGCGGACGCTGCCCTGGACCTGCGGGCCAATCCGGAGCAGGACGCCCAGGGTGTGGCCATCGAAGCGCATCTGGACCGCGGTCGCGGCCCGGTCGCCACGGTGCTCATCCAGCGCGGCACGCTGCGGGTCGGCGATTCGATCGTGGCGGGCGACGCCTACGGCCGCGTCCGGCGCATGGTCGACGAACACGGGGCCGATGTCGATGCGGCGCTGCCGTCGCGACCGGTCCAGGTCGTCGGCTTCACCTCGGTACCGGGCGCGGGCGACAACCTGCTCGTGGTCGACGAGGACCGGATCGCCCGGCAGATCGCCGACCGGCGCAATGCGCGTAAGCGCAACGCACTGGCCGCGCGTAGCCGTAAGCGGATCAGCCTCGAGGATCTGGATGCCGCGCTGAAGGAAACCAGCGAGCTGAACCTGATCCTCAAGGGCGACAACTCCGGTACCGTCGAGGCGCTGGAAGAGGCCCTGCTCGGGATCGAGATCGACGACGAGGTGCGCTTGCGGGTCATCGACCGCGGTGTCGGTGGTGTCACCGAAACCAACGTCAACCTGGCGTCGGCATCGAACGCGATCATCATCGGGTTCAACGTGCGGGCCGAGGGCAAGGCCACCGAACTGGCCAACCGCGAAGGCGTGGACATCCGGTACTACTCGGTGATCTACCAGGCCATCGACGAGATCGAGAGCGCGCTCAAGGGCATGCTCAAGCCGGTCTACGAAGAGGTCGAACTGGGCCGCGCCGAGATCCGGGCGATCTTCCGGTCGTCCAAGATCGGTCTCATCGCCGGCTGCATGGTCACCTCGGGTGTCGTCAAGCGAAATGCCAAGGCTCGTCTGCTCCGCGACAACATGGTGGTCGCCGAATCCACGACGATCAGCTCGTTGCGCCGCGAGAAGGACGACGCCATGGAGGTCCGCGAAGGCTTCGAATGCGGTATGACGCTGACGTACTCCGATATCAAGGAGGGCGACGTCATCGAGGCCTACGAGTTGCGCGAGAAGCCGCGCGACTGATTGCGATACGGGCCCGGACTCCGCTGTCCGGGCCCGGTCATCGACAACGGCACGACAGGCCCCGGGATTCGCCGCGCAGCGGCGGGCCCCGGTGCCGCGTCGTCGCTATAACTGGGAGGTTGCGTGTACCTCGGTGCACTCGAATTCGACATCCTGCTGGGTGATGTGCACTCTCTGAAAGAGAAGCGTTCGGTGGTGCGGCCGATCCTGGCCGAGCTCCAGCGTTTCGGGGTCAGTACCGCCGAGGCCGGGGAACACGACCGCTATCGGCGCACATTGCTCGCCGTGGCGATGGTGGCGGCCGATATGGATCATCTGACGGCCGTGCTCGACAAATGCGAACGCCATGTCGCGGCCCGTCCGGAGTTACAGTTGCTGGCAGTACGCCGCCGCGTCTTCGGACCCGAGGACTGAAGGGAAAGGAGCGGCCATGGTGGATCAAGCCAGGGCACGCCGGCTCGCCAAACGGATCTCCGCGATCGTGGCCACCGCGATCGAATACGAGATCAAGGATCCGCGGCTGCGTTTCATCACCGTCACCGACGCCAAGGTCACCGGCGATCTCCGCGAAGCGACCATCTACTACACCGTCATGGGTGAAACCGTCGAGGCCGAACCCGACTACACTGCGGCCGCCGCCGGGCTGGAGAAGGCCAAGGGTGTGCTGCGGTCGAAAGTGGGCGCAGGCACCGGGGTGAAATTCACCCCCACCTTGGCCTTCGTTCTCGACACCGTGCCGGACGCGGCCCGGCAGATGGAGGATCTGCTGGCCCGGGCGCGGGCGGCCGACGACGAGGTCGCCCGGGTGGCGGCCGAGGCGAAACCCGCCGGCGACGCCGACCCGTACAAAACACCCCGCGACGACGACTGAGCCGCTATGACCACAACCGGTGCCGCCGTGGATTACGCGGCGGCCGTACAGGTGCTCGATACCGCGCGTTCGGTCACCGTCCTCTGTCATATCCAGCCCGATGCCGACACCCTCGGTAGCGGGCTGGCCCTTGCCCAGGTCCTGGACCGGCGGGGGGTACCGGTGCGTGTGTCGTTCGCCGAACCCACCGAACTGCCGTACGCGCTGCGCACGCTGCCGGGATCGCGGTTCCTGATCCCGCCCGCCGAGGTGCCGCCCGAGGTGGACGTGCTGGTGACCGTCGACTGCGGTAGTGCGGGCCGGTTGGGTGCGTTGGCCGATCGGCTGGCGGGCGCCGGGACCACGCTGGTGATCGACCACCACCGGTCGAACACCCGGTACGGTGCGGTCAACCTGATCGACCCGGACGCCGTGTCCACGGCGAGTGTGCTCACCGCGCTGCTGGATCGGTGGCAGGAGCCGATCGACGCCGATATCGCTCACTGCCTGTTCGCGGGGCTGGCCACCGACAGCGGTTCGTTCCGCTGGGTGACGCCGGGCACGCACGCCTTGGCCGAACGGTTGCTGGCCACCGGGATAGACGGTGGCGCCATCACTCGAACTCTGATGGACACCCATCCGTTCGCCTGGTTGCAGATGCTGTCCACGGTGCTCGCCTCGGCCCGGCTCGAACCCGAGGCCCACGGCGGGACCGGTCTGGTCGCCGCGTTCGTGCGGGCCACCGATCTCGACGGGGTCCGTCAGGAAGAGGCCGAAAGCGTCGTCGATATCGTGCGAGCGACGGCCGAGGCCGGTATTGCCGCGGTGTTCAAGGAAGCCCGGCCCGTCGACGAGCGGCGGCGCTGGACGGTATCGCTGCGCTCCAAGGACAGCGGTCCCGGAACCGACGACGGCGCCGATGTCGCGGCCATCGCCACGAGGCTCGGCGGCGGCGGGCACCGCTACGCGGCCGGATACACGACCTACGGCGAGCCGGAGGAGATCCTCGGCCGGCTGCGCACCGCCCTGGCCTGAGGCTTACGGCCGGAGCGGGCGGCGGGGTACGCGTGTCGGAGAGTTCCGCTAGCGTGCACGGCGGTTGGCCGTACGACTCGTCTCGCTGGTCTGCTGCGGGATAGGTGAGCATGGACAGGGAGTGATATGCAGGCGGAGGTGACGGCTTCGTCCGCGGAGGTATCCGCCGGGCCCCGGCGCATACTGGGGCTGGCACTGCCGACACTCGGCGTTCTGGTGGCCGAACCGATCTATCTGCTGTTCGATCTCGCGGTGGTGGGCCGGCTCGGCGCGTTGGCGCTGGCCGGGCTCGCGGTCGGCGGCCTGGTTCTCACTCAGGTGAGTTCCCAGCTGACCTTCCTCGCCTACGGTACGACCGCGCGTTCGGCGCGCCGGCACGGTGCGGGGGACGAACCCGGTGCGGTCGCGGAGGGCGTGCAGGCCAGCTGGCTGGCGGGCGGGATCGGAGTGCTGATCCTGCTGGTGGTCCAGGTCGCGGCCGTCCCCGTCGCGGAGGTGATCGCCGGTGATGCCGAGATCGCGGGGGAGGCGCTGGCCTGGATGCGGATCGCGCTGTTCGGGGTGCCGTTGATCCTGCTGTCCATGGCCGGGAACGGGTGGATGCGCGGCGTGCAGCAGACTCGCCGGCCGCTCACCTACGTGGTGGCGGGGCTGGCGCTGTCGGCGGTGCTCTGCCCGCTGCTGGTGCACGGACTGGCCGGGCTGCCGCGGCTGGGCCTGCCCGGCTCGGCGGTGGCCAATGTGATCGGTCAGCTGGTGACGGCGGTACTTTTCGTGGGCGCTCTGGTCCGGGCCGGAGTACCGCTCGCGCCGCGGTTGCCGGTGATGAAGGCCCAGCTCGTCATGGGACGCGATCTCATCGCGCGCAGCCTGGCGTTCCAGGCGTGCTTCGTTTCCGCCGCGGCGGTGGCGTCGCGGTTCGGCGCGCCCTCCGTGGCGGCGCATCAACTGGTGCTGCAGCTGTGGAATTTCCTCGCACTCACCCTCGATTCACTGGCCATCGCCGCGCAGACACTGGTCGGTTCGGCACTGGGCGCGCGAAATGCGGCGGGTGCGCGGTCGGTGGCCCGCCGGGTCACCGCGTGGTCGGCGGTGTTCGCGCTGGGGCTGGCCGCGGTGTTCGCCGTGAGCGCCGCCTGGATACCGCCGCTGTTCACGACCGATGCCGCGGTCCTGGACCGCACCGGCGTGGTGTGGTGGTTCTTCGTGGTGATGATCCCGGTGGCCGGTGTGGTGTTCGCACTGGACGGGGTGCTGCTCGGCGCGGGCGATGCGGCCTACCTGCGGACCACCACCCTGGGCGCGGCCCTGCTCGGTTTCCTGCCGGCGATCTGGCTGTCGCTGGCGTTCGACTGGGGGATCGGCGGAATCTGGTGCGGGTTGATCGCGTTCATGTTGTTACGGCTGGCCGCGGTGAGTACGCGGTGGCTGTCGGGCCGGTGGGTCCGGGTCGGGGCCGAGATTCCGGCATGAGCAAAGCGGGCACGGAGCGTCACCACGCACGGCTTTCGCTCATGCCCGTGGACACGGCGTGATTTCGGCCGGCCGCCGGAACCGGCCGGTTCTGTGCGAAGGTAGGTGTGGTGATACCCAAGTTGATGGCGGTGAGCGATATCCATGTCGGTCACCAAGGCAACAAACCGGTCGTCGAGGACATCCGGCCCGATTCGCCCGAGGATTGGCTGATCGTCGCCGGTGATGTC
>NZ_BAFV01000051.1 GCF_000308515.1 Nocardia carnea NBRC 14403 | reverse complement strand
TCTTCGGCAAAACGGTCGGCGTGATCGGCCTCGGCCGGATCGGGCAGCTGTTCGCCGCGCGCCTCGCGGCCTTCGAAACCAAGATCGTCGCCTACGACCCCTACGTCTCCCCGGCGCGCGCCGCCCAGCTCGGGATCGAACTGCTCACCCTCGACGAGGTGCTGGAGCGCGCCGATCTCATCTCCATCCACCTGCCGAAGACCCCGGAGACCAAGGGCCTGCTCGGCAAGGAATCTATCGCCAAGACCAAGCCGGGCGTGATCATCGTCAATGCCGCGCGCGGTGGCCTGGTGGACGAGGCCGCGCTGGCCGAGGCCATCAAGTCCGGCCATGTGCGGGCCGCCGGTATCGACGTCTACGAAACCGAGCCCTGCACCGACAGCCCGCTGTTCGAACTGCCGCAGGTCGTGGTGACCCCGCATCTGGGTGCCTCCACCAGCGAAGCGCAGGACCGGGCCGGCACCGATGTGGCGAAATCCGTACTGCTGGCGCTGGCCGGCGAATTCGTGCCCGGCGCGGTGAACGTCACCGGTGGCGTGGTCGGCGACGAAGTGGCGCCCTGGCTGGATCTGGTCCGCAAACAGGGTGCGCTGCTGGGTGCGCTGGCCGACGAACTGCCGGTGAGCCTCGAGGTGCAGGTCCGCGGTGAGCTGGCCGCCTCGGAGGTCGAGGTGCTGCAACTGGCCGCGCTGCGCGGTGTGTTCTCCGCCCACGTCGACGATCAGGTCACCTTCGTCAACGCCCCGGCGCTCGCGCAGGACCGCGGGATCAGCGCCGAGGTCACCACGGCCACCGAAAGCCCCAGCCACCGCAGCCTGGTGGATCTGCGTGCGGTCTTCGGCGACGGCCGCACCATCAATGTCGCCGGCGCGCTCACCGAACCGGCCCAGGTCGAGAAGATCGTCAACATCAACGGCCGCAACTACGATATGCGCGCCGAAGGCATCAACCTGGCCGTCCTCAACTACGACGATCAGCCCGGCGCACTGGGCAAGGTCGGCACCGCACTGGGCGCCGCCGAGATCGATATCCTCGCCGCCCAGCTCACCCAGGACGCCAACAAGGAAGGCGCCACCGTGGTGTTGCGTGTCAACAAGGAGGTCCCCGAATCGGTGCGCGCCGATATCGCGGCCGCCGTGGGTGCCGGCAAGGTCGCGCTGGTCGACCTGTTCTGATGTAGCGGTGCGCCGCCGTCGCAGGCGATAGGTGGCGCGCACGTCGTACGAGTCCGCCCGGGTGTTCGCACCCGGGCGGACCGGCGCAGAATCACTTCCCAGCGGCGGCCGCACCCGGCCCGCCGGCCGCGACCGCTCGCGGCACGTCGTATCCAGAAAGCGTGGTTGTCATGAAGCTCGCCGTGATCCCCGGTGACGGTATCGGCCCGGAGGTCGTCGCCGAGGCGCTCAAAGCGCTCGATGTGGTGCTACCCGGTGTGGAACGCACCGAATACGATCTAGGCGCCAAGCGCTACCACGCCACCGGCGAGATCCTGCCGGAATCGGTGCTGCCGGAACTGAAACAGCACGACGCGATCCTGCTCGGCGCGATCGGCGACCCCTCGGTGCCCAGCGGCCTCCTCGAACGCGGCCTGCTGCTGCGCACCCGGTTCGCGCTCGACCACCACGTCAACCTGCGGCCCTCCAAGCTGTACCCGGGCGTCGGCAGCCCGCTCGCCGGTAGCCCAGATATCGACTTCGTGGTCGTCCGCGAGGGCACCGAGGGCCCCTACACGGGCACCGGTGGCGCCATCCGCGTCGACACCCCGCACGAGGTCGCCACCGAGGTCAGCACCAACACCCGGTTCGGTGTGGAACGCGTGGTCCGCTACGCCTTCGCCAAGGCGCAGACCCGGCGCAAGCACCTCACCCTCGTGCACAAGACCAACGTCCTGGCCTTCGCCGGTTCGCTGTGGCAGCGCACGGTGGACGCGGTGGGTGCCGAGTTCCCCGATGTCGAGGTCGCCTACCAGCACATCGACGCGGCCACCATCCATATGGTCAACGATCCGGCCCGCTTCGACGTGATCGTCACCGACAACCTGTTCGGCGATATCATCACCGACCTCGCCGCCGCGGTGAGCGGCGGTATCGGCCTGGCCGCCAGCGGCAATATCGACGCCACCGGCACCAACCCGAGCATGTTCGAACCGGTCCACGGCAGCGCCCCCGATATCGCCGGCCAGTCCAAAGCCGACCCCACCGCCGCGATCCTCTCGGTGGGTCTGCTGCTGGAGCACAAGGGCGAAACCGCGGCCGCCGCCCGCATCCAGGAAGCGGTCGCCAAGGATCTGTCGGGTCGCACCGGCACCGCCTCCACCACCGAAATCGGCGATCGGATCGCGTCCGCGCTCTGACCTGGAAGTTCCGTACTTTCGGCAACGAAATCGGTGTGCAACTCCGATACCATCGGGGATACCTGGGCGTATCCCCGATGGACGGCCCGAGCGCTTGGAGGGCAGCATGACCGCGCGGCGCGCCACCAGTGATGCAGGCTTCGGCCCGTACACGGTGCTGGATCTCTACGACCTGCCGGAAGACGGTAAGGGGTTCGAACTCGAAGACGGGTGGTTGGTCGAGGTGGCAGCGGGGGCACGACACAACTACATCGGCTGGTCGCTCGCTCGGCGGATCCGTAGCGCCGCAGAGAACGCAGACGCGTTCGTCTGCGATGGCGGAGAGTGGGAGATCAGTACGCCGTCGGGCGTCCGTAAACCCGATGTTCTTGTCATCCCCAAGGCGGTGGCACGAGCTGCCATAGTCGACGAGTCGCCCAAGTTGATCCCCGGCATGGACGTGCAGCTCGTGGTCGAAGTGGTCTCGCCGGGAAGTGGCAGCGAACGCACCGACAGGGTTCGCAAGGTGCGGGAGTATGCGGGATTGGGCATCCCGCAGTATTGGATCGTCGAACACCAGCCCAAGATTCAGATCCACCAGGGAATTCTTGACGGGGGCGCCTATCGGTGGGAGCCGCCGGTGGGCGAAAGCCGGGAATTCACCGCTGAACTCGAGCTCGACGTCCCGGTTCGGGTGTGCTTCGATCCCGCGGATCTCATCGATATCTGATCGAGGTTTCTCCGTAGACCGGATCGGCCGGGGCTTATGTACCCCGGATGGCTACCGGCCCCGAGCCGGTGACGGCCACGGCCGGCTCGTGGACATCGCCACCGGAAGTTTCGGGCGGCCGGCAACTCCGTTTACTCGAGAGGTTTCTCCGAAGCGAACGGGACCAGTGGGATGGCTACAGCGGCCAAGGCGGCCGCCGCCAGATAGGCGGCCGGGAAACCGGTGGCGGTGATCAGGCCGCCGAAGACCGGGGGGACTGCGGCGATCATCAGGTTCTGGCCGGTGTTCTGGATACCGAGACCGCGGCCGCTCCAATAGGGCCCGGCGAGTTCGGCGATGGCGGTGAAAGCCAGGCCGTTGTCGGATACCGAAACCACCGAGGCGATCACCATCAACGGTATAGCGGCCCACCACCATTCGGTCCAGGCGGTCAGCGCCAGCAGCGCCATGGTGGTGACCGCGGCGACAGCAATCAGGCGCAGGGGACGCATCCGGCTGCCGACGCGGTCGGACCACGCGCCCGCACCGATCCGGCCCAGTGCGCCGAGTACTTGCGTGCCGGTGACGAGGGCACCGGCGGCGGCCAGCGACCATCCGATATCGCGGTGCAACCACAGCAGCGCGAAGGTCCAGACGGTGCCCTGCGGGATGACCAGCAGAACGGACACTCCGTGGATACGCCAGAGGGTGCTGCCGGCGCGGTACGGGTTGGCGCCGGTGGATTCGGCACGCGACGGGCGGGGCGGGTCGACTATGCCCAGCAAGCAGCCCACGGCTGCCAGACCCGCAAGGATCGCCGGCACGAACAGCGCGGAAGCCACCCCGGCACTGTCCGCGACCAGCGGAATGGACAATGCGCCGATACCCACCCCGATGGGCTGACCCGTCTGCCGGATACCCATCGCCAGGCCGCGTCGTTCGGGCGGGAACCAGCCGACGATCACCCGGCCGCTGGCGCCGTTGGTGCTGGCGGCGCCCATACCGCCGAGGAACAGCAGAACTCCGAGGAGGGGATAGCTCGTCGTGAAGGCGGCCGCGGTGCCCGCGACGCACATGATCAGCGGGCCGGCCACCAGCGCGATGCGCTCACCGAGCCGGTCCACCAGATACCCCCAGGCGATGAGGGTGCAGCACAGTCCCACCGTCGGCAGCGCGACCAGCAGGCCGGCCGTCGGCAGCGGCATACCGCCCGCGGTGAGTGCCGGCAGCAGGAACGGGACACCATGGACGAAGATCGCGCTCGAGGTCTGGGCGAACACCCCGAGGGCGAGCATGAGCCAGCGGCGTGCGGGGGAGACCGGTAACGGCCGGTGTCCCGGCTCGGCGGCCCGGGCGGCCGCCGGTGAACTGGGTGCCATAGTTCCCCATCTCGGAATACAGCAGCACATCTCACTATATGGGAAGCGCTTCTCAGAACGTGAACTTTCGGCCACCGTACACCCGCCGGCCGCGGTTGTACCAGGCGGTGTCACGCTTTTCACCGGCCCACATGCCGACCGGTCGGGCGCATTCGGGCTGGTGAACCCGGCTGGATAGACTTCGGGCATGCGTCTAGGTCGAGTTGCCAGCCCCGACGGGGTCGCTTTCGTCGCCATCGACGGCGAGACCGCCAAAGAAATCGCCGAACACCCGTTCGGCACTCCGACGTTCACCGGCCGTAGCTGGCCGCTGGCCGATATCCGCCTGCTCGCCCCCATCCTGGCCAGCAAGGTGATCTGCATCGGCAAGAACTACGCGGCGCACGCCGCCGAATTCGGAGGACAGGCACCGGAGGAACCGGTGATCTTCATCAAACCCAACACCTCCATCATCGGGCCGAACGTGCCCATCCAGCTGCCGCCCAATTCCTCCCGGGTCGACTTCGAAGGCGAGCTGGCGGTTGTGATCGGGCGCCCCTGCAAGGACGTCGCCGCGGCCCGCGCCAAGGATGTGATCCTCGGCTACACCGTCGCCAACGACGTCACCGCCCGCGATCAGCAAGCCCAGGACGGACAATGGACGCGGGCCAAGGGGTACGACACCTTCTGCCCGCTCGGCCCCTGGATCGAAACAGAACTCGATCCGGCCGATCTCGAGATCACCACCGAACTCGACGGTGAAGTGAAGCAGCGCAGCACCACATCACTACTGCTGCACGATATTCCGGAAATCATCGAATGGGTGACCCGGGTGATGACCCTACTGCCCGGTGACGTGATCCTCACCGGCACACCCGAAGGCGTGGGCCCGATGAAAGACGGCCAGAGCGTCTCGGTGACCGTCGCCGGAATCGGAACACTCACCAATCCTGTTGCCGCCAAACGCTGAACGAAAGAGAGACATGACAAACGTACGGGTCCGTTTCTGCCCGTCGCCCACCGGAACACCGCATGTCGGACTCATCCGCACCGCGCTGTTCAACTGGGCCTACGCCAAACATCACGGCGGAACCTTCGTCTTCCGAATCGAAGATACCGATGCCGCACGGGATTCCGAGGAATCGTATCTGGCGCTCCTGGATGCATTGCGCTGGCTCGGCCTCGAATGGGACGAGGGCCCCGAAATCGGCGGACCCTATGCGCCGTACCGGCAATCGCAGCGCCGCGATATCCACCTCGATGTGGTGCAGAAACTGCTGGAAGCCGGCGAAGCCTACGAATCCTTTTCCACGCCAGCAGAAGTCGAAGAACGCCACCGTGCGGCCGGACGTGATCCGAAACTCGGCTACGACAATTACGACCGCGACCTGACACCCGAACAGATCGCCGAATACAAAGCCGCCGGCCGCGGTGCCGTGGTCCGGCTGCGTATGCCCGACACCGATCTCACCTGGAACGATCTCGTACGCGGTGAGACCACCTTCAAAGCGGGCACCGTCCCCGATTTCGCCCTCACCCGCGGTACCGGCGACCCGCTCTACACGCTGGTCAACCCGGTCGACGACGCGACCCAGCGAATCACCCACGTCCTGCGCGGCGAAGACCTCCTCTCCTCCACCCCGCGCCAGCTCGCCCTCTACGCCGCCCTGCGGCGTATCGGCGTCACCGATTTCACCCCGGAATTCGGACACCTGCCCTTCGTGATGGGACAGGGCAACAAGAAACTCTCCAAACGAGACCCCGAATCCAACCTGTTCCTGCACCGCGACCGCGGGTTCATCCCCGAAGGTTTGCTGAATTACCTCGCACTCCTCGGCTGGAGCATTGCCGACGACCACGATGTGTTCACCCTGGACGAGATGATCACCGCCTTCGACATCTCCAAAGTCAACTCGAACCCGGCCCGCTTCGACCAGAAAAAAGCCGACGCGATCAACGCCGAACATATCCGGATGCTCGCCCCCGCCGATTTCGCTGGACGGTTGCGCGAATACTTCGTCCGGCACGGATATATCGGTGAAGAAATCGACGAAAAGGTATTCGCGGAAGCTGCCGAACTCGTTCAGACCCGAATAGTAGTACTCGCCGACGCCTGGGATCTGCTCCGATTCCTGTTCGCTCCCGCCGTCGACTTCGCAATCGACCCGGCAGCCGGAAAGAAAAATCTCGGCGAAGGCAGCCGGCCGGTCCTGGACGCGACCGTCGACGCACTCGAACCACTCACCGCATGGACCGCCGCAGAAATAGAAGAAGCGCTGAAAACAGCACTCATCGAGCGGCTCGAACTGAAACCCAGAAAAGCGTTCGCGCCGGTACGGGTCGCGGTCACCGGATCACATATCAGCCCGCCGCTCTACGAATCCATGGAACTGCTCGGCCGGGAAGAATCCATGCGCCGGCTGCGCGCCGCACGCGAATGGGTCGCACCGAGCGAATAACCCGGCCCGGCGGGCCCCGGCGATCGCGTCGAGGGCCCGCCCACCGGCTGCTGCCCACCGGTTGCTCGACGCCGAGCCCGATACCCGGCCAGGAACCTCCGGCCGGAAACGATCCACGAGCCCTGGAAGCTGTCCGGGGCGGAGGGTGAACCTGGTGGGCGCGACCGGTCCCCGTGCCGAGACGAACCGCGAAACAGCACGAACAACCCCCTCAACCCCGATCTGACCAGGCGATTTGTAGTTTCACCCGCACAGTTTGGTACTCTCTTTCTCGGCCGGAACGACGGTGCCGCCGCAGCCAGCGACGAACCCGAAAGCCCAGGTCATTGGGGTATGGTGTAATTGGCAACACAGCTGATTCTGGTTCAGCCATTCTAGGTTCGAGTCCTGGTACCCCAGCGGAGATCGTCTCTCTACTACATCCTCCAGATGCGGTGCGGAACGAATATCCAGGCGATTTGGTCGCCGCCGCCCGGTCGGTTACGCTGATCGAGCTTCGGATCGAGAGATCCACGATCCGCTCCAGCCAGGAGTTGATCAAAAGTCCTGGCCCCGTCGTCTAGCGGCCTAGGACGCCGCCCTCTCAAGGCGGTAGCGCGGGTTCAAATCCCGTCGGGGCTACTCAGCTGGCAGGCTCATGCTCATGGAGAGCATGAGCCTTTGCTGATTCGCGATGTTTTGCGGGGGTCCAACCCCCGCACCCCGGCCAGGCGGGCTCGGCGCCCCCTGGACCCCCCTCCGTGAAGGGATTCCTACCAACGTGTTGCCGGGGCTGCGCCCCTGGACCCTTTGCGGTTGGTGGCATTCGGGTAAGGCTTTGTGGTCGGTGAGCTGCGGATGTGCCGTTCGGCTGGTGGGTCCTGGAGCGCTATCGGGGCGGATTCCTACCGAGGTCTTGCTGGGGCTGCGCCCCTAGACCCCCTGTGGGTGGTGTTACCCGGATAGGTCTGGTTGCCCGTAGGTTCTGTAGCCCAGGGCTGATGTTCCGATGCCACCCGACCTGCGGTGCGCGGGGTTCGCTGCATGTTCGGCGTCTTCAGGGGCAGTGATCTATCGGTCGGTTTTCTCAGTGGTCCGTTCGAGGAATCCGTACGGCCGCCGACCACTACGACCGCCGGCTGATGATCGTCGGTTCACCTGCCGCCGCAATCCTGGCTTCGGCCGGATGAGACATTCGGTCGTGCGCTGCGGGAGCTTGCCGATCGGCGCCCTGAATGTGCTGGTTGGCGCGGCGGGCGCGCCTGATCTCGGGTCTGGTGGGCGGGGGTCGGCCGGTCCGGGTCTCCTCGTAGCCGGTGGCGCTGGAACCGGTCGGCAATCGAGGTGAGGCGACGCCGCCGGGGCGTGATGCGCCCGGAATCGGCGTTGTGCCGACGCGGCAATGGGCGCTGCTGGATCCGGAACGGAGACCGGCTACGGAACTGTGGTCGGTTGTGCGGTATGACTCACGGCGAGTCGGCGACGAGCACAGGGGGTGCCAGGGGCCTGGCCACGGAGGGTGATGAACAACACAGCCGGCGTACGCATTTCCTCGTGGCGACGGGAGCGGGCTCGGTCCGACTCGGAGGGGTCCATGCGGCGGCGAGGCGGGATCGGGCGCAGAGGTCAGCGGTCGGTTGTGGCGCGGAGCCGGTCGAAGGCTCGTTTCGGCGGGGGACGGGCGAGGAAGGCCTTGATTTCTGCCGAGCAGTTCTCGATGGAGGCGGCCCCGGTATCGACTTCCAGATCGTAGATTCCGTGGGCGTGGACCGAATCCAGCTGCCGGGCAGCTGTGCCGGTGGGCCGGTCGGCGCGGCGGCGTTCGCGGTCCTGCCCGGGCCATACCGGCGACGGCGCGGTGGAATCCGGCACGAGTCCTGCGGAGGACCGCGGTGAGGTCGCTCGGAGGGAGTTCGTGGGTCCGGGATTCCGAACGCATGGCGCCGAACATATCGACGCTCATATGGAAGAAGGGGCGGTCGAGGTCGGTCAGGAGTCTGCGCGCGATGCTGGATTTTCCCGAGCTCGAGACGCCGTTGAGGAGCACGATCCGGCCCGGAGCGGTCTCGCCTGCCCAATCGGATTGCGCGTTCATCAACCCATAGTGACTGCGGTGGTGATCATCCGGCGTACCACGCCTGGGCCGGTGGTTGGTCGGCTGCCCGGGTGATCGGAAACACCCGGGCGCCGGGATCAGTCGTCGAGGGCGCCTGCGGTGGAACCGCCGAGGGGCATTTCGGGGAGGCCCAGTTTGCGGTGGTCCCAGCTGCGGATGCGTTCGGGGACCACACGGACCGCTACGCGTTTGTTCAGCATGCCTTCGACGTATTGGCGCATATCGTCGGTGTAGGGGCCGGTGTAGCGCTCCCAGACGCTGACGCCGACGGCGAACAACTTCTCGGGGTCGTCGATCACTTCGGCGTGGCCCTCGATGGAGACCCCGCGCAGGGTGTCGTAGGTCTGGCCGGCCTCGACCATGCACGTAATGGTGGGGTTACGGCGCAGGTTGACGGCTTTCTGGGATTTGCCTTTGGTTTCGAACCACAGTTCGGGGACGGCGCCGGGGCGGCCGGGATCGGCGATCAGTGCGTACCACATGGCGGTGAGGTGCGGTTTTCCGTCGCCGCCCAAGGTGGCCAGGGTGGCCACGCGGCTGCGGGTGAGAAAATCGGTGATCTCGGCGTCGGTCATCACGATCTGTGACCGTTGGTTCACTCCCATGGGGTCACCATAAGTGACGGCGGTTGCCTACCGCTCAGAGTCGGCGGTGCAGGGCATCGGCGGCCGCGACGAGATCCGCGGCCCAGCGGGCACCGGGGCGGCGGCCCATCCGGTCGATCGGGCCGGAGACGGAGATGGCGGCGACCACGGCGCCCTGCTGATCCCGTACGGGTGCCGAGATACTCGCGACCCCGGCCGCGCGTTCGCCGGCGCTCTGCGCCCAACCTCGTTTGCGGACATCGGCGAGAGTGCGTTCGTTGTACATGGCGTCGGCGAGCACGCTGCGCTGCAGCTCGGGGTCCGCCCACGCGACCAGGACCTTCGCGGCCGAACCGGCGGTGAGCGGCAGGCGGGAGCCGATGGGCACGGTATCGCGTAACCCGGCGGGTGGTTCCAGGGCGGCGACGCAGACCCGCTGGTTGCCGTCGCGACAGTACAGTTGCACGCTTTCGCCGGTGATCTCGCGGAGCCGGGGCAGGATCGAACTCGCGGCTTCGAGCAGCGGATCGGCGGCCCCGGCGGCGAGTTCACCGAGGGCGGGACCGGGACGCCAGGCGCCGTCGCCGTTACGGGCCAGCAGGCGATGGGTTTCCAGCCCGACCGCGAGGCGGTGGGCGGTGGCGCGGGGCAGGCCGGTGCGTTCGCACAAGTCGTTGAGACCGCAGGGCTGCTCGGCGACCGCATACAGCACTGCCACCGCTTTGTCCAGAACGCCGATACCGCTATGCTGTCTCATACAACGATATTAGCGTCCTGCATTCTGAGATGCCATCACGAACAGCCCAGGTGGGTCGTGGGATGGGGTCGCGATATTCCAGCTAGCGCGTATCCGCCGCGGGACACCGGGGTGGATGCCCGGCCCGAAAGGTGATCGCAACAATGCCACGTACGCTGGCCGAGAAAGTATGGGAAGAGCATGTCGTCGCCCGCGGGGAAGGCGACGGCGAGGCCCGGGAACCCGACCTGATCTATATCGATCTGCATCTGGTGCACGAGGTCACCAGTCCGCAGGCGTTCGACGGGCTGCGGGCGGCGGGGCGGCCGGTGCGCCGGCCCGATCTCACCATCGCCACCGAGGATCACAACGTTCCGACCGCGGATATCGATAAACCGATTGCCGATCCCATTTCGCGTATCCAGGTGGAGACGCTGCGGCGTAACTGCGCCGAATTCGGCGTCCGGCTGCACCCGATGGGGGATCGCGAACAAGGGATCGTGCATGTGGTCGGCCCGCAGTTGGGCCTGACCCAGCCGGGTACGACCGTGGTGTGCGGGGACAGTCATACCTCCACCCACGGTGCGTTCGGCGCACTCGCCATGGGAATCGGGACGAGTGAGGTCGAACACGTACTGGCCACGCAGACGCTGTCGCTGCGGCCGTTCAAGACGATGGCGATCACCGTCGACGGGGAACTGCCGCCGGGAGTCACCAGTAAAGACCTCATTCTGGCGGTGATCGCCGAAATCGGTACCGGTGGTGGGCAGGGATATGTGCTCGAGTACCGCGGTGAGGCCATTAGGAAAATGTCGATGGAAGCGCGGATGACGATCTGCAATATGTCCATCGAGGCCGGAGCGCGGGCGGGGATGATCGCCCCGGACGAAACGACCTACGAGTTCCTGAAAGGCCGGCCGCATGCGCCGCAGGGCGCGGACTGGGATGCCGCGGTGCAGGCGTGGGAAGCGCTGAAGACCGACGAGGACGCCGTTTTCGACCGGGAAGTGCATATCGACGCGAGCGCGCTGACACCGTTCGTCACCTGGGGTACCAACCCGGGGCAAGGTTTGCCGCTCGGCGCAAATGTGCCGGATCCGGCGCAGATCGCCGACGAAAGCGCCCGCGAGTCGGCGGAGAAAGCGCTGCGATACATGGATTTGACCCCGGGTATGCCGCTGCGTGAGGTCGCGGTGGATACCGTGTTCGTGGGATCGTGCACCAACGGCCGGATCGAGGATCTGCGGGCCGTGGCCGGGGTCCTGAAGGGCCGCAAGGTCGCCGACGGGGTGCGAATGCTGGTGGTACCCGGGTCGATGCGGGTGCGCGAACAGGCCGAGGCCGAGGGGCTGGGGGAGGTGTTCACCGCCGCCGGAGCCGAATGGCGCCAGGCCGGATGCTCGATGTGCCTGGGAATGAACCCCGATCAGCTCGAACCCGGCCAGCGTTGCGCCTCCACCTCCAATCGGAATTTCGAGGGACGACAGGGCAAAGGCGGCCGTACCCATTTGGTGTCGCCGCTGGTCGCCGCGGCCACTGCGGTGCGCGGCCGGTTGTCGGCACCCACCGATCTGAACTGAGCCGCAACGCCGCATTCCGAAACCTACGATCAGCCCGAAACAGGAGAAATACGATGGAAGCCTTCACCGTGCACAAGGGGATCGGCGTTCCGCTGCGCCGGTCCAATGTGGACACCGATCAGATCATCCCGGCCGTCTATCTGAAGCGCGTGACTCGAACAGGATTCGAAGACGGCCTGTTCGCCGCATGGCGGGGCGACGAGGACTTCATTCTGAACACCGAACCGTACTCCCGCGGCTCCGTACTCGTGGCCGGACCGGATTTCGGCACCGGATCGTCGCGTGAGCACGCGGTCTGGGCACTGATGGACTATGGCTTTCGGGTAGTTATCTCTTCACGTTTCGCCGACATCTTCCGCGGTAATGCGGGCAAGGGCGGTCTACTGGCTGCGCGAATGTCACAGAATGATGTCGAAATGCTCTGGAAGTTGCTCGAGGAACAGCCCGGACTGGAATTGGTTGTCGACCTCCAGGCGCGCACGGTGACCGCAGGAACCGTCGTGTTGCCGTTCGATATTGACGACTACACGAGGTGGCGCCTGTTGGAAGGATTGGATGACATCGGCCTGACACTGCGGCGTAGCGATGTGATCGCGGAGTTCGAAAAGGCAAGGCCGGGTTGGAAACCAAAGACCCTTCCCGAACCTATTTCGCAGGCGTAATGTTCTCGGCCTCTTAGTGGGGGCTCGGATGAGGCGGTAGCTGTGCGTGTGCTAGGCCACATGAATTTTGGCGTGGCACATAGACTCTTGCCCATTGTGGGTTTACCGTGGTACCTAGTCGGTCCGACGACGGGCCATTAGTCTGCGGAGGATTCAATGAACAAGGCGGAACTGATCGACGTTCTGACCGAAAAGTTGGGTACTGACAGGCGCACGGCCACCGCGGCAGTCGAGCATGTGGTCGACACCATCGTGCGTGCGGTACACAAAGGACAGAGCGTCACCATCACCGGATTCGGTGTGTTCGAACAGCGGAAGCGTGCGGCGCGCGTCGCACGTAATCCGCGCACCGGGGAAACCGTCAAGGTGAAACCCACTTCGGTGCCGGCCTTCCGGCCCGGTGCCCAGTTCAAGGCGGTAATCGCGGGTAAACAGAAGCTCGCGGCCACCGGCCCGGCGGTCAAACGCGGTGTCAATGCTCCTGTGGCGGCCAAGAAATCCACGGCCAAGAAGACCACGGCGAAGAAAACCACCGCCAAGAAGTCGGCCACCAAGGCGCCCGCCAAAACCACAGCACGTAAGACCGCCACCAAGGCGCCCGCCAAGAGCACCGCCGCGAAGAAGGCGGCCACCAAGGCAGCGGCCCGTAAGACCGTCGCCAAGAAGACCCCGGCGAAAGCCACGGCGAAGAAGACCACGGCCAAGGCAACCGCCAAGAAGACCCCGGCGAAGAAGACCACCGCGAAGCGGGCTCCGGCGAAGAAGGCTGCAAAGAAGCGCTGATTCGCCCAGCCGCGGATGCCGCGGAAATCCCCGACGGCTTTCCGACCCGCGAACGGTGCTCGTCGCCGAGCACAGCGTGCCGCATCTCGGCTCGCCTGCTCGCGACCTTCACAACCGAAACGCCGGACGGACCAGCCCCCGGGCGATCCCCGGGGGCGTGACCGTTTCTACGGCCGGTGAGTGTTCGGCTCTACCCGGTCGCCGGCGCGGTATCGACCGATAGCGATCGGTCGAGATGATCGGCGGCGACCAAACGGTCGCCCGCGAAAGACAACACCCACACCGACCCTTTCCGGGTCCGGGCGGGTGACAATCGCATTCCGTCCCGCTCCGCCCACCACCGGACAAGATCCGGAACGGTGTCGCCTTGACTGCACAGGACGGGCACCGCCCGGGCGGACAGGGCCAGCGACCGGATATGTTCCCGCGCCTTTTCGGTATCCGCGGCGTATCCGATATCACCGAGCAGCGGATCCACCGCCACCTCGACCCCCAGATCCTCGGCCAGCGGGGCCACCGTTTGCACACAGCGCAGCGGTTCGGCGGAATAGATTTCCGCAGCACCGAATGCCAGCAGATTCGGCACCAGCGCCCGCGCCTGCCGATAACCGGCCGATTCGAGCGGACGCTGCTCGTCCGGGCCACGGAACCGATCGCGGCGACCGGCCTTGGCGTGCCGGACCACCAGTACGGTGCACGTATCGGCCGGTAGCCGGGTGAACGCCCGGACGATCTGGCGATCCATCGGATACGACAGCGCCGACATCACCGTCTCCAGCGGGCACCAGGTGAGTTCGTCGACTTCGTTGTTCGCCGTGAAGGCTCCACCGGTTACCTCGGCGGCCCAATAGTCGACCCGTTTCAGCCTGCGATGCCCGGGGATGGGGTAGGTGACCTTGCCCAGATAGCGGCCCAGCCGGGGTCGAAGCCCTGTTTCCTCTTCGGTTTCGCGGACCGCGGCCAGAACAGGGGTCTCGCCGGGATCGAGTTTCCCCTTCGGCAACGACCAGTCGTCGTATTTGGGCCGGCGGATCACGGCGATCTCCATCCGACCGGCCGAATCGGGCGCATGGCGCCACAGCACGGTGCCGGCGGCATGAATATTGGCTGTGGTCCGCGGATCCGGGTAGGCCGGTGGTGTATGCGTGGTGTCCACTGCGTTCACTGCTGATCCGGGCGGCGCAGGCGCATGAGCGCCACCTGATGGTCGCGGACCCCGATCCCGTCACCGTCGGGCCCGGTACCGGCTCGATCGGGGCTGGATTGCCAATTACCGTCGGCATCCAATACCCAGCAGCGTGTCATCGGGTGCAACGCCGATTCGAATATCCCATCCAGCCGTTCCCGTAGTTTCGGGTCCTTCACCTGCGCCATGACCTCCACGCGGCGGTCCAGATTCCGGTGCATCATATCGGCGCTACCGATCCAGAACTCGTCCTGCGCCGTGAAGTTGAGAATTCGCGAATGCTCCAGCACCCGGCCGAGTATCGACCGCACTTCGATGTTCTCGCTCATCCCCGGAACGCCCGGCCGTAACCCGCAGATACTGCGGACCACGATCTGCACCGGAACTCCCGCCTGCGAAGCGCGGTAGAGAGCGTCGATGACCTGTTCGTCGACAAGGGCATTGGCCTTCAGCCGAATCCGGGCCGCCGCGCCGTCGCGGGCCAATTCGATCTCGCGTTCGATCCGGGAGATGATCCCGGCCCGGATACCGTGCGGGGCAACCAGGATGTTGCGGTAATCGGCCTTTCTGGAATAGCCGGTGAGCGAATTGAACAGATCGGTGAGATCGGCGCCGATCTCGGGGGCGGCGGTGAGCAGCCCGACATCCTCGTACAGGCGAGCGGTCTTGGGATTGTAGTTACCGGTGCCGATATGGCAGTAGCGGCGAATGGTCGAACCCTCGCGGCGCACCACCAGGCAGGTCTTGCAGTGTGTTTTCAACCCGACCAGGCCGTAGACCACATGCACCCCGGCCTGTTCCAGCGTGCGCGCCCATTTGATGTTGGCCTGCTCGTCGAACCTGGCCTTGATCTCCACCAGCGCCACCACCTGCTTACCGGCTTCGGCGGCGTCGATGAGCGCGTTCACGATCGGGGAATCGCCGGAGGTGCGGTACAGGGTTTGTTTGATCGCCAGGACCTGCGGGTCGGCAGCGGCCTGTTCGATGAAACGCTGCACGCTGGTGGAGAACGAATCGTACGGGTGGTGCACGAGAACATCGCCTTCACGCAGCGCGGCGAAAACATTGCGCGGGGTTTCGCGCTCGCCGAACGCCGGCGGGGTCGCGGGCACGTAGGGTGCGTCCTTCAGATTCGGGCGGTCCACCCCGTACACCTGCCACAGGCAGGACAGGTCCAGCAGCCCGGGAACCTGGATGACATCTCCCGGGTCGACCTCCAGTTCACGCAGGAGCAGTTCGAGCATATGCTCGGTCATATCGTCGGACACCTCGAGCCGCACGGGTGAACCGAAGCGGCGCCGGGCCAGTTCGCGTTCCAGCGCCTGCAGCAGATCCTCGTCGCGATCCTCGTCGACCTCGAAATCGGCGTTACGGGTGATCCGGAACGAATGATGCTCGACCACTGTCATGCCCGGGAACAGGTGTTCCAGATGCGCCGCGATCAGCGCCTCCATCGGCAGGAATGCCGCGATCGAGGCGCCGTTACCGGACCCGGGCCGGCGAACGCGCACGAAGCGGTCCACATTGTCGGGCACCTTCACGCGAGCGAAATGTTCACCACCGGTGGACTGGTCCTGGACGGTGACCGCGAGATTCAGGCTGAGCCCACTGATATAGGGGAAAGGGTGCGCGGGATCCACGGCCAGGGGAGTGAGCACCGGGAACACCTGATCCTGGAAATGCGCGGACAACCGTTCCCGCTCGGGCTCGGCCAGCTCGGCCCAGTCGATGATCTCGATACCTTCCGCGGTGAGCGCGGGCAGTACCTCGGTGAGGAACACCTCGGCGTGGCGGACGGCGAGATCCTGGGTGCGGGCCGCGATCAGCTCGAGCTGCTCACTGGGTGAGCGGCCGTCGGCGGAGCGCACCGAAAGCCCGGTTTCGGCGCGGCGTTTGAGACCGGCGACACGGACCATATAGAACTCGTCGAGATTCGAGGCGAAGATCGCCAGGAATTTCGCGCGTTCCAGCAGCGGCAGCGAACTGTCCTCGGCCAGCGCCAGGACACGGGCATTGAAGTCGAGCCAGCTCAATTCCCGGTTGAGATAGCGATCGGCCGGCAAACGAGGAGTCCGCTCGTCGGCAGGGATCTGGGTGGCGGCCGGAGGCGGGGTGGGTAGCACCTGCTGCTGCTTGACGGTTTCCGTATCGCTCACGCCTACGATCATCCCCTACGAACCGGGTGGTGTGCAGATGCCGGCGGTGACTGTTATCTCTAGTTCACGGGGTGGCGACCGGCCCGCACACCTGGGTGACCGGTTCGCGAACACGAGCGGACAGACCCAGTTCACGCAGGAGGGCAGTGGTCTCGACACCCGTGCCCAGCGCCTGCACGGCCGCCAGATCCGCGGCGGTATCGACATCCTGGCGCAGACCGGGCCAATCGCCGGCCAGTTCGCGCGCGCCGTCGGCACGGTGGTGGTGAGCCGAATCACGGCCGAAGCGGGGTCGCAGTGGCAGGCCGGACGGCGCGAACAAGGCCGCGGTGCCCGTGCCCGCGTGGTCGGTCACCAGCGCGCGTAGTTCGCCGGAGGCGGCCACCAGCACGGCCCCCAACTCGTCCGGGCACAATGCGGGCAAATCGGCTTGCAACGCCAGCAGGTCCACGGCGCCGTGCCGGTTCCGGACGGCCGCCGCCGCGTCGGCGAGCGCGATATTGAGGCCGTCGGGGTCGGTGCGGGCGCGGGCGGGTTCGGGATGCACGTCCGCGCCGAGTGCACGGGTTGCCTCGGCTACCACCGGGTCCGGGGTGACGATCGTGATCGCCGCGATCGCGGGCACCGCCGCGGCCGCGCGCACGGTATCGGTGAGCATGGCCAGCACCAGCCGGGACCGGTGCGCCGGCGCGAGCACACCGGCGAGCCGGCTCTTGGCGCTGTCCAGGGATTTCACCGCGATCACGGCGTGCACGGAGTGCGGGCACATGGCCCCATCCTGTCATGGCATTCTGGGCTGATGACGAGGGCGGCGGTAATGGGTGCGGGATCGTGGGGTACGACACTGGCGAAGGTGTTGGCCGACGCGGGGACCGAGGTCACGGTATGGGCCCGCCGGCCCGAGGTCGCCGAGGCGCTGGCCACCGATCACCGCAACCCCTACTACATGCCCGGAGTACAGCTACCGCCGATCGCCGCCACCAACGATCACGTACGGGCCCTGGACGGCGCCGATATCGTGGTGCTCGCGGTCCCGTCGCAATCCCTGCGCGCGAACCTGAAGGCCTGGGCACCGGATATCGGCGCCGACGCCACCTTGCTGAGTGTGGCCAAGGGGATCGAGACCGGCACCCTGCTGCGGATGAGCGAGGTGATCGCGGAGGTCAGCGGCGCGGATCCGGCGCGGATCGCGGTGCTGTCGGGGCCGAATCTCGCGGGCGAGCTGGCCGCCGGGCAGCCGGCCGCGACGGTGATCGGCTGTATCGACGCGCAGCGGGCGGCGGCAGTGCAGCAGGCCTGTGTCACCAGCTACTTCCGGCCCTACACCAACACCGATGTGATCGGCTGCGAAATCGGCGGTGCCTGTAAGAATGTGATCGCGCTGGCCTGCGGGATCGCCTCCGGCATGGGATTCGGCGACAACTCCATCGCCGCGCTCATGACCCGGGGCCTGGCCGAGATCATCCGGCTCGGCGTGGCACTCGGCGCCGAACCGGCGACGCTGGCCGGGCTGGCAGGGGTCGGGGACCTCATCGCGACCTGCACCTCGCCGCTTTCCCGGAACAGATCCTTCGGCGTGGCGCTCGGCTCCGGTGGCTCCATGCAGGTCGCGCAGGAAGCTACCCACGGCCAGATCGCCGAAGGGGTGAAATCCTGCAGTTCGGTCCGCGCACTGGCCGATGCGCACGGAGTGGAGATGCCGCTCACCGAAGCCGTCCACCAGGTGTGTCACGAGGGGGTGGCCGTGCAGTCGGCACTGGAGAAACTGCTGGGGCGCCGGATCAAACCCGAATGAGCCGCGGGCCCGATCCGCGGGGATTATCCGGTGCCGCCACAGGGTACCGTTCGGGCATGACCCGGATCAGAGTTGCCGTTGTCTTCGGCGGGCGCAGTAACGAGCACACAGTCTCGTGCGTATCGGCCGGTGCTGTACTGCGCAACCTCGATCCGCAGCGTTACGAGGCGGTGCCGATCGGCATCACCCAGGCCGGGACCTGGCTGCTCGCCGATATCGATATCGCCGCACTCGCCCGCCACGACCGGACCCTGCCGTCGGTTACCGGTGACGGCACCGAACTGGTCCTGGCCGCCGACCCCAGCCGTGCCGGAACGCTGGTACCGCTCGGCGATCCGCAGACTGCACTCGGAACCGTCGACGTGGTGTTCCCGGTGCTCCACGGCCCGTTCGGCGAGGACGGCACCGTCCAGGGAATGCTGGAACTGGCAGGTCTCCCGTACGTGGGCCCCGGTGTACTGGCCAGTGCGGCCGGGATGGACAAAGAGTTCACCAAGAAACTGCTCGCCGCCGACGGCCTGCCGGTGGGCAGGCAAGTGGTGCTGCGACCGGGCACCGAGACCGTCACACCGGAGGACCGGCAGCGGCTCGGACTGCCGGTATTCGTCAAACCCGCCCGCGGCGGTTCGTCCATCGGGATCACCAAGGTCGCCGACTGGGCCGATCTCGAGGCCGCGGTCGCCACCGCGCGCGAACACGATCCGAAGGTGATCGTGGAAGCCGGGATCGTCGGCCGGGAGGTCGAATGCGGTGTGCTGGAATTCCCCGACGGCCGGGTGGAAGCCAGTGTGCTCGCGGAGATCAGAATGCCCGAGGACCTCGCCGACGCCGACGCCGGTGAAGAACCCGCCGGCCCGGCCTTCTACGATTTCGACACCAAATACCTCGACGACGTCTGCGAATTCGATGTCCCGGCGAAACTGGACGACGATATCGCCGAGGAAGTCCGGGCGATGGCGGTGCGCGCTTTCCGGGCACTGGACTGCCAAGGGCTGGCCAGGGTCGATTTCTTCGTCACCGAGGACGGGCCGGTGATCAACGAGATCAACACGATGCCCGGATTCACGCCGATCTCCATGTATCCGCGGATGTGGCAGGAAACCGGCATCGGCTATGCAGAACTGCTGACGAATCTCGTCGACACCGCGTTGGCTCGCGGCACCGGGCTGCGCTGAGTCGACCGGGCTATCTCTGGGTCGATCGGCTGCGCGGAGTCGACGGTGTACGAACCCGGGGAGGAACTAGTTGGGCAGTTCGCCGGGGTCGAGCGGCTGTGCCGGCAGGTGCGCGGTGATGGTGTCCGAGACCGCCTGCAGCGGGGTCGGGCCGGAGCCGTCGGGAACGGTGAGTGCGATATAGGTTTCGCGATCCACCGCGAACCAGGTGGCGGTCGCGGCGGCGTCGTCGCGGACCTCGAACCATTGGACGCCGTTGACGACCTGCAGCGGGGAAGCCCGGTTGAATTCCAGCGGGCGATCCAGGCCGCAGCGCAACACCACCGCTTCACCGCCTTCCGGCCGCTGCCAGGCCGCCGTCGCGGGTGGCGCGGGTTCGACCAGGGTCGAGCGGGTGAATTCGCCGAAGTCGGCGGGTAGCGCGGGCACCAGGGCAGAGCAGGCGGGGCCGTCGGCTGCGGGCGCGGGGACCGGGCCGAGGGCCAGCGGTTCGCGTTCGACCGGGCCGCGCAGCACGATCCAGGCGGCGACGAGCACACCGACCAGCAGCGCGACCGGTAAAGCGACCGCGGTCGCGATGAGCGCGGGATGGTAGGGCGCGCGTTCGGGAGTCGCGTCGTCCGGAGTGGTGTCGTCCGGGGTCGCGTTGTCGGGGACTGCCGCGTCCGGTGCCCCGTTGTCCGAGGTCTCCGTATTGTTTTCGGGCGATGTCCCCGGCATCCTCGACGATCCTTTCTGCGGTGTGCGGGTATCGGGTGAGCCGCGTCCCGATGCAGTTCTCGGCATCGGCCGGGTGTACCGAGTCCGCTGTGGTGTGTGGCAGGTTCGGCCGTCGTCGCATGGCATCCGATCGGGCCGCCCGGCGGGTGATCTGCGATCCGGTCGTCGCGCGCGGTATGTGGCAGTTGCCGCCACGCCCGGCCACCGGGCACAGGGTACCGTCAGTGCGGAATGTGCCGGTCGACCGGCCGTCGGCCTGCGCCCCCGGTTCCGGTCTGCCGTACTCCGAAACCGTCCGGCCGGGCATCCCGGCCGATGGAGTCGGTGAATCCACAGCCCGCCGGTAGTGGCGGCGAGTGAGAAAGGGTCCTGGCGATCAACACCCCACCGACAGTGCGCGACTTGGGCGAATTCGCCCTGATCGATCGGATCAACGCGGGCCGGGCGCAGGGACCCGCCGTCCGGCTCGGTCCGGGTGACGATGCCGCGGTATTGGCCGCGGCGCGCGGGAACTACGTGGTGAGCACGGATATGTTGATCGAGGACCGGCATTTCCGGCTGGACTGGTCGAACCCGGACGAGATCGGGCGTAAGGCGATCGCGCAGAATGCCGCCGATATCTATGCCATGGGGGCCGAACCCGTGGGCTATGTGATCGGCCTGGGGCTGCCCGGAGATACCCCGGTGGATTTCGTCACTCGGCTCGCGGACGGGTTCTGGGCCGAAGCGCAGCGGGCGGGCGGTTCTGTCGCGGGCGGGGATATCGTGCACAGCGCACAATTGGTGATCTCGGTAACAGCTTTCGGGGATCCGCTGGGCGATCGGCCGGTCACCCGGTCCGGGGCACGGGCCGGGGGCACGGTGGCGATCGCGGGCCGGCCGGGATGGTCCGCGGCAGGTTTCGCACTGTTGTCGCATGCGCATCCGGGCGTCATGCGCGGCTACGAGGATTCGGCCGCCGCGGTGGTGCGGGCCGCAGCCGCCGCGCACCGGGCGCCGCATCCGGCCTACGACCTGGTTCGCGCGGCGATGGGGACCGGTACCCCGCCGGAAGCGCTCACCGATATTTCCGACGGGTTGCTGGCCGATCTCGGACATCTGGCCGCTGCCTCGGGGGTTGCGGTGGCGGTGGATTCCGCCCGCCTGCGCGATCCGGATCTGGAGCTGTGCGCTGCGGAACTGGAAGCCGATGCGGGGCAATGGGTTCTGGCCGGCGGCGAGGATCATGTCTTCGCGGGGGTCTGGGCACCGGGGGTGACACCGCCGGCCGGATGGACCCCGATCGGGCGTATCGAGGCCGGTCGAGGCGTCACCGTGGACGGTGCGCGATACCGGGGTGCGGGCGGCTGGGAGGCCTTCTCCGGCTCGGACTCGGCGAAATCGGACCACTCACGATAGGTTGTGCGGTCATGGGCACGAAACCACTCACGGAAATCATCGATCCGGGCTGGGCGAAAGCATTGGATCCGGTGGCCGACCGGATTGCGGCGATGGGTGAATTCCTGCGTACCGAGAATGCCGCCGGGCGCGGATATCTACCTGCCGGGGAAAATGTGCTGCGTGCCTTCCAGCACCCGTTCGACGATGTGCGAGTGCTGATCGTCGGCCAGGACCCCTATCCGACACCGGGCCACCCCATGGGGTTGAGCTTCTCGGTGGCGCCGGACGTCTCGCCGGTCCCGCGCAGTCTGGCCAATATCTTTGCCGAGTACACCAAGGATCTCGGCCACCCCACGCCCTCGTGCGGGGATCTCAGCCCGTGGTCGGATCAAGGCGTGCTACTGCTGAACCGCGTGCTGACGGTTACGCCGGGCACACCTGCTTCGCATCGCGGCAAGGGCTGGGAAGAGGTCACCGAACAGGCCATCCGCGCCCTGGTGGGCCGGAACGAACCGCTGGTGGCGGTCCTGTGGGGTCGCGATGCCGGCTCGCTGAAACCGGCGCTGGCCCAGGCCGAGGTGCCCTATATCGAATCCGCGCATCCGTCACCGCTGTCGGCATCGCGAGGATTCTTCGGTTCGCGTCCGTTCTCCCGGGTCAACGAACTCCTGGACGAACTCGGCGCGGAACCGGTTGACTGGCGCCTGCCCTGACCGGGCGTCGAAGAAAAACAAGTGAGGAGCACACCATGAATCTGCGCGGCATCACCGCCACGCTCGCGCTGGGCGCCGCCCTGTCCGGCGCCGCCGGGGCGACGGCCGGAGCGGCCCCGCTGACCCTGCAACCGGCCCAGCCGGTCACCGAACCCGCGCCGGTCGCCGAGGATTTCACCTCGTCCGGTTCGTCCACGATCTCCGCATCGGTGAACGCCAAGGGCGCATGCCTGTTCCAGCGGACCCTCAGCGCCATGGACCTGGACTGCTGATTTTGTCCGTTCGTACGGCGTAACGTCCGCATATTTGCGATGCTGCAAATCGTGAGTAATGCGAACAATCTGCTCGATCCCGTCCGGCTGCGACTCCGCGGCGCGGGCGGGATCGAGCTCGTTGCGGACCGATACGGCCCCGCGGACGGCCCCACGGTGCTGTTCCTGCACGGCGGCGGTCAGACCCGCCACTCCTGGAAGCAGACGGGCGCGCAACTCGGCGCCGCGGGAATCCGTGCGGTCACGCTGGACGCGCGCGGACACGGCGACAGCCAATGGGCACTGGATCGCGATTACCGCTACGAGGCCATGGTCGGCGATGTACTCGCGGTACTGGAACAACTGGGCGGCGGCCCGGCGGTCCTGGTCGGCGCGAGTATGGGCGGGATCACCGGGCTGCTGGCCACCGCCGCTCCGGGCGGGGACGCGATCGCCGCGCTGGTCCTGGTCGATATCGTCACCCGGCCCGAACCCGAGGGCGTCGACCGGGTGGTCACCTTCCTCAACAAGAATCCCGAAGGGTTCGCCACGGTGGAGGAGGCCGCCGACGCGGTCGCCGAATATATGCCGCACCGGCCGCGGCCCAAATCCAGCGCCGGCCTGCTACGCAACCTCCGCAAGCGTGACGGGCGCTGGTACTGGCACTGGGATCCGGGCATTCTCGGCGACAAAGGTCACGACCCCGACGAGATGGCGCGCAACCTCGAAGGCGTCGCCCGGGCCCTGACGATCCCGGTGCTCCTGGTCCGGGGGATGAAATCCGATGTCGTCAGCGCCGAAGGCGCCGCCGAATTCCAGGCCCTGGTACCGCACGCGGAAATCGCCGAAATCGGCAATGCCGCCCACACCGCCGCCGGTGACGACAACGACGCGTTCACCGAAGCCGTTACCCGGTTCGTGCTACGCGCCCGGCGCACCTGATTGCCGATGCCGATCGGTTCTCGGTTTGCTGTACCTCCGGGATCCCGGCGTATCGGGGAGACGATAAACAGGTAGATCGTGTGGCCGGGCCGCGATCGATGGGATCGCGGCCCGGGCGGTTCTGCGTAGTTCAGCGGGTCCGGGTCAGCTGAGGCCGGAATAGTCGGGGGCGCGTTTGGCGAGGAACGCGTCGACACCTTCGCGGCCGGTGGGGCTACCGGCGGCCTTGCCCATGGCATCGCGTTCGGCGTCCAACTGTTCGCTCAGGGTCGCAGTGGCGGAGCTGCTGAGCAGGGTGCGAATCGAGGTGTAGCTGGCGCGCGGACCGCGGGCCAGGGTACGGGCGAGCTCTCGAGCGGCGTCCTGGACGGCGTCGTCGCTATCGGCGAGCCGCGCCAGAATACCGAGGCGGTGTGCTTCGGCGGCGTCCAGCACGGTGTCGGTGAGCATGATGTCGCGGGCCTTCGCGAAGCCCACCAGCCGCGGTAGCGTCCAGGACATACCGCCGTCCGGGCTCAACCCGACACCCGGATACGCGGGGCGCAACCGGGTACCCGGTCCACCGACCGCAATATCGGCGGCACACACCAGGCTCATCCCGGCCCCGGCCGCCCACCCGTGCACGGCCGCCACCACCGGAACCGGCGCTGCATCCAGCGCACGGACGAAAACGTGCAGCGTATCGGCAAGCTCGTACAGATGCGCGGAACGGTCGTCGGCGGCGGCGAAACCCCGCACATCACCGCCGGCACAGAAATTGGGACCGGAACCGGTGAGCAGTACGGCGCCCACATCCTTTCCTGCCGCGGCCAGGGCGGCGGTGCCTGCGGCGACTCCCGCGAAATCGAGGGAGGTTCCGCGGGCCGCGGTGGACAGGGTGATCTCCAGTACCCCGTCCTCGATCCGGATGTATTCGGTTTCGGTGCTCATGATCGGCACTCTACTGCCGGGCGAACCAACCTGATCTCGGTCGTGGTGGCGAACCGTTCGGCCCGGGCGGTGCCATCGGGGACGAAACCGTACTTGCCGTAGAAGGCGCGGGCCCGCGGATTCTGTTCGAAAACCCACAGCGAGCAGGACTTGTCCGGTTCCAGCACAGCGTCCAGTAAGGCCTGTGCGAGCCCGGTGCCGTACCACGGTGCCCGGACATACAACGCGCCCAGTTCCCGCTCCGCGGCCGCGGGATACTCACTCGGCGGGCCGTAATGGACGAACCCGATCACCTCGCTACCGGATTCTGCGACCAGAATGGTCCCGGTGGGGTGCCGGGCGATCCGTTCCACGGTGGCGGCGCGGCGATCCGTATCCAGAGCTGCCAGTACATGCTCGGGTACCAGCCCTTGATAAGCTTCGCGCCAGCAGGCGATATGGCAGACAGCCAGCGCATGGGCATGGGCTGGTGCGAGGGGAACTATCTGCCACAGCGGTCCGGACCCCGGCTGCGCTGCACTGTTCGGACCGATGGACGACCCTCCGACCGGATGCCCCCACGAACTCGCCCCGGCTGTCATGAGACATCCGGGGCGAGGCTGTGTTCAAAAATCTGTGACCGATACGGCAGTAGGCAGCTTTCGCCCGCAACCGCCGCGCCTCGGACCACAGGCGATCGGCGCGGCTCAGCCGCGGACGACCTTGCCCGCCTTCAGGCAGGAGGTGCACACGTTCATCCGGCGAGTGTTACCCGGGGCGACCTGTGCACGCACGGTCTGGATATTCGGGTTCCAGCGACGGTTGGTGCGCCGGTGCGAATGCGAGACCGACTTCCCGAAGCCGGGGCCCTTGGCGCAGACGTCGCAGACGGCAGCCATAGTCGCGAACTCCTTCATGTCTTCAGAGGGACCTGCCACCGGTACGATGGCCGATCCGAGATCAATGTGTTCCTGCCTGCCGGGCAACCCCGGGGAGCGCAGACCGAATCCGATCGCGCCAGGCAACCCTGCAAGAGTAGCCCGACCCGCATTGATCCACAAAACCGGGGGTGAACACCGCCGTGACCGCGCGGGCCGCCTACCCGGGCAGCCGGCTCCATCGCACCGGCCGCCGCGCACCCGCCGGTTCATATGCATCGGCGGCGTGGGATCTCCGCCGGTCACGTGTGGCGATGTCTTGCGGCGCTGCCTGCCGTGACCGGCCGGTCGTCGAGAAGGTGGATCAACTGTGATGCCGAAAGATGTGCCGATCTCATCCGAGCGGTATTGCTCGTGCGCGGCCGCTACCGCCCTGCCGGACCCCGACGCATTCCCACAGAAGCGCCGTGGGCGGAATCCGGGCATATCCGCAGCGGCGTCCGGTTGTTGCGCACCAGGTCCGCGATGTCGGGCACTCCCGCTAACCTGGCGGCGAAGAATCCGATGACCAGGAACGAGGTGACGGTGCCCGAAACTCGGCAGGTGAGCGGTGTTCCGGAGGTTCTGCGCCCGGGGGTCGACGGTGCACGGGTTGCGGGTGAACGGGGTACGCGGATACCGGATTCCGGGGATCTCGATACCGGGCTGGACGGAGCGGAATTCCTGCGGTGGGGTCGCGTCTGTGTCGCGGCCTTGGAGCGGGCGCGTGCGGAGATCGACGGGCTCAATGTGTTCCCCGTCCCGGACTCCGATACCGGACGGAATCTGCTGGCGACCATGCGTGCCGCCCTCATGGAGGCGGATGCCGCCGCGGACACGGTGGATGCCGCCGCCGGGCCCGGCGGCGTAACTGCACGCCGACCGCTGACCGATGGCGCGGGGGGAATCGCCGGGGAAACGACGAGCCGCGGTGGTCGGCCGGTAGGCCGGGTTCACCCGTACGCCACCGCGATGGCGCGGGGAGCGACCTCCGGAGCACGGGGGAATTCGGGAATCATCCTGTCGCAGGTATTGCGCGGGATCGCGGAGTCCACCGCGGACAGCGGGCTGACCGGCGAGGCCTACCGGGATGGACTCGCCCGGGCGGCGGCGCTGGTCCGGGACAGTTTGAGCGAACCGGTGGAAGGAACCATCCTCACTGTGCTCGACCGGGCGAGCGCCGCGGCGCGCGAATGCCCCGAGGGCGGGCTGGCCGCGGTGGCTCGCGCCGCCGCCGAGGGCGCAGCGCAGGCACTGGAACAGACCCGCGACCAGCTTGCGGTCTTGCGTGCGGCCGGGGTGGTGGACGCGGGTGCACGCGGGCTGCTGGTGTTGCTGGACACGATGGTCGCCGTGGTGACCGGGGACGTACCCGCTCGGCGCGAATATCCGCCGGCGACCCATACGCCCCGCGTGGGCCACGGGCAGGTCGCTCCGGAGCCGGTGCGCTACGAGGTGATGTACCGGGTCACCGGTGCCGAAGCAAGCCGTGTCGCCGAGTTGCGTTCGCGGCTTGCGCGACTGGGTGATTCCGTGGTCGTGGCGGCCGACGGTGCCCGGGGCTCGGCGATTCATGTCCACTGCGCGGAGGCCGGGGCCGCGGTCGAAGCCGGGATGGCTGCGGGGGCGGTACGGGACATCCGGATCGAATACCTTGCCGACTCCGCAGAATGCTGTACGTCCGAGCCCGCAACGGTCGCGGACGATCGCGATATGCCGACGAATGCGGCCAGGTCGGGCGCGGTGGATCGTGGCGTGCTGGCGGTTGCGGCGGGGGTAGGGGCGACCGGTCTGTTCGAGGCGGCCGGTGCGGTGGTGCTCGATGCGGAGCCGGCGTTGGAATCCGCGGCGCTGCTCGCGGCGATCCGGGAGATGCCGCACCGGGAGGTACTGGTGTTGCCGAACGGTGCGCTACCGGCCCACGAACTGGTGGCGGTCGGGGTCGCGGCCCGCGACGCGCACCGCGATGTTCTGCTGCTACCCAGCGCCAGCATGGTGCAGGGGCTGGCAGCGATGGCGGTACACGATCGGGCGCGGATAGCGGTCGACGATGCCTTCGCCATGTCCGAAGCCGCCGCGGGTACCCGATGGGGTGCGCTGCGCCGGGCCGGGGAACGCGCGCTGACCATGGTCGGAACCTGTGCGCCCGGCGACGGGCTGGGGCTGGTCGGCCACGATGTGGTGGTGATCGACCGGGATACCCACGCCGCGGGACAGACCCTGCTGGACCGGATGCTGGGGCTGGGTGGCGAATTGGTGACCCTCCTGGTCGGTGCGGGTGCACCGGAGGGGCTGGCCGCGGATCTCGCGCAGCATATCGGCACCGAATTCCCCGGTGTCGAGGTCTCGGTGTATTCCGGGGGCCAGCGCGGGGATCTGATACAGATCGGTGTGGAATGAGTAGGCGGCCCACCGCGGGCCGGTGGCGACCGGCCGATCACCATCGCGGAGCCGTGCAGAGCGATGTGGCCGGATCCGCCCCGGAGCCCGACTGTGGACTGCGAGCCGAGTACGCGAACGAACTCGGGCGGAGGGAGAGGGCGGCAGTGAGCGGAGTGATATGGCTACCTTGAGCGATCGGCTCGACCACGTGCTGGGGGCGAAGGCCGCCGGATCGCTGTCGGATGCGTTCGATATGCGCACCGTGGAGGATCTGCTGCGCCACTACCCGCTGCGGTATGCCACTCAGGGCCAGCCCCTCACCGAGGAAGCGCCCGAGGACGGTGCGCACATCACGGTGATCGGGCGGATCACCAAGGCCGAGCTGCGGCCGATGCGGCAGCGGCGCGGCTCGTTGCTGAAGGTGGTCCTCGATACCGGTTCCGGTCGCGGGGTGGACGTCACCTTCTTCAACGGTGACAAGGTGAAATACGCGGTGCGCGAGGGCGCCCGGGCGATGATGTCGGGGACCGTGAACTACTGGCGCCCCGGACAATGGAACCTCAGCCACCCCGGGTATCTGATCCTGCCGGAAGCCGACGGCGACGAGCCGACACTGACCACCGTGCGCGGCGGCGGGGATCTGCGGGGGATCGCACAGAGCGCGAAAGGCTCGGGCGGGGTGGATATGTCGTTCTTCGAACGCGAATTCATCCCGGTGTACCCGGCCACCGCGAAGGTACAGAGCTGGGAGATCCTGGCCTGTGTCCGGCAGGTGCTGGACCAGCTCGACCCGGTCGAGGATCCACTGCCGGCCGATGTGCGCGACGAGCGCGCGCTGATGCCGGTGAGCGATGCGTTGCGGCTGATCCATCTGCCGGAACAGCAGGCCGATATCGAGCGGGCCCGGGAACGGCTGCGATTCGACGAGGCGCTGGCATTGCAACTGGTACTCGCCGAACGGAGGCACGAGGTATCCGGCCGGACGGCTCGTGCCTGCCCACCGCGGCGGGACGGTATCGCCGCCGCCTTCGACGAGCGGTTACCGTTCGAACTGACCGAGGGGCAGCGTCAGGTGATCACGGAGATATCCGCCGACCTTTCCCGTGAGCAGCCGATGCACCGGCTGCTGCAGGGGGAGGTGGGGTCGGGGAAGACCATCGTCGCCCTGCACGCGATGCTGCAGGTCGTCGACGCAGGTCAGCAATGCGCCCTGCTCGCGCCCACCGAGGTTCTCGCCGCCCAGCACTATCGGTCCCTGTGCGGGATGCTGGGCGATCTCGGGCAGGCCGGTGAACTCGGTGCGGCCGAGACGGCGACCCGGGTCACGCTCGTCACCGGATCGATGTCGACCGCCACCAAGCGGGCGGCGTTGCTGGCAGCGGTGACCGGGGAGGCCGGGATCGTGATCGGTACCCATGCGCTGATCCAGGATTCGGTGGAGTTCTTCGACCTGGGCATGGTGGTGGTCGACGAACAGCATCGTTTCGGAGTGGAACAGCGGGACGCATTGCGCGCCAAGGCGAAAGACGGGATATCCCCGCACCTGCTGGTGATGACCGCGACCCCGATTCCGCGCACCATCGCCATGACCACGCTCGGGGATCTGGAAACCTCCACCCTCACCCAGTTACCGCGCGGCCGCTCCCCGATCGCCTCGAAAGTGGTGCCCCGCCGCGTCCACCCCAACTGGGTGGATCGGGCATGGGAGCGGATCACCGAGGAAGTGGCGGCCGGCCGGCAGGCGTATGTCGTGTGCTCACGTATCGGCGACGATGAGGACGGCGGCGGTACCCGCGGGAAGAGTGGAAAAACGCGCGGTGCGGATTCCGGGAAGGAACCGCCCACCACCCAGTCCGTGCTGGACGTTTTCGATCGGCTGCGCACCGGGCCGCTGGCGCACCTGCGGATCGGATTGCTGCACGGCCGGTTGCCGGCCGATGAAAAAGACCAGGTGATGCGCGATTTCAATGCCGGCGATATCGATGTGCTGGTCTGTACGACCGTCGTCGAAGTCGGCGTGGACGTGCCGAACGCGACCGTGATGGTGATCGTGGACGCCGACCGGTTCGGCGTGAGCCAGCTGCACCAGTTGCGTGGCCGGATCGGCCGCGGCGAACACCCGGGCTTGTGCCTGTTGATCACCGACGCGGCGCCCGGCGGGCCGGCGATGACCCGGCTGGAAGCGGTGGCAGCGACCACCGACGGTTTCGAGTTGTCGGTGCTCGATCTGCGGCAGCGGCGCGAGGGCGATGTGCTGGGCTCCGCGCAGTCCGGAACGGCGCGCTCGCTGCGGCTGCTGTCGCTGCTCGACGATCTCGAGGTCATCACCACCGCCCAGGAACTCGCGCGCACCTTGGTCGCCGATGATCCGGGCCTCACCGGACACCCGGGTCTGGCGGCGATGATGCACGCCGCCGTCGATTCGGAACGACTGGAATACCTGGCGAAATCCTGAGCGTGCGGCCCCGATGCTGGACCGTTGCCGAAATTTGTTGCGGCAAGAGGGAACCGGTGTGCACCCGGCAGCGTCAAATCTGGCACAGAGCAACGGCGAGGGAAAGGGTTGGGCGGTATGAGACCAGAGCAAGGGTGCCGTGCGGTCCGGCGGCGATCGCCGGTTCCGCAGCGAGGGGTTCGTCCGGTGTTGCGTATTACGCGGCACTGCCCGGAATGTGCTGCGACCGAACGGATGAAGCGCCGCGAGTCCGGGGCAGGAGAGCTGGAGGGCTGACCCGGCCGGGCCGTATACCCCGTGGGTGGCCCGGGTAGAAAGAATCTCGACTGCGATCAGCGCACAGTGCGGCCGGCTCGGCGACCGTACTGTGCGGTTACACCTCCGCCTCGGCCGGGGCGGCACCGTTCGGGCGCGACCCGGCCGGGCGGCATCAGGTCAGCGCACGCGCTGCGCGGCGGCGACCATATTGCGCAGTGACGCTTCGACCTCAGCGGTACCGCGGGTCTTGAGCCCACAATCCGGGTTCACCCAGAGCCGTTCGGCGGGAACGGCTTTCAAAGCCGCCCGGAGGGCGGTGGTGATCTCCTCGGTGCTCGGCACCCGGGGGGAGTGAATATCGTAGACACCGGGGCCGACCCCCGCAGCGAAGCCGGCGGCATTCAGGTCGTCGAGAACCTCCATATGCGACCGTGCAGCCTCGATCGAGGTCACATCCGCGTCCAGGCCGGCGATCGCATCGATCACCTCACCGAATTCCGAGTAGCACAGATGGGTGTGGATCTGGAGGGAATCGGCGACCCCGGAGGTCGCCAGCCGGAACGCGCCGACCGACCATTCCAGGTAGTCCGGCTGGTCGGCGGTGCGCAGGGGCAGCAGCTCGCGCAGTGCCGGTTCGTCCACCTGGATGATCCGGATGCCCGCGTTCTGCAGGTCGACGGTTTCGTCCCGGATGGCCAGCGCGACCTGGCGCGCCGATTCCGCGAGCGGCTGGTCGTCGCGGACGAAGGACCAGGCCAGGATGGTGACGGGTCCGGTGAGCATGCCCTTCACCGGTTTGCCGGTGAGCGATTGGGCGTAGCCGATCCAGTCGACCGTCATCGGTGCGGGCCGGGAGACGTCGCCGAACAGGATCGGCGGGCGCACGCAGCGGGTGCCGTAGGACTGCACCCAGCCCAGTTCGGTGGCCGCGAAACCGTCGAGCTGTTCCGCGAAGTACTGCACCATATCGTTGCGTTCGGGTTCGCCGTGCACCAGCACGTCGAGCCCGAGCTGCTCCTGCAGGGCGATGACCTCGGCGATTTCCGCCCGCATCCGGCGCTCGTATTCGGTCCGGTCGATCTCGCCCTCGCGGAGCTCCGCCCGGGCCAGCCGGATCGCGGTGGTCTGCGGGTAGGAGCCGATCGTGGTGGTGGGCAGGGCAGGCAACTGCAGCCGGTCCTGCTGCAGGGACCGGCGCTGAGCGGCCGGGCCACGTTCGGTGGCGTCCGGGCCGAGAGCGGCCAGGCGGGCCCGAACCCGGGAGTCGGCGATTCGCGGATCGGACCGGCGGCTCGCGATCGCGGCGCGGGCCTGCGCGAGTTCGGCCGCCACGGCCTGGGTTCCGGTGTTCAGCCCCGCGGCCAGCACCCGGACCTCCGCGACTTTTTCGGTGCCGAAGGCAAGCCAGGAGCGCAGCGCTTCGTCGAGGTGTGTTTCCACGGCGAGGGTGTAGGGCACGTGCAGCAGGGAGCACGAGGTCGAAACCGCGACCGATTTCCCACTGCCGAGCAGCGTGGCGAGGGTGGACAGGGCGTGGTCCAGGTCGGTGCGCCAGACATTACGGCCGTCGACGACACCGGCGACCAGCGTTTTACCCGCCAGAGCAGGAACGGCGGCCGCATCGTCGACCGTACCGCCGGCGACCAGGTCGATCGCGAGTCCTTCCACATCGGTTCCGGCGAGGGCTCCCAGCGCGGGTCCGGGGCTGCCGAAGTAGGTGGCGACCAGGACGGCCGGGCGGTCGGCCGGTTCCGTCAGCTCGGCGTAGACCTGCCGGACCACCGCGAGTTCCTCCGCGGTGAGGTCGGTGACCAGGGCGGGTTCGTCGAGCTGTACCCAGGTCGCGCCCGCCGCGGCGAGCAGTCCGAGCAGGTCCCGGTAGAGCGGGACCAGCTCACCGACGCGGTCCAGTGCGGCGGTGCCCACCGATTTCGAGAGTTTCAGGAAGGTGATCGGGCCGATGACGACCGGACGCGCCGGAACACCGAGTTCGATCGCTTCGCGCAGTTGCGCCAGCAATTCGCCGGGGTGCAGCGAGAAGGCGGTGTGTGGACCGATCTCGGGGACCAGGTAGTGGTAGTTGGTATCGAACCATTTGGTCATCTCGAGTGGTTCCACCGAATCCGTACCGCGGGCCGCGGCGAAATAGCGGTCCAGCGGGTCGGCGATATCGGCGACCCGCGGCGGCAACGCGCCCAGCAGTGCGGCCGTATCGAGCATCTGGTCGTAGTAGGAGAAGGTGCCGACGGGGATCGAATCCAGGCCCGCGGCCTGGAGCTCGGCGTACTGGTCGCGGCGCAGGGCCCGCCCGGTCTCGTGGAGACGGCCGGCGTCGATACGCCCGGCCCAATAGGATTCGGTCGCGCGTTTGAGCTCCCGGCGCGGCCCCACCCGGGGCAGGCCGAGAACCGTTGCGGTGAACGGATTGTGCGAAATAGCAGTCACGGTGTTCTCCAGTGCTGACGTTCGACCGGCCATCGCCTTACGCGGGTGCACGGACACCACTGAAAACCCGGACCGCCGCGCGCGGCGGGAGCGTTTCAGCACTGGTGGACCGCGGCGCCCAATCCTCGAGGCGGTGGCCACCGGATACGGCGTACCCGGTACAACCGGCAGGTCTTCGGACTCGCGGGCTCCGGCCCATCGGCCGACCTACTGGCCGTCGCTTCCCGGGCTGTGCGCCCAGTGCTGATGACGGCGTTCGTTCTCGCTCACCGCTGCGGGACAGTTCCGGATTTCCACCGGATTCCCTCTCACCCGCTCGTTGCGGGTTTCGACGCCGGGGCGATCGTCCGGGGCTCCGGGTCGACCGGCCGGCGAACCAGCTGCGTCATCCACCATAGCCCGCCCGCCGTGCCGAGCGGCCGCGCCCGCCGATACGGCGCGCGGCTCCCGGCTTGCCGAGCGGTGTGTTGCCCTGCTGCGAAGATTGCCCGGAGTTGGCCCACTGCGGGTAACCGCACAATCGCCCGTGGTCGCCGGTGAGATGTGACGGCAGGGTGACCAAGGTTTCGCAACCGTGCAATGCCCCGTTGTGAAGATTCTGCGAAGTGGACTTCGGTGTCGATCCTGGATGTGGCGCCGGGTACGTTGGGTCAATGTTCTCGAAAGTCTTGGTTGCCAACCGCGGCGAGATCGCCATCCGAGCCTTCCGCGCGGCGTACGAGCTCGGTATCGGAACGGTTGCCGTCTTCCCGCACGAGGACCGCAATTCGGTCCACCGCCTGAAGGCGGACGAGGCATACGAGATCGGCGAAGAGGGGCATCCCGTCCGGGCCTATCTCTCGGTCGACGCGATCATCGAGGCGGCCAAGACCGCCGGTGCCGATGCGATCTATCCGGGATACGGGTTCCTCTCCGAGAATCCGGATCTGGCTGCCGCCTGTGCGCGCGAGGGAATCACCTTCATCGGTCCGTCGTCCGAGGTCTTGGAGCTCGCGGGTAATAAGGCGCGGGCGATTGCGGCGGCGAAGGCGGCCGGGTTGCCGGTCCTGAATTCCAGTGCGCCTTCCGCGGATGTCGGCGAACTGCTCGCGGCGGCCGAGTCCATGGAGTTCCCGGTTTTCGTGAAGGCCGTCGCCGGTGGTGGTGGTCGCGGTATGCGCCGGGTGCAGGCGCGTGAACAGTTGCGGGAGTCGATCGAGGCGGCCTCGCGGGAGGCCGAATCCGCGTTCGGCGATCCGACGGTGTTCCTGGAGCAGGCGGTGGTCAATCCCCGTCATATCGAGGTGCAGATCCTGGCCGATACCCACGGCAATGTGATGCACCTGTTCGAGCGGGACTGTTCGCTGCAGCGGCGGCACCAGAAGGTGATCGAGCTGGCGCCCGCCCCGAATCTGGATCCCGAACTGCGGGACCGGATCTGCGCCGACGCGGTGGCGTTCGCGCGGCAGATCGGTTACAGCTGTGCGGGTACCGTCGAATTCCTGCTCGACGAACGCGGGAACTATGTCTTCATCGAGATGAACCCCCGGATCCAGGTCGAGCATACGGTGACCGAGGAGATCACCGATGTGGATCTGGTGCAGTCGCAGCTGCGGATCGCGGCGGGGGAGAGCCTGGACGATCTGGGCCTGAGCCAGGACAAGGTGACCATTCGCGGCGCGGCGCTGCAGTGCCGGATCACCACCGAGGACCCGGGGAACGGTTTCCGCCCGGATACCGGCCGGATCACCGCCTACCGCACGCCCGGCGGTGCCGGGATCCGGCTCGACGGCGGCGCGAACCTCGGCGCCGAGATCGGCGCCTATTTCGATTCGATGCTGGTGAAGCTGAGCTGCCGCGGCCGGGATTTCCCGGCGGCGGTGGCCCGGGCGCGCCGCGCGCTGATGGAGTTCCGGATCCGTGGTGTCACCACCAATATCCAGTTCCTGCTGGCCGTGCTCGACGACCCCGATTTCAAGGCCGGGCGGGTTACCACGTCGTTCATCGACGAGCGTCCCCAGTTGCTGTCCTTGCGCGAACCCGCCGACCGCGGCACCAAGATCCTGAACTATCTGGCCGATGTCACGGTGAACAAACCGCACGGGGCGCGCCCGACGGCGGTGTATCCGCACGACAAGCTGCCGGCGATCGACCTGTCGGTACCGCCGCCGGATGGCTCCCGGCAGAAGCTGCTGACCCTGGGCCCGGAAGGGTTCGCGCGAGCCCTGCGTGAACAGAAGGCCGTGGGCGTCACCGACACCACGTTCCGGGACGCCCACCAGTCGCTGCTGGCGACCCGGGTGCGGACCAACGGCCTGCTCGATGTGGCGGGGCACGTCGCCCGGCTCACCCCCGAACTGCTCTCGGTCGAATGCTGGGGCGGCGCGACCTACGATGTGGCGCTGCGCTTCCTGTACGAGGACCCGTGGGAGCGGCTGGCCGCCCTGCGTGAGGCCATGCCGAATATCTGCCTGCAGATGCTGCTGCGCGGCCGCAACACCGTCGGCTACACGCCGTATCCGGAGCGGGTGACCCGGTCATTCGTCGCCGAGGCCACCGAAACCGGGATCGATATCTTCCGGATCTTCGACGCACTCAACAATGTCGATCAGATGCGTCCGGCGATCGACGCGGTCCGCGAAACGGGTACCGCGGTGGCCGAGGTCGCGCTGAGCTACACCGGGGATCTCAGCGATCCCGACGAGAAGCTCTACACCCTGGACTACTACCTGAAACTGGCCGAGCAGATCGTCGACGCGGGCGCGCATGTGCTGGCGATCAAGGATATGGCCGGTCTGCTGCGGGCCCCGGCGGCGGCGAAACTGGTGACGGCGCTGCGCAGCAATTTCGATCTGCCCGTCCATGTGCACACCCACGACACCCCGGGCGGTCAGCTCGCGACCTATCTGGCGGCGTGGCAGGCCGGCGCCGACGCGGTGGACGGTGCCTCCGCGGCGATGGCCGGCACCACCAGCCAGCCGGCGCTCTCCGCGATCGTCGCGGCCGCCGCGCACAGCGAGCACGACACCGGCCTGAACCTGGGCAATGTCTGCGATCTGGAGCCCTACTGGGAGGCGCTGCGCAAGGTGTACGCCCCGTTCGAGTCGGGGCTGCCCGCCCCGACCGGACGCGTCTACACCCATGAGATCCCGGGCGGCCAGCTGTCCAACCTGCGCCAGCAGGCCATCGCGCTCGGCCTGGGCGACCGCTTCGAGGAAGTGGAGGCGAAATACGCCGCGGCCGACCGGCTGCTGGGCCGGTTGATCAAGGTGACCCCGTCGTCGAAGGTGGTCGGTGATCTCGCGCTGTCGCTGGTCGGCTCCGGTGTCGAGGTCGACGATTTCGCGGCCGATCCGGGTCGCTACGACATCCCCGATTCGGTGATCGGTTTCCTGCGCGGCGAACTCGGGACCCCCGCCGGGGGCTGGCCCGAACCGTTCCGGGAGAAGGCCCTCGCCGGACGCAGTGCCGCCAAACCGGAGACGCCGTTGACGGCCGCGGACGAGGCCGGGCTGGCGGGCACCTCGCAGGAGCGCCGCGCGACTCTCAACCGGTTGCTGTTCCCCGCGCCCACCGCCGAATTCCTCGCTCACCGCGAGAAGTACGGCGATACCACGGGACTGTCGGCGAATCAGTTCTTCTACGGCTTGCGGCACGGCGAGGAGCACCGGGTTCAGCTGGAGAAGGGCGTCATCCTACTGATCGGGTTGGAGGCCATCGCCGAACCCGACGAACGCGGTATGCGCACGGTGATGTGCATTCTCAACGGGCAGCTGCGCCCGGTTTCGGTCCGGGACCGGTCCATCGCCAGTGAGATCCCGGCCGCGGAGAAGGCCGATAAGAACAATCCGCACCATATCGCCGCGCCCTTCGCCGGTGTCGTCACCCTGACCGTCGCCGAGGGCGATCGGGTTGCCGCGGGCGATACGATCGCGACCATCGAGGCCATGAAGATGGAGGCCGCCATCACCGCGCCGCGCGGGGGAGTGGTGGGCCGGGTGGCCATCACCCAGGTACAGCAGGTCGAGGGTGGTGACCTGCTGATCGAACTGGGCGGACGCGAATCCGAATGACCCGGATCGTCGCCGGAACGGCAGGCGGTCGGCGCCTGCGGGTGCCGCCCGCCGGGACCCGGCCCACCTCGGACCGGGTACGCGAGGCGCTGTTCTCCTCGATCGAGGCCCGGATGGACCTGGACGGGGTCCGGGTTCTCGATCTCTATGCGGGGTCGGGTGCGCTGGGGCTCGAGGCGTTGTCCCGCGGCGCCGAGACCGCGTTGCTGGTCGAATCGGATCGGCGGGCGGCGGCGGTGCTGCGCGGCAATATCTCGGATCTGGGGTTGACCGCGGCTCAGGTCCGGGTCGGTGCGGTAGCGCAGGTGCTGGCGCAGGCCGGTGCGGGCGATTTCGATCTGGTCTTCGCCGATCCGCCCTACGATCTGCCCACCGCGGCCGTCGAGGGGGATATCGGCGCGCTGGCGGCCCACGGCTGGCTGGCCGAGGACGCGCTGCTGCTCATCGAACGATCCATCCGTTCGGCGGAGATCGCGTGGCCCGCGGGTTTCGCCGGGCGCGCGCCGAAACGGTACGGGGAAACCCGGATCGAGTCCGCCGAATACATCGGCACCGGCACGGTGGATTCCGCCCTACCTGCTAGCGTTTGAGCCATGGCAGGAGCATTGTGCCCGGGCTCGTTCGATCCGGTGACCAACGGCCACCTCGATGTGTTCCGCCGGGCGGCGGCCCAGTTCGACGAGGTCGTCATCACGGTCAATGTGAACAAGAAGAAGCAAGGCATGTTCAGTGTCGAGGAACGCATCGAAATGTTGCGCGACGCTACCGCTGATCTGCCGAACATCCGGGTCGCGTCGTGGGCCGGCCTGACCGTCGATTTCGCCCGGGAACAGGGGATCTCCGCGATCGTCAAGGGTCTGCGCGATGCCGGTGACTTCGGGTACGAACTGCAGATGGCGCAGATGAACAAGAAGCTCGCCGGGGTGGATACCTTCTTCATCGCCACCAACCCGGCGTTCAGCTATCTGTCCAGCTCACTGGTCAAGGAAGTGGCGGCCTTCGGCGGCGATGTCAGCGATATGCTGCCGCCGCTGGTGCACAAGCGCCTACTGGACCGGCTCGCCGAGCGCGCCGGCTGATTCCTCCCGGGCGGCGCTCACTTCCCGTGCCCGCCGTAGTGGCCCGAACACCAGGCCGCGCAGGGCCAGGAAACGCAGACCGCCCACGGCGGCGCTGATTGCCAGTACGGCCGCGGCCTGCGCCGGTTCGGCCATTGTGGGAGCGAGAACTTCCAGCGCGGCGAGGGCCGCCGTGCTGATTCCCAGGCCCAGCAGCGCCAGGCCGCCGCCCTCCCATTGTGCGGTGAACCAGCCCACCCGCTCGGCTGCGTGGAAGGTGAGGCGGCGGTGCAGTTCATTGGCCAGGATCGTGCTCACCACCGAACCGGCAACATTGGCCAGCAGGGTGCCGGCGCCGGTCAGGCTGAGGAAGAGCAGCACGTAGGAGATATTGCTCAGACCGCCGACCAAGGCGAACCGGATCAGCTGCGGAAATGCCCGGTCGCCGCGCAGATACCGGAGCAGGCGCCGCTGCCAGGCCACCGGGTCGATCTGTTCCGGCCATTCGATATCCAGGTCCCCGGCGGACAGTGCCCCGGACGAGGGCAGCTGCAGGATGGTCATGGGCGGTTCCGATCGGGCAAGGGTCAGGTGGTCCATCGCGGCGCGATGCGACTCCCTACGAATTTAACACCAAGCGGAGACCGCGTCTCCAGTTGATCCCCGGAAGTCTGTGGATATCCCCCTGGAAGTAGCGACACACCGAAAGTGGGCTCGGCTCAGCCGACGGGCCGGGGCACACTGGGAACGGCGTGATATTTCGCCGATCGTCAGCAGGAGGGCACTGAGCATGTACCGGGTATTCGAGGCGCTCGACGAACTGGTCGCCATAGTCGAGGAGGCACGCGGGATACCCGCGACGCGCAACTGCATCGTCCCGCGTCCGGAAACGCTCGACCTGCTCGACGATGTGCGTGATGCGCTGCCGGCCGAGATCGACGATGCCCAGGATGTGCTCGACCATCGCGACAAGATCGTCGACGACGCCCGCGGCCTGGCCGAGGAAACCGTCCGTAGCGCCGACGAGCAGGCCACCACCACCGTGGCCGACGCCCGCGCCGAGGCCGACCGGATCCTCGCCGAGGCGAAAGCGCATGCCGACCGGATGGTCGCCGAGGCCACTGCGCATGCCGACCGGATGGTCGATACCGCCACGAACGAAGCTCAGCGCCTGGTCGCCGACGCCAAGGCCGAATACGAATCGGTCACCGGCCGGGCCCGTGCCGAAGCCGACCGGATGACCGAGGCCGGCCGGGCATCTTACGATCGCTCGGTGGCCGACGGCCAGGCCGAACAGCGGCGCCTGGTGGAGGAAACCGAGGTCGTGCGGACCGCGCACGCGGAATCGGCCCGGCTGATCGATACCGCGCAGGCCGACTCCGACCGGATGCGCGCCGATTGCGACCACTATGTCGACAGCAAACTCGCCGAACTCGAAGAGACTCTCGGCGGCGCCCTGCGCACCGTGGGCCGCGGCCGCCAGCAGTTGCGCAACGGTTCGGGGGTACCGGACTACGCGGCGGAGTTCCGCCGCTAGCCACCGGACGATTTTGCAGGTAACCGCCCGTTTCGCGTACTGTGGTGTGGTTGCCCGCCGGAATCCGGCCAGTACCTGATACCCCGAACGACCCAGTGGAGTGTTCTTCGATGCCTGCCGATACAACCGCGCGCTCGCGTTCCGGTGCACACCGTGCACACGACGCGGGTTTCGTGCTGGATGTCCGCAGCCTCGGTCGCGCCCCGGGATCCATGCGCGAACTGCGGCGAACCGTCACCACCTCCGAACGGCTCGGCCTGGACCTGATCGCCGTACCGGCCGGTTCCGAGGTCGAGCTGGATCTGCGTCTGCAGTCGGTCTCGGAGGGGGTGCTCGTCACCGGAGCCGTCACCGCGCCGGTGGCCGGTGAATGCTCGCGCTGCCTGGAACAGTTCACCGATTCGGTCGAGGTCTCGCTGACCGAACTGTTCGCCTACCCGGACAGCACCACGGATCAGACCGCGTCCGACGACGAGATCTACCGGATGGACGACGACCTCATCGACCTCGAACCCCTGATCGTCGACCAGCTCGGCCTCGAATTACCGCTGCAGCCGCTGTGCACTCCCGACTGCGCGGGACTGTGCCCGGAATGCGGGGTTCGGATGGCGATTGCAGGATCCGATCACGGGCATGAGATACTGGATCCCCGCTGGGCCGGGCTGGCGAAATTCGCCTCCGGATCGCCCGGCAGCGGCAGCCCCGACAAGGGTGCGGCCACCGGAGACCATTCCGCAGACATTGCACGTAACAGCACAGAGGAGAAGTAGTCGTGGCCGTTCCCAAGCGCCGGATGTCCCGTTCCAATACCCGGTCTCGGCGCAGCCAGTGGAAGGCCGTTGCGCCTACGCTGATCACCTGCCCGAACCGGGCCTGCGGTCAGAAGACCCCGCCGCATATCGCGTGCCCCTCCTGCGGTACCTACAAGGGCCGCCAGGTCGCCCCGGCCGTCTGATCCCCGGTCGACCATTGACCGCGGGCAAAGACGAACCCGGCGAGCGGCCGGATCAAGCGAGTTTGCTCGCCGCCCTGGGTGTCGAGATACAGCCCGAGCTGCTTCGTCTCGCATTGACCCATCGCTCGTACGCGTACGAAAACGGTGGGCTGCCGACCAATGAGCGGCTCGAATTCCTCGGTGACTCCGTCCTCGGACTGAGTATCACCGAACGGCTCTATCACGAGCACCCGGAGAAATCCGAGGGCGAACTGGCAAAGCTGCGCGCGAGTGTGGTGAATATGCACGCACTCGCCGAAGTGGCGCGAAAGCTGGGCGAGGGCGGTCTGGGTACGCATCTGCTGCTCGGCAAAGGTGAGGAACTCACCGGCGGCCGGGACAAACCCAGCATCCTGGCCGACGGGATGGAGTCGCTGCTCGGTGCCGTGCATCTCGAGCACGGTATCGATGTGGCGCGTGAGGTCGTGTTGCGGCTGTTCGCCGAACTGCTCGAACGCGGTCCACGGATGGGCGCCGGACTGGATTTCAAGACCAGCCTGCAGGAACTGACCGCCGAGCGCGGTCTGGGCGTGCCCAGCTACGAGATCACCTCCACCGGGCCCGACCACGACAAAGAGTTCACCGCGACCACCGTGATCGCCGGCGATGCCTACGGGCAGGGGATCGGACGGTCGAAGAAGGAAGCGGAGCAGAAGGCGGCGGGCGCCGCCTACCGCGCATTGACCGGCGAATCCTGAGGTGCCCGAGCTTCCCGAGGTCGAGGTCGTTCGCCGCGGCCTGGCCGAACATCTGTGCGGCCGGACCGTGGAATCGGTCACCGTCACGCATCCGCGTTCGGTGCGCCGGCATGTGGCCGGTGCCGCCGATATGGCGGCCCAGCTGACCGGTCTGACGGTGGACGCGGCCCGGCGCCGCGGTAAATACCTGTGGCTGACCTTCGACGAACCCGCAGGTGATCCTGCTGACATCGCGCTCGTTGTCCACCTGGGGATGAGCGGGCAGATGCTGGTGCAGCCGGCCGGCGCGCCGGTCGAGAAGCATGCGCATATCCGGGCGACCCTCGACGACGGCCGGGAGTTGCGGTTCGTCGATCAGCGCACCTTCGGTGGCTGGGTGCTGGCACCGCTGGTGGAGGTGGACGGTGCTCTGCTGCCCGATCTGCTGGCCCATATCGCCCGCGATCCGCTCGATCCGCGTTTCGATGCCGAGCGGGTGATCGCCGTGCTGCGGACCAAGCAGGCCGAGATCAAACGGGTACTCCTGGACCAGACCGTGGTCTCCGGTATCGGCAATATCTACGCCGACGAGGCACTGTGGCGGGCGCAGGTCCACGGTGGCCGGACGGCGGCCGGACTCACCCGTCCGGTGTTGCGGCGGCTGTTGAGCGAGGCCGCGGCGGTGATGAACGATGCGCTGGCCGCGGGCGGCACCTCGTTCGACGCACTGTATGTGAATGTCAACGGCGAATCCGGCTATTTCGAGCGAGCCCTGGCGGTGTACGGGCGCGGTGACCGGCCCTGCCCGCGCTGCGGTGCGGTGATCGTCCGGGAGAAGTTCATGAATCGCTCGTCCTTCTCGTGTCCCCGGTGTCAGCCTCCGGCGCGCCGCCGCAAAACCACGGTGTAGATCTCTCGCGGCGGCGCCCGGCGACGGGTTACGGTTTTCTCGGCCAAGATCGTCGACCGGTCGGCCTGGGAAGGACGCCATGCGCAAGCTCACCTACTTCGTCGCCGCCACGATCGACGGGTTCATCGCCACCGAAGACGGTGCCGTCGATTTCTTCCCGGTCGGCGGCGACCACAGCCGCACGATCACCGCGCAGTATCCGGAGACCGTGCCGTCCGAAGTACGGCGGACACTCGGTATCGGCGCGCGCAACGCCAACTTCGACACCGTGATCATGGGCCGCAGAACCTACGATTTCGGGGTGCGCACCGGGACGACCAATCCGTACGCGCATCTGCGCCAATTCGTGGTGTCCACCACGCTCACCGCACCTCCCGATCCGGCTGTGGAACTCATCGGCGCCGACCCCCTGGCCCGAGTGCGTGAACTCAAACGCGAGCAAGGCCCCGGCATCTGGTTGTGCGGCGGCGGTCGGCTGGCCGAGGAGCTGCTGCCCGAGATCGATCAGATTTTCCTCAAACTGCATCCGATCGTGCTCGGGCGGGGACGGCCGCTGTTCGGCAGTGGTCCGCGACTGCCCGAGCCCCTGGAATTCCGTGTCATCACCAGCCAGGTCTTCGACGACGGGGTGGCCTTCGTCAAGTACGGAAAGGCCCGCTGACCGGTGTCCGGCGACGCGCCCGAAACCACCGGACGGCCCGCGCCGGGGCCGGTGGCGGCGTTGCGCGAAATCGGGTTCTGGCTCGAACGGGGTCGCGAGAAAACGCATCGGGTCAAGGCGTACCGGCGGGCCGCCGATATCGTCGCCGGTCTCGGCGACGAGGAGATGCGGCGGCGCCGGACAGCCCGGAATTGGCAGGAGCTCGCCGGGATCGGCCCGAAGACCGCGGCCGTGATCGAGGAGGCCTGCGAAGGCGTCGTCCCGGGGTACCTCGCCGAGTTGCGGGCCGCGGCGCGGCCGATCGGAGCCGCGGGCGCCGAGCTGCGCACGCGGTTGCGCGGTGATCTGCACACTCATTCGGACTGGTCCGACGGGGGAAGCCCGATCGCGGAGATGATGGGTTGTGCGGCTGCTCTCGGACACGAGTACTGCGCGCTGACCGATCATTCACCGCGGCTCACCGTCGCGAACGGTCTTTCCGCGCAACGGTTGCGCCGCCAGCTCGACGTGGTCGCCGAAGTGAACGCCGAACTGGCCCCGTTCCGGGTACTCACCGGAATCGAGGTCGATATCCTCGACGACGGCAGCCTCGACCAGGACGCCGATCTGCTCGCCGAACTCGATATCGTCGTCGCCAGCGTGCATTCCCGGCTACGCGACGACCGCGACACGATGACGCGGCGCATGGTGTACGCGGTGGCGAACCCGCATGTGGACGTCCTCGGGCACTGCACCGGACGGCTGGTCGAGGGCGGGCGGGGGACGCGGCCCGAATCGGATTTCGACGCCGAGATCGTCTTCGAGGCCTGCCGCCGCTACGGTACGGCGGTCGAGATCAACAGCCGGCCGGAGCGGCAGGATCCGCCGGAGCGGTTGATCCGGCTCGCGCTCGAGATGGGATGCGAATTCGCGGTCGATACCGATGCCCACGCGCCGGGGCAGCTGGACTGGCAGGGGTACGGGTGTGCCCGCGCTGTGGCCTGTGAGGTCGCGCCGGACCGGATCATCAATACCCGGTCGGTGGACGAGCTGTTGGAATGGACGCGGTCGGGCGGCGCCTGAGCCGCTGATAATACGTGTGCCTGGGTCGCCGACCATTCGGTCAGGTGTCTTGGAGGCCTTGTGGCCGAGCTGCGTGGCCTGTCGGTGCCGACCGCGATAATGCTCCGTATGCGGGAATTGTCACTGCGCACCTTGAACCGGACCCTGCTGGTACGCCAGCATCTGGCGGCCCGGACGGACCTCACGCCCTACGAGCTGATCCGGCATCTGGTCGCAGTGCAGGGGCAGGAACCGAATTGGCCTTATATCGGGGTGTGGTCGCGGTTGGCGCGGTTCGATCATCAGGAACTCGCCGCGCTGATGCACGACCGGAAACTTGTCCGGTCCACCACGATCCGGCGCACCGTACATCTGAGCACGGCGGAGGATTTCCGCTGGTTGCGTCCTACAGTTCAGGCGTATATCGCGGGGGCGCTCAATACCGCCTACTACCGCGAGGAGATCGACGGTATCGAGTTGTCCGAGTTGGCCGCGGCCGGCCGGGAAGTGCTGGCGGGCCGGCGGATGTCGCGCGGTGACCTCGGAAGGCAACTGGCCGAGCGTTTTCCGCAGCGCCATACGCGCAGGCTGGCGGAGGCGGTCGAGGTACTGGTGCCGATGGCGCACGGGGCCGAAACGGGGGAATGGGGGCGTTGGCGCAACCGTTATGTCACCGTCGGGCCCGCCGAGGAGTGGATCGGCGCACCGCTGGGTCCGGCCGATCCGTCGACGATGATCATGCGTTACCTCGCGGCGTTCGGCCCGGCGAGCGTTGCCGATATCCAGGCCTGGTCGGGTCTCACCCGGCTCGGCGAGGTCGTCGAGCCGCTGCGTCCACAGCTGCGGGTGCTGCGCAGTGCTGAGGGAGCGGAACTGTTCGATCTGCCCGACGCACCGCTCGCCGATCCGGAACTGCCTGTGCCGGTGCGTTTCCTGCCCGCATTCGACAATGCGCTGCTGGGTTACCGGGACCGGCGGCGGATCATCGCCGAGGAAGACCGGCGGCGGACCTCCCGGGAGGCCTCGGCCGGGGTTCCGGTGTATCTGGTGGACGGTTTCGTGCACGGCAGGTGGTCGCTGCAGGATTCGGCACTGCACATCGAGCCCTGGTACGGGTTCACCGCGGACCAGCGCGCGCTCGTCGAGGAGGAGGCCCGGCGGCTGCTGGCATTCGTTACCGACGACGGTGCCGGGGATATCGTCGTCGCCGGCTGAGCGAGGTCAGGGCGTCGGGTGGGTGGTGGTATTCCGCTGGGCCCCTTCGATTTCCGGTCATGTTATCGGCGGAGCATTTCCGGTGGATCGATCGCCCAGACCCTCGATAGATGAGTTGGCCGGCGTAGAACACCTCCTAACCGCCACGGCATCAGGTGTTCCGCGTCGGGGTGCACCGGCGGTCCGGTGCTGTGGAGTCCGCGCCCGCGCTGAAAGGGCGAGTGTCCGGGAGGCGAATCCGCGCGGTGAACGGCGTATCGATGCCGAGGCGCGAACACATCCGCCCGACGGTCGATGACGCTCTGGTGAATGGTGTGCGAACACCCGCCGGGCCGAGGAGATTTCGCCGTACGGTTGGCCGAAGATTGGGACAAATAGCGCGATTCGGGGTGGTAGCGGCCGGTGGGTGAACTTCTGTTCGGTTTTGTGCTCCCGGTCGCCGGTATCGCGATCCCGGTGGGCGCCTTCGTCTGGGAATTCGTTTTCGTCGGCCGGAAGCGGCTCGGCTGGCGGGTGCAGATGGATACGCCGGTCACCGGTGAAGCGGAATCCGGGCACGCCGGGGCCCTGCGACAGTTACGGCAGACCGCCGAGGGGGCCGAACGTAACCTGCAGGATCTGTCGGTGGTGCTGGTCCGGATCGAAAACCACGGCGCCACCACCATCGATGCCACCGACTATGTGACCGGACAGAACGGCCAGGCCGGATTACATCTGCACTTTCCGCAGCGGCGGGTGATCGGGATGGCGGTCACCGAGCTGAGCAATCCGGGGCTGGCCGTCTGTTTCGAACCGGATTCGGGCTTCGGTCACCGTGAACTGGCGGGCCAGGATATCGGTGTCATCGATCTGCCGAAGGTCCCGCTGAACCGGTCGGACCACTACAAGATCCTGGCGACCCTGGAACGGACCGCCGGCACCGGCGACTACCCCGAGCCCACGATGCAGGGCGTGGTCACCGGCGGCGGGATCACCAAGACCCAGGGCCGTTCCGGGGCGTCGCTGCTCATGCTCGTGCTGATCGGGTTCCTGGTCACCGTCATCGCGGCGATGACGGTGCTCGATATCGTCGAATCCGAGGCCGCGCCGAGTGGTTGCGCCACAGGACGGCTCACCGTGGTGGGTTCGACCGCCTTCGCGCGGGTGGTCGAGGAGGCGGGCGAACTCTACGAACGTACGTGTCCGGGTTCGGATATCAGCTACGAATTCGAGGGCAGTGAACGCGGGATGACGCGGGTCGACGACGCACGCGGTGCCGACGGCACGCTGCTGGCGATCGGTGATGCACCCAAGGGCGCGGACTTTCCCGCATTGGTACAGCGGCCGCTGGCGCTTTCGCTGTTCACCGTGGTCGTGCACCCGGAAACGGGGGTCAGCGATCTCACGGTCGAGCAGATCCGGGATCTGTTCCTCGGCAGGGTCACCAACTGGCGGGCAGTCGGCGGCGCCGATCTGCCGGTGCGGGTCGTCAATCGCTACGCCGGATCCGGGACCCGCTGGAATTTCGAGACCCGGTTGCTGGAGACCGGGCAGCCACCGGAACCCGGTATCACCTGCAACGAGCTCGCGCGCAGCAGCGAACCCGGGCGCTGCCAGACCTTGACCACCGGCGATGTCCTCGGCGAGGTCGCCGGGATACCGGGCGCTGTCGGATACAGCGAAGCCGCGGACGCCGCGGATACCGCAGGCCTGGTGCGCGTGACAATCGGTGGCCGGCCTGCGACGCGAGAGGCGGCGGGGGAGCAGAGCTACCCGTTCTGGGGCGTGGAGTACGCGTACTCCTACGGCGATTTCGCGCCCGGATCCATCGGTGCGAGCTTCGTGCGCTTCCTGCTGCGGGAGGGCGGTCAGGACGTAATCCGCCGCTACGGGAATCTTCCTTGTGCGGAGCTTGCCGATACCTCGCGATGTCACCCGTATCGGTGACCAGGAGTGCGGTCCGCGTGTGATCAGGGGGCTGAATTCCCGGCGTAAAGATCGCGCAAGCAACGGGTTTCCGGGCTGTCCGGAGGGGTAGTTTTCCAGCGCATCGCCCGTGAGTACGGAAGGACTGCCATGTCCCTGCTGACACCGACGTTGATCGCCGGATTCATCGTCGGTCCGCTACTGCTGCGGCTTCTCGCCGTGATGCTGGAGGACCGGCCGAAGCGGCCGGTCCGGGTGACTGCGCGGCGTTCGCGCCGGGGCTGATCCGCGCCGGTCACGGACGGGTGCGCGCGGCTCGGACGGTGGGTGGCAGGATCGCAACCATGGCTGATGACACCACCACTGCGGCCGCCGCCGCGGCGCCGGCCGGCGCACCCTCGGGCCCGACCACACTGTGGGTGGAGCGTACGGGGACCAGGCGCTATACCGGGCACAGTTCACGCGGCGCGGAGGTTCTGATCGGGTCCGAAAGCGTTCCCGGCGTGTTCACACCCGGTGAACTCCTGAAGATCGCGCTGGCCGCATGCTCGGGGATGAGCTCGGATTTCCCGCTGTCGCGCCGACTCGGCGACGACTACGACGCCACGATCCGGGTTTCCGGTGCCGCGGACCGCGAGAACGAGGTGTATCCACAGCTGGACGAGGTATTCGAACTCGATCTGAGCGAACTCGACGATGCCGCCCGCGAGCGGCTGCTGGTGACGGTGCAGCGAGCGATCGACAAGGTGTGCACCGTGGGCCGGACATTGAAGGCGGGTAGCAAGGTGACGCTGTCCTTCGAGATCGATACCGTCGACTGATCATGGCGGGCGATACGGCGGGGCAGCAGTCGGCGAACGATCCGGTGCGGCTCAGCGCGTGGGTGCACGGATACGTGCAAGGCGTGGGTTTCCGCTGGTGGACCCGTTCGCGGGCATTGGAGCTCGGGCTCACCGGGCATGCCACCAACGCGCCCGACGGCAGGGTGCACGTGGTGGCCGAAGGGCCACGCCGCGTGGTGGCCGAGCTGTTGGCGCTGCTGCGTTCTCCGGCGGCGCCCGGCCGGGTGGATCTGGTGGTGGAGAACTGGGAGCCGGTCCGGGGCGGGTTGCAGGGTTTCGTGGAGAGATAGGGGCTCGTCGGCTGCTCGGCTGGGGGTGCTTTCCGGGCCGGTGCTGCTGCCACATGGGTGAGCGGCCGATGGCCGAGTCCATGTGGTGGCCCCTCCGCGCGGTGGCCGAGCTGTTGGCGCTGCTGCGTTCTCCGGCGGCGCCCGGCCGGGTGGTTCTGGTGGTGCAGAACTGGGAGCCGATCCGGGGCGGGCTACAGGGTTTCGTGGAGATAGGGGCGGTCGGCTGCTCCGCGAGGCGGTGCTTGCCGCGCCGGCCCTGCCGCCACATATGTGAGCGGCCGGGGCCTCCGTCGGGCACAGCGTCGACCCCGTACGTCGATTGTGGTGCCGGGGATCGCTTGCCGCTGCTCCTGCTGTCCATGGCCGGGCCTGTTCGGATCATTCCGAGGTAGCGGGTGTGTGTCGGACAGAGGCCCGAACCCCCTTGACATTCCACAGTGGGAGTAGCACTCTGGTTTTATTCCACAGTGGAGTGTGGTCTGATGTGTAAGGGGAGCGCTATGGAGATCTCGGCGGGCATCCGCGCCTCGGATGCCGAACGTGATCGATTCGTGCGGGAGCTGGGCCGGCATCTGGGCGACGGCAGGCTGGATCTCGCCGAATACGACGAGCGGGTAGCGCAGGTGTACCGGAGCGCGACCCGCGAGGAACTGCAGGGTGTGCTCGCGGACCTGCCCGAGTTGAAGGCGCCCCCCGGCCCGGACTCGTCCCCGCGGCGATCGCGCTCGCGGTTCCCGATCTGGCAGCGGATCGAGGGCAGCGCGTGGCTGGGTGTCAGTGTGCTGGTACTGGTGATCTGGGCGGCGATCTCGCTGGGCGTCGGAGCGTTCACCTACTTCTGGCCCATATGGGTCATCGGCCCGTGGGGCGCCGTGCTGGCAGTGCGCGCGGCAACCGGAATCGAGGCCGGCAGCTGCCATCGCCGAAAGGTATAACGCCCGGTAGCCTCGGTGGTATCCGGTCGGCGGAACCACCGGGCTACGGTGCGGGCCGCTCTCGGCAACCACACCGCCACCACCCGCTGCCGATCGGCCACCTCCGGTGCGCCGGATGGGTTTATCTCGCCGCGGGCCTATAGCATGGCTGATCGGCCTGAGCGAGGCGGACAGTACGTGGAGGCGGAAAGGGTCGTCGGCGTTGCATCTGAAGAGCTTGACGTTGAAGGGGTTCAAATCCTTCGCGTCCGCGACGACACTGCGGTTCGAACCCGGCATCACCTGCGTCGTAGGTCCGAACGGTTCCGGTAAATCCAACGTCGTCGATGCGCTCACCTGGGTGATGGGCGAACAGGGCGCCAAAGCATTACGCGGCGGCAAGATGCAGGATGTCATCTTCGCCGGTACCTCCGGCCGTGCCGCGCTCGGGCGGGCCGAGGTCACGCTCACCATCGACAACTCCGACGGCGCGCTGCCGATCGATTACGCCGAAGTCTCCGTCACCCGCCGGATGTTCCGCGACGGGGCCGGCGAATACGAGATCAACGGCAACTCGTGCCGGTTGATGGATGTCCAGGAACTGCTCAGCGATTCCGGTATCGGCCGCGAAATGCATGTGATCGTCGGCCAGGGACAGCTCTCGGCGATCCTGGAATCGCGACCCGAAGACCGGCGCGCCTTCATCGAAGAAGCAGCGGGCGTCCTCAAACACCGCAAACGTAAAGAAAAAGCCGTCCGCAAACTGGACGCCATGCAGGCCAACCTGGCCCGCCTCACCGATCTCACCACCGAACTGCGCCGCCAGCTCAAACCGCTGGGCCGCCAGGCGGAGGTGGCGCGCCGCGCCCAGACCGTCCAGGCCGATCTGCGCGACGCCCGGCTGCGATTGGCGGCCGACGATCTGGTCACCCGGCGGGCCGAGCTGCAAAGCCAGCAGAGCAAGGAAGCCTATGCGCGGGAACAACAGATCACCGTGCAGAGCGAACTCGACGCGGCCAATGCGGCCCTGGCCCAGCAGGAGTTCGAACTCTCCCGGCTCACTCCCGGCGCCGAAGCGGCGGGCCAGCTGTGGTTCCAGCTGTCCGCGCTGGCCGAACGCGTCAATGCCACCACCCGGATCGCGACCGACCGCGCTCGCCATCTCGATACCGCCCCCGCGGCGAATACCGGCCGCGACCCCGACCAGCTCGAAGCCGAAGCGGACCGGGTGGAAGCCGAGGAGGCCGAACTCCGGGAAGCCGTCGAGATGGCCACGGAGACCCTCGAAGCCGCCCGCGACGGGCTCGCCGAACGCGAACACGAGGCCAAGGCGGCCGAACAGGCGCATCTGGCCGCCGTCCGGGCCATCGCCGACCGCCGCGAAGGGTTGGTCCGGTTGTCGGGGCAGGTCGAGAACCTGCGCACCAAAGCCCAAGCCATCGATACCGAGATCGTTCGCTCGAGCACCGCCCTCACCCAGTCGCGGACCCGAGGCGAGGAAGCGCAGCGCGAATACGACGCCGTGCAGGACGAACTGGCCGAACTCGACGCCGGGGAAGCCGGGCTCGATGCCCAGCACGAACATGCTGTCGAGGCGCTCGACCTCGCCGATCACCGGGTCACCGAACTGCGTGCCGAGGACCGCGACGCCGGGCGGCGGGTCGCCTCGCTGACCGCGCGGATCGAAGCGCTCGGCATGAACCTGGCCAGCCGCGACGGCGCGGCCTGGCTGACCGAGAACCAGCCGGCCGGGCTCCTGGGCCCGCTGTCCGAACTGCTCGGCGTGCACGCCGGGTACGAGGCCGCGGTCGCGGCGGTGCTGGGACCGGTCGCCGAGGCGGTGGTCGCCGATACCGGTGATACCGCGGTCAGTGCCGTGCGGGCGCTCGGGAAGGCCGATGCCGGCCGGGCCGCGCTGGTCTACGAGGGTGTTGCTGCCGATACCGGGATCGACGAGGCCGAACTGCCCGGCGGGGCGCGCCGGCTGGCCGACGTCGTGAATTACCCCGATTCGCTGCGTGCGGCGGTGGTCGCGCTGACGAGCCGGGTCGTGGTCGTCGACGATCTGGACCGTGCCGCGGAAGTACTGGCCGCACGTCCGGAGCTGCGGGTGGTGACCCGGGAAGGCGATCTGGCCGGAACCGGCTGGCTGATCGGCGGATCCGATCGCGCACCGAGCCGCCTCGAGATCCAGGCCGAAATCGATACCGCCGAAGCCGAACTGCGGGCCGCGCAGCGGCATGCCGAGGAACTCGAAGCGAGCCTGTCCGGGGCGCTGGAGGAACAGGCCGACCGCAAGGACGCGGTGGACCAGGCGCTGCTGGCGCTGCACGAATCGGATCAGGCGCTCAACAGCATCTACGAACGGCTCGGCCGGCTCGGTGCGGCCGCGCGGACGGCGAATACCGAATCCGAACGCCTCATCGAACAGCGGGCCGCCGCCGAGACCTCGCGGGAAGAAGCAGTCGCCGCGCTCGCCGACCTGGAGGACCGGCTGCACCGCGCCGAACTGGAACAGGCCGATACCGACGGCGATGCGGCCGGCGCGGCCGGTACCGAGGCCGCCGCGCTGGCCCGGGAAGAAGCCGCCGCGGCGCTGGCCGAGGCCCGGGCCATGGAAGTGGAGGCCCGGCTGGCGGTGCGGACCGCCGAGGAACGTGCCGAATCCGTGCGCGGTAAAGCGGAAACGTTGCGCCGATCCGCCCGGACCGAACGCGAGGCCCGCGCCCGCGCCGAACGTGCGCAGGCCGCCCGCCGGCGCGCGGCCCAGGTGGCCGCTGCGGTCGCCGAATCCGGTGCGGAACTGTCCGCCGAACTGGAGCAGGTCGTGGCGGCTGCCGCCGCCCGGCGTGACGATCTCGTGCGCCGGCGCACCGAATGCGCGACCTCGGTCGACCAGATCAAGGAGCGGGTGCGGGCGTTGAGCACCCAGCTCGGGCAGCTCACCGACGCGGTGCACCGCGACGAGGTCGCCAAGGCGCAAGCCGCGCTGCGGATCGAACAACTCGAGGCGAATATCGGCGAGCAGTTCGGTATCGCGCTCGACGATCTGATCGCCGAATACGGACCCGATATCGCGCTCCCGCCCAGCGAGCTGGAACTACGCGAATACGAGCAGGCCAAGGAGCGCGGGGAGCAGGTCACCGCACCGGCGCCGATGCCGTTCGACCGGGCTTCGCAGGAGCGGCGCGCGAAACGGGCCGAGAAGGATCTGGCGACCCTCGGCAAGGTGAACCCGCTGGCGCTGGAGGAGTTCGCCGCCCTCGAGGAGCGCTACAACTTCCTGGCTACCCAGCTCGAGGACGTCAAAAAAGCCCGCCAGGACCTGCTCGACGTGGTGGCCGAGGTGGACGACCGCATCCTGCAGGTCTTCACCGACGCCTACGCCGATGTGGAACGGGAATTCGTCCAGGTCTTCTCGGCGCTCTTCCCGGGCGGCGAAGGCCGGCTGCTGCTCACCGATCCCGGCAATATGCTCACGACCGGTATCGAAGTGGAGGCGCGGCCGCCCGGAAAGAAGGTCAAGCGGCTGTCGTTGCTGTCCGGTGGCGAGAAATCGCTGACCGCGGTGGCCCTACTGGTCGCCATCTTCCGTGCGCGGCCCTCACCGTTCTATGTCATGGACGAGGTGGAGGCCGCGCTCGACGACACCAACCTGCGCCGCCTCATCGGACTGTTCGAACAGCTGCGCGAGAAGAGTCAGCTGATCGTCATCACCCACCAGAAGCCCACCATGGAGATCGCCGACGCCCTCTACGGCGTCAGCATGCGCGGCGACGGCATCACCCAGGTGATCTCGCAGCGCCTGCGCGGGCAGAACGTGGCACCCGCGGGCGCACCGACGTGATTCCGCCGGGGAGCGTGACGGTCGGGCTGCGACTCACCCGGTACCGCGTCGGGGCCCGACAGCGGTATGGGTGGTCTCCGGTTCACGCCGGTTGCCAGTAACCCGGCAAGGGCGTGGACGACGCCCGTCGCCAACTCCCCGTGGCGCCGTGATCGCGCCGCCTGATGATCAGCGATCCCGGACGATGAATCCGGCATCGGTCCACAGAAGGATCCGAGCATCGCGGTGCAGCGAGAACTCGAGGAAGTGTTCGACGGTTTTCTTCGCCCCCATAGCGGCGCTCTACTGCCGGCGCGCGGCAGCGACAGCGCGTTGTCTCACAGCAGGTCGCTGACGTCGTCGGGTACGTCGACCGCGTATTTTCGCAGGATTTCCATCGATATCACTTCCAGGGCATTCTCATGGGTCGCCGCCAGTATCACCGGCGCGGCGACACCGTCCTCGTGCGCGTGTAACCAGCGCACCGCCACCACACACCATCGGTCGCCCGGCTGCAGGCCGGGAAAATTGTTCTCCGGACGCGGTGTGCTCAGATCGTTGCCGATGGATGCCTGGTGCTCCAGGAACTCGGCTGTGACGACCGTGCACACGGTGTGGCTGCCCAGATCCTCCGGGCCGGTGCTGCAGCAGCCGTCCCGGTAGAACCCGGTCAGAGGATCGGTGCCGCACTCTTGTAGCGGACCCCCAAGCACGTTTCGATCGGTCACATCGCCGATCCTATTGGCCTGTAGCGAGAACTTCCGCAGGACAAGAAATCTCACCCGTCGTGTTCGCGGGGCTGAGCAGGGAATGTGCAGCGTATGGGAGGGCGGGCTCGGGTCCGGCCGCCGCGCGGGCCGGGCGGGGTCGGCGGGGGCCCGCACCGGCTCTGCAAGGATGGGCGGTGTGAGTGCGCAAGCCTGGATTCTGATCGCAGCCATCGCCGCCGTACTGCTGGTCGCGCTCGTGGCCGGCTTCGTCCGGTACAAACGCGGCCGGGTCTCGCTGACCCCGCCGGCGGAGAAAGGGGAGCTGGCCGACCGGTCCGGTGGGTACCAGGCGGCCGGCGGTTTCAGTTTCAGTCAGGGCGGGCAGGGAGCCACCGCGGCACCCGCGCGCCCGAGTCCCGCTGAGCGGACGGATACCGAGGGTCAGCCACATATCGGTGACGACGCCGCGATCCCCCGGGACGCGCCCCGCCGCGGTATCACCGATGTCCCGCTGCCGGATACCGCCGACACCGCAACCACCACCGCGCCGGAAGCGCCGGGCGGGGGTACCGCTGCTCCCACTGCACCACCGGAACCCGAGACGGCCCTGCCGCCGGAAACCGGAACGACCGCGGCACCCGGGACCGGAAAGCCCGGGGCTCCCGCAGCGGAGACCACCGCGCCCGGCGAAACCGGAACCTCCGCGCCCGCGGAATCGGCGACCTCCACGGCGCCGGCGACCGAGACGTCCGCACCGACGACGGACGAGACGTCCGCACCTCCTGCGGCCGATACAACCGTTCCGCCGTCGGCAGAGACGCCGGCAGACACGACTGCGCCGCCCGCGGCGGAGGCGCCGGCGTCCGCCGAACCCGGGACAACCGTGCCGGGGGCCGGTGGTGCGGCTGCCGCGGCGAGCGCTGCCGCACCGGATACCGAGACCGCACCTCCCACGGAACCCGCCACCGGCGAAGCTCCGCTGGTGGCTCCCGATACCGCGGCCGGCGCCCATCTCGTCCCCGAAGTCGAGGAGATCGAACCGACCTCCGGCCGGTTGACCCGGCTGCGCGGGCGGCTGTCGCGGTCGCAGAACGCGGTCGGCAAAAGCCTGCTGGGTCTGCTCGGTGGTGGCGACCTCGACGAGGAATCGTGGGAAGAGGTCGAGGACACGCTCGTCCTGGCCGATATCGGCACGGCCGTCACCACCGTCATCGTGGAGCGGCTGCGGGAGGAAATGGCCGCACGGAGCGTGCGCACCGCCGATGAGGCGCGGGCGGTGTTGCGCGATGTGCTGATCGAATCGCTGCGGCCCGAACTCGACCGTTCCGTACGCGCCCTACCGCATCCCGATCACCCGTCGATCCTGCTCGTCGTCGGGGTCAACGGCACAGGTAAGACCACGACCACCGGCAAACTCGCCCGCGTGCTCGTCGCCGACGGCCGCCGGGTGCTGCTGGGTGCGGCCGATACCTTCCGGGCCGCCGCGGCCGACCAGTTGCAGACCTGGGGTGAGCGGGTCGGTGCGGATACGGTCCGCGGCAAGGAGGGCGCCGATCCCGCCGCGGTGGCCTTCGACGCGGTGGCCTCCGGTATCGACTCCGGCGTGGACGCGGTACTCATCGATACCGCCGGCCGCCTGCATACCAAGACCGGGCTGATGGATGAGCTCGGCAAGGTGAAACGGGTGGTGGAGAAGAAGGCCTCGGTGGACGAGGTACTGCTGGTGCTGGATGCGACCGTCGGCCAGAACGGGCTCATGCAGGCCCGGATCTTCGCCGAGGTGGTCGATATCAGCGGTGTGGTGCTGACGAAGCTCGACGGCACTGCGAAGGGCGGGATCGTCTTCCAGATCCAGCACGAACTCGGGGTCCCGGTCAAACTCGTCGGTCTCGGCGAGGGGGCCGACGATCTGGCTCCGTTCGAACCGTCGGCGTTCGTGGACGCGCTGCTCGGTTGATCCCGGTCGCCCGGCGGCGTCCAGCAGGCCTGACAGAGGGCCGGTCGCTGCCGGGTGGAGCGACCTCACAAACCGCGGTGAACAGCAGGTACGGCGGCGGCAACACACTCGAAACATGACTGCGTGATCCATTCACGTAGGTGAAACACCGGAGCGTCACGGATGAAACACCGAATGAGCACCCTTCATTAGCGGGCCCGAAGTCGCGCAGGCGGCGGGCCGGAAGATGAGGGAGGTAACTGGTGGAAACCGTGATCGGGACGCCCAATGCCGGCGATACCGCGTGGATATTGACGAGCGCCGCGCTCGTACTGCTGATGACACCCGGCCTGGCGTTCTTCTACGGCGGTATGGTCCGGAGCAAGAACGTGCTCAACATGATCATGATGAGCGTCAGCGCGATGGCTGTCGTCGCCGTGCTCTGGGTGCTGTTCGGCTTCTCGGTCGCGTTCGGGACCGACAAGGGCGGGTTGATCGGTGACCCGGGCCAGTTCTTCGGCCTGAAAACGCTGATCGCCGGATTCGGCGACGAATCGGCGGGTGTCCCGCTGTTCGGGACCATCCCGGCGACCGTCTTCGTCGCCTTCCAGGCGATGTTCGCGATCATCACCGTGGCGCTGATCTCCGGTGCGGTCGCCGACCGGCTGAAGTTCGGGGCGTGGCTGGCGTTCAGCGCCATCTGGGTCACCCTGGTGTACTTCCCGGTCGCGCACTGGGTCTGGGGTGGCGGCTGGATCATGGAGAAGGTCGAGGCCATCGACTTCGCCGGTGGTACCGCCGTGCATATCAACTCCGGTGCCGCCGCGCTCGCCCTGGCGATCGTGGTCGGTAAACGCGCCGGCTGGCCCAAGACGCCCTTCCGGCCGCACAACCTGCCGTTCGTGATGCTGGGTGCCGCGCTGCTGTGGTTCGGCTGGTTCGGCTTCAACGCCGGTTCCGCGGCGGCCGCCGACGGTGTCGCCGGTGCCGCCTTCATCACCACTCTGGTCGCCACCGCTGCCGCGATGATCGGCTGGCTGGTGGTCGAGAAGATCCGTGACGGTAAGCCCACCTCGCTGGGCGCCGCCTCCGGTATCGTCGCCGGTCTGGTCGCCATCACCCCGTCGTGTACCTCGGTCAACGTGCTGGGGGCCCTGGCCATCGGCGTGATCGCCGGCGCGGTCTGCGCACTGGCGGTGAGCCTGAAGTTCAAGTTCGGTTACGACGATTCGCTCGATGTCGTAGGTATCCACATGGTCGGCGGTATCCTCGGCACGGTGCTGATCGGCTTGTTCGCCGCTCCCGAAGCGCCCGCGGGTGCCGCGGGCCTGTTCTACGGCGGTGATCTCGAGCTGCTGGGCCGGCAGACGCTCGGTGCGGTTGCCGTGCTCGCGTATTCCTTCGTGATCGCCTTGGCGATCGCGTACGCGATCAAGTTCACGATCGGTCTGCGTGCCGACGCCGAAGCGGAGTCCACTGGTATGGACGACTCCGAACACGCGGAGACCGCATACGATTTCGCTGCACTGGGTGGAACCGCTCGTTCGGCCGGCAAGGAGGCATGAACCCCATGAAACTGATCACCGCAATCGTCAAACCGTTCACGCTCGAAGACGTCAAAACAGGCCTGGAGCAGGCGGGCGTATTCGGTATGACCGTGAGCGAGGTCCAGGGCTACGGCCGGCAGAAGGGCCATACCGAGGTCTACCGCGGCGCCGAGTATTCGGTGGATTTCGTCCCGAAGGTACGGGTCGAGGTCGTGGTGGACGATGCTTCGGTGGACCGGGTCGTCGATCTCATCGTCGATGCCTCGCGCACCGGCAAGATCGGCGACGGCAAGGTCTGGGTCAGTCCGGTCGAGACGATCGTCCGGGTGCGTACCGGCGAACGCGGCACCGACGCTCTATAGACCTGCCGCGTCGGCAGCGCGCGAGAATGCACCGCGCGCGTGTATGTAAACAACGACAGCGGCCCCGCTCCCACCGTTTCCGGTCGGGGCGGGGCCGCCTGTGTGACGGGTGGTGGTTCGGTTGGATGAAGACCGGCAGAAAAGGGAGCAGAGGCGGGTCGGCGCCGGACCGACCGGTAAAGCCGTGGAACTGTCGAACGGCGCCGCCGACCTGGTCCGCGCCCGCGACCAGCTACTCGGCGGTGGGCAACCCCGGCATCCGCGCTTGGATGCCGAATCACTGCGGTCGGCGCTGGTCGACCTGTACGAGCTGTGGCTGACCAGCAAGGGCACCGAGGTCGGGATAACCCCGGACAGCGGCCTGGCGATCATGGCCGTGGGCGGGCTCGGCCGGCGCGAGATGCTGCCCTACTCCGATCTGGATCTGGTGTTGCTGCACGAAGATATGGATCCGAAGCGGGTCGCCGAAATCGCCGACCGGCTGTGGTATCCGCTGTGGGACGCCCACATCAAACTCGACCACAGTGTGCGCACGGTACCGCAGGCGTTGAAGGTGGCCGCCGATGATCTGGTCGCCGCGCTCGGGATGCTCGATGCCCGCCATATCGTCGGCAACCCCGAACTCAGCGACCGGATCATCGCCGGTATCCGCAAGGACTGGCGCCGCGGTATCCGCGGCCGCTACGACGAACTACTCACCGGTGTCCGCGTCCGCTGGGACCGCAGCGGGCAGATCGCCCACCGCACCGAACCCGATCTGAAGAACGGTCGCGGCGGGTTGCGCGATATCCAGCTCTTGGATGCGCTGGCCATCGCACAGCTCACCGATGCCATGCCGGGGCTCGGTCCGGAGACGCCGGGCGGTGGCCTGGCCCAGGCACATCGCCGGCTCCTGGACGTCCGCACCGAACTGCACCGGGTGGCGGGCCGGGCCCGGGACCAGCTGCGCGCCCAGGATGCAGACGAGATCGGTGCGGCCCTGCGTATCGGTGACCGGTTCGATCTCGCCCGCACCCTCAGCGACGCGGCCCGCACCGTCGGCTATTCGGTGGACGTCGGGTTGCGTACCGCCGGTAACGCGTTGCCGCGGCGTGGGCTGGCGCGGCTGCGGCGGATGCCGGTGCGGCGGCCCCTGGACGAGGGTGTGGTCGAACATGCGGGTGAGGTGGTGCTCGCCCGGGATGCCCGGCCGCAACGCGACCCCGGCCTGATCCTGCGGGTGGCGGCGGCCTCCGCGCAATCGGGTCTGCCGATGTCGGCGACCACCCTCAACCGGCTGGCCGAGGACGCCCCGGAACTGCGGGAGCCGTGGCCGAAAGACGCTCTCAACGATCTGCTGGTGCTGCTCGGTTCCGGCCGCGGGGTGATCGACGCGGTGGAGGCGCTCGACCGTACCGGCCTGTGGGGCAGGCTGCTTCCGGAATGGGGTGCGGTGCGTGACCTGCCGCCGCGCGACGCCCTGCACGTCTGGACCGTGGACCGCCATTCGGTGGAGACCGTCGCCTACGCGAGCGCCGCGAGCACCCGGGTCGCCCGGCCCGATCTGCTGGCGCTCGGTGCGCTGTTGCACGATATCGGCAAGGGCCGCATCGAGGACCACTGTGTGGTCGGCGCCGAACTCGCCACGCAGATCGGCCGCCGCATGGGGCTGTGGCCCTCGGATGTGGAAATCCTCAGCGCCTTGGTACGCCACCATCTGCTACTGCCCGATGTGGCCACCCACCGTGATATCGACGATCCGGCCACGGTGCAGTACGTGGCGGAGGCACTCGAATACGATCCGCGGCGGCTGGAACTGTTGCATGCGCTGGCGGAAGCGGATTCGCTGGCCACCGGACCGGGTGTCTGGGGGGACTGGAAAGCGACGCTGATCGGCGAACTGGTCCGGCGCTGCCGGACCGTGATGGCGGGCGAGGAGCTGCCCGAGCCCGAACCCATACCGCAGGAGCTGCTCGCCCGCGCCGCCGCCGGTGGAGTGCACGTCGAATTATCCCAGGGCGACGGTAAATACACCTACCTCGCCACCGTGATCGCCCCGGATACCCCCGGTTTGCTGGCCGATACCGCCGGTGTGCTGGCACTGCATTCGCTGCGGGTGCTGTCGGCGTCGATCGGCGCCGCGGGGGAGTCGGCGATCAACACCTTCGTCGTGACACCGGCCTTCGGGTCACCACCGGACGCCGGGCTGTTACGCCAGGAACTCAAACGCGCGATCGCCGGTGATCTCGATGTGCGCGCCGTTCTCACCGCGCGGGAACGTGATACGCCCGCCGCGGCCCGTCACGCCCGGGCCGAACCGTGGTTGTTGTGGACACCGACCCAGGCCGCGGGCCAGTTCATCCTGCAGTTACGGGCGGAAGACCGCATCGGCTTGCTGTGCCGGTTGTCCGCCGTACTGTCGGGCGCGGGCGCCGATGTGCGCTGGGCCAAGGTGGTGACCATGGGATCGTTCGTGGTCGATGTCTTCTGTGTGGAATTGGGCGACGACTCCGGTCCGCAGCGGCGGTCGGCCATCGAAACCGCGATCCTGGCGGAGGTTCCGCAGCCGGCGCCGCGCAAAACCCCGGAGCAGGAACGGACCTGAGCGCCGAGGCCGCCCGCCCACGACCGGGGCGGGCGGACGGCAGGTCCTGTGTCCAAGGTCACCATTGAGCGTCGATTGCCCTCCAGTTGCCAACAGGTCCTGAGCCACGCGAGATCCGGCCCCTACGATTCGGGAGTCAGCTGTCGCGCTCATGAGGGGAGCAGGTCGGTGGCAATCCAAGTGGTGACCTCGTCGATCATGACCAGCGATATGACCCCTCATATCGCCCGATGCGTGGGCGACGCCTACTGGGTGGTGACCTGGCTACCCGGGCGAACACTCACCGAACCCCAGGCGATGGCCGCGATGACCGTGGCCGCCGCCGTCGCGACCGTCGGCGTCCCGCCGGACGACGACTGGTCGCAACTGGATTCCCTGGCCCGCGGACTCGGCCTCACCGGCCGGGAAGCGGCCTATCTGGTCGCCGTGGAACAGCACGACTACCAGCGCGGTTTCTCCACCCCCGCGAGCTGAACCCTCCGGCGCCGTATTCTCGAGTGCGGTGCCGGTTTCTCTTCTCGGGTGCAGGGCCGGTTTCTCGAGTACAGTGCGGGCACCGACGGTGCGAGCGGAGTCACGCCGCGACGCCCGCTAGTCTGGGACGCCCATTACCCTGGGACTCAGTGACGTCACTCGAGATCAGGAGCGCGCCAGGTGTTCGAATCTTTATCCGACCGGTTGACCGGTGCCCTGAAGGACCTTCGCGGTAAGGGACGCCTGTCGCCGGCCGATATCGACGCCACCTGCCGGGAGATCCGGCTGGCTCTGCTGGAGGCCGATGTCGCGTTGCCGGTGGTCCGCGGGTTCATCTCCCGGATCAAGGAACGCGCGAAGGGCGCCGAGGTTTCCGCGGCGCTGAATCCGGCCCAGCAGGTCGTCAAGATCGTCAACGAGGAACTCGTCGCCATCCTCGGCGGCGAGACCCGGCGCTTGACGCTGGCCAAGACGCCGCCGACGGTGATCATGCTCGCCGGCCTGCAGGGCGCCGGTAAGACCACCCTCGCCGGCAAGCTCGCCAAATGGCTGCGCGATCAGGGCCACCAGCCGCTGCTGGTGGCCTGCGACCTGCAGCGTCCCGGCGCCGTCACCCAGTTGCAGGTGGTGGGCGAACGCGCCGGTGTCCCGGTGTTCGCGCCCCACCCCGGCACCTCCATCGGTGGCGGTGAGAACGCGCTCGGGGTCACCGCGGCCGATCCGATCGCGGTCGCCGAATCCGGCGTCGCCGAGGCGCGCGCCAAACAGTACGACGTGGTGATCGTCGACACCGCCGGCCGGCTCGGTATCGATTCCGAACTGATGGCGCAGGCCGCCGGAATCCGCGACGCGGTGAAACCCGACGAAACCCTGTTCGTCCTCGACGCCATGATCGGCCAGGACGCCGTCTCCACCGCCGAAGCTTTCCGCGACGGCGTCGGCTTCACCGGTGTGGTGCTCACCAAACTCGACGGCGACGCCCGCGGTGGCGCCGCGCTGAGCGTGCGCAACGTCACCGGCGAGCCGATCATGTTCGCCTCCACCGGTGAGAAGCTCGAGGATTTCGACGTCTTCCACCCCGACCGGATGGCGAGCCGCATCCTCGGGATGGGCGATGTGCTCACCCTCATCGAACAGGCCGAGCAGGTCTACGACGCGCAGCAGGCCGAGGAGGCCGCGCGCAAGATCGGCAGCGGTGAACTCACCCTAGAGGATTTCCTCGATCAGATGCTGGCGATCCGGAAGCTGGGTCCCATCGGCAACCTGCTCGGGATGCTGCCGGGTGCCGGGCAGATGAAGGACGCCCTCGCCCAGGTCGACGATAAACAGCTCGACCGGGTCCAGGCCATCATCCGCGGTATGACCCCCGCGGAACGGGACAACCCGAAGATCATCAACGCTTCCCGGCGGTTGCGGATCGCCAACGGCTCCGGGGTGCAGGTCTCCGATGTCAACCAGCTGGTCGACCGGTTCTTCGAGGCCCGCAAGATGATGACCGCGATGGGCCGGCAGATGGGGATGCCGGGCGGTAACCGGCGCACCAAGAACAAAAAGGGGAAGAAGGGCAAGAAGGGCGGTCGCGGGCCCACCCAGCCGAAGATGCGCGGCGGCTTCCCGGGGATGCCCGGTATGCCCGCGGGCGGGGCCGGTATGCCGGACCTGTCGAATATGCCGCCCGGCCTCGATCAACTGCCGCCCGGGCTGGAGAACTTCGATCTGTCCAAGTTCAAGTTCCCGGATAAGTAGCGCGGCGGTAAACCGTCGACGCGACGCCGCCCCCCTTTTGCGAAAGGTTGGGCGGCGTCCGCGTATCCGGGGGTGTGGCTGCCATGCAGTCGGCGACCGGATACCCGCCGCGGTAGTAACGGCATTACCGCCTGTGGGATCGCGGAATGATCCATCTCCCCTGAGCGATTTCGCGTGCTCAGGGGAGATTCCGGCTCAGTGCTTGCGTCGGCGGGCCAGTAGCAGCGCACCGGCGAACGCCGCCACCGCCACCACCGCGGCGGCCGCAATGGCAACCCACACCAGCGGCGATATCCCGCTGTCGGAGGTTTCCCCCGCTTCCTCGGCCGAATCGCCGGCGGCCACCTGCTTCGATTTCTCGCCGAATGTTCCCTCGGCCGCGGTATCGCCGTCCGCGTACTGCGGTCCGGGTTCGGGCTCACCGGTGACCGCGACCTCCAGTTCGACCGGCACGGGTGCGACCGCGCGGGTGCTGTGGATCGTCGGGCTCAGTTTCACCGCGATGTAGTGCCAGCCCGCCACGGCCTGGCCGGCGACCTCGCCGCGTTCTTCTCGATTGAGATAGCGGACCGGGACCGTCGCCAGCGCCGGATCGTTGACCGGCAGGATCCGCTCCGTGCCCGCGTAGGAGGTGGTGCTGGAGTCGAGCTCGCCGCGGTACGGGTTGTAGAGCGTGGTCGCGATATTCGAGGTGTACTCGCTGCCTTGCTCGGCGCTGTCGCCGAATCTCACCCGGTAGGCCAGCCCCTGGCCCCAATCGACCTTCACTCGGTAGAAGACGAACTCACCCCGCTGCACGGTATCGGTGTAGCGGCCGGTCCCGGGCAGATCTGCCGCGACATTGAACGATCCGCCGCCGGTCACCGGGGCCGGGGTGCCGTCGGGTGCGGTGAACTCCACCGCGGTCGGCCGGGCCGCCGGGCCGGGATCGGTGACGCCCGGCTCCACTCCGACCGACAGTTCCACCGGCAGCTGGGCCGGTGCATTGTCTGCGACATGACCCCATTCCAGTGCGAAGTAGTATCGGCCCCCTCCTCGGCACTTATCGGTGCTGAAGCTGCCGGATTCAGGTTCGGCAGCACCGGCCCAGACGCTGCTGACCGTCAGGGCCACACCATCGGTCGACCGGGTCGCCTGAGCGAACTCGAAGGCATTGCAGTCGTGCCCGTCGTTGCCGTAGACACGGATATCGAGCCTGTTGTTCGATGACACCGCATCGTCGCCACGCGGAAACGACACAGTGGCGCTGAAATAGGCCGTGGCAGCGTCGGGCACATCCACCGCGTAGTACTGCTTGTTCTTCGGCTTCAGTACATCGAGGTGCTGGCCGGGCTCTGCGACGGGGGCTTCACGGTATTCCGGTGTGCCGGCGATCGGGGTGCCCACCGGGGCATAGCTGCGCAGGGCGACGGCACTGACCCGGGGTAGCACCTGTTCGAGTGCCGCGCCGTCGGCGGCATCGGTGTAGGTGCCGCCGGTGGTCTGGGCGATACAGGTCAACTGTGCGCGCGAAGCATCGTCGACGCCGAAACCGATGGCGTGCATCACGATTTCGTTGCCCTGGGCGCTGAGTTCGCGGGCGACATCGCAGGGATCCGGTGGTGCGCAGGTGTCGAGGCCGTCGGAGACCAGCACGATCGAGCGCGGTCCCTCCTGCGGCAGTGCCGCGGCGGCCGCCCGAAGCGATGCACCGATCGGTGTGTACCCGCGCGGAACGATCCCGTCGGTGGCTGCGGTCAACGCCGGTTTGTCGATGGTTTCGGCCGGCTGCAGGATCTGCACGTCCTGGCAGCCCGCGGCCTTCTCCGCGTCCGAATTACCGGTGCCGGTGCCGTAGGCCGAGAGGCCGACCTTTGCGTTGTCCGGCGCCGCGGTGACGAAACTGCGGACCGCATTCTTGGCCGCGTCCATCTTGGTGCCGCCGCTGGGATCGGCCGCCAGCATCGAACCCGACGCATCCAGTACCAGCATCGTCGGGGCGTATTCGGTCCCGGCCTGTGGCGACTGCTGCGCGAGTGCGGGCATGGCGACCGGCACCGACGCGATCACTGCCGCGGCCGCCGCGGCGAGGACTCTGTTCAGAAACAACACGCTGTCCGTACTCTCGATCGTTGCCGTCGCGCGGACAGCGCGACCCAGCGGACACTACGCACGCGTGTCGCGGCCCGCTACCGGGCGGCAGGATTGTCCAGCGGTCCGGCGTCCCCGGTCGGCAGGCCGGGCCGGGCGCCGGAGGCGCGACGGAACGGGCACGATTTCGGGCTCGGACCTGCATCTGGCAGAATGGTCGATCGTCCTTCCGGACAGTGTCAGCCCGTCTCCGGTTCCGTACCGCGCGGCGGTCACACACTCCATTCGCAAAACCGGGCTCGCGAACCGCGTGAGTCGCTGAATTGCGCCGTGACCACAATGAAAGGCAGATCAGCAGATGGCTGTTCGCATCAAGCTCACCCGTATGGGCAAGATCCGCAACCCGCAGTACCGCGTCGTCGTCGCGGACGCCCGGACCCGCCGTGACGGCCGGGCCATCGAGTCCATCGGCAAGTACCACCCCAAGGAAGAGCCCTCGCTGATCGAGATCGATTCCGAGCGCGCCCAGTACTGGCTGGGTGTCGGCGCGCAGCCGACCGAGCCCGTGCAGCGGCTGCTGGAGATCACCGGCGACTGGCAGAAGTTCAAGGGCCTGCCGGGCACCGAGGGCACCCTCAAGGTCGCCGAGCCCAAGCCGTCCAAGCTGGACCTGTTCAACGCCGCGCTGGCCGCTGCCGACAACGAGCCGGTCACCGAGGCCGTGACCCCGAAGAAGAAGGCCAAGAAGGACAAGGAAGAGGGCGCCGCCGAGGCGACCGAATCCGCCGAGGCTGCCGAGTAATGAGCGTCGTCGTCGCCGATGCCGTGGAACATCTGGTCCGCGGTATCGTCGCCAATCCCGATGACGTACGCGTCGAGCTGATCACCGGCCGCCGCGGGCGCACGGTCGAGGTGCACGTCCACCCCGAGGACCTGGGCAAGGTCATCGGCCGGGGCGGCCGCACCGCGACCGCGTTGCGCACGCTCGTCGCCGGTATCGGTGGCCGCGGTATCCGGGTCGACGTGGTCGACACCGATCAGTAGATGGAACTCGTAGTCGGCCGGGTCGCCAGATCGCACGGCGTGCGTGGCGAACTGGTCGTCGAGGTACGTACCGACGAACCGGAGGCGCGTTTCGCGCCCGGCTCGACCCTGCGGGGCCGGGCGGCCCGGTCGAAAGAGGTGCGGAATTTCACCGTGGAGTCGGCCCGGGAACATTCGGGCCGGCTGCTCGTGCAACTTGCCGGTGTCACCGATCGCGGCGCCGCCGACGCCCTGCGCGGCACCTTGTTCCTGGTGGACAGTGAGGATCTGGGGTCGGCGGCGGATCCCGAAGAATTCTACGATCACGAACTCGAGGGTCTGCGCGTCGAACTCACCGACGGTTCCGCTGTCGGCACCGTGACCGACGTGCTGCACTCAGCGGCAGGTGAACTGCTGTCGGTCCGCGCCGCCGGCGACGGCCGCGAAATCCTGATTCCGTTCGTCACCGCCATCGTGCCTACGGTGTCGATCGCCGATGGGCTGATCGTGATCGACCCGCCCGAGGGCCTGCTGGATCCGGAATGAGGCGGTCGTCGTGAAGCTCGACGTGATCACCATCTTCCCCGAATACCTGGAGCCGCTGCGCACCGCGCTGCTGGGCAAGGCCATCGACAAAGGCCTGCTCTCGGTCGATGTCCACGATCTTCGCCGCTGGACCCACGATGTGCACAAATCGGTCGACGATTCGCCGTACGGCGGCGGCCCCGGCATGGTGATGAAACCCACGGTCTGGGGGGCCGCGCTCGATGAGGTCTGCCCGGACGACGCCCTGCTCGTCGTCCCGACACCGGCCGGGGTGCCCTTCACCCAGGACACGGCCGCCCGCTGGTCCGGCGAGCGGCACCTGGTCTTCGCCTGCGGCCGGTACGAGGGGATCGACCAGCGAGTATTCGACGACGCGGCCCGGCGGGTGCGCGTCGAAGAGGTCAGTATCGGCGACTACGTACTGATCGGCGGCGAGGCCGCGGTGCTCGTGATGACCGAGGCGGTGGTCCGGTTGATCCCCGGAGTGCTCGGCAATCAGCAGTCCCACGAACAGGATTCGTTCTCCGACGGACTGCTGGAGGGTCCCAGCTATACCCGCCCGGTGTCGTGGCGGGGACTCGAGGTCCCGCCGATCCTGCTGTCCGGTGATCATGCGAAGGTCGCGTCCTGGCGCCGGGAACAAGCGTTGATCCGTACCCGGGAACGTCGCCCGGATCTGCTGCCCGGACACGACTGACGGACACCGGTCGTGGACGCCGGGGAGCGGCGGCGGCGGCTCGGACCACACCACCGGTCGCACTCGCCGTTCTCGCCGCGCGTCATCGGCCTGGCTTCGATCTTCCCGTCCCGCCCGGCGACCGCATCATCGCGGATGGAACCCACCCCCGGCCATCGGCTCGCTACGGTGGCGCCGGCGGTACCCGTGCGAAAGTGATTCGGTCACTGAGTCGACGTCGACGCGTCGTCCGCCGCAAGGGTCAGCTCCCTGTGGATGCGTCGGGCAGGTTGGTAGCGCAGCATTTGATATGCGCTGCACGGTGGAGCTGTGCGGGTGCAGTCGACAGGGCACCGCTGGTTCGCACAGGGGAGCGAGGGTGACGATGCCGTGTCTGCGGCTGTGTCGATGGGCCGAGGGCAGGGCTCGGAATCACGGGATGAGGCCGAAGCGGCGCGCGGCGACCACGGCTTCGTGCCGGGACCGGGCGTCGAGTTTGTGCATGGCGCTGCGGAGATAGCTCTTGACCGTTTCGGGCCCCAGTGAAAGGCGGTGGGCGGCCTCCTGGTTCGAGCATCCCAGCGCGACCTGCACCAGCACATCGATCTCCCGTCGCGAGAGCTGGGGCGACTCCGCGGCGGGCGGACCCGACAGGGCCCTGGCCAATTTGTCGCCGATCCCTCGCAGGGCCGCACCCAATTGTGCGTCGGCGGAGCTGTCCGCGAGGGTATGGAGTTCTGCCTGGGCGGCGCGGATCTCCTCGGCGAGCGCCCCGCCGGTAGTGGGCGACGGCGCCGCCGCGTCCAGCAACCGCAGCCGCCGATCGACCTCGTCCCGGATCATGATCTCCGACGCCAGCCGGTGCCCGGCCTGGAGCAGTGCTTCCGCAGTACGGCCGCCGATCGGGCCGGGACCACGCAGCGCCGCGTACAGCACGGCGCGCGACCGGTCATCCACGACCACGGGCACTGCCAGCACCGAACGGATTCCCTCACCGAGCACCGGGCCGTCGTAGTGATGGGTGATCGACAGCGCGCGGCGATAGTCGGTCACCGCCGCGGGCCGCCGCGAATCGAGGACCTGACCACCCAGACCGGATGCGCGCCGGACAGACAACCCGCGCAGCCCGTTGGTGCGGACCCCGCAGAACTCGGTGAGCAGCAGCGTATCGGCCTGAACTTCGCCACCGAACAGCACCGGAACCCCGGTGACAGCCGCCAGTCGGCGGATTTCGGCGCGCAGCGCGTCACTGTCCCGGGGGCGTAGCAGCGCGGGGTCCGCGGTCATGGAGGTTCACCCCTTTTCGGGGGTAGTGCCGACAAACTGTGACCTACATCCTATTGCAACACCGGATCGATGAACCGAGGAGATGCGAGATGGGTGCCGACCCGAATACGCGGGTGCGTGAACTGCTGGACACCTACGACCGCGGTGATGCCTGCGCAGCCGAATTGCTCTGCGACCGGCACCCGGCCGACGCCGTCGCCTTCACGGTTGTCGAGAGCGACCTCTCGTCGGTCGATCTGACCTACGGCGAGCTGCGTGAACGTTCCGAACGGTATGCGGCTGCGCTGGCCGGCCTCGGGATCGGACCGGGCGATCGGGTCGCGACGCTGATGGCGAAATCCGCGGATCTGGTGGCGGTGCTGCTGGCCGTCTGGCGCCGCGGCGCAGTCCATGTCCCGTTGTTCACCGCCTTCGCCCCACCGGCGATCGCCTTCCGGTTGCGCGCCGCCGAAGCCGCCGTCGTGATCACCGACCCGGATCAGGCCGGCAAGCTGGCACCGGGCGGGGATATGCCCGCGGATCCGCCGTGGCGCACCGTCGTCACCGGTCAGGACGATATCGCGGGTGCTGTGCGGCTGGACGATATCCCGGCGAAGGACACCGGCGCACCGCCGGCGACGGTGGGCGGGGACGGTCTGCTGGTCCAGTTGTTCACCAGCGGCACCACCGGCACACCGAAGGGTGTGCCGATTCCGGTGCGTGCACTGGCCTCCTTCCACGCCTATCAGGAATTCGCACTCGATGTGCGTCCCGACGATGTCTTCTGGAACGCCGCGGACCCCGGTTGGGCCTACGGTCTCTACTACGCCATCCTCGGACCGCTGGCGTCGGGTACCCGGAGCCTGTTGCTGCACGCCGGCTTCTCCCCGGAGCTGACCTGGCAGGTGCTGGACCGGTTCGGGGTCACCAACTTCGCGGCCGCGCCGACGGTATACCGGGCGCTGCGGGCCGGATCCGACGGGCAGTCGGCCCGTTTGCGCCGTGCATCGTCGGCGGGGGAGCCGTTGACACCCGAGGTGGTCGCCTGGTCGGCCGAGGCGCTCGGTGTCGCGGTCCGCGATCACTACGGCCAGACCGAACACGGCATGGTCATCTGCAATGCCTGGCACGACGACCTGAACGCGGTCGCGCCCGCCGGGTCGATGGGCCGTTCCCTACCGGGCTGGGCCTGCACCGTGCTCGCCGACGAGGCAGATATCGAAGCCCCGCCCGGACAGCTCGGCCGGATCGCCATCGATACCCAGCACAGTGCCCTGCTGTGGTTCGTCGGCTATCTGGGCGATCCCGAACGCTCCGCGCAGCGCTATACATCCGACAGCCGCTGGTACCTCACCGGCGACGCCGGTTCCCGCGACAGCGAGGGTTTCTTCCACTTCTCCGCCCGCGACGACGACGTGATCATCATGGCCGGCTACCGGATCGGCCCCTTCGAAGTGGAAAGCGTGCTGGTCCTGCACTCCGATGTCGCCGAGGCCGCGGTCGTCGGCCTGCCGGACGAGCTCCGCGGCGAGGTACTGGAAGCGTTCGTGGTACTGCGCGACGGGGTTACGGGCACCGACGCACTGGCCGAAGAACTGCAGACCCTGGTCAAGAAGAAATTCGCCGCGCACGCCTACCCGCGGCGCGTGCATTTCGTCACGGACCTGCCCAAGACGCCCAGCGGCAAGATCCAGCGTTTCCTGCTCCGGGATCAGGGACGGACCGAGGCCGGTCAGCGGTAGCGGCACCGGCCCGGTGGTGCAGGACCGGGCCGGGTTCGCCTGTCACCAGGCGCAGGTAGTGTGCGGGTCGTGACGACAGCGCCAGAGACCTCGGGTCCCGACACGATCCAGACAGACTCGACCGCCACCACCGGTACCGGCCCGGCCGTTTCCGGCACCGTGACCCGGCGCATCGCCGACGAACTGGCGGTGCGCGAGAACCAGGTCGCGGCCGCCGTCGAACTACTCGACGGCGGGTCCACGGTGCCGTTCATCGCGCGCTATCGCAAAGAGGCCACCGGCGGCCTGGACGACGCGCAGCTGCGTACTCTCGAAGAACGCCTGCACTATCTGCGTGAACTCGACGAACGCCGTGCCACCGTGATCGAATCCATCCGCAGCCAGGGCAAACTCGACGAAACCCTGCACCGGCAGCTGCTGCTGGCCGAGACCAAGGCCCGCCTCGAAGATATCTACCTGCCCTATAAACCCAAGCGCCGCACCAAGGCTCAGATCGCCCGTGAGGCCGGCCACGAACCCGTCGCGGACGCCCTGCTCGGCGACCCGGCCACCGATCCGGCCGATTACACCGCCGAACAGCTCGACGGCGCGCGGGCCATCCTGGTCGAACGGTTCGCCGAGGATGCCGATCTCGTCGGTGAACTCCGGGAACTGATGTGGACCCGGGGCCGGGTCACCGCGACGGTGCGCGCCGGGAAGGAAGAGGACGGCGCGAAATACGCCGACTACTTCGACTTCGCCGAGGAATTCACCGCCCTGCCCTCACACCGGATCCTGGCGCTGTTGCGTGGTGAGAAGGAAGAGGTGCTCTCCGTGCACCTCGACCCGGAGCCCGCGGATTCCGAACTCGAACCCGGTGAGCGCAGCGTCTACGAGGCGCGGATCGCGCAGCGGTTCTCCATCGCCGCCCAGGGCCGCCCCGCGGATTCCTGGCTGCTGGATACGGTGCGCTGGGCCTGGCGGACCAAACTGCAGATCAGTCTCGGTATCGATACCCGGATGCGGTTGCGGCAGGCTGCCGAACGCGATGCGGTCGAGGTATTCGCCGCCAATCTCCGGGATCTGCTGCTGGCCGCACCGGCCGGTACCCGCGCCACCATGGGCCTGGACCCGGGCTACCGCACCGGTGTGAAGGTCGCGGTGGTCGACGGTACCGGCAAGGCCGTGGCGACCGAGGTCATCTATCCGCACAAACCGCAGAACCAGACCGAGAAATCGCTGGCGGTCCTCGCCGCCCTGGTGGAGCGGTTCGGGGTCGAGCTGATCGCCATCGGTAACGGCACCGCCTCCCGGGAAACCGATGCGCTGGCCGCGCAGTTGATCGAACGGATTCCGGAGAACAAACCGACCAAGATCGTGGTGTCCGAGGCCGGCGCCTCGGTGTATTCGGCCTCCGCCTATGCCTCCCAAGAGCTTCCCGATATGGATGTCTCGCTGCGCGGCGCGGTATCCATCGCCCGCCGATTGCAGGATCCGCTGGCCGAACTCGTCAAGATCGAACCGAAATCCATCGGAGTGGGGCAGTACCAGCACGATATCTCCGAAACACTGCTGGCCCGCTCGCTGGGCGCAGTGGTCGAGGATGCGGTGAACGCGGTCGGTGTCGATGTGAACACCGCCTCGGTTCCGCTGCTGTCCCGGGTTTCCGGTATCACCGGTTCGGTCGCGGAAAGTATTGTCGCCCACCGTGATCGCAACGGCCCCTTCCCGAGTCGCACCGCGCTGCTCGACGTTGCGCGGCTGGGCCCCAAGGCGTTCGAGCAGTGTGCCGGCTTCCTGCGGATCCGCGGCGGTGTCAACCCGCTCGATACCTCGGCCGTGCATCCGGAGGCCTATCCGGTGGTGCACCGGATCCTCGAATCGACCGGTAGCGAGATCGCCGAGATCATCGGTAACGAATCCGTGCTGCGCGGTCTGCGTCCCGCCGAATTCACCGACGAGACCTTCGGTGTGCCGACCGTCACCGATATCATCGGCGAACTGGAGAAACCCGGCCGCGACCCGCGGCCGGAATTCAAAACTGCCGAATTCGCCGCCGGCATCGAGAAGGTCGCCGATCTGCAACCCGGAATGGTGCTCGAGGGCGTGGTCACCAATGTCGCCGCGTTCGGTGCCTTCGTCGATGTGGGCGTGCACCAGGACGGGCTCGTCCACGTCTCCGCGATGTCGAAGAATTTCGTCCGCGATCCGCGCGAGGTCGTCAAATCCGGTGACGTGGTCAAGGTGAAGGTGCTCGAGGTCGATACTGCGCGCCAGCGGATCGGGCTGTCGTTGCGGCTCGACGACGAACCCGGCGCTGGTAAACCGGAACGCGGCCAGGGGGCCGGTGGTGACCGCGGCCGCGGTTCCGGCGGACGTGACGACTCCGGCCGCTCCGGTGGAGGAGATCGTGGCGGACAGGGCCGGGGCGCGAAGAACCGTGCGGGCCAGGGTAATGCGGGCGGACGCGCCGGTGGTCAGGGCGGCGGCCAGGGCCGTGGGGGCGATCCGGCCCGCAATCGGGGCCAGGGCCGCGGCAATCGGCGCGATAATGCACCTGTGAACGGCGCCATGGCCGACGCGTTGCGGCGGGCGGGGTTCGGAAAGTAACGCCTTGCGCCAGTGAAGGGGGCCGGTATGCGGCAGTGGTGGTCCGAGGACGTCATCGCCGCGGGCCGGCTCCCCCTGCTGTGTTTCCTGTTCGGTTTCATCGTCGGGTTCCTGGTGATCCGGGTCAGTGTCCGGCTGATCCGGGCGCAGGTGCGCTGGTGGCCCGGAAATCTGAAACCCGGTGGTGTGCACATCCACCACATGGTGTTCGGGGTGGTGCTGGTCCTGATCTCGGGGATCGGGATGATTGCCACCGCCGACGCAGGTGCAGGCCCGGCGGTCGCGGCCGGGCTGGCAGCATCGTTCGGGGTCGGTGCGGCACTGGTCCTCGACGAGTTCGCGCTGCTCTACTACCTGCGCGACGTCTACTGGGAGAAACAGGGCCGCACCTCGGTGGACGCGGTTTTCGTCGCGCTCGCCGTGACCGGCCTGCTACTGCTCGGTTTCCACCCGCTGTGGCTGCTCGAGATCAACGGGCTGCGCGATCATCCGGGCGCGTGGGTGCGGGTGCTGGTCATCGCGTTCGCGCTGGGGAACCTGGCGTTGGCCGCCGTGGTGATCGCCAAGGGCAAGATCTGGACCGGCCTGTTCGGCATGTTCTTCCTGCCGTTGCTGGTGGTGGGGGCGTTGCGGCTGAGCCGGCCCGGGGCCCCGTGGGCGCGTTGGCGCTACGGCAGCCACCGGCGGCGGTTGATGTACCGGGCGATCGTGCGCGAACGGCGGTACCGCCGCCCGGTGATCCGGGCGAAGATCTTCGTCCAGGATCTGATTGCCGGAAAACCGGATGTCGAGCACGTCCGGTCGGCGGCGGAGGAAGAACTGAGCCGCCGGGTGGTTCCCGCGCCGCCCGCACCGCACCGGCACCATCCGCTGTTGCACGATCTGAACCGCTGGGCGCACGGTGGTGAGACGGAAAGCACCAAGGAACCCCGCGACCCACAGGCCGCACCGGGGCCCGTTTCCGGAAGTGATCCCTGATCTGGCACAATGCACGGGTTGCCCTGGTCGCATTCGGCCCGGCGCATCCCATATTCGGAGCACGAACCGGTCGAGCGCCCGCGCCGCCAGGTTCCTCTGTTCGCGCGACCATCAGAAGGATGATCATGAACACCCTTGATTTCGTCGACGAGAGCTCGCTGCGCAGCGATGTCCCCGACTTCCGTCCGGGCGACACCCTCAATGTGCATGTGAAGGTCATCGAGGGCTCCAAGGAACGTATCCAGGTCTTCAAGGGCGTCGTCATCCGGCGCCAGGGCGGCGGTATCCGCGAGACCTTCACCGTGCGCAAAGTGTCGTTCGGTGTCGGCGTGGAGCGCACCTTCCCCGTGCACAGCCCCACCATCGATCACATCGATGTGGTGACCCGCGGCGATGTCCGCCGGGCCAAGCTGTACTACCTGCGGGAGCTGCGCGGTAAGGCCGCCAAGATCAAAGAGAAGCGCTGACCTGCCCTTGATCGCCGACACCCGCGCGCCGCGATGCGCGCCGGTGACCTCGGCGAACGGCATAAGTAGCCCGGTACCGCGTAACCACTGCGGTGCCGGGCTACGCTGTTCGCGTGGCAGACGAGAGTTGGTCGAGATCGGGGTCGGATCCCGCGGACGGGCAGCCCCGCAGGCGCCGGGCGCGGCGGGCCGTCAAAGCGAAGAAGCAGCGGCCGTTCTGGCAGGAACTTCCCATCCTGCTGGTGATCGCGGCGGTAATCGCCGCTCTGATGGTGACTTTCGTCGGCCGTCCCTACGTGATCCCTTCCCAATCCATGGAGCCGACCCTGCACGGCTGCGCCGGGTGCACCGGCGACCGGATCTATGTGCAGAAACTGAGCTACTACTGGAGCGATCCGGAGCCGGGTGACGTCGTGGTCTTCGTCGGGCCGCCCTCCTGGAACGGGCACTACCGTTCCATCCGCTCGGACAACACGGTCATCCGTGGCGTACAGAACTTCTTCTCGTTCTTCGGACTGGTACCGCCCGACGAGAACGATCTCGTCAAACGCGTTATCGCTGTCGGCGGACAGACGGTGGAATGCTGTGACGACCAGGGTCGCGTGATGGTCGACGGGCAACCCCTCGATGAACCCTACGTCGAAGACGATTACCCGTGGACCCCCGGTCAGGCGAACGCCGCCTACCCGGTGGGCCGCGTTTTCGGGCCGGTGACCGTACCCGAGGGCAATCTGTGGGTGATGGGCGACAACCGCAACGAATCCGCGGATTCCCGGGCGCATATCGGTGACGAATTCCAGGGCACCGTGCCCGTCGACAACGTCCGCGGCAAAGCGGTGATCAAGATCTGGCCGCCGGGCCGGATCGGCCCCATCGATGGAACGAACCCGCAGGAGAATTGAGTCGGGGCGGATCGAGTTGGCTGCGAGTACGCGTATGAAACCCGTACGAGAACAGAATTGGCCACCGCGGGTGGTGATGCGCCGGGCCGGTGGGCTGCGGACGCTGGAGTCGGCACTGCACCGCTGTGGGCTGGGACCGGTCGCCGGAGTCGACGAAGCGGGGCGCGGGCCCAGCGCGGGACCCCTCGTCGTGGCTGCCTGTGTGCTCGGATCCCGTGCACACGATGCGCTGGCCGGGCTCGACGATTCGAAAAAACTCAGCGAGGCGACCCGTGAGGCCCTGTACCCGGTCATCACCCGGCTCGCGGTGGCGTGGTCCGTCGTGGTGATTCCGGCGGCCGAAATCGACGCCATCGGGATCCATGTGGCGAATATCCAGGGGATGCGCCGGGCCGTCGCCGGACTCGGGCGAAGCCCCGGCTATGTGCTCACCGACGGGTTCCGGGTACCGGGACTCCCGGTGCCGTCACTACCGGTCATCGGCGGGGACGGCACCGCGGCGTGTATCGCCGCGGCCAGTGTGCTGGCCAAGGTCACCCGCGACCGGATGATGGTCGAACTCGATCAGCGCGTGCCCGGATACGGGTTCGCCGAACACAAGGGTTACAACACCACCCGGCATATCGAAGCGCTGCGGCGGCTCGGGCCGTGCCCGGAACATCGCAGGTCATGGCGCAATGTACGGGACAGCGAGGTCGCGCTGACACCGGCCGGCGAAATACTGGCGGAGGTCACCGCCGGGGCCGGCGGAGCCGCCTGACCGAACGGTACAGCGGCCCGGCCACCTGTTGTCGCGGCCGGTTACGCCCCGGCGCCGAGGGGCGGCAGACCGGCCCACGGTGACATGCGCAGGCGGCATGAGCGATGATGACAACACACGCATGGCGGCGAGAAGGAGGACGTTCCACCCGATGAGTGCCGAGGACCTCGAGAAATACGAAACCGAGATGGAGCTCTCGCTGTACCGGGAGTACAAGGACATCGTCGGTCAGTTCTCGTACGTGGTGGAAACCGAGCGCCGTTTCTATCTGGCCAACTCCGTGGAACTGCGCCCGCAGAACGCCGACGGCGAGGTGTACTTCGAAGTCCGGATGAGCGATGCCTGGGTCTGGGATATGTACCGGCCGGCGCGGTTCGTCAAACACGTCCGGGTGATCACCTTCAAGGATGTCAACATCGAGGAGCTGGAGAAACCGGACCTGCGGCTTCCGGAGTGATCGGTCTCCGGTCCCGTTCCGCCGGCCCGAGGCCGGGCCGGCCGTTTCGCTCCGGCGACTGGAGCCGCCCGACCGGGTCGTGCGATCAGGTTCCGGCGCGTACACGGTCCGGGCTGATCCGGACGGTGCTGCCGCGCCAGATGTTCCACCTCGGCGATCACCGCCGGTGATCCAGGCCCTCTGGAAGGACGCCCGCCGGCGGTATTCTTCGCGGTGCTCGTGAATCCCGTATTCGGCCACGGAGTCCGGCCTGTATCGGCCGGTATTTGTCCACAGGGTTCGGTTGTCCACAGGTTCGCTGTTTTCCCAGGTCGCCGATCCGCACCGCGGCGGGCACCCGCCGATGCTGAGCGGGTGGCACACAACACGGCGCTCGGCGCGCAAGGGGAGGAACTGGCGGCGCGGTATCTGCAGGCCGCTGGGATGGAGATCATCTGCCGTAACTGGCGCTGCCGGTACGGCGAACTGGACCTGATCGTCCGCGATGCGGGCATCACCGCATTCGTCGAGGTGAAGACGAGGTCGGGACTCGGATACGGGATACCGGCCGAAGCCGTCACCTACGAGAAACAGCGGCGGATCCGCCGGCTGGCGCTGCTCTGGCTCACCGAACAGGACGGGCCGTGGCAGCGCATCCGGTTCGATGTGGTCTCGGTCCTGCTGTCGCGGACGGCGGAACCCGTGATCGAGCACCTCGAGGCGGTGTTCTGATGCCGCTCGGCCGGGCCTGCTCGATCGCCGTCCGCGGGATCGACGGACAGGTCGTGGAGATCGAGGCCGATATCGGGCAGGGGCTGCCGTCGGTGCACCTTGTCGGCCTGCCGGATACCTCGCTACAGGAATCCCGTGACCGGGTAAGGGCGGCCGTGGCCAATACCGGCGAGAAATGGCCCGACGGGCGCGTGATCCTGGCGCTCTCCCCTGCAACACTTCCGAAAGTCGGCTCCACGTACGACCTGGCGCTGGCCGTCGCTGTGCTGGACGCGGCCGATATCGTGCCCTCTGCCAAACTCGCCGGTACGGTCTTGCTCGGCGAACTCGCTCTCGACGGCCGGTTGCGGCGGGTCCGTGGGGTTCTGCCCGCTGTGCTCGCGGCGCGGCGAGCAGGCCGGAAAACCGTGATCGTTCCCGAGGAAGCGTTGTGCGAGGCAGGTCTGGTTGCGGGAATCCGGGTCCTGGGCGCGCCCACATTGCGCGCCACCCTCGATTGGTTACGCGGGGAGCGGGAGCTTGCGGAATCACCGGCCCCACCGCCGCATCAGGCATCGCCGGTGGGCGATCTGCGCGATGTCGCGGGGCAGCACGAGGCGCGGTGGGCGCTGGAGGTCGCCGCGGCGGGCGGGCATCATCTGCTGCTGACCGGTTCGCCCGGTATCGGCAAGACCATGCTCGCACAGCGGTTGCCGGGCGTGCTGCCGCCGCTGTCGGAGAACGAGGCGCTGGAGGTCACCGCCATCCATTCGGTGGCCGGCACCCTCTCCGAGGAACAACCGCTGATCACCACACCGCCGTTCGTCGCACCCCATCATTCGACGTCGGTGAGTGCCATGGTCGGCGGTGGGTCGGGTTCGGCGCGGCCCGGCGCGGTCAGCCGCGCCCACCGGGGCGTGTTGTTCTTGGACGAATGCGCCGAGATCGGCGCCAAGGTGCTGGAGGCGATGCGCACCCCGCTGGAGGAGGGAGAGGTCCGGATCGCCCGCCGCGACGGGGTGGCGCGTTTTCCGGCCCGGTTCCAGCTGATTCTGGCGGCCAACCCCTGCCCCTGCGCCCCCGCCCGCGATGTGGACTGTATCTGCGCGCCGCTGGCCCGGCGTCGGTACCTGGGTAAATTGTCCGGTCCTCTGATGGACCGGATCGATATCTGGATGCAGATGCACCCCATGTCGTCCGCCGGGCTGGCCGCCGCGGAATCCGAGGACAGTGCGATGGTCCGCACAAGGGTCACGGCCGCCCGCTCCGCCGCGGCGGCTCGCTGGCGGGAGTTCGGCTGGCGGACCAACGCCGAAGTACCGGGCCACATCCTGCGGCGGCAATTTCCGTTACCCGCCGAGTCCACGGCATCAGTGGAAGCGGCGCTGCGGCTGGGGCGGATCTCGGCACGGGGAGCCGACCGCGCGCTGCGGGTCGCCTGGACGGTGTGTGATCTACGCGGCGGCGATGTGCCCACGGCACACGATGTCATGCAGGCACTCAACTTCCGGCAGCGAGGAACACAGTGACGGCCGGGCAGCCCGGCTCGCCGGCGGCGCAGGGGGCTGTCGGTGAGCCCGGCAGCAGACAGCTCGCGTGGGCCTATCTGTCCCGGGTGGTTCTGGGGCCGTGCCCGGCGCTCACCGCGCTGATCGAATCCGTCGGTGTGGTGGAGGCGGCACGAGCGGTCCGGGAACGGGATCTGCCGCAGGTTCTGCACGCCGCGACAGCGGTACGCCGTGCGGAAGACCGGGCGGCCCAGGATCTGGAGACCATCGGTGGGCTGGATGGCCGCCTGGTCACGCCCGACGATCCGGAATGGCCGGCCTGGCGCATGCTGGGCCTGTCGCAGCTACCGCCGGGACGCGAATCCGACGGCGCCGTACCGCTGGTGTTCTGGGTGCGCGGAACCCGCGATCTGACCGAGCTGACCGAACGGTCGCTGGCGGTGGTCGGTGCCCGTTGCAGTACCGGATACGGTGATCGGGCCGCCGGAGCGCTGGCCGGGGACCTCGCGGCCCGCGGCTGGACCATCGTCTCCGGTGCGGCCTTCGGTATCGACGGTATGGCCCACCGCGCGGCTCTCGCTGTCGGCGGCGCCACCATCGCCGTCCTGGCCTGCGGTGTGGACCGGCCCTATCCCGCCCAGCACGATCGCCTGCTCGACCGGATCGCCGAAACAGGTCTGGTGGTCAGCGAATATCCGCCGGGCACCACCGCCCGCAAACATCATTTTCTGGCCCGGAACCGGCTCATCGCGGCTCTGTCCGACGGTGTGCTCGTGGTCGAAGCGGGGGTGCGCAGCGGTGCACGCAACACGGTGAAGTGGGCTCGTCGTATCGGCCGTCCCGCGATGGCGGTCCCCGGTTCGGTGGATTCCGCAGCGTCCGCCGGCTGCCACCGGATGATCCGAGACGGGGAAGCGGTGCTGGTCAGCAGTGCGGAAGAGGTACTCGCCGACGCCGCACCGCTACACCTACCGCCGGTCGGCGACTCGGAACCACCGGCCGTACACCAGCTCACCCCGGCACAGTCGTCGGTGTACGCGGCTCTACCCACAACCGGGGGTCGCTGGCCACATGAACTATGCGGCCCCACCGGGCTGGCCGTCGCCGAGATCCGGGCCGGCCTGGCGGCCCTCGATATGGCCGGGTTGGCCGGGAGCGGCGGGTCCGGCTGGTTCCGGTTACGCAATGGGCCGCGCACTCCGGCCGACCGGCCCGCGGACAGCGGCGAGTGAGCGACGGTGGCCGGCCCGGCGCGTGGGGTTGCGGAGCGGCGAGTCGCGGGCAACGGTGTGGTGGTGGCGGAACTACCCGAGGACCTCGAAGCTCTACTGATCGAATACGGGAGATACCTGGAACTCGGCCGTAATCGGTCGGCGCATACGGTGCGCGCCTATCTCGGCGATATCCGGTCGCTGCTGCACCATCTGCTCGGCCAGTCCGCCGATGCTTCGCTGCGCGAACTCGACCTGACCACGCTGCGGTCGTGGCTGGCGGTGCACGCGGAACAGGGCGCCGCGCGCACAAGTATGGCGCGGCGTGCCTCCGCGGCCCGGGCCTTCACCGCGTGGCTCACCCATACCGGCAGGCTCGACCGCGATCCGGGCCTGCGATTGGCCGCGCCCAAGGCGCATCGCAGCCTGCCCGCGGTGCTGGGGCAGGAACAGGCCGCCCGGATCATGTCCGCGGTGGAATCGGGTGCGGCCCAGCATGATCCGATGGCTTTACGAGACAGGCTGATCATCGAACTGCTGTATGCCACCGGCATCCGGGTCAGCGAGCTGTGCGGTCTCGATATCGATGATGTGGACCGGGAGCGCCGCGTCGTGCGCGTACTCGGCAAAGGGCGCAAGGAGCGGTCCGCGCCGTTCGGGCTGCCAGCCGACCAGGCGGTACACAACTGGCTGAATCACGGCCGGCCGATGCTGGCCACCCCGGATTCCGGTCGCGCTCTTTTGCTGGGTCGGCGCGGCCGGCGCCTCGACCAACGCCAGGCCCGGACCGTCGTGCATACGGCCATATCCGCAGTACCCGGCGCCGCGGATATGGGTCCCCACGGGCTCCGGCATACGGCGGCCACGCATCTGCTCGAGGGCGGTGCCGATCTGCGGGTGGTGCAAGAACTGCTGGGCCACGCCAGCCTGGCCACCACCCAGCTCTACACCCACGTATCCATCGAACGACTCCGTACAGCACACGACCAGGCGCATCCCCGGGCGTAAGAGTCGGTCGATCCTTGCGACCACTGCGTGGGGTGGCCGCCCGCCGGCCTCGGCGCCTATCACGGAGATCAGCTGCAGCACAACGATCCCGCCGGCGGCCGCGGCATCGGTGACGATCGGCGGGATCGGCTGGACCGGCTGATGTGGCTGGATCGGCCGAAATAGCTGGACCGGCTGGAGGGCTGGCTGGTTGGACGGGCTGGACCAGCAGGAGGGTCGGCCTGGTTGGACGAGCTGGAGGGCTGGACGGGCTGAACTGGCCGAATCAGTCTGTGGCCGGCGTGCCGGACCCCTGCGCTACAGGGTGGACGCGGCCCGCCAAGCCGATCGGGACCGACCTGGGGTGGTTTCGGTGTGGGGAATCGAGGGCGGGCTACGTGTAACCGCCCCGACGCTGACCCGCATCCGCGCCGGTTCGGAGCCGGAACAAGGCTCGGTGAACGCGCCTTCTACATTCCTTGGTCAGCTCGACATGCCGGAAACGGGGCGTGTACGTGGATTCGTGCGCAGCGCGGCGTTTACGCTGTCCAGCGGATCCGTTCAGCAGTGCCCGAAGGCGGATCGGGAGGTGAGCGTGCAGACCGCTACCAGTGCGGATACCCGATGAGCCCGGTACCGGAAGTGGCCGGGGAACCGGGTGCCGACGACGCGCCGGAGCCGGTGGTGGCTCCGATCGATTACCGGTTCACCCTCGCCAACGAGCGCACTTTTCTGTCGTGGATTCGTACGGCACTCGGGTTGCTCGCCGGCGGTGTCGCCGTGCACACCGTGGTGGTGGAGCAGTGGCCGTCGGATTTCCGTTCCGCGTTGGCGGTGAGCTGCCTGCTGCTGTCGCTGGTGGTGGCGGTCGGTGCTTTCCTGCACTGGCGGCGCATCCGGTCGGCAATGGACGAGGGCCGGCCGCTGCCCGGTACGGTGCTCGTCCCGGTACTTTCCGCCGGTACAGCCTTCGTGGCGGTACTCGCCTGCGTGGCAGTACTGCTGCACTGAGGTGTACTGATGCCCGATTCCACCGAGATCCGATTGGCTGCGGAACGCACCGCGCTGTCGTGGCGGCGAACGTGCCTGGGCACGGTGGCCGTCGCGCTGCTGCTGCTGCAAGCGGTGTTGCAGGCCGGCTGGGATACGGCCGCGCTGGCGCCCGGTATCGCCGGTGTGGTCCTGCTCATCGTCGCCGGTTTGGGTTACCGCCGAAATCTCCGGTTGCACCGAGGTGCGGGCGGCTCCGGCTCGACGACCATCCGGTGGACGACTGTGGCGGTCGTCGTCGCCGTCGGGTTCACGCTGGCCACACCCATTGCCGGCTGGCTGATTCCGTGAGTGCGTGCGGACCCCCAACCGTATTGCTTCCGGCTATGTCCCGTTGCCGTCGGCAATGCCGAATCCGTCGGTATCGGCGTTCGCCGAGCCGGAATCGGGCCGAGGGCCGCTGAGGCCGAGGCCGCGCTGGAGACTCCGGTCAGGCTGCTTGCCCACCTTCCGCGACTGGTTACTCCCCTGGGCGCACAGGTTTCAGGCGGATAGGAGATAGACGCAGCAGTCCGAGCGGATCCAGATACTCCCGCTTCGCCCGGCTGCTGTGCTCGCGGCGCACGCCCCAATGCAGACACGCTGTCGCACATCCTGCATGCCCCGCCTCCAGGACACCGATTGCGGTATCACGGGTGACCCGTCTGCCCACCGTGACCGTCGCCTCCACCGGTTCATAGGTCGTCCGCAGATCTCCTTCGTGGCGTATCGATACCACCGGTCTGCCGGCCACTTCGCCGGCGAAGACGACCACCCCCGGGCCGGCTGCGTACACCGGCTGTCCCGAGGTTCCGGCGAGATCGACACCGCGATGCCCGGGCAGCCAGTCCTGCTCCGGTGGGTCGAAGGGTCGTTCGACGGCGGGCCGCGGCCGCAGCGGCCAGGTGAACGGTTTGTCCGGGCTTGCTGCGGCCATACCGGTGGAGGCCAGTGCCATCAGCAGAACCAGGAGCGCGGAGACACAGCCCATACCGGGCCGGGCGTACCCCCTCCATACGCCCGGCCCGGCGGCGCTCCTATTTCCGGCCATTCGGGCACGGACAGGGCGGAGCGATCTTCGGCGCGAGCCGGATCAGTGTGCGGACCAGTTCACCCAACGCGGGAAGGACTGTGCAGGCCGACCCGGAGGCAGAACCGGCCGCCGAGTCGGCGGACCCGGGCCGGGGCGACGACCCGGACCCGGAAGCAGATCCCGACCTGCCGCATGCGGCGACCGCAGCCGGTGTGACGGTGACATCACCGGAGACGGCCGCGGGTTTCGGCCCATGTCCCGTCCGGTCGAGAGCTGTCGATGCTGTGCGTGCCGGCCCACCGTCGGCCGAGGAGCCCGGAGGCACGGAATTCGCACCCGGCGCCCCTGCCGAGCCGTGGCCGTCCGCGGTATCACCGGTGAACGACTGCGCAAGCACCACCGGCCCACCCGAGTAGGCCGCAGCTGTGGCGCCAGGAGCCAGCGGAAATGCGACGAGCACCGTGGTGAATGCGGCACCGAGCAGCACGTCCCACCGCCGGTTCCCCGCAACGGGTCGACGGTGCCGCGCTCGCACCGAAACCGAACGGGTGACCAGCTGTTTATCACCCACGGTCACCAACCGGATCACCGGGCTTCGCCCGACATCGCCCGGTCGCGCATAGCCGGCCTTCCGCCACGCCTGGGCCTGCGTCGTTCCGTCGTGCGCCATCGACGGGTGTCGCGGCGACCGCACAGCGATCTCTGCTGTCCCCGCCACGCTTCGGCGCCGGAACGATCGGCTCCGTGTGCCGGTGCGGTCTTCCGGGGCGGCACGCCGGATCGGGTTCCGGACCGGCGAGCGCCGGAATCGCCGGCCGGGTGTGATGCGTGACGGTGTCTCCGAAGGCAGCGGTGAGCCATCCGGCGGCATCGTGGGGGACCGGCGCCCGGGATCTGCACGCTGCGATCCGGCGGTGTCGAGCAGGACGGGGACGCGGTCGCGGTTCACGGGACCGATGACACTGTGGGCCATCCGGCGTTCGTATCGCCCGGCACGCCGTTCGATATCGCCGGGCCCCGCGGCGACCGCCTCCGGATTCCCGGCCCCGATCATCCGCGTCATGGTGCGCCTCCCGGTGGCGGAGGCCGCCGGGACCGTGCTCCGGACCGGACGATTCCGGCCGGACACCGTGGTGTCGCCACCGCCACGAGCAGATACTCCGGCATGAGTAGCTGCTCGTATTGCCGGCATGCCTCGGTGCCGTGCACGAGCGCGGACCGGGACGAAACGAGGCGCAGGGTGCGCAGTGGTGCTCGGCTCGGCCTCACACATCCCGCGCTCCGGCTCGTTACCGTTCGTCTCGGTGTCGGAGAGCGTCGGCGCGACGACGAGCCGGTCGGCACCCGTCGTCCGGTGGTTCTCGGCACACCGCAGGTGGCGTGCGAATCGCGGGCCGCGGCCGTGCCGGGTGCGCGCGGTGTGGCCGGGCACGCCTGTGTGGCGTCGCGGCTCCCCACATCCTCGGGTGCCCGCCGCCGGCGGTTCGTGCGATCTTCGCGGCCACGGTGGCAACGGCTCGCCGCTGTGTACGCCTCGTGCGGAGATCGGCCGGTCACGTAGCGCGATATAGGGCCAGCTGCGCGGCGCGGGCGGGAGTCCGGCCGGTGAAGTAGGGGTGTGGTCGGCAGTGTCGTAACGGCTCATAAGCTCAGCGTGCCCGCGGCGGAATCCGGCCGGAACCCGCAATTCCGGCATCTGTGGATAACCCGCCCCTGTGAACAAACCGCGCTTCAAAATGCCCGTCCGCAGCTCGCCGGAGGTACCCGTGCGACCGGCCGATTTCCGATTCTCGCAGCGCACGCCGTAAACTGGCCGAGCGGTCTGTGTTCGCAGGTTTCTGTGTGGCACCGGCCGACTTCGCGCACCACCGTGCTTGTTCATTACGGCGCTGCCCACCACACGCTCCGCGGGAGCCGACGGCCGGCAGTGCGATTCCGGAACAGGGGACATCTCGGCTGGTCCCGATCCACGATCGGGTCCGAGTGTTCTGTGGTGCCAGGGCAGCAGGCCGCCGGCTTGCTGCGACAACCGGCAACGAAAGAGAGATACGAGAGCAATGGCTGTCGTAACAATGAAGCAGCTGCTCGACAGCGGCGCGCATTTCGGGCACCAGACCCGTCGCTGGAACCCGAAGATGAAGCGGTTCATCTTCACCGACCGCAACGGCATCTACATCATCGATCTGCAGCAGACGCTGACCTACATCGACAAGGCCTACGAATTCGTCAAGGAGACCGTCGCCCACGGCGGCACCGTCCTGTTCGTCGGCACCAAGAAGCAGGCCCAGGAGTCCATCGCGGCCGAGGCCACCCGGGTCGGGATGCCCTATGTGAACCAGCGCTGGCTGGGCGGCATGCTCACCAACTTCTCCACCGTCCACAAGCGTCTGCAGCGCCTCAAGGAACTCGAGGCCATGGAGCAGACCGGCGGTTTCGAGGGTCGCACCAAGAAGGAAATCCTCATGCTCACGCGTGAGATGAACAAGCTGGACCGCACCCTCGGCGGTATCCGCGATATGCAGAAGGTGCCCTCGGCCATCTGGGTCGTCGACACCAACAAGGAGCACATCGCCGTCGGCGAGGCCCGCAAGCTGAACATCCCGGTCATCGCGATCCTGGACACCAACTGCGATCCCGACCTCGTCGACTACCCGATCCCGGGTAACGACGATGCGATCCGTTCCGCCGCGCTGCTCACCAAGGTCGTCGCCTCCGCGGTGGCCGAGGGCGTGCAGGCCCGGGCCGGCCGCTCCGGCGGCGACGACAAGCCCGAGGCCGGTGCGGAGCCGCTGCCGGAGTGGGAGCAGGAGCTGCTGGCGCAGGCCGCCCCCGGCGCCGAAACCCCGGCGGAGGCCCCGGCGGAGGCCCCGGCGGAGGCCCCTGCGGCGCCCGCGGAGACTCCGGCCGAGGCCTGAGTCGTCACCTCGTGTTCGGCCGGTGCTCACCGGCTACTGCTGAGATGAGCGCCGCCGGACCCGAATTTCCACAGCGGTGGTCACGGCTGTACGAGCCGTGACCACCGCTGACCGGTACCTGACTTTCTCGAAGGAGGCTCGCCCCCGATGGCGAACTACACCGCCGCTGACGTGAAGCGGCTGCGGGAGCTCACCGGCTCCGGAATGATGGACTGCAAGAACGCGCTGGTCGAAACCGACGGTGATTTCGACAAGGCCGTGGATTTGCTGCGCATCAAGGGCGCCAAGGATGTCGGCAAACGGGCCGAGCGCACCACCGCCGAAGGCCTGGTCATCGCCAAGGACGGCGTGATGGTCGAGATCAACTCCGAAACCGACTTCGTGGCCAAGAACGCGGAGTTCCAGGAGTTGGCCGATAAGATCGTCGCCGCTGCCGCGGCCGCCAAACCGGCCGATGTGGATGCGCTGAAGGCCGTGGCTCTCGACGGCTCGACTGTCGACGAGGCGCTGCAGGCGCTGGCCGCCAAGATCGGCGAGAAGCTGGAACTGCGTCGCGTCGTCTCCCTGGACGGCCCGGTCGCCACCTACCTGCACAAGCGGGCGTCGGATCTGCCGCCGGCCGTCGGCGTGCTCGTCGAGTACACCGGTTCCGGTGACGCCGCCGCGGAGGCCGCTCGCGGTGCCGCCATGCAGGTCGCCGCGCTCAAGGCCAAGTACGTCACCCGCGACGAGGTCCCCGCCGATCTCGTCGAGAACGAGCGCCGGATCGCGGAGCAGACCGCCCGCGAAGAAGGTAAGCCCGAGGCCGCGCTGCCCAAGATCACCGAGGGTCGCGTGAACGGCTACTTCAAAGACGTCGTGCTGCTCGAGCAGCCGTCGGTCACCGATAACAAGAAGACCGTGAAGGCTCTGCTGGACGAAGCCGGCGTCACCGTCACCCGGTTCGCCCGGTTCGAGGTCGGCCAGGCCTGATCTGTTTCGCACGAACCCCCGTCGCATACGCTGCGGCGGGGGTTTGCTGCTGAGCGGGCGCTTTCCGGCCTCGCCCGCCCCGTCGTACGGTCGCGCAGCGGCGTAGGGCAGGATAGAGGCCGCCTGTATTGGCCTATGCCACGTAGCCGCGCGCCGCGCCCGGTCCAGTCGGAAGCGGGCGGCACCGGTTCCCCGGCGGCCCCGCACCATGAACACTATCTACCGAGCACCGCCGATCGCCGAAGGAGACGCCAGCCGATGACGCACCCCGGGACCGACCGCCCAGGATATCGCCGGGTACTGCTGAAACTGGGTGGTGAGATGTTCGGCGGCGGCACGGTGGGGCTGGATCCCGATATGGTGCAGACCGTCGCGGAGCAGATCGCCGAGGTCGTTTCCACCGGGGTGCAGATGGCGGTGGTGATCGGCGGCGGGAACTTCTTCCGCGGTGCCGAGCTCGAAGAGCGCGGTCTCGAACGCGCGCGGTCCGATTACATGGGCATGCTCGGCACGGTGATGAACAGTCTGGCGCTGCAGGATTTCCTGCAGAAGCAGGGCATCGACACCAGGGTGCAGACCGCCATCACCATGGGGCAGGTCGCCGAGCCCTACCTGCCGTTGCGTGCCAAGCGGCATCTGGAGAAGGGCCGGGTGGTGATTTTCGGCGCCGGGATGGGGATGCCCTACTTCTCGACCGACACGACGGCCGCCCAGCGGGCGCTGGAGATCGGCGCCGAGGTGGTGCTGATGGCCAAGGCCGTCGACGGAGTGTTCGACGCCGATCCGCGGCTGGATCCGGACGCGAGCATGTTCCACGAGATCACCCACAAGGAAGCCATCGAACGCGACCTGAAGGTCGCCGATTCGACGGCGTTCAGTTTGTGCATGGACAACCAGATGCCGATGCTGGTGTTCAATTTGTTGACCAAGGGCAATATTGCCAGGGCGGTGGCCGGTGAGAAGATCGGCACATTGGTTCGATCCTGATACCGCGGGCCCGCGGGTCATGACGATGACGACGCAGTGGAGGAACGGTCGTGATTGAAGAAGCGCTCTTCGACGCCGAGGAGAAGATGGAGAAGGCTGTCTCGGTGGCGAAGGACGATCTAGGCGGCATCCGGACCGGGCGCGCGAACCCGGGGATGTTCTCCCGGATCGTGGTCGACTACTACGGATCGCCCACCCCGATCACCCAGATGTCGAGTATCACCGTCCCGGAACCGCGGATGGTGGTGGTGAAACCGTACGAGCAGGCACAGCTGGGGCCGATCGAAACCGCGATCCGCAATTCCGATCTGGGCGTGAACCCGACCAACAACGGCGATATCCTGCGGATCTCGATCCCGCAGCTCACCGAGGAGCGGCGCCGCGAACTGGTCAAACAGGCCAAGCAGAAGGGCGAGGACGCCAAGGTCTCGATCCGGAATGTGCGTCGTAAGGCCATGGACGAACTGGGCCGGATCCAGAAGGACGGCGAGGCCGGTGAGGACGAGGTCGGCCGGGCCGAGAAGGAACTGGACAAGACCACGGCCAGATATGTCGGTCAGATCGACGAGCTGGTGAAACACAAGGAATCCGAACTGCTCGAGGTCTGATCCGGGGTTTCTCTGCTCGGCACGAGCGGTGGGTGCCGTGTGGGAACGGTGCCGGATCGGCGCCGTCACGGCGGGCCGATGGCCCGGGAATTGACGCACAATGAGAACAGCGGAGCGGCGACGCCCGCTTCGGGTGGGAACGAACGGAACGACGACGAGTTGAGCGACGGGACAATCGTGGCCGAGAAAGCCGCCGCGACCGGTGCGGCCCGACCGCAGCCGCCGGCCGAGGGCATATCCGAATCGACACCGGCGCCCGCCGGTGCGTCCGCAGACGCCCCGGCGGCCGGTACGCCCTCGGGTGCCGTGCCCCCCGATATGCCTACCGGTGGCGCCGTACCGGCCACACCCGGTGGGTCCGGGTCGTCCGGTACATCGTCGGACGCTGCGTCGACCGGGACGCCTTCCGGTGCTGTCCCGGTCGGTGCACCTGCCGCGACAGGTGCCACGGGCAATACCTCTGCGGACCCGGCGCCGCGGCGGTCCCGGGCCGGGCGCAACCTTCCCGCAGCGCTCGCCGTCGGTCTGACCCTCGGGATCTCGTGCATAGCGGTCCTGCTGTTCGCCCCCGAAGCATTCATCGGTGTCGTCGGCGTCGCAGTCGGTATCGCCACCTGGGAGGTGGCGAAACGACTCCGCGAAGCGGATGTGCTGGTACCGCGCACACCGCTGATCGCCGGTGGTCAAGCGGTATTCTGGCTCGGCTGGCCGTTCGGTGCGAGCGGGGTGGCCGGAGCCTTCGCGGCGACAGTTCTGATCTGTATGGTGTGGCGCCTGTTCGACCACGGCCTGAACACCGCGCCACGCAATTTCCTGCGCGATACCGCGATCACGGTGTTCACGCTGGCGTGGATTCCGCTGCTGGCCTCGTTCGCGGTGCTGCTGCTCCTGGAGGATCCCGACGGCAATCTGCGGGTGCTGACCTTCATGATCCTGGTGGTGTGCTCCGATGTGGGCGGCTATGTGGCGGGCGTGCTGTTCGGCCGCCACCCCATGGTGCCCTCCATCAGTCCCAAGAAGTCCTGGGAGGGATTCTGCGGGTCGCTCGTGTTCGCGATCATCGGCGGTCTGCTCACCGTGACCCTGCTGCTGGAAGCCAACTCGATGATCGGGGTGGTGCTCGGTGTGGGCCTGGTGGTCGTCGCGACCCTGGGCGATCTGATCGAATCGCAGATCAAACGCGAACTGGGCATCAAGGATATGGGCACGATGCTGCCGGGGCACGGCGGCATCATGGACCGGCTCGATTCCATGTTGCCGTCGGCTTTCGTGTCCTGGCTGGTGCTCAGCACCCTGCTCTGAGGCCGCGCCGGCCGGTTACTTCTTGTGTACCGCGCGGCGCAACTGCATGATGCGGACACCGCCGACCAGCGCCATCACCAGGGCGCCTGCGATCACCGAGAGCAGAATCGTCACACCCAGCGGTAGCGAGAAGTTCCAGAAGAGCATTTCGACATCCGCGCTCTCCGAATTCTGGATGATGAAGATGAGCAGGATGATGCCGAGGACCGCCGCGATGATCAGCGCGATCCAGGCATTTCCCACTCGGGAACTGTCCGTGCTCTTGCGCCGGGTGGTCTTACCGGTCGATTTCCGGCCGGTGGGTGTGGGTGCGGTCTTACCGCCGAGGGGGTCGGCCATCCCGGGCGGAGACTGCCCGCCGGGCACCGCGCCGGTATCGGGAGTGCGGTCATCTGAGGTCGCCATATGTCGATGATTGCCGACAGCTATCGCCGACGCAGGGATTTCCGGTCGGTCCGTCTGCCGTGCCGTGCTGCGCCGGCCGGCACCCGGTGGCCACTCCCGGATGCGTCCGTACCGGTGTCATCGGCATCCGAGGGCGGCTTGTCGCTGGTCACATCGAGCGAGATGCCACACTGGTAGCACTATGACCGCCCCCTTGCCCTTGGTTTTCGACGCACCCCGCCGCGGGATGCCGCCCCGCCACCTCGCCGATCTCGACGCCGAGGGGCGCCGCGCCGCCATGGCGGAACTGGGTCTGCCGAAGTTCCGGGCCGATCAGATCGCCCGCCAGTACTACGGCCGGCTCCAAGCCGACCCCGCCGCGATGACCGATCTACCCGCCGCTGTGCGGGACACGATCGCCGGTGCACTCTTTCCCCCGCTGCTGACCCCGGTCCGGCATATCGCCTGCGACTCCGGAGAGACCCGGAAAACGCTGTGGCGCGCCGGTGACGGCACCTTGCTGGAGAGCGTGCTCATGCGCTACCCGGACCGCGCCACCTTGTGTATTTCGAGCCAGGCCGGTTGTGGTATGGCCTGCCCGTTCTGTGCCACTGGCCAGGGCGGGCTGGACCGCAACCTGTCGACCGCCGAAATCGTCGACCAGGTCCGCGCCGCCGCGGCCGATCTGCGCGATGGCGCGGTATCGGGCGGGGCCGGCCGCCTGTCCAATATCGTGTTCATGGGTATGGGGGAGCCGCTGGCGAACTACAAACGGGTGGTGAATGCCGTGCGGCGGATCACCTCGCCCGCGCCGGACGGGCTCGGAATCTCACAGCGCAACGTTGTGGTCTCCACGGTGGGCCTGGCCCCGGCGATCCGCAAACTCGCCGACGAGGGCCTGTCGGTGACACTCGCCGTTTCCCTGCACACCCCCGACGACGAACTCCGCGACACCCTCGTCCCGGTGAACAACCGGTGGCCGGTGGCGGAGGTTCTCGATGCTGCCCGCTACTACGCCGACAAGACGGGCCGCCGCATCTCGGTGGAATACGCGCTGATCCGCGATATCAACGATCACCCCTGGCGGGCGGATATGCTCGGCGCGAAACTGCACAAGGCGCTCGGGTCGCGCGTGCATGTGAATGTCATCCCGCTCAACCCGACACCGGGCAGCAAATGGGACGCCAGCCCGAAACCGGTCGAACGCGAGTTCGTGCGCCGGGTCGAGGCGCAGGGCGTCCCCTGCACAGTGCGCGATACCCGCGGCCAGGAAATCGCCGCCGCCTGCGGGCAGCTGGCCGCCGAGGGCTGAGTATTTCGGTCGTCTCCAGTGACGGGGCCGGTAAGCCGCCGACACCGTGACACTGCGGCCCGGACCGTGCCCGACAGGGTCCGGGATGAGCCGCCCGGGCGAGGAACTGTGCCCGACAGCTGTTCAGTTCGCAGGCGACGTCGCCGACTATCTCGGTGAGATCGCGATAGTCGACGGTGCTGTTGCTGAATGACCCCGTCGAGGCGACGATTCCCTTCGAGGCTCTGGGATAACACCGAGCCCACCGAATCGATAGTTCAGGCGTAGCAGGAGCGAGATGGCCGACCGGGTGATTGTCGTGGTGGGGGCCGGGATCGTGGGTCTGGCGGTGGCCCGGGAGATCGGTCGCCGGCGGCCGGGGGACCGGGTTGTGGTGCTGGAGAAGGAAGACCGGGTGGCGGTGCACCAGACCGGTCACAACTCGGGGGTCGTGCATGCCGGGATCTACTACCGGCCCGGGAGTTCGAAAGCGGTGCTGTGCGTGCGCGGGCGGGCCATGCTGCGCGACTACTGTGCGGAGCGCAGCTTGCCGTACGAGGAATGCGGCAAGCTCGTAATCGCCGTGGACGACCAGGAAATGGCTCGCCTGGATGCCCTGGAGGAGCGGGCGGGACACAATGCGGTACCCGGATTGCGTCGAGTCGATGCGGCCGGTATTCGCGATATCGAACCGTTCGCGGAGGGGATCGCGGCGCTGTATTCGCCGCATACCGCGATCACCGATTTCCGCCGAGTCGCCGAGGCGTTCGCCGCGGACGTCGTGGCGGCCGGTGGTGAGGTCAGGACATCGTCGCCGGTGGACCGGATCACCCGGACCGCTTCCGGTATCGAAATCGGTGTGGGAGAGCAGGTCCTGCATGCGGATCGGGTCGTTCTCTGTGCCGGATTGCAGGCGGATACGGTGGCCGGTCTGGCGGGTGGCGATCCCGGTCCGCGCATCGTCCCTTTCCGCGGCGAGTATATGGACGTTGTGCCGGAGAAAAAGGATCTCGTACGCGGCCTCGTCTATCCGGTCCCGGATCCGCGGTACCCGTTTCTGGGCGTACATTTCACGCGGCGCGTATCGGGGACCGTCGAGGTCGGGCCGAACGCGGTCCTGGCCTTTGCCCGGGAAGGATACCGGCGGGCCCATTTCGAACCCCGGGATATGGCGAGAACGCTGGCCTGGCCGGGTTTCCGGCGGATGGCTCGGCAGCATTGGCGCACGGGGCTCGAAGAAATGTACGGCTCGGTATCCGTCGCCGCGTACATGCGTAGGGCGCAGCGCTATATTCCCGCGATCGGGGCCGCGGATGTGGTGCGCGGGGGAGCGGGTGTCCGGGCGCAGGCGCTCGATGCCGACGGCACCCTGGTCGACGATTTCCGGATCGACCGCCTGGGTGCGGTCATCGCTGTCCGCAATGCACCCTCCCCGGCGGCGACGTCATCGCTCGCGATCGCCGAACACGTTGTGGATGTAATAGACAGCAAGCACGAGGACTCCCGCTGAATCACCCGGCACCCGGCTGTTCAACCAAGTCCTGCGGTACCAGGAACAAGCTCAGTGGTCGTGATCGAGCGGTGCGCCTGATGCTCCGCGGGACTGTTGTTCGATCATTTTCCGGAATTCGTCTGCGTGTGGTCCGCTCAGTTCGTAGGTGACCTCGGTGGGGGACGCGGGACCGATATCGTCCGGTGTCGGTCCTGGAACCCAGGCGAGGATCAAATCCCGATACTGCTCGAAGGTCAACGGTACGGTCACCCCTTGCCGAGCCTGCTGCAAAATTCCGTGGCTCAACGGTTTTGCCGCCCCGTCGGCAGTGGCGTACATAATTCGGGAGCTGCCCGGATTGCGGCTGAACCGTGGGCCGTGGGGACGCGGCCACCACAGTGGCGCCGCCTCCTCGCGAGCGATCATCGCCGCATGCAGGTCGTCGATGCCGATCGAACGGCGGCCATGGTCGGCCGCCAGCTGAGCTGCCTTCCGAAGCAGGACAACTACCGAGGGCGCGACCCCGTCGACGATCACGCGACATTCGTCCCGTTCGGCTGCCATGCGGAAAGTCTAAACGTCGAGGCCGACGCAGTGCACCGGCCACGGGGCGCCGCCGACGTCGGCGATATGGGGTCCGAACACCTGCATGCCGTCGTACATCGGATCGTTGCGGCAGGTACACACCGCTCGCGTCGAGTCGTTGGGATCGATCACGATATCTACGAAACCGCCATGCGATTCACACTGCTCAGGCGTCACTGCGGCGGCGGCGCCTGTACCGATGAGCACGCCGGTACAGGCTGCCACGGCAACCGTCCCGAGTCGAAAGAGTAACTGTCGCATGGATTCCCCCTGGTGGCCCTGGCCGATCTGCCCAGTCTATGCCCACGAACATCGGTTCGCCGGAGAATCTGCAGAAGCCGCTCGCGGCTCAGGGGCGCACGAGATCCGGTCTGGGCAACTTGTCAGGGGAAGAGCTGAATCGGGTTCACGATGTCCGCGGCCAGGGTCAGCAGCATATATGCGCCTCCGACGACCACTGCGACGTAGGTGAGTGGGAGTAGCTTCATGTAGTCGACGGGGGCGCCGGGCGCCAGGCCTCGCCGGCCGCGGATGCTGTTGCGGATCTTCTCGTAGAGGACCACTGCGATATGACCGCCATCGAGCGGCAGCAGCGGCAGAATATTGAATGCGCCGAGGAAGAAATTCAGGCTGGCCAGAATCAGGATGAAGGCGTTCCAGTAGCCGCCCTCGGCGGCCTCACCGCCGATCTTGCTGGCGCCGTACACACTGACCGGAGTGTCCACGTCACGCTGCCCGCCGGTCACAGCGTCCCATAGTGAGGCAACCTTCGCCGGCATCTGGGCCAGCGACTGGAAAGTGCGGATGAACATGTCTCCGGTGAATGCAGCCGAGGCAGGAATTGCACCGAGGAAGTCGTACTGGACAGGCTCGTAGTACTCCTGGCCGACCCCGACCACGCCGACTTCCCGGCCCGGACCACCTTCGCTGGGGTAGCGCATCGTCTGCTCGGGCACGACCTCGATATCCATCGTCTGCCCGCCGCGTTCGAGGGTGTAGGTGAACGGGCCGTCCTGCTGCTGGGTGAGGGTCTGGAATTCTTTCCACGTGTCCACGGGCTCGCCGTCGACCGCGGTCACCACGTCACCGCGTTGCAGACCGGCGCGCTGGGCGGGGCCCTCTCCGGTGCAGGTGCCGACGGTGCCGTCGGGGTTCTGCGGCGCGACGCAGCTCATATCACCGAGGGCGGTTTCGGGCGGCTGGTTCAGGTTGGGGAGCCCCCAGCCGACCGCCAGCACCACGATGAGGAGGAAGCCGAGCAGGAAGTTCATCGCGATTCCACCGGACATCACGACGAGGCGTTTCCAGGCGGCCTGCCGGTACATGGCGCGCTCGACTTCCTCGGGTTCGAGTTCGTCGAGCGCGGTCATTCCGGCGATATCGCAGAAACCGCCGAGCGGCAGCCATTTGACCCCGTATTCGGTTTCTCCGCGCCGGAAGGAGAATATTTTCGGGCCGAAACCGATGTAGTACCGGCGGACCTTCATTCCGGTCGCCTGCGCGGTCCACATATGCCCGCATTCGTGCAATGCGATCGAAATCGTGATGCCGAGGGCGAACAGCACGAACCCCAACACGAACAGCATGTGGTCTACAGCCCTCCTGCAGTGCGCAGATCAAATCTCTCGGCCCGCACGGAGACCGGAGCGGCCGCGAGCACGTGTCCACAGTAACCGCCCGCGTGCCGGGCCTCGACCATCTGGGACATGGATTACCGGTGTACCAGTGTGCGGGCGCGGTCACGGGCCCATTCGTCGGCCGCCAGGACTTCGGCGAGTTCGCCCGGTTCGGCGCGCCACTGTCCGGCGTCGCGGACCACCCGGGCGACGGTGCGCACGATATCGGGGAACCGGATCCGTCCGTCGAGAAATGCCTGTACCGCGACCTCGTTGGCCGCGTTGTACACCGCGGTGACGCAACCGCCGGCGGTCCCGGCTTCGCGGGCCAGTTCCACGGCCGGGAACACCGCATCGTCGACGGGCTCGAACGTCCAGGTGGCGGCTGTACCGAAATCACAGGCTGTGGCCGCGCCGGGGACCCGGTCCGGCCAGCCCAGCGCCAGCGCGATGGGCAGTTTCATATCCGGCGGGCTGGCCTGCGCCAGCGTGGAGCCGTCGGTGAAGGTGACCATGGAATGCACGATCGACTGCGGGTGCACCGTGACCTCGATGCGGTCGTAGGGGATCCCGAACAGCAGATGCGTTTCGATCAACTCCAGGCCCTTGTTCACCAGCGAGGCCGAGTTCAACGTGTTCATCGGGCCCATGGACCAGGTGGGATGGGTTTTCGCCTCGGCGGGGTTCACGCCGTCCAGCATTTCGGTGGTCCAGCCCCGGAACGGTCCACCGGAGGCGGTGAGAACCAATCTGTCGACTTCTTCGGCGCGCCCGCCGCGCAGGCACTGGGCCAGGGCGGAATGCTCCGAATCGACCGGCACGATCTGGCCGGGCCGGGCCGCGCGGGTGACCAGCGACCCTCCTGCCACCAGCGATTCTTTGTTCGCCAGCGCGAGCGTGGCCCCCGATTCCAGCGCCGCCAGGGTCGGTTCCAGGCCGAGGGAACCGACGAGCGCGTTGAGTACTACATCGGCTTCGGTGCTGCGGACGAGTTCGGTCGCAGCGGTCGCGCCCGCGAAGGGCACCCCCAGCCGGTCTGCGGCCGCCGGGTCGGCGACGGCCACATTGGTGGTGCCGGTAGCGGCCATCTGCGCGGCCAGCAGTTCGGTGTTCCCGCCGCCCGCGGCCAGGCCGACGATTTCGAATCTGCCGGGGTTGGCGGCGATCACCTCGAGCGCCTGGGTACCGATGGAGCCGGTGCTGCCGAGCAGGAGAACTCTGCGGAGATCTGACACCCGCCCATTGTCACCGACCCCGCCCCTGCTGGCTACGACGGGCAGTCGTATGCCACGATAACGGGCAGTATCCGTTCTCTCGAGGAGGAGCGATCGTGGCCGCCACGGACGTCGAACTCACCACTGACCAGCACGTCACCACGGTGGACCCTGCTGAGGTTCCGTCGGCGGCATTCGGTTGGAGCGGCGAATCGCGCACAACCTTCCGGGTTGCCGCGGTGGTCGTGATCATCGCGCTGCTCGGCATGCTGATCGGCAATCACTCGGGTCAGGTCGAGAACCTGTACCTGATCGGATTCGCGGCCGCGCTCGCCGGGATTCTCGTCTACGACGTGATCCATCGACGCAAACCGCGCTGAACTGCGGTTTCGCCTATGACACCGACTGTGTCGGGTGTCGCTCGGGTGACATCCGGGTGACACCGCGGTGCCGGTTGCCGGTGTAGTCCATGTCTCGGCGGCGAGCCCCCGCGGCGGGACTAGACTCGGCACCGACCGGCCGGACCAGGACGAAAGTAGGCAGCCGAAAGTGACCAGCACAGTCGGATTGGGGATGCCGACCGCACCCGTAGCGGTGCTTGCGCCGCGGCGCAAGACCCGTCAGCTCATGGTGGGTGGTGTCGGTGTGGGCAGTGACCACCCGATCTCCGTGCAGTCGATGACGACGACCAAAACGCACGATGTGAATGCGACCCTGCAGCAGATCGCCGAACTCACGGCATCGGGCTGCGATATCGTGCGGGTGGCGTGCCCGCGGCAGGAAGATGCCGACGCACTGCCCATCATCGCGAAGAAATCCCAGATCCCGGTGATAGCCGATATCCATTTCCAGCCGCGCTATATCTTCGCCGCCATCGATGCGGGGTGCGCTGCGGTGCGGGTGAACCCGGGCAACATCAAGGAATTCGACGGGCGCGTCAAAGAGGTCGCCAAGGCGGCCGGGGATGCGGGTATCCCGATCCGGATCGGTGTGAACGCCGGATCCCTCGACAAGCGGATGATGGACAAATACGGCAAGGCCACCCCGGAGGCGCTGGTCGAGTCGGCGCTGTGGGAGGCGGGCCTGTTCGAGGAGTACGGCTTCGGCGATATCAAGATCTCGGTCAAGCACAACGACCCCGTGGTGATGGTCGAGGCCTACCGGCAGCTGGCCGCGCAGAGCGACTATCCGCTGCATCTCGGCGTCACCGAGGCGGGCCCGGCCTTCCAGGGCACCGTGAAATCCGCTGTCGCGTTCGGCGCGCTGCTGAGCGAGGGGATCGGCGACACGATCCGGGTCTCGCTGTCCGCGCCGCCGGCGGAGGAGGTCAAGGTCGGCGGGCAGATCCTGCAATCGCTGAACCTGCGCCCGCGCAAGCTGGAGATCGTGTCCTGCCCGTCGTGTGGGCGCGCGCAGGTCGACGTGTACACCCTGGCCAACGAGGTCACCGCCGGACTCGACGGTCTGGAGGTCCCGCTGCGGGTCGCGGTCATGGGCTGTGTGGTCAACGGTCCCGGCGAGGCCCGGGAAGCCGATCTGGGCGTGGCCTCGGGTAACGGTAAGGGGCAGATCTTCGTCAAGGGTGAGGTCGTCAAGACCGTGCCGGAGGCGCAGATTGTGGAAACCCTCATCGAGGAGGCCATGCGGATCGCCGAGGAGATGGGTGCGGACGCGGGCACCGGTGAACCGGTCGTCAGCGTGGGCTGATCGGCCCACGGTCTCGGCTCGCTGCCCCGGCGAGCCGAGACGTGCTGCCCGTTCGGCACCGTCACGGCGCGCGCTTTCGAGATATCCGTATCGCGTCGCGGCACTTCATGGCAGGCTGTACTAGGTGCGGAGTCTGCTGGAGCCGGCCCGGCGCGCGAAATACGTTCCCGCGCGTCAGCTCGCCGAGCGGGACCTGGGACAGGTGCTCAGGGTGCTCGACGAGGACCCGGTCGCGGCCTGTATGGTCGCCGCCCGGCTACAGGAATACGGTCTGGACAACCGGTACGGTCAGGGCGAATTGTGGAGCCACGGCGGACCGGCCGAATCGCTGTGTTTCTCCGGCGTGAACCTGATCCCGTTGCGTGGAGACCGCGCGGCCCTGCGCGCCTTCGCGGACCGCGCCCTGCGCTGGCCCCGGATGTGTTCCTCGGTGGTGGGCCGCCGGGAACTCGCGCTCCCCCTGTGGGAGATGCTCGCCGATCACTGGGGCCCGGAGCGGGAGTTGCGTGCAGACCAGCCGCTCCTTGCGCTCACCGGCACTGCTGTCGCGCCCGCCGACCCGGAGGTCCGCCAGGTACGCCCCGACGAACTGGACCGCTATCTGGCGGCCGCTATCGCCATGTTCATCGAAGAGGTGGGGGTGGATCCGCGGGCCGGGGACGGCGGCCGCGGGTACCGGCGCCGGGTCGCCGGGCTGATCGAGGCCGGCCGGGCCTGGGCCCGATTCGTCGACGGTGAGGTCGCCTACAAGGCCGAGGTGGGGGCGATATCCCGGCGTACCGGGCAGATCCAGGGCGTGTGGGTTCATCCGGAGCACCGCGGGCAGGGGCTCGGTACGGCCGGAACGGCGGCCGTAGCGAACGCGGTGGTCGCCACCGGCCGGACGGCGAGCCTGTACGTCAACGACTACAACGAGTTCGCCCGCCGGGCCTATCGTGCGGTCGGGTTCCGCCAGATCGCGACCTTCGCCACGGTGCTGCTGGACTGAGCCGGCCCGATCCTTCCGGACTGAGCCGGCAGGATCCGGTGCGCCGCAAGTGAACACCGGGTCCGGGTCGCTACGATCGGGCTCGATGACGATCCGTCCGGTACTCGTATTCGCGGTCGCGGTGCTCGCTTTCGCCACGACCGCCTGCTTCGGGGGGTCCTCGGGGCCGATCACCGCGGCCGACGGTTTCCTGGAGGCCTTCGCGGCACACGACCTCGACGAAGCCGCCGCGCGTACGACCCGTCCCGAGAAAGCCGGGCCCGCACTCGTTTCCGTCTGGGAGGAACTGGGCGCCGAGGAGCTGCATGCCCGGTCCGGTGCGGCCCGGATCTCCGGTGATACCGCCACCGTCGACTACTCCTACGAATGGCGGCTGGCCGGTGGGCGCAGCTGGTCCTATACCGGGCAGCTGCCGCTGGTGCGCAGCGGTGGCGGCTGGACGGTGCGGTGGAGCGGTTCTGCCTTGCATCCCCGGCTCGGTGACACGCAGACCATGGCGTTGTCGGTGCGCCAGGCGCCGGGTGCCCGGGTGAACGAGCAGTCCGGTAGTGATGTGCTGATACCGGGCACGGTTTCGCGGGTGACCTTCGACGCCGCCGAAAGCGGCGAACCGCAGGAGGTGGCGGCGGCGGTCTCGCGGGCGCTGATCGATATCGACGACCGGCTGACCCCGCAGCGCATCCTGGATTCCGCCCGCGCCGCCGACGGCGTCTACACGGTGATCGTGCTGAACGACACCGAGTTCGGCCGGGCCGGGCCGCGGCTCATCGGTCTGCCCGGGGTGCGGGTCACCCAGGAATGGGATCTGACTCCGGCCGATCGGAAGTTCGCTCCCGATCTGATGGCCCAGGTCCGGCAGGCTGTGATCGACGATGTGCACGGCCGGGCCGGTTGGCGCGTGGTCGCCCGGAACGAGGGCGGTGCGGAAACCGGCGTGCTGCACGAGGTGGCGGCGCAGCCGGTGCCGTCGTTCACGTTGAGCGTGGACCGGCGGGTACAGAACGCTGCCCAGCGGGCGGTCGACGGGCGCCGGGAGCAGACCATGATGGTGGTGATCGAACCATCCACCGGCGGCATCCTCGCGGTCGCGCAGAACGCTGCCGCCGATCGGGACGGCCCGGTGGCCACCATCGGTCAGTATCCGCCCGGGTCGGTGTTCAAAACCGTGACCGCCGCCGCCGCGATTTCCGGCGGCGTGGCCACGCCGGAGACCGTCGTGGCGTGCCCGAGCGCAATCACCATCGGTGAGCGCCTGATTCCGAACTACAACGGTTTCACGGTCGGTAATGTCGCATTGTCGACCGCCTATGCGCGCTCCTGCAATACATCCTTCGCGAAATTGGCCAGCGAATTGCCGGCCGCCGCGCTTTCGGAGGCAGCGGCGACTTTCGGGATCGGCCCTGATTACGTGATTCCCGGCTTGCCGACCTATTCCGGTTCTGTACCCGTTTCCGAAGACCGTATACAACGCACCGAGGACGGAATCGGGCAGGGCCGGGTGGTGGTCAGTCCTTTCGGTATGGCGATGCTGGCCGCGGCGATCGCCCACGGCAGCGCGCCGACCCCGTATCTGATCGCCGGCCGCGAGACTGCCGTCGACGGGCCGCGGCCGGTACCGGATCCGGCGGTCGTGCGCGGTCTGCGGGCGATGATGCGTGAGGTGGTCCTGACCGGTACCGCCAACCGGATCGCAGACCAGGGGGAGGTGTTCGGCAAAACCGGTGAGGCGGAAGTGGAGGGCGGTTCACATTCCTGGTTCGTCGGCTACCGCGGTGACCTCGCGTTCGCGACGTTACTGGTCAAGGGTGGTAGTTCCGATAACGCCGTCGGGGTGACACGCGATATGCTGGCGGCTCTCCCCGACGGCTACCGATGACGTGGCCGTGATCCGATCACGGCCCGGTCGCGACGGCGCCGGTGCCGGTTGCGTAACGGTGACCGGTATGGGTATCGACCGGATCGCTGACCCGGGCGGGCGCGACAACCGAAACGGCCCGGTCGGAGACCGGGGCCGACGCGGCGGTATCGGTGCCGAGGATTTCGACCACCCCGGTACCGCCGAGAATCAGTCCGGCGGTGATGAGAGCAACGGTGGAACGCTTCATATCCGGCTCCCTCCGATTCAGAGGTTCGACTGCTGGCGAGCTCGGGTGGAACCTGCGCGACCGAGCCCCGCATAAGAGTTTTCTGAAGATTTGCTGCTCAGGTCAACCTAAGCCGGAATCCCGCATCGAGACAAGATGGAAAGCTGCGGAAAATCGGCGATGGGCAAATCGTGACCCGCGCCCGGAAATCCGTGATGTTTTCGTTATGCCCAGTTCAGATCTTCTGCAAACTTGCGGCGAGATGATCCTGTAGAGGAAGACCCACAGCGCCCATCTGCAATGTGTAGTCGATGACACCGCCGTGCATATGAATGGTTCGGCTGAGTGCGGTCACCGTTTTTGCGGTACTGCTCAGGCCGATCGCGGTGGACTCGAGCTCCAGGCGGATCTCCGCGTCGGCCAGGGTGAGCTTGCCCTCGCAGATCTCGGTGATACCGGTGGGGTGGGACAGGATGAGTTCCACCCGGTCCGGGCCCGGACAGCGCAGGTAGCCGGTCTCCACATGCAGGGGGCGGTTGTCGTCGGCATGCCGGGTGCGCTGCCGGTAGGTCAGGAAGGGGCGCCCGAGATGACCGAAGGTGATCTCCTCCAGATAGCCGAACGGCTCGATGGTGGGATAGTCACCCTGTCCGGCGCCGCGCCAGGTCCCGAGGAGGCCGGCCAGCGGCGCAATAGCGGGATGCGGGGCAGCGGGTGTCTGCGGTTCGGCCACGGCGCACAAGAATAGCCCCTCACCATCCGATCGGATACATCCGATCGGCCCCTCCGCGTGCCGCCCGGAAGTATCCCGGTGGACGTTACTTGTTCTTGCGGCGGCCGAAGGGCCAGAACGAGCGGGTGCGGCGCCTCGGCAGTGCCGCGTAAACCATGGTCATCTCGGCGAAAACGCCCGCTTCCCGTTCCCGGTCGTCGCCGAAATCGTCACGGCCCAGGATCTGGGTGATCGACCCCGGGGCGATGGTTGCCAGTGCGTCCAGCAACGCCGGGTTGAGGGCGCCGATCGAGATCCGGGTGATATCGGCGTCCTCGGAGCCCGGGCCGCCGTGGCCGAGCAGCATATGGCCGATGGCATGCAGCACGATATGGTCGGCGTTGCGGCCGGACGCCGAGGCGTCGTAGACGATGATGTCGTCGTGTTTACGCGCGATCCACAGTCCGTTGCCGTTGCACCCCAGTTCGGCCAGTGCCGAGCGATGTGCCGGCTGCAATGAGATCGGCCGCTTGCGATACGCGGCCACATCGGCGAGGTAGGTGTTGAGATCCCACGGGCTGGGGAGGGGCACCGACCCAGCCGCATCGCCGAATCTGGCGTCCATGCTTGTCATCGGCGAATACGTTACCGATCGCACGCGCGCTCGTCACTTCAGCGATTTCCGGCCTCTATTGCCTCGCTCGCCGGCCGAGGTTACCGGATATCGACCCCGGGCCCCATGGGTTTCACATTGTGCGGTTTGTTCCACAACGCCGTCAGCGCCCACAGCACCACACCCACCGCCAGCAGAATCCCGGCGATCACGTACTGCTGCGGATTGCGGTCGGTGAAGGGCGTGGCCAGATAGGCACAGCACACCGCGCCGAGTACCGGGAGCGGTGTCGGGGTGCGGAAGTGCTTGTGGCCGACCCGGTCGCGGCGCAGCACCAGGACCGCGATGTTGACGATGGTGAAAACCACGAGCAACAACAGCGCGGTGGTACCGCCGAGTTCTGGTACCTCGCCGACGAACAGCAGCAGCCCGAGCGCCACGAGGGTGGTGAAGATGATCGCGATGTACGGAGTGCGGCGGGTCGGATGCACCCGGCCCAGCGAGCGGGGTACGACTTTGTGCTTGGCCATACCGTATAGCAGGCGACTGGCCATCAGCATGTTGATCAGCGCCGAATTGGCGACGGCGAACATGGTGATGAAGGCGAAGATCTGGGTGGGAAAACCGGGCGCACCGATCTCCACCACCTGCAGCAGCGGCGTATCGCCTTCGGAGAGTTTGTCCGGCGGTACCAGGGCCACCGCGGTGATCGAAACCAGTACATAGATGGCGCCGGTGATCAACAGGCCGGTGAGCAGGATTTTCGGGAAGATCCGGCTCGGCTCCTTGGTCTCCTCGGCCATATTCACCGAATCCTCGAAGCCGACCATGGCGTAGAAGGCCAGGGTCGTCGCGGCGATCACCCCACCGAACGCGGAGCGGTCACCGGTGTCGAATTCGATGATCCGCCCGAAGTCGCCGTTGCCGAAACCGAGCGCCCACAGTCCGATACAGATCACGATCAGCAGCCCCGAGAGCTCCACGCAGGTGAGCAGGACATTGGCCTTCACGCTCTCGCCGACCCCGCGCAGGTTGATCGCCGCGACCAGGGCCATGAAGGCGAGCGCGATGACGGTGAGGACCAGACCGTTCGCGCTGTCGAATTCGAAGGCCTCGGCGAAATTCGCCGCGAACGCCTTGGCTGCGGTGGCGGCCGAGGTGATCCCGGAACTCATCACGGCGAAGGTCACCATGAAGGTCAGGAAATGGATGCCGAACGCCTTGTGCGTATACAGCGCGGCGCCCGCGGCCTGCGGATACTTGGTGACCAGTTCCAGATAGCTGAATCCGGTGATCATGGCGACCCCGAAGGCGACCAGGAACGGTACCCAGACCGCGCCGCCGACCTCGCCGGCGACGCGGCCGGTCAGGGCATAGATACCGGTGCCGAGAATATCGCCCACGATGAACAGCAACAGCAGCCACGGGCCGATGACACGCTTCAGTTCGGGTTGCTGCTCCGGATCGGTTCGGGCGGTGACGTCTGCCAAGGTCGCCTCGCTCCCGCAGTGACCGGTATGCACCGGTGATCGGACAGGTGCGCTTTGTATACCCGTTCACCCGGCCCGCGATGCCCGTACCGCGCCGATACGCGCGAAATGACCGGTCAGCTCATGGATTCGGCGGCCTCGGCGATCAGCACCGCGGAATCCCGGGGGCTCAGTGCCATCGCGCGCAGCTGGTCGAACATGACACCGAAGCGGCGGATCTCGGAATGGCCTTCGATCAGTTCGTCACCGGAAATGCGTTCGACATAGACCAATTCGGGGTCGGTGGGGTCCGGGAAATCGAGAATTGTGAAGGATCCGGCCATACCCGGGTGTGCGCCCGCATCGAACGGCAGGATCTGCAGGATCACGTTCTTGCGTTTGGTCGCCTCGGAGAGGCGGCGCAACTGGCCGCTCATGACGTCCGAGCCACCGACGACGCCGCGGATGGCGGCTTCGTCCAGCACGACCCACAGTTCGAGTGGTTCGTCCTTGGCCAGCACCGCTGCCCGGTCCATCCGGGCCCGCGCCCGGCGTTCCAGGTCGGAGGCCTCCAGTTTCGGCATGTAGGTGTCGATCACCGCCATGGCGTACTGCTCGGTCTGTAGCAGCCCGGGAATGAACGAGGTCTGGTAGTGCCGGGCCGACAGCGCCACCGATTCGAAATTGATGTACGCGGCATAGACCTCGGAGAGGCTGGCTTCGTACGGCCGCGACATTCCGGGCTTCTGTGCGTCGGAGAGTAGTTCCAGTGCGTCCTGGCGCCGCTCCGCGTCGATACCGTAGAGATCCAGCATCGTCATCAGCGTGCGGCGTTGCGGGCGGGCCTGGGCGGTTTCGATCCGGTACAGGGTGGTCACGTTGATCCCGGTGCGGGCGCTGACCTCCTCTTTGCTGAGCTCGGCGTCTTCCCGCATCTCCAGCAACAGCACCGAGAGCCGGCGCAACCCCGCCGTGAGTACGGTGCGTTTGCCTGCCATGTCATCCCTTTCGACCAGCGCCATGTGTGATGGGCGGTGCCCCCGGTTCGCGGCGGCCGTATGCCCTGTGCTGCCACCATAACGAGCCGCCGGAACCGATGTGATCGGCAGTGTCGTACGGCGCGGGTGGGCCGGCGTCTTCACCGGCTACTTCCGAAATACGGTCCCCACCGGCCGGGGCCGGATCCGTTCGGCGGTCGGCCGATTGGTGGCGGTAGTCGGGCGGGGAGGGCACCGGATGTCGGATCCTTCGAGAACGGACAACTTCCGGTGGCGATGGCAAATATATGGCAATCTTTCACCTGTGTGTGCCGGTATCTCCGCATGACTTGGCAACGCCGAAGTGTGTATGCGTGAAACGGTCTGGGTTTAGGTGGAGTTCGTGGAGGCTCTGCGGGTGGTCGCCACGGTCGGGTGCCTGCGTGTGGGCGCCATAGGGGTGGGTATGGTGCCGGGGGCGTGGCGCGGATAGGTCTCGGCACGGTTGCGATGTGGTCGCGTAACGCGTTGTCCCGGCGGGTATCGCGGTGTCGGCCGGTATCGTTCGGCGCGCCGGGGATTTTCGGGCCGTCGGCGGGAACGGGATTGGCGGGTAAGCGTTTTCGGTGGGACCGCGGTGAACTTCCGTGGAGAGGATCGTTAGGCTTGCGCACAACGCTGTTCGCAACATTGCATACCGAAATCTTGTGTTCTTGCATCTGTAAGAGCATGATCCAGCTAGCCTTGTTGTGAACAACGATCCGATGTCCGGGAATACCGAATCGAGAGTCGATCATGTTGGTACAGAGTGTGATGGTGCCGGGTGAGTCCCAGGGGTGCAGATGAGTGCGCCCACACTGGGGACCCTGCCGACAGCGCCACAGTTGCTGTGCGCCTTTCAAGGGCGGCGGGCCCAGGATCGGGTGCTGCTACGTTTCGCACATGCGCTCGTAGAACTACACAAGCGCCGGGCGCATGTCCGGGATCTGGCGGAAATCGCCGAAATCGACGGCCGCCGAAGCGAACTCGTGAACGATATCAACGACTGGATCGTCCGCAAGATGCCGCAGCATCGCCACGGCGCCTCGCTGCACACCGAAAGCCTGGGTGCGGTGATCGATCGCATGGCGCATAGCTGGGTCGCGGCCAATCAGGCCATCGAAGCCGACGGCGTGCGCAGTGACCGCACCCACCGGCACTGGTACCACCTGGCCGAACTCGTGGACGGGTACACGGATTTGATCGCCGAGGTGGCCGGTGGCCGCCGCCGCCTACCGGTGCAGTAGCGGGCGCTGCGGACCGCCCGGCTGTCCAGTCCGATGAATGCGAATCCCCTCGCGGTGGGTCCGGGAACCGCCGCGAAAAGTCGAATGGCCTAGACCCAACGGTGAGTCGGTGGCGAATACTCGGTTAACCGGGTGGTGTAGGTCAATTGGAGGTAGGTTCTGCCATGATTCACACGGATGGCGTCGCAACCGTATCGGCGCCGGAAGACCTCCGTACCGAGGTGCGGATGCCCGGCGGCGTGGCACTGTCGAAGGTCTATCGGGTACGCGCCGAAATCGACACGATGCTCGACGAGCTACGCCCCGGCGACCGGGTGCCCGCCGAACGCGAACTGGCGGGCCGGTTCGGCGTCGCGCGCGAAACCGTCCGGCACGCCCTGCGTGACCTCGCTGTCGAAGGCCGTATCCGCAGGCAGGGTCGCGGAACGGTGCTGGCCCGGCCGAAGGTCGTCCGGCCACTGGCCCCCGAATCCGCCGGTGAAGAGGCCGCCGGAGTGGTGCGCCGGCTGCTGTCGTGGGAGGACGGTGTCGCCGATGCCGAGGTCGCACGCGATCTCGACCTGGCGCCGCAGACCCCCATCATGACCCTCGAACGTCTGCTTTTCGCCGACGGCGATCCGATCGCGCTCGAACGTATCGATCTGTCGCTGGACCGGTTCGGCTGGTTACGTGCGGCATTCGACCCGCTGAGTTCACTCGCGACCACCATCGGCGATTCGGGCGTGGAATACGCGGGCGCCACCGAGCGGATCGAAACGGTCCTCGCCGCGCCCCGGGAGGCCGGGTTGCTCCGGTGCCGGCCCGCGGTGCCGTTGTTCCGGGTGGTCCGGCGCGGTATCGATACCCAAGGCCGGCCGATCGAACGGGTGGCCGCGCTCTACCGCGGTGACCGGGTCGCCTTCGAGGTCCGTACGGGCGGCCGGGGTCGCTGAACACCAGGCTCCCGCGGCGGCGGTGTGCGACCGGGACCGTTCCCGGCGACCCGCCGGCCGGCGCCTACTACTCTTGAACCATGTCCGTGCGTACCCGACAGCCGCTGCTCCCCGGAACCCCCACCCCGATACGCGAGGTTCCCCGCGCCATAGAACGGCCGGAGTACGTGTGGAAAGAAACGGCCCGCGAAGGTTCCGAACCGTGGGTGCAGACCCCCGAGACCATCGAGAAGATGCGTATAGCGGGCAAGATCGCGGCCCAAGCCCTCGTGGAGGCCGGTAAAGCGGTTGCGCCGGGGGTCACCACCGACGAACTGGACCGGATCGCGCACGAGTACATGTGCGATCACGGGGCCTATCCCTCCACGCTCGGCTACAAGGGGTTCCCCAAATCGTGCTGCACCTCGCTCAACGAGGTGATCTGCCACGGAATCCCCGACAGCACCGTCGTCGAGGACGGCGATATCGTCAACATCGACGTCACCGCCTATATCCACGGGGTCCACGGCGATACCAATGCGACCTTCCTCGCCGGTGACGTGGACGAGGAGGTGAAACTCCTGGTGGAGCGCACCGAAGAGGCCACTATGCGGGCCATCAAGGCGGTGCGCCCGGGCCGGGCGCTCAATGTGATCGGCCGGGTGATCGAGTCCTACGCCAACCGCTTCGGCTACGGCGTGGTCCGCGATTTCACCGGGCACGGGGTCGGGCCCACCTTCCACAGCGGCCTGGTGATCCTGCACTACGACCAGCCCGCCGTCGATTCCGTTATCGAACCCGGGATGACCTTCACCATCGAACCGATGATCAACCTGGGCGGAATCGACTACGACATCTGGGACGACGGCTGGACCGTCGTCACCAAGGACCGCAAGTGGACGGCGCAGTTCGAGCACACACTGGTCGTCACCGATACCGGAACCGAAATCCTGACGCTGCCGTGAGCGGCCCCGGCGGGGCGCTGCTGGTCGCCGGGACCACTTCCGATGCCGGTAAGAGCGTGCTGGTCGCCGGGATCTGCCGGATGTTGCGGCGTCGCGGGGTACGGGTGGCGCCGTTCAAGGCCCAGAACATGTCGAACAATTCCGTCGTCACCCTGGACGGCGGCGAAATCGGCCGGGCCCAGGCGTTGCAGGCGCAGGCCTGCGGCCTCGAACCGAGTGTGCGGTTCAACCCGGTGCTGCTGAAACCCGGAAGCGACCGGCGGTCGCAACTGGTGGTGCGCGGACAGGCCACCGGTACCGTGAGCGCGGCCGACTACATCACCCATCGCACCCGGCTGCGTGCGGTGGTGGCCGCCGAGCTCGCGGCGCTGCGGGCGGAATTCGATGTGGTGATCTGCGAAGGAGCGGGATCGCCGGCCGAGATCAATCTGCGGGCCACCGATCTGGCGAATATGGGTCTGGCGCGGGCGGGTGAGCTGCCGGTGCTGGTGGTCGGTGATATCGACCGCGGGGGTGTGCTGGCGCATCTGTTCGGCACCCTGGCCGTCCTCGAACCCGAGGATCAGCGGCTGATCGCGGGTTTCGTGATCAACAAGTTTCGTGGCGACGTGGATCTGCTGCGGCCTGGTCTGAACCAGTTGGCCGCACTGACGGGCCGGCCGACGTTCGGTGTGCTGCCGTATCGGGACGACCTCTGGCTCGATGCCGAGGATTCGCTGGGCAGCGTTTCCGGGGCACAGATCGGTCGTCCCGGGCCGGCTGTCGGCAGTGAATGGCTCAGTGTGGCCGCGGTCCGGCTGCCCCGCATCTCCAACTCGACCGATGTGGAAGCGCTGGCCTGCGAACCGGGGGTCGCGGTCCGCTGGGTGACCGACGTATCGCAGATCGTGGCCGCCGACCTGGTGGTCGTCCCCGGGAGCAAGGCCACCGTCGATGATCTGGACTGGTTGCGGCGCACCGGGATCGCCGAGGAACTGCGGCGGCGTGCGGCCGCCGGCCGTCCGGTACTCGGAATCTGCGGCGGCTATCAGATGCTCGGGTACCGCATCATCGATCCGGTGGAATCCGGGGCCGGCGCGGTCGCCGGACTGGGGCTGCTCGATATGGAGGTCGAGTTCGCACCCGCAAAGGTGCTGTGCCGGACCGCCGCCGTGGGCGAGCCGATGCAACGGGATCGGGAACCGGCCGGTACGACGGGGGTCGTCGCGACCGGATATGAGATCCATCACGGACGTATCCGGCGTACCGCCGAGACCCCGTGGCTGCACGTCACCGGCCGGACCGCCCCCGGTGACGACCCCGGCGGCGTGGGCAGTGAGCTCGCCCGGGAGCCGTCGGCCGAGGGCGCCGTGCGGGGCGCGGTATGGGGCACCCACCTGCACGGTCTCCTCGAATCCGACGAATTCCGCCGAGCCTGGCTGACCCAGGTCGCGCGGGCGGCCGGCCGTACCGGCTTCACCGTCGCGCCCGGGACACGGGTGGCTGCGGTGCGGGCCGCGCAGCTGGACCTCCTCGCCGACCTCGTCGCCGAAAACCTGGAGGTCTCCCGGCTGGAGCGACTCCTGTCCGAGGGGGTGCCGCCCGGTCTGCCGGTCGTCGAATCCACCGTGGGTGCACTCTCGCGAATCGGCTGATTCCGGCCGGCGGACGGCCCGAGATCGCGGTGAGATCACGCGTTACGATCCTCGCGCTCTTTACGGGGAGTACTCCAACGGCGCCGGGCGGCGGTGTAGCGTCAAGCGTCATGGAATCTCGGCGCATCGCGGTCGGTGACCGGGACTGGACGGTGCGGGTGGACGGCCCGGTGACCCAGCACAGTGTGCTGCTGTTCCCCGACTCCGGCGATCCGCCGGAGGTCTACGACCGGGTCTGCGCCCGGCTGCACAGTTCCGATCTGCGGACCATCGTGTTCGAAACCGCCACCGGCCTGGACCTCACCGGTGTATACGCGGTCCTGGACGAACTCGGGGTGCCCTGGGCGAATGTCGCAGGACGCGGGACGGGCGCCAGTGTGGCGTGGCAGGTCTGCGCGAAGGGGTTCGGGCGGTTCGTGAGCCTGATCGTTGCCGATCGCGGGCATCCGGCCGTACCGGACGAGTCCGGCGCGGTATTGGAGGCCGGGTGCCCGGCCGTCGAACTGCCGACCACCGTCCTGGTGACCAAAGGGCTACCGCGCTCGGTCGCCGACAGTTCCGGCCGCCACGTATACGGCGAGTTCCGCGTGGTGGACCTCGATGTCGACAATGTGGCCGCCGAAGCGGACCAGGAATTCGCCACCGAGATCGTGCTGCGCACCAGTATGTGGTGAGGCCCGGCGGGGCGTACGACCGCTACTCGGATGTTCCCGGGCGGTAGGTTGCGAGCCAGTCCAGCCAGCCGTCCAGTTCGCGGAACGCCTCGGTACGTGGCGCTTCGGCGGACAGGAAAACATCGTGGCGTGCCCCGTCGATCGGGACGATTGTGGTGCGATCGCCCAGGCACCCGGCCCAGCGCTGGATCTGGGCCACGTCCAGGACCGCGTCGGCCACATCGACGGCGGGTCCGTATTCGCGGGCGAACTGGGTGAGCTTGGACCGCAACAGCAGGGCGGGCACCCCGATATCCAGGCCCCGGTGCAACCGCGCCTGTCCCAGCCGGATCGCGCGCAACCAGCCGGCCCGCACCGGGAAGCCGTGCCGCGGCTTCCAGTCCAGGTCGTAGTCCCATTCACCGGCGACGCTGTGGTGCAAACTGTCGCCGTAAGCACTGGATTTGCTCAGCGGCAGCGCCGACTTCGCCCGGAACCGGCCCACGGTGTTGATGAGCTGTGTCCCGACGGTGCGTACGTACGCCGGACCCTGCAGATCGAACCAGGGACTGTTCAGGACCAGCCCGCTGATTCCGGCCGCCGCCGTGCCACCCGCGCGCTGTAGCCGGTCCAGCCACAGCGACGCCACCAGGCCGCCGGTCGAATGTCCCATGACCAAGACCTCGCCCTGTGTTTCCTCGGCGATCAGGCGGAGCGATTCGTTCAGTTCCCGGTCGTAGAGCGCGAGATCGCCGATGAAGTGCGGAGTCTGGTTCGCGCGCAGGGAGCGACCGCATTTGCGCAGGTCCAGCGCGTAGAACCGGTGGCCGCGCGCGGTCAGGTGCTCGGCTACATGCCGCTGGAAAAAGTAGTCGGTGAACCCGTGCAGGTAGAGGACGGCCGCGGCCGTGCCGGTGGCGCCGGAATCGACCGTGGCCGGGACACCGGAATCGGCACCGCCGAAGGTAACGGGCTCCGGCAGATGGCGTACCAGGGTGGCAACGACCTCGCCCTCGCCATCGGGGTCGGTGCCCAGGTCCAATGTGCGGTATTCGTACCCGTCACCGAGTACATCCGGCTGCCAGGTATCGGCCGGTCCCAGCGTGCTGCCGGCGGCCGGGGATTCATTCGTCACGCGTCCAATCTAGGCGCACCTGCAACGCGCTCCGATCGTGTGCGTCGATAATTCCGGCATCCGGCGCCGTACCCGCGCTGATCACGACGAGCGCACCGTTTCCGTCCGCGGCCGGCGCCCTGCTCGGAAGCGGCCTCGCTCCGGCTGTGCGCCGCGATTTGTTCGGTCCGCGGCAGTGCGGTCGGTGACGTCGGGTCCGCGGCGGCACCGGCCCGGGGACCGGTGTACCTCGGCGTTCGTTCCCGGCCGTGGTGGCCCGCGAATGACCGTGCGCGACGGTGTTAGTTGCGCCACTGAGCCCCGGTGACGGCGCCGCTCGGGGCGATGGGGCAGAGGAATCTAGGTCACAATCGCCGCCCTGGCTGCGGATTCCGCGCGTGTCGAGGTGCACAATTAGCAGTAGTGAACGGCGGGTAACCTACATTCGGCCGCGCCCGAAGAGACTCGTCGCCGTCCGTGAACAACTGCATAATGCGCCCGTGCCCCAGCGGACCACATCCCGGTCGGGAATGTGTGCCCCGCGCACCAGGACAAGGAAGTCGAACACCCGTGCCGAACGTTGCCCAGACTGAAAAGACCGATGTAGTCCTCATCGGTGCCGGCATCATGAGCGCCACTCTCGGCGCGCTGCTGCGTCAGCTGCAGCCGGACTGGTCGATCACGGTGTTCGAACGGCTGGATGCCGCTGCGGCCGAGAGCAGCGACCCGTGGAACAACGCCGGCACCGGGCATTCCGCGCTGTGCGAACTCAACTACAGCCCGCAGAAACCGGACGGCTCGGTCGATATCGGCAAGGCCGTCGATATCAATGAGCGGTTCCAGGTATCGCGGCAGTTCTGGGCCTACGCGGTCGAGAACGGGATCCTCGGCGACCCGTCCCGGTTCATCAACCCCATCCCGCACGTGAGCTTCGTCCACGGCGCCGACGATGTCGAATACCTGCGCAAACGCTACGAGGCGCTGGCCCGGCATCCGCTGTTCGCCGGAATGGAGTACATCGACAGCCCCGACGAGTTCGCCCGCCGGCTGCCGCTGATGGCCCGGGGCCGCGATTTCTCCGATCCGATCGCCCTCAACTGGACCGACGGCGGCACCGATATCAACTTCGGTTCGCTGACCAAGGAACTGCTGGCCCATATCGGCGCCACCGGCGGGGAGATCGCGTTCGGTAACGAGGTTCGGAACCTCAGCAAACAGCGCGACGGCAGCTGGAAAGTATCGGTGCGCAATACCCGCACCGGCCGCCGCCGCACGCTGATCAGCAAATTCGTATTCGTCGGCGCGGGTGGCGGGGCGCTGCCGCTGCTGCAGAAATCGGGGATCAAGGAAATCAGCGGGTTCGCCGGATTTCCGGTGTCGGGGCAGTTCCTGCGCTGCACCAACCCCGAACTGGTCGGCAAGCACGAGGCCAAGGTGTACGGCAAGGCCGCCGTCGGCGCACCGCCGATGTCGGTTCCGCACCTGGACACCCGCGTCATCAACGGTAAGCCCGGCCTGCTGTTCGGCCCGTACGCCGGTTGGACCCCGAAATTCCTCAAGGACGGCAGCAATGCCGACCTGTTCAAATCGATCAAACCGGGCAACCTGGCCCCGATGCTCGGCGTCGGTGTCACCGAGCTGGGCCTGGTGAAGTACCTGGTCACCGAGCTGATGAAATCGCAGGCCGGCCGGGTGTACACGATGGAGGAGTTCATCCCGCGCGCCGAGGGCAGCGATTGGGAACTCATCACCGCCGGGCAGCGGGTGCAGACGATCCGGCGTAAGGGGGCCGGCGGTGTGCTCGAACTCGGAACCGCCGTGATCACCGCGCAGGACGGGTCCATCGCAGGCCTGCTGGGCGCCTCGCCGGGCGCCTCGACCTGTGTGACCGCGATGCTGGACGTGCTCGAGCGGTGTTTCCCGACGGAGTATGCGTCCTGGACACCCAAGCTGAAGGAAATGGTCCCCTCGCTCGGCGTCAAGCTCTCGGAGAACCAGGCACTGTTCGGTGAGGTCTGGGACTGGACCGGGAAAGCCCTGCAGCTCACCGGAAGCGGAGCACACGCGGTGGTTCCCGCCGGAGCCTGACCAGGTCCGCACTAGCTTTCGCCACGGCCCACGGGGCCCGATCCCGTGGGCCGTCCTCGGTGCGCTGTATGCCGGATTCGTCCGGCCGGGGGCATTCGCGTGCATCTTGCGCCGAGGTGTGATAGCAAGGCGCGATGATGTCAACGGTTGCACTCCGACGGTCTTGGGCGCAGGATCTCGATACCGCCACCCTGTACGAGCTGCTGAAGCTGCGTGTCGAAGTGTTCGTCGTCGAGCAGAAATGCGCATACCCGGAACTGGACGGCCAGGATCTGCTGCCGGAGACCCGGCACCTGTGGCTGGACGACGAGGGCGAGGTCATCGCGACCCTGCGGCTGCTCGAGGAGCACGACGACGGAGTGAAATCCTTCCGGATCGGACGTCTGTGCACGGCCGTGGAGGCCCGCGGGCACGGATACACCACTCGGCTGCTGCAGGCAGCACTCGCCGAGACCGGTTCGCATACGGTCCGGTTGAACGCGCAGACCTACCTGATCGACCTGTACACCAAGCACGGTTTCGAGGTCGCGGGTGAGGAATTCATCGAGGACGGCGTTGCGCACGTACCGATGCGCCGCGGGTAGCGACGGCTCGACGCGGTCGGGTTTCCCCGTTCGGCGGACGGTCGGTAGGTGTCCGAATCGGGACCGCGCCCCACACCGAGGCCGGTCGGCAAGGTGTTCTCCGGACGGTGGAACAACATGTCGTCGGCCGTCGGCGCCCGCAGAGCCCGAGCGGGGCAGGCCGAGAGCGTTATCCGCCACGATTTAGAGTGGGGCCGTGTCCTCTACCGAAATCGCCCGGCCCGCACCCCACTCCTTCGCAGCTGCCAATGGAGAGAGTGAGGCCGGGTTCCCGTTCTCGGCGGTGATCGGCCAGGAGCGACTGCAGCTCGCGCTGATCCTGTGCGCGGTGCACCCGGGCATCGGTGGTGTGCTGGTGCGCGGCGAAAAGGGGACCGCGAAGTCGACAGTGGTGCGGGCGCTGGCCCGGCTGCTGCCGCCGGTGGTGGACGAATCGGGTGCGCGGCCCGCGCGGCTGGTGGAACTTCCGGTGGGCGCCACCGAGGACCGGGTGGTCGGCTCGCTCGATCTGGAGCGGGTGCTGCGCGACGGCGAACAGGCGTTCCGCCCCGGTCTGCTGGCCGCCGCCCACCACGGCGTGCTGTATGTGGACGAGGTCAACCTGCTGCACGATCACCTGGTCGATGTGCTGCTCGATGCGGCGGCGATGGGCCGGGTGCATATCGAACGCGACGGGGTCTCCCATTCCCATCCGGCCCGGTTCGTATTGGTCGGCACCATGAACCCGGAAGAGGGCGAGCTGCGTCCGCAACTGCTGGACCGCTTCGGCCTCACCGTGGACGTGACCGCCTCCCGTGACGTGGACGTCCGGATGTCGGTGGTGCGGCGGCGCCTGGATTACGAGGCCGACCCGGCCGGTTTCGCGGCCGCCTACTCGCCCGCGGATGCCGAGATCGCCGACCGGATCCTCACCGCGCGCGATCGGCTCCCCGGTACCGCGCTCGACGATGTGGAACTGCGCCGGATCGCGGCCGTATGCGCCTCCTTCGACGTGGACGGAATGCGCGGGGACCTGGTGGTCGCCCGCACTGCCACCGCCCATGCCGCCTGGTGCGGTCGCGACGCCGTGACTGCGGACGATGTGCGGATCGCGGCCGAATTGGCGCTACCGCATCGGCGTCGCCGGGATCCCTTCGACGAACCGGGGATCACGCCCGAACAGCTCGACGAAGCGATGAACGAGGCCGCCGACCAGGCCGACCGGCCCGAACCCACCGAGGAGCAGCGCGGCGAATCGGATGCCGGGTCGCCGGAAGACGGCCCCGGCGGCGGAGATCGGCCCGACGACGACCCCGACGGTCCCGGCGGCGGCGCCGGGCAGCCGGAGGACGATCCCGACGGACCGGGCGGCGGACAGCCGTCTGCCGAAACCGGCGAAGATCCGGGGAAGCCGGGTGGTCCGGCGGGTACCGGACAGGCCTCGCCCCCGGTCGCGGCGCCGGTGCGGCCACCGCGCTGGGAAGTTCCCGGGCTGGGGGAGGGCGCCCCCGGACGCCGCTCCCGCGCCCGCACCCGGCAGGGCCGCGTCGTCAATGCGATCCCCGAACTCACCGGCGGCCTGCATCTGCTCGGCACACTGCAGGCCGCGGCACCGCAGCAGTGGGCGCGCGGCCGCCGGACCGGACCGTTGCGGCTGGCCACGCCCGACCTGCGCGGCGCCTATCGGGAGGGGCGGGAAGGCAATCTGGTGGTGTTCGTGGTGGACACCTCCGGTTCCATGGCCGCCCGGGACCGGCTGTCGGCGGTGACCGGGGCGGTCGTCACCCTGCTGCGCGACGCCTACCAGCGACGCGACAAGGTCGCGGTGATCGCGGTGCGGGGTAGCGTTGCCGAACTCGTCCTGCCCCCGACCTCGTCGACCGATATCGCGGTACGCCGCCTCGCCGGCCTGCGCACCGGCGGGAAAACCCCACTCGCCGCGGGACTGCGGAAAGCCCATGAGGTGGTGCGCCGGGAACGGGTGCGCGACCCGCGCCGCCGGCCGATGCTGGTACTGCTCACCGACGGCCGTGCCACCGGCGGAACCGACCCGGTGCCGCGGGCTCGGGCGAGCGCGGCCCGGCTGGCGCGCGACGGTATCGCTTCGATCGTCATCGACTGCGAACGCGGCATGGTGCGGCTCGGCCTGGCGGCCGAACTGGCGGCGGTACTGCGCGGCACTGTTGTCCGGTTGACCGAGCTGACCGGTTCGGCAGTCGCCGACACCGTCCGTGCGGGTGCGTCCGGGACCGGTGCCCGAGCGGCGTGATCGCCCAAACCTGCGAAACCCGATGAGACCGAGGAGATCACATGCCCAAAGGGGTGCCGGAAAATGTGCCCGACGACGGGCTGACCACACGCCAGCGGCGTAATCGGCCGGTGCTCGCCGTCCACACCGGTCCGGGCAAGGGAAAATCCACTGCGGCGTTCGGGATGGCGTTGCGGGCCTGGAACCAGGGCTTCGATCTCGCGGTCTTCCAGTTCGTGAAAAGCGCCAAATGGAAGGTCGGGGAAGAGGCGGTCTTCCGTGAGCTGGGCCGGTTGCACGAGGAGACCGGGGCCGGGGCACCGGTGCAGTGGCACAAGATGGGCGAGGGCTGGTCGTGGAGTCGTAAGGCCGGGACCGAAACCGATCACGCCGCCGCCGCACTGGCCGGATGGCGCGAGATCGCGCGCCGGTTGCAGGCCGAGGAACACCGCTTCTATGTATTGGACGAATTCACCTACCCGCTGAAATGGGGGTGGGTCGACGTGGACGAGGTCGTGGACACCCTGCGGCAGCGGTCCGGCCACCAGCATGTGGTGGTGACCGGGCGGGACGCCCCCGCGGCCTTGATCGAGGCCGCGGACCTGGTCACCGAGATGACGAAGGTACGCCATCCGATGGACGCGGGGCGCAAAGGGCAGCGAGGGATCGAATGGTGAGCTGTACCGGCGGCCGGGTGGCGCCGTTGCGCACGGGTTCGCCACGATGACCACCGGCGCCGCCGGAATCGTCCTTGCCGCACCGGCTTCCGGTAGCGGTAAGACCACCGTTGCGACCGGTCTCATCGGTGCGTTGCGCCGGGCCGGGCATCGCGTCGCGCCGTTCAAGGTGGGGCCGGACTATATCGACCCCGGCTATCACGGCCTGGCCGCCGGCCGTCCCGGCCGCAATCTCGATCCGGTGCTGGTCGGCCGGGACCGGATCGCGCCGCTGTACCGCCACGGCTCCCGCGACTGCGATCTCGCGGTCGTCGAAGGGGTGATGGGGCTGTTCGACGGCCGGATCGACGACCGGTCCGCGGACCCGGTCGCAGAAGGATCCACCGCACAGGTCGCGAGCCTGCTCGGCCTGCCGGTGATCCTCGTCGTGGATGCGCGCGGGCACAGCCAGAGCCTGGCCGCGCTGCTGCACGGGTTCGCAACGTTCGATTCCGGAGTCCGGCTGGGCGGGGTGATCCTGAATCGGGTCGGCAGCGAACGACATGAGCAGGTTCTGCGGGCCGCCTGTGACCGGGTCGGGTTGCCGGTGCTCGGTGCTCTGCCCAGATCGGCCGAGCTCGAGGTGCCGTCCAGGCACTTGGGCCTGATCCCTGCGGTCGAACACGGCAGCGCGGCCCTGCGCGCGGTGGACGCGATGACTGACTTGGTCGCCCGCCACATCGACTTGTCCGCAGCCGCCGCCCTCGCTGTCGCCCCGGGCCGCGGCGGAATATGGGATCCGGTGCAGGAAGTCACAGTAGCGAACCCTGCCGAGGCAGGTGCCACTGGTGAATCGTCGCGATTCCTTGCGGCAGAAGGTGCGGCCGGGGCGGTGACCGTAACAAATGTCGTTGCGGGAGAGCGCGGCCCGGTGATCGCCATGGCGGGTGGTCCGGCGTTCACCTTCGGTTACGCCGAGCACCGGGAACTGCTCATCGCCGCCGGAGCGGAGGTCGCGGTGTTCGATCCGCTGCACGATCCGCTGCCCGCCGATACCGCCGGTCTGGTTCTACCGGGCGGCTTCCCGGAGGAACATGCGGAAGCGCTCGCCGCCAATACCGTGCTCAAAGCCGCGGTGGCCGAACAGGCGCGGCGTGGGCTGCCGGTCCATGCCGAATGTGCAGGTCTGCTCTACCTCGCCGCATCGTTGGACGGTCACCCGATGGCGGGTGTCCTCGATGCGGTCGCCGAATTCGGTCCGCGCCTGACCCTCGGTTACCGAGAGGCCGTCGCCCTGGCCGATTCTCCGCTGTGGCGGGCGGGCGAACGGGTGCTCGGCCATGAATTCCACCGCACCCGCCTCGTCGCCACCAGCACCCCGGCGTCCGCTTGGGCCTGGCGCTCCGGCCGAGACCAGATCAGGGAAGGGGCCCTGGTGCACCGGGTGCATGCCTCCTATCTGCACACCCACCCGGCAGGAAACCCGGCCGCCGTGTGTCGCTTCGTTTCCGCCGCGCGCGCTCACCAGGATGCGGGTACCGCCGCGATCACCCGGTGACCTCCGAGGACACCGCGGCGCCGGCATCCCGCCTCGCAGTCGGGTTGGGACTGCGCCCCGGCCGGTCCGCTGATCAGATCCTGACGGCGCTGGATACCGCATTTCCTGGCGCGCGGATCGCCTGTCTCGCCACTGTCGACCGGCGCGCCGCCGAACCGGGCGTCCGTCTGGCCGCTGAGATGCTGGGGGTTCCGGTTCGTGGTTTCACCGCCGCTGCGCTCGCGAATGTCCAGGTCCCGAACCCGTCCGGCACAGTGATGCGAGTATTCGGCATTCCCGGTGTCGCCGAAGCCGCAGCGTTGCTGGCCGGCTGCGGCCCTCTGCTGGTACCGCGGCGAGTGGTACAGGGTGTGGTGATCGCTGCGGCTGGCACCCGCGGCGAGGAGTAGATCACCGGTGCAGTGGGTTGATCCATTCCACCTCGGGGAACCGTGCGAAGTCGGTGTCGAACGAACACACAGCCACACCGTGTTCGATCGCCAGCGCCGCCAGGTGTGCCTCGGGCACCAGGTTCCCCGTCGCATAGTGATCGTCGACGAGCCGGCCGAGGACCCGGTGATGCCGGTCGGTCGGGAGCGGGATCCAGGCCATATCGTGATCCAGCCATTCGTCCACGTAGCCCCATGCTTCCCGGCCGGTCATCGGCGCGGTGAATATTTTCGGGTGTGTGGCGATTCGGACGAAGCCGACGAGGCTGTGCCACGGAAATCCGACTCGGACGTCACCGTTCATCGCGTCCTCGAACCAGGTATGCGCAATCTGGTGGTGGGGACTGCTCTCGTCGACCGCGTACAGCAGTACGTTGACGTCGATGATCACGATTGCCCGGGGTAGGGCTCGTCGAGCAGATCGAGCACTTCCGAGTTCCGGGACAGGTCGACCCGGGCTCCCAGCGCACGGGTCCGCTGCCGGAACGAGCGCGGGGGCACAGTCGGCCGGTGATGGATTCCAGCACGGACCAGCTCGTTGACCGCCTCGCCGAGGCCGATACCGCGTTCGCGGCGGAGACGCTCCGCGGCGGCGAGTACATCGCTGTCGAGGCGAATGGTAGTGCGCATAGCGCAGGCTACATCACTGAGTCACTACCTGTGCATCAGTGATGCAGGGGTTCTGCCGGTGCGTCGAGCCGGCTTGCCGGCCTCAGGGTGCGACCGACAGCAGGTCCGCGAAACCGGTGGGGTCGTGGCGGCCCACGCTGGCGTGTTCGAACAGGCCCCAGCCTTCGGCGTCGCCGCAGCGGGCGTGGGCGATATGGTCGGTGACGCCCCACGGGATCCGTCCGGCGATCGCCGGATCGGTGAGGTCGTAGCGGTTCGCCCACGACCAGTCGCGACCCTTCCATTGACCGTGCAGCCAGTCCGGATCGCCGCCGTAACCGCACCCGATGTGCAGAGGGATCCCGGTGACCGTACGGATATCGATGGTCAGCGGTTTCCCTTCGGGGGTCCGCAGTTCCAGGGTCGCGGTCTCCGGGTGGCGGGTCCCGGATCGGTAGTCGATGGTGATGTGTGGCCAGCCCAGCTGTTCGACCGAACCGTCCGGGAACACCCGGACCGCGTCGTTGAGGGTGCGGTATCCGTCCGGGTTCTCCTGCAGGATCACGACCACCGCGAAATCTTCGAACCGCAGCGGTACGTAGAGCCACCAGAATCCGCCGGTGCCTTCGGTGGCGGCGCGCCCCGGGGGTTCGGCCTCGCCGACCGGGCGGATACCCCACGAGCGGTCGCGGGTGCCCATCCACAGGTCCGGGTCGACCGCGATATCTTCGCCGCCCAGCGAGATCGTGCCGGCCCATGAACCGACCTGCGCGAACCGGGAGGCGTCCAGTGTCGGGCGGTTCCCGGCGAGCATCACATGGGGCTGTTCCTGGACGGCGGGGAACGAGCCCGTCCACGTGAGGTCCAGGCCGAGTTCGTCGTGGTCGCAGAGCACCCGGATCTTGTGCAGCGGTTCGATCACTTCGATCCGGTACCCGCCGACCGTCAGGTCCAGGCTGCGGTCGCTGCGGGCGTCGGAGAAGCGCAGGGAGGTGATCTCGTCACCGCGGCGCACCGCCGCGTAGGCGTCGACGACGCCCAGATTGGGATAGACACCGAAGCCGGTGACCAGCATGGTCGCACCGTCCCGGTTGTGTGCGTTGAAATAGCTGCGATCGTAGAAGTTGCGGTCGCTGGTGGCTGCGCGCGCGATCGGCAGCGGCGTCTGGTGGATCGGGTATTCGTCCAGTGGGCCCGGGGCCGAAGCGGGTGTGCGGGCGATGTTCTCGCTCATTTCAGGTCCCATCCGTAGGTGCCGTCGAGCATGGCCTCCAGGGTGGCCCGATGCATGATGTAGTCGTCGCGGTCGGCGGGGGCGGTGTCCTCACCCATATGGATCATCCGGCGTTTGATGCGAGCCATCACGATCGCATGCCGTAGCGCGGCGTAGGTGAGGTGGAAATCCAGGTCGCGTACGGTGTGGCCGGTCAGGTTCTCGTACTGTGCGACCACTTCGTCGCGGCGCAGGAAATCGGGCAGCCCGGGCATATCGAAGCCGGTGGCGATGTCCTGGAAGAACCTGTGCAGGAAGATCATCCAGGCCAGGTCCATTTCCCGCGGGCCCAGTGCTACCATTTCCCAGTCCAGCACCGCGATCGGTGTGCAACCGTCGTAGATGATATTGCCGGGCCGGGCATCGCCCCAGCTCAGGACATCCGGACCCGGATCGTCCGGGAAATTGCGTTCCAGCCAATCGAAGGCCCGCTCGATCAACGGGATCTCGAAGCCGTCGTCCACCAGCGCCCACCGGTACCAGTCCCGCTGGGCGGCGAGATGGCGGCGCAACGCCGGCCCGGGCCCGTCCAGTTCCGGGAAACGCCGGGCCGGTTCGGTGATTGCGTGGATCCGGGCGAGGATGTCGAGGGTGTTGCGGGTCAGTTCGGCCCGCTCGGCGGGTGTGGCGTCGTACAACCAGCCTGCGAACACGTACGGCGGGTTGTCGCCGGGGATACGGCCGTCGACGCGGTCCATGACGAAGAATGGTGCGCCGCAGACGGTGTCGTCGGTTTCCAGCCAGCGCAGTGGCGGTACCGGTACGTCGGTGTGGGCGGCGATCTCGCCGATGATCCGGTATTGGAGCGGCAGGTCGTAGTCCCGGAACACCGGGAACGCACCCGCTTCCGGCACCATCCGTGCGACGTAGGACCCTTCCCGCGTTTCGCCAGCGGATTTCCACCGGGCGTCGAACAGGACCGATGCGCTGGACAGCCCACCGGAAAGAGGCCGGTGCAGCGATTCGATCAGCGGCGGTTCGTCGGCGGCCACCCGTGCCTGCAGCCAGGCGGTGAGCTGGACGGCGAGGCTGTCCAGATCGCGTTCGCTGGTGGTGAGCTGCAGATGCTCGGTGGGGTCTATCTCATCGGGCATCATCGTCCTCCTGACGCCATCGGCCACAGTGCGCGGACCGGCTCGGATCGGCACTCGAGCGCTGGTGGCATCGGGGATTCCGGCCGCCCGCGTGCCGCAGACTGTAACGCGTTTCAGTCCGGTGCGGAGGGGATTCGTGCCGACCGCCGAGCCGCCGGATCACCGGTATCGCCGCGCGTGCGGGCCGCGCCGACCATAATCCCCAGCACGGTCCGGAAAACGCAGGCCGGTCCGTGCAGGAGGTGGTGAATGGCCGAGACGACCCGGCGCCTGCGCGAGGCCGCAGCCTATTCCGTTGCCGCCGTGCTACTGCTGGTACTCGGTGCAGCGATACGTCCACTGTTCACCGACGATCCCGCGCCTCCGGAAATATTGTCGGCCGTCGAACTGGGATTCGTGCAGGATATGGCCGCACACCACCACCAGGCATTGATCATGGTGCAGCGGCTCGACCCCGGCGCCGACCCCGCTGTCCGGGGTTTGGCCCAGCAGATCGACGATATCCAGCGAGCCGAAATCGGCATGCTGCTGGGCTGGGTGCGAATGGCCGGTGCACCGGCGGCCAACTCCGATCCGATGGGCTGGATGCCCGACGAGTCGCACGACAGCCACCGCGTGCACGACGGGAACCGCGCGCATAACGGCCACGGCGGGGACGACCGGAACAGTGGGCCCGCAACGTCCATGCCCGGTATGGCCACCCAGGAGCAGCTCGACGCCCTGTCCGCGGCGCGCGGCCGCGCCGCTTCGGTGTTGTTCCTGCAGCTCATGCAGGCCCACCATGAGGGCGGTGTCGCCATGGCCCGGGTCGCCGACGCAATGCTTGCCGGCGGCGTGGTGAAACAGGTCGCCCGGGAAATGATCGGCGGTCAGACCCAGGAGTCCGGGCTGATCGCCCTGTTGCTGAACCGACTCGAGGCCGCACCACTCGGCTGATCCGGAATGATCATGAGGCGCAGGCGGTTACTCGTTGCTATGAGCACACTTCCGCTGCCGGATACCTTGAAAAAGCATATCGACGAGAACCGGTTGTTCGTCACCGTGGCGACCGTCGGCCGGGACGGACATCCGCATCTCACCGTCACCTGGCTGATCCGCGACGGCGATGATCTGCTCTACTCCACCACCACCGATCGCGTGCAGGGCAAGAACCTCGCCCGTGATCCGCGGATTTCGGTGCTGATCACCGCGCCGGACAACCCGTACCTCTACGCCGAGGTCAAAGGCACCGCTTCCCTGACGCCCGATCCCGAATTGCTTGTCGGCAACCGGATCTCCCGGAAATACACCGGTAAGGACTATGCCGATTTCAACCCCGATGCCGTGAACGACGGTCCTCGAGTGGTCGTCCGCATCACGCCGAAAAAGATCACCGGACGCCTGTAGAACGGAACGCCGCAGAGCTGTGCCGCTCCCAGCTCGTCCAGGGGGGAACAGGCAAAAATGGTCCGACGCGAGCGGCGCCGAGCGGCGAGCGTTGGGTCAGGCGGCCTGGGCTTCGTCCTGGGCGTGCTGGGCGCGGGCCACTTCCGCGGCGGTATAGCGCAAGGTCAGTGCGATCAGGCCGACGAGCAGCGCACCGCAGGCGGCCACGAACATGGCCAGGGTGTACCCGTCGCCGAGTGCGGTGATCTCCGCGGGCGTCATATGGGCCGGTTTGCCGTTGGTTCCGCCCTCGGAGAGGGTCCGGGAGGCAGCGAGGGGAGTAAGGACGCCGATGGCGATGGGGGTGCCGAGATTGAGGAACATCTGACCGATCGCCGACAGCGGCCCGATCTCGTCCGGTGGCACTCCCACCAGGACGCACAGCGGAATGAGCACCATCGCGATACCGATCCCGAATCCGATCACCAGGAACAGTGGCAGCAGAGTGGTCCAGTAGCCGACGCCGCCGTCCAGCGTCGACCCGTAGCCCAGCCCGGCCACCAGCACCACGGCAGCGCCGACCAGTAGCCACCGCGGCGAGATATGCAGTGCCAGCTTGGTGGCGATCGCGCTGCCGGCACCGACCCCGAGGGTGAACGGGATGAACGAGATGCCCGCCACCAGCGGGCTGTAACCGACCACGTTCTGCACGAACAACCCGGCGAAGTAGGTGGTGGCGCCGAGCACGCCGCTGGCCAGCAGGATCACCACGAACGTGGCGACCCGGTCGCGACTGTCGAACAGCGACCACGGCAGCAGCGGGTTGTCGACATAGCGTTCCGCGAAGACGAATACCGGCAGCAGGACCGCGCCGGCGATCAGTGCACCGTAGACATAGGGGCTGTCCCAGCCGAGCTCCGGTCCTTCGGTGGCGCCGAAAACGATCAGGGCGCAGGCCAGTGTGCCGAGGAACGCACCCCGCACATCGAGTGTCAGCCGCTGATGGCCGGTATCCCGCAGCGCGGCCAGTGCACCGACGACGATCAACGCGCCGATCGGCACATTGATGAGGAAGATCCAGCGCCAGCTGGCCTGAGTGAGCGCACCGCCGATCACCAGCCCGCCGACCGAGCCCAGCGCCACCATCGATCCGAAGATCGCGAAGGCCTGGTTGCGCACCTTGCCCGGTGCGAAGGTACTGGCGACCAGGGCGAACGCGGTGGGCGCGGCCAGCGCGGCGCCGGTGCCCTGGATTGCGCGCGCGATGATCAGCCACAGTTCGTTCTGCGCCAGGCCGCACAGCAGCGAGGCGAGGGTGAACAGGCCGACACCGGCGATGAACATGCGCCGGCGTCCGAACGAATCACCGATCCGGCCGCCGAGCAGCATCAGCCCCGCGAACGGCAGGCCGTAGGCGGTGATGGTCCAGGCACTGCCCGAACTGGACAGGCCCATCTCCTCCTGGAGCCGCGGCAGGGCCAGAATCACGACCGTGCCGTCCAGCACCACCATCAGCTGCAAACCGCTCAAGACGAGGATGGCGAGACCGAAGGCTCGCTTCGTCACCGGGTACTTCGCGGCTGGGGGGTTATCGAGCACAGTGGGTCACTGTAACCGACCGGTAGCATCGGCGATCGGGGCGGCGCTGAACCCGGCGGTGGGCCCGATCACAATGATCGCCGGCGGCCGGATCTCCTCCGCCCGGACCCGTTCGGCCACATCCGCGAGCGTCGCCCGCAGCACCCGCTGGCCCCGCAGCGTGCCCTCCTGGATCACGGTGGCGGGGGTATCGGCCGGCCGGCCGCCGTCGCGCAGGACCGCGGCGAACTGCTCGATCCGTTCCACCGCCATCATCAGCACCAGCGTGCCGCGCAGGCGGGCCAGCGCCGGCCAATCCACCAGGGAATCGGGGTGATCCGGCGGGATATGGCCGCTCACCACCACGAACTCGTGCGTTACGCCCCGGTGGGTGACCGGGATACCGGCCGCCGCCGGGACCGAGATGGGACTGGTCACACCCGGAACCACCGTCACCGGGACCCCGGCGTCGGCACAGGCCTCGAGTTCTTCGTAACCGCGGCCGAAGACGTAGGGGTCCCCGCCCTTGAGCCGGACCACGAACTTGCCCGCCCGCGCGCCCTCGACGAGCGCCGCATTGATCGCATCCTGCGCCATCGCGCGCCCGTAGGGGATCTTGGCGGCGTCCACGACCTCGACGTCCGGTCCGAGTTCGGCGAGCAGCTCGGGCGGCGCGAGCCGGTCGGCGACCACCAGATCGGCGCGGGCCAGCAGGCGCCGGCCGCGGACGGTGATCAGGTCCGGATCACCGGGTCCGCCGCCGACCAGCGCGACCCCCGGCGTCATCGGGGTCGCATCGTCGGTCACCATCCCTGATTGCAGGGCCTCCAGCAGCGCGGTCCGCACCGCCGCCGAACGCCGGTGCCGGCCACCGGCGAGAACGCCCAGAGTCATTCCGTCGTAGCGGGCGGTGGCTGGGGTGACCGCCGTACCGGACTGGGCATGATCGGCGCGCACACAGAAGATCCGCCGCCGTGTCGCCTCCGCGACGACCGCGGCATTGGTCTCCGGTTCGTCGGTGCAGGCGATCGCGTACCAGGCACCGTCGAGGTCCCCGTCGATGTAATCGCGCAGAGTGAGCGTGATCTGGCCGGCGGTCGCCATACCCTCCACCGCGGGCGTGGCCTCCCGGGAGATCACTTCCACCACGGCGCCGGACGCGATGAGCAGTCCCAGCCGGCGCTGTGCCACGGTGCCGCCGCCGACGACGACAACCCGCCGTCCGTTCAGATCGAGTCCCACCAGGTAGTTCGAGTCCCCGGAGGCATTGTGGTCGGTATCGGCTGACGTATTCGGCACAAGGTGCGAGCCTACTTCCGGGCACCCGGCCCGCCGCAGCCACCCGCCGGACCCGTCCGCCGTCGCTGCGCCGATTCCGGCGAACCGTGCGGCCGTTGCCTCAGGTCAGAACGACCAACTCGGTTTCCGAGGAGACCTCGATGCGCAGGCCGGCCTTCCGGGCGACCCGGGCCAGCCCCTGGACATCTGACGGCTCGGCGCGGGTCAGGACCAGCGCGCGAGCCAGCAGACCTTTGTGATGTTTGTTGAAATGGCTGACCACCGTGCGTGACCCGTCCTCGTGTTCGGTGAGCACTGTGGCCGTGACGGCTCCGGGGACCCGGCCGAGCTGCTGGTAGGTGCCCGACCGCAGGTCGACCACCAGCTCGCCGGCCGCCGCGTCGCGCAGTGCCGGTCCGAGATGATCACGCCAGACCGCCGACAGCGTCGGGCGACCGGGAAGTTTGGATCCGCCGGACAGCCGGTAGGACGGGATCGGGTCGCCCGCGCGGACCGCGCCGAACAGCGCCGAACCGATAGCGAGCCGCGTGTAGGCCTTGGCGCGCTGGGCCTTGGTGAACGACCCGGCGTCCAGAGCGTCGTACAGCACACCGGTATAGCGCTCCAGCGCCGGCCGGGTGGGGGAGCTGCGCAGCGCGGCATTGCGGGCCAGTTCCGCGCCGGCGTTCTTGCCCAGCCCCAGCGCCACCCGGGCGGCGTCGGGATCAGCGGCCAGTTTCACGAGGTCGTCGATCAATCCGTCGCGGACCTCGGTCAGCGTGTCGAAGGCCAGCTCGCTCAGGTCGAGCGGTCCGCCGGTACCGCCGTCGGATTTCGTCTCGGAAGGAGGTAGGAGCACCAGCACGAGCGGTTACGGTACCGGGCGTGCGGACGAACCCCGGACTTGCGGCCGGTGTTCGTCTGCACGCCCGGCCCGGCGGCTCACCGCACGGCTTTGAGGAATTCCCGGGTGCGGTCGTTCTCGGGTGCGTTGAAGATCTGCTCGGGCGTTCCTTCCTCGATGATCCGGCCGTGGTCGAACATCAGCACCCGGTCGGAGACATCGCGGGCGAAACCCATCTCATGGGTGACGATGAGCATCGTGATATCGGTGCTCTCCGCGAGTTCGCGCAGGACATCGAGCACCCCGCCGACCAGTTCGGGGTCGAGCGCGGAGGTCACCTCGTCCAGCAGCATGACCTTCGGGTCCATGGCGCAGCAGCGCGCGATCGCCACCCGCTGCTGCTGTCCGCCGGACAGCTGGGACGGGTGCGCGGTCGCCTTGTCCGACAGGCCGACCAGCTCGAGGAGATCGAGGGCACGTTTGCGCGCCTCGTCCCGGGATTTGCCCAGCACATGGATCGGTGCCTCGGTGATGTTCTCCAGAACATTCATATTGGGGAACAGATTGAACTGCTGGAACACCATCCCGACCTTCTTGCGCACCTCCCGGAGATGTTTCTCCCGGGCGGCCACGAGTTTGCCGCCGCGCTGTTCGTGGGACAGCAGTTCCCCGTCGACCCGGATGGTTCCGCTGCTCACCGCCTCCAGTGTCATGAGCAGCCGGAGGATGGTGGTTTTCCCGGACCCCGAGGGCCCGATCAGCGTGACCTTCTCCCCGCGCCGGACGGTGAAATCGAGCTGGTCGAGCACCACCAGATCGCCGAAGCGTTTGACCACGCCGTCGAATTCGATCATCGGCTGCGCTTCGGCCGCGCCGCCGGCCGGGGTGCCGGAGACCGGTTCAGTAGTAGGCAAGTCGCTTCTCCAGTCGTCTGATCAGCACCGAGGTCGGGTAACTGGCCACCAGGAAGAACACGCCGGCCAGGGTCATCGCCTCGAGATATGCGTAGTGACGGGCCCCGAACTGCTGTGCGGCCGTCACCAGTTCGACGACGGTGATGGCGAACAGGAACGGGGTGTCCTTGAACATCGACACCGCGTTGGTGCCGAGGGCGGGCACACTGGCCCGGATGGCCTGCGGCAGGATCACGGCCCGCCAGGTGCGCACCGGTGGCAGCGACAGCGCCCGCGCCGCCTCCCACTGGCCCGGCGGAACCGATTCGATTCCCGCCCGGTACACCTCCGCCAGATATCCGGCGTAATGGATACCGAGCACCACGATCCCGATCTGCAGGGCCGAGAACTGCGGGAGCAGCGTGTAGGCGAACAGCAGCTGCACCACCAGCGGGGTGAACCGGATGAACTCGCTCAGCGCGTGCACCGGCCATGCGATCCAGCGGGGGAGTGAACGCCGGGTGATCGCAATCATCAGCCCGAGTGCCGCGGCGATCACGAACCCGAGCACCGTCGCCAGCAGGGTGATCTTGAACCCGTCCCACAGTACGGGGAGTGCGTCGGCGGCGCGTTCCCAGCTCCAGTCGACGGTCATAGCGCCTCCTTCCCGGCGGATACAGGCAGTCCGCGGAGGCCGGAGTGCCGGCGGAGGTAGCGCATCACGGCGTCACCTTCTTCCGGGCCGGCGCGGTGCCGGAGACCGAGTCCAGTGAAGTGTCGGGCGCAAGGCGCAGCACATCACGCAGGGAAGGCCCGCGGCCGAGTGTGTGTTTGGCCCGCGCTTCCAGCAGGTTCATCCCCAGGCTGAGCAGATAGGCGATCACGAAGTAGATCAGCAGGCCGATACCGTAGGCGAACAGGGTGTCGCCGGTGCTGTCCCGCAGTTTCTCGATCTCGAAGGTCAGATCCTGCAGGGTGATGTAGGAGGCGACCGCAGTGCCTTTCAGCAGATGCACCAGCAGGTTGGCCAGCGGCGGGATCATCAGCGCCCACGCCTGCGGGAACAATACCCGGCGTAGCCGCAGCCACGGGCTGAATCCCAGCGCGACCGAGGCCTCGACCTGCGCTTTCGGCACCGAGTTCAATGCGCCCCGAACGACTTCCGCGCCGTAGGCGCCGTAATTCAGGCCCAGCGCGAGGATTCCGCAGAACACGGGATCGAGCTGATATCCCAGCAGCGGCAGCACATAGTAGAACCAGAACAGCTGCACCAGCAGTGAGGTGCCGCGGAAGAACTCGATCGAGATCCGGGCGGGGCCGCGCACCAGAATGCTGCGTGCCCGGGCCGTCGTTCCCAGCGTGAGGGCCAGGACGAAGGCCAGCGCCGCCCCGCCGACCGTCAGTTGGAGGGTGATGAGTATGCCTTCACCGATACGCGGCAGCGCATCGGTGAAGGCGTCGAGATTGTTCACCGGCCACCTCTCCCTTCCGGGCCCGGCGGGCCGGAGCGGAGAGGTGCCGGTGTGTAGTTGTCGACCGGCACGATCAGATATCGCCCGCGCACAGCTTGGCGGTGGTCAGCTCGGGATCGGGCAGTTCGGCTTCGGTGAAACCGAATTCGCCGACGATCGACAGGTACTTGTCCTTGTCCGAGGTGATCTTGCGCAACTCCGCGTTGTAAGCGTCGAGCAGCTCCTCGTTATCGGTACGGAAGACCGTACCGCCCGCACCGACCTGCGGTTTCCCGTCGATTTCGGCGACGAACGATTCGGTGACCTCCACCGGTGCGTCCGGGTTGTGGTCGGCCAGCCAGTTCAGCGAGATCGCGGTGAGCGCGAAAACATCCGAGCGGCCCGAGGTCACCGCGTCCATACCGTCCTGCGGGCTCCCGACCTGAGTGGCGTCGATACCCAGCGAGGTGGCGTAATCGGATTCGATGGCGCCCGTCATCACCGTCATCTTGGCGCCCTTGTCCTTGACCGACTGCATATCGGTGAGTCCGAGCGGATTGCCCTGCTTCACCATCAACGCCGTGGTGTACATGAACTCGGGCTCACTGAACGCGGCCTGTTCGCACCGCTCGGGCAGGATCGACATCCCCGCGCTCACCGCATCGAAACGCTGCGCCTGCAACCCCGGGATCAGGGCGCCGAAATCGGTTTGCACGCCCTCGACCGTCTCGATTCCGAGATTGCGGAAGATCTCGCGGTGCAGGGCCACCGTCGCCCCGGTGAGCTGCCCGTTCTCCTCGAACGAATACGGTGCCTCGCCGGCGAACCCGACTGTGACAGCGCCCTTGTCCTTCAACGACTGCAGCAGGTCACCACCGGCCGTCGTCTCGGTCTTGGTGCACCCCGACAGCGTTGCCGCCGTCAGCACCGCACCCGCGACGAGTGCGATTGCGCGCGCCCTTGATTTCTTGGTTCCCATCACGGCCGACCTTTCCACGGGGCGCTGACGCAGGCTCTCCGGTTATCGATATGCGGGGCATACAGGTCAGCGACCATTTTCAGTTTGTGCGGGACATTTCACCGAAATCCCGGTGGAACGAACCCTAGCGGCGTCCGGTTCCGACTCTCGGCGCCGCAATGAAGCTGCAAAGAAAAGTTCAAAATATGTATATCACAAAGTTATTCAAAAGTGTTTCAAATGTTATTTGCCGTGCGGGTTCGAGTGGTTCGGAAACCTGTCACGACCGGCGCGGACCCGCCCGGGCGCGCCCCCCGGCCGGGCAGCAGGGAATAGGGTGTCGGCCGGGATCGGACAGGGTCTACGCTGAGCAACCGTGATCACCCGCCTCTCCCGACTCTTCCTTCGTACGTTGCGCGACAACCCCGCCGACGCCGAGGTGCCCAGCCACAAGCTGCTGGTGCGCGCCGGCTATGTGCGCCGGGTCGCGCCGGGTGTGTACTCGTGGCTGCCGCTGGGCCTGCGGGTACTGCACAAGGTCGAGGAGGTGGTGCGCGAGGAGATGAACGCTATCGGCGGGCAGGAGATCTCACTACCTGCGTTGCTGCCGCGTGATCCCTATGAGGCCACCAACCGCTGGACCGAATACGGGGACAGCCTGTTCCGGCTGCAGGACCGCAAGGGCGCCGACTACCTACTCGGCCCCACCCACGAGGAACTGTTCACGCTCACCGTGAAGGGTGAGTACAACTCCTACAAGGATCTGCCCGTCACTCTGTACCAGATCCAGGCCAAATACCGCGACGAGGAACGTCCCCGCGCCGGCATTTTGCGCGGTCGCGAATTCATCATGAAGGACTCCTACTCCTTCGACCTCGACGAGGCCGGCCTGAAGGCGAGCTACAACGCGCACCGCGAGGCCTACCAGCGGATCTTCGAACGCCTCGGGGTCGAGTACGTGATCGTCGCCGCGACCTCGGGCGCGATGGGCGGAAGCGCGTCCGAAGAATTCCTCGCCGACAGCCCCGTCGGCGAGGACACCTACGTTGTCTGCCGCGAATCGGGTTACGCCGCGAACGTGGAGGCCGTGGTCACCCCCGCGCCCGAGCCGCTGTCGCTCGAGGGGCAACCGGAGGCGGTCGTGCACGACACCCCGGACACCCCCACCATCGCCACCCTCGTCGACTGGGCCAACGCGGCCGGTATCGGTGAGCGCCTCGGCCGGCCGGTCACGGCCGCCGACACCCTCAAGAACGTGATGGTGAAACTGCGGCATCCGGACGGCAAAACCGAGATCGTCGGCATCGGTGTCCCGGGTGACCGTGAGGTCGACGACAAACGGCTCGGCGCCTCGGTGGAACCCGCTGAGGTGGAACTGCTCACCGACGCCGATTTCGCCGCCAACCCGTTCCTGGTCAAGGGGTATATCGGCCCGAAGGGGCTGCAGGCCAACGGTATCCGCTACCTGGTCGATCCGCGGGTGGTCACCGGAACGTCCTGGATCACCGGTGCGGATGCCCCCGGCAAGCATGTGGTCGGCCTGGTCGCCGGTCGTGACTTCACGCCCGACGGCACCATCGAGGCCGCGCAAGTACGCGACGGCGACCCCTCACCCGACGGCCGCGGCACCCTGGTCGCCGCCCGCGGTATCGAGATAGGCCATATCTTCCAGCTCGGCTACAAATACACTGACGCCTTCGAGGTCGACGTCCTCGGCGAGAACGGCAAACCGGTGCGGCTCGTCATGGGCTCCTACGGTGTCGGGGTCTCCCGGCTGGTGGCGGTTATCGCCGAACAGCAGCACGACGACAAGGGGCTGCGCTGGCCGAGCGAGGTTGCGCCCTACGACGTACACGTGGTGATCGCGAACAAGGACGATGCCGCCCGTGCGGGCGCCGAACAGGTTGTGGCCGAACTGAACACCCAGGGGGTGGACGTTCTCTTCGACGATCGCACCGCTTCACCCGGTGTGAAGTTCAAGGACGCCGAACTGCTCGGTATGCCCTATGTCCTGGTGATCGGCCGAGGCTGGGCCGAAGGCAAGGTCGAACTGCGCGACCGGTTCACCGGTGAAACCCTCGATATCCCGGCGGATTCCGCGGTGTCGGCGGTACTGGAGCGCATTCGGAGCTGACCCCGGATCGCGCCGGGGCGTTCGTTGCGGGGTGGCAGGAATTCACCTGTCCGCTCGCCTCGCCATGGGTAGGGCCGTCGTGTGTGGTCCCGCCCAGTGTGATGGGAGCCTGTCTTCTCCCTGTGTCAGGGGTGGTCGGGGTGGGCGATACTACTGCCCACCAACTCCGGCCGGGGGTGACTCCGACCGGAGGCGACCTCTGTTTCGTCCTGCCGTCCGGACCTCGTATTGCCGGGAACGTCCGGTGGTGCTCGCGCCGTCGAATTCGATACGTCTCACCGGGTGGTTGCGGCGCGTATCAACTGCACCGCGGCTGTGCGCACGGCCGCGGCGGCATCGCGCCGCTCGGTGATGGAATAGCTGATGATTGCGCCCTCGTGCAGGCTCAGTAGCTGCACCGCGACGGTTTCGTGGTCGGCGGCCCCGGCTTCGGCGAGTAGCTGATCGAACAGTTCGTACAGCCATGTCTTCTCGGCGACGATCACCTGCCGGCCCGGATGGTCGGGTTCGGGAAGTTCGGCGAAGGCATTGATGAAACTGCAGCCCCGGCTGTTGTCGGGGAGCCATTCGGGCATGACGTCGAACGGTGTCAGGATGCGTTCGACGGGGTCGGTGCGGTCGGCGAGGCGGGTCTCGATCAAGGTGCGCCAGCGGCGGTCGCGCTGTTCGAGGTAGGTGACCAGCAGGCCGTCCTTCGAGCCGAAGCGGTCGTAGAGGGTTCGTTTGGTGACGCCTGATTCGGCGGCGATGGTGTCGACCCCGACCGCGTGGATACCGCGTGTGTAGAAGAGTTCGGCGGCCGTATCGAGTATCCGTTGCGCCGCCGGTGTCAGGGTCGTATTCGCGTTGTGCGCGGGTGTGGACATATCCGGATCCCTTGCATTCACAGGTCTGTGAACCTAGTCTATCGGTAGCAGCAACTTCACAGACCTGTGTAGTGGAGGTAGTTATGAGACGAGCAGTGCAGACGGTGACACGTGCGTTCCGGGATTTCGCCCTCGGGATTCATCTCGCCAACGGCATCCGGCACGGCGTACCGCAGCGCACCGAGAAGTCGCGCTGCCCTGCGTCGCGGCAATCCGGCGCCGAACGGGCGGCGCCGGATGGGCCGGTAGCCCCCGTGTTCACTCAGTTGTTCGTGGGTCCGGCCGTGGTGAGTAGTTCCCGGGTGTGATCCCGCAGTCGCCGGGCCGCCCCGAGGTCGAACGCCGCCCCCTCGGTGTCGACGGCGTTGTCCTGCATGTACGCCGACAGCGGCACCTTCGGTGGGTTGTCCAGATGGCGCATGATGCGGGCGACCGCGGCTTCGGCCGGTTGGCCCCTCCGGCGCATATCGTCGACGAGGGTCCGGTCGGCGGCGGAGTATTCGCCGGTGAAGCCGGTGGCGGTGAGTCCGGGGTGCAGCAGTAGATAGCGGATAGTGCTGTGTGGATGGTCGTCGGTGAAGGCGACAGCCAGTAGATCGCTCAGTTTGCCGCACTGGTGCATTACCGCGTCGGGATCGTAGGCTTTCGCGAATTGCAGGTCATCCCAGTGGATTCGGGAGAGATCGCCCCCCGGGCCGGACAGGTCCAGGATTACCGGAGCCGCCGCCCGTCCCAAACTTTCGGCCAGTCCGTAGGTCAGCAGGTGGCGGCTCAGATAGAACAGTGCGAAGGATGCTTCGAACCCTTCCGGTGTCACGCTCCGGGTGGACCGGTAGAAGCGGGCGCCGAGGACGAGGGTGTCGACGACGGGGTAAGCGGTGCGCAACCGTTGGAGAACGCGATGGTTCTCGGTCACCAGCGCGAGGTCGGCGGGGAGGAATTCGATGCGGTCGGTGGCCTCGAGCCGGGCCGCCGCGTCGATGATCGTGCGCGCTTTGTCCGTGCTCCGCCCGATGATCACCACCTTGTCGCCGCGTTCGAGATAGGTGAGGGCGAGGGATCGGCCTATTCCATCCGTTCCACCGGTGATTACCACGGTCTTCATACAGGCTCCCTGGGTGAGAAAACACTACCGACTCGACTCTGTTTCTGGACTCATGAGTCTAGATCGGTTATGGCTAGCTGCACCAGTGGGTCTGGAAAACATGCCGCGTGGGTCTAGAATCTGCTCGTGACAGCAGCCGGAATTCCCGCTCGGCCACGTGGCCGCGTCGACAAACAGCAGGCGATCCTGGCCGCGGCGTTCACGGTTTTCGCGCGCACCGGCTACACCCAAACCCGGATGGATCAGATCGCTGCCGAGGCCGGAGTGGCCAAGGCGACCGTGTACAGCCACTTCGGTGACAAGGAGCAGGTATTCCGGCATGCGGTGCGGGCGCTGTCGGAAGCGGCGCGGCAGGCGAATCTGGCCGTCGTCGACAGGATTGCCGAGCCCGGTGCGGATATCGCGGCGACTCTCCGCGCTGCCGGAGGTGATCTGGTCCGGTGCTATTGCAGTCCCGAATCGCGCGCGCTGCGGCGCCTGGTGTGCGCCGAGGCCGGGCAATTCCCGGACCTCACCGAAATCGTCGACGAGGTGTCCGGTCAGGTTCTGCGCGCGCTGGCCGACCGATTCGCCCGGCTCGCGCTGGCCGGCGTGCTACGGCTGGACGATCCGGACCTGGCGGCATCACAGTGGGCCGCCTTGCTCACCGGTGCGCTCCCGGTGCGGTACCAGTTCGGCGTCGAACCACTGCCCGAAACAGAAGTGGACGCCGTCGCCGTAGCGGCGACGGCGACCTTCCTTGCGGCTTTCGGTCGCTGAGTGCCACCGGGCGGTCGACGGTCGATCGCAACACTCGGGTTCGGCTGGTCGGCCCGGGTCCTGGCTGTGGTCGTGCACCAGTGCCTGGCGCCGCTGGATGCCGTGCTCGGCGAGCGAGGGACTTCACATGTGCGTGGTCCGAGCCGAACTTTCCTGTCGGCCGGCGGCACACCGATCGAACGCTCGACCGCTTTCGAGCGCCGGCTGAGCGAGGCCTGCGGAACACCCAACCGCTGTGCGGCCTGGGTGAGCGACGGGATGCTCACCCAGGCCGAGGGGCGTCCCGGGCTACTTGTGTGGCACCCCGGTGACGAGTCCGCCGTCCACCACGAATTCACTGCCGGTGGCGTAGGACGATTCGTCGCTGGCCAGGAACAGAATGAATGTGGCGACCTCGGCCGATTCCGCCGGGCGGCCCAGCGGGATCGTGACCAGATCGTCGGGGATGCCCTCGGTCATCGGGGTGCGGATCAGGCCGGGGTGTACCGAGTTGACCCGGATGTTGTGCGGGGCCAATTCGAGGGCCGCCGATTTGGCGAGGCCGCGTACGCCCCATTTCGAGGCCACGTAGCCATGTGCGAAGGGGGCGCCGCGCAGGCCTTCGATGGAGGAGACGTTGATGATCGAGCCGCCACCGGCGGTGATCATCGGTTCGACCGCGGCACGCATCCCGAGGAAGGTGCCGACCAGGTTGACGTCGATGACGGCGCGGAACTTCTCCAGTGAGAGTTTCTGCAGCGGTGCGCCGTTGACGATGCCCGCGTTGTTCACCAGTACGTCCAGCTTGCCGAATTCGGTGGTGGCGGTGGCGACGGCGGTATCCCACTGGTCGGGTTCGGTGACGTCGAGCGGGACGTAGCGGGCGGCGGGGCCGATCTCGTCGGCCAGGGCCTTGCCCTCCTCGTGCAGAACATCGCCGATGACCACCTGCGCGCCCTCGGCCACCAGTAGCTTCGCATGAGCGGCGCCCATACCCCGTGCGCCCCCGCTGATCAGGGCGACTTTGCCGTCTACACGTCCCATGGCGGTGACGCTACCATGAAACTGGAACCCATTCCAGACACTGTTCCGGTAATGTGCCCAGGGCTGGAATACCGCGGTGGAACCGTATTTTCGCCGTCTCGCCGCTCGTAGGTAGGAGAATCCATGGCCCTTCGCGTCGTCCTCGTCGGTACCGGTAATGCCGGCCGGATCGCCCTGACCCAACTCATTACCGACCCGCGGTTCGAACTCGTCGGTGTGGGTGTGTCGACTCCGGAGAAAATCGGCAGGGATGCCGGAGAACTGGCCGGTCTGGACGTCGTCACCGGCATCACGGCTGTCGGCGATATCGGCGACTTGCTGGCGACCCGCCCGGACTGCGCGGTGTACTGCGCGATGGGTGATACCCGGCTGGTGGAGGCGATGGGCGATATCGCGCGGATCCTGTCGGCCGGTGTGAACGTGGTCGGGACGGCACCGGGCCTGCTCATGTATCCGTGGGGAACACTGCCGGACAAACTGTTCGCGGCCGTCGAGTCGGCGGCCACCGCCGGAGGCGCCAGCGTCTTCGTCAACGGCGTCGACCCTGGTTTCGTCAACGATCTGGTGCCCTTCGCGCTGGCCTCCACCTGTCAGCGGGTGGAACAGGTGCGCTGCCTGGAGATCGCGGACTACGCCACCTACGACGGGTCCACCGTCATGTTCGATGTGATGGGATTCGGCAAACCGCTCGACGAAACCCCCATGCTGCTGCAACCCGGCGTCCTCGGTATCGCCTGGGGTGCGGGGATGCGGGCCCTGGCCGCCGGGCTCGGCGTCCGCATCGACGAGATCACCGAAACCTATGAACGTGAACCTGCACCCGAGAACTTCCGGATCGCCGTGGGGGAGGTGCCCGAGGGGAGTCAGGCGGCGCTGCGGTTCGAGATCACCGGCTGGGTTGCCGGGCATCCGGCCATCGTCGTCGAACACATCACCCGCCTGCGCGACGATCTGCGACCCGACTGGGCGCGCCCCGCGCAAGCAGGGGGTTCGTACCGGGTGGAGATCACCGGCGAGCCCTCCTATGCCGTCGACATCAGTCCGTCGAGCCGCCGGGGCGATCACAACTACGCCGCGATCCTGGCCGGAGTGGGTCGGGTGGTCAACGCCATACCTGCCGTCGTGGCGGCCGAGCCGGGCATCCGGACCACCGGTGACCTGCCGATGTACACCGGACCCGGTCTCACCCCGCCCGCCTGACGCGGTACGCCCGGCCGGCGGATTCGGCGGCGATCCACCGTCGCGCCTAAGCTCGGATACCTGGGGCGAGCCGGTGGCTCGTCGCCGACACCAGGAAGGTTGCGCTGAATGTATGAGCCCGACCGGTCCGGCCCACGTGAGCCGAACCTGTCCGAACTGCGGGAGCGCGCCGCGCACGGTGATTCCGACGCCGTCGCACAGTTGCTCGATATCGGGGACGAACGTACCGATGCCGTCGACCTGAGCGAATACGATATCGATGTGGAAGAACTCGGGGTGGAAACCGCCGAGGACGTCGGCAACGACAGGTAACCCGGTGGACCGGCCCGCCCGCGGGCCGGTCCGCTTGTAGGGTGGGGGGCCATGGGAAGCGCTCCGGCCGTCGTACCGCAGCGACCCCCTGCTCCGGATACCTCTCCGGTATCCGTGCGATTCGGCCGGATACGGGCGGATATGCGGCGGTGGATATCGTCGCCCGGGAACATGGTGCTCGCTGCGGCATTCTGCCTGATTGCGTTTCAGCTCATCGTCCGTGGCGCGGTCCTCGCACACAGCTACTTCTACTGGGACGATCTCATCCTCACCGGCCGGGCCGGCAGCTATTCGCTGTGGTCGGCCGAACTGCTGCTGCACGACCACGACGGCCATTTCATGCCACTGGCCTTCGCCGTTTCCTGGCTGGTCACCGCCTCGGCGCCACTGAACTGGACGGCCGCCGCCGCGGTATCGCTGCTGCTGCAGGTGGCTGCCGCGGGCGCGGTACTGCGGCTGCTGCTGGTATTGCTCGGCCGGCGGCCGGCGCTGCTGATCCCGCTGGCCTTCTATCTGTTCGGCCCGCTCACCCTGCCCGCGTTCGCCTGGTGGTCGGCCGCGCTCAACGCCCTGCCGTTGCAGTTCGCGCTCGCCTGGGGCGCCGCGGACGCGGTCCTGCTGGATCGCACGGGGCGGCGCCGGTACGCGATATCCGGGGTGGTGGTGGCGGCCGTAGCGCTGTTGTTCTTCGAGAAAGCGGTCGTGGTCCCGTTCGTCGCCTTCGCGGTGGTGGTCCTGCGCCGATATGTCGACGGCCGGGGGTTCGCCTTCGGTGCGGTCCTGCGCCGCGGCCGGGCCCTGTGGGCCGGTGCCGCGACAGTCCTGCTGGCCTGGGGTCTCGTGTACTTCGCGGTGGTGGGGTTGTCGGCCGGTGACGCCGGATCCGCCGATATGGCCCAGATGCTGCCCCGGGCCGCATGGGCGGGGGTGGTGACCGCTCTGCTCGGCGGGCCGTGGGGCTGGGAACGCTGGATACCGTCTGCGCCCTGGGCGGTGGCGCCCGATTGGGCTGCCTGGGTGGCGGTGGGTCTACTGGCGGTGGCGGTCATCGCGACGATCCGGGCCCGTCCCCTGGCCTGGCCCGTCTGGGTGGCGGCGGTGGTGTACCTCCCGGCGGTACAGATACCGGTGGCGCTGATGCGGGCCGGCCCCAATACCGTCGACGAACTCATGATGTCGCTGCGCTACCTGGCCGACGCCGCGGTGGTGCTCACGATCGCCGGCGCGCTGCTGCTGCGCGCCTTCACCCGGCGTCGGCAACGGACCGCCGGGCCGAACCGTGACAGGAGCCGAGCCCGGTGGCGTGGGCCGATCCCCGCGACGGCGGTGGTCGTCGTGTTCGCGGCGAGCAGCCTGTGGTCGACGTACACGTTCACTCGGAGCTGGTCGGAGGGGTCGACGGAAAGCTATGTGACGACCGCGAAACAGGAGTTCGCCGAGTGGGACGGGATACCGCTGCTGGAGCAGGAGGTCCCATGGAATGTGCTGAACCCGACCGCCTATCCGCAGAACGAGGCGAGCCGCGTGCTGTCGCCGATCGCCCCACCGGGTGCCTTCGCCGACGCCACCGAACACCTGCGCATGATCACCGATACCGGCGAGTTCGCCGACGCGCGAGTCTGGTGGAACCGTGGTGTCGTACCCGGTCCGGTGCCCGGGTGCGGTTACCGCATCGACGATCGTCTGCCCGTCCGGGTGCCGCTGGACGGCCCCATGATCGCCCACGAATGGACCGCCCAGCTCAACTACTTCGCCGACCGCGACGCAACGATCACGGTGGGTTTCGAAGCCGGAAAGAAGGTCGAAGTCCCGGTGCGGGCCGGAATGCACACCGTCTACGCGCGCATCGTCGGTCAAGGGGCGGCGCTGCTGGTGCAGAGCCGGACCCCGGGCTCGGCGTTGTGCCTCGGTACCGGACCAGTGGGGGTCGCGTCCTATACGTGATATTCCCAGCTGCGGCAATACCCGGGCGGTCCGCGCGGGGGGATGGCATGTCACGGTGGTGGATGGCGTCCGGGAACCCCCGGCGGGCCGGACGGTGCCACCGTCCGGCCTGCGATCGTCGACGCACGCGGATCGGTGTGCGTCGACCTGCCGGAACGCTGGACCGGGACGAACGCCGAAGGGGAACCGATGACCGAGGACGGCGGTCGTGGTCCAGAGGGCGCAACCGTCGATTCGGTCACCGGCCTACTGGCCAGCCGGCTCGGCGCGGTGGGCGAATCCGCAGGTGAGGTGGTGCGCCGGGATGTCCGTACCGCAGCCGGTGGTGCGGAGTCGATCGCGCTCTTGGTTCAGGCCGATGCCGACGGTGCCGGTCAGTTCCCCGATGCCCTCGGGCATCTCACCGGTGGCGCCGATATCGGCCCGGTGCCGGACGCTTCCTTGAATCCACAACGGATTCCACCGGATCGGCTGCCGGCCGGAGACGATCCGCCCCTGCCGCCGAGACCGGCCGGTCCGGACACTTTGTCCGGCACATCGCAGGCCGGGCCTCCGGATGTTCGGCAGGCACCGGAGGGGGACGGCGGTAGACAAGACAGGGATACCAGGACGCTCGAGCCCGGCCCGGCTGTTGGCCCGGGGTCCGAACCGGCCGGAAGAACGCCGGCCGGGACGGCGGACACGCAGCCTGTGCCGGAGCAGGAAGCACCTGTCGAAGCTGCCGCGGCGGATCCGGTGCCGCACCGCGATGTCCCGCCGCCTGCCCTCGGCGAGGCCCCGCCTTCCGGCACGCCGAGCCAGACGCCGTGGACCTCCGGCCACTCCGGCAGCAGTCCCGAGCCGAGCCGGAACGAGGTGACCGGGACCACCCCATGGAACTCCGGGACCCACCCCGCGATGCCTCATATGCCAGGCATGCCCGGCGGTCTCCCGAGTCTGCCGACGCCGCAGGAAAGGCCATCGCGGGGTAATCCGCCCTGGTCACGGGGTCGTGGTGGCGGAACCGTCTTCCCGAGGGCCCAGCCGGAGGGGCACCCGTCGGGCGGGGCGGACCGACCGGACGGGGCCGCCTGGTACGGGCCCGGGCACCGGTAGCTCAGGGTCGGCCCGGAAAAGCGGTGGTGGCCGGATCCGCGCCGCGGACGGATTGCCAGACCGCGAGCCGGCCGGCGCTCTCGGTGAGCGCCTCGATCGCGATCCGGCGAGTGATCTCGGTTCCCGCCTGCTCCACGACCGCCCGCCAGGCCACCGCGGTATCGGTTTCGACGACGACCGCCAGCTGCGCCGCGGTATCCGGATCGGTTACCGCGAGCGGCATCGTGTACGCCGCCTCGGGCGCGGGCACAGTGCCCTGTCGATCCGACAGGATATCGACAGTCGCGTCCCTGCGGGCGCGGTGCGCGGCGGTGTATTGCGCGACCGTCCGTTGCTGATCGGCGCCCGCGTGGGAGGCGATCATCCCGTAGGCGTAGACCGCGGCGTACTCGGCGCCGAGCGCATCGGCCAGCGCCTGCTGTTCGGTACCGCTCATCCCAGCAGAACCCCCACCTGTACAGCGCACGCGGCGCTGATCGAGGCCAGGGGCCCCGCGCGGTACCCGGACTGGGTGACCGCCAGGTCGGCGGCCGCGCGCTGGGAGGCACCGAGCTGGTCGCGCAGCGCATCGATACTCGGCGGGGTGGAGGGCGCCGGCGTGGTTGTCGGAGACGGGGTCTGTACAGCCGGTGTGGTGCCGTCGCCGTACACACCGATTGCGCGGTCGATCTCGGTGCGCAGGGCATCGGCGTGGGCGGTGCGTTCATTCGCGATGGTGGTCAGCGCCGCCGTACGGGCGGGGTCGATGGCGATGGCGGCGGTCGCGGCGGTCGCATCGGTACGGGCCGAGAACTCCTGGGCGGCCAGTACATCCGGCTCGGTGATCGGGTCCTCGGCGCACGAAACGAGCGCGGGCACCATCAGCAGGCCGGCCGTGCCACCACCGGCCACTCGCAGTGCGGCCCGGCGACTGAAACGGCGGGATGCGCTGAAGTCCCCGGTATTCGCAGGTCCGCGAGGAAACCCGGCCGCGGGCCGGTCGGTCACACGCTCGGTCACCGGACCATCGTGCCAGATTCGCGCCCGGCCTCCGAATGGGCTCATCCGCCGCGTTCCGGTCGTGCTCCGGCGCTCGCCGGACGCCGGCGGTACGAGCCCGAGTCGTTGTGCGCTGGGGTGAATGAGTCGCCCCGCAGTGATCGCTGACGGCCGCCGTCTCGAACCACCGTGGGCCCGGCGCGTTGGAAGTCGTGCCGGTCGATCAGGGCCCGCGCGGGGCACGTAGATCTTCGCCTTCGTGCCGGTCGTGCGGTTGCGGCAAGGCGCTGCTCGCCGGCTGCGGTCGTGCCTGTGCCGCGTATGTGTGTGAGCCGCGGGTAGGTGTCCGGCGGCGGACTTACCGCCGACCGCTGGTCCTTTACCTTCTCGTGGCGCGTTACGCTAGGTCACCGGCACAGAACTTTCCGTCCGCGTAACAACTGAACCAGGAGCTGCCCATATGCCGATGCCGACCGAGGAAGGGGTGAGCCGGCTCGTAGCCGGACTCGTCGCCGGTCGAGGATTCGATCTCGAGGGAGTCGAGGTTTCCACCGCGGCGGGACAGACCCGGGTGCGGGTGATCGTGGACAGCGACGAAACCGCAGACCTGGACAGCATCGCCGAACTCAGCTCCGAGGTTTCGGCGCGGCTGGACGAAGCGGACGACGAATTCGGTGCCGTCCGGTACCTGCTCGAGGTGACCACGCCGGGCGTGGACCGCCCGCTCACCGCCGACCGGCACTGGCGCCGGGCGCGAGGGCGCAAGGTCCGGATCCGGCTGCGTCCCGGGGTGACACCACCGGAGCCGGGCCTGCCGACGACGTTCGAGGCCAGAGCCGGTGCCCTCGAGAGTGACCGCATCGCGCTGGTGCTGGGGGGTAAACGCGCGCCGCGCCTGGTCACCGTCGGACTGGGGGATATCGAACACGCTGTGGTGGAGGTCGAGTTCGCCCCGCCCAGCGCACGTGAACTGGAACTCACCGGAGGTGTCGCCTCCGGTCGTCCACCCGCGGGAGCGGACGCCGCGGAGCACACCGCCACCACCGTCGACGCGTCCGATTCGACCGAAGGGACCATGGAATGAATATCGAAATCGAAGCCCTGCGCGCTATCGTCGCGGATAAGGGGATCTCGATCGAAACCGTGATCTCCGCGATCGAATCCGCGTTGCTGACCGCCTATAAGCACACCGAGGGCCATCAGCCCAACGCTCGGGTCGAAATCGATCAGCGCACCGGTCTGGTCCGGGTGCTGGCCACCGAACTCGACGCCGACGGGCAGGTGATCTCCGAATGGGACGACACCCCCGAAGGTTTCGGCCGGATCGCCGCCACCACCGCCCGCCAGGTCGTACTGCAGCGGTTACGCGATGCGGAGAACGAGAAATCCTTCGGCGAATTCTCCACCCACGAGGGCGATATCGTCGGCGGTGTGGTGCAGCGCGATGCGCGTGCCAATGCCCGCGGCACCGTGGTGGTCCGGATCGGCAGCGAACTGCACGGCACCGAGGGGCTGATCCCGTCGGCGGAGCAGGTGCCGGGGGAGACCTACGAGCACGGCGACCGGATCAAGTGCTATGTGGTCGGCGTGTCCCGCGGGCCCCGCGGTCCGCAGATCACCCTCTCGCGGACCCACCCCAATCTGGTGCGGCGCCTGTTCGCGCTCGAAGTGCCCGAGATCGCGGACGGGTCCGTGGAGATCGTGGCGGTCGCCCGCGAGGCCGGGCACCGGTCCAAGATCGCGGTCCGGTCCACGGTGTCCGGTGTCAACGCCAAGGGCGCCTGTATCGGCCCGATGGGGCAGCGGGTGCGCAATGTGATGAGCGAACTGGCCGGCGAGAAGATCGACATCATCGACTACGCCGACGATCCGGCGACCTTCGTGGGCAACGCGCTGTCGCCGTCGAAGGTGGTTTCGGTCACAGTTGTCGATCCCGATGCCCGCGCAGCGCGGGTGATCGTGCCCGATTTCCAGCTGTCGCTGGCCATCGGCAAGGAAGGCCAGAACGCGCGGCTCGCCGCCCGGCTCACCGGGTGGCGTATCGATATCCGCAGTGATGCCGCACCGGATTCCGGTGGTTCGGTGCGGACGGAGGCTCAGCGCCGTTGACCGCTATCCCGCGCCCGGCGCGCCCTTCGTCCGCCGGTTCACCGGACCGGCGCTCGAGCCGTGCCGACCTGCCCGCGGCGCCCTCGCCGGGGGCGGGGTTGGAGAGTGCCGACCGGTCAGCGGTAGAGTGGTGTCAGGTTCGGTCCGAGTCTTCGGTTCCCGCCCACGAACGTGGTGAATCCGCGGCGCCTCGGCGCCCGGAATATCCGGTACGTACGTGTGTCGGATGCCGGAAACGCGAACCGGCTGCCGGACTGCTGCGGATCGTGGCGCGTGGGCTCGGCACCGGCAACGGTGCAGAGGCCGTCGTGATCGTTCCCGACCCGCAGCGCAGACTTCCCGGACGGGGTGCCTGGCTGCACCCCTTTTCGTCTTGTCTGCGCACCGCGGTCCGGCGCCGAGCGATCGGCAGAGCACTACGAGTGTCCGGAAATCTGGATATCTCAGCCCTGGAGCAACACCTCGAGAACAGGCACGAGCACTCATGAGCACACCGTGAAGTACCAACGATGAACGTCCATCGGAGTTAACCCGAGGTCGTGCGGGGCCCCGCCAGCAGGCGGGCGGCGCTGCTCGACCTCTCAGTGAGGAGAGCAGTGGCAGGCAAGGCCCGCGTGCACGAGTTGGCAAAAGAACTCGGTGTCACGAGTAAAGAACTACTCGCGAAGCTCAAGGAGCAAGGCGAGTTCGTGAAGTCGGCATCGTCGACGGTGGAGGCACCCGTCGCGCGCCGGCTGCGCGAATCATTCGCGGCGAAATCCGCGCCGGCGAAATCCGACAGGTCGAACGGGTCCAAACCGTCGCCGGCCCGTCCCGGTCCTGCAACCGGCGCCAAACCCGCGGCTCCCGGTCCGCGGCCCGGTCCGCGCACCCCGGCCCCCACGGGGCAACAGGGTCCCGCCGAATCCGCCCCGGCCGCCGAGACCGCACCGGCCCCGGCCGCCGACAGCGGGCCGAAGCCGGCCGCTGCTCCGCGGCCCGGCCCGGCGGTGAAGCCGGGTCCCGCACCGGCACCCAGCCGGGAAGCGGCGCAGGCTCCGGCGGCCAAACCGGCTACCCCTGCCGCGCGCCCGGGTGCCCAGCAGCAGCGTCCGGCCGCGCCCGGCCAGGCTCCGGCCCGGCCCGGCCCGAAACCCGGTCCGAAACCGCCTCGGGTCGGCAACAACCCGTACTCTTCGGCGCCCGAACGTGAGCGTCCGACACCGCGTCCGCAGCCGGGCCCCCGTCCGACTCCGGGCCAGGGTGGCCCGCGTCCGGGTCCCGCCCAGGGCGGCCCGCGTCCGGGCCAGGGCGGTCCCCGTCCCGGTCAGAACGCTCCGCGCCCCGGCCCCGGCGGCCAGCGGCCCGCGGCTGCTCAGGGCGGTCCGCGTCCCGGCGGTCCGCGGCCGAGCCCGGCCTCCATGCCGCCCCGCCCGACTCCCGGCGCCATGC
>NZ_BAFV01000052.1 GCF_000308515.1 Nocardia carnea NBRC 14403 | reverse complement strand
CGCACGGGCACACGATCTACTGCGCACCGATCTGGACGCCCTGCAGGAAGCCTGGGAGAACGCCGGACTGCGCGGGTCGGGACGGCCGGTGAAGGTACAGGCGGCCGGACCGCTGACGCTGGCGGCGCAGGTGGAACTGCCGGGCGGCCACCGGGTACTCACCGACCGCGGTGCCGTGCGAGACCTGGCGGATTCGCTCGCCGAAGGGCTGGCCGCGCATATCGCCGAAATCGCGATGCGGCTCGAAACCGACGTCGTCCTGCAGTTGGACGAACCGCTGGTGGCCGACGTGCTCAACGGTTCCCTGCGCGGGGCCAGCGTGCTGAACACGGTCCGCGCCCTCCCCGAACCGGAAGCCCTGGCGATCCTCGATGCGGTGCTGACCCCACAGGGGGTGCCCACGCTGGTACACACCTGCGCGAACCGGCCGCCGCTCGACTTCCTGCGCCGATCCGCGGCCGACGCGCTCGGGTTCGATCTCGCGACGCTGTCCGGGACCGCGGGTCTGGACGCGGTCGGACAGACGCTGGATGCGGGCAAACGCCTGGTGCTCGGGCTTGTGCCGACCAGCGCCCCCGCTACCCCGGTGACCTGGCAGGATATCGCCGAACCGGGCGCTCGCCTGATGGACCGCCTCGGATTTCCCCGTGCGACCCTGGTCCGGCAGGTGTCGGTGAGCCCGTCCTGCGGACTCGCCGGAGCGTCGCAGAGCTGGGCCCGCGACGCACTGCGACTCACCTCGGACACCGCGAAAGCCTTCGAGCAAGACCCGGAGTCCCTGGTACCGCAGTAGCCGTGAGCCGTGAGCCCATGCTCGTGAGCCGATGGTCGAGGGTCGCGGCTCTGCGAGTCGTGAGTGGTGAGTCGTCGGCCGTGAGTTGTGGACCGTGAGCCATGGGTTGTGGTTCGCGGGTCGCGAGTGGTGAGTGGTGAGTGGTGAGTCGCCGGCCGTGAGTAGTTTTGTGAGTCGTGAGTCGCGGGGGTGAGCCCGCGATGCGTAGTGTGTTCGGCCGCCTACGCCTGTCGCGCGACCGCAGCGGACCGGGTTCCGACGAGTTCACCGCGGGCCATACTCGGGGCGGGTCGATTCGCTCGGCCCAGGGCGGCGACGTGCCATTACGGTGAGTCGAAGTGTCGGTGGACTGGACTAATCTGCGAGATGTGAGCGAGATCGGAACCCCCACCGAACGGGATACTTCCACCGGCGAGGCCGCGCCCGCGCCGGCCGCCGGGGAGGAGCGCGTGCGTTGGCAGGAGCTCGCCGATACGGTGCGCGAACATCAGTTCCGCTACTATGTCCGGGATGCGCCGATCATCTCCGACGGCGAATTCGACCGGCTGTTCCAGCAGTTGCTGGCGCTGGAGGAACAGTATCCCGATCTGCGGACTCCGGATTCGCCCACCCAGTTGGTGGGCGGCGGATTCGCCACCGATTTCACGCCGGTGGATCATCTCGAGCGGATGCTCTCCCTGGACAACGCCTTCTCCGAGGCCGATATGCGGGCGTGGGCGGCGCGGGTCGAGGAGGAAACCGGCCCCGGTCTGCACTATCTGTGCGAGGTCAAGATCGATGGGGTGGCGCTGAACCTGGTCTACCGCGACGGCAAACTGGTGCGCGGCGCCACCCGCGGGGACGGGCGCACCGGTGAGGACGTCACACTCAACGCGCGCACCATCGAAGACATCCCCGGCGAATTGACGGCCACCGCGGAATTTCCGGTACCCGAACTGCTGGAAGTGCGCGGTGAGGTGTACTTCCGGCTCGAGGATTTCGAAACACTCAATGCCGCGATCGTGGCCGACGGCAAACCGCCGTACGCGAATCCGCGGAATACCGCGGCCGGTTCGCTGCGGCAGAAGGATCCGTCGGTCACCTCGCGGCGGCGGTTGCGGATGATCTGCCACGGTCTCGGGCGGACCGAGGGGTTCACTCCGCGTTCCCAGCACGAGGCCTACCGGGCGCTCGCCGCCTGGGGGTTGCCGGTGTCGTCGCATACCGAGCTGGTCAGCGGGGTGGATGCGGTGCTCGCGCGGATCGCCTACTGGGCCGAACACCGGCACGATATCGAGCACGAGATCGACGGTCTGGTGGTGAAGGTCGACGAGCTGCTGCTGCAGCGCCGCCTCGGTTCCACCTCCCGGGCGCCGCGCTGGGCCATCGCCTACAAGTATCCGCCCGAAGAAGCCACCACGAAGCTGCGCAATATCGCGGTGAACGTCGGGCGCACGGGGCGGGTCACGCCGTTCGCGGTAATGGAACCGGTGGTGATCGCTGGGTCCACGGTCGCGATGGCGACACTGCACAATGCCGCCGAGGTGGTGCGCAAGGGGGTACTGATCGGCGATACCGTCACGATTCGCAAGGCCGGCGATGTGATTCCGGAAGTGCTGGGCCCGGTCGTGGATGCCCGCACCGGCGACGAACGCGAATTCGTGATGCCGACCCACTGCCCCGAATGCGGTACCGAACTGGCCTACGAGAAAGAGGGCGACGCCGATATCCGCTGCCCCAACCAGCGCACCTGCCCCGCCCAGCTGCGGGAACGGGTATTCCATGTGGCCGGCCGCGGCGCCTTCGATATCGAGGCGCTCGGCTACGAGGCGGCGGTCGCGCTGTTGAATTCCGGTGCCATCACCGACGAGGGCGACCTGTTCGATCTCGATACCGACCGGCTGCAGAACGTTTCGCTGTTCATCAACAAGAACGGCAGCCTCTCGGCCAACGGCCGCCGTCTGCTCGACAATCTCGCCGCCGCCAAGGATGTCCCGCTGTGGCGGGTACTGGTCGGCCTGTCCATCCGCCATGTCGGGCCGACGGCGGCACGCGCCCTGGCCGCCGAATTCGGCAGCCTGGAACGGATCGAGCAGGCTTCCCTGGAAGAGTTGTCGGGGGCCGAGGGCGTCGGTCCCACCATCGCCACCGCTGTCGCGGAATGGTTCACCGTCGATTGGCATCGCGCCATCGTGGACAAATGGCGCGCCGCCGGGGTCCGGATGGCCGACGAACGCGACGAATCGATTCCGCGCAACCTCGAGGGCCTGTCGATCGTGGTCACCGGATCGCTGCAGGGCTTTTCCCGCGATGGAGCGAAGGAGGCGATCCTGCAACGCGGCGGTAAGGCGGCCGGATCGGTGTCGAAGAAAACAGCTTTCGTGGTGATCGGTGATTCCCCCGGTTCCAAAGCCGCCAAGGCCGAAGAACTCGGCGTGCCGATCCTCGACGAGGACGGTTTCCGCACGCTGCTCGAATCCGGTCCGGACGCGGTGCGCCCGGCCGGTGAATCCACGGTGGATGAAGATCTGCCGCAGGAGTAGGGCCGAGACACCGTAGAAGCGTGCGTCACTTCCCGGCGGACACCTTCGGTCCGGCGATCGCGCTCGGCCGCCATCGCCGGCCCCGTGACGGAAACCGACATCCGGCGCATGAAGCCGACCCGCCCCGGTTACGGCCGGGGCCGCGGGGATCGTCTGTGCGGCCGATCGAATCCCCTGAGCACCGGCGGTCGGTGAGCCGATGGGGGCTGTGGGCCGGACAACGGCGCTGCCGCAACCATACGAGCAGGAATGCGGCGTGCGACACGGGCGCGATCCCGGTGCTGCGGTCCGGTGGCCGGGCACGGCAGGATGGCGGGATGCTGCGCAGTTTTCGGGTGTCCAACCACAAATCGCTGGCCGACCTACAGGAATTGCGGTTGACCCGCGGCAGTGCGCCGGTGGCGGTGCCGGTGACCGCGGTACACGGCGGGCCGGCGGCCGGTAAATCGAACCTCGTGGACGCGCTGGGACATATGCGGGCGGCGGTGTTGCGTTCGGTAACCGGCTGGGATCCCTACGCCGCGCCGGAGCGGGCGCCGCATCTCGGGCACACCGGGCAGCCCTCCGAATTCGAGGCGGTGTTCATCGCCGAGGAGACGCCCTACACCTACGGGTTCCGGCTGGACGCCGCGGATATCGCGGCCGAATGGCTCTACAGTCATCCGCGCTCGCGTAAGCGGATCGTGTTCGAACGCGAGGGCGAGGCGGTGCGGGTCGGGCCCATGTTCGAGGCCGCGCGGTTCGGGATCACCGCCCTGATACCGCTGGTGCGCCCGAACGCGCTGCTGTTGAGCCTGGCCGGGCAGATGTACGCCGAGGCGCTGGTGCCGGCCTACCGCTGGTTCGAGACGATGCTCGAGGTGTTGCGCGGCACCGGCGATATCGACTCGGTCGAGCTGCGGGTGGGTTCGCATCTGTCGCGGTCCACCGAGAACGCCGCCCGGCTGCTCACCCTGTTGCAGACCGCCGATCTCGGTATCACCGATCTACTCATCGCACAGAACGATCCGGGCTACGCCGACTACCTGCGCGATCTCGACGCCGATATCGCGGCCCTGGGCGAACAGACCGATCGCGCGGCGGGCTCGGCGGCATACGCGGTGCAACTGGAATCGGACAGTGGTCTCACCGCGGCGCAGCTGGCCCGCGAACTGACCAATATGCGCAATGCCCGCGACGCGCTGTACACGCGCATGGTCGCGCGGCGCGGCGTCGGGCTGCGGCTCGTCCACACCGGTGTGGACCCGGTGTTCACCCTGGCCGAGGAATCCTCCGCGACAGTGGCGCTGCTGCGGTTGCTTCCGGTTCTACTCGACGCATTGGACGCCGGAAAGGTGCTCGTCGTCGACGATATCGGCGCGCAACTGACCGTCGAAGAGGCCGACCGGCTGATCCAGCTGTTCCAGAACCCCGAAACCAACACCCGCGGCGCGCAATTGGTGTACACCACCGGCGACCGTGCCCTCGTCGACCGCGGTAACGGCCGTTCGGCCCGGACCCGGACCGGCGTCTGGACCGTCCGCCGGTCCGACGCCGGTACGAGCACGCTCACGATGTCCTGAGAACCCGGTGCACGCGGGTCCGGCTAGGTGCTCGGTTGCGGGATCGTGCACCCCATTTTGGGGTTCATTCCCATGTAGTTCAGTGGTCCGGCGAGAACTGTAACCGCCAGCGTCGCGGCGTGGGAGCACTCGGCGGGCGGTTCGTTGAAATAACCGCGCTGCCCGGCGGCGACCAGCCCCGCCACGAACCAGACGAGGATGACAATGCTTACTACTCGGCTTCCCATGGCACCTGCTCTGATCGATGAGTCCGGCATGACGATCTTTTCCTTCCACATCGGTACTCCCCGAATACCCCGTGATGGTGGGCTGATGCGCCGATGACGGTGGTGTCGCACAAATAGGAGCTTTCCGGCGGGGGCGGCCGATCTTTCTACGGTGCACAGGGTTCGGCGGGAACATTCCGCCGTCCGGGTTCAACGGGCCCAGTGCCGTATCGCTGCGTGAGTTCGGGTCGACTCCGAACATCGGCGGGCAGGCCCGCCCATCGACGGCGATACGGGACGAGCAGCCTGGCGCCGTTGTGGGCGTGTCGGCATACATGGGCGAAGGTCGGGCGCGGTGCGCCTACCATGGGGGTGTGTTCGAACTGGCGATGCTGGCGGTCATGGTGGCCGCATTGGTCGGGATGCTGGTCCTGGTGTTCCGGGGGCGGCGGGGTACCGCGATGCCGCAGGACGCCGAGATCGGATCGCTGTATCTCACCGGGGTGAGCCCGCGGCCCGAGGAGATGGGCGAGCAGTTCGTCACCCTCACCGGAAACCTTTCCGGCCCATCCGAACCCGGGAAAGTGGTGTACGGGCGGCTGGTCTGGGATGCGGCCTACTGGCCGGCCGTCGGCGATACGCTCACCGTCGCCTACCCGCCCGGTAAACCGGATCGGTGGCAGATCGTCGAGCCCGGAAAGTAGTTACCGGGCCCTCAGCCCAGGACGGTGGCGACGATTCCGGCGAGATAGCCGAGGCGCGCCACCTCCGACGGCCGGAAATCGGGTCCACCGGGACGGCCGAGCAGCAGCGCCTTACTGGACGGCCCCAGTGGCGCGGCGGCCATCTTGGTATCCATATCGCGCCAGATCTCGGGCACCCAAGTCCGCGTCGGCGTCGAGGGCAAGCGGTTTCTGCAACGGCATCCACGGCACCGAAGCCGCCTGCGTCTGTGGCGCGCTCTGGCTGCCGACCAGCCGGTAGGCACCCTGCGGACCGATATCGAGCACCGTGCTCCAGCCCACCCGCAGCACCCGCGGAATACCGTCGACCAGGACCTGTAGGCGGTCGTCGCGGGCGTTGGCCACATTGTCGATGAGTTCGAGTTCGCGGTGGGTGTCGAGAACACCGGAATAGGGCCGGATCGAATCGACTCGCACGTCACCGAGCGATTCCGCGGCGGTGATGAGCGTATCGGGAAGTGCGTTCGGGGCGATCTCGACCACCAGATCGTCCACGGCGAAACCAGCGCCCCGTTCGACCACGTCCAGCGAGAGGATATCGGCGCCGACGGTGCCGAGTGCCACCGCCAATGACCCGAGGCTTCCCGGACGATCCGGAAGTTGCACGCGGAGCAGATATGACACGTGCGTTTCCCTTTCCTTCTGCGGCCGAGGCTCTGAACGAATACCCGGTCTGCCCATCCTTACACCCATTTCGGGCGGTTATCGACTCGAATTGTGCGCGCTGACCGCCGCGCAACGATAGCGAACGGTGTGAATCGGGTGGCCCGAGGTACTCCTGTGGCCTCGCGACCGACCCCGCGCGGCGGCACCATTAGGCTGTTCGTTGCTCGTGATCCGTATCCGAACTACACGCCGAAAGGGGTTCGCGGTGACCGCCATCTCCCGCGACGAGGTCGCACACCTCGCCCGGCTGTCCAGGCTCGCCCTGTCCGAGGCCGAACTCGATCAGTTCGCCGGACAGCTGGATTCGATCCTCAGCCATGTGGCGACCATCTCCGAGGTGGCCGCCGCCGATGTTCCGGCCACGCCGTCACCCGATCCGGTGACGAACGTGTCCCGCCCCGACGAGGTCCGTCCCGGGCTCAGCCCCGAACAGGCCCTGTCCGGTGCACCGGCCAGTGAAGACCAGCGGTTCCTGGTGCCGCAGATCCTGGGAGAGGGCGAATGAGCGACCTGACTCAGCTCGAGGCGTCCGAGCTCGCCGCCAAGATCCACGACCGGGAAGTGTCGTCGGTGGAGGTGACCCGGGCGCATCTGGACCGGATCGCCGAGGTCGACGGCGATTATCACGCCTTCCTGCATATCGCCGGTGAGCAGGCGCTGGCGGCCGCGGCCGAGGTCGATACGGCGCTCGCCGACGGGAAAGCGCCGGCCTCACCGCTGGCCGGGGTGCCGCTGGCACTCAAGGACGTGTTCACCACGACCGATATGCCCACCACCTGCGCGTCGAAGATTCTCGAAGGCTGGGTGGCGCCCTATGACGCCACGCTGACCTCCCGGCTGCGTGCCGCCGGTATCCCGATTCTCGGGAAAACGAATATGGACGAGTTCGCGATGGGTTCGTCCACCGAGAACTCCGCGTACGGGCCGACCAAGAACCCGTGGGATACCGGGCGAATCCCCGGCGGCTCGGGTGGTGGTTCGGCGGCGGCGCTGGCCTCGTATCAGGCGCCGCTGGCGATCGGTACCGATACCGGCGGGTCGATCCGGCAGCCGGCCGCGGTTACCGCGACCGTCGGCACCAAGCCCACCTACGGCACGGTGTCGCGGTACGGGCTGGTCGCCTGCGCGTCCTCGCTGGATCAGGGCGGACCCTGCGCCCGGACCGTACTGGACACCGCGCTGCTGCACGAGGTGATCGCCGGACACGATCCGCGCGATTCGACCTCCCGCAACGTGCCGGTGCCGGCGGTGGTCGAGGCCGCGCGCCGGGGTGCGGGCGGGGATCTGCGCGGTGTGAAGATCGGTGTGGTCAAGGAACTGCATTCCGACAGCTACCAGCAGGGCGTGCTGGCCTCCTTCGATGCCGCGGTGGGTGTGCTGAAGGAGCTCGGCGCGGAAGTGGTCGAGGTGTCCTGCCCGCATTTCGAGTACGCGCTGGCGTCCTACTATCTGATCCTGCCCAGCGAGGTCTCCTCCAACCTGGCCCGCTTCGACGCCATGCGGTACGGCCTGCGCGTCGACGACGACGGTAAGCACAGCGCCGAACAGGTCATGGCCGCCACCCGGGCCGCCGGGTTCGGGCCCGAGGTGAAGCGGCGCATCATGATCGGCACGTACGCGTTGTCGGCCGGGTACTACGACGCCTATTACGGTCAGGCGCTCAAGGTGCGGACCCTGATCGCCCGCGATTTCGAGCAGGCCTACGAACAGGTGGATGTGCTGATCTCGCCGACCAGCCCGTTCACTCCGTGGAAGCTCGGCGAAAAGGTCGACGATCCGCTGGCGATGTACCTGTCGGATCTGTGCACCCTGCCCACCAACCTGGCCGGGCATCCGGCGATGTCGGTGCCGTCGGGTCTCAGCCGCGACGACGGTATGCCGGTGGGCCTGCAGATCATGGCGCCCGCCCTGGCCGACGACCGGTTGTACCGAGTAGGCGCGGCCTATGAGGCGGCGCGCGGGCCGATCGCCTGAGCTTGTTGTAGAACACCACAGAACGTGGTCGCGGGCGGTGATCCTTTACGGGTCACCGCCCGCGGTCTTCCAACGGCCCCGCCACTCGAGGACGAGCGGCGGGCCGAACCGGCAGTGACAGGTCGCGGCCGATCGCTGTTCCGTGAGCGTGGGCGCTGGGGTCGTGACTCGCGCCGCGTGAGGTGACTCGGTGCGGCGCGGATTATGCCGCCGTGTGCCGGCGTTCGGCTTCGCATTCCACCGCGGTGGTCATACCGGGGAAACCGCGCCGGAAACCGCGTCCGAACAGCAGGCCGACCAGGGGCGCGAGCCATCCGGCGAGTTCGAAATGCGATTCGTAGCGGGTGCGGTTGTCGCCGAGGGGCGTCAGTGTGTGGGTGCGGTTGCTGCGGAGCGCGCCGAGCGGGATCGGTTTCATCGAGTAACCGAACTCCCGGCCCGCGGTGACGGTGTGGATCCATTCGCGCATGGGAATCGGCAGCGGCATCAGCTGCTGGACCCGCATATCGATCGGCGCACCGACGGTCAGGTCCGCGCGGCAGCGACCGATGAAGGGATTCCAGTCGCTGTACCGGTCGAAATCGGTGAGGACCGACCACACCACGTCGGCGGGGGCATCCACTTCGACCACATCGTCCACAACAAGCACGCCCCCAAACTAGAACGTGTTATAGACGGGGTCAACCGGCGGCGCGGCCCTGCCGGGCAGGTGACTTCCCGGGCACCGGGATCCGCGGTAGCTGTGGCAGCGGGACAGGGTCCACCGGCAGCCGGATCAGGCCGGGCAGCGCAAACCACGGACGACGCCGGGCGGTCCGCGCCGACGCCACGATATGGCCGGGCCGCGCCGGGAGGCCGCGATGATCGCCGACGCCGACGCCGACGCCGACGCCGACGCCGACGACCGCCGGGCGGCGGATCCGCCGATGCAGCCGACGCACACCCAGGACCAGACCGGCGACGGCCGTCAGCCCGAGCGCGACCAGCCGCAGCAGCCACGGCTGGGTCGGATGTTCGGTGGCGGCCTGGGTCGCCGCCTGGGTGAAGGATTCCACCACCGGCACCCCATAGTGCTGGCGGCGCGAATTCAGCTCCACCGCGGTCGCCGCGACCGAGGCCAGGGTTTCGCAGCGGGTCCGCACCATCGGCTCGGCATGTGCGTCGCAGGCCTGGTGCAGGCGCACGCTGAGGGTGCGGTCCAGCTCCTGCCGGGCCCACGGGCCGAGCGGGGCGCCGACACTGTCGGCATAGCGGAGCAGGTCGTAACCCAGGTCGTGGGCCATACAGGCGGTATCGAATTCCGGCGGCAGATCGACCGGTGACGAACAGTCGCCGTCGGGTGCCACCAGCACGCCCTGCCGCAGGACGGGGGCGTAGCCGGAATAGGTCGCGAAGTCGCGCGGTATGGCTGCCGTGGCAGCCTTACCCGGATCACCCGAAGTGAGCCCTACCACCGCGAGTCCGGTGGGGCCCGCGATCGAACCGTCGAAACCGACGGCGTCGGAGGCGGGAGCGGATACCGCCGTGAGTGCCAGACCGAGCACAGCTGCGCCGGCGAGCGCAGGTGGCGATATCCGCCGCAACCGGCGCCGTTTCCGGCGCCGGTGATCGTCACTGGGTGAAGCCATGGTGGGACACCTTAAGGGCAGAGCCTGTGCGTTTCCGAACGGCACCGTAGGCGGTACCGGCCGGTGCGGGCACGGTGGCGCGCCCGCATCCAGCGGGCAAACTCGCGGGAACCGCGGTCCGGCGCTATGCGCAGCCGGGTAGCGCGGTGCCCTGGTCCGTGTCGTAGCGGTGACCGTGGCCGGGTGGCGCAGACAGGGCTCCCAGCAGGTCGGCGGTGGTTTGGACAAAACTCACCACCGGCAGCCAACCAGGGGCCGGGGCATCCCGGCGTGCGCCGCTGAGATTCGGCGGACGCCACAGCAGATCGGGTGACCAGTGCACTACCGGGTCGGAGGTATTGGCCAGGACCGCCGTCCGCGCCCCGGCTTCCCGGCCACCGCCGCCCGGCATACCCGACCACAGCACCGAACACACCCGGCGGTTCTGTTCGGCCGCCCCGGCGAACACCGCGCTACCCCCGAGCGCGCCCAGGCTCTGCCCGTACAGGTGCAGTCGCGGCGGGTCCGGCAAGGTCGCGGCATGTTGTTCGATGGCGGTGAAGAGCGCGCGGGCGGATGCCGCGGCCGAATCCCGGCCCAGTACGAACGTCGCCCAGCTCGGCAGGTGTGAGTACTGCAACGCCGTCACCGCGAAATCCGCACCGAACCGGTCCCCGAACCCGCGCAGGGCCCGCGCGTCCACCCACCCCGAACCGGTGGGTACGGCGATCACCAGATGCGCACGGTCGAATCCGCCGGCCCGGTCGAGTTCCCGGACCGCGAGTTCGGCCCGCGACGCCGGATCGGGCGCCGACCGCAACCCCACATACACCCGCACGGCCCCGGCCGGGCCGTTCGTCACGAACCGCTGCCCCTCGCGACCCAGCGAGTCCCAGCTCACCAGGGATTCGGCGCTACCGGATCGAGTTGTCGCCGCGGGCTGCACGAGTCCGGACTCGGCGCCCCCGCCACTCGCCGCCGCAATCCCCGGAATCCCGAAGAAAGCCACCGGCAGCGCCGCGACCACCGCCATCGCCACCCCCCGCGACCACCCGATCCGCCGCAGCAACCGGCCGGCCCCGGAACCCGCGGCCACCAGGACGATGGTGAGCACCAGCGACCCCACCGCCCAGAACGCCCAGTACTCCGGTCCGATGCGCGCGACGCCCATGGCGTCGCGCAGGGTGTTCTGCCACGACGCCGCATGCACCACCGAGGCCACCACACCGGCGCCGGCGGTCGCGAGCATCAGATGCCGCACAGTAGGCACACCGGCGAATCGGTCCGAGACCGATCGGCGTAGGCGCCCTGTCCGTACGTCCCGTCGAAGGGGGAGTATGCCCGGGCGCCCGTAGGAGAGCGTGTGCACGGCCGTTGTGGGCGACGGGCCGTCGGTGCGCAGCGTGCCGGATGTGCCCGCGATGCGAGAGCGGGGTTTCCGGCGGAGCAGGTGTCGCCCCGGGGCGTTGGGCCGGCGGCGGGAGAACAGGGACCCGGTGAGTCGTGCGATACCCAGCAGGGTGACGACCAGCACGGAGGTGAGGACGGCCTGGGCGGCGGCGGAGCGGGGGAGCAGGCCGGGGGCCAGCGACAGGATCGTGCCCAGTGCCACGGCGAGGGTGACGCCGACCGGGAAACCGCGGCGTGCCAGGCGGCGAAGATCGCCGGGTGCGGTCGTACCCGATGTCGCCGGTGGGATCGTAGGAGCCGCTACTGCGGTACCGGCTCGATCGAAGGGCCGTAGGAGAAGAGGCGCGGGCGACCAGAGCGGCTGGGCTGCGGCCGGGGTGATGTGCTTCATGCGAGCTCCTGCCGGAACGGGATCACCGGGAACGCGGCGCGAAGGGCCGGCGACGTGCGCAACCCCCGCGAGCTCATCGACTTCCGTGACGGGCTGCCGGCGGATTCGGCCGGCAGCCCGAGCAAGGCCGGGCCGCCGGGACGCCTGGTGCCCGCACCCGACCCCGTGAGCTCGAACAGTTCGCGCAGCACCGGGCGGCCGAACCGGCTTCCTGCGCAGGTACGCCAGGTCAGGAACGTGGCGAACGCGGCGAGTACCAGCGCCACCACCCGCGGGAACCAGGTCGCGGCCGTCTCGGCGAACGAGAAATGTTCGACCACCGGCACCCCGTACCCCTGACGCCGCGAATTGAGGTCGACCGCCGTCGCCGCGATCCCGGCCAGGGTGGTGCAGCTCGCCCGAGCCATCGGGTCCTGGCGGTGCCGGCACGCCGACAGCATTCGGTCGGCGAGGGCGTGATCGAGGTCGCGGCGCGCCCAGCCACCGAGGGGTTGACCGCTGTGCTGGGCGTAGCGCAGCAGGTCGTAACCGAGGTCGTGTGCCTTGCAGGCGATGTCGAACTCCGCGGGCAGCGGTATCGGTGAGGAGCACGAACCCTGTGGGGCGACCAGGATTCCGTCGACGACCGCCGGGCGGTATCCGGTGACGGCGCCGAAATCGTCGGGGAGCCGCGGTGCGGCAGCGGTGCCGGTCAGTGCGCGGACAGCGGACGCGGCCGGGGTGGTGTCGGCCGTCGGTCCGGCCGCGTCGGCCGTGGGTACCGCCAGCAGTGATGCGGCCGCGGCGATCCCCGCGACGGCGAACGCGGCGGGGCGGCGGACCGGCGTCCGGCGGCGCGCGGCAGTGTTCGAGACAACCATGATCGTGACGGTATGAATCGATGACGGTCGCGGCCGTCCCGCTCAGGAGCGGTTTCGGGCCCGCCCCGGGTGGTGAGAGCGGGGTGCGGTGTACCCCGGGTGTACGGGCCCGATTTCACCCCACGGTATGAGGTGGATCCAGGCGGCGGTTCGTAATGTCGATGCCATGATGGAGTTCAGTGCCGCGCAACCGGCAGCGAAGTCACCGCCGCTCCGGAGCCGGCTCGCCCGCCTCGGACCTCGCTGGTGGGTGGATGCCGGCACGGTCTTCGTGGTGCTGGTGTTGTTCTCGGTCGCCTGGCCCACCCTGCACGTGACCCATGACGTCCCGTGGTCGATCGCCCCGCTCATCGCGGGGTTCGCCGCCCTGCCGGTTCTGCTGATCCGGCGGAACGCGCCGCTGGGCTGGGCCGTATCCGCCGGTTCGGCGCTGTTCATCGCCTTGGCCGTACCGAACGAGCCCGGTGAGGCGCTGCCGTTCCAGGTGGTGCATATCGTCGCCCTCTACTTCCTGGTCTTCGGGGTGGCGTTGCGGTCGCCGCCACCGCTGGTGGCGGTGGTGTGGGCGGCGACATCGCTGCTGCTGGGCGCGGCGCTCTCGGAAGAAGGAGTCGGCGCCGATCCGTGGGCGTGGCCGGTTTCCCTGGCCGCGACCGTGTTCGTCGCGGTACTGCTGCGGTCGCTGATCCGTTCGCGGTCCGAGCTGAACCGGCAGACCGAACTCAGCGAACTCGAACGCGCGCGGCGCACCATCCTCGAGGAGAAAGCGCGGATAGCTCGCGATCTGCACGATGTGGTCGCGCACCATATGTCGCTGGTGGTAGTGCAGGCGCAGACAGCCCCGTACCGGGTGAGCGGTGTGAACGAGGCGGCGCGGTCCGAATTCGAATCGATCGGCGCCACCGCCCGGGAAGCGCTCAACGAGATCCGCAGCCTGCTCGGTGTTTTGCGCAGCGACGGCCAGCTCGCCGAAAACACACCGCAACCCACCGCTGCCGATCTGGAAGCGCTGTTCCAGTCCGCCACCCGGGCCGGGGTGGATCTCACCTGGTCGGTCGAGGGCACGCTCGCGGCGATACCCGACACCGTGGGCTCCGCGCTGTACCGGATCGTGCAGGAATCGCTGGCCAATGCCGGCCGGCACGCACCCGGCGCCCCGGTCCGTATCGGCATCGACAGTGCCGATACGGTCACGCTCACCGTGGTCAACGGCCCGGGCACCGGTCCGGCGGCCGCCGGTACCGGCGGGCACGGAATTCCCGGTATGCAGGCGCGAGCTCTGGCGGTCGGCGGCCGGTTGACGGCGGAACCGGCAGCCGACGGCGGATTCCGGGTCACTGCACTGCTACCCCGCACCGTCGCGACGGACCTGTCCAGGTCGGCCATCACCCAACCCGGCATGCCCGCCTGACCCGAAAGGCCATAACGCCGGCGCACAACCTTCTGTGCCAGAGCCCTTTTCGGGCCGATCTCGCCGCCCGAGGGCCAGGTCTACCCAGCCTTGTCGAGGCCCACCTCCATGGTTCGGGGCCCGTCTCGTTCTGGAGCGACAGAGCGGGGGAGCGAAGCGGAGGAGCGTCGGAGTGAAGAACGAGACCCATAGGGCCTCGAACCCTGCGCCGCCGGAGGCGGCGCCATGACACAGCATTTAGGCTGAGCGCGTGGCAATAACCGTGTTGATCGCCGACGACCAGGCCATGGTCCGGCAGGGGTTCGGGGCGTTACTGGCCGCGCAACCCGATATCAGTGTGATCGGTGACGCGCCCGATGGGAAAGTGGCGGTCGCCGAGGCGGCGCGGTTACGGCCCGATGTGGTGCTGATGGATGTCCGGATGCCGGAGATGAACGGCCTGGATGCGGCGCGTTCCATCCTGTCCGCGGGTTTCGATCCGCCGGTGCGGGTGCTCATGTTGACGACCTTCGATATCGACGACTACGTCTACGAGGCGCTCGGTCTCGGCGCCAGCGGGTTCCTGCTCAAAGATGCCCCGGCCGAGGAATTGGTGCGTGCGGTGCGGGTGGTCGCGGCCGGGGAGGCGCTGCTCGCACCGACCGTGACGCGGCGGTTGATCGCCGAGGTGACGATGCGGCGGTCCGCGCGCCGTACGCCGTCGCCGGCGCTTGCGGCGCTCACACCGCGGGAACGCGAGATTTTGGAGTTGGTGGCCCGGGGGATGTCCAATACCGAAATCGCCGAGGCGTTGTTCATCGCCGAACAGACGGTGAAAACCCATGTGTCGAAGGTCTTCACCAAATTGGATCTGCGTGATCGCGCGCAGGCGGTGGTGCTGGCTTATGAATCGGGTCTGGTCACCCCCGGCTGATCGGATGGTCAGGTTTCCATGGACTGCGGGGATTACCGTTTTCGGGGCGGAATCGGCGGCGTGTGCCCGGTAGGCTCACGAGTCTGTCAGTCACCCGAAGGGGGTCGTGTTGCTCAACAGCGGTGACGTGTTCGCCGGTTTCACCATCGAGCGGCAACTCGGTGAAGGCGGAATGGGTGCCGTGTATCTGGCCCGGCATCCCCGGCTCGGGAAACTGACCGCCCTCAAACTGCTCAAACCGGAATTGTTCGCCGATGCCGCGATCCGCACCCGTTTCGAGCGGGAAGCGGATCTGGCCGCCGCCCTGGATCATCCGAGCATCGTCACGGTGTACGACCGCGGGTTGGAGGGGGCGCACCTGTGGATGTGCATGCAGTACATCGACGGCGCCGACGCGGGCACCGTGAATTCGCTGTCGCTGCCGCCGGACAAAGCGGTGCAGATCATCGCGGGTGTTGCCGATGCGCTCGATTACGCGCACGGAATGGGTGTGCTGCACCGGGATGTGAAACCGTCCAATATTCTGCTCGCCCGCGCCAATACCGGGCAGGGCGAGCGGGTTTTCCTGACCGATTTCGGTCTCGCGCGGTTACGTGCGGAAACGGTCCGGTTGACGCAGACCGGAATGTTCACCGCGACCCTCGCGTTCGCCTCTCCGGAACAGATGACCGGCGGCGATATGGACGGCCGGTCGGACCAGTATTCGCTGGCCTGCACGCTGTACTGGCTGCTCACCGGAATGGCACCGTTCGATTCCCCGAATCCCGCCGATATCATCCACGGGAATCTGCAGCTGGCGCCGCCGCCGCTGGCGGTCAAACGGCGTGGCCTGCCGCCGGGGCTGGATCCGGTGCTGGCCAAGGCGATGGCCAAACATCCGGCGCACCGCTACCGGACGTGCGTGGAATTCGCCGCGGCCGCGGAACGTGCGCTGACGGCTCCGCCGGCTCCGCAGCCGTCGTCTCCGGAAACGACCGGGCCGGGTTCCGGGTTCGCGCCGGCAGCGGGATATGCCCCCGCGCAATCTGTTCCGCCGGGGCAGGCCGACAACACCGGTGCGCAACCCACTGTCGCGATCACGCGGCCCGCGCCGCCGGCCGGTTCGCCGGGGCCGGCGGTGGAACAGACGGGCGGGTTCGGCGCGGTACCTCCGAGTGTCGAGCACACAGGCAAGAATCCGCAGGTCTCTGCGGGAGTCGAACATACCGGCGGGATACCTGTGGTGCGGGGGACGTGGCCCGAGCCCGCGGGCGCACCGGCCGGTTACGCGGGCGGATCCGTGGAAACCAGCGGTGCCACGGCGACCATGCACCACGGCGGCTACCCGCCCGCTCCACCCGGCTACTCCGCGCCGCCGCCCGGTTACGCCCCGCCCGGGAATAACGCACCGCCGGTGCGGCGCAGCCGGGCACCGTGGATCGCCGTGGCGATTCTCGTACCGCTCATCGTGCTCGCCCTGATCGCGGTGGGCGTGGTGGTGCTCCTGGGCGCCGACGATTCGAACTCCAGCGCACCGGCCGCGCCGCAGACTTCCACCCTGGAACGGGAACCGAGCAGTACCGCCGGTCCCGGCGATTCGCCCGGCGGCGAGCCCGGCGACCGCACCCGCCGCCTGTTCCCCTCCCTGCTCCCGCAGGGGTCCGGAATCGACGGGCTCGGTTATCAGAACGCTCGATGCAGCAGGTTCGGTCCCGGCGATCAGATCCCGCTGCTCCCGGATGTGCCGGTTTTCGACGATGTCCTCGAAACCCGCCCCTGGGATGCGATCTGGGATTGCCGGCAGATCCAGCTGCAACCCACCCGGATGGACTACACGATCATCACCTACCCGGACGCCGAAGCCGCCCGGGAGGTGATCACTGGCCTGCCCGCGCACGATACGTCGGCGGGTACCAAATCCGGCGAACCGTACACCGCCTATGTCTGGGAGGATTCCGGCGCGCGCGGCCAGTTCACGGTGAACATGCTGGTCTCCTTCGGTTCCGGAGAAGATTCACCGCGCAGCAACTCCCTGCTGTTCGTTCGCAAATGGGGCCCGACCGCCCGTCAGGACATCCACAGCTGGTGGGCCGACGCACCGCTGTGATATCTGCGCCGGCTTCGGCTGCTGCGGGGGCCGACCTCAGGTAGGGGTCCGACCTCGGGTGGGCCGTAACTTCTCAGGGCCGCGTAAGACTCGGCGGCACCGCTGGTTACGTCGGATTCGGCGCGGCGCGGCCTGCGAGCGCCGCGCCGAACTCCGCACTGCGGCCACCCACGGTGTGAGCGGCGGTGCGTTCGTCCGATCCGATGCGTCCGTCGCCGAGGGTGACCACCCGGTCGCAGTAGTCCACCGCGCCGCGGTCATGGGTCACCATCACCACCGAATTACCCGATCCGGCGACCTCGGCCAGTAGTCCGAGGATCGAGGCGCCGGTTTTCGAGTCCAGGTTGCCGGTGGGTTCGTCGGCCAGGATGAGCGGCGGGTCCATGATCAGCGCCCGCGCCACCGCGACCCGCTGCATCTGCCCGCCGGACAGTTCGGCGGGACGGTGCTCGGCGCGCGCACCGAGCCCGACCCGGTCGAGCAGTTCCAGGGCCCGCGGTTTCGCCTTGCGCAGAGACTTGCCGTCCAGCAGTTTCGGCACCGCGACGTTCTCCCACGCCGACAGGGTGGGCAGCAGATTGAAGAACTGGAAGATGAACCCCACCCGATGACGCCGGAATTCCGACTGCTGTTCCTCGCTCAACGCGCCGATTTCGGCGCCCTGGAACCGGATCGACCCGGAATCGGGGCGGTCCAGCGCGCCGAGCATATGCAGCAATGTGCTCTTCCCCGACCCGGACGGACCGATGACGGAGGTGAACTCGCCCGCTTCCAGGCGCAGCCCGATCTCGTCGAGCGCCCGCACCGGCTGATCGCCGACACGGTACTCCTTCACGACATCGGTCAGTTCCAGCATGGCCGGCTGCGTCATCGCCACCCCCGTCTTCCACAGATGTACGGCCGGGGCCGGTTCACGCGACCAGCACCCGCGACGCCGTCCGGGCATCCAGTACCGCACGCAGCACCGGCTGTTCGGCCGCCAGTTCGAGGTATGCCTCGTCCACGGTCCGGCCCTGGGCGGCACCCAGTTCCAGCTTGGCGTCCAGATGAATGTTCCACCGATAGCGCAGGGCCGCAAGTACTCCTTGCGGTCCGCCGAACAACCGGTCGAGCTGGGGGATATCGTCGAACAGGTCGGTGCGGGCGGGGTCGCCGGCCGCGCGGTCGAGAACGGTGTGCAGGATCTCGGTGCGCAGGTGCTGCTCTGTCCAGGACATGGTCCGTGCCCTTTCGGTCGGGGCCTGGGGTGCGCCGCTCGGTCCGGTGCGGCGCCGACGCGTTCCACGCTACGGATCCGCTGCCCGCACTTCGTCGTGCGGCGGGCGAGAATCGATCTCCTACCGGGGGTGGAGACGAGCCCCGGCTCCGGGAGGATGTTTCCTGCGACCCGGGCTGATTACCCTGGAAATGTGCCTGAGAGCCACCTCACATCCAGTTCCGCGGCGGGTGATCACCCGCGGCGTAAGAGCGAGGGCATTGCCGCCGCGGCAGGTGGTGCCGGGGAGGTCGCCGGCTGCGGTGACCAGGCTGCGGTGGGCGGGGACGGGGAGGTCGCCGGTCGTGGTCATGGGGCTGTGAACGGTGGCGGTGCGAAAAGTTCGCGCCGCTCGGTGAGCGTTCGGGCCGGCCGGATGTGGCGCCGGTTCACGAACGGACGGTTGCGGCTGGGCTGGCACCCGCTCGGTGACCTGCCGTTCGACTACCCACCGAAGGTGGTGTTGTTCGCCGATCTGGCGCTGCTCGTCCTCGGACTCGTCGCCTGTCTGCAGCGGCACGAATACTTCCCGACCGTGCTGCCGTTACTCGCGGTGGTGCTGCTGTTCCTGTCGGTACCGGCCTATGTGCTGTTCGGGATCGTGCCGCGGCCGCTCGTGCTGGGATTGGCGACGATGGTCGCGGCGGCACTGTTCTTCGCCCAACCGGTGGAAGCCGATTTCGCGCCGTTCGTGCTGATGGTGGTGGCCGCCGAAATCGCGGCGATCGCGCCGAAACGGGTGAGTATCCCGCTGGCGCTGCTGGCGACCGTCGAACTGGTCGTCTTCGCCGTGCTGAGTCAGGCGCTGTGGGGAAACGACAATCTGCGCATCGGTGTCCCGATGTATGCGCTCGGCATCCTGCTCGGCTGGCTGGTCGGCGTGATGCTGCAGTACCAGCGGCTGTACCTGTATCAGGAACGGGAGAACCAGAATGTGCGGGCCGCGCAGGCAGCGGCCGCCGAACGCAACCGTATCGCCCGCGAGGTACACGATGTCATCGCCCATTCGCTCACCGTGACCCTGCTGCACGTCACCGCCGCCCGGCATGCGCTCAGTACCGACAGCGACGTAGAGGAGGCGGTGGATGCGCTCGCCGACGCCGAACGGCTGGGCCGGCAGGCCATGGCCGATATCCGGCGCACGGTGGGCCTGCTGGACTCCGGGCGGACCGCCGCGGGCCCGGAACCGGGCGCCGACGATATCCCCGCCCTGATCGACGACTTCGCCAACGCCGGCCTGACGGTGCGCCGCCGTTTCACCGGCGATCTGGACCGGATCTCCGCGGCGGTCGGTCTCGCGCTGTACCGCATCTGCCAGGAATCTCTGGCCAATATCGCCAAACACGCACCCGGCGCGGCCGTCGAATTCGCGCTGGAGGTCGGCGCGCGGTCGGCGGTCGTACGGGTGCGTAATCCGCTACCGCCGGGGGCGCCGGCCGCGCGTATCGGGCACGGCACCGGCGTCGGCGGAATGCGCCAGCGAGCCGAAGGACTGGGCGGCCGGATCCTCATCGGCCCCGAGGCCGGTTCTTGGATCGTACGAGCCGAATTCCCACTGCACGACCGCCCGGAGCGCGCCGGCGGTTCCGCGACCGAAACCCGTGAAGAACACTGTGCCCTGATGAAATCGATCGGCGTGCCCCAACTCCGCAGACCGGGACTGCCCGGATGACCACCGGCCTTCCGTCCCGTGTCGAGACAACGCGTGTGAACGAACGGCGCGTCTCATCCGTGCCGTTGCGGGCTGACCGGGCGGACGTCCCGGTTGCCCGGCCGGGCCGATCGGTGAGACAGCCGGGGCGCGGTATGACACGGCGGCCGTGGTGTGCCGATGCGGCTCGGCCGGTGCCGGCCGCCTGTTCACGGGAGGAACTATGACCAGGGCCGAAAGCGATCCGGAAGTCCTCGAGGTGTTGATCGTCGACGACCAGGAACTCGTGCGCGGCGGGCTGCGCCGCATTCTGCGCCGCCGCGACGGGTTCCGGATCAGCGAATGCGCCGACGGCGACGAGGTGCTCGCGGCGGTCGCGGCACACACTCCCGATATCGTGCTCATGGATCTGCGGATGAAACGGATGGGCGGTATCGAGGCCACCCGGCTGCTGCGGGCCCGTGCCGCCGAACCTCCGGTACTCGTCCTCACCACCTTCGACGACGACCAGCTGCTGTCCGGGGCATTACGCGCCGGCGCCGCCGGGTTCCTGCTCAAGGATTCCCCTGCCGAGGATCTGATCCGGGCCGTTCGCACCGTCGCCGCGGGCGGGGCCTGGCTCGATCCGGCTGTCACCGGCCGCGTGCTGACGACCTACCGCACCTCCGCGGTCACGCCGGCCGGGCCGCCCGCCGGTGGTGAGCTGACCGGCCGCGAATACGAGGTACTGGCTCTGATCGGCCGGGGCAAGGCCAACAGTGAGATAGCCCACGCGCTCGGAATCTCGGAGGTCACCGTGAAATCCCATGTGGGTCATATCTTCGGCAAACTGGGACTGCGCGACCGTGCCGCGGCCATCGTCTACGCGTTTGACCACGGTGTGGTTTCCCCGGGACAATCCAAGGTTTGACGGGCAGCCCGGCGCGACTACGCGACCGGGTCGATACGGCGCCCGCGACGTGGAGAGGATGGACGGGTGCAGGCGCCAGGTTCCGAAGTCGGCGGGCGGTTCGGTCCTTATGAGCTGCGTTCCTTGCTGGGTAGCGGCGGTATGGGGGAGGTCTACGAGGCCTACGACACCGTCAAAGACCGCGTGGTCGCGCTCAAACTGCTCTCCGGCGATCTGGTCGGCGACCCGGAATACCAGACCCGGTTCCGCCGCGAATCGCAGGCCGCGGCCCGGCTCGCCGAACCGCATATCATCCCCATCCACGATTGGGGCGTGATCGAGGGCCGGCTGTTCATCGATATGCGGCTGGTCGCCGGCACGGATCTGCGGTCCGTACTGCAGTCCGGCGGCCCGCTGAGCCCGCAGCGTGCGGTCACCGTGATCGAGCAGATCGCCGCCGCCCTGGATGCCGCGCATGTCGACGGTCTGGTGCACCGCGATGTGAAACCGGCGAACATCCTGGTCACCGACGCCGATTTCGCCTATCTCGCCGATTTCGGGATCGCCCACCACGCGGGCGATTCCGCCGTGACGCAGGCGGGGGTCGCGGTCGGCTCCTACACCTATATGGCGCCGGAACGGTTCGAGCGCGTACCGGTCACCACGCGGGCCGATATCTATTCGCTGGCGTGCGTCCTGCACGAATGTCTCACCGGTGCGCAACCGTTCGACGCGCCGAGTATCGGCATGCTGATCCGCGCGCATCTGGCCGAACCGCCGCCCCGGGCAAGCCTTCAGCGAACCGGGTTACCGGCTTCATTCGACGATGTGATCGCATGTGGTATGGCCAAGGATCCGCACGAGCGTTTCGCTACGGCAGGAGAACTCGCTGTCGCAGCCCGTACCGCGCTGAATTCCCCGGCACGTCCGCCGCAGTCGCACGCGGCATCTGCACCGGGAACCGGCGAATTCCCCGCAACCCCCGCGCCTTCCGTGGAGAGCTCCCCGCCGACCGGCGGTATACCCACTCTGGTGGTCCGGATTCCGAACCGCGACGAAGACGGTGCCCCCGATCAGACCACGGTCCTGCCCGCGATCATCCCCGGTGACCCCACCTCGGTACGCCCGACCGAATTCGAGTTCACTCCGCTCACCTCCGACGAACAGGCCGAGCCCGAAGCCCCGGGCGCCGGTATCCGCCCGTTCCCCGACGCCCACCTGTACCAGAACGAACAGTTGCATCCGGCGGCCGATCCGGATTCGGCGCCCGCAACCGGTGGTATGCCGGTCGCCGACTTCTACCCGCCCGATCAGGCGACCCGCATCTACGGCAAGGATCCCGCACCCACCGCTCCCGGCGCCGACGATGCGACCCGAATCTTCGAGCCGCAATCCGCCCCGGAATCCGTCGACTCCACCGTCGACGATGCCACCCGCGCCTATCGGCTTCCCGCGAGCACGGCCGACTCCGAATACCAGCCGCGCGAGCCTGCCCACGAACCGGATCATGCCTACAGCTCGGACCAGCGGGCATACGGCAGCCAGGCGCAGTCATACGAGAACGGCTACCGATCGAGCGATTACCCGTTCGAAGGGCGCCCGCACGGGCCGAGCGACCAGGCTTTCCAGCCGGATGAGGGCGGTTATCGCTCGGGCGAGTATCCGGTGGACGCCCATGGCGGGGCCGGCCGTGCGTACGGGCCGGATAAAGGTGCCTATCCGCCGGCCGAAGACGCATACCGGCCGGGCGGTGCGGCCGACCCGTCCACCGGCGACTGGTGGACCGCCGAGCGCGGTGGCCCGTCCGAGGACCGGCAGCCCGAACCGGTCCGGCCGGGCCCCGGCGGCCTGTTCGGTTACGGCGGTGCCGGCTCCGGGCCGGGAGATCTGCAGCCCGACTCGTACGGTTCCGGTCCTGCTCCGGGAGCCCCGCAGCCCGACCCCTATGCGGCCGCCTACGAAGCCGGTTACCGCGACAGCTACATGGCGAACGCGGCCCACCCACCCGCGTCCGAAGGGGAGGGGCAGCGATCCCGCACGGTGCCGATCCTGGCCGGGGCCGGTGTGTTCCTGCTCGTTGTGCTGGTCGCGATTCTCGGGTTCACCTTCCTCGGGTCCGGGGGCGAGGAGACGCCGACCGCCGCCGAACCCACCGGTGCCGCCACCACTGCCGCGCCCAGCAGTGCGCCGGCCACGTCCACCGCGCCGACCCGCACCTCCACCACGACCACCACCACGCGTGCCGCCGTGCCGGCCGATGCGCAGCCCTGTACTCCGGCCTCCGGTGGCGGCGCCTACGGTTCGGCGGCGGCCGGTACCGCGGTGACCAGTTGTGAGTTCGCCGAGTCGGTACGGCAGGCCTATCTGGATCCCACGGTGGTCTCCGCCGAGGGGGAACCCGTTTCCATCGAGGCCACGAGTCCGGTGACCGGGCAGGCCTACACCCTCGAATGTGTTGCCGCGGACGGCCTGGTCACCTGCCGTGGCGGCAACAACGCGGTCGTGTACCTGTACTGACCGGCCCCGGCCCGGTGCCGCGCACAGTTCGCGGGCCGATCCGGGCCGGGCTATGGTCGCCGATGAAGTACGGTGCTTCGACCGGGTACGAGACGTGGGAGATCGCAATAGTCATGGGCAGAGTTGTGTCGACCGAGAAGAAACGGGAACTCTTTCCGGCCCGGCGCCCGCTCGCCCTGCTCGGTTGCCTGCTCACCGCGGCGGTTGTCACCGCCTGCGGATCCGAGACCACCGAACCTCCGGCGCCGTCGACTTCGGTCACCCAGGCGGCCGCGGCCGATATGCCCGGCGCCGAGGTACTGATCACTGTCCCCGGCACGCTGGCCGCCGATTTCGTCGAGTTGGAGCGTTCGCAGAAGGGTGAACTGGGGCTGGCGATCATGCCGGTGGGCGGGGAGCGTCTCGTCGGGATGGGGAAATGGACCACCGGCCCGGCCTGGTCCACGATGAAGGTTCCGCTGGTTGTCGCCGCCGAGCGCAAGAACCCGGGCGGGCAGACGTATGCCACCTCGGCCGCCATCACCGCCTCCGACAACTCCGCTGCCGACAGCCTGTGGTCGAATCTCGGGACCCCGCGCGCCGCCGCGGATGCGGTGCAGGCCGTCCTGCGCGAGGGCGGCGACGATACGACCGTGGTCCAGGAGAAAGTCGTCCGGTCGGGGTATTCGGCGTTCGGCCAGTCCGAGTGGTCGCTGGCCGATCAGGTGCGGTTCGCGTCCCGGCTTCCGTGCCTGCCCGGCGCCGATACGGTGATCGACCTGATGGGTTCGGTGAGCGCGAACCAGCAGTGGGGGCTGGGCTCGGTCTTCGCCGAGGCCGATTTCAAGGGCGGCTGGGGTCCCGACCCGGACGGCGCCTATCTGGTGCGTCAGTTCGGCCTGGTCCCGGTCACCGGCGGCACGATCGCGGTCGCGCTTGCCGCGCAACCGGATTCGGGCACGTTTTCCGACGGGATGAACCTGCTCGACGAGATGGCCGGTCTCATCTCGCAGCATCTGGGCGAGTTCACCGGCGGGTCCTGCCCGGCCTGACAGCGGCCGGCGCGGGCGTTACCCGACATTCACGGGCCCGAGGCGGCGCGGCGGGCCGGAACCGGGCAAGATGGGCGCCATGCGCATCGGAATCCTGACCGGCGGTGGGGACTGTCCGGGACTGAACGCGGTGATCCGTGCCGTCGTCCGCACGGCGAACGGCCGCTACGGCGACGCCGTAGTGGGCTTCGAGGACGGCTGGCGGGGGCTGCTCGAAGACCGCAAGATCCGCATCCAGAACGATGACCGCACCGATCGCCTGCTCGCCAAGGGCGGCACCATGCTCGGTACCGCCCGCACCAACCCGGACGTCCTGCTGGCCGGCCTGAGCCGGATCCGGCAGACCCTCGACGACAACGGCATCGAAGCGCTCATCCCGATCGGCGGGGAAGGCACCCTCACAGCCGCCAGTTGGCTGTCCGAGGAAGGTGTTCCGGTGGTCGGCGTCCCGAAAACGATCGACAACGATATCGATTGCACCGATGTCACCTTCGGCCACGACACCGCGCTGTCCATCGCCACGGAGGCCATCGACCGCCTGCACACCACCGCGGAATCCCATCAGCGCGTGATGCTCATCGAGGTGATGGGCCGGCACGCCGGCTGGATCGCGATGCATTCCGGCATGGCGGCGGGCGCGCACCTGACCCTGGTACCCGAGCAGCCGTTCGACGTCACCGAGGTCTGCGCGCTGATCAAACGCCGCTTCCAGCGTGGGGACAAACATTTCATCTGTGTCGTGGCCGAGGGTTCGCATCCGGCCCCCGATTCCGGGTTCACCCTGCGCGAGGGCGGGGTGGACGAATTCGGGCACGAACGGTTCACCGGAGTCGCCCAGCAGCTCGGGATGGAGATCGAGCGGCGGATCGGCAAAGAGGTCCGCACCACGGTGCTCGGCCACGTGCAGCGCGGCGGCAGCCCCTCCCCGTACGACCGGGTCCTGGCCACCCGTTTCGGCCTGCACGCCGCCGAAGCGGTGCACGCCGGGCACTTCGGGCAGATGGTAGCCCTGCGCGGCACCGAGATCGGCCTGGTCCCATTGCACGAAGCGACCAAACAACTCAAGCGCGTCCCCGCCGACCGCTACGAGGAAGCACAGGCCTTCTTCGGGTAGTCCGTGCCAGAGCGGTGCGGCCCCACCGTAACCGCCCTGCCACATGCGACGTCGCTCCCATTCTGCACATCCGGATGGTTCACCTACCCGGGGTGGGGCCCGCCCGGTTCTGGAGCGACGGAGCGGGGGAGCGAAGCGGAGGAGCGCAGGAGTGAAGAACCGGGCCCAAAGGCCCCACCCCTCGAGACGCGGAGCGTCTCCAAAATTACCGCCCCGCCCTCCACGGATGGTCTACCTCGTGACCAGAGGTCGTCAGCACCCCGGCGATGGTGGCGCAGGGGGCGGGTCGGGGACCGGCACCGCCGCCGCGCCCCGACCCGCACCTCCGAAGACGTCCCCGAACAACGCACCGGCGATACAGTCGAGCCCATGCGCCATGGCAAGGGAGCGTTGCCGGTAGTGGTTGTGTGGTTGTTCGTCTCGATGCTTGTCGGCTGCGGCGACGGTCCGGCCGATGAGCGCGTGGCCGGGCAGTGGCACGGCGCCATCGAGGTGCCCGGTGCTCCGGTGGTGGTAGGGGTGGAATTCACCGGCCGCCACAGCGGAGTCATCGATATCCCCGCCCAGCAGATGACGCAGCACCCCCTGAGCGATGTCGTGGCCGACCCTGGCGAGGTGCGGTTCGGGGTTCCGGATGTCCCCGGCGACCCCCGGTTCGCCGGTCGGCTCGACGAATCCGTCGGCGCGATCGTCGGCGATTTCCGCCAGGCCGGGCAGACTTTCGGACTCACCTTGAACCGTGCGCCGGTGCCACCACCGGCGCGTCCGCAGGAGCCGCATCCACCGTATCCCTATCTCTCCGAGGAGGTTTCGTACCAGAGCGGCGGTATCACCGTGGCGGGCACACTGACCCGGCCCGATACCGCCGCACCGGTGCCCGCCGTCGTCCTGATCACCGGTAGCGGCCCGCAGGACCGTAACGAGGAACTCGCCGGTCACCGCCCGTTCCTGCTGCTCGCCGATACGCTCACCCGCGCGGGTTATGCGGTGTTGCGCACCGACGACCGCGGTGTCGGCGGGACCGGCGGCAACTTGAACCAGGCCGATTACGACGATCTGTCCGCCGATATCGAAGCCGGCCTCGGCTATCTGCGCGGCCGCCCCGAGATCGATCCGGACGGTATCGGCCTGCTCGGGCACAGCGAGGGCGGATACCTCGCCCCGCTGGTCGCCGCGCGACCTTCGAACGGGATCGCGTTCGTGATGCTCATGGCCGCGCCGGCGATCACGGGTACCGATATCGTCCTCGACCAGGGCACCCGGGCATTCGGCGCCGCCGGTGCGACCCCGGAGCAGGTCGACGCCCATCGCGCTTTCCTGACCGATTGGACCGCTGCGTTGCGCGCCGGTCAGCTCACCAAGGCCGCCCGGCTCTCCGAAACCTACAACCGTGCGCTGTCGGCCGAGTTGCGTGCCGCCAGTGAATCGCTCACCGCTGCGAACACGCCGTATATGGCTGCGCTGGTGTCCTACGATCCGGCACCGGCCCTGTCGGCGCTGCGGATGCCGGTGCTGGCGTTCTACGGGTCGAAGGACGCCCAGGTGACCGCGGACCCGAATGTGGAGACCATGCGGACCTTGCTGGCGGGCAATCCCGACGCGGACGTCCCGGTCTTCGACGGGCTGAACCATCTCATGCAGCCCGCCTACACCGGCCTGCCCAGCGAATACGAATCCATCGAGACCACCATCGACCCGGCGGTTCTCGATACCGTCACCGGCTGGCTCGGCGAACGGATACCGGCCGGTTGAGGTGACCGCCGGGCCTTCATACCTGCGCGCATAGACTGTGCTCCATGAGCGCACCCACCGTCGAACTCATGGATTACGCCGATGTCGTGACCCGGTACGAGCCGGTGCTGGGCATGGAGGTCCATGTCGAGCTGTCCACCGCGACCAAGATGTTCTGCGGTTGCCCCACCACGTTCGGCGCCGACCCCAATACCCAGGTCTGCCCGGTATGCCTGGGCCTGCCCGGTTCGCTGCCGGTGGTCAATCAGCAGGCGGTGGAGTCGGCCGTGCGTATCGGCCTTGCCCTGAACTGTTCCATCACGCCGTGGGGCCGGTTCGCGCGCAAGAACTACTTCTACCCGGATCAGCCGAAGAACTACCAGATCAGCCAGTACGACGAGCCCATCGCCACCGAGGGCTACCTCGATGTCCCGCTGGACGACGGCACCACCTTCCGGGTCGCGATCGAACGCGCTCATATGGAGGAGGACACCGGTAAATCGGTGCACGTCGGCGGTGCCACCGGCCGGATCCACGGCGCCAGCCATTCGCTGCTCGACTACAACCGCGCCGGTGTCCCGCTGATCGAGATCGTCACCAAACCCATCACCGGTGCCGGTGACCGGGCGCCGGAGGTGGCACGCGCCTACGTGACCGCGCTGCGCGATCTGCTGAAATCCCTGGACGTTTCCGATGTCCGGATGGAACACGGTTCGCTGCGCTGCGATGCCAATGTCTCCCTCATGCCGGTCGGCGCGGAGGTGTTCGGTACCCGCACCGAGACCAAGAACGTGAACTCGCTCAAGAGTGTCGAGGTCGCGGTGCGGTTCGAGATGCGCCGTCAGGCGGCGGTTCTCGCCACCGGCGGGGAGATCATCCAGGAGACCCGCCACTTCCACGAAGCGGACGGCTCCACCTCCCCGGGCCGCCGCAAGGAAACCGCTGAGGATTACCGGTACTTCCCCGAACCGGATCTGGAGCCGGTCGCCCCCGACGCGGCCTGGGTGGAAGGTCTGCGGGGCACCATCCCCGAATACCCGTGGCTGCGGCGCGCGCGTATCCAATCGGATTGGGGTGTGTCCGACGAGGTCATGCGTGACCTGGTGAACGCCGGCGCCCTGGACCTCATCATCGCCACCGTCGACGCCGGCGCCCCGGCCAAGGAGGCCCGCTCCTGGTGGGTCGCCTACCTCACCGAGAAGGCCAACGAGCGCGGCGGCTCCCTCGAGGATCTGCCGATCACCCCGGCCCAGGTCGCCGAGGTGATCGCCCTGGTCGAGGCGAAAACGGTGAACAACAAGGTTGCCAAGCAGGTCGTCGATCTGGTGCTCGACGGCGAGGGCGACCCGGGCGCGATCGTCGAGAGCAAAGGCCTCGGCATGGTCAGCGACGACAGCGCCCTGCAGGCCGAGGTGGACAAGGCACTGGCGGCCAACCCGGATATCGCCGACAAGATCCGCTCCGGCAAGGTGCAGGCAGCCGGCAAGATCGTCGGCGATGTCATGAAGGCCACCCGCGGCCAGGCCGACGCGGCCCGCGTCCGCGAACTCGTCCTCGCGGCCTGCTCGAGCTGAGGCGAACAGCCCGGCTGATCGGCAGCCAACCGGTTCCGGCCGCCTGCGGCGTCCGATAGACGTCGCAGGCGGCCGGAACCGGGTTCAACCGTTGTTCAGTTTTCCGGGAGAGCCCTCACAGAACAGCGAAAGCAATGCCGGTGGATGTGAGGGCGGCCAGCCCGGCTGCCCCCAGCGCGAGAGGCAGCTGGGTTTTCACGTGGTCCATGACATCGCCGCCGCAGGCCAGGGCCGACATGATCGTCGTATCGGAGATCGGTGAGCACTGGTCGCCGAACACCGCACCGCCGACCACAGCGCCGAAGCACAGGTGCATGAACGTCGGGCTGGGGTCGATGGAGTAGGCGAGCGGCATCGCGATCGGGAAGACGACGGCGAAGGTGCCCCAGGACGATCCGATCGAGAAAGCCACCGCCATGCAGATGGCCATGAGGATGGCGGGGAGCAGCGGGCCAACCACCAGATCCGATGTGGTTTCGACAATGTAGTTCGCGGTGCCGAGTTGCTTGGACACGAATCCGAGCGTTACGGCCAGGGCCAGCACCAGCGCACCGACGGTCACGCCCTTGCAGCCGTCGACGAATCCGTCGATGGCTTCACCGAGCGGGAGTCCCTTGATCAGCGCGAGCACGATCGCGACGATTACCGCCAGACCGAATCCCTGGGCGATCGGTACGTTGCCGGTCAGGATGTAGGAGCCGATCACGACTGCCAGCAGTACGCCCATGGGAAGGGCGAAGTCGATCACGCCGGGCTTGTAGTCCTTCGGCAGCTTCAGGGTGACCAGTTCTTCGGAGGTGATCGGTTTCGCGGTCGGGGCGTTCAGCTGTCCCGTGGTGCGCGCCCGGTGCATCGCTTTCCGCATCGCACCGCCGACCCAGGGCAGTTTTCCCCAGGCGAACAGCAGCGTCGCCAGCACTGCGAAGATCGCGTAGAAATTGAACGGGATCGAGCTGATGAAGAACGCGACGCCGTCGTTCTCGTCGAGGAAAAGCGGTGTGGTGCCGACTACCAGGCCCGCGACGTACAGCGGCCAGGCATTGAACGGAAGTATCGTCGCGATCGGGGAGGCCGTGGAGTCGACGATGTAGGTGACTTCTTCCTTCGACACCTTGTGCTTATCGGTGAGCGGCCGCACGGTGGTGCCGGCAAGGATCGTCGAAATCGTGCCGCCCTGGTGGAACAGCACGCCGACGAGCCATCCGAAGATCCGGGCACTGACCGGGCCGCGAACCAGCGTGCGACCCGCCAGCTCCGCGAAGGCCTGGGCGCCGCCGGTGCGGGTCCACAGGCCGATCAATCCACCCAGCGCCCACAGGTACACCAGGAGAATCGTCGCGAACGAGACGGTGCCCAGTGCCGGGAGCATGAAACCGTCGACGACGTTGTACTGCGCACTGACGACACCGCCGGTGATGACGCCCAGGAACAGTGCGGCCACCACGTTCTTGGTGGCGAAGACCACCACCAGGGTGACCACCGCCGGCAGCAGACTGAACGCACCTATGTGCTGGCCTTCTCCGGGAATGGTTCCCGGAGAAACGAGTCCGAGGACGATCAAGCCGAGCGCGAGCGCTACCACCCCGGCGATGGTGGGGGTATTGCCCATGCGGGAGGTATCGAGGAGTTTCTTCAGGCCGGTGGGGGCGGTGGTGGCACCGGCCTCGGTTGTGGGCGTACCGGTATCACTACTCGGAACCTCGGCTTCCGGTGTTGGGCTTGTGCGGGTTGCGGACATTGCTACCTCCGGACACGACCCGGACGCCTGAGTCCCGGGATGCGGATTGTCTTCGAATGGACCGGGCGGTCCTTGTCGGTCTCTCGTTCGAGTGCCGTCCGCGGGGCATGGTGTGTCTGCGCGACTCGGTCGATGGGTGTCGATCGAGGTTTGCCACCGTGCCGCCGCTGTGGTGTGACGGAGCACTAGTTGTTTCGACGCCGTGTGCCATTTCCCCTTAATCGATGCGCCGCTATGTAACGGTACGATAGGCGATGGGCGTCACACAAGGGGTAGCCGCACCTTCTCATTCATGGCGATAGCCCGTGAATGTGGTGGGGCTCAGGGGTTTATGTGTGCTGTACCGGAGTGGCGGGGGTGGTCGGTCGACGAAAATGGTGTACCGCTGAATGACGGCACATTTGATGTGGATGCGGCATAACGCCACGATCTCGCCCGGTCGGCCACGTCGCCCTCGACGGAACCACGTTGGTGCGGTTGGTCGTCAGCCCGAATTACCGGGAGACGAGTGAGGGCGGCCCTTCTGGACCGCCCTCACTCATCTCGACACGGATACCTAGTCCGGGCCGCCACCACCGCCGGCGGTCGGCGGCGGGATGCGGACGACGCGATCGTCGTTCGGGGTGGGCTGACCGCCTTCGGATTTGTTCGCGGTGGAGACCCAGATGGTGCCGTCCATGGCCGGGCTGGCGCCGAGCATCCGGCCGTACTTGTTGGCGAAGAAAACACTCGGCGGTGCGGTCACCGCGTAGGTCGTGGGGTCCGGTGTTGCCATGGCGAGGGCTTTCGCGTCGGTCAGGGCGATCGCGATACCGTCGGGGGTGACCGCGCAGCCGGCGACTCCGGGACGGTCCGGCCAGGTCCACGCGGTGGTGGCGACACCGTCGGGGCCGATGCGCTGCAGGCGGTCCAGGGCGGGGGTGCGGTCGGTGACCCAGATCTGGTCGCCGCCCAGGCAGATATCCCCGGCCGAGCCGATACCCGAGAGCGCGACCTCGGTGGGTGCGTTCCCGTTCGAGGTGGGGTTCTTCACCCGCAGCAGTTTGCCCGCCGTACCGGCCGGATCCGCCGCGGCCGCCGGATCGCCGGCGTTACCGGTGAGCACCAGCATCTGATCCGGTGACGACCATTCGATGGCGCCCCGATTCCCGGTGGCGCCCTTCGGGATTCCCGTCAGCACCGGTTTCGGCGGGCCGCCGCCCTCGGCGATGCGGACCACCCGGTTATCGCTCGCGGTGGTGACGTAGGCGTAGAGCAGCCCGTCTTCGTGATAGGTGGGGGAGATGGCGATATCGCTCAACCCGCCGTCGCCCGCGGGGTCCACGTCGACCCGGGCGACCTCGACCGGCGGCTGCTCCGGTGCCACCTTCAGGATGCGTCCGGTGCGGCGTTCGGTCACCAGCGCGTAGCCGCCGAGTTCGACCAGTCCGCCGGTGGTGTCCAGGCAGCTGACCACCACGGCCGGGTCGGGGTCGATACACGGACCGCTCGGCCGGGTGGTCGAAGATTCGGGTGCTCGCTGCTTCGGGGGTTCGAGCTCGGCCGCGTCCAGGGTCGGTTCCTCGGTGAACGGGCTGGACGCGGAATCGTCGAAACGCGCGCACCCGCTGAGCAACAACGCCCCGCATACCAGCCCCACCGTCACGCGCCGCGCGCCAACCGACCTCATAACCCCCCAACGTAGTGGAAATCCCTTTGGTCGCGCCCCCATGCCCCCGTCCGGAGTGGGCAGCGGCGGGCGTTTCGGCAGCTGCCCGCCGAATCGGTCGCGTCGCCGACGGGCCGGCCTGGTTCGTGACCACCCGGTCACCCGGCGCTGTGCTCGCCGTCTTGGGTGGCGACCATCCTCGGCGGCGGCCCTCGGTCGCCGAGACCGCGCGCCGCCGGGGTGTATATGTGACCGTGGGCGGTATGCAGACGGACACGGACACGCACGCAGTGGCGCGGACACGCCGTGGATTCAGAACGCCCGCGGCGCTGGATCGGCCTACTGTTGAAGGGTGAGTGCCAAGCCGAGAAACGGCTCCGCGCCGTCCGAATCCGCGCGGCCCGGTAACAGCCCGTCCACCGCCGAACAGCGTGCGGTATCGACGACGGCGGGCGGGGTCGGCAGCCCATACGATTTCCCTACCGGCCAGTTCCCCAAGGTGGCCATGACCAAGGAGATACCGGCGATGGCTTCTGTTGCTCCCGGCGATAAACCGACCGATACCCCCGGCCCGGGCGGTCCGGCCGGTGTCGACGACGACAGGACCTATTCCTACGCGAGCATCCCTCCGGCGGGCACCCAGCCCAACGGGGGTTTGCGCCGCCGGAACGGGGACGGTCGCCGCGGCACCCTCGATCTGGGCTTGTTCATTCTGCGTCTCGTGGTCGGTGGCACATTCCTGTACCACGGCCTGCAGAAACTGACGGGCTGGTTCGACGGGCCGGGGATGGACGGCACCAAGGAGATGATGGAACAGGGCGGCTGGGACCACCCGTCCATCGCCGCCGCACTGGTCACCGCCGGTGAGGTGGGCGGTGGCATCCTGCTGATCCTCGGTCTGGCCACACCGCTGGCCGCCGGTGCGGTGCTCGCGGTAATCCTGGACGCCTGGATGTTCAAGCAGGGTATGCACCCGGATTTCCAGTACAGCCAGGGCCCGGGCGCGGTCGAATTGGACACCGTCCTCGCCGGCGCCGCGATCGCCATCATCTTCACCGGCCCCGGCCGGTGGGCGCTGGACCGCGGTCGCAGCTGGGCCACCCGCCCCGGTGCGGGTTCCCTTGTGGTCCTGGTTCTCGCGTTCGCCGCCGCCATCTTCACCTACTGGTACCTCCAGGACGGTAACCCGCTCACCGGTATCGGCCCCTTCGAGTAGTTCGGGTCGAGTAGCCCGGTGCTGTCGGCCGGGGTGTGCCGAGTCGCGTCGACAGCGCTGCCTGAGGCAGCGGAGCACCTGCCTGCCGGTAGCGACTGAGTCGGGCACAGCCGCCGGACCTCCGTGGAACGGCGAGCGATTCGACGGTGAACGGCGGCCGTCCCGGCTGCGGTGATCGGGCGCTGTCGCACCGTTCAAACGCCAACGGCGTCCCGCTCACCTGGAGCGGGACGCCGTCGTTTCGCTTCGGGCCGTTGTTCGCGACCGGGGAGACTCAGGGCACGTGCCGGACCGCGCCCTTGTCGGCGGAGGTCGCCAGGGCCGCGTAGGCGCGCAGTGCCGTGGTGACCGGGCGTTGCCGGTCCACCGGCTGCCACGGGCGTTCCCGGGCCTCCATTTTGGCGCGGCGTTCGGCCAGCACCGCATCGTCGAGCAGTACCTCGAGAGTGCGGGTGGTGACGTCGATACGGATCCGGTCGCCGTTCTCCACCAGGCCGATGGTGCCGCCGCTGGCCGCTTCGGGGGAGATATGCCCGATCGAGAGGCCGGAGGTGCCGCCGGAGAACCGGCCGTCGGTGATCAGCGCGCACACCTTGCCGAGACCCGCACCCTTGAGGAAGGCGGTGGGGTGCAGCATCTCCTGCATACCGGGTCCACCGGCCGGGCCCTCGTAGCGCACGACGACCACATCGCCGGGCTGGATCTTCTTACCGAGGATCGCCGAAACGGCTTCCTCCTGGGATTCGACCACCACGGCCGGGCCCTCGAAGGTGAACAGTTCCTCGTCGATACCCGCCGTTTTGAGAACCGCACCGTCCAGGGCGATATTGCCGCGCAGCACCACCAGCCCGCCTTCGGCGGTGTAGGCGTGTTCGATATCGCGGATACAGCCACCGGCGGCGTCGGTGTCCAGCGAGGACCAGCGGTTGTCGGTGGAGAACGGTTCGGTGGTGCGCACACCGCCGGGTGCCGCATGGAACAGTTCCAGGGCTTCCTCGGAGGCTTTACCCGAGCGGATATCCCAGGTGTCGATCCATTCGTCGACGGTCGGGGTGTGCACGGTGCTCACCTCGGTTTCGAGCAACCCGCCGCGATGCAGTTCGCCGAGGATCGCCGGGATTCCACCGGCGCGGTGCACATCCTCCATGTGATAGTCGGAGTTCGGCGCCACCTTCGACAGGGTCGGTACCCGCCGGCTGATCTCCTCGATGCTCTCCAGGTCGAAATCGATTTCGCCCTCCTGCGCGGCGGCCAGGACGTGCAGGACGGTGTTGGTGGATCCGCCCATCGCCACATCCAGCGCCATCGCATTGCGGAAGGCCTTCTCGTTCGCCACGCTCCGCGGCAGCACGGATGCGTCGTCGTCGCGGTACCACCGGTTGGCGATATCGATGACGACCCGGCCGGCCCGCTCGAACAGTGCCCGCCGCGCGGCGTGCGTGGCCAGCGTGGAACCGTTGCCGGGCAGGGCCAGGCCCAGTGCCTCGGTGAGGCAGTTCATCGAGTTCGCGGTGAACATGCCGGAGCAGGAACCGCAGGTCGGGCAGGCGCTGCGCTCGACCTCGGTGAGCCCGTCCTCGGTCACCTCGCTGTTCGCGCTGGCGGAGATGGCGGTGATCAGGTCGGTGGGCGCCTGCGCCACCCCACCCACGACCACGGCCTTACCGGCCTCCATCGGCCCACCGGAAACGAACACGGTGGGAACGTTCAACCGCATGGCCGCGTTCAGCATGCCCGGAGTGATCTTGTCGCAGTTGGAGATACACACCAGCGCGTCGGCGGTGTGCGCGTTCACCATGTATTCCACGGAGTCGGCGATGATTTCGCGGCTGGGCAGCGAATACAGCATGCCGCCGTGACCCATCGCGATCCCGTCGTCGACGGCGATGGTGTGGAATTCGCGCGGTACCCCGCCGGCTTCGCGGATCGCTTCCGCCACGATTTCGCCGACATCCTTGAGGTGTACGTGCCCGGGCACGAACTGGGTGTAGGAGTTGGCGATGGCGACGATCGGCTTACCGAAATCGGAATCGGTCATACCGGTGGCCCGCCACAGGGAGCGGGCCCCGGCGGCATTACGGCCGACAGTGGTGGTGCGGGAACGAAGCGCTGGCATGGGTGTCCTCGGTCTGGTCGCGGGGCTGGACAATGCGACGACGCCGTATCGCCCGGCCGCGGATGACCGCTGCTGGAGGTGCGATCGGCGTTTTCTCAGGCTACTCCCGGCCGGAAGCGGACTCCGGATCGGTGTCGCCTGAATCGTCGCCGGTGGACTCCGCGCCGGACTCATCTGCAGGGTCGGCGTCGGGGAGGGCGAAGGGATCGGGGATCCGTCCGGCGGAGGCGTCCACCAGATCGCGTAGCCGGTCGTAGCTCACCGCGGGGAGCGGCACCTCGGTGTCGTCGGCGAGGTGTGCGCGCACGTAGCCGCGTTTGGGGATGCTGAGTCCCTTCAGTTGTTCCCAGTCGATATGCCGGGAGGAGAACACCGAGCGCAGGTCCAGGCCGTTGGGCGATACCGTGGTCTGGGTCCGCAGAATCCAGACGATGGCGGCGATCGGGATCAGCGCCAGCCAGAACAGTGCGGCCGGCCAGCCGACGATCGGGAAGAACACGCACATCGCCAGGATGACGACCCCGAGGAAGGACAGCCGTGTCGTGCGGATCACACGGGTCGGTCCCGGCGGCGCCGTATCCCCACCCGTTACCTCCGCGGCAGCGGGGATATGGGACGATTCCGGTGGTGGCACGGACTGATGCGGTGATGACACACCACCATCCTCGCATCAGGGTGCATGAGGTTTAGAGCAGGGTACAGCCTGCTGCTATGCTGTGCGCATCCTCGCCGCCGGGCGGACGGAGAGGCTAAACGCCTGTGGAGACTATGTAAGACCGGAGATTTCGGCCATCGTCGGTGAAGCAGGAACCCACCGAGACGCGTCTCGTTCGCGTGGTAGGAGTTCTCGTCCCTCGGGCCGGGAAGGGCGTCAATCTGCACCACACGCACAGGTGGTGCGAATCAACCGAAAACGAGTTGCTCGTGATCGGTCGGCCCGTCCAACATCGGGCAGACTGCCGGATGGTCGGCGTGATGTTGGACGGGCTACCCTCCCTCGGCCAGCTTGGCGGTCGAGGGTCTTTTTATGTCAGGAGCCTGGGTGTCGAACAAAGGACACAGAAGACCAGAATGAGTCGTAACGACAAGCAGTAAGGAACCAAGACGGTGAGCGCACCAACTACCCGGCCCGGGCCCGCGGCCCGCAAGCCCGCGCCTTCGAACCCGCCGGCCTCGGCCGGTGCTCCGACCACCCCGGCGAACCGCCGCCAGGTCCCGCCCGAGCGGGTCACCGGCGCGCAGTCCGTCGTCCGCTCCCTCGAGGAGCTCGGCGTCGACACCGTATTCGGTATTCCCGGCGGCGCGGTACTGCCTGTTTACGACCCCCTCTTCGATTCCACCAAGGTGCGCCATGTGCTCGTGCGGCACGAGCAGGGCGCCGGCCACGCGGCCACCGGTTATGCGCAGGCCACCGGCAAGGTGGGTGTGTGTATGGCCACATCCGGTCCGGGCGCGACCAACCTGGTGACCCCCATCGCCGACGCCCAGATGGACTCCGTCCCGATGGTCGCGATCACCGGCCAGGTCGCGCGCAGCCTGATCGGCACCGACGCCTTTCAGGAAGCCGATATCTCCGGCATCACCATGCCGATCACCAAACACAACTTCCTGATCAAGGAAGGTATCGATATCCCGCGCATGCTCGCCGAGGCCTTCTACCTGGCTTCCAGCGGGCGTCCCGGCGTGGTGCTGGTCGATATCCCCAAGGATGTGCTGCAGGAACAGACCACCTTCAGCTGGCCGCCGGAGATGCGGCTGCCCGGATACCGCCCGGTCACCAAACCGCACGGTAAGCAGGTGCGCGAGGCGGCCCGGCTGATCGCCGAGTCCACCGCGCCCGTGCTCTACGTCGGTGGCGGTGTGATCAAGTCCGAGGCGTCGGCCGAACTGCTGGAACTGGCCGAACTCACCGGGATCCCGGTGGTCACCACCCTGATGGCGCGCGGCGCGTTCCCCGACAGTCACACACTGAACCTCGGTATGCCGGGTATGCACGGCACCGTGTCCGCGGTGGCGGCGTTGCAGAAATCCGATCTGCTGATCACCCTCGGCGCCCGGTTCGACGACCGCGTCACGGGCCAGCTGGATTCCTTCGCTCCGGACGCGAAGATCATCCACGCCGATATCGACCCCGCCGAGATCGGCAAGAACCGCCACGCCGATGTCCCGATCGTGGGCGATTGCCGCGAGGTACTCACCGAACTGATCGAAACCCTGCGTGCCGATCCGGCCGGTATCGAACTGGACCTGACCGCCTGGTGGACCTACCTCGACGGTATCCGCGAGTCCTATCCGCTGGGCTGGACCGCACCGTCGGACGGCGCGCTCTCACCGGAGTACGTCATCGAAACCCTGGGCCGCCTGGCCGGCCCCGAGGCCATCTACTGCGCGGGCGTCGGACAGCACCAGATGTGGGCCGCCCAGTTCGTCAAGTACGAGAAGCCGCGCACCTGGCTGAACTCCGGTGGCGCCGGAACCATGGGTTACGCCGTACCCGCGGCCATGGGCGCCAAGATGGGTATGCCCGACCGTGAGGTGTGGGCGATCGACGGTGACGGCTGCTTCCAGATGACCAACCAGGAACTCGCCACCTGCGCGGTGGAGGGTGTGCCGATCAAGGTCGCGCTGATCAACAACGGCAACCTGGGCATGGTCCGGCAGTGGCAGACGCTGTTCTACGACAAGCGCTACTCCAACACCGACCTCAATACCCACGGCCTGCGTATCCCGGATTTCGTGAAGCTGGCCGAGGCGCTGGGCTGCCACGGTATCCGGGTGGAGAAGGAAGAGGACGTGGAGGCCGCGATCCGCGAGGCGCAGTCGATCGACGACCGCCCCGTGGTGATCGATTTCATCGTCGGCAAGGACGCTCAGGTGTGGCCGATGGTCGCCGCCGGCACCAGTAACGACGAGATCATGGCCGCCCGCGGGATCCGCCCGCTGTTCGACGAGGACGAGCAGGTCGCCGAACCGGCCGTCATCCACGAAGCCATGACCCGGGAGCAGAACGAGACCGAGGGGAACCCCCAGTGAGCACAACCCACACCCTCAGCGTCCTGGTCGAGGACAAGCCCGGTGTGCTGGCCCGCGTGGCCAGCCTGTTCTCCCGCCGCGGATTCAATATCGAATCCCTGGCGGTGGGCGCGACCGAGGTCAAGGACATCTCCCGGATGACCATCGTGGTCACCGTGGACGATCTTCCGCTGGAACAGGTCACCAAACAGCTCAACAAGCTGGTGAACGTCATCAAGATCGTGGAGCAGGATCCGGAGACCTCGGTGGCCCGCGAACTGATCCTGGTGAAGGTCCGCGCCGACGCCAGCGTGCGCACCCAGGTCATCGAATCGGTGAACCTGTTCCGCGCCAAGGTGATCGACGTCTCGCCCGACGCCCTCACCGTCGAAGCGACCGGCACCCGCTCCAAGCTCGATGCCCTGCTGCGGATGCTCGAGCCGTACGGCATCCGCGAGATCGTGCAATCCGGGGTGGTGGCCGTGGGCCGCGGACCCAAATCCATCACCGCCACCCGCTGAACCACGGCCGGGCGCACCCCGCGCCCGGCCGTCTTTCACACCTCGTTTACCGTTTCCCGCGTTTCGCGGGTTCGAATATAAGTCAGAAGGGATACCACCAAGTGGCAGTCGAGATGTTCTACGACGACGATGCCGACCTGTCGATCATCCAGGGCCGTAAGGTCGCGGTGATCGGTTACGGCAGCCAGGGGCATGCGCATTCGCTGAGCCTGCGCGATTCCGGCGTCGAGGTCCGTATCGGCCTCAAGGAAGGCTCCAAGTCTCGGGCCAAGGCCGAAGAGGCCGGCCTGACCGTCGGCACCCCCGCCGAGGTTTCGGAGTGGGCCGACGTCATCATGCTGCTGGCCCCCGACACCGCCCAGGCGTCGATCTTCACCAATGACATCGAGCCCAACCTGAAGGACGGCGACGCGCTGTTCTTCGGCCACGGCCTCAACATCCACTTCGGCCTGATCAAGCCGGCCGCCGAGATCACCATCGGCATGGTGGCCCCCAAGGGCCCCGGCCACCTGGTGCGGCGCCAGTTCGTCGACGGCAAGGGCGTGCCCGCCCTGATCGCCATCGAGCAGGACCCGAAGGGCGAGGGCCAGGCCCTGGCGCTGTCCTACGCCAAGGGCATCGGCGGCACCCGCGCCGGCGTCATCAAGACCACCTTCAAGGAAGAGACCGAAACCGACCTCTTCGGTGAGCAGGCCGTGCTCTGCGGTGGCACCGAGGAACTGGTCAAGACCGGTTTCGAGGTCATGGTCGAGGCCGGTTACGCCCCGGAGATGGCCTACTTCGAGGTGCTGCACGAGCTGAAGCTGATCGTCGACCTCATGTACGAGGGCGGCATCGCCCGCATGAACTACTCGGTGTCCGATACCGCCGAATTCGGTGGCTACCTGTCGGGCCCGCGGGTCATCGACGCCGACACCAAGAAGCGTATGCAGGACATCCTCAAGGACATCCAGGACGGCACCTTCGTCAAGCGCCTGGTCGCCAATGTCGAGGGTGGCAACAAGGAGCTCGAGGGCCTGCGCAAGGCCAACGCCGAGCACCCGATCGAGGTCACCGGTAAGAAGCTGCGCGACCTGATGAGCTGGGTCGACCGCCCGATCACCGAAACCGCCTGAGCGGTTCGCTGATACAGCGCTGAAAAGGGTCCTTCCGCGATTGCGGAAGGGCCCTTTTTCGGCGATCTCTATTTCCTAATCAGTTTGATAATATCGGTGACGTGAGCGAACAGGAGTACGGCATCGGCGAAGGGCCCGCGACGCGGATCAGCCTGTCGCTGTCCGAGGGAACCGCCGAGGCCGTCCGGCGCCGCGTGGGCAAACGGGAATTCTCCTCGTTCGTCGCCTCGGCGGTCGAGCGCGAATTGCGCGGCCTGATCCTCGACGAATACCTCGCCGACTACGAGCAGCGCAGTGGCCCGCTACCGCCCGACGAACGGCAGCGAGCAAAGGAAGCGTTCGACCGTGCGCTGGCCGAGCCGGGGCAATGGCCCACGGCAAGCTGACCCCACCCGCATCCCGTCGCCCGGCCCCTGCACAGGGAGGTACTGCGGTACTCGACTGTCAGGGATTGTCCCGGCTGGTGGACGATTCCGTTCCCGTCGTCGCACTGGTCGCGGAAACACGGGCGCGTGGCATGGAGATCGTCGTGAGCGCGCTGACCATCATCGAGGCGACGCACCGGAAAACGAACCGGGCACGCCTGAACTGGCTGTTGTCGGGTATTCGGATCGAACCCGTCGACGAGACTGCGGCAAGGGCCGCCTCGGCACTACTGCTCGATACCGGACTCCACGGCCACAAGTACGCCATCGACGCCGTAGTCGCGGAGATGGCGTTACGTCAGCCCACTCCAGTGGTCGTGCTGACCAGCGATGCCGACGATATGTCCACACTGTGCGGTCCGACGGTCCGCATCATTCCCCTCTGACCCGTACCGGCTGCCGAACAGTCGGCGTCGCCGGTCAGTCCTCGACGCTGAGTGCTTGGCGGTAGGTCAGGCGTCCTTGTGTCTGCATCAGTGAGCGGCGATAGATGCGTTCCGCGACGACCACGATTCCGTAGGCGGTGGCCGCCATGATGGCGAGGGAAACCAACGGCTCCCACCATGCGGCCGTGCCTTCGGCGAGGCGGGCGGGCATGGCGACGATGGAGACGATCGGCACGTAGGACGTGATGGTCTGTGCGGTGCCGGAGGCGAATATGCCGAGGAACAGCACGATCATGATCAGCATGCTCAGCGGGGTGGAGGTCGATTGCAGGTCCTCGTTACGGGTCGCCAGCGAGCCGGCCACAGCCCACAGGCTGGCCAGGGCGAGGAAACCGACGACGAAGAAGACGATGAACCAACCGGCCGCACCCGCGATCTGGGTGACGTACTCGGTGTTTCCCATCACCGCCAACCCGGCCAGGCCCGCGCCCGCGAACAGGACGAGCTGCCCGAAGGCCATCAGGGTGTTGCCGATGATCTTCCCGATCAGCAACTGCCGCAGTGGGATCGCGCTGGCCAGGATCTCGACGATACGGTTCTGCTTCTCCTCGACGACGCTCTGCGCGATGGACATACCGAACAGGAGTGAGGCGACATAGAACAGGAACGCGAACACGAATGTCATGATCTGCGCGAAACCCGGGTCGACGGCGGACTCGTCGAGCACGTCGTAGGTCACCTGGCCGCCCCGGCCGAGTTCTTCCAGCGAGGTGCCGGCTGCTTCGGCGTTGCGTTGTAGCGCGAGTTGCTGTGCGGCAGTGGTCACGTAGGTGTTGACGTCGTCGTTCACCGACTCCTTGCCGATGAGCCGCCACCCCTCGGGTCCGGCGACGAGGCCCGCGTCGACCTCCCCGTCACGGACCTGCTGTTCGACTGCGGTGAGGTCGGCCACCGGTGTGCTCGTGAAGGCGACGTTGCTGTCGGCGAGGTCGGCGAGACCACCGGCCGTCTGCACGACCTGACCCGCGTCGGGCCCGGTGACCGCGATATCGACTGTTTCGGTGCGCCCGCTCATGAATCCGCTGATGGCCAGCGAGGCAACGATCACCGCGATCGTGATGACCGTCGAGATCAAGAAATTGCGGTCGCGCAGTTTGACCATGACTTCACGTTCGGTGACGATCCGCCACACCCCGCGCGGCGCGATATCCGACTTGCCCGCCCCGCTCATGCCGTCACCTCCCGGAAGATCTCCGAGACCGACGGCCGCACCTCGGCGAATTCCTGCACCAATCCGCGTGCCAGCGCCTCGGTGAGCACCTGATCGGTGGTCGCGCCGCTCAACTCGAGCAACACTCCCGCCCCGTTGCGTTCGACCACACTCACCCCCGCGAACTCGTTCAACCAGCCGGTATCGGACCCGGCCTTCAGCCGGTACCGCAGCGCACCGGCCTCCCGTAATTCCGCCGCCGAACCCTGCGCGACGACCCGCCCATTCGCGAGGATCACCAGCCGATCGCACAGCCGTTCCACCAGATCCAGCTGATGCGAGGAGAACAGCACCGGCACACCCTGCCCGGCGTATTCGGCCAGCAGTTCCGCCATCGAATCGACCGCCACCGGGTCCAATCCGGAGAACGGTTCGTCCAGCACCAGCGCCGCCGGCTGCGCCACCACCGCCGCCGCGATCTGCACCCGCTGCTGATTACCGAGCGACAGCGATTCCAGCTTGTCCTTCCCCCGGTCCCCGAGCCCGAACCGCTCCAGGAGTTCCGAAGTCCGCCGCCTACCCTCGGCCACCGAAAGCCCCCGCAACCGCGCCAGATACACCAACTGATCCCGCACCGGCTGCTTCGGATACAAGCCCCGCTCTTCGGGCATGTACCCGAACGAACGCCGATCGGCGGCCGTTACCGGCCGCCCGTCCCAGCGCACCTCGCCGCCGTGGACGGCCAGCACACCCATGATCATTCGCATGGTGGTGGTCTTGCCTGCGCCGTTGCCACCGACGAACCCGGTGAGCGCGCCAGGCTCCACTTCGAACGACACGTCGTCGACAGCTGTCTTGTCGCCGAACCGGCGCACCAGATGCGTTACCTCGAGCATCGAACCTCCGCGGTCGTGGTCCGGGCCGACTCTACCCGGACGCTGTCGTACAGGAGGGCCGCGAAACCTACGCACACGATGGACGATTCCTCGCCACGGCCGCGTGGGTAGGTCGAAAGTACGGGCCGGGCAACCATCTCGCCGATGCTCTCCCGAGCCCGAGCCCGAGCCCGAGCCCGAGCCCGAGCCCGGATCCGGCGACGCACACCGGCATGCTTCCGAGCTGCCCGCGCGGCACTTCGGGTGCGGGCGGGCTCACTCCCCGGCTTACCCGTGCACGTCCGCGATGGACGGTTCGGGCGTACGCCGGAGCACCAGGACACCTGCGACCAGTCCGGCACCTGCCAGCAGCGTGGCGATCAGGAACGGGTCGGCAGTGTGCAGGGCGGGAGCGAAACCGATTCCGACGCAGACCGCCACACCGGTGGCGCCGCCGAGCTGGTCGGCGGCCCGTTGCACGCCCGAGGCGATTCCGGCGTCGTCGTCGGTCACACCACTGACCGCGATGTACTGCAGCCCGACGATCCCGAAACCCATCCCGGCCGCGATGAGCAGCATCGCCGGAATCAGCCACGGCGCTCCCGCATCCACGGCAGCGACGACCCCGATGACGGCCATTGCGCCCGCGGTGAAACCGAGCCCCGCCAGCACACAGACCCGGGCTCCCCAGCGGCCCAGCAGCCGGGGCACGAGCATGGAGAACGCGATCAGCGAGACCGCCAGCGGGAGCATGGTGAGTCCGGCTCCCAACGGCCCCATCCCCAGATAGTCCTGGAGATAGAACGTGAACAGCAGGAACGAGGTCGACAGTGCTCCACTGAGCAGCATCGTGGTCAGGTTCGCAGTGACCCGCGCACGGTGGGCGAAGAATCCCAGCGGCAGTAGCGGGTTCGGTGAGTTGGCTTTCACCCGCACGAATCCGGCCGCGGCCAGTACCGCACCTACCAGCGAAGCCGCCGGTACCCAGTTCGAGGTTCCGGGCTCACCGGCCTGGACCACACCGAAGGTGAACAGCAGCGGGCAGGCCATCAGCAGGAGCGCTCCCGGAATGTCGAGCGGCCCGGATACGCGGGTGTCCGGCCGGTCTCGTTCGACAAGAACGAGAGCTGCCACGACGACGACCAGGATGAAGGGCACCGAGATCAAGAAGATCCACCGCCAGCCCAGATGCGCGGTGATGATTCCGGACAGGACGAAACCGAGCACCAGCCCGCAACTCGCCACCGCCGCCCACACACTCAAAGCTCGTGACCTGCTGCGTCCTTCGGGAAAGAGCAGAACAATGGTGGCCATCGCGGCCGGCAGGGCGATGGCCTCACCGGCCCCCTGCAGCAGACGCGCGAAAACCAGCAGGCCGAAGGACGGTGCCAGCCCCGCCAGCAACGACGCGACCCCGAACAAGCTGGTGCCCGCCAGGAGCACGCGGCGCCTCCCGAGCAGATCGCCCAACCGCCCACCGAGCATCAGCAGCCCGCCACCGGCGATGGTGTAGCCGACCACGACCCAGGTCAGGGCGTGATCACCCACGCCGAAGTCCGCGCCGATCGAGGGCAGCGCGATATTGACCACGGTCACATCGACCGCGATGAAGAACTGCAGCATCGACATCGCGCCTAGCACGAGCCACGAGCGCGCAGTGGACGGGCTGTGCCCGCGTGCAGAGAGAATGCCTGAGAACATCAGGTGCTCCGTTACTCAGAGAAGTATCTGAGCAGCACAAAAGTGCCGCTCCGGACTGATCACGAAGCGGCCGGACGTCCCGGAAGAGGAGGTCTGTGCGTAGAACGTCCCGCCGCTAGCGGGTCGTCCTGGTCACTGCCGCGCAAGCGGCGGAAGCTGAAGCGCCTGACATGACGCGAACCATATCAGCCTTGGGTCGCGCGCTCGGTGTCACCGGCGCGCTTCCACAAGCTGGTTCGCACCCGACGTTCGTTTGCAGACCTGCACGGGATATGCGGCCAGGCGTGCGTGCGACCAACGGCCAAGCGTGCGTGACGAGTCACTATCCGCTGCGTCCCGTTTGTTTCTGGCCTTGCTCAAGCATGACCGGGCTGCCGCGACTTTGCGTCTGGCCGTGCCGGATGTATTTCCGTGGGTGCGGCACCTCTCCGAGCAGGAACTCCAGGACTTCACGGTCGAACTGGCCGAAGTCCTTTCCGATGCTGCTGAGTTGGATGCCGATTCGGCTGTTCGGGAAACGATCGCAGGTTGGCGGGCGACTGCGCGAATCAAGGCCGACCCTGCTGTTCGCGATGCGGCGCAGACTCCGACAGAGGGAGATTTCGGTCCGGTGGACGTCACCATATGAGTCCTGAACGTGGTGACCGGGTCACGGTGCCCGCGCCTGACGGTCAATGGGAGGTCCGCTTCGGCACCACGGACGCCGTCCGTGGCTGGTCTACGCGTCGCCTCGCCATCCGAAGGACACCGATCGCTGAAGGGGGCGGCGGCGATTCGGTCCGGATGTCGCCATCTACCGGGAGATGGGGCGGCCTTGCTGCATCGAGTTCCGGCCGGTCAGCGTGCTGCGGCTCCACCGAGTACGAGATCTACGGCCGCTGAAAGATCCTCTTCCCGCATCTGCTCGGCGCGCAGGAACAGGCGGAACCAGATGGCTCCCGCGAGCATGTCCATGATGGATCGGGGGTCGGCGTTGTCCGGGAGTTCGCCGCGGTCGATTGCGCGGCGGAAGATCGGGTGTTCCCGTTCGGCGCGGTCGGCGAAGAAGGTCCGGCCGATCGCTGCCAGGGCGGGGCGGCGTGATGCGGCTGCGAGGACCGCGGTGGCGATCGGGGCGGTGGCGGGATCGGTGAGCAGTGTGTGGATGCTGCGGCTCGTTTCGAGGAGGTCGCTGCGGAGGCTGCCGGTATCGGGTACGTCGAAGGCGAGGAGGTCCGAGTCGGTCAGGGCGGCGGCGAGCACTTCGTCCTTGGACTTCCACCAGCGGTAGAGCGTGGTTTTGTTGACCTCGGCGCGCGTGGCGACTGCCTCCATGGTCAGGCCGTCGTAGCCGTTGTCGGCGAGGAGTTCCAAGGTGGCGGTGAAGATCGCGTCGGCGCGGCGCGGCCGGCCGTTCGTGTTTTTGTCGGACTCGGAATCCATGTCGCAAGAGTACAACGCAACGTTGCGTTGTGGACTGATCGGCGCTATCTTTGCAACGCAACGTTGCGTCGTGTTTTGGAGGTTCTCATGACTCTGCCCGTGGTCCTGATACACGGCATCCGGCTGAGCGGCCGCTGCTGGACCGGCGTGATCGACGAAATGGCGCCGGAACGCCCGGTGGTCACCGTCGACCTCCCGGGTCACGGCCTGCGCCGCGGCGAACCTTTCACGATGAGCACGGCCGTCGCCGCCGTACGCACAGCCGTCGAAGAGGTCGGTGGCCGCGCGCTGCTGGTCGGCCATTCACTCGGTGGATACGTCGGAATCGCCGCGGCGGCCGAACTCGGCGAGCAGGCGGCCGGTGTGGTGGTCGCCGGTTCCACCGGTGTGCCGGATAAGGCCTCGATGGGTCCTTTCCGTCTGGCCCACCGTTTCCTTTCGTCGCGGCCCGACGGCGGTGAGCGGCTCAGCAACCGGATGTTCGAGGCTGTGCTGCCGCCCGAGGTCGCCCACGCCATCGGGCAGGGCGGGATAGCCACCGAGATCATTCCCGATGCACTGCAGGCGCTCGGACAGTTCGATCCGCTCGCCGAACTGGGCCGGTATCGCGGCCCGGTGTGGCTGATCAACGGCAGTCGCGACCATTTCCGCGCCCACGAGCACCGATTCGCCGCTGCCACGCCCCGGACCCGCCTGCTCGTGGTGCCCCGGGCCGGTCACTATCTGCCACTCGCCGAACCTAATCGGTTCGCGCGGCTGGTCCGCGATATCGCCGACAGCTGCGATACCGATGCCGCCCGCGATCGTGCCCGGTGACTGTGCCGTGCGCGGTCCGTCGAGAGGCGGTCGGCTCATCCAGCGCCCGCTCTCCGGCGGTGTCCCCTCTCGACCGGCGTGGGTTCCCGGGGCCGGGCACGGCAGCACCCACGCCCCGGCTCTGCCCTAGCGGCTACATGTTCAGTCGCCGACCGCCTGCAGGGCATCCAGGTCCATGATGGCGTGGGCGGTGCGGTGCACGATCGCGCGGCAGATATCGGCCGGCTGGAATTCCGGCATCAGCGCGCCCCGGCCGATGGTGATCATCCAGGCGAAGTACGGGTAGAGCGCTTGCTGCCGGTAGGCGAGCCAGGCGGAATCGAACGACAATGCGGGCCCACCGGCCGCGCGCAGGGCGTCGATGTAGAGCGCGATGAGGTCGGGTTCCCAGGACCGGCGGTCTTCGACTTCCAGGCCGGAGGTGATCGTGTACGCCACGTCGAATGCCCAGCTGCCGCGCATCACGAGCTGCCAGTCGGTGAAACCCACACTGCCGTCGGCGCATACGTAGGCGTTGCCGATATGCGGGTCGCCGTGCAGCAAGGTCTGCGGGCTCTGCTCGGCGATCTGCAGTGCCCGGCCGCAGGCTTCGTACAGTTCACCCTGTACAGGCGGCAGCGTGTCGGGCACGAGTTCGGGAGCGCGTTTCAGCCCGACCTCGGCGCGTTTGCGCATCCCGAGCAGCCGGTCGAAATTACGGAAATGCGCGCCCGGCGTCTTCAACCAGTCCCGCGCCTTCAGTTCCGGTGATTCCCAGTAGTGGCCGTGCCAGCGCGCCATATTCGCCAGCAGGTCTTCCATCTGTTCCCGGGTGACCCGTTCGAGCGGCGTGCAGAACCGTGCCCCCTGGGTGACGCTCACATCCTCGAGGAGCGTCAGCGACCGGCCGGTTCGCAGGTCGGCGGCCCCGAAATATCCGCGTGGCGCCTCGATATCGAGTTCCGGCCGCAGATACTGGAAGAATCCGGGTTCGCCGGGCAGCGCATGCGCCAGGTACTGCGTCAAACGCTGGGTGAAGGTGAGGGTCGTCTTGGCGAAAAGGTGTTCAGGCAACCTTGCCCGCCGACCGGCCTCGTTGTAGCGGATCGTCGCCTTCCAGCGGCTCGTCGTACCGCCTTCGGCATCGACGATATCGAACGATTCCACTGCCGCGCCGGGATATCCGTTCGTGAGTACCCGGTCGAGCCATTCCGCGTCGACCTCGCTCTTCTTCATCGGGATCCCACCGTCGCGGCGGCGCAGCACCTTCTCCGCCAGCACATGTCCGCCGAGCTTCAAAACACCTGGCAGCACACTGTCTCCGGGAGCACCGGTATTCGTCTCACCCATCCGATTGCCTTCCTCGGCTCGTTCCGCCGCGCGACTGCCCGGCGGATCGAAAGTATGGGCGCGCTTCCGATGTTCCGCAGTGTCCGCGCAGGGCGTACCTGTTGGGTGAATGACCACAATGACCTGCGGTTTCCTGTAGCGGTAATGCGTGCCGCGGCCGGGAATTCGGCGCGATCGGGCTCCTGCGCGGCGCGTTCGGTCCACCGTCCGCCGCAAAGAATCACGCCCGCGCCGAGCTTCGGGCGACGCTTGCCGGACCCGCTCCGTGCTATCGAGGCCCGCTCGGGTTCGCTTTCGCTCACTCCGCACTTCCGGTGCCCGGTCGGCTCCATTTGTCTCCCGCTCGGGCCTCCCGAGGCGGGGCGCTGCTATCGGCCGTTCGTTGTTACTCCCGCGCCGTCGATGCTGCTTGCACCCGCCCGGCGCCTTGCACTCGGACTACTCTGTTCGAGCCCGAGTAAGCACACCTCCGTCGGATTCGGTTACCTCCGCCCGGTCCAGCGCTGACGTGCCCGCCGCAGCGCACCGGCATCGGAGTACCCGACCCTCCTGGCCAGCGCCGCCTGCGTAACGTCCGGCCGTGACCGGGCGCGCCGTTCGACCACCGCACTGCGCGCCCGATCCAGTTCCCGTGTCCAGGTCGTCCCTTCGTCGGCGAGGCGCCGTTGCAGACTGCGACTGCTCGTGGCCAGATGCCGCGCGACCCGCTCGATCGTGACCCGCCCGTCCCCGAGCAGCACCATCAGCGCCTGCTGTACCTGCCCGGCCCAGGTGAGTTCCAGCCGCGGCGCCGCCGGTAGCGCGGCCGCGCACCGCGCGAGGATCTGGGCGAGCGTGGGGTCGGCCGTCCGCAGCGGTAGCTCCAGATCGGCCGAACGGAAGGTGATCTGGTCCGTCGGCGCCCCGAATTCGACCTGCCGGGTACCGAACATTTCGACGAACGGCTGATGTCGCCGCGGCGCGGATTGCCGGAACCGGATCCGTACCGGATGCACATCCCGCCCCGTGGCGTTGCGCGCCCGTGTCACCACCGCCGCGAGCGCGAACTGGGTGGCGAGTTCGCGACCCCGCCCGTGCCCGTTCAACAACCGGACATCCGCGTTCGCTTCCTCCTCCGAGTCCCCCGAGACCGCGAACCCGATATTGGTGGTGATCATGTCCGCGTGCTGCTCCGACTGCGCCAGTCCCTCGGCGAGCGTCGGCGCCGTACTGAACAGGTAGTCGTGTAATCCGAAGTTGCCCAGCGTGTTCGTCTTCCCGACGCGCAATGCCACGTGGGGATCGTCCAGTTCGTGTTCTACCAGCTCCCACAGGTTCAGCTGGTAGTTGCTCGACACCATCGTGTCACCGGTGTGCAGCACCCAGTCCGGTAGTTCCGCGGCCCGCGCGAGCTGCCGCCGGGTTGTTCCGTTCAGGCCGGCGCTGCCCAGGATGAAGTTCGAAAACGCAACATGCTCAACCGTATCCACCTGCGAAACACACCTAATTCGAACGAGGACCCCTGGTCCGCACGCGGACCGCTACCCGCCGACGATATCCCGGCTCGCGCGCTCCGGCTTCGCGACGAACCTATCCCGCGCGCCGACCGAATCGGCTTGGCGCGATCCGCCCCCATCCTGGCGCCCGCGGCACTATCGGCTGCGCCGCGCCGGTGGCACCATCGCTGTGCCGGTGCTGCCGGTACGGAGTAGTGGAGAACAAGCGGTGAGGACGAACGATTGACACAGCGCATCCCCGCGCATCTCCCGGTTCCGGCGGAATCCCACCGCTCGTCGCTGGGATATCCCGAGGGCCGCGTTGCTCTGCACGCACCCGAATTCGCCTCCGACCCGCACCGCGCCTACCGGGAGATGCGCAGCCGCTGGGGTTCGCTGGTGCCCGTCGAACTCGCGCCCGGCGTCCCGGCGACCCTGGTCGTCGGATACAGCACCGCCCTGCGCATCCTCAACGACCCGGACCGTTTCCCCGCCGACCCCCGCACCTGGCAGCGCACCGTCCCCGCCGACTGCCCCGTACTCCCGATCATGGAGTGGCGCCCCACCGCCAGCCGTAACACCGGCACCGATTTCCACCGCTACCGCGAGGCCATCACCACCAGCATCGGCAACGTCGATATGCGCACCCTGCACACCACGGTCGAAAAGGTCGCCGTCCCGCTGATCAACGATTTCTGCGAATCCGGTAGCGCCGATCTCATCACCCAGTACGTCTTCCCGCTGACCTTCACCATCGTCAACACCCTGCTGGGCTGCCCCGCCGATATCGGCCAGCGAGTGGCCGCCGGAATGGCCGCTCTCGTCGAGGGCGTCGACGCCGAGAACGGCAACCAGATGATCAGCGCCGCGATGCTGGAACTCGTCGACCTCAAACGCACCGAACCCGGCAACGACATCACCTCCCAGCTGCTGCGCCACCCGGCGGAACTGAACCAGGAGGAAATGGTTCACCAGGTCGCCGGCCACTACGGCGCCGGAATCGAGTTCCAGCAGAACCTGATCGCCAACACCCTGCTGTTCATCCTCACCGACGACCACGTCGGCAGCGGCGTCCTCGGCGGTAGCCTGTCCACCCTCGACGCTCTCGACGAGGTCCTGTTCAACGACCCGCCCCTGGCGAATTTCCTGATCACCTACCCCCGCCACCCCATCCTCGTCGACGACGCCTGGCTCCCCGCCGACGAACCGGTCCTGATCAGCATGGCCGCCTGCAACAACGACCCGGCCATCCGCGCCGACGACCACGTCGGCAACCGCTCCCACCTCGCCTGGGGCATCGGCCGCCATGCCTGCCCCGCCCAGTCGCTGTCGTATCTGATCGCCCAGAACGCCATCGATCAGCTCCTGGACGCCCTCCCGGAAATGGAACCCGCGCTACCCGGCGGGGAGCCCACGTGGCGGCCGGGTCCGTTCCACCGCGCCCTGGCCGAACTCCCCGTCCGCTTCACCCCCTCCGCCAGGCTGAACCTGTAGTTCACAATCGGCCGCTCGCCTATCGGTGGATGCATGACGCCCTCCTCGAGGATTGCCTCGACCGCGCGGAACACGCTCTCACCGGCGCGGTCGCCAACCCTGCCCGGTTGTCCGGTTGCTGCGCAGGATCGCCGAACGCACTCCCGGCCGGAGGTGAACCCCGCGACGGTCAGGACCACTTCGACCATTGCTCGGGTCGAACCTGCAGCTCGACCCGGACACGAATCGGTTTCGGCTGCACCTCCTGCACCTGCACGTATGTCATCCTTGAGAGTCGACATGGACTGAGTAACACCTACAGGCAAGCCGGCCGCAGCGTTCGCCAGGAGGCGTGATGACTACAGGTGGTTTCGACCCGATGTACGGCCAGACGACCGGTATCGAACCGGCAGGTCTCGGTAAACGTGCCGTCGCCCGATTCGTCGACTGGATCATCGCCGCCATCATCGGCGCGGTCTTCTTCTGGCTGCTGGGCGTGGTCGCGGACCTACCCGACTGGGTGTCCGTCCTCCCGGGCGCGGCCTTCGGCTGGCTGTACTTCATCGCCTTCGAGGTCTCCTCGGGCTCGACGCCCGGGAAGAAGCTGCTCGGGTTGCACGTCAACGGGTCGGACGGCGCTCCGAAACCCAGCCTCAAGGACTCGGCGGTCCGTAACGCCTACATGCTGCTGAACATCATCCCGTGGATCGGCGGGTTGCTCTGGTTCGTTGCGGCGATCGCCATTGCCTTCACGATCAGCTCCAGCCCGACGAAACAGGGCTGGCACGACCGAGTGGCCGGCGGCACCCAGGTCATCGACGAATAACTACAGGGTCGATTCTGCGGTTCTGCACGCAACGAGTGGACGGATCGCGCCGCCGGGGTGTCCGCTTCAGGATGCTGCGCAGGGTGCCGCGCCCGTTGCGGATCCGGGGGCGAGCCGCTCGCGCGTCTCCGGTGTCGGGCTCCACTGCCCGTCCTGCTGCCGGTAATTCCAGCCTGTACCCCGATCGACCAGCGCCGCGATCGCGGCTACCAGCCGATCGACGTCGCCGGCGCGGGTGCCCAGTCCGATACTGGCGCGCAGCGCGGCGGCGACACCGAGGCGGTCCAGCACCGGGTGTGCACAGAATCGCCCGTCCCGCACGCCGATGCCGTGCTCGGCCGAGAGGTATGCGGCGACATGACCCGGTTCGACGCCGTCGACCGTGAACGCCACGATCCCGACACTGTCGGTGCTGTCGCACCAAATGCGTAGAAACCGCACTCCCGGAATGCTTTCCAGGCCGTCGCGGAGGCGCGTGGTGAGATACCGCTCGTGTTCGGTGATATCGGCCTGGTTCAGTGATCCGAGGGTGTCGCACGCGGCGGCCAGCGCGGCCACACCCAGGACGTTCGGTGAACCGGCCTCGTGCCGCTGTGGGGCCGCCGCCCATTCGACACCGTCGGTTGTCACCTCCCGCACTGCGCCGCCTCCGGCGAGATAGGGTTCGGCGGTGTCGAGCCAGTCCCGGCGGCCGACCAGCACACCGGCGCCGAACGGGGCATACAGTTTGTGCCCGGACAGCGCGAGATAGTCGATTCCGTCGGCGCGCAGGTCGATCCGCCGATGCGGCGCCAGTTGTGCGGCGTCGATCGCGATGCGCGTGCCGAACCGGTGGGCGAGCGCGGCCAGCCGGTCCAGCGGGAGGATCTCACCGGTGACGTTAGATGCGCCGGTAACAGACAGCAGCGCAGCGGGTTTCGTGCCGAGTTCGCGCGCCAGCCGGTCAAGGGTTTCGTCGACCGTGTCCGCGGCTTGCACCACCCGGCGTCCGTTCCGCCGCCATGGCAAGAGGTTGGCGTGATGTTCGATATCGAGCACCACGGTGTCGCCCGGAACGCAGGCGGCCAGCAGGTTCAGGGCATCGGTTGTATTACGAGTGAACACGACCGCCTGGTCGTCGGCGCAGTTCAGAAAACGCGCGACGGACCCACGGGCGGATTCGTAGCAATCGGTCGATACGCGCGAGGCGTAGCCGGCGCCGCGGTGCACGCTGGCGTAATACGGCAGCAGCGCGGCCAGCCGGTCGGCGACCTGGGTCAGTGCGGGCGCACTGGCGGCGTAGTCGAAATTCGCATAGGTGCGGGTTCCGCCCTGTACCAGGGGGACGCGCAGATCGCGGCCGGAAACACAGGCCGCAGCAGCATTACGGGTATCGATGGTGACTGTCATCGGAACAATCCTCGGGGTCCGGGACCCCGGAGTGGACGAGAGCCGGAGTCCGCGCTTGCCGCGCCCGATCGGGAAACGGCCCGGTCGTCACCCGGAGCACCCCACCGCGGAGGAGGGTTGCCGACCAGCAAGCCGGGGCTTGAACACTGGTACTCATGACCTGAGCCGAGATTGGCAGAGGCCCCGCGGGTTGTCAACACCGGGTGTTTGCAGTGTGTGTTGAGGTCACCGTGATTAATTACGTCTGACCTGCGCTGGGGTGCGGAGTGAGAATCTCGGACCATTGCCGTAATACCTTGCGCTGCATATGTTCCGAATGCACGGATTCTCATCACGAGCGACCGAGAGACTGGCTCTGCGACGTCGCGGCAACCATGGATTTGTCCACAAGGTGCTAATGCCAGACCGATGAACCGGGTCAGTCGCGTGTCCGCAATCGACGCGGCTCTCGTCGACCGCACGTGATCGAACACGTGCCGTTCGCACTGCGAACGACCGCAAACGGCGCCGGAATACCTCCGGCACGGGGAGGAACACGATGACGGAAGCACTCGAAGCAGCTGCCGAAGCCGATACCGCCGCCACGGGCGATCCAGCAGAGGAGCGATTTGCTCGGCTGACCACCACAACGATCCAGGAGTTCTCCGCCGACCATCTGCTGCAGTTGCTCAAAGGTGACGTCTATGCGGTGCGGGTGCGCGGTGTCGTCGCCGGCCCTGCGCTGGACGGGCTGCGCGGGCGATTCGTCGGCCGGGATGACCACGGACCGCTGGGCACCGATCCGCAGTTCCGGCGGATCGGCTACGCCTTCTCCGAAGTCGCCGCGGGAGAAGAGTCCGCCTATTTCGATGCGGCAGCCGAACATCGTAAGCGCCTCCGAGAACTCGCCGCGCCCTACGCGTACCCGACCGATACGATCCGGACACTGCTCGACGAAGCATGGCCGGCGGGAACCACACTGCTGACTTCGCAGAGCCGGAAATTCTTCGCCGGGGTGGTCCGCTATCAGCAGGCCGGCGTGGATCTGGAGCCGCACACCGACAATGTGCAGCGGAATCTACCGGATGAGGACGACCTGGGTATCCGCCGCCAGTTGTCGGTGAACGTCTATCTCGATATGCCCGACCGTGGCGGCGAACTCGAGGTCTGGGACTCGTACCCGTCCGAGGACGATTACCGCACACTATCCGGTGAGCGGGCCTGGGGTATCGACCGCGACGCTGTCGGAGAACCGGCGCTCACCGTCCGTCCGCAGGTGGGCGAGGCGATTTTCATCGACCCCCGCCGAGTGCATGCCGTGACGCCGTCGCACGATCGTCCCCGCGTGACGATCGGGCTCTTCATCGGAGTGCGCGGCCGGGACGAGCCGCTGGGGGTGTGGAGCTGATGACACTCACCGTTACCGCGCCGGTCGGCTCCGCATCGCACAAGGCGGCGTTCGATCTGAAAGGCCGGCAGTACGATTACGCCGGTCGCTCGACGATTCTCCTGGTGAGTGTCGGTGCCGAGTACCACGAAGGCGAGAAGTTCGGCGCCACCGTGGACCTGCTCAACCGCAGCGAGTTCGGGCATGTCACGGTCGCTGTGGCCGATACCTTGCAGCGGCACAATCTGGAAGTCCCGTCGGCTCGGGCCTACGACGAGTCGCGTCGGCTGGGTGATCAGTGGGTGGCCCGCAACCGGCCGCTGCTCGACCTGCTCACCGCCGATATCGACATCCTCCGCTGGGACGACGCACTCGTGGACCCCCGCTATCCGCGAGCCCTGAGTGACGTCCGTGCGGCGTACACGTCGAATACGCGCTATCGGGAGGCGATCGACTCGACCATCGATCGCTTCGTCGCCCGCCGGGACAGCGATGCCGGAGATATCGACCACGTCCGCCACCGCTGCCTCACCTATCTCCTGGAAGAGGTACCGATCATCCAACCATTGTGGGCTGCGGAGGGTTACGACTTCGTCGTCTACCCGCAGCAGATCTCGGCCGCCATGCAGGCGACCCGTGATCTGTTCGTCGAGGAAGGGGCCGCGTGGCTGCCGCTGCGTTTCAAGAAGCGGAAGTCGGCGCGGTGAGCGTCGTCGACCACGAGCTGTCCGCCGGGCGGCGCACCGCCGGTTTCGTCGGCCTGGCGACGGCGTCGTTCCTCGGCTGTATCGATTTGACGATCGTCACCACCGCACTGCCGACGATCACCGGTGAACTCACGACGACGATCGGTGTCTCGCAGCTGGTGCTCACCGCCTTCCTCACCGCGCTCGCCATGTTCATGGTGACCGCGGGGCGGCTCGGCGACCTGTGCGGCCGGCGGCGAGTGCTACTGGCCGGACTCGCGGTGTTCGTCATCGCGTCGGTGGCGGCGGCGCTCGCCCCCGGTATCGGCTGGCTCATCGGCTCCCGGTTCGTGCAGGGTGCCGCGTGCGCGGTGCTCTATACCGGTACGTCCACACTGGTGGAACAGCTGTTCCCGGAGGGTGAGCGGGGGCGTGCGATCGGCTGGCTGTATGCGGTGAACGGTATCGGCCTGGCCATCGGACCGGTACTGGGTGGGCTGCTGGTGCCTGTGTTCGGGTGGGCGTCGGTGTTCTGGATCAATGTCCCGTTCGGGCTGTCGGCGATCGTGCTGATCGCGTGGGCAGTACCGGCGCCGGCGCCGAGTTCGCGCACCGGGCTGGATATCCCCGGGCAGGTGTTTCTCGCGCTGTCGGTGGCCGCGGCGGTCGCCTTCGTCTCGCTTCCGGAGAGCATCGGCTGGCTCAGTGCGCCGGTGCTGATCGCCGCCGTCGTTGCCGTGCTCGCCGGTGCGGGATTGATTATCGCGCAACGGCGGGCGGCCGATCCGTTGCTGCGGATCGGGTTGTTCGCGCATCCGCGATTCGGCGCGGCGCTGCTGTCGGATTTCTTCCTCGCCGCGTTCTACGCCTCCGCTCTGCTGGTGCTCCCGCCCTACCTCGCGGACCGGCACGGCCTCGACGCCCGCGCCACCGGTGCGGCGTTGCTGCTGGTGAGTGTCACGATGGCGCTCGCCTCCCCGCGGGTCGGGCGCTGGGTGGACCGGGTGGGGCCGATTGTGCCGTTGCGTTTCGGTTTCGGTTCGCTCGCGGTATCGGCGGGGTTCACGGTGGTCGCCGGTGCGACGGGGTCGCTGGTGGTGCTGCTGGTGGGTTTCGTGTTCTTCGGTCTCGGGTGGGCGCTGATTCTGGCGCCCGCCACCCTCGCCGCGTTGACCTCGGTGGACGATGCCGAATCCGGTTTCGCCATCGGGGCCTCGTGGACCTTCCACAACCTGGGTGGCGCGATCGGTGCGGCCGTTGTGGTCGCGGTGTACACGTCGTCGGATGCCGGGGGTGGATTGGCGGCCGCGGCGGTGGTGTTGCTGGTGCTCGCGGTGGTGGCACTGGCCGCGAACCTGGTGATCAAAGACCGGAAAGGAGTCCGGTCGTGACCGAACTCGGAGTGCTCGACCTGGTGCCGATCCGCAGCGGCGGTACCGCCCGGCAAGCGCTGGACGAAGCGGTCGAGCTGGCCCGGTACGCCGAGGAGTCCGGTTACCGGCGCTACTGGCTGGCCGAGCATCATTTCGCCGCGCTCGCCTCCGCGGCACCGGCGGTTGTGGCGGCACATGTGTTGTCGGCGACCGAACGGATTCGGGTCGGTGCCGGGGCGGTGCAGCTCGGTCAGCGGGTGGCGGCGCGGGTCGCGGAGGAATGGGGCACGCTGGCGGCCCTGCATCCCGGCCGGGTCGATCTCGGCCTCGGCAGAAGCGGGGACCGGGCGGAGAAATATCGCGACGCCCTGAGCCGGGCACCGGTCGAGAACGTCGTGGCCGTCGATGAGCATCCCGTCGTCGACGGCGTCGTCCTGCCCGAACCCCGGGATCTGCGCGGGCTCGTCGATTCGCCGCGCGCCGCAACAGGCCTGGCGTTGCTCACCCCACCGGGAGAGGCGCCCGACTACGCGAGTCAGGTGCGGCAGATCCTGTCGCTGCTCGACGGGACCTGCGCACCCGACGGAGTCGACACCCCGCTGCATCTCACGCCGGGGGAGGGCACGGATCTGCGGCCCTGGATTCTCGGCAATTCGCCCGGCGTCAGTGCGCGGCTGGCGGGACAGCTGGGCTTGCCGTTCGCCGCGAACTATCATCTCGCGCCCGGACAGACGGTCCAGACCGTGCGCGCTTACCGCGAAGCCTTCACCCCCGGCGTCCTCGAACAACCGTATCTGGCTGTGTCGGCGGACGTGCTGGCCGCCGATACCGCCGACGAGGCGCGCCATCTGGCGAAATCGTTCCTGCCGTGGGTCGACGCCGTCGCCCGGGGCGCGGGAGCCATCCCCGTCCCGGACCCCGACGACGTCCCGGCAGCCACCGTCCGCGAACTGACCGCCCGGCACTCGGCGCGGGTCGCGACCCGGTTCGTCGGGACCCCCACCGAAGTCACCGGACGCCTCCGGGCGCTGGCCGATCTGACGGGCGCCGACGAACTGATCCTCACCACCCTCGCTCATCGGCATGAGGACCGCATTCGTTCGCACCGCTCGATCGCCTCGGCCTGGCGCTGAAGCCCGACGAAACGAGAACACCATCAAACCCATCACGCGGGCGGTCACCGCCGCTGTCGCCCTGTCCGTCGCGATACCACTTGCGGCCTGCGCAGGCGCGGATTCCGCCGCCGATATCCTCCGCTACGGTCTGTCCTCGGCGCCCAGTTGCCCCGACCCCGCCCAAGCGAGCACCAATCAGACCGTGAACGTGACGCGGCAGGTGGTCGATTCGCTCGTCGACCAGAATCCCGAAACCGGCGAGTTGACTCCGTGGCTGGCGCAACGGTTCGAAACCTCGCCGGACGGCCGCAGTTTCACCTTCACGCTGCGCCCGGATGTCACTTTCAGCGACGGGACACCACTGACCTCCGAGGTGGTCAAGCAGAATTTCGACGCATTGGCGGCTCCCGCGTCCGGTGACGCCGGTTCGACCCGCACGCTGCAAGCCTCCGGATTCCTGCTCGGCTACGAAGGCACCCGCACACCCGATCCGCGGACCGCGATCGTGCGGTTCAGGGAACCGAATGTGCAGTTCCTGCAGGCCGCCTCGACAACTCAGCTCGGCATTCTCGCGCCGGCGACGGTGGGCCGCTCGTTCGACGAACGCTGCCTCGCCACCAACGTGATCGGTAGCGGGCCCTACACCTACTCGGAGTGGGAACAGAACAGGTCGGTGACCATCGAGCGTCGCGACGACTACCGCTGGTCCGCCGATATCGGTTTCGCCGAAAAGTCCCGCTACCAGCGAATCGAATTCAGCGTCGTCCCCGAATCGAATGTCCGGGCGGGCAGTATCCAGGCGGGGCAGCTGGACGCCACAGCCGATCCGCAACCGCAGGACCGGGAAGGCCTGGCCGCCGTGGGCGCCGCCTTGGTATCCCGGCCGAATCCCGGTCTGCCCTTCGTGATCCAGTCGAATGTCTCGCGCGGTGTGCTCGCCGACCGGGAGGTTCGCCGTGCGGTGCTGACCGCCCTCAACCGCCCGGAGCTGGTCGGCACGGTTCTCGGCGACGATTTCGAACCGGCCACCAGCGTGCTGGCGTCGACGACTCCCGGCTATCGCGCGGACCCGAATATCCGCTACGACCTGCAGGCGTCCGAACGGGTGCTCGACGCGGCCGGCTGGCGCGGGTCCGGCGGCGGCATCCGGGAGAAGGACGGACAGCGGCTGACGTTCGACGTGATCTATTCGCCGGAGTTCTATGGCAACAAACCGATTCTCGAGCTCATACAGCAGCAATTGTCCGCGGTCGGTATCGAGATGACGATCAGCGCCCTGTCCAACGACGACTTCCTGTCCCGTCGTTCGGCCGGGGATTTCGACGCCGTGTACTACAACGTGACGCGCGCCGATCCCGATATCCTCCGGTCCCGGCTCGGCGCCGACGGCACCAACTATTCGCAGCGCCGGCCCGATCCGCAGATCGACCCCGTGCTCGACCGGCAGGCCGGTGTGGCTGACCAGGCCGAGCGGCACCGGCTCGTCGCGCAGATTCAGAACCGGTTGGCCGAGGCCGGCTACGCGATCCCGGTGGCCGAGTTGTCGCAGGTCGCCGCGGTGGCCGCCGGATTCGGCGGGATCGGTTTCGACGCGTCCGGCGTGCTGCGGCTGCAATTCGAGGACAGTGGGTCATGACGACGGCCTTCGGTCGCCGGATCCTGGGGCGTGTCGCGGCCGGCGTGGTCGTGGTGTGGGCGGTGTTCACCCTGGTGTTCGCCGTGCTGCGAGTACTGCCCGGGGATCCGGTATCGCTCGCGGCGAACGCCGACAGCGGCGGCGTCCCACCTTCAGCGGCGACGATCGCGGCCCTGCGCGCGCAATACGGTCTGGATCGGCCGCTGTGGCAGCAGTACGTGACCGCGCTCGGCGATTTCGTCACCGGCGACTGGGGGACCTCGGTGGTCACCGGGCAACCGGTCACCACATCGCTGCTGGAGGCGCTGCCGTCGACCGCGGCACTCGCGGCGGTGGCCTTGTTGCTCGGTGCGGTCGCCGCCTTCGGCCTCGCTTTCGGCGCGACCTTCCGCCCCGAAGGGGTCCTGGCGCGTCTGGTGGGGCAGTTGCCGTCGATCCTGGTGTCGGTGCCGACATTCGCCGCGGGCCTGATCCTGATCCAGGTGTTCGCTTTCGGTTTGGGGCTGGTCCCGGGGTTCGGTGACGACGGTGTGCCCGCCTTGATCCTGCCCGCCGTCACCCTCGCCGTCCCCATCGCCGGCTATCTCGGCCAGGTGATGGCATCAGGGATGCGGGCCGCGGCAGCACAGCCGTTCGTCGATGTCGCCCGCGCGAAAGGAGCGACCGAGGCAGCGGTGCATCTCCGGCATGTGGCCCCGGCGGCGGCATTGCCCGCGGTATCGGCGCTCGGAGTTCTGATCGGTGCCGCCCTCGCCGGTGCCGTCGTCGTAGAAACCGTTTTCTCCCGGGCCGGTCTCGGCCGGCTCACCCAGCAGGCGGTCGCCGCCCACGACGGGCCTGTGCTGTTGGCCGCGGTCGTGCTCTCGGCGGCGATCTTCGTGGTGGTGACCCTGGCCGTCGACCTTATCGGCCCGTTCATCGACCCCCGAGTCGGGAGCGTGCACACATGACCGATATCGCGGGCGGGCATATTCTCGGCCGCGCACTGCGGCAGTTCGCGGCCCGCCGCCCGCGCGCCCTACCTCCTCCCGCCACCATCCTCTCCGCCGCGGTGCTGCTGTTCGCTCTGCTCGCGACGGCGGCCCCCGGTGTGCTGACCCGCGGCGATCCCGTCGCCGTAGCACCGGCCGACCGGTTGCAGCCGCCCAGCGCGACCCACCTGTTCGGCACCGACCAGTTGGGACGTGACGTCTTCGCCCGGATCGTTCACGGCACCGGCGCCTCGCTGACCGCCGCGCTCTTGGCGGTTGCGATCGCGGTGGTCGGCGGCGGCCTCCTGGGTGTTGCCGCCGGCTATCTCGGCGGGTGGACGGACCGGGTCGGGATGCGGATCGTGGATGTGCTGCTCGCCGTGCCGAGCCTGCTGTTGTCGATGACGGTGATCGCCGCGACGGGCGGCGGGACCACCGAACTCGGTATCGCGGTGGGGATCGCCGGGGTAGCCGCGGCCGCCCGCATCATCCGGTCCCGCACCATGCAGCTGCGGTCTGCACCGTTCGTCGAGGCCGCGACGGTGAGCGGGTGGCGGCGGCCGGTGGTTGTGGGCAGGCATGTGCTGCCGCATCTGTGGCCGACCGCGGCCGCTGTCGCCTCGGTGGAATTCGGTCAAGCCGTCCTGGCGGTCGCCGCACTGGGTTTCCTCGGGTTCGGGCCGGCCCCGCCCGCACCGGAGTGGGGCGCGATGGTCGCGGACGGCAGAGCGTTCCTGGGCAGTGCGTGGTGGCTCACCGTGATCCCGGCGCTGATCATCATGGCTGTCGTGCTCGCCGCCTACAGGCTCTCCCGAGTGATCGAAGGAACACCCAGTGCTTGAGATCGACGAGTTGAACCTCACCTTCGGCGACACCCCTATCCTGCGGGAGGTGTGCCTGCGAGTGCAGCGCGGTGAGGTCGTCGCCGTGGTCGGCGAATCGGGAAGCGGGAAATCCTCGCTGGCCCGGACGATCCTCGGCCTGCACCCCGTCCGCGCCGGAGTGGACGCCGCTCGGTTACGGCTCGACGATTCCGATCTGCCCGAACCGGGCGCGCGGGCGTGGCGGTCGGTGCGTGGCCGCCGCGTCGGCTATGTACCACAGGATCCGGGCAACTCCCTGAACCCGGTGCGCCGTATGGGGAGCCAGGTGCGTGAGGCCCTGCGGTTGAGCGGTGAACCCGACAGCGAAACCGAAGCCGCGCACCGCCTCGCCGAGGTCGGCCTGACCGATCCCTCGTATGCGCGCCGGTATCCGCACGAGATGTCCGGCGGCCAGCGTCAGCGGGTGCTGATCGCGATGGCACTCGCCGGCCGCCCCGGCCTGGTGGTGGCCGACGAACCGACGAGCGCACTCGACGCGGAGGTCGCCGAGCAGGTGCTGGACGTGCTCACCGAACACACCGGCAGCGGCACCGGCCTGCTCCTGATCACCCATGATCTCACCATCGCCGCGCAGCGGGCGGACCGCGTGGTCGTCCTCGATGGTGGACGCGTCGTGGAGTCGGCGCCGGCCGGCCGGGTCCTGGGCAGCCCGGAAAGTATAGCGGCACAAGCGCTTCAGAACGCCGTGCTCGGACGGGCGTTCCCCTTACCGGCACCGTCTCCGGGACAGCCCGCGTTGAAAGCCCGGTCGTTGACCAAACGGTTCGGCAAGGTCACCGCAGTGCACTCGGCCGACCTGACGGTGCACCGTGGTGAGACCGTCGCCGTCGTCGGGCCCTCCGGCTCGGGCAAATCGACCCTGGCCCGCATGCTGACCGGGCTGGCCGTGCCGGACGAGGGGAGTGTCGAATTGTATGGCGGCCGGGTGCAGCTGGTGTCACAGAATCCGTTCTCCGCGCTGGAACCGAGATGGAGCGTCGGACGGATCGTGGCGGAATCACTGCATCCGTCTCTCGGCCTCACCCGGTCGGAGCGGTCACGGCGCGTCCACGAGGTTCTCGACGAGGTGGGCCTCGGCGCGGCGTTCGCCCGCCGCCGGCCACACGAACTCTCCGGAGGGCAGAGTCAACGTGTGGCCATCGCCCGAGCCCTGGCCCCCCGGCCCGCGATCGTCGTGCTCGACGAAGCAGTATCGGCGCTCGACGTCGTATCCCGAGCGACGGTCCTGGACATCCTCGGCCGACTCCAAACATCGCACGGCACAGCGTACGTGTTCATTACCCACGACACCCTCGTCGCCCGCGATATCGCACATCGCACGATCGAGGTGCGCGCGGGCCGGGTGAAGGAACTCGAGCTCGGTCCCTGAGTTCCCGAACATCTGCCGATTCGGCGTAGTGGCCGACTCAGCGGTCATGGGCGGACCAATACCGAAGCAGCTCCGGTCCGAGCTGCTCGGCGGCCTGCATGGGCAGGGAATGCGTGGTCTCGGGCCAGACAGTGACCGGGCTCTTTCCCAGCGCCCGGGCGCGGTCGGCGGCCGCGTGACCGCCGGCCAAGGATTTATCGGCGGCGATATCGATCCGGACCGGCATGGCCATCGACTTCCATTCCGCGTCCGTGAAGGTCCGCGGCACCAGGGTGGATGCCTTGTAGTGCCGGGCCCCCTCGTCGACCATCACCGAGACAGGCGTGCGCTCCCGCACTTCTTCGATCGAAACGCCGCCGATCTGCGCCAGCGCGTAGTCCTTCCACGCCTGCGGCACCGGCAGTGTCAGCAGGGCCGACCACAGGTACATCGAGACCGGCAGCCCCGAAAGCACCACCACCGGTTCGAGCAGTGTCAAAGAGGCCACCCGTCCGGGGTGGGCGAGCGCGTGGGCAGCGGCGGTGGCACCACCGAAGGAGTGCCCCACTACGTGGGCGCGAGTTATTTCGAGACCCGCGAGTGCCTGCTCCACCCACACTGTCCGATCGTCGAACGAGGTGAAGGGAATCGATTGGGTGGACATTCCGGAATCACCGACGGCGTCCATCGCGTATAGGGTGCGTTTGCCGATCCAGTAGGGCAGGTTCTCGGCCCACATCGGTACGCCCGAACGGATTCCGGGCAGGAATACCACCGGCGTTGCACTCTCGCGTCCCTCCGTGGCGGTCCACTCGTATACCCGGACGGTGCCGTAATCGGTGAAGATATCGTGGGTGCGCGTGGGTGTGGGCACTGTCGCCATCGCCGCGTCGTATGCGGCGCGGTAGGACTCGAACCCTTCCCGGCTGCGCCAGTGCCCCACCGTCGGCTCCGGCGCGACAACCGAGGCGACTTTATCGGCGACCAACCACGCGGCCACCACCGCGGCCAGGATCTTCAGGATGCTTCGGTTCGGCTTCGCGCCCATATCCGCTCCAGAAAAAATACAGTCGTATTGTTCGGTGACCCCAGCGTACACCCGGTTCAATACGATCGTATTTTCCGCCGTTAGTATGGCGGGATGAGCAGCGCGACCGCCGACGAACGCCGTACCGCGATCATCCAGGCGGTATGGCAGGTGATCGCGGAGCATGGCATGGGCGCGGTATCCATGCGCAACGTGGCCACGGCCGCTGGAGTGTCGGTGGGGCGAATCCAATACTGGTTCACGAGCAAGGACGAACTCCTGCGCGCCGGTCTCGAAACCATGGTGTCGGGCGCCGCGCAACTCCACGCCACCGCCACCGAGCACGCCGACGACCGCGAAACACTATGGCAGCTGATCGGGCAATCCATCCCTCGCGCAGAGTCGTCCAGCGCCGGAGTCTCGGTGTTCCATCAATACGTCGCTGCCGCCATCAACCACCCAACCCTGGCCCGCATACTCGCTGATGCGAAGGACGGCGCCGAAAACGACGCCGCCCGATTACTCGCCAGGATCGCCCCCGAACTCGCAGACCCCCACCTCGCGGCAAGGTCACTGATCGCCACCGCAGACGGTCTCACCATGCGGGTCCTCATCGGCAGCCTTACAGCGGCGGAAGCCGAACGGGCCTTACGAGTCACGGTGGAACGGTTCACGAACTGAAAAACCGGTGTGCGTGCTGGGCTTGCGCCAGTCCGTGGGGAACCAACAGGAGTAAGGGGTTTGTATGGCCAAACGTAAAATAACGGTGAACATAGACGAAGAGGTCCTGGCGAAGGTGCGTGAACTGGGCGACGCGCACCTGTCTGCCGTTATGAATGCGGCCCTGGCCGAGCGCGTGGATCGGTTGGCGCGACGAGACGCTCTTCGTGATCTTCTCCACGGTTGGGACCAGGCCGTCGGCCCGGTCGGAGATGACGACACACGCGATGCGGCTGCAGCGTTCGATGAGCTCGAGGGGATCGGTTTCGGTGGTGAGATCGCCTGACGCTACCGATAGTTTTGGGCTCTACCGGCCGCCCGCGGCATGCGACCCGAGCGACCGAAACGGGTGCAAGCACTTCTCGCGGAGGCGTACCGCTGCGGAAGTGAGGTCCAGTTGCCGACGGTGTCTGCGCCGAGGTGTGTCGTGGCGCCGGCCGCAGGCGGCAGGTGGAAACTCTGGTTGCTCGCACGCTACGCGACAGCGCAGCGCATCGGCCGGTGCTGATGGTGCCCACCGATTTCGACCTCGCCCGTCAGGTCGGCGCGATCCTCAACAGCGCGAAGGTGGGTAGCCGGTATCTGGCCGATGTGCATGTGGTCGCGGTGTGTGTTCAATACGGTGGTGGCCTGGTGATCACTTCGGATCCCGGCGACATCATGCATCTCGCGGCCGCGGTTCCGGCTGCCCGGATCATCACCCGCAGTCCGGACTGATCCGCTGCCGCGAAACATCTAGCAGGGTTTCAGCTATCGGCCGAGACTGCCCTGAGGAATGCCGCCCACTCACTCGGCCCGAAAACAAGCGCGGGGCCGACGGGGTTCTTCGAGTCTCGAACACCGACTGCATCGGCTGTGTGCGCAACCTCCACGCATTCGCCACCGTGCTGGCTGTAGCTGCTCTTGAACCAGCTCGCACCCGATAGGTCAGTGCGCATATTCACCGCTCCCTTGCTAACTCTCTGAGCGCTTGCCGGCTATCCGGACCGGCAATCGCCCTACCTCTGATGAGATCGTACGTCCGGAGAAACCTCGCTACGTCGCTCCGATCCTCGATGTACATGTTGCCGACGACTCCTTCCAAGAAGACCACGGGCGGCTCTACGGGCTCCCCGGGTGCTGATTCGCCGAAAAGGAGGACCACGAAAGGCGGCATGGAAACGCCGCCGGGGAATCCTGCGGTAAACGGCAGAATGGCCAGCTCGATGTTGTCTCGAGTGGACATATCGGCAAGATGCCGAAGCTGCGCGGCCATGACGCCGCGGCCGCCCGCCGCTCTCCGTAGGGCGGCCTCGCCGACCACCACGTCCAGGGTGACCGGCTGTGTACGTCGGGTGATTATCTTCTGGCGCTGCATCTTCAACTGGATACGACCCGCCTGCTGTTCGGGATCGTCGTCCGGACCCTGTTCGTGCGCCAGTGCGCGATCGTAGTCTGCGGTCTGCAACAGGCCGGGCACCAACTCAGGCTGGTATGAAAGGATTTTCGTGGCCGCCGCTTCCAAGCCTACGTAAACATCGAAATCCTTCGGGATCAGATCACCGTACTGGTGCCACCAGTTCTTGACGTTCGCCTGCTTGGCCAGTCCGATCAGAGCTGCTATCAGATCGTCCGGAACTCCGTACAGGTCGCAGGCAGCCTGGATGTCCCGGGTCTTGATCCGTGAGTTCTCGCCTTTCTCGAGTCTCCCGAGACTGGTAGCCCCCATCTCCAATAGCTGGGCGGCTTTGGCCTGGGTGTAGCCGGCTCGGGTTCGCCACTCCAGCAAGTGCCTTCCGAGTTGGCGCCGGGGCAGCGTCGATCCGGTACCGCCGAGGTCTTGAGGCATCTGTCCTCCGTTTCGGGGATTCGCATTTCACCGATTCGGTGCAAGCCCTTCACCTGGCACGGTTCTCCTGCAGGCAGTTTGGAGAGCTTCGTCCGGAGGCACCGAAACGGTGGGACATCGAGCTCTGTGAAGTGTGTCATAGAGGCGCGCGCGGCCGTGCCGGTTCCGAATATCCAGTGCCCGAGCGCATTTCCCAGCCCATTCGATGTCCTCGAGGTGCCGCCATGACTCAGCCGACCGGTAAGTGCGTTCCCCACCGCCCCCGAGCGCTCGGCTATCTCCGAACCGATCTTTCGTTCAACCAGGCTCTCCATGCGGAAGCTATCCGCGTACTCGCCCGAAATCAGGGTCACACACTGGTTTACATAGTCCGGCTCGGGCCCGATTCAGTGCCAGACCCAATCAGCCACGTCCTCGACATTGTCCGCGCCACCGCGGCGACCACACTGATCGTCCCCGACCTCGGCCACCTTGAGAACCATCCTGGCCGCGTCTGCGACACCTGCGATCTGATCACAGTATGTCCGGAGCAGCTGTGGATGAAAGCCGGCGCCAACACCCTTGATATGGCGAGTGACCCCATCTGGTTGCCGGAGATCTGGCACAGCGAACCCGCCACACGGCTCCGTGTCGCCGACGCGCACCGAATCATGCAGGCGCACCGATGCTGCAACCCTTTGAACTGCCCTCGCAAGGCCGCCGCCTTTGCGCTGCTAGTCGAAACCGGCAAACTGGTCCCCGCCACCCGCAGTCCCCGTGAACGAGCAGCTGCCCGCGGCCTCCCTTACCCACCGGCCGAACCGGCCACCGTGAGCACAGGCCAGTCCCTCGCGGTTCTCGAACGGTTGCTCGCCGGACTCACCCGGACAGAACGATGAGCGCGGTCCCAGCACGTCGTTCGGGCGCAGACGTCCATCTCACCGTCCTCCTGCACGGGCTCCGTCTCGAGTATCGAGCCCACCCCACCGCCGCCCAGCTCTTTCTCCAGGAGTGGACTGCGCACCACGGCAACCACACAGCGGAAGTCCTCGGTGCGAGCCCGGCCGACCTCCCACGCCTCCCGTGTGAGCGGCTCTACCTGAATGGCTGAGACCGCCGTGTTGCACCGGCGACGCTCACTAGGCATTACCTTCTGTTAGCCTGAGCAGCCGAAGCCGTTGAGGGGGTCCTATCGATGAACGAAACCGCAATCGACTACGGCCAGGCGCAGATCACGGCCTTCAGTAACGCCGCAGCCGCCGGAGAAATCCAGTATGACCCGGACGTTGCTCGTCAAGCCGCTGCGGAGTATCAGAAGATGGTCAATGGGCTCCTGGAAATCCGGAATCGACTGCGAACGGCGACCGAACCGCGGGGGTTCGGGGGCTTTCAATCTGCGCTGGACCTGCAGCGTGGGTTCGGTAGGAAGGCAGCCGATGGGCTGATGGTCCTCGACCAGCTGGTCCAAGGAGCCATGCAGCTCCAAGAGGCATATTTTCGCTCCGGCAACCTCATTGCCGAGGCGGATCAGAGTAACGCCGCCCGGACCAGATTTGTTGCCGAAGCCACTGGACTTGGAGCACCTCAGTGATCAAGAGACTTGCGCTGATCCCGGCTTCGCTGGCACTTATCTCTGTCGGTGCTTGTACGGCTCAGGATAATGATGCGGCTACGCAGGAGCCTTCCAATGTTGCGACAGCACCCAGCATTGCGGCAACGGTGCCGCCGACATCGAGTCAGGTCAACAAGGGTAGGCCCGTGGTCGATCGTGACCCATGCACGGATCTCGGTGATGAGGCTGTCGGCGCAGCTGGATTCGACCACATGACGAGGCAGCGGATCGACCGTATATTCGACACATACTCATTCGTAGGGTGTCAGTTCGACCATAAGGAACGTGACCAATTCGGCATGATGGTCACCACCCGGACTCTCCAAGTTTATTCGACGAATGTAACGCTCGATGAATTCCGTGAGCGGGAGGGTTCATCCGCAACGCCTGCTCAGATAAATGGGCGCGCAGCCATAACATACACAGAACCGGCTGCAGAGGCTTGCTACATGGTGGTCGAGACAAGCTACGGAACTCTCGATATCTCGAAGAGTGTTGCCAGCGTCTTCACGCAGGAAAAGCCCTGCGACAATATGCAAGATATCGCTTCTGAGATCGATTCCTCCATGCTGGATTGACAGGGTTTTTAATGAAGATTACCGTCGCGGTGTACCCTATGGCTCTGGTTGCCATTCTATCGGCTGGTTGTGCAAATCCGAACGATCCTGACACCACCGCCTTTCCTCCCAGGCCGCCGGGGCCGCCGGTGATTGAGATCTCCGTGTCACCAGTGGAAACTCGGACCGATGACGGTCGGCCATTTACTGGGGCTGACCCTTGTCTTGAGTTGGGCGACGACGTGATCGAACGCGTCGGTTTCGACCCCCTCAGTCGGGCGCGGAATGAGCAGAGTCCGTCTGACCACGTATTCGTCGGATGCAGGTTCGAGGGGCGGGAGTTGGCCTCCCCGCCTTCGCCTTCGCAGTCTTCGGTGGTGACAGGCCTTCTCAATGTGACTTCCTCTGATATTACGTTGGGCGAAATACGAGATCGAGTCGAGACCGCAAAGGATACGGAAGTGGGCGGGAATGAGGCCCTTGAATATGTTTACGGTGATGACAAGATATGTGATGTCATCGTTGAACGGCCCTATGGGACTCTTTCCGTGCGCAGGTCGGTCGTACGGATGAATTCCAATGAGGAACCTTGCGCTGGAATGAACGAGCTCGCCGAGGAAGTTTCATACTATCTTTCCGAATAGAACCTTACTTAGAGTAGGGGGAGTTCTGCTCTTCGGGGTCTCGATGCCGTGAATTATTGTTTACTTCTTTCAACGACATTTATCCTGTACGACTGACTTAGTCGGTGATGTACTGATCCAGTCCTCGGGTGTCGGTGAATTCCTTGAATATATCCCAGGTGGTCGAGTTTGCTCTGATGTCACCGAATTTCATCGGACCATTCTCCGTCTGCAATTCCGCCGGTAGCGCGCCGGCGGAATACGCCGCGTTGAGGATGGCCTCATTCGCGCTGATCACGGCATCGACATTCATCATCTGCTCGTCCGGACGGTTGAGGAATTGGTAGTCCGGATTGGCGCCGAGCACGTTCTCCACCGCCTTCTGAACCGTCTCGCCAGCTTCGACTCCTGCGAATCCGAGCCCCGTTTCGACTGGCTTGACAGCGCCGACGGCTGTATCGGCTATTCCTCCCGCCACCTGCGCACCCAGCATCTTCGCCCGGTGGAGGGCATCGGTCGGGTTCAGGACTTCTTCCCCTTTGATCTGATCCTGATGGATCAGCGCATTCCATATGGCCTTGTCAGCGCGGCCGGATAGTGTGCCGACGTCGCTATCGTCCAATCCGGCCGTAACATCGCCCGGATTGTCGCGCATGGCCTTGGCGAGTTCGTCGATGCGGTACTGTTCGATTGCGGCAGTCAATGTGACCCTGCCTTCATCGCTGTAGCTCCCGAGTTGCATTAGACGGTCCGCTTCCTGTGCGCTCCATTCGACTCGGCCGTCAGGGTAGACAGTTGTGGCTCCGAACCCGGCCGCCATTCCGGGAATACTGACCGACTCCAGATTCTGTGAAACTGCACGGCTGACCGCCGCGGACAGTTCTGGACTGTTGGCAATACCTTCCTTACTCTTTTCCCATACCGCGGTGTCATCGGTGGGAGCCAGCATCGCCCCGAGACTCGCGAGCGCCTGTCGGCCTCTCTCACCCCGGGGGTCGTCGGCAGGCAGGGCGGCCTCTTCGGTGATCCGGTTCACCATGGTGGAAGCCGCTACCCCATTGTCGGAACCGGACCAATCATGGCTGAGAAGACTACGGACGGTTTCCTCGGGCTTGTACCCGTCGGGCATACCTTCGCCCGTCCAGATCTGGTGGCTACTGTCGTCATTGCGCCCCGCAACACCAAGGAATTGAGCGGCAGCATCATCTCGATCCGGCCAATCGAACTGGTCTTGCACCATGTCCGACGATTTGAGAACCATCTGGGTGCCGAGCTCTGTGCCGGGCTCGTAGGCAGGATGGGCCTCTCCGAAGAGAGCCGCGAGGGCGTTGGTGTCCTCCCACTGCTTCTGAAGTCCGGCTGTCGGGCCGCCCGGCACATTGGGTTCGAGCGGGTCGGGGTCCGTACGCCGGGATTCGAGTAGTTGCCGAACGCTTTCGGGCAGCTGCTGGTAGCTGCCAGGGTTCGTCAGGGTCCCGTCGGGGTTTCGGCCGGTGCCGATGTCCTCGTTGCTCACAACCATCAGTCCGTTTGCCAGGTTGTCGAGTTGGCCGGCAGCATTGGGATTACCGGCGGCCTCTTCGGTACGAAGATGCTCACTGAGCGCCAGAATGCCGTCTTTGCCGGCCGACTGGTACAGACTGCGGTAGTACTCTTGAACGTCGGCAGGTAGATTGTCGACTTCGCCGCCCGCCGCGAGGACCCGTAGCTGCTCCTCCGTCAGAGTTCCTTGGGGAAGACGGCCAGCGATTTCTTCGAGAATCTCGGTGTTCTCTTTGTCCGGGAGCGAACCATCGGCCCATGTCGCGAGTGCTTCGCCGTCTTCCTTGCCGAGTCCACCGGAGTCATTGGGGGAAACCGAGGTCACGGAGACTCCGTCGCCGATCTGGTCACCTCTGACCCGAACTTCTTGAGTCGCGGACGTTATCGTGATGCCGACTTCGCTGACCGCGTTGGCTAGGCTGTAGTAGGCGGCGTTGATGGCGTCCTGATGCGCATGGACCTTGTCGGTGACCTTCTGCTGATCTCCTTGGGACAGTCTTGCCCCGGTGCCTGACACGGCCCAGTTGTCGGCGACCTGCAGCCGCACAGGACATGTCGGGTCGTTCTCGGCTTCGCCGACCTTGCCGAGCAACAGGCGGCGTTCGTTTGCCAGCCGCTGATCAGCGTTCCGGAGGGCGACAGCCACATCGCGGATCTCCTGGGACAGCTTCCGGCCCTGGTCGTGTTCCTCCGTGAACCGGTCGGCTGCCGCATCATGCGCTGCTCCCGACCAGCTGGTGCCGGAAAACTGCGGGAGCAACCGGCCGAGTTCTGTCTCGTAATGCTGTGTGTCGGTTTCGAGTTCGGTCGCCCACTCCGACAACTTCGCGGTGTTCCAGGATTCGACCTGCTTACGGGTTGGCATGCTCGCCACCTCCAGGAATCCGGAAGTCCATGGTGTTCAGTTTGTCCTTGAACTGCTGGTCCGTGGTGTTCATATCGTCGGCGCTCTGCCTGACGATCTCCGACAACGCCCGCATCCGCAGGGCTATCCGGAGCCACGCGCCCTCGGTGAACTCGCCCGCCTGCGCACAGATCGTTCCGAGGTTGCAGCCCGGGAGTGCCGTTCCGATCTGGTCTCCGGTGGTGCGCACGTCTATCGTGTCGATCTCCCCGCCGATGTCGTCCAATGTGTCGGCCAGCTTCTTCAGCTGGTCGATATCAGCTTCGAGCATGCGCCGATAACCCCCTCGAACTCTCGGCCCCGTCGGCTCGGACGGTCGTCAACAACAGGTGCGATCAGACGATATCCGAGCCGACGATGCCGGGGCCAGCGGGAGGTGTGCTGGAGATTGCTGTGTTAATCTCCGGCCAGCGGGCTTTGCCGGTGTGCCCGTGAGCAAAGGGGGCTGTGTGAGCGAGCAGGAGCTGCCGGAGGTTCTGCTACCGGGTGTCGGTGACTACGTGGCGAATCAGCAATCGCAGGCCGCGGTGCAACAGTCTACGAAGGCTCAGGACCGAGTGGCGTCATGGGACTCCGGGCTCGCCGACCTCGGCGCCGGCACCGACCCTGATTTCGTCACCACCCTCGAACATTTCGAGGGCATGACTCATCAGGCCTTGTATCAAGCGGTTCACGGCGAAGCTGGAATGGACGCGGCCGGCTTGCGGACGCTGCAACAGGTGTGGCGGGAGAACTACTCGGAACTTCTTGATCTGACGACATTCAACCGGCTGGGTTTGAACCGGATCTTCTCGGATGGCCTGTGGACGGGTGCTGCTGCCGACGCCGCGCAGGTCGCCTCAGAACGGTATGCGCTGGCCGCCAACCAGATCGGGCAGGTTTTCGCTTCTGTGGCCGACCGTCTCGACGCGCTGGCATGGTCGGCCGAGGCACTTCGCGCCGCCGTGCAGCCGCCTCCTGGCCCGGCGGTGCTGCTTGCCGACCCGGACAACCCCAGCCAGTCGCTGCTACCGGGCCTGGTCAATCCAGAGTTTTCGGATCAGGATCGAGCGGCCCGGGAAGTGGCGCGGCAAGAAGCAGTGCGCGCCCTCAACAACATTTACAAGCCGACTTACCCACCGGCTGGTTCTGGTGTGCCCACATATGTAACCGTGCCGCAGATGGCCGGTGATACTCCTGGTGCCCCCGGCGGGACCAGTCCAAGCACGCCGGGGGCTCCGGTGACGACATCCACAACGCCGCCGGGTACACCCACCGCGCCGGGAACGCCCGGAGCGACGATTCCACCTGGCGGAGACACCCCCGCCGGCCTCGACCCGAGCCAGCTCGGAGCTTTGGAAGGGCTACTGCCAGAAACCGGCATGACGCCTGACGACCCGGCTGCGACGACTCCTGCGGGGGTCACGCCGAGTACTACAACCATGCCCGGCAGCCCTGGGCTCGGCACAGCGGCTCCCACGTTGGACAATTCGGATCAGCCAGGTCGCACGGTAAGCAATCCCGGTGGGCCGGGGGCGCCCGGTGCATCGACCACCCAGCCCGGAGCGATGGCGACCGGAGCACGGGGTGCGCCGCCCGCTGGCCGCGGCCCGATGATGCCCATGGCGCCGGGCGCTGCGGGGAACCGCCGTCAAGAGGACGATGACGAGCACACGGCTCCGGACTACCTGCGCCGTGTATACGACGAATGGACCGAGGGTCTCGCAAACCCGGAGGGCGTGATCGGCGCAGACCCGGCTTTCGAGCCGGACCCGAGCGACCAGCTCCCCAGACGGAGCTCATTCGTAGCCGACGAGTTCGACGACTTCGTCGATGATTTCGCGCGCCCGGGAGCGGCTCCGGAAAATACTCGGGCCGCTCGGTTTTCGGTGACTCCTGCTCCGACAAGTCCTGCTGCTTCGCCTGCCTGGCCCAGCCAGAGCGCGCCAGCCGTCGCTGAGTCGGAAGTACCGCCCGCCGTTGCCGCCCGCGCTGGCTCATCGGCACCTGCGTCCAACAGTATCCAGTCGCAGTCGGCGACCACCCGCAACGAGTCCTCAGTTCCGCCAGCGCACCCGGCGGATCCCGAAACCCCAGTTCAACGCGAAGACCACGGTTCCACGCCGGTCCCCGCAGAGGCTGGCACCACGAGCCCCGCCGAACACGAAATCTTCACAGTGACCGGCAGCGGACCGATCATGGACTTCGACACTGCTGGGGACGATTCGCCCAGATGACGGACTCTTCACGGCAACGGTGGGTACTCACCCCGGACGAATTCGCCTGGGTGTGGACGGAAACAGGCAGCGATGTCTATCCGGACCCGATCAGCATCCTCGAATCGCCCACTACCGAAGATGAATACCACCTGCTGACCCGAGCGATCAGCGTTCGGTACCCGCGAGGCGACCATCCGGAACTGACCGATGCGCTTCGTGTTCTCGCCGATCCCGATCTACGGATCATCGGCACTGGCTACTCACATCGGTTCCCTGAGAAACGCCTGCGAGTAGTTGCAGCAGCCGTCGGCGAATCCGGAGCGGTCGTGGTCCAACGCTCAGGCCCGACCGCGGAAGTCGGCGGTGACATCCAAGTGTTCACCACTCCCCGGGCGACCCTGGCCCGCCATGTCGCGGCGGCTATGCCGCCGAGTACAGCTGGACCAGTGGAGAGGATGGTCGGCTACACGCCGCGGATACGAGGTGACGAACCACCGACAACCTATTTTCAGGACAGCATCGGCCGACCACCAGTCGAGGAACGAATCCGCGCCTTCCTCCGTGCACCGCGGGCTGCGGAAGGCCACTTCACCATCGCCACCCACGTGTCACGTGGCGCACCGCCGACTTACCTCAGTTGGGTTGATATCCGGGAAGATCGCCCTGCGGCGGGTCGATACCTGATATCCGTCGACGAGAACCAGACGACCGTGTCCCCGGCGGCCCGCGAGGACGTCCAGCGCCACCTCTCCAGATCGATATCGGTGTCGGTGTGGTAGAGCTGCGCGCAGCCGGATCCGGGATGCAACCCGGTGTTCAGTAGACCCGGCGGCCGTTGGTCACATGTAGGCGACGTTGACTGCGCTCATCGAGTCAGCCCGGTCGGGAGGCTCGATGAGCGCAGTAAACAGCACGTATCAAGTCCGACCCGACCGCATGCCGCGCCGCCTGTGTTCCCACTAGTGGTGACTTCGGATCCGTTCGCGTCGTCGAATCAATCCGGAACCGTGTCGGCCCGATCGGCAGCGATGGAAGTCATCACAAGCGCTGTACCGTGAAAGCATGCCGTTACAGCCGACGACGAGTTCATGGGCGTCGAGTCCAGGCCGTCGTCGTAACATGCAGGCGAACCGCTCACGGGACACCAAACCTGAGCTGGCAGTCCGCCGAGCGCTCCACAGCCTCGGCCTTCGCTACCGGGTCGGGATTGTTCCTGAACCAAGTCTCCGCCGACGTGCTGACATCGTCTTCACCAAGGCGCGCGTTGCCATCTTTATCGACGGATGCTTCTGGCACGGCTGCCCAGAGCACGGCCGGGCGAAATTCAATCACAACACTGAATACTGGCCAGCGAAAATCGCGGCCAACGTGGCTCGCGACGCAGATACGACAGATCGCCTCCGCTGTGCCGGTTGGACTGTTCTTCGGTTCTGGGAGCACGAGGACGTAGCCGATTCTGCTGAGAGAATTCGGCAGGTCGTCAACATGAACAGGATTCCTCCTACTGGATGAATGTGGCGAAGTATCCCAAGCTCGGCTCCGCGAATGTTCCAACCACGAGGCCCCTGTCGAGAAACCGGTTGAACTCCTCGCAACTTGTTTCCGGCAGAAGTGCGCACCCGTGGCATGCGGCCAAGTTGCAGGAGTCCGGACCCTGTCCTTTCTCACCGGCATCCATACAAACCGGGTCAGTTGTGCACCAGCGGGAATCGCTAATAGCCGATGCGAATACCGAGCGCAGGTTGTCGGGTCGCGCCATTCGCACGAGACCGCCCATTGTGCCCTCTGAATCGCCAGCCGCCGTATAGATGAGCAATCCTGCCATTTCTCGCGCCTGCGCGGCCGACACATAGAGCCGTTCGCGCAGAGAGGCCGAGCTGTAGCCACAGGCGAAAACCAGCTCGTTGATGAGCAGGTGCCCGAGAGTATGGAGCAGGATGAAGCGCGGGCTAAGCGTCCTGTCCTGGAGTCCGCGACGCGAGGCTACCTGGCCGTAATGGTCGGTTATCTTTTGTGCGCGTGCTTGTACCTCGGCTCTGGCCTCCCATGTTGCCAGTCGCTGGGGGTTGAGTTCGAAGAAGATTCCCTCACCTTTGACGACGTAGGCTGGGAGCCAATCCTGGACAGGCGAGAGCGGTTTTCGTCGCAGGAGGGCCTTTCCTACACTGAGCTTCAGGACATCATCGCGAACACGGGTGAACCCGCGAAGCGCCCTGGTCTCTCGGAGAACATCGACCGAACGCACCCGCTCCAGGTGTGAATCAAGATCAGCATGGATACCGGGATCGGTCGCTGTCAGGTACTCATCTTTCGGAGTCTCGCGAATGCGCTGGAACTCTGGGTAACGCCACTCATCGTCGCCTGTGAGCAACTCGGCGTCAGATTCTTCTCCAGACTCAGGTGCCGCTGCTCCAACGCCAAGTAGGTCGCGGTAGCCAGCGATGAGTTCTTCGTCGGAAATCGGGCCGAAGAGTTCTGGAGGAACGTTCGTGAGAAGTTGATCCCGGAGCATCTGCACGTCGAGCGCGGCTCCGAAGATACTGTGCAGCGTCCGCATCGTCCCGCTCACGGCCGGGTGCCGCATCAGCTCGTGCATCTCCGCACTGACCGCCCCCTCCTTGCGGGGAAGGTAGATCGACGACTCGACCTTCGGAAAATAGACGTTGCCTGCAGCGCGCAGGGCACCGCGCATGGGCTCACCACAGTGACCCTCGAGCTGTGCAAGCCAGGGTCGTGCACCAGTGCAAAGGTATGGGCCAACTGTCGAAGAAAGCTGGTCACTGAGGGTTGTACGCTCTTCGCCGTTGACGAAGCGGGCTTCGGTAATCCCGCGCAAGTTTCGCTCATTCTCACATCCGTCACAGGTGACCCGCTGCCCCTCGAGGCCGCCACCACCGACGGACTTGAGTCGCAGCGCACCGTTGCAGGCTGGCTGGTGTGTCCGGTGTACCCACTTGTCGAAAGGAAAGTCATCGAGGTGGCCTTCCGCGCAGACAGCGACGAATGGCACCTGTGACATCCGCGGTTTGTGTTTCCAGTCGGCGTGCTTCTTGTCTTTGCAGACGACGGGCTGCTGCATAGTGAGCGTGGCGAGCTCCAGGCGCTTGCAGAACATACAGAAACACCAGCGGGGGAAACGCAGCACTGGGACGGTCAAATTGACGTTGCGGTTGTCGTTGCCCTGCCCCTGGTAGCGGAAGTCGGGCGGCAGCCGGAACTCTGAGACCTTCAGGCGAGCTTCGAGTCGCCAGTCATGCTCCTGGTATTCCTCGAGCGCAAGGCTGATGGTGTCGTCTGGCTCATACCAGTGGTCGAGTCCCGCGGTGATAACCGACGTGCCGTTGACGAGCACGCTCATTGCCCCGACGCCGAACGGGGTGACGAGCTGGGCTCGCCTCATTGCTCCGGTGCTCACAAGCCGTCCTCCATGTCGGCGTCAGCGTGGGCGTACGCTAGCGAGATCGCTAGGCGGCACTCGGCATCGACGTTGCGCATGCTTGTCGGCACATCCCAGATGGGAGCTTTGCTATCAAGATCGGGAAGTGTGCCGGCGTAGCGCATCAACCCCTGTTTGGGGTCGCCCCAAGGCGCGGCGTTGGCGTCCCAGCCGGTGCGCTCCCATCCGTCCCACTGCCGGGCGCGTTTTTTCGCCATCCGCTCCAGGACGGGTATCTCGCCGCTATCAGCGACCAGTGCTCTTTCCCGCAGCAGTTTGATCGCTGCGTCGTACTCGGTCGCCGGGAACGGGTATGGTGAGAGATCGTTGGGAGCGGTCTGGCGAACGTAGGCCACTGCAGCCGCGTGGAGCGCCCGGCGCAAGACAGGTGTCGCGAACGGCGTCACGGAGGTTGGCTCCACCTGCGCGTACAGCTGCTGGTGATAGGTCAAGAACCGCTCGTAGTGACTGCGGTCGCGCGGTTTGGCTGCCCCATAGATCGTGATGACCAACCCTGGGCTGACATCGGTGCGCCGGCCAACGCGACCACTGACCTGGATGTACTGCGCCGTAGTCTTGGGTTGACCGATGATTGTCATCAGGCCGAGGCGGTCGATGTCGACCCCAACCTCGATGATGTTCGAGGCGAGGCAGATGTCGATGGCGTCCTGGCCTTCTTGACCCGGCACGTAGCGTACCTGGAGTTGCTCAATCGCCTTGGGGATCTCGTCGGAGCGTCGCCGGGAGGTGAGTTCCATCGTGCGATTCGGCCAGCGAGGATCGATACCGTCCCGGCGGACAAGTCCAGTCAGGTAGTCAGGGACGTCGGACTGCAATAGCGAGACCGTGTTGCCCAACTCGCGCAGAGAGTTGAGGAAGTTCAAATTCGTCCAGTAGCCATCGCGGTCTTCTGCAGGAACTTTGGTGGCCCCCTGCAATGTAGCGGCGGCAACGCGGGATTGAAGGGTCTGCATCGAGCCGAGCGAGGCGCTCATGACTCCTACATAACGGCGGCCCGGCTCCAGCGACCCGTCGGCCTGCCGGGCAGGCTCGGCGAAGAACGATCGGCCTTCCTCCAGACCGTGAGGAGGGAAGAGGGCGACGTTTTCCCGTCCGAACAGGCCCTTGATCTGGTCTTCGTACCGGCGGATCGTCGCCGTCGAGGCGATGATCTTCGGTGGGATTGCAGTCTCTTCTCTGCGGTCTGTGCAGAGTTCGTTGATGACCGGCTCATAGAGCCCAACCATGGAACCGAGCGGCCCGGAAATTAGGTGCAGCTCGTCCTGGATGATCAGGCCAGGTGGCGATGCGATTCGCTCTCCGTGGTCGTCGAGACCGAAGAGGTTCCGCGCCTCGGAACGCCAGGCCATCATGGCGAACTTGTCGACGGTGCCGATCACGATCGAGGGACGTACCTCGTAGATGTCGTCGTCGACGACATGGACAGGCAAACCGGAGCGGCGGGAGTACCGGCACTGAGAGTCAACGCAGCGCAGCACGACCTTTTTGCCGACCTGCTCGTAGCCGATAACATCCTGCCCACCTTTGCCTTTCGGCTTAGTGCCCATCTGTGCGCCGCACCACGGGCAGCGCAATAGGAGGAAGCGATTCTGCTCCTGGGGATTGCGACGGAGTTGAGTGAGGACGTGGACAGCCTTCTTCCAGCTGTTGGGGGTCGAGGAGCTACCGACCCAGATCCCGATGGCGAACGGAGATTCGCCCAATGCCTCTGAGTGACGGTCGCGGATGTCTTCCAGTACGCACACCAGCGAGGATGCACGCAGAAACTGCTGGGCCGTCAGGAGGCGCAAGGTGTAGCGCATCAGGGTGTCAGTGCCGGCGTCCTGGGGGTCGCGGAGACGCCGCGCCAGCAAACTGATCGCACAGGCACCGAGATACGCCTCGGTCTTTCCGCCGCCGGTCGGGAAGAAGATCAAGTCGACGAGCGGGCGGGTCTCCCGGCTCCGGTCGACCAGTTCCGGGAGGGTTGCCAGGATGAAGGCGATCTGGAAGGGACGCCAAGTTCCCCTGCCGCTGGGGATGTCTGGCTCGGGGTGGGCTCCCTTGACCCGTAGAACGTCATCTTTGCCACGCTGGACCTCGCGCAGCGGGAAGTTGGAGCGCACCTGCTGATAGAGCATCGCTTCGTTTGCCCAACGGAAGGCTTGTTGGGCGGTCTCGTCCGATCCCACCAGTCCCCAGCCGGTCTTCATTCGCCGTAGGGCAACGTCTGCCAACCCCATATGCCGGTCGGCGGCGGCCCGGAATCGCTTCGGCAGGTCCGCGATCTCCAACTTCCGAGCTTCAATCCATTCTCCATAGAGTCGCAGCACGGTCTCGACCTGCGTTTGTCCCTCAGTCGTGCCATCGGCGAGTTCCTTCATGCTGACAGTGACTGCCTGCCGCTCACCGTCGGCGTTGAGCAGGTACCTACCGCTTCTATCGGTGAGATAGATGCTCGGTGTCAGGCTGACTACTTCGTAAGCCGGCAATGCCACCGCTCTGATATGCGGCACAGGCGATCCGCTGCCGCCTTCCCATTCGGCAGCGCATCCATGTCCGATGGCGAAGGTGCGCTTGTTTCGGTAAAGCAGCTCGATCGACTGCTCTTCATCGTCTTGGTTGGGTAGCTCGACCTCGGGATATGGCTCGACAAGGAGACCGTTCTCGGCGCTGACGGTGAACCCCATCTGGAACAACGCACTTCGCGGACCGGTGCCCATCACTTGATTGACCACGGCGACGGTTACCAGACGGAGCTCGGAATCGTTATCCCCAGGCACCGGACGGCTGAAGACTTGTGTTGTGGGCGCGATGCCGGGTGCATCTCCTTCAGGCCTGGTGTCTACGATCTTGAGCCGGTGGGTCTCGCCGATAAGGACGCGGCCCGGCACGGAGCCCACCAGGGTGAACGGGCGACGACGCCACCAGTCGACCGGCTTGGAAAGTCCGGGAATATGGACGCTGAGGCGCTCGTAGTGGGCGCCTGTCACCGCGATCTTGAGGGAACCGTTGGTGGGCACTCGGCACTGAAACGAGATCGCTATGGCAGAGGGCTTGAAGCTGTTGGCATCGGTGAGGTCGAAGTCGTCGGAATCAGCTTCGTCGTGGCGTAGCCGCCCTTGGATCTCAACCGGCCGACCCTCGGGATCGTCTTCGCTGTGCGCCACGCCGGCGAACCCGATGAGGTCATTGTCTTCGTCACTGGGCTCCCCGATCGCCGACCCTCCAACGGCGGCACCGCTGTAGAGCACGCCGATGCCATAACGCGTGAGTGGCGATCCGATCGTCAGGATCTCTTCCAATGTGATGCTGTCGTGGAACTGTCCGCGGCTCTCTTCAGCTGTCGAGAAGGAGATCGTTCCGCCAGAGCAGTCGACCGGCTTCCCAGCGGGCTCCTCACCGCCGACAGGTCCGAAGAGTTCGCGCCTCAGTTCGTTCTCGATGATTGTGCGGGCCTCGAGTCCACTCATTCGGTTCCTCGTATCGCATTCCGGAGCGTGGTTGTTTCGATGAGAGCAATAAGACGGTCAGTCGCACGGGTGAGCCCGATGTAAAGCAACGAGTCGAAGCTGTACGTCGTCTGGGCTTGATGGAGGTCAGTCACGACGACGGCTGGGGCCTCCAGGCCCTTGAATGCATGAATAGTGGAGTACTGCACCTGCCCTGGCCGAGCCGGAAGTCCGTCGGCGGGCTTCAATATCTGCCGCAGCCACGGGTCGTTGGTGCTGGCTGCGGTCGAGCCATCCTGCTGCGGACTCAATACCATGATCTCGTTCAGCTCGTAGCCCTCGTCCTTGAGGCCGCGGACAGCAGCGGCCAGCCATGCCGACTGGTCATGCCCTGATTGGTACTGGCGGAAGAGCGGGTCAATCCCATCGTCGAATCGCCGGAACCGCTGGTAGCCGGGTTGGAGGTGGCTGAGTAGGTTCACTTGATAACCGATGCGTGGCAAGTTGCGGCAGTTCTGCGTCAACTTGTGACTGGAGAGGTACGGTGAGCGCGCCCAGAGCAGTTCCCGTCCCCCGTCGTTCTCGAAAATCGCCTGGCGCTCGAAGTCACCGAACAGAAGCAGACGACCTTCCTTCAGGCCGCCCGTGACCATGAGGTCCAAGACATCGAGGTACTGCTCGGTGGCGATGTCCTGGATCTCATCGACGATCAGGAAGTCGCTTGTCAGCGCGTCGCCGCCCTCGATGAGCGCCTCCATCGCCCGTTCGGGCAGCTCTTCATTCCAGAAGTCAGAACCCGCCTGCTCAGGGGCACGCGTGAGCCCAGACAGGCGGAGCAGTTCCTGATGGAAGGTACCGACAGTCAGGCCAGCCAATCCGGCCATATCGCTGGAGAGGCGCTTACCGAGGAGGCGATTGAAGCACAGCAGCCGGCCCTTATTGCCCGTCAGTACCTCCCGTCGAGCGGATTCCATTGCAAGGAGAGTCTTGCCCGATCCAGCTGGACCGGAGAACAATGCGGCCCGGTTTTCGCTGGCTGCATCGAGGGCAAGGTACTGTTCCTCGATGAAGGTGATCAGCTGGGATTTGCGAGCGCGGCGACGATCACCGGGAACAGTGGTCATCTCGAATTTGGGACGAAGCAGGCTGGCGATCCGCTCAGCAGCCTCCGCGTCCGGGCCGATGGCGCCAGAGGCGAAGTGCTTTCTCTTTTCTCTGAGGTGCCTTGTGCCGAGTGCGAGTGTGCGGAGGACCGCGTCGGGAGCGGATTTGAGATCTTCGGAGTCCAGCACCTGCCAGTCGTGCCATTCCGGGCTCGGCGAAAGCATAGTGCGGGCCCGGATGCTGGTGAACCAGACGGCTGAGAGCATTGGGATCGACCGCAGGTCGGCCCTCTTCGACTCTAGATAATTGCGCAGGCTGTACATGCCTTCTCTTGATTGCTGGAAGGGCCCCCGAGAGGTTGGGGCATCCTTGCCGAGCTTCCAAGTGCCGTCGCCGCGGCGGCTAATCGACCGGTGTGACTTGATCTCGATGAAGACGATGCCGGTGTCGGGGACGATCACAACGAAGTCGGTTTCGCCCTCGACCTGGCGGACATGGTTGGCAATGCCGAGCGAGTGGAGTACGAGCCAGCCATCTGTGTCACAGCTCTCCTGCAATGCGGCGTATAACGCCTTCTCACCTGGTGGGGCATCGTCCGGGCAGAAGGCAGGCATCATTCGAGCCACTGTCCACTCCGATCTTCAAACAGCACCCGCGCATCGTGCCGTGACACGATCTCGGGATAGGGTGAAATCGCCAGGACACGAGTCGCTAGGATTCCCCGGAAGCCCTCGGCCTCGACGTCCAGACTGAGGTGCCCAATGGTCTTCAGCGCTGACAGATCAGCAGCGGAAACTGCCACCTCAAGCTGCTTCCCGATCCTTGAACTTGCCTGATAGAGCATCTTTCGCAGCCAGTTGGCGTGGCCGAAAGACGGCTGTACGGGAATCCCGAGCCACTGAAGCAAGCGGTCGAAGTCTCGGTCGCTGCTGGGGCGAATCAGGTTGGGATCAGTCCAGGCGCGTGCTCGGTCGGCAGACTTGACACCTGAAGCCTGGAGCTCCTTGACGACCTGACGGTGGCCGAGGCTCCGAATCCTCCTGGCGAGGAGGTCCTTCCATAAGGCTTGGGTGGCCTCGACGGACCCGCCCCGATGGCCAAGTTCGGCGATGGCGGCGTGGTAGAGCACGCCGCGTTCGGTTACGCCTTGCCGGAGCAGCAAGTGGGTGCCTCCGCGTACTGCCGCGACTTCGGTGTAGGTGACCCGCTCACCGGCAGGCTGCTCAGGATCCAGGGATCGGATGCGCTCGCCGTCATCGAGCCACATTGCCAGGTTGCCGCTGAGTAACACCTTGTGTGCGACAACTTCTTCGCTGGTGGGTTCACGGTCTTCCGACCGGCGGTTGCCCCACACGGGATGCGGCAGTAGGACATCCTCGTCCGTCACCTCGGTCGGTACGTTGTATTCCGGCTCGGCGGTGTCGCCCTCGGTGAATGGCTTCGCCTTGATGCGGATAGCACCTTCGGCATAGGGGGCGAGAGCGGAGCATGGCACGCTGTGGTCTTTGAACCAGGCGGGGAACAGGAAGCTGACATCATTGGTAAGGGGTGCGGTGACCAGTGATGACCGGAAGAATTTCGGCGGACCGACAACGTACGCCTGGTCGCGTTCGGGCTGGTCACGCTCCAGTTCACCGGGAGTCAGCACGAGCAGGTCGTGCTCCTGCAGCCACCGCTCCAGGCCAATTTGGGCCGACTTGCTAGCAGCGACAACAACGCACGTTCCTGGCCCGGCTTCGACACAGTCGCGTAGAAGTGCGTTTCCGACCGTCGAGTTTCTTTCGACCACACCCGCAGCGGACGCGTCAAGCTCGTTGAGCAGGTCCTGATCGTCTACTGCTCCACTCAGGCGCTGGGCATAGCGTCTGACTTCCTCTGCTAGATGAATTAGTCCTGGGTTGAACTCCAGCGGCTGCGGCTGGGTGATCAGCCGCCAGCGCATCGCCTTCGATGCGCCAACCAAGTCATCCCACACCCCCGGCCCGTCATCACGCAGCGCGACCATCAGTCGTTGGACTGCGAGATTGAACCGAGCACCGCCGGGGTCGCCAACGGTGAGGATCTGCACGCCGTTCCGGAAAAGAGCAGCCGAGGCATCGTAACGCTGGTTCAGGGAGCTAATACGACTCATAATGCCGCCGTGAAGGCGAACGCCTCGACACCCGTGGGTGGGCGCCAGCCCAAGTCGCTGATCACGACAGGCTCTCCGCGGGTATTGCGCATCTGCACCAGGATCTCTGCTGCGGTCTCGTCTGCAACTGATCGGTCTAGGATGCAGATAATCACAGGCGTTTCGATCTCGGCCACGTACTTGATGGCGCCACCTCCGTCGAGAATCACCGTGCGTAAGTCCGTCGGCAGCGGGAGATGGTCGGCGAGCCTGGCGGAGGAGAAGATTCGTGTGAACCACGTTGCGACGCGGCCCATTTTCGGCATCAGCAACGCCTCGATAGAGCTCGGCGGGATGTGGTCGCCCTCTTTGCCGAGACATGCCTCGAAGTCCTCCTTCAACCATGTCGCGGTGCCGACGATGGCGAGGTCCGCGGCCGGCTTTGCCAGCCGGGCGTCCCAGGTGCTGTCGAGTAACGCCATGTGCTCGAGACTTCCGGGCTCGGGGCGAGGCGCCTGCTCGGGTTGTTCCAGCTCCGGCAGAGGTGCAACTGCTTGGATGCTGTCGACCCGCCACAGCGAACCGGCAAACTGAGCACGGGGCGGATGCACTGTTTCGTTCAGCGAAGAGAAGAATCCGGTGATCACCTGACGGCTGTTAACCGCCCGGAGGGGTTGTCCTGGCTCCAAGGCGCGCAGAGCCACCAAAGGTTCAGCGAGCACAGGCGCCTCGCTCGCCAGGACCCAACCACAGCCGATCAGAGCCGCCGCAAAGTCCCGCTTGGGAACTGACAACGCGATGACCAACTGACGGCCGGCAACTTTCTGTGAATATCGCGCCGCCCGAGCGCCTAGTGCCAACAGCGGCCCGATCCACGGTGCCGCCTGACCGGGTGCATCAGCAGATTCTGACAGCACGAGCTGGACTGGTCCACCCCTAGGAGAAGCCATGACAGACACCTTTATCTAGAACTCGCCCCTACACGTTGTTCGTGCCTGCCAGCCTAGTGAGTTTCACCGAATTATGGTGACGTCTTGTTGTTTTCGGTGTCTGGACACGGCCCTCCAGGGTACGCATCAGGAGTTACGCGCTTAGCGCCTCACCGGTGGCCGACTTCCGATTTGCCCGTTGCGTCGCGCGCTCTATCGCTGTTGCAAGCGACTGCGCGAGGGGTGGTGGAACCGCGTTTGAGACCTGCTCCACCTGGGACGAGAGCGTCCCTTCGAGAACGAAGTCGTGGGGGAATCCTTGCAGCAGCATGGCCTCGTAGATGCTAAGACGACGACGACCATCGGGATGTACGTGGATCTCGCGGTGACCGTAGGCAACTGTTGGACTGGGCTTGTGCCACTCCAGTCGACGGAAGCTTCGGCCGGCGCGGTCCGCGCCGCCGGGCCGGGAGAACCGCTTGGACACGGGCCGCATAGTCCAGTGGTTCTCGTGGTGGGGGATTGCTGACTTGTCGAGGTCACGAGCGAAGAAGGCAGGGTCTGGAAGGGACCCGATCACCGAGTGCACCGTGAGGTTCGTGGCTTCGACTCTTTCCGGCTTGAAGTTCCGTGCGACCATTTCGTCGCGGAAACCTGAGATGATCACGCGGTTCCTGGTCTGGGCGACACCGTAATCGAGAGCGGAGTACTCACTGACGTCTGGAGTAAGTCCGATCTCCTGGAACTTCGAAAGTATGCCGTGGAACGTAACTGAGTGCTTGGCGTCACGGATGCCGAGCACGTTTTCGAACAGCACGAACTCGACGGTGTACCTATCTTGGAGTGCCTGAACGATCTGCAAGTACAGGAGTGGGAGCCGATTGCGAGGATCGTTCGCCGAAGATCCGGTGTTGGCTCGAGAGAAGCCCTGGCAAGGCGGACCTCCGATGACACCGATCGAGTCTCCCGGCTCGAGTAGGCCATCAAGGTGTGCGAGCACTCCATCGGCGCCGAGTTCCTCGAGATCCGCCGCGACCGAGACGGTGCCCTTGAAGTTGCGGCGATGAGTCTGAATGGCTGCGGGCGACAGATCGACCGCGAAGGTCAGGGGGAATGACGCCCGATGGAACCCTAGATCCAGTCCGCCAGCGCCGGAGAAGAGGCTAACGATCTTAGGTAAAGTATCCGACGCCGTCCCGGTAAGGTGTTCGTCTGGTGATTGCCGGGAAGGGGGCCTGGTTGACTCCCGCTCGACTGGGGCAGGGACGACGCGGTTCATGTGTTCACCTTAGCGACCAATGGCGGTACACGGATACAGACATAGGGACGTAGTGTCCATCCGGCGGTCTCGAGAATGCTGCTGGCTGGTCCGACAGGGTTCGGGTGGTTCTCTGGCGTTCAACTGGCTATTCAGGACTCCGGTAGCCGTGATTGCGTGGTCGGTGCGTGGCAATCTGCGCCGTTCGCTGGTGTCTTCAGCGTCATGGCGAATTACTGTAAGTAGCAGCCCGTAAACTATGACTCGTCATCATGCCCGTCGACGAAATTGTCCCACGCGAGTGATGGATGGAACTTGGCCGGAATAACGACGGTTGGATCGACCACTTTTCCGAAGTTATCGACGAGAGGGTTAACGCCCATCCGGATCGGCAGGGTTAAGCCGACCGCAATCGCTTCCTGCGCTGTCAAGATGCGGGGAATCCGACGGGGGTCAAAATTCTCAGTAGGCGATAGCCAGTGCAGGGCACCAGGGAACCACAGCCTCGGTTGGCGGCTGACATCGAGTGTCTGTGAAAGCATCTCCTCCCCCTCTGTCATGGAGACGAGGAAAAGATGGCCACCCAGCCCAAAGGCCACATGCGCCACGTAGGTGCCATCGAGAAAGACCGATTGGTGGGCGCCTGCCTCGAAAACGTAATGGGTGCACCATCCGAGCTGTATATAGCTGCCTCGTGGGACGCGTCGATTATGGTGTGCGTCTTCAAACATCGAGTCAGGCGCGTGGCCGCGTGGGCTGATACGAGTACGTATCAAGGCGCGGATGTATGCCCAGAATCCAAGATTCTTCAGTTCGTCGGGATCGACCAGATCGAAAGGGAAGTGTGACAGTTTTTGTAGTATTGGTGTGACGGCGTTCTCCAGGTCGTTCAGCCAGCCCGAATTGCACTGCTGGCATACCTGGTTCAGGGTCATGTCGAACTGCGAAATAGGTCGAGTGTAGACGGTGAGACTGTCCCGTGTCTGTGCGGAAAAAGTCAGTCCCGAGGCTTCGTGGTGTGTCCCCTTGAATGCGCGACGGAAGACGTGCTCACGGGAGCGTTTCCCAGTTGTTGTTCCGCAGAATAAACATCGTTTACGGGGAGTGGCCTCCGCGGCCACTGCGCGGTAGTCGGTCATGCGTGGGTCACTTCTGTGCCGTGGCTCCTGTGGATTCCGTGGTTAAGGCCGATGAGTCGAGGTGCCTCATCGGCGACAGTAAGTTCGGACGCTGCTCCCGGGTGACGACCCCGTATCACAAACGATTTCCTCGATATGATCGAAAAGTAGCTGTCGCAAGCTGGTTTCAGCGCTGGTGCCCACCACTGGAGTCTGCCAGATTCGGTGGACTCCTGTCGGCATTGGGTTTGTTCCGGTAGCACGGCACAGCGCATCATCGGCGTATGGAACGCCTCGCAGACATTCCCTTTGCATCCGATGCGGTTCTCGCAGCAGATCGGTATCCCGGCTCAGACGACGCTTCCGGTTCGTCGATGCCGCTCAAGCGTGGACCACGGGTACATCATCCGATCCGTCATGCTAATGCGTATGGATTTGTATCCATCCTGCGGCGAGGAATTGGGCGAACATGCTCTGCGGCAGTCTCTGCCCGAGGGGCATTGCACCCCGCGCCCGTCGTCTGGTTCGCGAACTTCGACGATGTTCCTCATGCCGTCGGCTCCCACCGCGCGGTGTCGGATCTGATAGGCCCTTGGATGATGCTGGCACCGATCCCACCACCGACTATCTCTTCGATGGGATGCCGAGGGCGCTTCCGGAACCCGGGATTTTACTCTCGGGCCCAGAGATGCGGGCCGCGCTGGAACGACAGCTGCGCATCGAGGTCGGACACGGCCACCCACTGTTCGGCAAGCCCGTGACCACCGTCGCTCGGTGCTCCCTCTGCGACGAAGTGTTGTTTAGCATCGAAGATGCCCCCCGCCTGGGTTCCCCGCGCTCCACGTCACCTGGCGGCAAATCCCCGACACGCCGCCATGGCCCCGGGCCGAGCGGTTGGCTGTGCCATCGGCGGACGGCCTCACCGGACACACGCACTGACCCGTAACCAGTAGTGTCGTGACGTCATCATCCGGATAGACGCCAGCGCCATGTGCTCGATAGGGATCCTGATGGACTTCGGATTCTGGTATCCCAGCGTAGGGGCCTCTACGATAAGCAGCCATGATCGGTTCCGAGGCCGCGGTTGCCTTCGATGCACTCCGGGAGGCCGATTTGCATATCGACCGTCTGTACCTCGGCGGCACCGAAGGGACGGCGGGGGACGATGCTCTGGCTCGGTTGCTTCCGGTTGGGAATCAGGGCGGATTCCGGCCCAATGGTTCGGTGCGGAAGAAGGCTGTGCGACTGGTGGCCCTGTATACCACCGGGGCAGAGCCGGACTGGCCGGACCACCTCGATCCAGAGACCGGAATATTCACCTACTACGGAGACAACCGCGAGCCCGGCTCCGAACTGCACCACACCAAGCGGTCTGGCAATCTGCTCTTGCGGGATGTCTTCGAAGCGACCCACGGCCTGCCCGAGGAGCGGGCAGTGGTGCCGCCGTTTCTCTGTTTCGAGAAGGCCGCGCCGGGTCGATCTGTCCGGTTTCGAGGACTACTCGCCCCTGGTACCGAAACGATGACATCGGACGAGGACCTGTCCGCTATATGGCGCCACACGAAGGGATCCCGGTTCCAGAACTATCGCGCGTTCTTCACCGTCCTCGACGTGGGGATAGTGCAACGCAATTGGTTGACCTCGGTCCTGGCCGGGGAACCCACCATCGGCCCGGGGTGTCCTGAGCCGTGGAGGGAATGGGTCGAGGGGCGCGTATATCGCCCGTTGGTTGCACCGTCGACATTGACTATCCGGACCAAGGAGGAGCAGCTTCCGGACGACCCTGCGGGTTGGGAGATGCTGAGGATGATCCGCGCACATTTCGAAGGCAGAGAGACAGACTTCGAAGAGTGTGCAGTGGCGATCTGGCGCATGATGGCACCGGCCACCGGGAAGTGCACGGTGACACCTCCATCTCGCGATGGCGGACGCGACGCAGTCGGCGCCTACTTGCTCGGTCCCGGCGCCGACCGGGTCGCTGTTGAATTCGGACTCGAAGCGAAGTGCTACCGGGAAAACAACAGCATCGGCGTCAAAGAGATGAGCCGACTGATTTCCCGGATCCGGCACCGGCAGTTCGGTGTTTTCGTGACGTTGTCCTACTTCGCGAAACAGGTATATGAGGAAGTTCGTGAAGACGGACACCCGATAGCCATGATTTGTGGACGCGACGTGGTTGACTCTTTACGGCAGAAGGGATACAGCGACCCTGATCGCCTCCGGAAGTGGTTGGACGAGGGGTTTCCGAAGGGCAAGCATATCGATTCGACCCTCGACCTCGGTAGCCCGTTAACAGTTGATAAAAGCATCTTCGACGGGGGCAGGTCGCCGTCGGCAAGTAATCAGACGCAGCGGTCCTGAGCAGGCTATTGCAACGCAACCTTCGCGCCGCCGGAGAACATCGAATCATGGAACTCGATCGCCGCGGGCTGAGCATCCGCGGGGATATCGAATGCGATCACCACATCCAGAGAATTGCCGGGGTTGATGTCGGCCATCATGACACCGGAATCATTGACATTCATCTCGGCCATGGTGTCATTGGTGAACTCGCGACCCTGAACATCGATGAGTTTCTGGTTCTCGCCGAAGTAGGACTGAGGCTGGTCGCCTGTGTTGGTGACCGTCGTATATACGAGCACGTATTGGCCTTGGGCTTCCGTCTGCATGTATGGGTTGGTGCCTGCCACCGTCAGTCCTTGGTCGACCTTGGTGACAACGAACTCGAACTTGCCATCCCGGACCGCTTCGCCTGCCGGTGCCTGGTCGGCTTCCGGCTGACCACCACCCTCGACTGCTGCTTCAGTGGGTTGTCCAGGCGCAACACTGCTGCTGGTTGATTCTTCGACGGCATTATCGAATCCATTGACGAGAGCGATGCAGCCCGCCAGACCGCAGAACGCGAGCGCGCCCACCAAGAACAGCAGGGGCCATTTGGCCTTCTTTTTCGGTGGCTGTGGCGGTGGATACGGGGATCCGTAGGGATACTGAGGCGGTGGTGGATAGGGCGGGTTGGTCATGATTTCCTCGTATCGGCTGGTTCGATCGGTTGACGCCGGTGAGTTGGTCGGGGCAGATTGCGATTGCAACGACGGAATTGAAACCTCTTACACACGCAGGTTTTTCAACATCGGCCTGGGGCTGTCGTATGAGGTATCTGCCAGTTGGTGGGCACGGCTATGTGTGCAAGTTCTGACGGGTTCATACATTCGGGCCGATACATTCGCCCGATCGATTCGGGTGTTGCGGCGGTGAGAAGGCAAGGGGGTATCCAGCATGGGCAACGGGGGACTCCTGGGAGTGGAAGAGAGAAAGAATCTGGTGCTGCGGGATTGTTCCGTTTTCATTGAAGCCCGCTGCTGAATGTTATGCACGGCCCGTCAGTTTTGGAAAGCTGTTGGCCGGATTGTTTTCCGGTAAACTTGCTATCCGATGGTCGGACGGGGTTTTGTTCCCGAATTGTATCGCCGGCAGCGTGCGACGTTACCGGGTTGTTTCACTCGGCGTGCGCCGTTTGGGCGTCGACCGCAGCGACTGTATTCCATGGAACTTTCATCGCTCTCGCAGCTCGTAATGTTTCACAACCTTCGCGAAGAAAATAGCTCCGGTAGGAGGACATCATCGATGAATAGCGGGTACCTGCTCCGGTCGACTGCCGGGCCGCGAGCATGATGGCCCCGTGGAGTCGACCACACGCTGGCGCTCGGTCGCCCGACTGCGCTTCGACTTCACTACCTGCTCTTGCGGGATTGAGATCGGAGTCCGGATGCTACCGACAGTGCCGATTCGCATCACCACGAGCACAATTATGGTTTCGGTGACCACCGGAACTTAACGTCACGACCATGACAGCCGGGACTTCCTCGCTCAACGACATCACCGCCTCCACCGCCGACGCGGTCGCACAGGATCCGGCGAATGCCGCGGTGGTCTTCCGCGCATCGGGGATTCCGCAGGGCACGGTGGGTAGCGCTATCACTGCGGGTGCTCATGGGCTGCGGGTGGACGAACCGCCGGCGCTCGGTGGTGAGGGCACCGCGCCGAACCCGGTGGAGGTGTATCTCGGTGCGTTGATCTCCTGCCAGATCGTCACCTACCGGTTCTGGGCGCAGCGGCTGGGGATCGTGGTCGAGGATCTATCGATCGAAGCCGAAGGGGATCTGGATATCCGCGGGTTCTTCGGTCTCGACGAGCGGGTTCGGGCCGGGTTTCAGGCGGTGCGGGTCCGGGTGAAGATCACCGGGCCCGAGACCTCGGAACGGTATGCGGAACTACAGGCGGCTGTCGATGCCCACTGCCCGGTGCTGGACCTCACCACCGGTGCGACGCCGGTCGAGACCACGCTGGAAACAGCCTGATCAAGGCTGTCGTCGCTGGGCGGCGGTGCGGATGATGCCGCACCGCCGCGGTCACGAAATCAGTTCGCCTGGCAGACGAACATCCATTCGGTGCCGTAGTGCGCGGCGGACTCCTCGTCCAGGTGCACCCACTCGTAATGCCCCGCCACGCCGCCACCTGCCGTGCACGGGTCGCCGACCTTCTTGCCGTCCGGCGGGGCAGGCGGGCCGGGCTGGGTAGCGCCCGGGAGCCCGGGGAGATCGGCGCTGCCGGAGGGGAGGGCGGCGGCGGTGGCCCCCGAGAATCCCATGACTGCCAAGGACATTGCTGCGATCACGCAGGCTTTCTTCATAAATGCGTCTCCGCTCGACGTTCGTGCAGGGTCGGACCTGTGACCGTTGGTCGCCGGGAAGGGGCCGGGAGCGCGTCGCCTGCGTCCGAACCGGCCGGTCGTAGGAGCCGGTGCCAGGGTAGTGCCGGGGCGAGTGTCTGGCGAACCGGTGCGTCCACACCCGAATCGCTTCGACAGACCGCGTGCCGAGTCACCGGCGGTGGTTTCGGGCGGGCTCATCGGTCGCGCAGGTCCATGGCCTCGATCCGCTCCGGATCCCCGATCATCGCTATACCGGCGATCTTTCCCTGCCGGACGGTGAAGGTGAAGACGAATCGTGGCCGGCCGCCGACCCGCCAGACCGCACCCGGCTCCCGGTCGATCAGGACGGGCCGGGCACCGCGGGCGCGGCCGTCGAAGGTCCGGGCCACGGGATCGGAGCCGACCACTTCGGGCGCCGCCCCGGCTGCTACGACAGTAGCGTCGGCTCGCAGCACCACGTCCGGATCGAGTAGCTCGAGCAGGGTGGCGAACTGGCCCATACGCGCGGCGCGAAGGAAGGCGTCGACGATTTCACGGCGTGCCGTGAGGTCGGTACTCGGGGGCTGATCGTTTCCCTGGACCCGGCGCCGTGCGCGGCTGGCGAGCTGACGGGTCGCGGCGCCGGAGCGGCCCAGGATCGCGGCGATCTCATCGAACGGCACGGCGAACATATCGTGCAACACGAAAGCCAGCCGTTCGGCCGGAGACAAGGTATCGAGAACGACCATCAGTGCCGATCCGACCGAATCGGCCAGTACCGTTTCCTGCTCAGGCGACATCGTGTCGGCGCGCTCCGCGCCGTCGTCGACCGCTTCGGATCCGTAGAGGTCCTCGCGGCGGCTCCTGCGGCGCTGCAAAACATTCAGCGACACCCGCGACACCACAGTGGTGAGCCATCCGGCCAGATTGTCGACATCGGATACGTCGGTTCGGCTGTTCAGCCGTAGCCAGGTTTCTTGAACCGCGTCCTCGGCGTCGGCGGCCGAGCCCAGCATCCGGTAGGCCACTGCGCGCAGGTGTGCCCGGTTTCCTTCGAACTCCATGACCAGCCGATCGCTGTAGTCCATCCGCCACCTCCTTCTCACGAGGTCTGTCGATAGGTATGACCTCCCGGACCCGGCTGATGTGACATGGCGGGCAGGTCGAGCTGTCACATTCGCCGGATTCGGACGGTCAGACAGGCAGCGGGAAGATCCCGTGTCCCGTTCGAGCTGCTTCTGGAGGAGCGAAATGACTGATCGCCGCACTGTGTCGAACTGGTTGCGCACCGGCTTCTACTGGTTCGTGGCCGCTGAATTCTTCGTAGGGTTCGCTACCAAATTCTGGTCCGGGGAGACGATGTTCGGGCCCGCATATTCCGAGAAGTTCGCGGATTGGGGTTTCGACCCGAATATGCGTTTCGTCGTCGGGGCGATCGAGCTGATCTGCGCGATCCTGCTGGTCATCCCCCGGAGACAGGCCAGATTCCTTGGTGCCGCGGGGCTGGTGCTGGTGCTGACCGGCGCGGTGACCACACACGTCATCGATGATGGACCCGTTTACCAAGAGGTCTCGGCTCCCTTGCACCTGGTGATCATGCTGGGTATCGCGGCGGTGAACTGGCCGGCCGATGTGCGCGAACTGTTCCGATGGCGGCGGCCTGCTGTTTCGGACGCCGCCACCGGGTGACCAGACAGGACTGTCGAACCGTTCCCGGCCGGGGAGTCTTCGACCTGACCGGCTCCGCGGGGCAGCAGGGGGTCCTGATCGGGTGTTGCGGGTGTCAGGAGAATCGGGACACCAGTCGTAGCAATAGGACGTGGGAGAGGCTGACCGAACGCATCTGGTTGACCGTGGCGGCGAGATAGAGATCGCGGTCGGGGACGTGGTAGAGGACGGTGCCGAAGGCGCCGGCGTGGCCGATCATGGGTGGGTTCGGTGCGAAAGGGTTCTGCCAGCGGGGCTGCTGGTAGCGCATCATCCCGATGCCGTAGTGGATGGGGATGACAGGGGAGAACACCGAATGCCACCGTGCGGTCATTTCGGCGAGGTATGCGGAGGGGAACAGGTCGCCGGCGATGAAGGCGTGCAGGAAACGCACCTGGTCGGTGACCGTCGAGACCACCGCGCCGTCGGGTGGGAACGAGGCGATCGTCTTCGGAATACGAAGTCGGGTGCGCCCGTGCCGGATCGTGGCGACCTCGTCGTAGCGGTCCAGGGTGCGCGGGGTGAACAGCCAGGTGTGTTGTAGATGGAGTGGTTCGAGGATACGGCGGCGCAGTGCGTCGTCGAAACTGCCGGAGGTGGCGACCTCGATGATCCGCCCCAGGAGTTGATAGTTGGTATCGCAATACTGTGCCCGGCCCGGCGTCGACGGGGCGAAACGGCTCGGCATGCTCCTGGCCGTTTCGAGGTAGTCGTCGAAGGTTCGCGCGATATCGACACGGAGCATTTCGTCGGCCATCGTTGTGCCGTCGGGTCGTTTCTGCTCGTAATAGTCCGGGATACCGGAAGTTTGGGTCAGCAGTTCGCGCACCGTGATCGCCGGGCCGTAATCGTGGCCGTCGTGCACGACGAGTCCACGCATCGTGTCGGCGCCGAGAATATCGGCTGCGGGGGTGTCGAGGCTGAGTGCCCCCTCGTCACGAAGCTGCATGATCATCGCGGCGGTGTAGAGCTTGGTGATGCTTGCGATGAAATACGGCTGATCTGTGTTGCCGTAGCTCCAGGTGAACCCGGTGGAGGGCTGTTCGATGGCGGCGCTGAAACCCGAGACTGACGGTTTGGTGGCGTAGCGTGCCGCGAGGCGATCGAGCCGGGTGGTCAGGGTCGTGCTCATGGGGTGATCCGATCCAGTCGTTGTTGTGCGGCGTCGAGCCAGGCGATTTCGGCCTCGGCCACGGTGATTCCGTAATCGAGCGTGGTGAGTCGGAGTGCCTGCCCGATATCGGCCGGCTCGTCGGGGACCGAAATCGCCTGCAGTGTTGCCAGATACTCGTTCAGTTCCTGCCGGCGTGTCTGCAGGAGGTCACGAATGCGGTCTGGCGGCAACCTGTCCGCGAAGAACAAACGCACCAGGAACGGATCCCGCGTCGGTGGGGTGCGCAACGGTGAGGCGAGCCAGGAGTCCAACTCGGCCGAACCGAGATCGGTGATGCTGTGGACGTGCATATTCGGACGCTCCTCCTGCACGACCGTGCGGCGGGAGGCCAGTCCGCTGTCCACCAGATCGGCGAGGGTGCGATACACCTGCGACTGATCCGATGTCCAGAAATGCGCAACGCTTGCGTCGATCACCTTCTTCAGCTCGTAGCCGCTCATCGGCTTGATGGAAAGGAGGCCGAGAATCGCGTGCCGCAAGGACATGCATAGATGTTAACGCACATATATGTGATGTCCAATATGGAGGAGCTGGGCTTTCGGTGTTCGAGGCGCGGCCGTGATGTTCGTGCCGTCGGTACGGTGCCACCTCGGACTCTCGGCGCCGCGGATGGTCTGGTCAGGCGTTCGGATCCGGGGTCGGTTCCTCGTCAGAGCTTCGAAGCATGCCCTGTTGCTTCGCCCGGCCGCCCGTAATCCGGGAGCGTGATGGACTCGGTCGCGGTGAGTCGGTGGGGACGCATCCCGGCCCACAGGCCGAACTCCACCAGTGGAAACAGCACGCGTTGTGATTGCTCGTGCCCCTGGTTCTTACGGGTAGTGACCACATTTCCTCCGGTGACTGCGCCCGCGCTGCTCGCCGATGTCGAACGTGTCTTTGCCGCGCTGGTCGATGCCGGCCTCGGGCCGATCCAGGCTTACCGCTCATTTCAGAGTGTCACCGGGCTTGTCGAAGGACTTTCCGCATTGCGGACGAGCGCCTCGGAGGCCGATGGCAACGGTATGACGAGCCGGTGGAAGACCCTGGAAATCCCGGCGATCCTCGAGCGACTCGGACGGAAAGAGCATCCGGTCCAGTCCGCGCTCCTCGAATCTCTCGACGAGGCGATGGATGTGGACTCGATGTTCGAGTTCGGTCTCGCGCGACTGCTCGACGGAATCGAGCAGGTAGTGGAGCAGGGGTAGCTCGGCCCCGAGGCGAGGCCTCCGCCCACCCAAACGGGCGGATTCAGGGTCTCAGTCGAGGTCTAGGGATGCGGTGACGGCGTCTCCGCTGACCGTTGTGGTGGCACCGGCGAGTAGTCTGCGCGCCGCATGGTTGTCGACGGTGGTCTTGGCGACCACTCGCCGCGCGCCGAACCCGGTGGCGAGTTCCCGCAGTCGTTCGGCGACCACCACGCCGACCCCACGCCCACGATGCGACCGGCCGATCCAGACGCCTGCCTCCAAGTCCTCGTGCCGCGGCTCCAACCGGGCGGCTCCGACAATCGACTCGCCGACCGAGATCAGATACGTGTACTCCGACGGCTCGCCGGCGCGCAGTGCCCTGCCACGGTGGAACTCGAGAAATGCCTGTTTGCGGCGGTCCGTCCACCCCGGCTCGTCCTCTACCGGCGTCATCACCTCCAGCGGATCCGAATCGCGGACCGCCGCGTCGAGCAGCAAGACAAGGTTGCCCTCGGTGAGCGGTACGAGCTCGACCGGTCCGGTATCCACGGCATCGAGCCTGCCATGCGAGGCAAACCTGTTCAACAGTATTTCGTTGCCTACCTCTTCCGCAGCATCGGCGGTGTTGCCCGTCTGTGCAGGTACACCACCCAGAGCGTCAGTAGCCAGAAGGCGGTCACAGCGCCCATCACCGAACAGATCCACACTGCCGAAAACGCGCGGCCGCCGCCGGGGACGAAAACCTCGTCCCGCCACGACCCGACGTCTATCGCTCGCCATCGAGTTCCGACATCATCGGGCCGCAAGGAGAAGTCGCGGCCCGCAAGTTTCACGTGCTGTCGTCCTCGTTCGCCGCTGTCGGGAACGAAGTGGCCCCATGCGCGGCACTGCGTGTCGTGACACGACACTTCGGTTACCGTCCAGATTCCCGGGCGGCCGTCGCCACCACGGGCGGCCCACGCATCCGGGACGTGGGTTCCGATCAGGATCAGGAGCAGCACCGCGGTGGGGCCGATTGCCCACAGCCACCACTCGCGGACCTTCCTGACCAGCGCCGTCCGTGACAATCTCGATCTGCTCATCGCCGTTCCCCTTCCAGCCGACCGACATCCACTGTGATCAGCTCGAGCACAGTTCGGCGAATCGGCAGCCCTGGATGAGCGTCTAGGAACATCGGGATACGAGCCGCAGCTTCATCGGCAGGATTCCGTTCGGCGTGAGTCGGACCGGGTCCTGATCGAGCAGTCGTTGCTAGCGTGATCGGCGTGGATCTGGAACTCGACGGTAAACGGGCGATAGTCACCGGCGGCAGTAAGGGGATCGGGTTGGCGATCGCCCGCGGACTGGCGGCCGAAGGTGTGGACCTGGTGATCGCGGCCCGGTCGGCGGGGCCGCTCGAGGCCGCGGTGCGCGGCCTGGCCGAGGAGACGGGGCGACGGGTGATCGGGGTGCCGACCGATACCGGTGACGACGACCAGGTCCAGAACCTGGTCGCGCGGACCGTCGAGGAATTGGGTGGGGTCGATATCCTCGTGAACTCGGCCGCCACACCATGGAGCGCCGGCGCGCCCACCGACCTCGCCGCAACCACCGACGACGTGGTCCGCCGGGAGGTCGAGATCAAAGTGCTCGGCTACTTGCGGACCGCACGCGCGGTCGCGCCGCATTTCATCGCCCAAGGTTTCGGGCGGATCATCAATGTGAGCGGTCTCGGTGCGCGGCAGGCGAATTCGATCGCTCAAACGGTTCGCAATGTGAGCGTCGCCGCGCTGACCAAGAATCTGGCGGACGAGCTCGGACCCAAAGGTGTCAATGTGACGGTCGTACACCCGGGGATAACCCGGACCGAGCGCCTGACCGAACGGCTTACCGCGCGCGCTGAGAACGAAGACACCACGGTCGCCGCGCTCGAGGCGGAGCTCGCGAACAACTCCGTGCGGCGGATCATCGACGCCCGCGAGGTCGCCGATGTGGTGACATTCCTGGCCTCACCGCGCAGTATCGCCATCACCGGTGACGCCGTCGCGGTCGGTGGTGGGGTGCCGGGGCCGGTCTACTACTGACCACCGGACAGCCTGCCCCGGGCGTGGTCCGGTCCATAGACCACTCAGGCCACGCGCCAGGTGCGATCACCCAGGGTGGCAACAATAGGGGTGGGCGCTCAGTGGGCCTCGGGTTGGCCGAGTGAGCGTAGGTAGATGAGGGTTGCTTGGACTCGGCGGTCGCCGTCGTGGAGGGGGAGTTTGGCGAAGATGGCGCCGATGTGTTTGCGGACGGCGGCTTCCGAGACGGTCAGGACCTCGGCGATTCCGGAATTCGTGCGACCCTCCGCTACCAGCGCGAGCACTTCCCGTTCTCGGGCGGTGAGATCGGCCAGAGGTGTGCGGTGCCGGCCGGATTTGACCAGCGCCCGGACGACGTCGGGGTCGACGATCGTCTCCCCGGTCGCGATCCGGGCGACGGTGTCGAGAAATTGCCGGACGTGCCCGACACGTTCCTTCAGGAGGTAGCCCACACCGGCGGTCGAGTCGTCGCCGAGGAGATCATCGAGGTAGGCGACCGAAACGTACTGTGACAGCACGACTATCGGTAGGTGGGGGTCGCGGTGTCGTAGTTCGGCGGCGGCGCGGAGGCCGTCGTCGGTGCCGCCCGGCGGCATCCGGACATCGGTGATCACCAGGTCCGGCGTGTAGGCGGCGCAGGCGTGGATAAGCCCGGGTGCGTCGCCGACCGCTGCGCTCACCTCGTGGCCGGCGGAGGTGAGCACGCTTTCCAGCCCGGCCCGTAACAGGGGACTGTCCTCGGCCAGCACGATCCGCAGTCGGGCGGGTGGGGTTGTCACACTGTGCACTCCATCCGGATGGTGGTCGGGCCGCCGGGCGGGCTGGCCACCGTGAGCTGCCCGTCGAGGGCCGCGAGGCGGCGTTGCAGGCGGTCGAGGCCGTGACCGTCGACGATATGCGCACCGCCCGGACCGTTGTCGGTGACGTTCAGTATCCACCGCGAGCCGGTTCGGCTGCCGCGCACGTCGACGCGGGCGGCGTCGGCGTGCCGGGCGACATTGGTGAGGCATTCGGCGACCAGGACATAGGACATATGCTCGACCGCGGGTGGCAGGCGGTTGTTGTCGAGGTCGATGTGGATATCGAGCGGTAGGTCCGCGGCGAGGTCGGTCAGGGCCGGTTCGAGTCCGCGTTCGGACAGCACTCGGGGGGAGAAGCCGCGCAAGACGGCCCGTAGTTCGCTCAAGGTGTCGTCGACCTGTCGGTGGGCCTCGGCGGCGAGGCGGCCGGCGGGGCCGTCCGTGTCCTGCGCTTCGGTCAGTCCCAGGTTCATCGACAGTGCGACGAGGCGATGCTGGACGCGGTCGTGCAGTTCGGATTCCAGGAGTTCCCGTTCGAAACCCTCCGCTTCCAGCAGGGCCGAGCGGGAGCTCTCGATCCGGACGGCCTCATGACGCCAACGATCGGAATCGGGAGTCAGCAGGCTGCGGGCGAGCAGCGCCTCGAGTGCTGACCAGGCGCCGAGAAGTACCAGCAGCAAGAGCGTGGCGAGCAGACCCACGCCCGCGCTGGCCCAGGCCGCCGCATTGTCGTCGATCACCCACGGGCCGAAGTCGAAGTAATCGTCCCGGACGATGATCGGCGCGGCGAGCAGGACAGCGGCGACGGAAAAGCCCAACGCTGCCAGGCAGAACACCACACCGCTGAACAGCGTGGTGGTGACGATATAAGTGATATGCCGGAATGTGGGCAGTCGTTGCGCCGCGCTCGCCTCTCGTACTCGGGTATCAGCTCGGACGGCCGTATCCGGGTCGATCAGCCGGAGCCGCATGCAGTGCAGTCGCAGCATCGGCTCCCACAGGGCGGCCCGCAACGAACGGGTGAAACCGAGCAGTACAACCGGCACCGAACCGATCACCGTCACTGCCGACAGGACGCCGCCGCACACTACTGCGAGCAGTGCACGCCATGGGGAGATGAAGAAGCGTGGACCGGTACGGCGTGCGGATCCCATCACCGTCACCGCCCGGTCTTCGGGTTCGCGTTCCGCGGACCGCCGAGCCTCGTCGTCACGACGATCCACGCGACTACCGGCAAATACGCTGCGCACATCAGCAGGGTAATCGAAGCGCCGGAGGGACCCGCGTTACCGACGAACAGTTCCAAGCCCACCGCGACCACGAGATTACTGCCGCCGTGGAGCAGCGCGGGCGGCCACACCGACCCACTGCGCGCCCACAACCAGCCGATCAGGAACTCCAGTTCGATCGACAGCGGCAGCCACAACAGCATGGCGATGAACGCGTCCGTGGCCGAACCACCCGAACCCAGGTAACCCACCCACGGCAGCGGCCAATGCCACACACCCCAGATCACACCGGTCGCGAAGGTGGTGGCCACGGGACGGCCGGGGAGGAGGCGATCGCGGAGATAGGTGGTCCAGCCGAACTCCTCGCCGAAGAAGATCGGGGCAGCCACCACCGGGATGATCGGGGCGAGCACCAGGAACAGCAGGGTACCGGAACCGAAATCGTGCAGCTCGGGGCGCCACATTCCCAGGGGCACCGCAAGCGCGAGCGCGGCGGCGAGAATGCCGATCGGTAGCAGGGCCGCGGTCAGATACGACCGCCACTGCGTGCGGAGTCGCAGCCGAAGGCCGGAATCGGCGAAACCTTCCCGGGTGATCCACCGGCGGGTGATGATCGCCGCCAGTGCAGGGGTGAAAGCGCCGGTCAGCAGTTGGACGACCGGATTGTCGAGGGTGTACCCGGCCGCTCCGGCAATACCCCACGGGATCCAAGCGCCCGCGAACGCGAGCACCAGGAACCAGAGGATGCCTTTTCGTCGAGTTGCGGTGCTGCGCCCGAACGGCTTCCGATCGGTCAACGCTGTTGTCATACTTCGATTACACGGTGGCGGCCGCGCGAAGTCGGTGGTGAACGGGACCGTTTCATGGTCGCGTACGCGCTACCCTCGCCGATCCTTCCGGGGCGGTGGGGTCCGGTTCGTGCGGACGTTTCGGCTATGTCGCCGGGGGAGGGAATGGCAGAAGCAGGGGCGTTACTGGTGTCCTTACGAGCGGGGCCGTTCGGGGGCTATGGGCCGGTGTGCCGCAGGACGCCGCCGAGGAGTCCGCGGATGTGTTCCGGGTCGGCGCCCCGATCGCCGAGCAGGATCGCCGCACACAATCCGTCGCAGAGTGCGACGAAAGCCTCGACGATATCGGGGTCGTCGGATTGCGTCCGGGCGAGTTCCGCGACGCTGTCGCGCCAACGCCACGCCGCGGGACGCAGTGCGGGCCGGCGAGCCGCCAAGGTGGAGAGTTCCCGTTCGGCGAGCGCACGCTCTCGGCCCGGGCCCGCGGATTCGGCGATGAGCCGGGCGAGCCCGTCCAGTGGGTCGTCGGCGGTGTCGACGAGTTGACGGATGCGCTGCGTGTAGGCGTCTGTGACGCTGGTCAGGGCGGCGACCAGAAGCTCGTCCAGGGTGGCGAAGTAGTAGAGGGTCAGGCTGGTGGTGATACCGGCTTCTTTGGCCACGGTTCGATGGGTTACACCGGAGGCGCCGTCGCGGTGCACGATCGTGAGTGTCGCCTCGATGATCTGAGCCCGGCGCCGCCGGCCGCGTAGTTTGCGGCCGTCGACAGTGTCCTGTTCGGTCATCGTGGTCCTCTCACCGATCGTCGCCGCCGTGGGTCGAGGCTATCGGTTCCGCGGGGTGGCCGGTGGTGCCGATCGGGTGGAGATGGCGCAGCATCCGGAAGCAGACGACGGCGGCACCGGCGACGGCGATACCTGCGGCGATCGCAGCGATGTTGAGGCCGCTGGTGAACGCATCACGGGCATGCCGAAGCGCTTCTGCCGGTAGCTGTTCGGTCACCGATACCGCGCCGGGGAGGCTGCCGTCGTAGGCTTCGGCCACGGAACGGGTGGCGCCGGGCGGGGCCTGCGCCATGGTTCGGTAGATCGCTGTGGTCAGGCTTCCCAGCAGCGCAACCCCGGCCGCGATCCCCAGCTCTTGCACGGTCTCCGACAATGCCGCGGCCGAACCGGATCTTTCCGACGGTGCCGCGTTCACGACGATATCGGTGCCGAGTGCGGCGATGACCCCCAGGCCGAGATAAATGAATGCGAAGCCGGCGACAACGGTGGGCTTGTTGTCCGTTCCGGCGAATGCGAGCAAGACGTAGCCCATCAACGACAGCGCCAGGGTGCCTGCCATGACAATTCCCGGCGGGATCCGACCGGCGAGCGCCGGGGCACCGATCCCGCCGATCAGCATTGCGAGGGCCGGGGGCCCCATCCACAGTCCGGCCGTCAGCGGCGAGAGCTCGTCGACGAATTGCAGGTACTGGGTGACCAGGTACATCACCCCGCCGAACCCGGCCAAGCCGATCAGCAGGACCGACAGGGCAGCGGCAAAGGTCCGGTCGGTGAAGAGCCTGATATCCAGTAGCGGCTCGCGTAGGCGGAGTTGACGGCGGACGAAGGCAACGGTTGCGATACCGCCCAGCGCAGCGGCGGCGAGGGCCTGGGCGTCGATGCCGTGCGCGGCGGCATGCTTGATCGAAAAGATGGCCGGGAGCAACGCGGCCAGCGATAACGCGACACTCCACAGGTCGAGCCGGGAGGTTTCACTCCGGAACTCCGGCAGTAGTGCCGGCGCCGCAACCAACGTCGCCACACTGACGGGAACCGCGATCAGAAAGACTGCACCCCACCAGAAATGGGCGATCAGGATGCCGCCCACAATCGGCCCGGCCGCCATTCCCAGGGCGAACATTGTCGCCCATACGCCGATCGCCGCCGCTCGCTGCCGGGCGTCGGCGAACATATTGCTGATCAGGGACAAGGTGGACGGCATCAGCGTCGCCCCGGCCACGCCCAGCAGCGCCCGCGCGGCAATGAGCCAGGGGGCGCTTGTAGCGAACGCCGCGAATACCGAGACCGCGCCGAATGCGGCTGTGCCGATCATCAGCAGGCGCCGACGCCCGATCCGGTCGCCCAGCGTCCCCATCGTGATCAGGAAGCCGGCGATGAGGAAGCCGTATGCGTCCATGATCCACAACGTCTCGGTGGCGGTCGGTTGCAGGTCCGCGGACAGATTCGGGACGGCGAGGTAGAGCGCCGTGACATCGAGACCCAGCAACGCCGTCGGCAACATCAGCACAGCCAGGCCGGCCCACTGCCGCCACCTGGAGGTGGGCGCCGGGGGTGTGTCCATCGCGAACTCCGATCTAATTGAACGAACGTACTAGTTGTACCATCGTTCAAAATGATCGGGAAGTGGGTGCTGTGAAGCCGCGGGGCGGGCGGTCCGGTTCTCGTGGGTTCGGGCTGCGCTCGGGTTATGTGGCCGTTTCGTCGGCGAGGCGTTGGAGGTAGGTGGCGAATCGGCGCCGGTCGTCGGCGGGCCAGGTGGCGGTGAGGCGGTCGAAGCAGTCGCGTTGCCAGGTGTGGGCCGCATCCAGGAGGTGGATGCCGGATTCGGTGGGTTCGAGGGTTACGCGCCGCCGGTCCTGCGGTGAGGTGGTGCGGGTGAGATAGCCGCCGGCGGTGGCGTCGCGGACCATCCGGCTGGCGCCGGAGTGGTCGATACCGAGTTGGGTCGCGATATCGGTGACAGTGGCTTCCGTGCGGACGCACAGGGCGGCGGCGACGGCTTCGAGGACCTGGATGTGCTGGATGCGGCCGGTATCCGCGGGTGGGGCGGTTCGTTCGTCGAAAACTCGGCCGGTCCAGCGGCGGGACCAGAAGCGGACCAGGCGGAAAAGTGCCGATCCGCCGTCGGAGGGGTCGGGAGTCTCGGACATGCCCGCCGCCGACTACGGGTCCGGTCCGGAAAACGGTTGGGATCGGCGGATCAACCGATTGTCGGGTGGCCGCGGAATTTACGTCCGCGACCCGGATGGTCACAGCTACGAACTCTTCACTGTGATCCCCGATGTGTCGGGGTGAAGCAGAAGTTGCGGTATCGTAGTGACTGATATTGGAAAATTGGTCACTACGAAGAGTGGAGTCGAATGCCGCGACCACTTGTTCCTGATCGCCGGGGAAGGATTCTGACCGCGGCCGCCGAGTCGATCGTCGAATCGGGCTGGCCCGACACCACCGTCGCGCAGATCGCGGAACGAGCCGGAATCGGCAAGGGCGCGGTCTACCGCGAGTTCGACGGCAAGGACGCAATCCTGGCCGCGGTGCTCAACCGCAGCATGCGGCGGATGACCGCGCAGGTGCACCGGCGAGTGACCGCCGCCGAGGAGCTGGTGGACCTGCCCGCCGTGTACCGGTTCGGGGTGGAGGCGCTGCTGTCGGAGCCGCTGATGCGAGCGCTGTACCTCGGTGATGATTCGGTCCTCGGTGACCACGTTCGCGAGGTCGGCGATCGCCGCTATTCGGTCCGGATGGGCTGGCTCACCGACTACATCGAAAAGCTCCAGCAGGCGGGTGTAATCGCGAATGACGTGGCGAGCGACACCATCACCCGCATGCTGGGTGTTTTCACCATCGGCCTGGTCAACGCACCCGGCACCCTCGGCGCCGGGACCGCCGACGGGCTGACCGATACGGTCGCGCTCTTCGCGCAACTGATGGGCGCCGGTCTGCGCGGCCCCGGCCCGGTGGATGCCCCTGCCGCCCGGCAGGCCCAGCTCGCGCTGCTGGACCAGCTGTCGGATCAACTCACCCAACTCGAGGAGCCGGTATGACCTCCGCGTTCGAACGCTGCACCGACCTGACGATCGGCGGCGGGCCCATCCGGCACTACCGATCCGGTGAACAAGGGCCGCCCGTGCTGTTGCTGCACGGCGGAATGATGGACACCGCCGAGGGGGTTTGGCGCGATATCGCGCACCGAATGGCGACGAAATACCAGGTGCACGCGATAGATCTCCCACGGCACGGCGCCAGCAGGCCGTGGCCGGGCCGCCTGGACCGGCAGTTCTTCGATCGCTTCCTCGACGATCTCTTCGACCGGCTCGACCTGCCGCCCACGGCCGTCGTCGGGTTGTCCCTCGGCGCGGGAATCGGAATCGGCTACGCACTACGCAATCCCGGCCGCGTATCCGCGCTGATCGCGATCGGGCCCGGTGGGATAGGTGCGAAACGCCGGGCCCAGTTCACGACCTGGGCGGTGATGCGCACGCCGGGCATCCTGAAACTCACCAGCAAGTACTTGGCCCGCAGCCCCGAGGCGGTCCGGCGGTCGATGATCGCCAACCTGACCGCCGGGGCGGGTACTCGCGACTTCGACGCCATTCTGGAGCTGGTCCGAGCCGAAGCGCGGGCCAAGGCCCGATTCGGCGAACCGGCGCTGGACGATTGGATGGTCGACGCCTACGGCCCCCGGCGGATGCGCTTGGACTATCTCACCGAACTCGACCGGCTCGCGGTGCCCAGCCTGTGGATCCGCGGCGAGAACGATCCGCTCGTGGGACACCCGGAACTTGCTGCCGCCGCGGCGGCAGCACCCGGCGGCCAGTTGGTCACCATTCCCGACGCGGGGCATATCGTCACCTACGACCAGCCGGCCGAATTCTTCCGGCTGGCCGACGAATTCCTCGCTGCGGTTGCCGGGGGCCATCAGAGCGTCGGGTGAGTCGACGACGCGAGGCGGCCGCGCTGCCGGAACGCTCGCCGAGTCCAGGCGCCATCGGACGAGTATCAGGTCTCGATGGCGAGGCGCTGTATTCGGCGGTCGGATACCGGCTGCCGGCGCTGCGCTGTCCGATTCGCGTGCTGGTGGATTCGGCCGAGGATTCGCGATTCGTATTCGCTGCAGGTCCCGCGGCCGGTCCGGAGATGCGCGAACGGTATCGGGCACGAACGCCGCTCCGCGCGTCCTGACACAATCGCGGAGCTATACGGGTGAGTGGAGGAACCGGGTGCTTCGGCGGCCTGGTGAGGAGCACGCCGCCGGATCTCGGTCGAGCGGGGTCGCGTGTTGTTCGCCGCGACAGTGCCGCCGGCCGGTCGATGCGGTGGCCGGACATCCACCGCATCGGCCGGCAGCGTCCGCGCGACGGCGGGTCGAGGCTGCGACCGGACCCGCCGCGCCCCTCATCGGTACGGTGGGCCGATTCGCCGTCGCTGCGAAACGGTGATCGGGACCGTGGTCACCGATCGGCGTTCAGATAGTTTTTCCACCCCCCGTACTCGGTGATATCTGTTGCGTCACGTGATGATTCGAAGTCGCAGGCGAAACCCGTGACCCATTCGCCGGAATCCAGTTCGACCTTGCCCAACGTCATGGGCGATGGCAGGTTGCTCAGGAATGTGCCGAGGGCGGCGGGGGCGAGGCGATACAGTTCGCCGGGTAGGGAGCTTCCGCCGGCACCGACTCGAAGCATCCCGGGTTTCGGTGGGGTGGCGGGCAGCGCGACCATCCGGTACGCCGCCGACGTCGTCACCTCCCCGACGAAGCGGGCGCGGGCTTGTTCCAATTGGTGATGCAGGGGGAGACCGCGCAGGTGGGCGCCGACGACCAGGAGATCGGTGCCGGTATCGGTGAGCAGGGGAGAGGGTTCGCCGAGTAGGCGGGCGGCGAGGTCGATACCGACCTGATCGGCGAAGTCAGGGGTGACGAACATGACGCCGAAGGGGTCACCGTCGGCGGTGTCCGCGCCCGGCACCGCGACCGCGGCCAGGTCGAGGAGGTTGCAGAAATTCGTGAATGTGCCCATCCGGCTGTTGATCGCGATCGGCTCGGCCGCAACCGCTTCGAGGGTCGGATGTTCGGTGGTGGTGGGCAGCAGCAGGGCCGGGTATTCGGTGAACAGGCGGCGGGCGGTGGCCGCGGCGCGCGTCAGATGGTCGAGGTCGGCGACGTAGGAGTGCGCGGCGGGGCGCGCACCGCCGGTGATGATGGCGGAGACCACCGGGTCGGCGCCTTCGGGGTTGCCGCTGAGGAATTCGCCGACGGCGGCATAGCGCTGGGCCACGATGGCGCCGTCGTAGAGGAGTGTGGCGGCGTCGAGGAGTTCGGCGATATCGACCGTGACGATCTCGCCGCCACCGGCCTGCCAGCGCTCGACGGTCGCGTCGAAGGCGGCACGGTAGGCGGGGGTCAGGGATTTCAGGTTGTCGTCGGCGGGGACGGCGAGGACGGTGCTGGACGGCGCGCCGAGGGGTGTGTCGGCGGGCCACGGGCGGGAGCGGGGATCGGCCGCATCCGGGCCGATCATGGTGTTCGCGACCTTCGTGGCGAGGGCGAGGTCGCGGGCGAAGACGGTGACAGCGTCGTAGTCGGGGCAGGCGGGAACCACGCCGGTCGTGGGGATCAGTCCGAGAGTCGGTTTGATGCCGACGATGCCGTTGAGCGCCGCCGGGACCCGCCCCGAACCGGCGGTATCGGTGCCCAGGGCGGCGTCGACGATGCCGAGGGCCACCGCGACCGCCGAGCCGGAACTGCTGCCGCCCGAAACCCGGTCGGGAAAGCGGCTGTTGCGGACCGCACCGTACGGGCTGCGGGTCCCGACCAAACCGGTGGCGAATTGGTCGAGATTGGTTTTGCCGAGGACGATCGCGCCCTGCTCGACCAGCCGCGCGACGGCGGGCGCGGTGCGATCGGGAGTGCGGGCGAAACCGGGGCACGCGCAGGTGGTGGCCGTTCCGGCGATATCGATGTTGTCCTTGACCGCTACGAGAACCCCTGCCAGCGGCAGCTTCTCGCCTTCTCCGACCCGGGCGTCGATCGCCGCGGCCTCGGCCAGGACATCGGCTTCGGCGCGTAGCGAGATCCAGATCTCAGGACGGTCGTGCTCGTCGATTGCCCGGTACGCGGCAGCGACTCTGCCGGCAGCGCGAATTTCGTTGTCGGCCGTCCCGGATGCCTCGGCACCCGCGCCGGCTAGCGGTAGTTTCTCCATGGTCATGCCGCTCCTTCGGTTTCGATGGCGACCAGAGGTGCGCCGGTGGTCACTTGGTCGCCTGCGGTGGCGGTGATCGCGCGGACAGTTCCCGAGATTTCCGCCACCACGGGCAGCTCCATCTTCATGGCTTCGAGCACGAGCAGGGTCGCACCGGCCTCGACGCGATCTCCCTCGGCCACTTCCACCCGCCACACATTCGCCATCATGGGAGCGCTGACGATTTCGCAGCCTGCGGGGAGGTCGAGGGTATCGGCGGTATCGGGGACGGGATCCGGTTCGGCGCGGGCGTTGAGTTCACCGCTGGCCTCCCAGCGCTGCCGTTCGGCGGTGAACGCGGCCTGCCGGGTTTCCTCGGTGGCGGCGATATCGGCGGAGTGTTCCGCCAGGAATTCGAGATGTTCGGCCATGGCGAATTCGCCGACGCTGGTACGCATCTCGAAGCGTCCCGCCGACATATCGGCGCGCAGGTCGAGGAGTTCTTCGGCCGAGACCGGATACCAGCTGATGCGGTCGAAGAACCGGAACAGCCACGGTTTGCCGGTTTCGAACGGGACGCGCTGCCGGTAACCGGACCAGATGGGGACGGTGCGGCCGATGAGCTGGTAGCCGCCGGGGGATTCCATACCGTAGACGCAGAGGTACTTGCCGCCGATACCGACGGCGTCGGACGGGGTCCAGGTGCGTGCCGGATTGTATTTGGTGGTCACCAGGCGGTGGCGAGGGTCCAGCGGGACGGCCAGCGGTGCGCCGAGATAGACGTCGCCGAGGCCGAGCACCATGTACTGGGCGTCGAAGACGAGATCGCGGACCTCGTCGATACTGTCGAGTCCGTTGATGCGGCGGATGAATTCGATATTCGACGGCAGCCAGGGGGCGTCGGGCCGGACGCCGTGACCGTAGCGTTCGATGGCCTGCACGATGGTCGGATCGTCGAAGGAGAGCGGCAGTTCGATATGGCGGCTCGGGACGCGGAGATCGGCGGTATCGGGGATATCGTCCTCGAGCTCGCCGAGCAGCCGGACCACGGTGCGCTGATCGATCACGTCTGCGTCGAAATGCAGGTGCAGGGAACGCACACCGGGGGTGATATCGATCAGGCCGGGGATCGAGGCTTGTCCGAGGCGTTCGCTCAGGGCGTGCACGCGCATACGCAGGCCGAGGTCGAGTTCCATCGGGCCGTATTCGACGAGGACGTTATCGTCTCCGCCGCGCAGGTACTCGACCTCGGGGGTCCCGGTACCGGCGTCGCGGCGGCCGAGCACACCGTTGTCCTCCTCGCGGGCGCCCAGGAGTTCGGGAGTGGATACGTTACGGCCGCGCAGTGCCGGCGACGAGCGCAACCCGGCGGTGCGGTCATCGGCGACCGGTACGAAACGCACCTGGTCGCCGGGGCGCATCTGGCCCAGTTTCCAGCGGTGCGCGGAAACCACCGTGAGCGGGCAGGCGAAACCGCCCAGGCTGGGACCGTCGGGGCCGAGCAGGATCGGGGTATCGCCGGAGAGGTTGAGCGCGCCGACGCTGTAGGGGCAGTCGTGCAGATTCGAGGGATGCAGGCCGGCGTCGCCGCCGTCGGTGCGTGACCAGGTCGGTTTCGGGCCGGCCAGGCGTAGGCCGGTGCGGTTGGCGTGGGCCTGCACTTGCCAGGTGGCGTCGTAGAACTGGGCGATATCGGCCGGGGTGAAGTAGTCGGGTGCGGGCTGGGGGCCCTCACCGACTCCGACGTACCAGGTGTGGCCGAATTCGGGGCGTTCGTCGGCCGGGATGGGCGCGGGGTCGAGTAGACCGCCGGCGTCGGGTTTGATTCCGAGAATATCGCCGGTCGCGACGGCGCGGCCGGTGATACCGCCGAATCCGCCGAGGGTGAATGTGGCTGCGCTGCCGTGATAATCGGGAGCGAGGATACCGCCGCGGACCGCGAGGTAGGTGCGCAGACCGGTGTCGTGCGGGGCGCCGATATCGAGAACCGAACCGGCGGGCACGGTGATCGGCTCCCACATGGGCACGGGTTCGCCGTCCACGGTGACCGGGGCTTCGGCGCCGGTGACGCAGACGATCGTGGTGTCGGTGCAGCGCAGGCGCGGCCCGAGCAGCGTCGCCTCGAGGCCGTTCTCGCCGAGCGAATTGCCGACGGCGTGATTGGCGAGCTGGAAGGACAGATTGTCGAAGGCACCCGACGGTGGGATGCCGACGTTCCAGAGTCCGAGGCGGCCGGGGTAGTCCTGGATGGTGGTGGAGATGCCCGCGCGCAGGATCTCCAGGCGGGGACGGATCGTGGCCAGGCTGCCGAGGGTTGCGGTGGTGTGCCGGGCGTCGAGCATGGGTGAGCTCGTGGCGGCGGCGCGCAACTGGGGCAGATTGGTGGTGATACCGAACATGCGGGTTTCGTCGAGCGCCGCGCGGAGCCGGTGCAGGGCCTCGGTGCGGCTCGCACCCGAGGTGATGATCTTGGCGATCAGCGGGTCGTAGTAGGGGCTGATCTCGGTACCGGTTTCGACCCAGGTCTCCACCCGCGCATCCGCGCCGGGGATCTCGACACCGGTGAGTGTGCCGGCGCCGGGGCGGTAGTCGTTACCGGGATCCTCCGCGTAGACACGAGCCTCCACGGCGAAACCGGTGAGGGGCGGGCCGGCATCGGGAACCTCGTCGAGGAAGGCGGAATCACCGCCCGCCAGGCGCAGCATCCACTCGACCAGATCCACGCCCGTCACGGCCTCGGTGACCGGATGCTCCACTTGCAGACGGGTGTTCACCTCCAGGAACGACGCCTCACCGCGATCCACGTCGTAGATGAACTCGACAGTCCCGGCGGACCGGTAGCCCACCTCGCCGAGCAGCTTCCGGCTCGATTCGAGCAGCCGTTCGCTCACGGTATAGGGGAGTCCGGGCGCCGGCGCCTCCTCGATGACCTTCTGATTGCGCCGCTGCAGACTGCAGTCACGGGTACCCAGGGATACCGCGCGACCCCGCCCGTCACCGAAGATCTGCACCTCCACGTGCCGGGCCCGGGCGACGAACCGTTCCAGATACACCGCTGACGACCCGAAGTTGTTCTGCGCCAGCCGGATCACACGCTGGTAGGTTTCGGTGAGCTCCGCGGGACCGGCGCAGGCCGCCATCCCGATCCCGCCGCCGCCCCCGGCCGCCTTGAGCATTACCGGATAGCCGATCCGGTCGGCCTCCGCCAGCGCCTCGTCGAGCCCCGCGAGCAACCCGCTCCCGGCGACCAGCGGTACACCCGCCGCCGCGGCAGCCTGGCGGGCACTGTGTTTATCGCCGAAAAGCCGCAGATGTTCGGCGGCCGGCCCGACGAACGCGATACCCGCCGCCTCCACCTCCGCCGCGAAATCGGCGTTCTCGGAAAGGAACCCGTAACCGGGGTGGATCGCCGTCGCACCACTGGACAACGCCGCTTCGATCACGGCCTCGGCGCGCAGATAGGACTCCGCGGCCGGTGCGGGTCCCAGCCGGACCGCGCGATCGGCCATCCGCACATGCCGGGAACCCTCGTCGGCATCGGAGAACACAGCGACCGTATCGATTCCCAGCCGCCGCGCGGTGCGCAAGATGCGGCAGGCGATCTCACCGCGATTGGCGATCAGCAGACATTCGGGAAGCGGCGTATGCAGTGGTGTATACAGCTGCGGGGCGGTCTCGGTCACGGTCGATCCTCTCGGCGTGGACAGTGCCGGCTACCGGAGTAGCCGGGAAATTCAGGTCTTGGTCGCGCGGGCCAAGCGGGTCAGCTGGAGTACCTGACCGGCTCGGTCGGCCACCACGCGGCGGGATTGGTCGATATGGGTGAGGAGCTGCTCACGGGCGGTGGCGAGGTCGCGCTCCAGGACGGCTTCGCCGATGGCGATGTGCTCGTCGATGGTGGCGAGCATGCGGTCGGGGGTCAGGTAGTCGAACATCCGGACCGGGCGGATCCGGGCGTTCACCGTGCGCAGGGCCTCGGTGAGGGCATGATTGCCCGAGGATTCCAGCAGGACGGTATGGAACTGTTCGTCGGCATCGACGAAACCGGCATCCGGTTCCGGGGGTGCGGTGCGGAAGGCGCGCCACCGGTCGATCTCCGGGCCGAGCACGGCACGGTCGTGGCCCAGATCCGGATCGTCGAGGACGCGGGCGATGCCCTGGACTTCCAGGGTGATCCGCAGCTCGTAGTAGTCACCCAGAGTGTCCAGGCGGGGGCGGTACGGGAACAAGCCGGTGTCACGGCGTTCGACGAGACCGTCGGCCTGCAACCGGGCCAGCGCCTCCCGCACGGGGGTGCGGGAAACGCCGTACCGGTCGGCCAGCCGTTCCTCGCCGAGCCGCTCGTCCGGCGCCAGCGCACCGCCCATGAGTTCGTCGCGCAACGCCTTGTACACAGTGTCGCTACGGGATTCGCGTTTGCTACGTGGTTCGGTCACGACGCGCAGCCTAAAGAGTCATGGCGGCGCGAACGGTATCGACGGCACCGGCACCACCCTCCCCGGTCGAGGCCACCCGGCCACTCTCCAGCACGTAGTACCGGCTCGCCGCCCGCAACGCGAAACCGATGTGCTGCTCCACCAGCAGCACCCCGAGCCCGCCGCGACCCACCAGTTCGGTGATGGTGTTCTCGATCTCGGCAACCACCGACGGCTGGATCCCCTCGGTGGGTTCGTCCAGGATGAGCATCCGCGGTTCGGTGATCAATGCGCGGGCGATGGCCAGCTGCTGGCGCTGCCCGCCGGACAACAGCCCGGCACGGCGGTCGAGCAGATCCTTCAGCGCCGGAAACAGATCCAGCTGCTCGTCGATCAACGCCGCGCCCCGTTTCCGGCCGTCGGCCACCACCCGCAGATTCTCGGCGGTGGTGAGATGGCCGAAGCACTGCTGGCCCTGGGGAACATAGGCAATCCCGCGCTTTACCCGCGCGCTCGGGCGCAACGAGGTGATATCGGCGCCGTCGAACCGGATCCGGCCCCGAGCGGTTTTCACCAGCCCCACCGCAGCACGCAGCAGGGTGGTCTTCCCGGCCCCGTTGTGCCCCATGATCGCGGCGACACCGTCGGCCGGGACCTCGATCCCGACCCCGTGCACCACCTCGGTGCGGCCGTAGCCGGCATGGACATCGATGAGTTCCAGCATCGCGTCAGCCCTCCTGTTCGTCCGCGACGGCGGCGGTGCCCAGATAGGCCTCCTGCACCGTGGGATCGGCCTGGACCTCGGCGACCGACCCCTCGGCGAGGATCGCGCCACGGGCGAGCACTGTCACCGAGGTGGCGAAGTTGCGCATGAAATCCATATCGTGTTCGACCACGACGACCGTGCGTTCGCCACCGATACGGCGCAGCAGGTTCCCGGTTTCCTCCCGCTCCTCCTGGCTCATCCCGGCGACGGGTTCGTCCAGCAGCAGCACCGAGGCGTCCTGAACCAGCAGCATGCCGATCTCGAGCCACTGTTTCTGGCCGTGGGCCAGCGTTCCGGCGGGTTTGTTCCGCAGTTTGGTGAGCCCGATCGTTTCCAGCGCCCGCTCGACCGATTCCGAAACCTCGGCCGGGCGGCGGCGCAGCATGGTCCACACCGACCGGCCCGCCCCCGCGGCGATATCCAGGTTCTGCAGGACCGACAGTTCTTCGAACACGCTCGCCGTCTGGAAGGTGCGGCCCACACCCAGCCGGGCGATCTGATGCACCTTCTTCCCCAGTAGTTCGACCCCGGATTTCTGCACCGACCCGGTGGCCGGCACCAAACCGGTGATCGCGTCGATGATGGTGGTTTTTCCGGCGCCGTTGGGTCCGATGAGGAACCGCAGATCACCCTGGAAGAGGGTCAGATCGACATTCGATACGGCCTTGAATCCGTCGAATTCGACGCTCAGTCCCCGGACCTCCAGGTAATCGCTGTGCATTCCGGCGTTACCACCGGCGACCGGTGCGGTGGTCGTTTCCTGAGTCATGACGGCACTCCTACCGGGGTAGCGGCTGCGGGTTGCGGCGCCGGCCCGGGTGGTGCCGGATCGTCGTCCGCGCCCTGTTTCCGCCGTCGCAGCAAGGTGACCAGGCCCGCCAGGCCCGCCGGGAAGAACCCGACCACGACGATGAAGAGAATGCCCTGCGCATACACCCAACCGGAGGGAAAGTTCTCCGACAGACTGGTCTGCGCCCAGGCCACCGCGACCGCTCCCAGCACCGGGCCCAGCAGCGTCGTGCGGCCACCGATCGCGACTCCGATGAGGAACGCGATGGACGGCACGATCCCGATATCGGCAGGGGAGATGATCCCCACGATCGGTACGAACAATGCCCCGGCGATACCGGCGAACAGCGCGGCCACCGCATACGCGACCACTTTGACGTTGGCCGGGTCGTAGCCGAGGAAACGTACCCGCTCCTCCTGATCGCGCACCGCGACCAGCAGTTCGCCGTACCGGCTGTACATCAGTTGCCGGGTCAGCGCCACGATCACCAGCAGGGTGCCCGCGGCGATGAAGAACAGCAGCCGCCGGTTGATCGGATCGTTGAGCGCCAGCCCGAAGAAACTGCGGAACCGGTTGAGCCCGTTACTGCCGCCGGTGGACTGCTGGCCCACCAGCAGGATCGCGAAGGCCGCCGCCAGCGCCTGCGACAGGATCGCGAAATAGGCGCCCTTGACCTTGCGTTTGAACACCCCGAGCCCCAGCAGAACCGCCACCAGCGGCGGAACGATCAGGATGCCCAGGATCGTCACCACCGGCGACGAGAACGGAACCCAATACGCCGGCAGCTCGCCGATCCCCGCGATCTGCATGAAATCGGGTACATCGTCACCGCGCAGCTGGGCGTCGGAGATCTTGAGGTGCATCGCCATGATGTAGGCGCCGAGCCCGAAGAACACCCCCTGGCCGAGGGTCAGCATGCCGCCCCGGCCCCAGGCCAAACCGATCCCGACCGCGACGATGCCGAAGCACAGGAACTTACCGAGCAGATTGAGCCGGAAATCGGAGAGCACCGCGGGCGCCACCGCGAACAACAGGACGGCGGCCAGCGCGAACCCCGAATAGACCTTCCAGCGGGTGGTCAGGAATTCCCTCATACCAGACTCCTCGACCGGATCATGAACAGTCCCTGCGGCCGGACCTGCAGGAAGATCACGATGACGACGAATACGATCACCTTCGCCACCGAGGCGGTGGTGCTGTATTCGATGAACGAATTCAGCAGCCCCAGCGCCACCGCGGCCAGAACCGCGCCCCGGATCTGCCCGAGGCCGCCGATCACCACCACGAGGAAGGCATCGACCAGATAGTTGGCGCCGGTATTGGAACTGGTGGAACCGATCAATGTCAGCGCCACACCCGCCACCCCGGCGAGACCGGAACCGATGAAGAACGTCGTGATATCGGTGCCACGGCTGGAGATCCCGCTCGTTTCGGCGAGATCACGATGCTGCACCACGGCCCGGATACGCCGGCCCATCGCGGTGTACTTCATGGTCACCGCGATGGCCGTAACGCACAGCACCGCGAGCAGCATGATGAAGATCCGGGTCTTGGGGACCACGGCCCCCAGGATCTCCACCCCGCCACCGAGCCATTCCGGGGAGACCACGCGGACCGCGGGCGCACCGAAGATATCCCGGGCCGCCTGCTGCAGGATCAGGCCCACCCCGAAGGTCACCAGCAGGGTGTCCAGCGGCCGGTTGTACATCCGTTTGATCAGCGTCACCTCGAGGACGACACCCATGAGACCGCCGACCAGGAAGCCGACCACCAGCGACACGATCAGTGAGATATCGGTGTTCGACACCAGATACGTCTGCACCGTGTAGGCGGTATAGGACCCCGCCATGATGAACGCGCCGTGGGCCATGTTGATCACGCCCATCTGCCCGAAGGTCAGCGACAACCCGAGGGCCGCCAGCAGCAGAATGGAACCCAGGCTCAGGCCGGTGAAGAGCTGCCCGACAAGTGCTTCCATTCAGATCAGCCCCCGAGCCCCTCGGCCCACGAGTAGCCGGCCAGGTACGGGTCGGGTTCGATGGCCTCGCCGGAATTCCAGATGCTGTAGATCAGGCCGTCGGGCCGGATCTCGCCGATCCGGGCGGTTTTGGTGATGTGGTTGTTCTCGCCGTTGATCGTGACCGTGCCCTCAGGCGCTTCGAAGCTCACCCCGCCGGCCGCGTTCTGCACATCTTCGACAGCGAAGGACTGCGCCTTCTCCACCGTGTTCTTCCACAGGTGGACCGAGGTGTAGGCGGCCTCCATCGGATCCGAAGTGGGTTTGTCGGCACCGTATTTCGCCTTGTAATCCTGGACGAAGGAGTTGTTCACCGGGTTGTCGACGGTCTGGTAGTAGTTCCAGGCGGTCAGCTGGCCGGCGATGTTCTGAACGCCGATACCGCCCACCTCCTCCTCGGCGATCGATACCGAGACCACCGGCATACCCTGCGCCGTCAGGCCGACATTCTTGTACTCGCGGAAGAACGCGACATTGGAGTCGCCGTTGAGGGTGTTGAATACCGCGTCCGCGTCGGCGGCCCGCACCTTGTTGACGATGGTCGAGAAATCGGTGGACCCGAGCGGGGTGTAATCCTCGCCCAAGATCGCGATCCCGTTCGCCTCCGCATAGGCCTTGATGATGCGGTTCGCCGTCTGCGGGAACACATAGTCGCTACCCACCAGGTACAGCGATTTCACGCCGCGGCCCTTCAGATAGTCCAATGCCGGCACGATCTGCTGGTTGGTGGTCGCGCCGGTGTAGAAAATGTTTTCCGACGATTCCAGGCCCTCGTACTGCACCGGGTAATACAGCAGTGCGTTGCGGTCCTCGAAAACCGGCAGCATCGCCTTACGGCTCGACGAGGTCCAGCCACCGAAAACCGCAGCGACACAATCACTGCTGATCAGCTTCTCGGCCTTCTCCGCGAACACCGTCGGCTCCGAGGCGCCGTCCTCACCCACCAGTTCGATCTGCTTGCCCAGCACCCCACCGGCGGCATTGATCTGGTCGACCGCGAGCCGGATGGAATCCCGGACGGTGACCTCCGAAATGGCCATCGTGCCCGACAGCGAGTTCAGCGAGCCCACTTTGATCGTGGGACCCGATGTGTCGACACAGGATTGGGCACTCGCGCCGGCCTGCTCGGAGGCCGAGCTGCCACAGGCGGTGGCGGCCAGTGCGGTAACACAGAGAGCGACCGGCAGGGCGAGCAGTTTGCGCCTCCGGCTCCCTCCTCTCCGGCGGATTGCCGCAGCACTCGTGGGTTCTTCGGTTCTGGCTGCATTCATGACCGTTCGGCCTCCACTCCGGAAAAGGTCAGGCCCGCTGACTCGCTATCGGCTCGCTGTATACAGCGGCGTATACGAGGAATTACGCTAAGGACACTGTGTTTCCGTGACGTATCCCAGCGTGAAACCTCCGTATCCGTTTCCTCTCCGCGCAACCAGGCGCGTTCCGTGGTTGCGGAGGCCGAGGCCTGCTCACTCGGTGTTTCCGGCCTGCATCTGCTGAGAGCAGATCCGCTCACAGCAGCGTGCGGTTCCGGTTCCCGCGCAGGTCGGGCACCGTGAAAACATGGCTCACGACGAAAAATCCCCGCTGTTCGGCTGGCGCGCCCGCGAACAACTGCTGTCCCGCCGCATCCTCGTTCTCGACGGCCCACTCGACGACGACAACGGCACCCTGCTGGCCACCCAGCTGCTCACCCTCGCCGCCGAGGATGCCGACGCGGGGATCTCCCTCTGGATCCACTCACCGGGCGGATCGGTACCGGCCATGCTCGCCATCCGCGACGTCATGCGCCTCGTACCCTGCTCCGTCTCCACGCTCGCACTCGGCCTGGCCTGCAGCGCGGGACAGTTCCTGCTCTCCTCCGGAACCCCGGGAAAACGCTTCGCGCTCCCGCATGCCCGCATCCTGATGCACCAGGGGTCGGCCGGAATCGGCGGCACCGCGGTCGACGTCGAAGTCCAGGCCGACGATCTGCGCTACACCGTGGAAACTGTCCTCGGCCTCATCGCCGAAGACACCGGTCAGCCCTACGACCAGATCTACGAAGACTCCCTGCACGACCGCTGGTTCAGCGCCACACAAGCCGAGGAGTACGGGTTCATCGACCATATCGTCGGCGAATTCGGGCAGGTCGTCCCGCTACGGCAACGCGTGGGAATCTCCGCATGACCCCGGCAGGCACGGCAGCGGTAGCGCAGCGTAGGGCGCCGCTCGCGCGTGGGAGGCGCAACGTGGCCGGCACCGGGCGGCGGCGGCAGCGTGCGTCACTACGGAGAGTGCCTGCTCCTGCATGGCGGCAGCAACGTGACCACGTTCCGCCCGGTGGCAGCGCGCGGCTCCGCGAGAACGATTCCTGTCCGGGCACGGTGGGAAACAGGCAGCACCCGGAGATCTATCGACCCGGATACGAAGGGGACAACCGATGAGTAGTTACACGATTCCCAATGTGATCGCCCAGCATCCGCGGGGCGAGCGGATCACCGATATCTATTCCCATCTGCTGGCCGAGCGGATCGTCTACCTCGGTACCCCCATCGACTCCGGGGTCGCCAATGCGCTCATCGCGCAATTGCTGCATCTGGAGTCGGAAAGCCCCGGCCAGCAGATCGAGTTCTATATCAACTGCGAAGGCGGCGATCTGTCGTCGATGCTGGCCGTCTACGACACCATCCAGCACATCGGCGCCCCCGTCCACACCACATGTGTCGGGCAGGCCATCGCGGTCGGCGCGGTCCTGCTCGCCGGCGGCGCTCCCGGACATCGTGCGATGCTCCCGCACGCCCGGGCGGTCCTGCATCAACCGGCTGCCCGCGGCCAGGGCGCCATCCCGGACCTGATCCTGCAGGCCGACGAACTGGTCCGGATGCGCGCCGAGATCGAGTCCATCCTGTCCCGGCACACCGGACAGTCGGCCGAACAACTCCGCCGCGATACCGACCGCGACCGGGTCTTCACCGCATCGGCCGCCGTCGACTACGGCCTCGCCGACACCGTTCTCTCGCCACGGGCGTGAATACGACGCCGGTCGAGACGGTGCCGCCTCGACCGGATTCGGCCGGAATCGGTGATCGAGGTGACCTCGGCCGCTGTGGTGGTGGCAGTTCGCCGAACCGAACGTCCGGCCTGACTCGGCAACGACCACCACCTCGACCACTTCGGCTTGGCGCGGCATGGTTCCGGCCGACGACACCGCGCCGGCGGTGAGCGATGCCGGCGGCTCCGGCCGGCCGGTCGCCTACCTCAACGGCGCCTACGCCGACCGATCGCACTGGAGGAAAGTGATCGCCGACCTCGGTCCGGGAGCCTCCGTCCCTGTTGTCAGCGGGCCGATCGAACATCGGCTCGCCCTTCGCGCCGAAGTGGTCCGTTCGACCGGGCGTCGGCGCAGTCGTATCGGGTCGCTGCGGCTGTGTCGCCGGCTCCGTGGGTGTGGTGGTGGCCGGGATCAGGCGGCGCGCAGCATGGGTACCTGCGCGCCCGGGCGTTCGGCGGCGGGGCGGCTGCGGAAGCGGAGTTCGTGGGCGACCTGTTGGGTGAGCGCGCCGAGGGAAGTGCCGAGGGCGCCGGCCAACGCGGCGATCATTTCGCTCGACGGTTCCTTGCGGCCGCGTTCGACCTCGGAAAGATATTGCGGCGAGATCCCGGCCCGCTGCGCGGTTTCCGCGAGGGTTTCGCGCTGACTATTGCGCAAGGCGCGTAACCGGCTGCCGAGCACCTCGCGCCACAGTGGTTCGGGTTCTTCCGCCGGCTGCCGGCGCGGCGGCTCGTCCCGGCCACCGGGGATTGCGATCAATCTGCGCGGCTCGGTCATGGATCGAGCCTAGATTCGCGGCCGGGGTGGTCGACACCTATTACGCTGTGGGCGTAACCGGTGGCGCGCGCCGGTGTCCGGAGCGAGGCCGGGCCTTTGTGAGAGGCGCTGCGCACCAGCCGATTCGGGCGTTGCTCCGGCGAAACCGATCGGGATGTCGCCGCCCGGTTCCATTGCTGCGGGGAAGAAAGCCCGGGCCCGCATTCTCGGCGGAATGCGGGCCCGTGCGCGATCAGCTGCTGCCGAATGTTCCGCGCAGAATATGGCGGAACCAGTCCGCCGGATCGTCCCAGCCGTGGTGGTGGCCGCGGTCCCAGTGCCGGTCGCGGTCGCGATGGTGGTCGCGATCCCGGTGGTGGTCGCGGTCGCGGTCCCAATGCCGGTCCCGGTCCCGGTCCCGATCCCGGTGATGGTCCCGGTCGACCTCGGTGTATCCGGAGGCAGGGGCCGCGGGATCTGCGGCGGCGGGGGCGGCGAGCGCCGCCATGGGGAGTAGGGCAATGGCGCCCGCGATGACGACCCGGCGGGTCGCGAACGTTCGTTTCGTGCGGAACACTTCGTATCCTCTCGAACTCCAGCCGTGGCGCGGCAGGGGAATCCGCGCCGAATCGGCGATAGAGCCCTCACCCTCGCGCAATCCGTGCCGGTATGTCAGCGATTTTCGCGGAAATCATCCCTTGGAACTACGGGGTTTCCCGGGGATGACCCCGGGGTCGGGAGGAATGGGGAGACGAGCGCCACCGTGCTGGTCATATCGTGCGCGATATCACCGCGTTCTGCCTCACAAACAGCGGTTTTCGAGGTGCCGGAACTTCCCGCGACATGGCATCGTTGTCATAGAGATCAGGCGGATCGACCGAGATCCGGCTGGCTCGCAACAGAAAGTATGAAGTAAGTAACATGGCTCAAGGCAGCGTGAAGTGGTTCAACAGCGAGAAGGGCTTCGGCTTTATCGCGCAAGACGGGGGCGGACCTGACGTCTTCGTGCATTACTCGGCAGTCGCCGGCTCCGGCTTCCGGACCCTCGAAGAGGGACAGCGGGTGGAGTTCGAGATCGGGCAGGGCCAGAAGGGTCCGCAGGCTCAGGATGTTCGCTCCATCTAAGTGATGTGACGAATGACAGGGCCCCGCACCACACGGTGCGGGGCCCTCGTCGTATCCGGGGAGGATCCGGCCTCCGTTGCCCGCCTCCGAACCGATGCCACGGTTCCTACCGTGCCGGCGGCCGTAGCGACGGCTGTCCGGGAAGGTTGCGCGTCTGCCGCGGGCTGGTCATGAGCGTGATTCCGCCCACCCGTCGGGCCGGGTCCGCACAGGTCGCGCCCTGTCCGGATGCGCCCGACGGTGAGGGGGCGGCCACGGCCGGATTCGCTGGAACTAAGCTTGGCCGCGTCAACTGGCCGTCCCCTTCATCCAGGAGAACCCCACCGTGAGCCAAGCAGGCCGTCCTGTAGTTCTGATCGCCGACAAGCTCGCCCAGTCGACCGTCGATGCGCTCGGTGACGGTGTCGAGGTCCGTTGGGTCGACGGCCCGGATCGGCCCGCCCTGCTGGCGGCGGTGCCGGAGGCCGACGCGCTGCTCGTGCGGTCCGCCACCACCGTCGACGCCGAAGTCCTCGAGGCCGGCAAGAACCTGAAGATCGTCGCCCGGGCCGGGGTCGGCCTGGACAATGTCGACGTCCCCGCCGCCACCGAACGCGGTGTCATGGTCGTCAACGCGCCCACCTCCAATATCCACACCGCCGCCGAACACGCCGTCACGCTGATGTTGAGCGCGGCCCGCCAGGTCCCGGCCGCCGACGCCACGCTGCGTGAGCACACTTGGAAGCGCAGCAGCTTCAACGGTGTGGAGA
>NZ_BAFV01000053.1 GCF_000308515.1 Nocardia carnea NBRC 14403 | reverse complement strand
GTCGTCGTCGAGATTGTTGTCGAGCCGGTTGAGCAGATCGTTGCGCATCGGGGCGGGCAGGCGGTCGAGGACGGGGACGATATCGACCGACAGGCCGGCCAGATAGTGCACGTCGAGATCCTCGCCGCGCTCCCAGCGGTCGATGTTCTCGCCGGCGACCAGGCCCTCGGGATTCAGCGCGGCCAGCGCCAGTAGGGCGGCCGTTGCCGTCGCGACCGCAGTGCGCGGCAGCCACGCCGTTTCCAGGCGCAGGACGGCGATGATCACCAGCACATAGACGATGCCGAGCCAGAGTTCGCAGGTGCCGACCAGCAATCGCAGCACGGTGAATCCATACGCCTGCTGGTAGGTCCACATCCGTCCGAGCGCGGAGGCGATCATCACCAGCGTGAGCCCGCTGATCGCGCACAACAGGCCGCGCAACCACAGCCGGTCCACGGCGGTATCCCGGGTGGCCCGGTGCAGGACCGGCAGGATGACGGCGAGCGTGAGGACCGTGACCGCCGAGAGCTGCCAGAAACCACTCCGGGCATATTCGGCGTAGGTGAGGCCCGCGGTGCGTTGCACGTAGTCGTCGCCACCGAACAGGGCGACGAGTTGCGCCCCGAGGAACAGCGCGAACACCGCTGTCAGGGCGCCCACCGGCAGACCCCATTCCAGCTGTGCCAGCGTGCGTTTCGCGGAATCCGGCTTATCTTCGGCCGGGAGCGGGGGCCCGGCGAGCAGGTACAGGGCGCCCAGCGTTCCGATACCTGCCAACACGAACACCGCGATCCAGCGGGTCAGGGTGTTGCCGTCCAACCGGGGCACCAGACCGTCGACCAGAGCCGCGAACGTCGCGTCGGCGCCGGACAGCAGCGGTACGAACACCGCCAGCAACGCGACCGTGACCGCGGCGGACACACCGAGCCGGCGATTACGCGCACCGGCACCGTCGGGCCGTTTGCCCAGCGCGTTGTACACCCAGGCGACCGCACCGACCGATGCCAGCGGAACAGCCAGTGCCTCCCGGAACACTCCGCGCTCCGAACGCCTGCCCACCACCGCCAGCGATCCGGCTACTGCTGCCGCCGCCACGCACAGCACGAACAACCATCCTGCGGCCCGGAAAGTGCCGACCGCCAGCAATGCCAGTGCCGCGACAGCCCACCACAACCCTTCCCGATTGCGAACCTGTCCGTGCTCCGGCCCCGCGGCACGACGTGCCCGGCGATGGACCAGACCCACCGCGGTTGCCGCTGCGGAACCCGCGAGCAGCCAGCCGATTCCGGGCCGGTCCAGCGGAACGGCCGCCGCCGCGACCAAACCCGCGATACCTGCCGCGGGCAGGACACCCGCCGGGTAGGCGATCAGAAGCCGGCGTGGCGCGACGGCCGGCGGTCTCGGATATTCCGGTGCTTCCAGCACGCTGGACGGCTGCACTTGTACCTGGCTGCGGGGCCCCCGGACCGTGGCATCGGATGTCGAATCCGCGGCGGGTTCGTTCCCGGCGGGGGATTTCGCGATGCCGGCGACCGCGACCCCCTCTCCATCGGTCGAGGCTGTCGAGACGGCGGCTTTCGCCGCCGCGCCTGGTTCGGCGGGGTCCGACGAACCGGTGCTCGTGCCCTCGGCCGACGCTGCGGTTCCCGGTATCGCTGGGTGCGTGGTTGCCGGTGAGTGTTCGGGCTCGCCGGATTCCGTGGACGTCACCGGGCGCCTCCGTTCCGGGGTGTCGTCGTTCGGTGCGGCTCTTCTGGGCATAGGTGTCCCTCCTGAGGGTGTGCGTCATCGACCCGGGGCCGATCGGCGGCCGGGCTGTGTGGATGGAAAGGTCAGTGGTCGGGCGATTCGGCGGCCGGGAGGATCACGCGGATCCGGGAGCCGGGGTCGGTGACGGCGATGGAGCCGCGGTGCAGATCGATCACCCAGCGTGCGATGGCGAGTCCGAGTCCGGTGCCGCCGCCGTCGGTGCGGCCGCCGCGGGTGAATCGGTCGAAGATGTGCTCGCGCTGGGCCGGCGGTATACCGGGGCCGTCGTCTTCGACGTCGATGACGAGGTCGCCGCCCACGGTGTGGGCGTGCAGCCGGACCTCACCGCCGGCCGGACCGTGCCGGGCGGCGTTGTCCAAGAGGTTCAGCAGAACCTGGTGCAGGCGGGCCCGGTCGGCGTACACGGTCGCGGTCGCCGGATCGACCTCGCTGCGGTGGCGGACCCCGCGGCCCGATGCCGCCGTCATCACCTCCGCCTCGGCCACCACTTCCGCGAAAAGCGGTGCGATGGCGTATACGCCGCGGTCGAGCGGGACGGCACCGGCTTCGATACTCGACAGGTCGAGCAGTTCGGAGACCAGCCGCCCGAGCCGTTCGGTCTGTGCGAGAGCCGTTTCCAGTGTTTTCGGATCGGGTTGCGATACCCCGTCCACGAGGTTCTCCAGGACCGCGCTCAGCGCGGTGATCGGTGTACGTAATTCGTGCGAGACATTCGCGATGAGGTCGCGGCGCTGCTGGTCTGCGGCGGCCAGATCATCGGCCATCCGATTGAACGCCGCGGCCAGCTGGCCCACTTCGTCCCGGGAGGAGGCGCGCACTCGGCTCGTGTAGTCGCCGCGTGCCATCCGTTGCGCGGCCGCGGTCATCTCCCGCAGCGGCGTGGTGATGCCGTGCGCCAGGAACTGGGAGGACACCAGCGCGATCACCATGGCCGCCAGCGTGGTCATCGGTGGGAGCCAGCCGATCTGCAGGCGGAAGTAGCCGAAGGCGAGTCCGCCGGCGAAGGTCATCAGGACGGCCAGTTTGAGTTTGATGGAGCGGATCCGGTCCAGTGGCCGCGGCAGTACCGCCGCCACCCGGCCCGATGCCCGCCGCACTCGGCCCAGGACCGCGCCCGGGCCGGCGGAGTCGGTGGGCCCGTTCATCTGCTCTCCAGGGCGTAGCCGACACCGTGGACGGTGCGGATCAGGTCGGCGCCGAGTTTGCGGCGCAATGCCTTGATATGACTGTCGACCGCGCGGGTGCCCGCGGCGTCGGCCCAATCCCACACCTCCTCGAGGAGTCGTTCGCGGGCCAGTACCGCGCGGGGGCGCTGCGCCAGCCGGGCCAGCAGATCGAATTCCAGTGGTGTCAGCTGCGCTTCGACGCCGTCGCGCCAGACCCGCCGCTGATCGGCGTCGATCCGCAGATCGCCGACCACGGTGATCGCGGCGTGCTGTGCTCCGGCGCGTTCGACCCGCCGCAGCAGGGCGTGAACCCGGGCGGTGAGGACCCGCAGCGAGAACGGTTTGGTGAGGTAGTCGTCGGCGCCGACACCGAGACCGATGAGCTGGTCGGTTTCGTCGGTGCGCGCAGTGAGCATCAGGACCGGTACCGAGCGTTCGGCCTGGATCCGCCGGCACACCTCCAGTCCGTCGAAACCGGGCAGCATGACGTCGAGAACGACGAGATCGGGTTCGAATGTGCTCGCGGCGGTTACCGCGGCGGGCCCGTCGTGGGCCAGCTCCACGGTGAATCCTTCGGCCCGCAACCGCGCCGCCACGGATTCCGCGATGGTGAGTTCGTCGTCCACCACCAGGATCCGCCGCGCCGCCGCTCCCCCTACCGGTGCCTTCTGTTCCATGATCGGGGAGCCTAGCCACCCCGTGTGGAGAGACCAGGCGTCAATTGTGGAGATTCTGTGTGGCCCCGCAGATCGGTCGCCGCGAACCGGAACACCCCGCTCCCGACCGAAAACGGCTGTCGACACAGCGAACGGCGTGTACCGCCCCGGTGAGGGCCGGTACACGCCGTGCTTCGGTACGGCCGGCGTTTCAGAGTGCGAGTACCGCGGGGATGGTCAAAACCGCCACGTAGTAGCCCATGAACAACACTCCGGCGTGGATCTTGAAGAACCGGCACAGCAGACCGCCGACCAGGCCGACCGTAAGCGTCACGGCGAGGCCGAGTACCCCGCCCTCCCAGACACTGATCACCACGACCAATCCGGCGAATGCGGCGATGATGGCCTCGTGGCTCACGTAGCGCACGACGATACTCGCGGCCCGGTGGGCGAAATTCATCGCGAACGGGTAGGCGATGAGGATCGCCACCGCGACGGCGGCGAGTCCGTAGAAGAGGAACTCGGTATTGGAGAGCGCGGTCGACAGATTGTCGATATTGCCGTTGCCGTCATCGGTGGTGAAAACCGGTGGGGCGTTGAACAGCGGTGCTGCGGGCCCGGCGGCAACCGGGCTCAACGGCAGCCCGAACGCGATGAGCGGGATGAGCGCTTCGGCGATATAGGTCGATTCGGTGGTGCCGTTACGCGCGGCGATCACCGAGGTGAGCCGGCGGTAACCGTGTTTGACCCGGGTGGCGACCATTTCGCCCATCAGTACCGTCATGGCGACCGGACTGAAGACGAAGGTGGCACTGGACACCGTGGCGGTGGCCGCGACATAACCCGTCTGCCCGCGGTCGAGTATCCGGAACGGATTGGGGAAGTAGCCCTTCCAGGTCTTGACATCGGGCGCCAGCCATACCGTCGCCGGTTCCTTGCGGGCCATCTCGGTGCGTCCCGGGCCCAGTGACAAGAAGAGGTCGGCGATCAGCGGTCCGACGGCGATACCGAGGAAATAACTGATATTGAGCGCGACATCATAGGACTCGGTGAGCTGTTTGAGACCCAGGATGAGCACGACGAACGGTACGAGCGCGAGCACGCCCGCCCATTTCCCGGGCGATGCATAGGCGATACCGATCGCGGCCAGCAGGAACAACCACGGCGCGGCGGACTGGACGTGGTCGGCGACCGGGGCCAGCAGCGTGGCGAACAGGACCGCGGCCGGGACGGCGATCACGGCGGCGATAACCGCCGCGGAGATCGCCTTACGGAGTGCGATATGGGGTACGCCCAGCGCGCGCAGCATCCGGGCTTCGCGCATGAGCGGGACAGCCATCGTGTCCCCGGGGATGCCGAGCAGCGTGGTCGGCGCCGCATGGGTCATATGTTTGGCCACGGCTCCGGACAGGAAGAACGTGAACACTGCCGCGGGCGGGGCGCCCAGCAGGATGACCAGCAGGGTGAGTGGGGCGATGGTGGCGGTTTCGTCGGTTCCCGACACCATTCCGATCAGCGAGAAGACGATCGCGCCGATCACGGCGAGTATGACGGCCAGCGCGATATCGCTGGTGAGGATCGCACTCATGAGGTGGCCCCGGGGTTCTCGCGTTCGGCCGCGGCGAACTGCGGGCGCAGCCCGAGATCGTCGAGTTCGCGGCGGGTGTGGTCGGGCAGATCGTCCAGCGATCCCAGGCCTTGGCGTTCTTCGCGCAACGCGGCGATGACCTCGCCGACAGCCACATCTTCGGACGCGTCGGTGACCACGATCCGTTTCGGCCGGAACATCCGCCCGCAGATCACCCCGGCCACCACACATCCGGCGATACCCACCAGCAGGGCGTAGGCCTCGGCCAGCGATTCGTTCGCCACGAACGAGGAGAACGCCCAGTCGGACAGCAGCAGCGCAGCGAGGCTCAACCCGATACCGATGACCACGGAGACGGCCAGATGGCGACCGACGACGGTGTCCCCCCACACCTCCAGGTACTGCGGGTGTTCGCCGCCCGAGGCGGTCGGTGCGGTGGCGGGTGGGTCCGCTGGTGCCGCCGGCACTGGCGGCGGCGCGGGTTCGGTGGGCATGGGTACTCCGTCGGCGTCGAGGGGGTCGGGCGGGTCAGGAAGTCGAGGCGGCGAGTGCGCTGACCACTCGCGAAGGGCTGGGGCGGCCGAGGACGGTGGACATCCACCGGGAGGTCGCGGCCAGCGCATCCAGGTCGATACCGGTGGCGATACCGAGTCCGTGCAGCATCCACACCAGGTCCTCGGTCGCGAGGTTTCCGGTGGCTCCGGCGGCGTACGGGCAGCGACCCAGGCCACCGGCCGCACTGTCGAACTCGGTGACGCCGGCGGTCAGGGCGGCGTAGACGTTCGCGAGTGCTTGGCCGTAGGTGTCGTGAAAATGCATCGCCAGGGTCTCGGGCCGGATCCCCCGTGCGAACAGGGCTTCGAGGAGTTCGTGGACGTGTCCGGGAGTGGCGACACCGATGGTGTCGCCCAGCGAGATCGAAGCCACTCCCATATCGAAGAGGTGTTCGGCGATATCGGCGACGGTCCCGGTGCCGACGGCGCCCTCCCAGGGATCGCCGAAGCACATCGAGATGTATGCGCGGGTGGTGAGCCCGTGCGCTCCGGCGCCGGCCACGACGGGGCGTGCGGATTCGAGCGCTCCGGCGACGGTGGTGTTCAGGTTCTTCTGCGCGAATGTCTCTGTTGCACTGACGAATACGGCAACTTCGGCAGCTCCGGCCGCCAGTGCCCGCTCCAGCCCACGATGGTTCGGGGTGAGCACCACCTGGCGGATATCGCGGGGCAGCTCGAGGCCGGCGAGTAGTTGTTCGGCATCCGACAGTTGCGGGATCCAGCGCGGCGAGACGAAGCTGGTGAGTTCGAGCTCGGTAACCCCTGCGGCGGCGAGCCGTCGGCAGAAGTCGATTTTGACCGGCGTCGGTACGACGGTGGCTTCCGCCTGGAGGCCATCGCGCGGGCCCACCTCGTAGACCCGGACCGCTGCCGGCAGGTCCGGTCTGCAGTGGACGTGCGGTGCGGGCCGCCGGACGGCCTCGGTATCCGGTGTCATCTCAGCTCCGGCTCCGCAGGCCCGCGAGTACTTTTTCGGCGTGCTCGACGCGAATGTTCTTGTCCTGGATGAGCTGTGCGACGACGGAATCGAGTTCGGCGGTGGACGCACCGGCCGTAACTGCGACGGTACGGGCATGCAGGCTCATATGGCCGCGCTGGATACCTTCGGCGGCGAGAGCCCGGCAGGCGCCCAGATTCTGGGCCAATCCGACCGCGACCACGACCTCGGCGAGTTCGGTGGCCGTCGTCACTCCGAGGATCTTGATCGCCGACTGCGCCACCGGATGAACCTTGGTCGCCCCGCCCACCAGGCCGACCGCCATCGGCACCTCCAGCGTGCCGGACAGGTGCCCGTCGGCGGTTTTCTCGAAATGCGACAGCGCCGTGTACCGGCCGTCGGGGCCGACGGCGTGGGAATGGCAGCCCGCCTCCACGGCGCGGGTGTCGTTGCCGGAGGCCAGCACCGCGGCGGTGATGCCGTTCATGATGCCTTTGTTGTGAGTGGCGGCCCGGTACGGGTCGGCTTCGGCCAGCGCCGAGGCGTGCACGATATCGTCGACGACCTGCTGGCCGCCCAGCAGATCGCGGTCGAAGACGGCGCGGGCCCGGACGATCCGCCGGTCGGCCATATTGGTGAGAATGCGCAGCAGCGGCCGGCCCCCGGCGATCTCCGCGAGCCGGGGTGCGATGGCTTCGGCCATGGTGTTGACCGCATTGGCGCCCATCGCGTCGCGCACATCGACGACCAGATGCGTGACGACATGGGTGCCGGTGCGGGTCGGGACCAGACGTACGTGCAGATCCCGGGCGCCGCCGCCGAACCGGACCAGCGTCGGATCCTGTTCGTTGGCGAGGTCCACGACGGCCGAAGAATGTTCCAGGATGCGTAGCCGCGCGGCCTCGGGGTCGGGTAGGTCCAGCAACTGGATCTGCGCCTGCATCACCGGGCCGGTGCCCGAGGTGAAGAATCCGCCCCGCTCGCGGGCCATCCGCGCGGCATTGCTCGCCGCGGCGACGACCGACGGCTCCTCGGTCGCCATGGGGACCAGGTAGTCGCGGCCGTTGATCCGGAAGTTGGTGGCGATGCCGACCGGGATACCCAGCACACCGATCACGTTCTCGATCATGTGATCGGCATGTTCGGTGTCCAGGCCGCGCGCGGGGTCGAGGACATCCAGGTCCGCGACAGCAACCCCGGTGCGTTCGGAAACCACCGAGCGGCGCTGCTCGACGGACGAGTCCTTGAAACCGGGAATTCTGCTGTTGACGGTCACTGCGCCCTCCATGTAGCGGGGACGCGGTATCCGCGTCCCCGGGGAAATCTGCCGGATACCGACGCTACGACCACGCTGTAACCGGCGACATGTGTCCAGAGCACATGAAATCTCTGGTTCGGTGTGTTGACCGCATATTCGGCCGTCACTGCCGGGATACCGAACGCAACTCGTCCAACCGGGTGGCGAGGGAGATACGGAACAGGTGTTCGTCCTGCCGCCACTCCGCGCCGAGCAGGGCTTTGAGACGGTCGAGACGCTGCAGGATGGTGTTCGTGTGATAGTTCAGCGCGCGCGCCGTCTTCGTCGGACTCGCCTCGTGCCGCACGAACGTGCGCAGGGTCGTGAGCAGATCGGTACCGTGCCGGGCGTCGTAGTCGACGACCGGGCCGATGGTGAGATCGAGAAACGATTGCAGGGCCTCCGGGTTAGCACCGAACAAGACCGTGTACGGGGCGTAGGCGTCGGTGGCGACGGCGCCGTTGTCGATCCCCAGCCCCGCCAGGAGGCGCACGGTCTGCTGCGCGGTGCGGAACAGCCGGGGGAGCTCGTCGGGAGCTGCGGCCGGTGGCGGGGTCACGAGGAGAACCGGCGCTCCGAGCGCGCCGATGAGGTGAGTGCGGAGGTCGTCCGCGAAAGCCATCGGATCGGCGGCCGCTCCGATCACGGCGACGGTGGCCGCATGCTCGCCCACCAGCCCGCTGTCGCCGAGAAACCCCGCCGCCGCGCGTTCGGCGCGGGCCCGCCGGTCCGGCGGCACCTCGACGATATGCAGCGTCTTCACATCGGACGAGGTCAGGCGGTGGTTACGCATCCGCTGGTCTATATCGCGCCGCCTCTCCGGCGACGAATCCAGCAGGTCGGCGATGAGTTCGCCGCGTTCACGGCGGTAGGCGTCCGTGACCGCTCGCTGCTGTAGGGCGAGCAGCGCCGCGACCTGAGCCGCCCGCTCGATCGTGCGCCGCTCCACCGGACCGAGCTCCACACTGCCGGGCGTGAGCAGTAGCGCGCCGAAATACAGTTCACCGGCGGTGACGGCGGCCACCGCCTCGACCGACCTGTTGTTCTCGACCGTCCGGCAGTGCCCGCTGACCCGGCTCACCGAGATCGCCGCCCGCACATCCGGCGACAGGCTCACCGCGACGTACTCGCTGTCGGCAGCCGCGGAGGTGGCGATCGAAAAAGAGTCGGCGTCGACGATGGTCACCCGCCGGTCCAGCGCCGCGGACAAGGTGCGTGCGACCTGCGTGAAACCGCCTCCGGACAGCACGGCATGGACGAGTTCCTGGTGCACCGCGCTCGACCGGTCCCGGGCTTCCAGATGCGCGGTCAGCTTGTCCAGGGCGCCGCGGGTGCGGTCTTGCGATTCCCGGAGTTGGGCGAGGACGTTCGCGGTCTGCAGCACCACCGAGGCATGGTCGGCCAGCGCCGAGAGCAGCGCGATCTCCGCGGGAGTGAAACGGTGTTCCTGCCGGGTCGCGGCGAAGAGGACGCCGAGCACGGTGCCGTCGGACAGCATCGGCACACCGAGGATCGAAACGATCCCCTCGGCGAAGACGGCATCGTCGATGGTGTGCTCGTGGGTGCCCTCCACGTACTCGCTGTAGCGGGGCACCCACTGCGCCGACCGGGTATCGGCGATCCGGCTCGCCAGCCCTGTCCCGGCGGGTACGTGCAGATCCTGGAACTGCGGAGTCACCGCTCCCATCGTTTTGCGGACGTGCAGGTCGCGGGTGGTGGCGTCGAACTCCGACAGATAGGTCACGTCGGTGCCCATCATCTCGTGGGCGCGCGCCACCAACCTGGCCAGCAGCGCATCGATATCGCGCACCTCGGCCAGGTCGCGGGCGCTGGAGAACAGCGCGGTGAGCTCCTGTTCGCGCCGGCGCAGGCGTGCGACCTCGGCGCGGTCGCGGCGGACACGGTCGACGATCTCGCCGATCGTGTCCGCATCCAGGCCGAGGCCGGTGAGCGAGCCCGTCAGTGCGGTGACATCCGGTTCACCGTGGGTGACGGTGCGGAGCACCTCGCGGACGAGACGCGCGACGTCACTGCTGTTCATGGACTACATGATCGCCCCTGTGCCGTGAGGCCGAAGCACGCCCTGGCCGGTTCGCGGAGCCGGTCATCGACAGCCGGGCCGGGTTGCCGCCACCACGGTGAGACATTCCTGCCGTTCTGGCAGGATTACGGCGCCAGCGAAACCTCGGCAGGAGAGCGATGCACAATGCGTGATCTACTCCGCTCCGGCGTGGCCGGGCAGGCCGCCGCATTGCGCGACGGCCGGGTCGGCGCGGTGGAGCTCACCGAGGCGGTACTCGCCGCCGTCGAAGAGCTGAACCCGAGGGTGAATGCGTTCTCCGAGGTCTTGGCCGAATCTGCCCTGCGGGAGGCGGCTGCCCTGGACACATGCCCTGCCGGCTCGCGCGGTGCGTTGCACGGAGTTCCGGTGGCGATCAAACAGGAGAACGATATCGCCGGCTCGGTGACCACCTTCGGTGGCCGGGCGAATCACACTCCCGCCGCCGCGGACAGCGAAATCGTCGGGCGACTGCGCCGGGCGGGCGCGGTGATCATCGGCAAGACGACGATGCCCGAATTCGGATTGTGGCCGTTCACCGAAGCCGAGGCGACCGGGCGGACCGACAATCCGTGGAATCGCGGGCATACTGCCGGTGGATCCAGCGGTGGTTCGGCGGCCGCCGTCGCCACCGCAATGGTCGCGGCAGCCATCGGCGGAGACGGCGGTGGGTCGATCCGGATTCCCGCTTCGTGTTGCGGCCTCTTCGGTCTCAAACCGTCCCGGGGGCGGGTCAGCACGGCGCCGCATCCGGATCTCTGGCAGTCGCTCGGTGTGCTGGGCCCGCTCACCCGGTCGGTGCTCGACAGCGCCATGGTCCACGATGCGATTGCCGGGTCGGTGCCCGGCGATCGTTACAGTGCGCCCGCACCGCCGGTCTCCCTGGTCGACGCGGTACGAACTCTCCCGGGCCGATTGCGGGTCGGATGGTGCACCACACCCCCGGCACGCGGGACGCAGGGCGATCCCGAAGTGGCGGCGGCGACTGCCGCCATGGCCGCGACACTGACCGATCTCGGCCACGAGGTACGTCCGGTGCAACCGGATTACCCCGATATCCGGTTCAGTTTCCTCACCCAGGTACTCGGCGGGGTCCGTGACGAGGCAGCCCGCGTAGAAGAAAGCGGCAGGCTCGAGGCCCGCACCCGTACCGTTCTGCGTTTGGGCGCATGGGCCCGCCCTGCGGTGATCCGGCGGGCCATCACAGCGGGTGCCCGGGCGGCCGCGCGCGTGAACACCGTCTTCGACGAAGTGGATGTGCTGCTCACCCCGACGCTTCCGGTGGAACCGCCGCCGGCCCCCGCCCTGCCACGCGGCGCGGTCGCCGGGTTGATCGCCGCGTTGCCGATGACCTCCTACACGGCGATGTGGAACGTATGCGGCAATCCCGCGGCTTCACTTCCGGCCGGTTTCGCGCGATCCGGGTTACCGATCGGTGTTCAGTTGGTCGGCCGGCTCCACGACGACTCGACACTCATGGCATTGGCCGCGCAGGTCGAACAGGCACTGGCCTGGACGGACCACTGGCCGCCGCCGTGATCGGGCGATGACCGGCTATTCGGTCAGCCCGGATACGCGTCCGACCACGACGAGCGGGATTTCTCGTTCGGTCTGCTGCTGATGGGCGGCCATATGCGGGAACCGGTCCGCCAGCATCGCGAACAGCCGTTCGCGTTCGGCCCCGGTTGCGGTGTGCACGGTGCCGGTGAACAGGTCGATCCCCGCGGAGGTGGGTCGTTCGATGATGACCTGCGGATTGGTGGCCAGATTGCGATACCACGCCGGATGCTCGGCAGCCGCCATATTGGACGCCCACAACACGATTCGGTCGTCACCGTCGGTCAGATAGGCGAGCGGCACGATGTGTTGCCGCCCGCTCCGCCTGCCGACCGTGGTCAACAGGACGAGATCGGCCCCCTTCAGCATTCCGTCCATCGTGATCTCCCCGTCGTGGGCGCGGAAATCCTCCACCACGGACCGATTGAACGCTGGCATATCACTCGGCAACGACATCTGCCGGATACTAGTCCGCGCCGGTGACGAATCGGTGGCTGCCCGGTGGGGCAGGCCGAGCAGACCCGCCCGAATCGGTTGCCGAGCGCTCACCGGTCCCGGATATCCAAATCGATGATCTGCAGGTCCTTTTCGATCTGATCCCGGGTGTCCAGCAGCAACGGGACGAAGGTCCGGTCGGCCAGCCCGGTGAAGCGCGCGGCATGGCTGGATACCGATACCGCGCCGACGGGATGGCCCGCCCGGTCGTTGATCGCGACCCCGACAGCGGCGACACCGCGTTCGGTCTCCTCGAAGTTGACGGCGAAACCGCGCGCCGATACCTGGATGAGGGATTCTGTCAGCGAAAGGAATTCGTTCTCGGTGAGGGACGGGCTGGTACCGGTACCGGATCGTCGATACAGCTGGCGGAGTTCTTCTTCGGACAGAGTCGCCAGTAGCGCTTTTCCGCCGGACGCCCGGTGCGCCGGCATCACCACCCCGTCGCGATCGTTGGTGGCGAACACAGACTGGGCTCGGACGGTGCCCAGAAACCGGACGGTATCGCGGACCCGGATCATCAGGTTCGCCGATTCACCGCTGCGCCGGGACAGCACTTCGAGGTGTGGCTGGCAGAGCGCGCGGAAGGTTTTGGTCCAGGCGAGCCGCGCCGGTGCCGCGTCCAGGGAGGGACCGGGGAAGTAGACGTGGGATTCGTCCTGTACCGCAAAGCCCCGGTAGGCGAGCGTCTGCAGGAGCCGGTGGGCGCTGGAGCGGGAGATGTCCAGATCGGCCGCCGCGTCCATCACCCGCAGGCTGCCGTAGTCGCGCAGCAGCTGCAGCAGGCGGAGGCCACGGTCGAGGGAGCCCACCGCGCTGGGTGGCCGTTCGGGCAGTGGTGGGTTGCGCATAGCGGAATCTTATTCCGTCCACGGGGCGGCGCGCTCTAGCTTTCTCGCATGATTGAGTGTGACCTGGATAACGGTGTCCTGGTGGTCGGTGGGGGCATCGGCGGTCTCGCGACCGCACTCGGCCTCGTGCGAGCCGGCCGGAAAGTCGTGGTAGTCGAGCAGGCCGGTGAGTTCGGTGAGATCGGCGCCGGTCTGCAGCTCGGTCCGAACGCCACCCGGATTCTGGATTCGTGGGGGTTGCTGGATCAGGTGCGGGCGGCCGGTGTGGCGCCGGAGAATATCGCTATGCGGGACGCGATCTCCGGTGCGGAGATTGCCCGGCTTCCATTGGGGGCAGATTTCCGCGCCCGCTACGGCACTCCGTACGTGGTGATCCACCGGACGGATCTGCATGCGATCCTGCTCGCGGCCTGCCGCCGGGTGGGCGTCGAATTGCTGACCGATGTGCGGATCGAACGGGTCGACACCACCGACTCCGGAACCGTCGCCCACGCCGCCGGCGGCCGGACCTTCGCCGCCGCGGCCACGATCGGGGCCGACGGGCTGCATTCGGTGCTGCGGCAGGCCATTGTCGGAGACGAACTCCAGCCGTCCGGGTACGTCGCCTACCGCGGTACCGTCCCGGTCGACGAGGTCCCCGCGGCCGATCGCGAACTCGACGATGTGGTGGTCTGGGCCGGGCCCGGCTGCCATCTGGTGCAGTACCGGTTGCGGTCCGGGGAGGTGCTCAACCAGGTCGCGGTGTTCGAATCGCCGGGTTTCCGGCGCGGCGCGGCGGACTTCGGCGGGGTCGACGAACTCGAAGCCGCCTTCGCGGAATGCCATCCGCAGGTGCGGGCGGCGATCGCGCATATCGGTAAGCAACGCCGGTGGCCGCTCTACGACCGGTTGCCGGCCGACGACTGGGGCCACGACCGCCTGGTCCTGACCGGTGACGCGGCCCATCCCATGCTGCAGTACCTGGCCCAGGGCTGCTGCCAGGCGCTCGAGGATGCGAACACCCTCGAAACGCTGGTTCGCGAGGACGCCGGAGATACCGAATGGCCGGAGGTGATCCGCCGCTTCACCGAAGCCAGGATTCCGCGCACGGCCGAGGTGCAGACCAAGGCACGCATGTTCGGTGAGATCTGCCACGCCCGCGGTGTGCACCGCCACCTGCGCAACGAACTGCTCGACCGGCTCGATACCGCCGACCTGTACGGCCACGCGGACTGGGTCTACCGCGGCCCGCTCTTCGATTCGGCCCACTCCTGAGCCCGAACTCTCTCCCAGACAAGGTTTTCTTCTCATGCGTCTAGCAGTACTCGGCGGTGACCGCGCCGCCGTCGTCTCCGGCACCGACGTCTACGACGTCACCGAATATCTGCCCACCTCACCCGGCCGCTACGGTGGGCCCTGGCTGCCGTGGCTCGAACAGGGCGGTCGCGTGGCCGATCTCGCCGGCATCGACCTCTCCGCGTGCCCCGTCCAACCGCTGGCCGGTGCCGCGCTGCTCGCGCCGATCGCGCGCCCGGGCAAAATCGTTGCGGCGCCGGTCAACTACCTCGATCACAAACTCGAGATGCACGAGCAGAAGACCATCGCCGAATACGGTGTCTTCCTCAAGGCCAACTCCTCGGTGATCGGGCCGGGAGAGCAGGTCGTGCTCCCGTACAGCGATATGCGGACCGATCAGGAAGGCGAGCTCGCGATCGTCATCGGCTCCACGGCCCGCAATGTGAGTGCCGACGACGCTCTCGACCACGTCTTCGGTTACACCGGTGTCCTCGATATCACCGTGCGCTCCACCGAGGACCGATCGACCCGTAAATCGTTCGACACCTTCACCCCGCTCGGGCCGTGGATCGTCAGCGCCGACGAGATCGGCGATCCCGACAACCTCCCGCTGCGCTGCTGGGTCGGCGACGAACTGCGCCAGCAGACCGATACCGCCGAACTCATCTTCTCCGTTGCCGAACTCGTCGCATACAGCAGTTCGGTGATGACGCTGTACCCCGGCGACATCATCGCCACCGGTACACCCGCCGGAGTGGGCCCGCTGTACGACGGCGCGACGATCCGCCTGGAGATCGGCGGTATCGGGACTCTCGAAGTCGGGGTCACCGGTCGGGACGCCAGCGCCTACGCCGATCGCCCGGGCACCCGGCACGACGTGCGCGCGGCAAGGGGATAGGACCATGGATATCAAGACCCGGATCGAATCGTCGCCGATGCGGCCGGTGCAGTACGCCGTCGTCGCGGTATGCGTATTGCTGAACATGCTCGACGGATTCGATGTGCTCGCGCTGGCGTTCAGCGCCTCGCATATCTCCGACGAATGGGGGCTGTCCGGTTCCCAGCTGGGCGCGCTGCTCAGTGCCGCGCTGATCGGCATGGCGGTGGGATCCATCGTGATCTCACAGGTCGCCGATATCGTCGGCCGTCGCCGGACCATCGTGGTGTGCGCATTCGTGGTCGCCGCCGGGATGGCGCTGTCCGCGGTGGCAACCGGTTTCGCGATGCTGCTCGTCGTCCGGATTGTCACCGGCCTGGCGATCGGCACACTGCAGGCCTGCCTGAACGTCATGGTGGCCGAATACTCGTCGGCCCGCTCCCGGTCGACGGCGATCAGCGTCTACACGGCCGGTCAGCCGATCGGCGGCACCGTCGGCGGGATCATCGCGGGTGTGCTGCTGGCGCAGTTCGATTGGCGGGCGGTGTTCCTGTTCGGAGCCGGGGCGACTCTGGTGACGGCGCTGATCGCGTTGGCTGTGCTGCCGGAATCGCTCGACTATCTGCTCTCCAGGCGCCCCGCGAAGGCGCTCGAACGGGCGAACGCCATCCTGGTCCGGCTGGGACAGCCGGAACTCGACACCCTGCCGCCGGCACCGGCGCGCACCCGGGGTTCGGCCGGCCGCTGGAAAGAACTTGCCACCGGCGCCAATCCGGTCACCACCCTGCTGCTGGGGTTCAGCTTCTTCGTGCTGATGGCGGGCTTCTATTTCGCCAACTCGTGGACCCCGAAACTCGTCACCAGCAGCGGGTTCACCGACGCCGACGGTGTGCAGGCGGGCGTGCTGTTCAGCGCGGGCGGAATTGCCGGTGCGCTGATCTTCGGCCCGCTGGCCGGCCGGTTCGGCGTGCGACGGACCCTCACCGCGTTGTTCGTTGTGGCGGGCGCCGCCTTCGGGTTGTACGCAGTATCGGTGGAATCGCTGAACGTGGCCTTCGCCGCCGCTGCCCTGCTCGGATTGGCCACCAGCGCGGTGATGGCCGGCATGTTCTCGATCGGTCCCATGTACTACGGGTCATCGGTCCGCGCGACGGCGGTCGGCCTGATCATCGGTCTCGGCCGGGTGGGCGCGATCCTTTCGCCGATACTCGCCGGCGCACTACTCGATCTCGACTGGGAGCCGCGCGGTATCTACTTCCTGTTCGTGTTGCCCATGGTGGCCGGTGCTGTAGCTATCTACGCCATGCGCACTCGCCGGCCGGTGCTCGCGGAAAGCCGGGAGAAGGCCGTCGAACCCGGCGCCGACCCGGACGCTGCGGTCGTCGTGCAATGACCGGTCCGCTCACACCCTCCCACTCCCGTCTTTGAGGAATATTTCGTGACAAGCGAGAACATCACCCCCGAGGAACCGACTGCCGAACTCGATCGCCTCTACGCCGATTTCGCACGTAATTCGACGGCACCGCTGTGGACCCAGACCACCGATCTGATGGCCGCGCACCCCGCGCCCGCCGCCGTACCGCATGTATGGAAATGGTCGGAGTTGCTCGATATCGCCCGCCGCTCGGGCGAATTGGTGCCCGTGGGCCGCGGCGGCGAACGCCGGGCGATCGGATTGGCCAACCCCGGCCTGGCCCCCACCGCCTACGCGACCCCGACCCTCTGGTGCGCGATCCAATGGCTCGGTCCACGCGAAACCGCGCCGGAACATCGCCACGCCCAGAACGCTTTCCGTTTCGTGATCGAAGGCGAGGGGGTGTGGACGGTCGTCGACGGTGATCCGGTGGCAATGCGACGCGGTGATCTGCTGATGACCCCGGGCTGGTGCTTCCACGGCCACCACAACGAAACCGACGAGCCGATGGCCTGGATCGACGGCCTCGATGTCCCGCTCGCCCACGATCTCGATTTCGGGTTCTTCGAATTCGGCCCGGAAACGGTGACCGATACCAGCACACCGCCCGTCTCGCGATCCGAGCGGTTGTGGGCGCATCCCGGTCTCACCCCCCTCTCTTCGCAGGACTCCGCCGGTTCGACCCCGATCGCGGCCTACCGCTGGGAGCACACCGACCGCGCTCTCACCGAGCAGTTGCTGTTGGAGAAAGAGGGTTACGCGGCAACCGTCGAACCTGGTCACGCCGCGATCAAATACACCAACCCGACCACCGGCGGTGATGTGCTGCCGACCATTCGCTGCGAATTCCACCGGCTGCGTGCCGGGACCGCTACCGCACCGCGCCGTGAAGTCGGTTCCTCGATCTGGCAGGTCTTCCAGGGCGACGGCCGCGTGACTCTGGGCACCGAGGAACGGCTGCTGACCACGGGCGATCTCTTCGTTGTCCCGTCGTGGGTGCCGTGGTCGCTGGACGCCGAGACGGAATTGGACCTGTTCCGCTTCTCCGACGCGCCGGTGGTGGAAAAACTGCAGTACCACCGCCCCCGGTGATACCTGGGGAGCAGATCCGTTCGATAGGCCGGCCGGACAACCGTGCCCCACTGCCCGCACAGTACGGGCGGTGGGGCGCGGAGCTGCTGCGGTGTTCAGTTCAGCGCAGCACCTGCGCTCACTTCTGTCAGTACCGAACGCAACCACTGGTGGGCGGGGTCGGCGCGATGGGTGGGATGCCACCAGAACGCCTCCACCAGCGGTACGACCTCCCACGGGCAGGGGATAACCCGGACGTTCGCGGCCGCGGCCAGCCGGTCGGCGAGGCGGCGTTGCAGTAGTGCGACGCAACGGGTTCCGGTGACCATGAAGGGCACTGCGAGGAAACTCTGTACGACCACCCGGATATCGGGTTCGATCCCGATCATGCGCAGCTGCCGGGCCGCAGGGGTGAAGGCGGTCGGTGCGTGATAGGTGACCACCCAGGGTAATTCGGCGAGCTGTTCGAGGGTGACCGTGTCCCCGACCTCGGTGTTGTCCGCCGACACGATGAGCACCCAGCTGTCGGTGAACACGTCGATGGAGGGCAGATCGGTCAGGAAGCCGTGCGGTAGGAAGGTGCCGTCGGCGGTGCGCAGTGATTCCGGGGCCTGGTCGATATGGGCGCCGGTCTGCTGGTCCAGGCGCAATCGCACGCCCGGGGCCTGTTCGGCGAGGACGGTCGCGACCTGGTCGCAGAATACTGTCGCCGCATAGTCGGAGACCAGCACGGTGAACTCCCGGCTGGACGTGGCGGGATCGAAAGCGGGGACCGCGTCGAAAACCCGCTGGATCCCGACAAGCGCCGCGGCGGCCGGTTCACGGAGCTGCTCGGCCAAGGGGGTGAGCTCGTAGCGGTTACCGCTGCGGTGCAGGAGTTCGTCGTGGAAATGGCGGCGCAGCCGGCGCAATGCGGCCGATACCGCGGGCTGGCTGAGGCCCAGATTCTCGGCGGCCCGGGTGACATTGCGTTCGGTGAGCAGTGCGTCGAGCGTCGTCAAGAGGTTCAGGTCCAGATTTCGCAGCCAGCCGGCGGTCATACCTCGAACCATAAACCGCGTGGATGGTGAACATAAGCGATCCGCTCTTCCGTGATGGTGACCTGGGTCGCAGAGTGGTCCCTACCACCTCGTCGCGGAGGGCTCGGCGAGGTCACGAGAGCCACTGGAGTCTGTTGTGTCTGCTGTCCGGAATGTGTTGGTGATCGGCGCCGGTTCCGCCGGTACCGCCACCGCGATCCTGCTCGCCGAGGCCGGGGTATCGGTCGAAATCGTCGAGACCAAACCCGATATCGCCGCGCTGGGTTCGGGTATCACGTTGCAGGGCAATGCTTTACGCATTCTGCGACAGCTGGGGGTCTGGGACGAGGTGCGTGCGAAAGGTTACGCCTACGACACCTTGGGCCTGCGCGCACCGGACCCCGCGGGCACCCTACTGGTCGAACTCGACGAGTTGCGCTCCGGCGGCCCGGACCTGCCGGCCAATATGGGCATGTTCCGTCCCGATCTGGCCCGCATCCTCGTGGGCCGGGCCGTCGCGGCGGGCGCGAAGATCCGCTTCGGTATCGCACCCACCGGCCTGGCCGCCGACGAGCAGGGCGTGGACATCGATTTCTCCGACGGTTCCATCGGCCGCTACGACCTCGTCGTCGGCGCGGACGGTATCCACTCGTGGACGCGGCGCACGCTCGGTATCGATATCGAGCCGCGGCCCACCGGCATGGGGATCTGGCGGCTGTTCGCCCCTCGGCCTGCCTCGATCACCCGCACCGATCTCTACTACGGCGGTCCGGCCTATATCGCCGGATACTGCCCGACCGGGCCCGACACTCTTTATGCCTACCTGGTGGAAAATGCCCGCGACGATGCCCGGCCGACTCCGGAGCACGGCCTGGCCGCGATGCTGGAGCTGGCGGCCGCCTACCACGGTCCGTGGGACGAAGTGCGGGCTTCGATGACCGACCCGGACCGGATCAACTACGCGAAATTCGAAAGCCATGTGATCGACGGGCCATGGCGCCGCGGCCGGGTGGTGCTGATCGGCGATGCCGCCCACAGTTGCCCGCCGACCCTCGCGCAGGGGTGTGCCCAAGCGCTGGAGGACGCCGCGGTACTGGTCGAACTGCTGATCGCCCACGACGCGGTATCCGAGGAACTCTGGCGTGAGTTCACCGGCCGCCGGCTGCCCCGGGCGAAGGATGTCGTCGAATCCTCGGTTCAGCTCGGACAGTGGCTGCTCGACGGTGAACAGGGCGATATCGCCGGACTGATGACCCGTATCTCGCACATGGTCGCCGAACCCGCCTGAGCGGTATCCGGCCGATTCCCCGACCCGAACGAAGGGCAAAAGCATGAACGAACGATTGATCACCCATCTGCGGCATGTCGATCTGGCCGTCCCCGACTACGACAAGCAGTTCGAGTTCTATACGAATATGTGGGGGCTGGAACCGCAGACGACCGAGAGCGGCATCGCCTTCCTGGCCGCGGCCGGCTCGCCGGAACAGTATTCGGTGCGCTTGCGCAAGGCCGAGGAGAAACGCCTCGACCTCATCGCGTTCGGTGCGGCGACTCCCGCCGATGTGGACACGATGGCGGAACGGCTGGCCGCCGATGGTGTGAAACTGGCCAGCAGTCCCGGTGAACTGCAAACCCCCGGTGGCGGTTACGGTTTCCGGTTCTTCGACAACGACGGCCGCACGCTCGAGGTGTCCTCGGACGTGGCCGTGCGGCAGCATCGCAGGGTCGAGGAGGGGGAGTCGGTGCCGGTGAAGCTGTCGCATGTCGTGATCAATTCGCCGAATCCCGAAGCGACCGTTGCCTTCTACCAGAGGCACCTGTCCTTCGCGCTGTCCGACACCCTCTTCCACTCGCATATGGGCGAGATGATGTGGTTCCTGCGCACCAACCGGTTCCATCACAGCATCGCCATCGCACGATGCCCGCACGTCTCACTGCATCACGCCTCGTTCGAGATGCGCGGGATCGACGAATACATGCGCGGCACCGGCAGGCTGCTGCGCGGGGGAGTCGAGAAGGTGTGGGGCCCGGGCCGGCATATGGCGGGTAACAACACCTTCAGCTACTTCCTCGACCCGCACGGCAACACCGTCGAATACACCACCGAACTGGAAGAACTCGACGAGGACACCTGGCATCCGCACCTGTACGACTTCTCCGACCCCACCGTGAGCGACCAGTGGGGCACCGCGAACCCGATGGAGGAATTCGTGGCGAAGAAATCGTTCAACGACCCCGACCGCGGCTGCTTCGTCGCGCCTCCCGTCTGATGCGGCTCGCGACTTTCACCGCGCCCGATCTCGTGGAACCCCGTGTCGGGCTGGTCGACGGTGACACGGTGTATCCGTTCCCCGCGGGACTGAGCATGCGCGACGTGATCGACGCCGGTCTGCCTGAAGCACACCGGCTGGCCGGTCACGCCCGCGCTGAGCAGGCCGGGCGAGGGCTGAGCGAGCTGAGGCTGCTGGCCCCGCTGCGGCCTGCGTCCATCCGCGACAGTGTGGCGTTCGAGGAACACGTCGAAGGCGTGCGCCGCAGCGTGGACGGCAAGTCCGGGGTGCCCGACGCGTGGTACGACGCGCCGACGTTCTATTTCACCAACCCGCACGCCGTCCTCGGACCGGACGACGAGGCACTGTTCCCGGCGACCTGTGTCGTGCGCGATTTCGAACTCGAGGTCGCCGCGGTCGTGGGCCGGACGGGCCGGTCGCTCCCCGAGGACCAGGCACGGGAGGCGATCTTCGGGTACACGATCATGAACGACTGGTCGGCCCGCGATCTGCAGAGCCGGGAGATGCAGGTGTCGCTGGGGCCGGCGAAAGGCAAGGATTTCGCGACCAGCCTGGGGCCATGGATCGTCACCGCCGACGAATTCGACCCCTACCGCGACGCCGACGGTTTCCTCGACCTCGACTGCGCGGTGAGTGTCAACGGTGTGGAGATCGGCCGCGATGTGCTGAGCAATGCGGGCTGGACCTTCGAATCGATGATCGCCTACGCCTCTCGTGACAGCGGGGTCGTCCCCGGCGATGTGATCGGTTCGGGCACCGTCGGCAACGGCGGCTGTCTCGGCGAACTGTGGGGCAGGCGCGGCGAACAGGATCCACGGCCGCTGCAACCCGGTGACGTCGTGACGCTCACCGTCGAAGGGATCGGTGCGTTGAGCGGCCGGGTCGGAATCGCCGATCCCGCACCACCGCTGAGTCCCGTGCGGCGGCGCGACTACGCGGCCTTCCGAAGAAGTCCGCGATGAGCACGCTCGCCGGACGCACTGTGGTCGTCACCGGGGCCGGGGCGGGAATCGGTGCCGCGGTAACGGCCGCGGTCACCGCCGCCGGTGCTCGCGCGGTCGCGGTCGACCGGAATGCCGGGGACGGAATCCGCCGGCTCGACGTACGCGACCCGGGGGATTGGTCGGCGTTGGTCACCGACCTTGCCGGTGAACCGGTCCACGGCCTGGTCAACTGCGCGGGCATCACCTGGCGGGCGCGGCTCGAGGACGTCACCCCGGACGCCCTCGCCGATACCCATGCGGTGAACGTCGGCGGTCCGTTGCAGGCGATCCAGGCGCTGTCACCGCTGATGCCGGCCGGCGGTTCGGTCGTCCTGATCGGTTCCCTCGCCGCCTACCAGGGCCATTACCCGCTGGCCTACACGACCAGTAAATGGGCGGTCCGTGGGCTCACTCGCACGGCGGCCCTGGAACTCGGCGAACGCGGAATTCGGGTCAATACCGTGCATCCCGGCTTCATCGAAACGCCGATGACCGCGTCGGCGCCCGCGGAATTCCGGAACTCCTCGATCGCCGCCGCGCCGCTGGGCCGTGCGGGCAGCCCGGAGGAGGTCGCGTCCGTTGTCGTGTTCCTACTCGGCGACGGCGCCTCGTATGTGACCGGAGCCGAGATCCCCGTCGACGGCGGTGTCGCTTCACACGCGGGCGCGAAACCCGTCTCCGATGCCCTGCGCCCGCTCTACCAGCCCCCACAATCCACCCACTGAGCAGAGGAAATCATGTTCGAATACTTTCCGGGCAACTACATCTGGAACCTCGGCGTCGTCGCGACACTCAACAGCGGCGGCCTGATCGACGAGGTCGACCGCGCCTGCCGCCCCATCCGCGAACTCGCCGTTCAGGGCGCCGATGTGGGCACCGCCGAGTTCATGGCCGCCTGGCGGGCGGTGGCCGACCGGCTCGAACAGCAGGCCGTGGACGCGGAGAAAGCGGGCCATCGGCGCACTGCCGGGCAGGTGTATTTCCGTGCGTCGGTGTATGTCGCGCAGGCGGAGCGGATGCAGAGCGCCAAGGATTCGAGTCGCAATGCCGAATATCAGCGCAGCGTGGACCTGCTGCTGAAATCGTGTGCGCTGATCGACCCGGCGACCACCAAGGTCGCGATTCCCTACGAGGACACCACTCTTCCGGCGTACTTCCACAACGCGTCGGCCGACGGTGCCCCGACACCGGTGGTCATCATGTGGAACGGGCTGGACTCCACCAAGGAGATGATGGTCGGCGCCGGAATCCATACCGAACTCGCCGCTCGCGGTATCTCCACGCTGATGGTCGACTGCCCCGGCAGCGGTGAGGCGCTGCGGTTGCAGGGGCTCACCGCCCGGATCGATACCGAGGTGTGGGCCGCCGCCTGCGTCGACTGGCTCGAAGCCCGCCCCGATATTCGCGCCGACCGGATCGGGCTGGCCGGCTGGTCGCTCGGCGGCTACTACGTCCCGCGCGCCGCGGCGTTCGAGAAACGTCTCGCACTCTGCGTGGCCTGGGGCGCCAACCACAACTGGGGCGCGGTGCAGAAGCGGCGGCTCGACCGCGAGGGCGAGAACCCGGTCCCGCACTATTGGGATCATGTGCTGTGGGTGTGGGGACAGCCCGATATCCCGACCTTCATCGAGTTCGCCGAGGATATCCACCTCGACGGCGTGGTCGAGAAGATCACAGTGCCGTTCCTGATCGCGCACGGCGAAAAGGATCGGCAGATCCCGCTCGAATACGCGCACCGTTCCTACGACCAGGCGGTCAACAGCCCCAAACGCGAACTACGGCTCTTCACGCCGGAGGAAGGCGCGACCGAACATATCGGCCTCGACCACCTGCCGCACGTGACCACCTTCATCGCCGACTGGGTGCGCGACACCTTCACCGAACTCGACGGAGGCGTGCTCTCATGACCGCCGGAGAACTGGACCCCGCCGACCCCGAGGGCGCCATCGCCGCCGCGGCCGCCCGGGTTTCCAATTGGGGACGCTGGGGCCCGGACGACGTCCTGGGCACCATGAATTTCCTCGACGACGACACCCGCCGCGCCGCGGCCGCCGCGATCCGCACCGGCCGCTCCTTCTCGCTGTCCCAGTCCTTCGATATGGACGGTCCGCAGAAAGGCTGGCGCCGACGCACCAACCCCGTGCACACCATGCTCGACACCGGAACCGACGCCGTCGCCGGAATCCAGGGCTTCCCGCACGGTCTCGGCGGCGCCGACGATGTGATCGCGATGCCCTTGCAGTGCTCCACGCAGTGGGACGGGCTCGGCCATATCTTCGACCACGGCCGCGCGTGGAACGGCCGACCCGCGGAACAGGTTGTCACCAGTCTCGGCGACCAGGTCACCGGTATCGAAACCGTTGCCGATGTGATCTGCGGCCGCGGCGTCCTGCTCGACGTAGGCCGGGCGATCGGCGAAAACGGGGAACTTCCCGACGGTTTCGCGATCACCCGCGATCACCTCGAGCAGACCGTCGCCGCCCAGGGGGCGACCGCGGAGATCCGCCGCGGCGATATCGTCGTCGTGCGCACCGGCAGGCTGACCCGGGCCCGCCGCGAAGGGTGGGGCGAATACGCGGGCGGGCCGGCTCCCGGCCTGTCCTTCACCACCGCGGACTGGTTACACGCTACCGAGATCGCCGCAATCGCCACGGATACTTGGGGTTTCGAGGTGCGGCCGAACGAATTCGAGGTAGCCTTCCAGCCGCTGCACCAGGTCGCGATTCCGCAGATCGGCCTTTTCATCGGCGAAATGTGGGACCTCGACGCGCTGGCCGAAGCGTGCGCCGAGGACGGGATCTACGATTTCTTCCTCACCGCCGCCCCCATCAAGATCACCGGCGCGGTCGGCTCGCCCGTCAACCCGGTGGCGGTCCGATGAGGTGCCTTTGCCGGTCTTTGTGCGGGGGCTATTTGTAGAAGCCCTCGCGCAGGTTGATGCCGTGCTCGACCCAGACCTTGAGTGCGGCCAGCATGCCGGTCCAGCCCTCGCAGTTGCCGAAGGCGTTCTTCGCGCCGGCTTCGGTCGGGCGCCAGGACGATTCAGTGATGGTCACTAGGGTGCGGGTGTCGTTGTCGATCGGCTCGAATTCGAAGGTCGTGGTGGTGGCACCGGCTTCGTCGGTGGTGGCCTCGCCGTCCCACTGGACGACGATGGTGCGTGGCGCGTCGGCCTTCAGTACCCGCACCGGAAATGCGCCGGGGAAGTCGTGGAAATCCCAGGTCACCTCCGTTCCCGGGGTGAGCCGGCCGCGGGCTCCTCCGGTGGTGAAGTACTTCGACAGCTGTTCGGGGTCGGCGACTGCCTCGTAGACCTCGGCGCAGGGCTTGGCCACGCGGCCGGAAACGGTGAAGGAGAGTTCTTTCAGCTCAGACATGTGATAAATTTACAACATGTCTGCGGTTGATGACAAGGACCCCGATGATCTGGTGTTCAAAGCACTGGGATCGGCGACCCGGCGGGCCATGCTCGATGCGCTCAAGGAAGCGCCGCGCACCACGGGCGGGCTGTGTGAATTCTTTCCCGATCTGGACCGGACGACGGTGCTGCAACATCTGCGGGTGCTGGAGCGGGCCGGGCTGGTGACCGGCCGCAAAGTGGGCCGGGAACGGCACCTCTCTCTCGCGCCGATGCCGATCAAACGCATATACGACCGGTGGATCGGCGAATACGCGCGCGCTGCAGTCGAATTGCTCGGCGATCTCGATGCCGAGTAGTTGTCACCGGCCCGGTGTTCGGCTGTGGGCTTTCGGCGAGCTTGCGAAACTGCCCCGGCTGGGTGGACGGCACGTGCCGCGTGCCCTTCGGGGGCGGAAGTGTTCCGAGTCGTAAGCCCTCGGCGATATGCCCTTCGGCTCCGGCGAAAAGGGTCGATCAGCGGCGACGGCCGGCGCAGGGGGCCGTGCGCGCGGTTTTGGCCTGGTCGACTTCGTCGTCGGTGAGGGCGCGTACGGGTAGGTCCTGGCGTGCGATGTTGTCGGAGCGAATCCCGTTGAGCGTGATGGCCATATAGCGCCGCCAGATTTCGGGATTGATCGGTTTGGCGAACTCGGCGAGCCCGTCGACCATATGAATCATCGCGAAGAGATCCGACGGTTCGATATCGGGTTGCAGTACGCCCGCTGCCCGTGCCCGTTCGACGATGGCGGCGACCGCCGGTTTGATCCGGTCGCGGATGCGGTGGAAGCGTTCGGTATCGAGATCGAGTTCGAGGATCACTTCGCTGAACCCGCGGTTGATCGCGAGGTGGCGGCACGCGTATTCGACGAACTGTACGAGGCCGAGCCACGGATCGGGGTGGTGCACGCTCGCCTCGGCGGCGTCGGCGAATTCGCCGAGGTGACGTTCGAAGACCTCGGAGATGAGTTCTGTTTTGTTGGTGAACCGGCGGTAGACCGTGCCCACTCCCACGCCCGCGCGTTCGGCCACATCGTCGAGGGTGATCTCGAGGCCGCGTTCGGCGAACAGTTCGCGGGCGGCCTCGACGATGCGTTGCTGATTGCGGACGGCATCGGCGCGCAGGCGCCGGGTGCGCAAGGTCGTGGCGGGTTTCACAGCCGCAGTCTATCAACGACGGGATTAAGTGGAGGCGTGATCTCCGTTATTGTGTTAGCGTTCAGGTAAGCGGAGACGCAACCTCCATTTAACCACTCTTTTCTAGGGGCGAGATGACTACCACGTTCGATCGCGGGCCATCCGCGCAGGAAAAACCGTCCGGCAGACGCGGCTCGCACGCGCTGCGATGGTGGGTTCTCGCCGTACTCGGCGTCGCCCAGCTCATGGTCGTGCTCGACGCGACCGTGGTGAATATCGCGCTGCCCGAGGCCCAGCGCGACCTCGGATTCGACGATGCGAGCCGGCAATGGGTGATCACCGGCTATGCCCTGGCCTTCGGCAGCCTCCTATTACTCGGCGGCCGGCTCAGCGATCTGTTCGGGCGCCGCAACACCTTCATCGTCGGCCTGATCGGATTCTCGGTGGCCTCCGCTGTCGGCGGTGCGGCCGCAAACTTCGAGATGCTGGTCGCGGCCCGCGTCGGCCAGGGCGTTTTCGGCGCGCTGCTCGCACCGGCGGCACTCTCACTGCTCACCGTCACCTTCACCGAACCGTCCGAACGGGCGAAGGCCTTCGGTATCTTCGGCGCCGTCGCCGGTACCGGCGGAGCCATCGGACTGCTGCTCGGCGGTGCGCTCACCGAATGGGCGTCGTGGCGGTGGGTGATGTTCGTGAACCTGATCTTCGCCGCGGTCGCACTGGTCGGCGCGGTACTGCTGCTGGCCCGGCACGCCGCCGGCGTCCGGCCCAAGCTCGATATCCCCGGCACGGTCGTCGTCACCGCCGCCCTGTTCGCGATCGTCTACGGTTTCTCCCACGCCGAGAGCGAAGGCTGGACCGATTCGGTGACGCTCGCCTTCCTCGTCGGCGGCGCGGCCCTGCTCGCGCTGTTCGTCTGGCTCGAAACGCGGGTCGCGCATCCCCTGCTACCGCTGCGTATCGTGCTCGACCGCACCCGCGGCGGCGCATACCTCGCGGTATTCGTCATGGGGATCGGCATGTTCGCGATCTTCCTGTTCCTGACCTACTACATGCAGCTCACGCTGGGCTATTCACCGATCATGACCGGTGTGGCATTCCTGCCGATGGTCGCCGGAATGATCGCCTCGTCCACCACGACACCGTCGCTGCTGCTGCCGAGGATCGGGCCGAAGGTGGCGGTCAGCGGAGGGTTCGCGATCGCCGCGCTCGGAATGGCGTGGCTGACGCAGATCGGTCTCGATACCGGTTACGCCACCCATATCCTGCCCAGCCTGGTCCTGCTCGGCCTCGGTCTCGGCGCCGCGATGTCGACGGCGTTCCAGAGCGCCACCGCCGGGGTCCGGCACGACGATGCCGGTGTCGCCTCCGCGATGATCAACACCAGTCAGCAGGTCGGCGGGTCGATCGGGACCGCGCTGCTGAGCACCATCGCGGCCTCGGCGGCCGGTGACTACCTCGCCGGGCGGACGCCGAGCCAGATCACTGTCGCCCAGTCGGCGATCGAAAGCTACACCACCAGCTTTGCTTGGGCTGCAGGCGTTTTCGTGATCGGCGCGATCGTGCTGGCGGCGCTGCTGCCATCCACCTTGCCCGCTCCGGCCGAGGGAGAACCGGTGCTCGCGCACTGATACCCGCGGTACGGACGTGCCCGCCGTCGCGATATGCGAGGGCGGGCACGGCGCGTTTCCGGCGACCGTCCGAATCGGTGAGTGCCTCCCGGGGCTCGGTCGACTGCTCAGCGTGCGCGAGCGAGTACTCGCCGCGCCGATCGCGCGACCGCTTCATCGATGAGATGCCCGTGCGCGTCCACCCCGACACCCGAAGGGGCGGAGGCGAGCCGGCTCAGCACATCCTCCGCACGGCCGATCTCCTCCGCCGTCGGGGTGAACACGGCGCGCACCGGTTCGAGCTGTTTCGGATGGATACACGCGCGCCCGGTGAAACCCAGGCGGCGGAGCCGCCGGGTATCGGCCTCGAACGCGGGAAGATCGGTGAAGTTCACCGATACCGCCGCAACGGGCGGTTCGATCCCGGCAGCCGCGCTCGCCGTGACCACGCGGCTACGTGCGAACAGCAACTGTTCGGCGGAGTCATCCACGTCGATCCCCAGATCCGCGGCGAGGTCGACCTCACCGATTTGCAGGAACCGGAGGCGGGGCGAGCGCGCGATACCCGGTGCTGCCAAGAGCCCGGTTGCCGTTTCGATGAGCGCGGAGAGCCGCGCATTATCGGCCCCGCATTCGGTGAGAATGCGGTCCGCAGCGTCGAGTTCGCGGGCCGATTCCACCTTCGGCAGCCAGATGCCGGTGAGGTTCGGTCCGGCCACCGCGCGGATATCGCTGTCCTGCAATTCGCCCGGGTTCACCCGGACCCAGATTTCGACTCCGTCCGGATCGCAGCCCGCGACCCATTCGGCGACTGCGGCGCGTGCCTCGTCTTTCTGTGCGGGGACCACTGCGTCTTCGAGGTCGAGCACGACCGCGTCCGTCCCCGAGCGCAGCGCTTTGCCGAATCGCTGCGGGACGTCGCCCGGCACGTACAGGTACGTGGTCGCCGTCATCCGATGACTCCCTGACCCGAGACGAGTGCCTTCGCGATCACGGTACGCATGATGTCGTTGGTACCCTCGCCGATCGCCATGAGCGGTGCATCCCGGTAGAGCCGCTCCACGACGAACTCCGTGGAGTATCCGTATCCGCCGTGGATGCGCATGGATTCCAGGCTCGCGGTGATCGCTGTTTCGGAGGCGAAGGTCTTGGCCATCCCGGCTTCCATATCGACGCGGTTGCCGCCGTCGGCGCGAGACGCGGCCCAATAGGTCATCAGCCGCGCGGCCTGCAACTGGGTGGCGATATCGGCGATCTTCAGCTGGATCGCCTGGAACTCCGCGATAGGCTGCCCGAATGCCTCGCGTTCGCGTGCGTAGACGAGGGCGGCGTCGTAGGCGGCCTGTGCGATTCCCACGCTGCGCCCGGCGATATTGAGGCGGCCGATCTCCAGCCCGGACAGAGCCTGTTGCAGGCCACGGCCCTCGGTTCCCCCGAGCAGCGCGCTCGCCGGCACCCGCACATCGGTCATGACTATCTCGCACGATTCGGTGCCCTTGTACCCGAGCTTTCCGAGATCACGCTGCACCTCGAAGCCTTCGGTGGCGGTGTCGATCAGCAGAATGCTCATACCCTTGTGGGCCGGGGTCGCGGTGGTATCCGTTTTCACCAGAACGGGAAGGACGTTCGCGTAGCGGGCGTTGGTGATCCACGTCTTCGTACCGTTGACCACGTAGTGGTCCCCGTCTCTGCGGGCTGTCGTGCGGATGCCCTGGAGGTCGGTACCCGCGCCCGGTTCGGTCAGGCCGACGCCGGTCCGGTAGGTCCCGGCGGCCAGTTTCGGCAGGAGTTCCTGTTTCTGTTCCGTGGTGCCGTGACGGGCGATCATCCAGCAGGAGAGGTTGTGGCTACCGAGGATGCCGGCGATTCCCATCCAGCCCCGGGCCAATTCCTCGTAGACCAGGGTGAACGACACCTTGTCGAGGTCGAGGCCGCCGTACTCCTCGGGCGTGGTGATGCCGAAGAGTCCCATTTTCTTCATATGCTCGACGATTTCGGTCGGGTATCGGCCCGAACGCTCGTATTCGCTCGCGACGGGCACGATCTCCTTCTCGACGAAGGCCCGCAAGGCCGAACGGAAATCGCGCTGCTGTTCGTTGAAGGTGAAATCCATGCTGGTTTCCTCAGCTTTCTTCAGTCGTGCCGCTCGGTGGCGATGAGATGGGCGAGGTCGTGCACGACGGTCAGGTCGGCCTCCGCGGACAAGTTCAGGATTCGGTCGGCGAGTTCGCCGGCCCGCGGGTGCCCGGCGCAGTTGCCGGTGAACTTCGCCAGTACTTCGGCATCGGACATGGGAACCTCGGGTGTTCCCTTGCTGCCCGGGACTTCTCCCGTCGCGGTCCGCCCATCGCGCAGCGTGACGACGGCCCGGCTGGGCGCCGCGGCGGCGGGCCCTTCGGCCGGTGCAGGGACCACCCGGACCGATTTCGCCGTCGCTGCCACCGCGGGGCGAGTGATCGACTGCGGGGTGTAGGTGTCGATCGTGATCGACCCGTCGTGCAGCAGCGCGGCGACGCTCCACGGCAGGTCGAACTTGGCGTCGTAGGTACTGCGCGGGGGAGCCGTGCCGGTGTGGTCACCGCAGACGAACGGGCTGGAATCGGGGTGGACGTGCACCTCGATATCCACGATATCGGCCGGATCGACCGCTATTTCGGCGACTGCGGCCGATACGGCATCGAGGGTCACGTGCATGAGCTGGCAGCTCGGGTAGGGCTTGATACCGATGCGTGTCACTTCCCAGCGGACCCCGAGATCGTCGGTCAGCACACCGAGATCGGCCGCTCGTTCCGAAAGTGTCGCGTACACACCGCGTTTACCCTCGAGAACCGAGGGCGGTCCGGAGGCGCCGGCGGCGGCAAGTCGTGCCGCCACCACCCCGGCGAAAGCCGCGGAACCGGGATGCAGGGATTTGGTGTCGGCGGCGGAATCCAGGAACTCCAGCAATCCGCCGGCCGAGGAGCCGGCGATCCCCAGGGCGTCGACGAGGCGGGCGGCGGGCAGGCCCATCAGCCGTCCCGCGGTCACCGCCGCGGCAAACGGCCCGGCCACACCGGTGGCGTGCAGGCCGCGGGCGTGGAAGCCGTGCGGGCTGACAGCGCCGAGCCGGCAGACCGTCTCCAGTCCGAGAGCCGCTGCGGCCATGACTTGCTCGCCCGTCGCCGACTGCTCCTGACCCACGGCGAACGCGGTCGGTAGCACGGTCACCGTCGGATGGACCAGGCCACCGGCATGAGTGTCGTCGAAGTCGAGCGCGTGCTCGAGCATCGCGGTGGCCATTGCCGCTGCCGGTGCCGACAGCGCCTCGTCACCGGTCAGCGCACGCGCTTGCGGTGGCCCACCGAGACTGTGCGCGACGGTCCACCCCGGGGTACCGGCGGCGAGGCGGGCTGCCGCGACGGTGACGCCGGCACCGTCGAGCAGATGCCGGCCGACGGCGTGCTCCACGTCCCGCGGCAGGTCACACGGCTCCGTCTCGTGAATCCAGTCGGCCAGTACCGCGGCCGCAGTCATCGGGTGGCGCCCGGGTCGTCTGTGCCGAAGGCGCCGCCGGCGGTCAACTCCGAGATCCGTTCGTCGTCGTAACCGAGTCCCCGCAGTACGGCATCGGAATGCTCGCCCCGGGCCGGTGCCCGTCGGTAGTCGGGCTGCTGGGTGCCGAAACGTACAGGCGAAGCGACCTGCCGGACCGTGCCGAAGCGCGGATGTTCGGTGTCGACGATCAACCCGCGGGCGAGCGTGTGCTCCTCGGTGAGCGCCTGGCCGATATCGTTGATAGGTCCGGTCGGCACACCGGCCGGTCGCAGCACCGACAGCCAGTGGTCGACGGTGGCCGTCGCGAAGATCTCTTCGAGAATCGGTAGCAGTTCGGCGGCGTGGCGGCCGCGGCTCTCGAAATCGGTGAAGCGGGGATCTGCCGCGAGTTCGGGCCGGTCGATCGCGACGACCAGCCGTCGCCAGAATTTCTCCTTGGCGCAGCCGACGATGAGCCAGCCGTCCGAGGCTTCGAATGCCTGGAAGGGGACGAGCGAGGGATGCGCGGAGTTGCGGGTACGGACAGGTTCGAAGCCGCCGTTGAGATGCCAGGTCGCGGGATAGGTGAGCAGTCCCATCGCGGTGTCGTACAGCGAAAGATCGCAATCGCCGCCGATACCGTCGCGCCGGGCGGCGTGTAGTCCGGCCAGGATGCTGATGGCGGCGACGAACCCGCCGGAGTAATCCACCAGGGACAGGCCCGATTTGGTGGGCGGGCCGTCGGGGTCGCCGGTGACGCTCATCCATCCCGCCAGGCCTTGCAGGATGTAGTCGTATCCGGGTTCTTTCGCGCGCGGACCGGTCATCCCGAAGCCGGTCAGACTGCAGCAGACGATTGCCGGATTGAGGTGTTTCAACTGGTCGTAGGTGATGCCGATCTTCTCCGGCACGTCTCCGCGCAGATTGGAGTACACGACATCGGATTCGCGGACGAGGTCTTCGAACACCTGACGGCCTGCCGTGGTCGACAGGTCCAGGGAGATGCTGCGCTTGTTGCGGTTGAAGGTCTCGAAGAACAGTGAATCCTCGCCCGCGGCGAAAGGCGGGACATAGCGGCCGACATCGCCGCCGGCCCCGGGATCTTCGACCTTGAGCACATCGGCGCCGAGGTCGGCGAGATGCAGGCTCCCGAACGGGCCCGCGCCGTACTGTTCGAGCGAGAGGATCCGGACATCTTCGAGCGGCCTCATGCGGTCACTCCGTTGGTCGTACCGGCGGAGGTGGAGCCGGGTAGCTCGAGCGGCCCGCTCTTGGCCGCGGGGAAGTAGTTCTGTCCGATACCGCTTTCGCGGGTCGCGACCATGACCGAACGCTTCCAGGAGATGACCTCGTCACCGTCCTGGTTCAATCCGCGCGTGATCATCGAGACGATGCCGGCGTAGGGTCGGGATTCCGAGCGGCGCAGACCGGTGCAGATGCTTTCGGCGTAGATCGTGTCACCGACGTAGACCGGGTGGCTCATCTTGATATCGGTGAACGCGAGGTTGGAGATCGCGTTCTGGCTCATATCCAGTACCGAAATACCCAGCACCACCGAGACGGTGAGACCCGAGTTGACGATCACCCGGCCGTCGGTAACCGGATTCTGTTGTGCCAGATGGGCATTGAAGTGGTTCTGATTGGTGTTCATGGACAACAGGGTCACCCAGGTGTTGTCGGCCTCGGAGATGGTCCGCCCCAGTGGGTGCTGGTACACATCGCCAACGGTGTAGTCCTCGAAGAACCTTCCCAAGATCGCGGGATGGGTCGCCACGGTGCCTCCTAGGGCTTCGGTCGGGCAGTCGCGATGACTGTAAACATCTGATGTTTGCGACGTCAATAGTTACCTTCGCAAACATGGAGCCCATGTTTGCCGAAAAACTTCGAGACATCAGGATAAAACATCAGATGTATGACCTTATGTGGACCGAAGATGGTCCATCTGGCGGTACGAATCCCGCAGATGGTCGAGGTGTCGGCGCATGAGATCCATGGCCGCCATCGAATCGCCGTCGCGCACCACCGCGAGGATCGCCCGGTGGTCGTGGTCCACGCATTCCCAGAAACCGTCCGGAGTGTGATCGCGTCCGAAGCGGCCGGACAGTACCCGGAACACCGGCGCCGTGATCAACTCGAGTAACGGATTGCTTGCGGCGCGCAGCAGGATGAGGTGGAATTCCTGATTCGCCGCGTATGTCTCGGGGCCCTGGGTGCCGTCCGGTTCGAACATCACCGCCTCGAGTTGTTCGAGCTGTTCGGGCGTGCGCCGAAAGGCTGCCATCCCGGCCGCGGGAACCTCCATCAGGTTGCGCACTTCCATCAACTGATCGACGCTCACGGTCTGCGCCGCGGCCATGAGAGCGACGCCCGTCTCGAGGTGTGCACTGATATGACCGATACTCGGCGCGGTGACGAAACTGCCGCCGGTCACCCCGCGGGTGGTATGGATCAGGTTCTGGGTGGCCAGTGACCGGAGGGCTTCACGGATGGTGCTGCGGCCGACGCCGAACTCGTCGCTGAGCTCGGGTTCCGTGGGTAGGCGAGTGCCCGGAGGGAGTTCGCCGGACAGTATTCGCCCCCGGATGGTCTCCACCAGGATCTCGTAGGCCAGTGGCGGCCGGGGCGCCGTTGCCTTCGACCCGTGGTTCGTGTGATCGGCGACCAACCTGGGCCCCTCCTTCGTCGGTCCGGTGCAACCTCATGCCCGGGATGGATACTGAAAAGTCTGCTGTATTGGCAGGTATTTCGTCGCGCGTTGCCCGATATCGTCGTGAAATGGGGATCTTGACGACCAAAGCATCATATGTTTACAGTCACCCACTGTAACCCAAGTCTCATCAACGAGATCCTGCGAGCCGTCACATCACGTGCCGCTCTCTACCACCCGCGGCGGCGGCATCGTCACCACCGACCCGCACGATATGTCGAGGGATCATGTTCACATCATTTCTGTCCCCACGTCGCCGGGGCCTTCGTGGCAGGTCGGTTGTCATGGCGGCCGCATCGATCGTCGCGCTAACCGGATGCGCCGGTGATCCGGGCCCCGACGCCGACCCCGCCGCACCCGTCACCATCGATGTGACGGTGTCGGCCGCGGCCGAGATCTACAGCATCCCGTGGCTGGTCGCCCAGAAACAGGGGCTGTTCGAGAAGTACGGCGTCATCGTCGAGAACATCGTGCCGGGCAAAGGGGGCAGTGCCACCATGCGCACCCTGCTGGACGGCAATATCCCGATCGGCGAGGTGAGCTACCCATCGATCGTGCAGGCCGACCCGACCGGCGCCGAACTTCGTGTGGTGGGTGGCGGAACGCAAGGTCCGTACCCGATGAACTTCTACGCACTTGCCTCGAATACTCAGATCAATTCGATTCAGGACGTGCGCCGGTGGGCCTATACGCGTCCGAACTCGGCAACCGACGCCCTCTCGCAGCTGATACCGGAGCTGGCCGGTATCCCCGAGGGCCGGATCGAACGTATCTCCTCGGGTGGTATCGGCGAGGGGCTCGCGCTGCTCGAAGCCGGGTCCGTGGATATCGCGATGCTGCCGTCGATCGTCGCCGAGCAGCGCCCGGACGATTTCGAACTCATCGCGAGCAGCCCCGAATACCTGGAGCGGTTCCTCCAATCCACCATCACCACCACCAAGGACTACGCCGCTTCCCACCCCGGCGTGGTGCGCGCCATCAATGCCGGTTACACCGACGCGGTCGCATCGATCGACGCGAATCCACTGGCCGCAGCCCAGTTGTACGCCGACTACTCGGGATTCGATGTCGACGCCGCGCTGAAGGTGGTCGAACGGGCAGCATCCGCCCGAACCTGGGGCGGCGGCTTCGATCCCGCGTCGGTGGCATCGGCGCAGGCCGGAGTCGAACTTTCGGGTAGCGACCGCGATCCCGACCTCTGCACCCTGTTCGATCCACAGTTCCTGCCGCCCGAGGTGGATCATTCGCTCCCCGACGGATGCTCCGAGACGTCCTCGTCGTGATGTACAACTTCCGACCGCGAAGGGTCTGTTCATGAATACTCCTACGACATCCGATCCGATCGTCGACGCACGCGGTATCGTTCGGCGCTTCGGTGCGGTCACCGCACTCGACGGGGTCGATCTGCAAATAGGGCGAGGTGAGTTCGTTTCCATCGTGGGCCCCAGCGGCTGCGGAAAATCCACGATGCTGGAGATCGTCGCGGGGCTGCAGGACCACGATGGCGGGACCGTGGCAGTGGACGGGAAGCCGCTGGGCGGTCCCCGGGAACGCACCGCGGTGATCTTCCAGGAATCGGCCACCCTGCCGTGGCGTACGGTCCGCGACAATGTGGCGTTTGCGCTCGAGGTACAGGGTGTGGCCAAGCGGGAGCGCCGGTCCCGCGCCGACGAACTGCTCGCCACGGTCGGTCTCGCCGCTTTCGGTGATCACTTCCCGGGGCAGTTGTCCGGGGGAATGCGGCAACGGGTGGCCATCGCACGGTGTCTGTCGATGCAACCGGACCTGATCCTGGCCGACGAGCCCTTCGGCGCGCTCGACGAACAGACCCGCCTGGTGATGTCGTACGAGTTACTCGAAATCGTCGAGAAGCTCACCTGCGGTGTCCTGTTCATCACGCACAGCATCCAGGAGTCCATCCTGCTGTCGGACCGGGTCCTCGTCATGAGCGCGCGGCCGGGGCGATTCATCGACGAAATAGAGATCGACCTCGCGCGACCACGTTCGGAGGATGTACTGACCTCATCGGCCGCGACCTCGTTGCACGAACGTATCTGGTCGTCGCTGCGGGACGAGGCGAAGAAGACGATGAGTGTGGCCCGATGAGCAGCCGATCCGTCGTCCCCGGCTATCTCCGCCCGCCGCCGGCCCGGGTGCTGCGGCTGCCGAGTCCGGGATGGACCGCGGTGGTCATCATCGTTCTCCTGGTGCTGGTCGAACTCTACGCACGCTCGTCGCTGGCCTCGCCGCTGGATATCGTGCCCGTTTCGGACATGGTCGCGGAGACGATCCGATTGCTCGGTGACCGGGAGTTCCTGGTCGATTCGCTGGGACGTACGCTCGGAATCATCGCGATCAGCTTCGCTGTCAGTTCCGTTCTCGGTATCGCGGCCGCGTACCTGTTGTGGCGGTTCGATCTGTGTAAGCGTGCATTCCGTCCGTACCTGAATGTGTACTACGCGGTCCCGACTTTCGCGCTCTATCCCATCATGGTGGTGCTGTTCGGCAGTGGGATCACGCCGATCGCCGTACTTTCGACGGTCTTCGCCTTCGGTATCGTCACCGTGAACGCGCAGACCGGGTTCGAAGCCACGACACCGATCATCGGGAAACTGGGCCGGGTGCTGCGAATGACTCGATGGCAGTACTTTCGATCGATTCTTCTGCCCTACGCGCTGCCCAATATCATCACCGGACTGAAACTGGGCCTGTCGTACGCAATCATCTCGGTGCTGGCCAGTGAATTCATTCTCTCCACAGACGGTCTGGGGCACTATATTTCGATCGCGTACGACAGCTTCGATATCGCCGAAATGTACGCGGGCATACTCGTGGTCACCGCACTCGCACTCCTGGCGACCCTCCTGATCTCCGCAGTGCTCAACCGATTCGATTGGAGGCGCCGGCGATGACATCCGTAATGTCGCGGCAGCTGCCGACCCGTCCGATATCCCTGGGCGCAGCGGTGCCCCGGATCAGCACGGCACGACGGGTCGGGCCACCGGTCCTCGTCGCCGTCCTGGGCGTCCTGGCCTGGTGGGCCACCGCGATCGTGCTGGACAGCCGAATCTTTCCCACGCCCGCCGATTCCATGCGGTCGTTGGTCGCCGATCTGGCCACCGAATCGTTTCGCGCCAATGTGTTCGACTCCCTGCGCCTGTTGATCGCCGCATTCGTCGTCAGCGTGGTGATGGGTTCGATTCTGGGTCTCGCGCTCGGAATGAGCGCATTCTGGTCGCGTGCCGTTCTGCCGATCATCTACTCGATCAACAGCATCCCGAAAATCGTGCTGTACCCGTTGTTCCTGTCCTTTCTCGGGATAGGCCAGTTGAGCCGGTTCGGATTCGCTTTCTACGCGGCATTCGTCCCGATGCTGATCATGGCCGTAGAGAGCGCGACCGCGGTGAATCCACTGCATCTGAAAATGGCGGCGTCGCTACGGATGAGCCGGCCGCGCCTCATCCGACAGATCATCGTGCCCTCGACTCTGCCCGCCCTCGCGACCGGTATGCGGACAACCTTCGGTCTCGCCTTCCTCGGTTTGCTCCTCGCGGAGATGTTCTCCTCGTCGAGCGGTATCGGCTACGAGATGCTGCGCAATGTCAGCCTCATCCGGATGGAGAACATCATGGGTACGGTCGTGCTGATCGTCGTGATCGCACTGCCTCCCACGATCGCTTTGCAGGCGCTGGAAAATCGCATCACAGCCCGCTTCGGCGGGTCTGCTCGGTGAACATGCCTACCTGCAGGTGCGCGGGTCCGTAATCTGTTCCCGCGCGTTCGCTTCAGTTGTCCGGGGGGAGAATCGGAGAGCTGAACACGTCCTCGAGCGGCGTCGGCCCGGTATAGCGGCGGCAATTGCATTGCACCCATTCACGCAGACCGTGGGTGCCGCGGCGGGAGGACTCGGCGTGGCAGGTGCCGGTGGTGCGGTCGTGCAGCGCCAGATCGTGGCCGCAACCGCAACGCGCGGGGAGTTTCCGGGCCGATCCCGTTCGGCGCCGTGGCACGAACCGGCCGCAGGCCCAGCCGACCGCGAGAAGGCCTGCGCCGACGGCAAGGCTGAGGGGATCGAGCATGCAGTCAGTATATGAATACGCTCAGCGGGTCCGGGCCGGTTCAGCCGTTCATTGCCGCAGCAGCGGTGGCGGTGGGGCGTACCCGTTGTCCTCGAGGACCTCACGCAGTACATCGGGGCGGTTGGTGATGATCCCGTCGACGCCGAGACCCAGCAGGTGGGCCATGGTGGCGGGGTCGTCGATCGTCCACGGCACCACCCGGAGTCCGCGCCGATGTGCGGTATCGACAAGTTCCGCGGTAGTGAACGGGGTGTAGCCGGGATCGGCGATCGAGCCGTCCTGAGGGTCGCCGTGGACAGGAGAGAGGGTTCTGACGCCGAGCTCGGCCGCGGCGGCCACGTACTTCTCCTGCAGTGAACCCGCGAAATCGTCGATATCCAGCCCGCCCAGCCACGGTGAAGCGCCGGGCACGCCCTCCTGGAGGAACTGCGCGCCGTTCGTCAGCGCGACCAGCGGAAGTTCCGGGGCCAGCGCGCGCACCATACGCAGGGTGTCCCAGTCGAAGCTCTGCACACTGACCTGGTCCTGTATCCCGGCGCGCCGGACCTCGCGCACTACGGTCCGGGCGAAATCGGCTCCCGGCATGGTCTCGTGCGGGGCCGCGGCCTCCACCTTGGTCTCGATGTTCAGCATCACCGATTCGGCGCGATACGCCCGCACGAGATCGAAAACCTCCGACAGCAGTGGCATTCCAGCGCCGGGGGCCGGTCGCTGTTCGGGATATCCGGGCAGCGGCCGGGAGCCACAGTCCAGGGTGCGTACCTGGTCGAGTGTGAGATCGCGGATGAGAGCCGGGCCGGGGACATAGGGATATTCCGGGTCACCGGGGAACGCCGGTGCGGTATCCGCACATTTGGCCGGGTCCGGATCTCGGTCATGAGTGACGACCGGGTGACCGTCGGCCGTGATCTGGACATCGAGTTCGAGTGTGCTCACCCCGAGTTCCAGGGCGTGGGCGAAAGCGGGCAGGGTGTTCTCCGATACCAGGCCGAGCCCGCCTCGGTGCGCCTGGAGATCGAAGGCCGGCCGCTCCGGTGCCGGCGTTGCGCCGGTCGAGCATCCGGCGATCAAGGCCACCAGTACCGGCGCATACGCCCACCACATAGCCCCATCCTGTCCTACCCGGGGCGGGGTCTACCACCGTTCGCGGCCGGATCGGTGTGATGGTCGCCGAGGGTTCATCGGCGGGTAACAGTCGCGGTGCCGGGTGGGCACACACGACGCCGTCACAGCCTGCCGAGAGCTGGCGAGCAGGATGCGGTCCGGCCCGCCCCAGTGCTCCACTCGCCGCCTCCCAGCCCGAAGTTCCGGCCCGGGCGACCGACACACCAGTACCAGCGCCCGCAACGTGCCGGCACTGCCGGGACCGGCGGATAAAACATTCTGCGGTTCTCACCGGTGCAGTGTCCGACCGGGTCCTGCGGTACGGCGAGCGGAGGCGGGGCCTGGTGGGCGGAGCGTGGCGAGACGACTGTGGTGGGGCGCGAGGCCGGCGAGCGCAAGGGGCCGAGCGCGGCGCATGAGGCGTTCAGTCGGGGCCGGTGGGGGAGCGGCCGGCGGCCAGGGCTGCGAGACGCTGGAGCGATTCGCGATTGCGGGGGATCAGCGCCAGATCCTGGACCGCGCCGGGTAGTAGCCGTCCGGGCCCCTGCGAGACGCGTTCGGCCATCCGGACCTCGGTGCTGCCGGGGCCGAGCGCGACGAGGTCGAGCGAGATATGGGCGGCTCCGGCGGGCCACAGCCGCGCCTCCAGCTCGAGATGATGCGGCGGATCCACCGCGCTCACCGTGGTGGTGTCGCTGCGGGCCAGCGGCCACCCGCCGACGCTGTGGTGGATCCGGGTGCCGACCGCCGGCCATCCGGTATCGACCTTCCGGATATGCGTGGCGCCGACAACCCACAGCGCATAAAGCCAGCCGTCGGCGAGGACGGCGAACACGTCCTCGATCGGGATCGGGATACGCACACTCGGTTCGGCGGGCATCGCAGCTCCGATCGTCGGAGAACCTGCTGCCGCGCGGCCACCTGCGCCGTACGGCAGTTCCGTCGCCCGGCGAGGTACCCGGCCGCCGGTCCGCGAAACGCGCCGGGATCGAGGCGCGAGTCGGCTGGAGCCTCGCCGGCGCCGATCCGGGGAGTCGTGCGGGACTGCGATCCGGCCGTCGTGCGGGTGCGGCCGACGAGCTGATCGGCCGCCTGGGCCTAGCTGTAGCTGGGCGTCGACGCGCCCGAGGTTGTCCGGGGCCCTCGCAGCAGACCGCATCCGGCTGTGGGCCCTCCGGCCACAAGCGGGGTGGGAACGGCAGTGACGATGTTGATCACTCCGGGCGGGAAGCCGGGCTTCGTCGATCGGTTCGGCCCGCTGGAGCGTGGTCAGGGGGAGTCTCGCTCATCGGTGGTGCGAGTCGTTGCCGGGGCGGTCGTTCCCGTATCGAGGGAAACCGGTGTCGGCGAGATGTGCTGCTCGGTGGCCGTGGCGCATCGATGCACCGGATCGAGTTCGGCCAGGTCGGCTGGAATCGACCGGCCTGTGGTGAATCCGTTGGCACCGGAGCCGGACCCGTCGTAACACGCGGCAGGGAATGACGCCGGATGTCCTCATCGGCCCGCACCATTCGAGTACCACCGGTGCACGGAAGCTGATCGGTGCTCCGAACGCATCGGGTCGGTGCCCGATACGCCGCACTCCCTCGAGCGTGCTGTCGTCGCTCGAGGGAGTGGCGGTCTGCCCGAGGAGTTCGGGTCAGCGGCGGATCAGCCGGCCGGGCGGGTGGCCCGGCGGGGACGGCGCGTGCCACGGGCCCGCGTCGGATCGGAAGTGTTCGTGGTGCTGGTATGCGCGGTCCGCTTCGTGCCGGCTGCCTGCTTGCGTGCGGGTGCTGCGGGAGCCTCATGGCCGGACGCGACCCGTTTGCCGGCGCGTCCCGCGGACGCTCCGCGCCGACCGCTGGAACCGCGTGCTCCGGCGTGTTCGGCCGCACCGGAGCGGTCGCTGTGACCGGAGCGTTTACCCGCTCCGTCCGGACGGGTGCGCCCTCCGGTGCCGGCAGCCGCGCCGGTCGTATCCGCGCGACCGTTCGCCGATGTGCGTGCACCACGCGCGCCACGCCTGCCGTTGCGGGCGGGTTTGTTCTCGGGGCGCGAGCGGTCGGCCGGCGGCGCCTCCGTGGGGAGTTGCAGCGCGGCGGCCGCGCCGTCCGAGAGTTCGGCGAGGATCGGCGAATCGACTGTCACCGAGCGCGGTTTCACCGTGATTCCGGCTTTGCGCAGCAGTGCCGCGACATCCTTGCGCTGTTCGGGCAGTACCAGCGTGACCACGGTGCCCTCGGTGCCGGCGCGCGCGGTGCGGCCGGACCGGTGCAGGTAGGCCTTGTGCTCGGCGGGCGGGTCGACGTGGACCACCAGTTCGAGTTCGTCGACGTGGATACCGCGGGCGGCGATATCGGTCGCGACCATCACCCGGGCCGTCCCGGCGGCGAATGCGGCGAGGTTGCGGTCGCGGGCGGGCTGCGAAAGGTTTCCGTGCAGGTCGACGGCGGCGATACCGGCGCGGGACAGCTCGCCGGCCAGTCGCCGGGCGTGGTGTTTGGTGCGCATGAACAGGATGCGGCGACCGCTACCGTTGGCCAGCATCCGGATGATCTGTTTTTTCGCCGCGGCGCCCTCGAGTTCGAAAACGTGGTGCTCCATTTTCGGCGGCGGGTCACCGGCTTCGTCGACCGAATGGGTGACGGGTGCGCGCATGAACCGGTCGACCAGTTTCCCGACCCCGTTGTCCAGGGTGGCCGAGAACAGCAGGCGCTGACCACCGGCGGGGGTGGCCGCGAGGATGCGCGTGACGCCGGGCAGGAAGCCGAGATCGGCCATATGGTCGGCCTCGTCCAGCACGGTGATCTGCACGGCGTCCAGCGCGACCGCCCGCTGTTTCATCAGATCTTCGAGCCGGCCCGGGCAGGCGACGACGATATCGACACCTTGTTTGAAGGCCTTGATCTGGCGATTCACCGGGACACCACCGAAAACGGTGGTTACCCGCAGCCCGCGGAGCTGCGCCAACGGGGTGATGGTGGCGGCGATCTGGGTGGCGAGCTCCCGGGTGGGGGCCAGGATCAGCCCGGCCGGCCGGCCCGGGACCCGCTTGGTGCCGGCGAGCCGGTCGACCATCGGGATCGCGAAGGCCAGGGTTTTACCGCTACCGGTTTTGCCGCGGCCCAGGACATCGCGTCCGGTGAGGCTGTCGGGCAGGGTGGCGGCCTGGATGGGGAAGGCTGTGGTGATACCGGCGGCCGCGAGTTCGTCGACGATTCCGGTGGATACGCCGAGATCGGCGAAAGTCTGCGTGACAGCAGTGTGGACAGGCATGAATATAGTGCGCCTTTCGGCATCGGAGGTGATACCGCGACATCCGATCGGACCGATGTCCGTGCCTACACGAGGTGGCGGTGTCGCGGGTCCGACGCGAAAAGCAGGTATCCCGCGACGGCTGTACATGCATAATTCATCGGCGCAGGTACAGCAGCGACCCTACAGCACAGGCGAGCGGTTTCCGGTATTCGTGAAGCGGCGCACAGTCGGCCGGCTTCACCGGATCGCTGCCCGACTGCCCGAAATGGTCTGGTCCTATGAGTGTGAATTATCAAAGTGCGCTGAAACTTTCGCGTTTATGGCATACCGAGCCAGGTCGGCGGGATTACGCTGACTGCGTCATCACCACCGACCCGAGCGCTCCGATTCCCTACGCCTGGCGAGCGTGGTATATCTCTGCTGCGGCGCCCATCCGGGTTCCGGCGAGTTGATCGAAGAAGAGTGTGCGCGTGTCCAATCCCACCGATCCCACCCGCGGGCAAACACAGAGTCCCCCCTCGCCGGCGCGTACGGCGCCGGGCGCCCGTGCCGGTGATCCCGTCCAACGAGTGATGCTTGTCTCAGGGCTCGGTGTGACGCTGGCGATCGTGGGTTTGGTCGTGACCCTCATTGTCGGTCCGGGGTCGGGAGAAGCCGATTCCGATTCCGCTCTTCCCGCCACCACCACGGAAAGTTCGGCGTCTGTGCCGGCGCCCGCGCCGCCCGCCACGACCACCGGCGCCGCTCAGCAGTTCCTCGCCGAACTCGACCCGGTCGGTACCACCGCCTACACCGGGGCGATCACCGTCAACGGTGTTGCTTATCCGCATGCGATCTACCAGCAGTTCAGTGGCTGCAGCACCGAGGTGAGCCACAGCTACGACCTCAACGGGGAATGGTCGCGCTTTTCCTCGGTGATCGGCGTGGCCGACGGCGGTAATACGGAATCGGCCCTGCAGTTCTCGGTGGTCGCCGACGGGAAATCTGTTTTCACCTCCGGAAATGTCGGTGTGGGCGTACCGCCGAAGGTGGAAATCCCGGTGGCCGGTGTGGAGAATCTGACGATCACCTTCACTCTTCTCGACGGTGCTTCGTCGAGTTGCACCCAGCTCGGAAACGGTGTCTGGGGCGATCCGGCTCTCACGAAATAGGTTCGCGAATATCTGCGTTCATCGGTACCGGCCGCGTTCACTCGGGCACGACTACCTCATCGGTCGATTTGTCGGTGCGTAGACCGCGCCAGCTGGGGTGACGCAGTCCTTCGCCGGTGTATTCGCGGTATTCGACATCGCCGACGAGTACCGGCTCCACCCAGTGCGGGGCGCCGGGCCGGCCGCGTGCCGACGTCAGTGGAAACAGGGGTTCGGTGCGGCTCAGTTCATCGAGCCGGGCGCGTAGTGAACGCCGGTCGGCGAAGGTGAAACCGGTGCCGACATTACCGATGTGGACCAGGTTGCCTGCCTGATCGTGGGCGCCGAGGATCAGCGATCCGAAGGATCCGGATACCGACCCGCTGCCGGAGGTCCAGCCGGCGACCACGGCCTCGGTGGTCCGGCGGAACGGGGTCTTGATCCAATCCGGGGAGCGCCGGCCGGGCCGGTACCCGGAGTCGGTCCGTTTGGACACGATGCCCTCGAGGTGGTTGTCCCGGGCGGCGGCCATCATCTGCTCCGCGTCGACATTCACCCAGTACGGCGGGGTCTGGACCGGTGCGGTCGTGAATCCCAGCTGCTCGAGCCGCTCGCGACGCCGCAGATACGGCTCTCCGGTGACGGTTTCGCCGTCGTCGACCAGCACATCGAAGAGGAACAGCTGAACCGGCACGGCCCGCACGAGCGCCCCGCCCGGCCGGGCGACGTGCATGCGGCGCTGTAGTAGCGCGAACGACGGTGCGCCGGCCGGTGTCTGCGCGATGATCTCACCGTCGAGGACCAGCTCGCGAGTACCGGCGCCGGCAGTCAGGGCGGCTACCAGTTCCGGATACGAGTCGGTGATCTCGCGGCGGTTGCGGCTGTAGAGCCGGCAGGTCCCGTCGCGGCAGATCACGATCGCGCGCACACCGTCCCATTTCATTTCCACCGCCCACTCCGGGGCGTCCGGCGCCGGGCCCGCCACGGCGAGCATCGGTGCCGGGACCGACGGCCCGGTCAGGACGTGCCCCTCACCTCGTGTGCCCCGGCGCTCGGAGGTGGGCGCCGATCCTTCTGCGGTGCGTCGCGCCGGTGGTTCCGCGGCCCGGTCCGGATGCCATGAGTCCTCGCTTCGTGAGGCGGGTACTGCCTGGTCAGCCGCAGAATACGGAGCTGTTCGGGCCATCCGGAGCAGACACGCGGAAGACGGAATCTTCCGCAATGCGCGGAGCGGATATACCCCTCGGTTCTCCCGTGATCAACGTTCGCGCTCAGCGGAACCGGCCGCATCAATTACGGCGTAATCTTGTAATCAAGTAATCGTTCTAGGGAGAAGGTGATCCCATGAGGCATGGACACCGAGGGCGTGGATTCGGCCGGCCGGGCGGATGGCAGCAGGCGGATCTGCCCGAAACCGGCGATATCGAGGACTGGTTCGCGGGCCGATTGCCCGCCGAATGGTTCACCGGACCGCCGGTGATCGAGATCGACCGCGACGAGATCGTGGTGATCGGCGAACTACCGCTACCGCAACCGGACGAGGCGGCGGGCGAGGAATCCGGCCGTCCGATTCCGGAGGCGACCAAGGAGGGTGCGGTGGCCCGGTTCCGCGAGTCCACCCGGCCGGCGCGGATGCAGATCGCGGACGAGGCGCAGCACCGTTACCGGCGCAGTGTCGCGTGGGGTGTCTCGATCGATGGGCAGCGGACTCTGTTCACCCATTTGGCGGTTCCGGTGATGACCCGGCTGCGGCAACCGGAGCGCAAAGTACTGGACACGCTGGTCGACGCCGGAGTCGCGCGGTCCCGAGCCGACGCATTGGCGTGGGCGGTGCGACTGGTGGGCGAGCACACCGAGTCCTGGCTCGAGGAGTTGCGTACGGCGATGCGAAAGGTCGACGATCTGCGTTCGGAAGGTCCGCAAGGCCTCTGATGTTGCCACTGCGGGCCGCGATGGTCCGGCTGGGTCGATGCAGGAGGACCGGGCGGGTGGCACGGGAGACCGGTACGGCCCGGCGGCTTCGCTACGGCCGTTGTCGCCGATGTGTCGGTCCGTAGGTAAGCGGCGCGGTGGCGGAACAGTCCGCGCGCAGCACGGTGCGGGACAGGCAACCTCCCGCACCGTGCCGTGGATAGTTCAGCTGGGGGTGTAGGTCATGCAGCGGGCGGCGTGATCGCCGCGGCCCGGACCGACCCGGATCTCCCCAGCGGTGCATTCCAGGTCGGTGTTGTGTGCGCAGTCGGCGCGCTGGCAGGCTCCGACCATGCTGGTGACCGTGTCCAACCCGCCCTTGATGGCCAACGGAATGAACGTCGCGCAATCGGCGCTGCCGTTCTGGCCGGAGACGTTGATGGCGTAGGCGTGGCAGCCGTCGTGGTTGTTGTAGGAACAGTCGTTCACTGTGCATTCGCTGACGTGCGGCATTTCCATGGTTGTCATGCGCTTCGTCCTCCTGGGCTGTGGGAGTCTTGCTCATGCGGATACCAGAATAGACCGCCGTCACCGTGCTGAATACCTCTCGGAGCGTTCCGGATGTTCGCTGCTCTTCGAGCCCGGAGCTGTTGAAATTGCGGTCGAGTTGCTAGCGCGACGACGGTATGGGATCGGTTCGCCAGTTCCGGATCTCGTGCGCCCAGGCCTGTAGCCCGGCCTGGAACCCCGCCCGCTGTTCGGGGGTGAGGGTGGACATGGCTGCCAGGAGCGGCTCCGCGCGCCGGGCGACGAACTCTTCGACATGTGCGCGCCGGGGCGGCAGCAGGGATACCAGGGTGCGCCGCCGGTTGGCCGGATCGGGCCGGCGTTGCACCCATTCGGCGCGGTCGAGATCGCCCACCAATTCGCTGACCGTGGACAGTGCCAGCCCCATCCGCCCGGCCAGTTCGCCGACGCTGATCGCTTCCTCGGCGACCAGCTGTACGCAGACCGCGCCGTGGCGCGGGGTGAGCCGGTGTGCGGTGAAGGATTCGAGGTATTCGGCCGGCATATCCGTACGTGCCTTGTCGAAGAAGTTTGCGACCAGCGGCAGGAATCCGATCAGCTCGGTGATCTCCTGTGCGGTCGGCTGCCTCGGAGTGTGGGTCTTGTCCGGCATGGAGTCATCTTATATGTTCGTATTTACAAACAGTTCGGATATACAAAGTGAGTGAGGCTGTCATGTCGGCATACAGCGATGCGGTCAACGACGCGCTCGAACGGTTGGACGATCTCGGATACGAGCGCAACCTGGGCGGCGGCGATCTGGCCAATCACGGTCCGATGGCCGCCGAAGCGCTCGCGGTGCTCGGCCACACCGCCGCGATCCCGGACTGGGTCGCGGTGTATCGGGCCGTCGCGCCGCATCACGAACCGCCCGTGCCCTACGAGCGGCTCGGCGACGAGGAATCCGATTGGCGCGCCGCGCTCGGTGATATCGGCCGGGCCGGCGATTTCGAGGAGCTGTTCCTGCGGCAGATATCGGACGAGGGCTGGCAGGAGGTGCTGGTGCGCTGGTGGCCGCGTTTGCTACCCGGGCCGATGACCGGGCTCACGCATGGGCTGATCCGGACGGCGCACGCTGTTCGCGGCCTGTCGTCTACCGATCAGCCGACTCCGCTGCAGTTGAACGAACTCGCCCGAGCGCTCGGCTACTGGGCCGCCCGGTTCATCGACGCGCCCGGCCCGGGACGTCTCAGGGGAGAATCCGGCCTCGCTGCCGCGATCGCCGCGGTGCCCAGGTTGCCGGAGCCGGAGAGCCCGCAGCAGGGGATGGCGCGTTTGCGCACACCGCGCACCATGCCTGGTTATGAAGAATCGCTGACCGCACTGGCTCCCGAGCGCGCCGACCGGCTGCTGTCCCGGATGACCGCGCATTTCGCCGGCGTCTGTGGCGCACATGCGGTGGTGCAGTTCCCGATTCCGCTCATCCACGGCGTAACCGCCCCCGCCGCGGCCCGGCTGGTGTTGCCGAATCTGCCCGAAGAGCTGTACGAACCCACACTCGCCGCGGTATGGCAGGCGCAGGTGACGCTGCTGATGGCCGCGACCACCGACCGATCCGGTGAGGCCGAGGCGCCGGTACATGCGCAGCAGGCCGATACCCCGCCGTGGGACGAGCTGATCGCCCGCGCCGTCGACCACGGGGACGAGCATGTCATCAAGTTCACCGAGGCATGTCTACGCGAAAACGCCCTGAGTCCGGATCCGCGCTATGCCTGGGCGGTGGACCGTGCCCAGCAGCTGGTCGAGCGTCCTGAGGGGCCCAACGGTTCGGCGGTGGTCGTGCGGTTCGGTGCTGCCGAAAGTTGAGTGAACACTATTTACTAAAGGGTGTTCACAAATGGGGGTGTGGTGTGGTTCACTTCAGAGGACAGTGTTCTGCAAGGAGGCATAGTGACCGCACCGTCCCTGTCCCACGACTTCGATTTCACCGATCCCGACCTGCTCGCCGCTCGGCTGCCGATCGAGGAATGGGCCGAACTGCGCCGCGCCGCGCCCGTCTGGTGGGTCGACCAGCCCAACGGCGTCAGCGGTTTCGACGACGGCGGATACTGGGTGGTCAGCAAGCTGGACCACATCAAGGAGATCTCCAAGAACTCCGAGGTCTACTCCACCAACGCCAATACCGCGGTGATCCGCTTCAACGGCGAGATCACCCGCGACGAGATCGATATCCAGCGCGCCATGCTGGTCAACACCGATCCGCCGGAACACGACAAACTGCGCCGCATCATCGCCCGCGGGTTCACCCCGCGCGCCGTGCAGAGCCTGCGTGAGGCGCTCACCGAACGCGCCGAGCGCATCGTGCACGAGGCCAAGAAAACCGGCGGCGGCGATTTCGTCGAGCAGGTCGCGTGCGAACTGCCGCTGCAGGCCATCGCCGAACTCCTCGGTGTGCCGCAGGACGATCGCGGTAAGCTGTTCGAGTGGTCCAACCAGATGATGGGCTACGACGATCCGCAGTACGCCGACAGCTACAAGATGGCCAACGCGCAGGTCATGGGCTACGCCTGGAACCTCGCCGAGGAGCGTCGCGGCTGCCCGGCCGACGACATCATCACCCAGCTGCTCAGCGCCGATATCGACGGCGAGGCACTGAGCTCCGAAGAGTTCGCCTGGTTCGTCATCCTGCTGGCCGTTGCCGGTAACGAGACCACCCGCAATGCCACCACCCACGGCATGAAGGCCTTCGTCGACAACCCCGAACAGTGGGAGCTGTACCGCGCCGAGCGCCCGCGCACCGCCCCCGACGAGATCGTCCGCTGGGCCACCCCGGTCATCGCCTTCCAGCGGACCGCCCTGCAGGACACCGAAATCGGCGGCCAGGCCATCACCAAGGGTCAGCGTGTGGGCCTGTTCTACTCCTCGGCCAACTTCGACGAGGACCACTTCACCAAACCGTTCGAATTCGACGTCACCCGTAACCCGAACCCGCACGTCGGCTTCGGCGGCACGGGCACCCACTACTGTGTCGGCGCGAACCTCGCCCGCCTGCAGCTCGACCTCATCTTCAACGCCATCGCCGATGTGATGCCGAACCTGCGTCAGGTCTCCGAACCCGTTCGGCTACGGTCGGGTTGGTTGAACGGCATCAAGAATTGGCAGGTCGCCTACGAATGACACCACCCGCGCGGCGGGGCCGGATGCCCGCGGTCAGCGACGCGGACATCCGGCGCGTGGCCGCGGAGTTGCTGGTCTCGCACGGCGCGGAGGCATTGACCCTCCGCGCCATCGCGCGTGAACTCGGTATCACCGCCCCCGCCCTCTACCGCTACTACCCGTCCCGGGAAGAGCTCCTCGCTGCCCTGCGCCGCGATATCTGCAAACGTCTCGCCGACGACCTCGCCGCCCAGGTAGCCGAACTACCCGACGACGGGGTCGTCCGGCTGTTCGCGATCTGCCGTGCGTTCCGGCGCTGGGCCTTGGCCCACCGCCACGAGTTCACGCTGGTATTCGCTTCCCCGTCCGACGGCAACCCGGGCACGGTGCGTCGATTCGACGAATCGTTCGGCCTGGTCTTCCTCGAAGCCGCCGGCAAAGTCCTGGGCGCCTACGATCTGGCGCCGCCGCCGGTCGAATCGATTCCGGAAGCGCTGCGGAACGATCTGATCGCGTTCCAGACCGAACTGCTGGCGCTGCTGGCGGGGTCGGACCAGAAGTTCCCCGCCGAAAAATTCGACCTCGGGGTCGCGTATCTGATGATGATCGTCTGGGTCCGTCTGTACGGTCACGTGACGCTCGAGGTGTTCGGGAATTACCCGATGCCGGTGAGTGACCCCGACGTCCTGTTCGACGCGGTACTCACCGACCTCGCCGCCGGAATCGGACTCACCGCGGGAGGTGCTGCGTAGCTCCGGCCTCGCCTCGGCGGCGATCGTCGCAGCGATGCCGCTCGCTCTGCGCGCACCGTCCTCGCACGCTGCGGTGGACACCCGCACCCGCGACTGTGTCGCCGGTGGGCGTTCCATCGGTAAGGGGCGCCGCAAACCCGGGATCGGCGGCCCGGCCATAGTCGCTGCCGAGGAAGGCGCCCACACCTCCGGTACTTCCGACGGCTGGGCCGATTCGGCGGGCCGGGTGGTAGTCCGCGTCGCCGCCTTTCGCCTGTGGTTGCCCGGGGTATATGGAATCGGGCTCAGCGCTCGCCTCTGTGTGTCTCGCCGTGGTCAGCGCAGCGAAGGGCACGGGCCTCGATCGTCCACGGATACCTGATCTCACGCCGTGACGTGCCAGTTCAGGGTGTGTCGGCAAGGGGTTGCGGTGGTAGTTGCCCGGTAGATTGGGTGGCTCAGCTCTCTGTGTCGACTCAATAACTTGAATGATTCCAGATTATGGGTACCGTGGAGGCGTGCCACCGACGAGATGTCGTGGCCCCGCCCGGAGCGGCAGTTTCATGGACACCATCGAACAGTTCACCCAGGAGGGCATTGCATGACCACCGACCCCGCCACCGACCACACCTCCTCGAAACCGTCGACCACCGAATCCGGCGCACCGCGGGAAAGCGACGCCCACTCGCTCAGCGTGGGACCCAACGGTCCGCTGCTGCTGCACGATGTCGCGCTCGTCGAGAAGCTCGCCCGGTTCGACCGCGAGCGGATCCCGGAACGGAGCCCGCACGCGAAGGGCTCCGGCGCATTCGGCGAGCTCGAGATCACCGCGGACGTGTCGCGCTACACCAAGGCGAAGCTGTTCCAGCCGGGTACCAAGACGCCGATGCTGGCCCGCTTCTCCACCGTCGCGGGCGAGCTGGGCTCACCCGATACCTGGCGCGACGTCCGCGGTTTCGCGCTGAAGTTCTACACCCAGGAAGGCAACTTCGATATCGTCGGCAACAACACGCCGACCTTCTTCGTCCGCGACCCGATGAAGTTCCCTGATTTCATCCACTCCCAGAAACGCACCCCCGATTCGGGCCTGAGCTCGCGCGTTCTACGCCCAGCCGCATTTCGCCAATCCGACCGGCGCGCAATGGCAGCCGGAACGAGCGGCGGGGGTGCTCGATGTGGTGCGCGCACACGGGGCGTTCCTGATCGAGGACGACTGGGCGCACGATTTCGGTATCGATACCGTCCCGATCCCGCTGGCCACCCGCGACGACGCCGGCCATGTGGTGTATCTGCGGTCGCTGACCAAAAGTGTTTCGCCGTCGGTCCGGATCGCCGCTGTCGTCGCCCGGGGCCCGGCCCGGGAACGGATCCTGGCGGACGCGCAGGCGGAATCGATGTATGTGAGTGGTCTGCTACAGGCCGTGGCCCTGGATGTGGTGACCCAGCCGGGCTGGCGTACCCATACGCGCGGGCTGGGCCGCCGGCTGGCCACCCGCCGTGATCTGTTGATCGCCGCGCTGCGCGAGCACCTTCCGCAAGCCCGCTTGGATGTGGTGCCACGCGGTGGGCTGCATCTATGGGTCCGACTACCCGATCCCACCGATGTGGCCCGGCTCGTCCGCGATTGTGCGGACGACGATGTGGTCATCGCGCCCGGGGACGAGTGGTTTCCCGCCGAACCGACGGGTGCTTATCTGCGGCTCAACTACTCCGGGCCGAACCCGGGAGCGTTCCCCGAGGGTGTGCGGGTGATCGCCCGGGCGCTGACCCGGCAGGGACGATAGACCGCGCGGGTACCGGTCGGGACGGTGTCCGCGACCGGTACCCGTACGGGAATCAGTCGGGGAGGACCGAGATGGTGCCGCGGCAGACCGCGTTCTGGGTGTTGAGCCACCACCAGCCGCCGCCGGTCCGGGCGGTCACCGTGAAGGCGACCGTGCCGACGCCGGTCCAGGTGCGGTTCACCGGAATGCCCGGTTTACCTTTCAGCATCTCCTCATCGCTGACGCTGGTACCCGACGCTCCCGTGGTCTCGTTGTGCCAGTCGACCTGCACCTGGGTGCCATACGGCGTGGTGGTGGGAATCGGGAACAGGCTCGCGGGCGGATTCGGCAGATCGTTGTCGCCGCTGAGCAGCAGTGCCGGTTCCAGTTCCCCGCCCGGCGGGCGGCTGGCTCCCGAACTCGCCCGGATATGCCAGGTGAACGATGGCGCCCACGCCAGCGGATTCGCGCTGCCACAGGTCATGACGGTCGACGAGGGTGGCTGGGCGGCGGCGGTGCCGGCACCGGCCGTGAGCAGAGCGGCGGCCGCGGCGACGGCGGTTGCCGGGGCGAGTGCTGCGGTGACGAGCTGACGTGCGCGAGGCATCTGGGCTCCCTGATCCAGTAGAGGACAATCGGTATTCCGCGTGGAGAAGAATATCTACCCGGATGTCGCTGCGGTGCGGGTTTCCGTTTCGCCCGGTGCGCCGGATGCCGGGATCGGGCCGGTGTGCGGCATTCGGTTCCGGCGTCCGAGCGGCCGCGCCGGCACGCCGGCTCAGCTGTATCGGGCGAGATACCGGGCCAGATAGCGGCTGTCGCGTCCTACACCGTGCAGGGTGCCGGAGAGGATATTGCGCTGATACTCCAGGCCCAGGAAGGCCAAACCCGGGTGATCGGTCGAGATGCCGTTCCGGTGTGGCGGGGACCCCGCGGCGTCGAGTGGGCACAGTGCGCCCAGATGTGTCAGCGCCGGGCGGTATCCGGTAGCCAGAACGACGGAATCCACCTCCTCGCTGCGGCCGTCGGGCCAGTGCAGGACCTGCCCCTCGGCTCGGGTGAACATCGGCCGGGCCTCGGGGTTGCCTTGTTCGAGGGTGCCGCGGTAACCCTCGGTGTCCACGATGGGGATCGTGCCGCTGTGGAAGGACCGCCCGATCGGCAGCCGGGAGGCCAGAGATATGGCCCGCCAGAATCGGGAATCGGCCGGTATCGGTTCGTTCGTCGCGTAACGCAGGGGGGATCGGTGTGCCAGGATCACCGGCGATTCGGTGGCGAGTTCCACGGCTATCTGGACGGCGGAATTCCCGGCGCCGACAACGACGATCCGCCGTCCCGTGAAGGGTTGCGGGCGGCGGTAGTCGGCGGCGTGCAGCACCTCCCCGGTGTAGGCGGACAACCCCGGAATCTCCGGGCGGTAGGGATTGGCGAAGCCGCCGGTCGCCGAGACCACCACCGGCGCGGTGAACTCGGCACCGGTGGTGGTGCGCACCCGGAATGTTGCGCCGATCCGGTCCACAGTGGCGACCCGATGCCCGGTGTGTACCTCGCCCCGTATCGCGGCCGCACACTCCCGCAGGTAGGCGGCGACCTCGTCACGCGTCGGGTAGCGGTGCGGATCGCCGGGGAAAGGTGTGCCGGGGAGCGCGTTCAGCTGCGCGGGAGTGAACAATCGCAGACTGTCGTAGTAGTTCGGCCAGGATCCGGCAGTATCCGAGCCGGCCTCGAGCACCACCGGGCGGAATCCGTACTCCGAAAGGGCCGATGCGGCGGCTATCCCGGCTTGGCCTGCGCCGATAACAATAGCGGGGGTATCCATGATGACCGCGATCGTGACATTTCGGGCACCGGGCCGCCACGGATTTTCGGGCGGCCCGATTCCTGCGCTGTCGTTCAGCTCCGGACGTGGTCCTCGACGAAGACCTTGCGGCACGAGGGTGCGCAGAACGCGTAGTCGACTCCGTCGAGGGTGTAGGTGATCTGCGCGGTCGCCCATTCGACCTGCATCCCGCAGGTCGGGTCGATGGTGAATCCCTCCGGGGCCGCGGGCAGCTGCCCGGAATCGCGGAAGTCCTGGGTCATCAGCCGGGTCAGTTCGGTACTGGTCGTCGACCGGCCGAGCGTGCCGACGCAGTGTTCGCGCAGGCCCACTATCTGTACGACACAGTGCGGTTCGCGATTCAGGCGTTGTGGGTCGGTTTCGGTCCCGGCGATCGCCGCGGTGATCATCGGGATGATGTTCTTGCCGAAATCCGGGTCGCCGCTCCAGGAGCCCGGCACCGTCAGCCGAACCAGGTAGCGGGGCGCGGAGTCGGTGGCCGGACCGCCGGTGACCCAGGTTCGCGGCTGCTGGATCAGTACATGGGTGAATTCACGGGCCTTCGCCATGGTTGCGTCCGGGGCTTCGTCGTAGCCGGTGAGCGCCGTCATCACCCGGTCGGCCAGATCCTGTTCGGCGCGGGCGTCGAGTGCGCGGCCGGTGACCGATATTTCGAGGGTCATCATGGTGAGTCATTCCTCCGATGTCGGGACGGGAATCGGGGTGGTGGATCCGCTGTGGCGGGCGGCCACGGCGAGCAGTTCGCCGACGGACCATTGGTCGTCGGCGTAGGCACCGAACTTGGCGGCGAGGACGCTGCCATCGGGGTGGATCAGGAAATCTGCGGGGAGTCCCAGGCGACCGCCTTCGGGGCGGGCGGGCGGTGCGGGGCGTTCACCGCGCCGCCCGGGCAGTTCGGTGCCGATCGCGCGGGCGATGGTCCCCCAGCCGCGTGGGTCCAGGAGTGCCCGGGCGCCGGTCTCGACGCCGAATTCGCGATACAGCCGGCGGCCCGGGTCGGCGATGACGTCCAGCGGCAGATCGGCGGTGTATTTGCGGAGTTCGGCGGCGCTCGAGTGGAAGACCGCTACCTCCCGGATACCGGCGGCCCGGATTTCGGGCAGCCGGGTGACCACCGACCGCAGGTGCAGGTTGCAGACCGGGCAGCCGGCGAAACGGCGAAATTGGAGGTGGGTGAGCTGGTCGGGGTCGGGCAGGGGTATCGCTGCGCCGGTGATTCCCGTCAGGGTGCGGGCGGATACGCCGTCGATCGGCGGCATCTGATCTCCTTAGGAGTACGTCGTACGCTTACAATCGAGTATGCCCGTATCCAGTACGCTGTCAACCCGTGCCCCGGCCGCGTTCCCTCACCGACGAGCAATTGGTCGCCGCCGCGCTGTCGGTGATCGACCGGGACGGTCTGCCCGGCCTGACCATGCGCGCGGTCGCCCGGGACCTGGGAATCGCCACCATGGGGCTGTACCGCTACGTAGCCGATCGGCAGGCGCTGGAAATCCTGGTCGTCGACCACATCTTCCGTACGGTCGACCTCGCGCTGCCCCCGCTGAACTGGGCGGAGCGGATCCGGATACTGATGGAACGCCTACGGGTCGCGGTGGCGGCGCATCCGGCTGTGGTCCCGCTGGTGCTGCGGCACCGTCAGGCCGCGCCCGGATCGCTGCTGCTGATCGAGACGATGCTCGCCGCCCTTACCGAGGGCGGTCTCACCGGAATCGATCGGGTCGTCGCGCAGCGGACGTTGATCGGTCAGCTGCTCGGGTTCCTGCAGAACGAGCACTACGCGGCACTGTCGGGGCCGGGCACCGTCACCCTGTCCGAGCTGTCGCCCGACCGGTACCCGCATCTCTCCGGTACCGCGGCCGACGCCCGCACGTTACCGCCCGCCGAGGAGTTCCGGCGCGGTCTCGATATCGTGCTGCGCGGCCTCGGGGGCTGAGCGGGCCGGGCACCGTTCAGCGAGAATCGTCCGGCTCGGCCGGATAGCCTTCCTCGTCGTCCCCGGGGGCGATATCGGGGCAGTTCCCGGCGAGAATGGCGCCCAATCGGGCTCTGGGCGGGAGCACCGCATCCTCGAGGATTGCCAGGATCTCGTCCTCCAGATCGCGGCCGTGGTCGACCGCGCGTATCCGCAGGGCGCGGTACACCGCGTCCGGTACATGCCGAACAGATAGCGTCACCATGGAGCCGTCTTTCGTCGACAGTCGTCGGTGCTCCAATTATATTTCCCGCACCGCCCGAGGCCGGGGTACCCGTCGTCTCGTTCTGGTATCACCACGTATGGCCGGTTCGCCCTCCGGCGCCGGGTGCCGGTCCGGGTAATCGTATGAAAGTCATTCCCCCACTGGGAATATGACGCAAGATCGGGGATTGTCGATGCGATAGGAAATCCGGGCCGGATGGTCCGGTGCGGTGCGCGGCTGTCCACGCGCGCATCCGGAAAGTGAGGCGGAAATGAATCACAAACTCTGGTTGCTCGGGCGGCTCGCCGCGGTGGGCGGGCATATTCTCGGGGAGAAGATCACCCGGCACCGTGCCCGCACCATCGACGATGTGCCCGCCTCCGGGGCGGCGCTGACCACCGAATGGCTCACCGCGGTCCTGTGCCGCGACACACCCGGTGCGGAAGTCGTCTCGTTCGAGATCGACGGCGGTAGCAGCGGCACATCCACCCGGGTCGCGATCCGCGTGGAGTACAACGAAACCGGGCAGGCCGCCGAATTGCCGCGGGCATTGTTCGCGAAAACCACCACTTCGCTCAGTCAGCGCATCCTGCTGGGCGGCGGCAAGATGATCGACGGGGAGACCCGGTTCTTCCGGGATTTCCGGCCGGAACTCGATATCCAGGCGCCGCTCGGCTATTGGGGCGCCTCCGATCCGGCGTCCTGGCGTTCGATCGCGCTGATGGAGGATATCGCCGTGACGCGGGGCGCGGTGTTCAGTGAGCCCACCGAACCGATCGGCCGCGCGGAGATGGAAGATCTGGTGCGCAACCTGGCCCGGTTGCACGGCACGTTCTGGGAGAGCCCGGCGATCGAACCGTTGAAGACGACGAACGAGGCGCTGGCCGCGTACCTGGCCGCGATCGATATGAAGACCCGCTGCACGGTGGGGCTGGAACGGGCGGCCGAGGTCGTCCCCGAGGAGTTGCACGGTCAGGCGGACCGGCTGTGGGCCGGGGTGGAACGGGCGGTGGACCTCGCGACGCGGGAGCTTCCGCACACCCTGCTGCACGGGGACCCGCATATCGGTCAGACCTACCGCACTGCCGACGGCCGGATGGGATATGTCGACTGGCAGGTCGTGATGCGCGGCGGCTGGGGCCACGATTTCGCGTACACGGTGAACTCGGGATGCGAGCCTGCCGACCGGCGGGCCTGGGCCGAGGATCTGCTGAGGGCCTATCTGGACGAACTCGCCGGCGCCGGTGGCCGCGCGCCGTCCTTCGACGATGCCTGGCTGATCTACCGGCAGCAATCGATGTTCGCCTACGCCGCCTGGGCGTTCACGATCGGCCGGGCCGCCTATCAACCCGAAATGCAATCGCAGGAAACCTGTTTGACGCTTATGCGCCGGATCACCACGGCCGTGCACGACAATCGATCGCTGGACGCGTTGGGGGTCTGAACGGAGGCCCGGGACCGGTGTCGGCGACTCGGTCCCGGTCAGCCGCATTTTCGCCCGCGGTACGGGCCCGAGATGTGCGGACCAGTCCAATGATTGTTTCGAAAAGCATGTGTGGACAACCGTTTTCGAAAACATACAGAGGTCCGGCAGTGTCGTAACATCGCGTCGTTCCGGCTCGAGCCAGTGTGCAGGAGGAGGCTCGAACCGGTGCCCGGCCGGTGGAAAACCATCGGTCCCGCTACCAGACGTATGGAGTTCCTTCTTGAGCAGCTCGGAATATCGAAGACTCGCCCCGGCTCCGCACAGCCCCGGTTCGCACGACGATCCCCGGTACGCGCTGTATCTCCCGGAATTCGCCGCCGATCCGCATCGCGCCTACCAGGACATGCGCCGGCGTTACGGTTCGCTCGCACCCGTGGAACTGGCCCCGGGGGTGCCTGCCACATTGGTGATCGGCTACTCGACCGCGCTGCGGGTACTCAACGATCCGGAACGGTTCCCCGCCGATCCACGGACCTGGCAAAAGGATGTGCCGGCGGGGTGTCCGGTGCTGCCGATCATGGAGTGGCGGCCGATGGCCAGCCGGTGCGCCGGCCAGGAATTCCTGCGCTATCGGCAGGCGATTACGGCCAGTATCGACGAAATCGATATGTATGCCATTCACGCCGTGGTGGAGAACATTGCGGGTCCGCTGATCAACTCGTTCTGCGCGGACGGGCGCGCGGAACTCATCCAGCAGTATGTTTTCCCCTTGTCGTTCCAGGTGATCAACTATCTGCTCGGCAGTCCACCGGAGGTCGGTCAGCAGGTTGCCGCCGGTATCGCCGCGATGCTCGAGGGTATCGACGCCGAGGCCGGCAGCCGGATGCTGGGCGAGGCCTTGGCGAATCTGGTGACGACGAAGCGGGAGAACCCCGCGGCCGATATCACCTCGGTACTGCTGCGGCATCCTGCCGAGCTATCCGATGAGGAAGTGTCCCATCATGTTTCGCAGATATACGGCACCGGGATCGAATTCGAACTCAATCTGATCGTCAACACCCTGCTGCTGATCCTCACCGACGACCGGTTCGGTGGCAGCGTGCTCGGTGGCAACCTCACTTCGCGTGATGCCCTGGACGAAGTGCTGTTCAACGATCCGCCGCTGGCCAATCTGCTGGTGACCTATCCGCGGATGCCGATCCTGCTCGACGATGTCTGGTTGCCGGCGCATCAGCCGGTGGTGATCAGCATGGCCGCCTGTAACAACGACCCCAAGATCCGGGCGTCGGAGCTCACGGGTAACCGTGCCCATCTCGCGTGGGGTCTGGGGCCGCATGCCTGCCCCGCGCAGTCGCTGGCCTATATCATCGCCGAAGGGGCGATCGATCAGCTGCTGGACGCGTTGCCGGAGATGCGCGCCGATTTCCCGGACGACGAACCCGCGTGGCGGCCGGGCCCGTTCCATCGTTCGCTGGTGGAGCTTCCGGTCACGTTCCCGCCGGGTGCGCCACTGTTGGGCGTCCAGTATGCCGCTGTCCGTCCGGCCACCTATACCTGACCGGATCCCGTAAAGGTGGCCCCGGGGCTCGCGGGGTCCGGTGCGGCGTGGTGCGAAGCCCGTGGAGGTCTCCGCGGGTGCCGGTCGCTCCGCGCTCCGCGAGCCCGGTGGCCTGGCCGAGTAGGCCGGGGTGTCCTGTACTTGAATCCGGATTCAAGTTGGTTTACCGTGCGGTGGAGCATCGAAGGCCCGTCTGCGGCGTATCGAGCCGCGCCCCGAAGATCGGAGTTCTCCCGTGGAACTGTTCACCTCGACCGACCGCGCCCGCGAGTACCGGCAGAAACTCCTCGGTTTCATGGACGAATGCGTGTACCCGGCCGAACCGGTGTACGCCGAGCAGATGGCCGCGGCCGGCGATCCGCATCATCACCCGCAGATCCTCGAGGATCTGAAGGCCGAGGCCAAGCAGCGCGGCCTGTGGAATCTCTTTCATCCGCACGAGGAATGGGGCCCGGGGCTGACCAACCTGGAGTACGCACCGCTGGCCGAGATCATGGGCCGCAGCCCGGCGCTGGCACCGGAGGCGTGCAACTGTTCGGCGCCCGATACCGGGAATATGGAGGTGTTCACCCTCTTCGGCACCCAGGAACACAAGGAACGCTGGCTCGAACCGCTGCTCGACGGCGCCATCCGCTCGGCCTTCGCGATGACCGAGCCCGGTGTGGCCAGCTCCGATGCCACGAATGTCGAGATGCGGATGGAACGCGACGGCGACCACTACGTTCTCAACGGCCGCAAATGGTTCGCCTCCAACGCCATGCACCGCAACTGCAAGGTGCTGATCGTCATGGGCAAAACCGATCCGGAGGCGCCCAAGCACCGGCAGCAGTCGATGATGGTGGTGCCGATCGATGCGCCGGGGGTCCGGGTGGTGCGGAATCTGCCGGTATTCGGGTATGTCGACCGTGAGGGGCACGCCGAAATCGAATTCGCCGACGTCCGGGTACCGGTGACCGATGTGCTCAAAGGTGAGGGCGAGGGTTTCGCGATCAGCCAGGCGCGGCTCGGCCCGGGCCGGATCCACCATGCGATGCGTGCCATCGGAATGGCCGAACGCGCCCTGGAACTCATGTGCGCGCGGGCGGAATCGCGGATCACGTTCGGGCGCAAGGTCAGTGAACGTGCCAATATCCGCGACTGGATCGCCGAGGCCCGGATCGATATCGAACAGGCACGGCTGCTCACCCTGAAGACGGCCTGGATGATGGATACGGTCGGCAACAAGGAGGCGCGCACGGAGATCGCGGCCATCAAGATCGCTGCGCCGGTGATGGCGCTGCGTATCGTGGACCGCGCGATCCAGGTGTACGGGGCGGCCGGGGTGACCGAGGATTTCCCGCTGGCCAGTATGTACGCCCACCTGCGCACCCTGCGTATTGCCGACGGGCCCGATGAGGTGCACAAACTCACCATCGCCCGCGCTGAACTCGGTAAGGCCCGCGCCGCCGCCGAAGCTGCCGGCTGAACTCCCGGCAAACCGGGCCGGTGGCGAGGAGCCGGCCCGGCTCGCGTCGGCAATCCGCCGACGTAGGTCCTGTCCACCGGCCCGGCGAGAGATACGTTGGATTGGTCCCTGTCGGCGTCCGGCGATCATCGGGTGCTGTTGCGGACGAGTGCGAGGAGGCTTCGGATGACCGTGGAGACCGGTACGGAACCGCAGCGGCGGCGGCATATTCTGCTGGAGCTGGGGTTCGCGACCACGATGGTGGGGGAGGAACTGCACGGCTCGGCGACGATCACCCCGCAGATGCATGTGCCGGGTACCGACCGGCTGCGGACCTCGGTGCTCGCCACCTGGACCGATACGGTGACCGGCCTGCTCGCGGCGCTCACCCTGGGGCCGCGGGTTCCGGTGACCCTCGAACTCGATGTGCACCTCTACCGGCCGGCGCCGAGCTCCGGTGAGGTCCGGGCGGTGGGCCGCAAGATCAAGGCGGGACGTTCGGTCTTCGTCGCCGAGGTGGAGTGGACCGTCGACGGAGAACCCTTCGCGTTCGGCGGCGGATCGTTCATGGTGTCGCCGAACGAGGAACTGCGGCTACCGGACCGGATGCGTATCGATATGCCGGTCACCGGCCGGCTGCTCGCGGTACCGCTGGCCGAGCGGGCGGGTTGCGAGCGGCGGGCGCCGGGGACCGCGGTGCTGCCGCGGACCGACGACGGCCTGAACGCCTCCCGCACAGTGAATGGTGGCCTGATCGCGCTCGCCGCCGAGGAGGCTATGCTCTCGCTCGCTCCCGGCGCGACCCTGAGCACGCTGGGCCTGCGTTATCTGCAGGCCGCGCGAGTGGGTCCGGTGGTCGCCGACGCGACACTGCGGGCCGATGTGGTGCGGGCGACGCTGCGCGACGCCGGTAACGAGGACCGGATCACCACCTTGGCGACGGGCCGTCTGTTCCCGGCGAGCGGCCGGTGACAGCCGCGGACGGCAGCGCGGTAGCGGATACCGCCACCGACCCCGGTGCCGCGGCGGCGCCGGCCGGCGGCCGCCCGGCGCCGAAGAGCCGGCGCGGTATCCGGACCCGGGCCGCACTGGTGGCCGCGGCCCGGCAGGTTTTCGAAAGCGACGGGTTCGTCGATGCCCGGATCAGCGATATCGCCCGCACCGCGGGTGTGGCCTCGGGTTCCTTCTACACCCATTTCGACAGCAAGGAAGAGATCTTCTCCGAAGTCGTCGCGCAGGTCCGCGACGAGATGTTGCATCCGCATGTCCGGGCCCGGGGTGGAAGTACCGACCCACGGGACTGGATCGCTGCCGCCAACCGGGAGTACCTGCGCGCCTACCGGCGTAATGCCTGGCTGATGGCGGCGCTGGAACAGGTGTCGCGGGTCGATCAGCAGTTCGCGGCCCTGCGCGCCGAACGGGCATCGGCGTTCATCGATCGCAATGCTGCGCTGATCCGCGACCTGCAGCAGCGCGGGCTGGTGACGCCGCGGCTGGACGCACGGGTGACGGCGCTGGCGTTGTCGAGCATGGTGAGCCGGATGGCCTCGCTGGTGTTCGTCGAGGGCGAGGAGATCGATTTCGACACCTTGCTCGACACCCTGAACTGGATCTGGTTCAACGCATTGCAGCTACCCGAACCGCCGTGACCACGTTCTACGGTACGGGCACGGCTGCGGATCGGGCGCGGTCCCGCCGGCGGCGGGCACCGATCACCCCATAGACGATCGCGGCCGCGAGCAACGCCACCCAGCTCACCACGAGACTCGGAAACGCCGCGGCTTCCGCGCGCCACAGGTATTCGGGCGTAGTGCTGTTGTAGCCGTCGACGCCCAGGAAATGACCGGCGGGCGACTGCCAGTCGTCGGCGTCACCACCGTCGGACATGAACAGGCAGAAGAAGCTCAGGGCCGCCAGGTAGAGCCACAGCAACCCGTACAGCAGGCAGCGGATGCGGGGCCCGGCGGACTCGACGGCACTACCCGGGGTGAACAAGCCCAGCGAGATCCAGATGGTGACGGCGACGCTGCCCAGCCACAGTGGTGCGCCGTAGACGAACACGAAGACGAAGATCCAGCCCACCGAAATATTCAGTCGTAAGGCGACCATGATCAAGGGGAGGCACAGCAGCGCCACCCCGGTCGTCACCCGCCATACCCACGACCATGTCATCGAAGCTCCCCTTTGACCCATTCGGCTGATCCGGTTCCCCACCGAGTCTGCCGCGCGAGGGCGGGGCGGGCATGAGTATTACTACCGGCCTTCGCCCGGTGACCTCACGTGCGGCGGGTCGCGGCGTAGCCCAGGAATTTCCGGAGGTAGCCCAGCACGCCCCGCAGCGGGACGGCCCGCGGCCAGTCGTTCGGGCGGAAGTAGGCGTCGGTGCCACCGTCCACGAACAGGATGCTGCCGCAAAGGAATTCGGCCGAAGGAGACAGCATCATGTACACCCAGTCGGCGATGTGCTCGGGTTTGCCGAAACTGCCCGTGGGAACCGGGAACGCCTCGACCGCCTTCGCCTCGCCCGGTGTGGCCAGCTGGCGCTCCAGCAACGGAGTCAGGATGGCACCCGGTGCGATGACATTGAGCCGGATACCGGCGCCCGCCCACTCCGGCCGGACGGCATGCCGGCGGACCCAGCGGCTCACCGCGACCTTGGACGCGGCATAGACGAAAGGTGCAGCCTGGGCGCCGAAGATCCGCACGCTGCGGACCGCGCGCTCGGTATCGCCGGCCAGGAAAGCCCGGACCGTCCGGTTCCGTACCAGGGGGACCGTGGTGGACGAATTGCTGCCGAAGGCCACCACGCGCGCGGCACCGGTCGCGGCGAGGGCGGGCCGCCAGCCCTCGAGCAGATCGACCACGCCGAGGTAGTTGACCGCGGCGATCACCGGGAGCCGCGACCGATCGCGTACCGGCCCCAGTCCCGCCGCCAGGACCGCGCCGTCGAGCCGCCCATCCGCCGCCTCGAGCACTTCGTCGATCGCCCGGCGTCGTCCCGCCGCGGTGGAGAGGTCGGCGACGATATCGGTTTCCTGGATATCCACGCCGATCACCCGGTGGCCCTCGGCTTCCAGCTTCTCGGCGACGGCCCGGCCCATCCCCGAGGCAGCTCCGGTGACCGCATAGACACCCATCCGAAATCCTTCCGTACGACCCGGCGCATACCCGCCCGGCGATTTCGTCGGAGTCTGTCAAAATTGCCGGGCCTGTCAAGCGCTCCGGAAGCAGGTGTGCGGCCGGATGAGGTGCCGACAAGATCAGAACGGCAGGTGAACCCACTCGGGCAACGTGAAGCAGATGATGCCGAAGTCGTAGCCGACCTGAACGTTGACGTTCGTGGTGGCGCCGCCCGCGGAAACGGTGTGCCGCCCGATCACGGAAGGGTTCCAGTCCGCGGTGAACACCCCCGGTTCCTCCTCCTCGACCGGGCCGAAGGTGCCGCCGCCCGGCTGCCCGTTCACCGAATCCGCGAAAACCACCTGATCACCGGGTGCGCCGGTAGCGGTCACGGTGTAGGTGCAGCCGACCCCGTATTGGATGAAACCCAGACCGAACCCACCGGATACGGCGACATCGGTGATGTAGGCCGAGGCAGTGGCAGGCTGGCCGAGGACGGCCGCGGCGGCGAGCGCGCAGGCGGTGCCCCCGAGGCGAAGACTTCCCGATGAGTTCATGGCCGGCTCCGGTGGTATCGGCAGGTATCGGACATCCTGTAAGTAGTCGAGCACCTGCGGATCACGGGACACAGACCCGCATGATCACGAAGTGTGTGCGGGGGTCACGAATGGGGTAATGCTCACCGAGTGGTTCACGGGATACCTGGCGGACGTGTAACAGCAGGGGGCCTTCGAGTGAATAACGGTGCGTAAACGTTATCGACGACGCGTGATTGCCAGGTGAATGCTGGTGGGCCGTTCGGTCGTTCGTTTCAGATATTGCCGAGAGGTATAACCGTTGCGTCGGGCGAGGTTCGCGGAATTCCGCCGCCGATTACCCGTTATTGCGTAGCAATTTAAAGGATGAAAATTCCTTTGAATTCTGGGTATGCACCTCGAGTCCGAATATCGGTATGGTCCTGTGCGCGAACTGAAATCGCAGCCGCCCGGTTCCGGGACGGTCTACGTGAGAAGGAATTGAACGTAATGAAGTTCGGCACTTTCGCCGCCACCGCACTTCTGTCCGTCGCCGCCGTCGGTATTTCGGCCGCGACCGTGCACGCCGAACCGGCGGCTCCGGCCCCGAAGCTCGAGAGCGAGGGCGTCGACCAGGGAATCGCCTACGAGACCAGCGTCGACCAGAAGACGCAGACCATCACCACCGAGGTCGAGAACGGCCGGTTCGAACTCACCCCCGACGGCGCCACCGCCGTACTGAAAGCGGTCAGCGGCGCCGTCGTGGCCGAGGTGCCGCTGACCTACGAGATCTCCGGCAGCGATATGGCCGTCGCGCACGAAATCAGTGGCGACGGCACCTCTCTCGAACTCACCCCGACCGTCACCGCCGAGAACATCGGCGAGATGCGGCCGGTGAGCTCGATGGCCCGGCTCACCTCCGAACTGGAGAAGAACGTCGCCGGCGTTGCGGCCGGCGCGGTGCTGGGCGGTCTGCTCGGCGCGCTCGTGGGCCTCGGCTTCCTCAGCATCATCACCGGGCCGATCGGAATGCTCGTTGGCGGTGTGGCCGGCGGTTACGTCATGGGTGGGCAGTCGTTCGGTGACGCCGTGGCGGCCGTCCTGCGCGGCGAACCGTGACCGATCCGGCACCGAACGAGAACGACGGGCAGCCGCCGCTCTCGAAGCAGGACAAACGCGCACGGGTAGGCGCCACCGCAGCGGCGATCGCCATCGCCGCCGTGGTGACCTCGATCGTGCTGGGAATCGGGATCGCCGCCCTGCTGGCCACGGCCGGTGGTAGCGGTACGGAGGAGGCGACCGAGGATCTCGCCGCACCCACCCCGTCCGCCACCAGTGCGATCGCCGGGACGACCACGACACCCGCACCACCCGTGGTGCCGGTCGTGCCGCCCTCGGCCTCCACGCCGCCGACCACCACCCCGCCCGCCCTCGGCACCGCGGGACAGGTCAACAAAGAGGCGAAACAGGCGCCGCCGAAGGTCGAGGTGGCCGCCGGAGAATGCCTCAGCGGATTCGGTGAGAAGGAAGTCACCGAAGCGGCCTGCGGCAGTGCGGAATCCCGGTACAAGGTGTCCGCGGTGGGCCCGGCCGGTACGGCCTGCCCCGCCGACGGCGATACCACCCACACCATCGCCGACACCACCCTGTGCCTCGATATCGACTGGGTCGTCGGCAGCTGCGTGGACGTATCGGGTGATGAGCCCCAGCGCGCCGATTGCGGCCCCGGCGGGGTGCAGGTGATCAGCATCCTGCCGGATACCAACAGCGTGAACGCCTGCCCGTCGGCCGACAGCGGTTTCGTCTACGACCAGCGCCGCTTCGTGGTCTGCTTCGCCGACCTCTAGGCAGTATCGCGAAACGGACAGCGGTCGAGGGCGGGCGTGAGTCTGCCCTCGGCCCCCGTCGAGCTACCGGTCGACGGCAGGGATCCGGATTGCGGCCGCATTGCCGGGCCATGGACGCTACCGGAACCGTGCCGTCGACGGTGAGTTGGTCGGGCTCAGGTCACAGCACCGCCGGAATGCGTTGCTGATGCGGTCGTCCACGCTTCGAGCGGAAGGACAGGGCCGGCTGATAGTCCTCGGCGACTGGGGCGCGGCGAGCTCGCCGACGCAGGGGCCTCGGGACTCCGGCATCGGCGGCTACACCGTCGTGCACGGGTGTTTCAGCGGGGATCTTTCCGGATTCCCGGCGACGGCAGGCCGGCTCGGGAAGGCGGTCGGGCCGGCACCTTGCAGCCCCTGTCCGCGGGGCCTCAGCTCTTCGATCTGTGCGGTGCGGGCTCGGCTGCCCCGCCGGATACCGGGCCGTTGGGGCGGATCGGCCGGGGACAGGCAATAATTTGATCCATGCCCCTATCCCGTCGCAGGTTGCTGCATGCGGGGTCGGCCGGTGCCGTCGCAGTGCTGGCCGGTGCGGGTCTGGTGAGCAGCGCGCCGTTTCGGGCGCCGCGCCTGCTCGGCGACCCGTTCACGCTGGGAGTCGCTTCCGGTGAACCACTGCCCGACGGCGTGGTGCTGTGGACGCGCCTGGCGCCCGACCCCTTCGCCCCCGACGGGCTGGGCGGGACCGGGCTCGCACCGGTCACCGTCGAGTACGAGGTAGCCGAGGACGAGCAGTTCCGCCGGATCGCTGCCCGCGGGAGCGCGGTGGCCACCCGGGAACTCGGCCACAGTGTGCACCCCGAGGTGCGAGGTTTGGCGCCGGATCGCTGGTATTTCTACCGATTCCGTGCGGGTTCGGCGATTTCACCGGTCGGCCGCACCCGCACCGCGCCCGCGGCCGGAACGCGGACCGATCGGCTGCGGTTCGCGTTCGCGTCCTGTCAGCACTGGAGTTCCGGCTACTACACCGCCTACGAGCACCTGGGCGCCGAGGACCTGGATCTGGTGGTGCATCTCGGCGACTACATCTACGAAATGGAGTGGGCGCGCGGCCGGGCGGGGGTCACGATCCCGGAGACGTTACGCGACGAGGCCACCGACCTCACCGGATACCGGCTCCGTTACGCGCAGTACAAGGCCGAACCGGAACTGCGCGCGGCGCACGCCGCGTTCCCATGGGTCTGCACCTTCGACGATCACGAAATCGACAACAACTGGGCGGGTTTCGAACCCGGCGCCGGTATCGATATCCATCTGCTGCCCGCCCTGTTCCGGCGGCGGCGTGCGGCCGCATTCCAGGCGATGTACGAACATCTGCCGCTGCGCATCGAACAACTGCCGGCGGGCCCGTATGCCCGGATGCACCGCCGGTACACCTTCGGTGACCTGGCCGATCTCACCATGCTCGACACCCGCCAGTACCGTTCACCGCTGGTCTGTGGCGACGGTGCGAATCTCGTCGTCGACTGCGCCGATCGCTTCGACCCCGACCGTACGATCCTGGGCGCCGAACAGCGCGAATGGCTGATCGACGGTCTCACCCGCTCGCCGGCGCGCTGGCAGATACTGGGCAATCAGGTCGCCATGGCGCAATCCGACTACGACCCCGGCCCCGCCGTGGCGGTGGGGACCGATGCCTGGGACGGCTATGTCGCCGATCGCAACGCGGTGCTCGCCGCGGCCGCCGCCCGCGGCCGGGGTGATCTGGTGGTGCTCACGGGTGATCGGCACGAGAACTATGTGGTCGATATCCGCGGCGATTACCGGGATCCGGGGTCGCCGGTGGTCGCCACGGAATTCACCGGGACCTCGATCACCACCGGTCGTGACGGCGCCGATCTGACCCCGCGCGGCCGGACCCTGCTGGCCGCCAATCCCGATATGAAATTCTTCAACGGCCAGCGCGGCTATGTCCGGGTGGAGGTGGATCACCAGCTGTGGCGCAGCGATTTCCGGGTGGTGCCGTTCGTCCGGGAACCCGGCGCACCCGTTGTCACCCGAGCGAGTTTCGTGGTCGAACACGGCCGGCCCGGTGCCGAATCCGCCGGGGAACCCGCGCCGGCGACCATACCACCGCAAGTAGATATATCCGGCCACGAACCGGAAATCGATGCGGGCAGATGAGCCGCGTATAACCCGGAGTTGGCCGAAAAAGCCGATTTCCTGACCGCGGGTGTGTTCCCTCCGGGTGACCCAGGCCATAGTCTCGGAAGAATGTCCAGTTCCGCAACGAGTCCCGGCACCGACGCCGGGCCCGGCCAGACCTTCGACTACGACGTTCTCGTCATCGGCTCCGGATTCGGCGGCAGTGTGAGTGCCCTGCGGTTGACCGAGAAGGGCTACCGGGTCGGTGTCCTCGAGGCCGGGCGTCGCTTCGCCGACGACGAATTCGCGAAAACATCGTGGCGTGCCAGGCAGTACCTGTGGGCGCCCTTCCTGGGGTGTTTCGGTATCCAGCGGCTGGCGCTGTTGAAGGACACCCTGATCATGGCCGGTTCAGGGGTCGGCGGTGGTTCCCTCGTCTACGCGAACACGCTGTACGAGCCGCCGGAGAAATTCTTCCGGGACGGGCCGTGGGCCCATATCACCGACTGGAAGGACGAGCTCGGTCCTTACTACGACCAGGCCAAGCGCATGCTGGGCGTGACCACCAATCCCGCGACCACACCCACCGACCGGGTGCTGCGCGAGGTCGCCGAGGAGATGGGGGTCGCCGATACCTATCAGCGGACCCCGGTCGGCGTGTTCTTCGGCGGGCCCGGCTCCCGGCCCGGCGAGGAGGTCGAGGACCCGTTCTTCGGCGGGGCGGGCCCGGCGCGGCGCTCCTGCACCCACTGCGGTGAATGTATGACCGGCTGCCGCCACAATGCCAAGAACACTCTGGTGAAGAACTACCTGTACCTGGCCGAGCAGGCCGGTGCGGCGGTACATGCGTTGCGCACCGTCACCGATGTGAAACCGCTGCCCGGCGGCGGGTACGCGGTCAAGACCGTGGCCACGGGCCGCTGGATGCGCAAGAAGCGCACCACCTACACCGCCGAACAGGTGATCTTCTCGGCGGCGTCGCTGGGAACACAGCGTTTGCTGCACAAGTTGCGTGATGCCGGCTCGCTGCCCGATATCTCCGGCCGGCTCGGTTTCCTCTCGCGTACCAACTCCGAGGAGTTGCTCGCCATCCGCAGCCGGGTCGCGGACAACGATTTCACCAAGGGGGTGGCGATCACCTCGTCGATCCACCCCGACGCCGATACCCATGTCGAACCCGTGCGCTACGGCAAGGGCAGCAATGTGATCGCACTGCTGGGCAGCATCATGGTGAGCGAGGAGCCGGGCGTATCCAAGCGGCGGCTCTGGTTGCGGGAGATGTGGCGGCACCGTCGCGATATGCCGCATCTGCAGAATCCGCGGCACTGGTCGGAGCAGTCGATCGGCCTGCTGGTGATGCAGTCGGTGGACAATTCGATCACCACCTACACCAAACGCGGCCTGTTCAAACGCAAGATGACCACGCGACAGGGCGAAGGCGCCCCCAACCCGACCTGGATCCCCGCCGGGCACGAGGTGGGGCGGCGGGTCGCCGGCAAAATCGATGGCACCCCCGGCGGGCCGATCAGCAGCGTTTTCAATATCCCGATGACCGGCCATTTCATCGGTGGTTGCGTGATCGGCGACAACCCCGAAACCGGTGTGGTGGACCCCTACCAGCGGCTCTACGGATACCCGGGCCTGCACGTGATCGACGGTTCGACCATTTCCGCGAACCTCGGCGTGAATCCCTCGCTCACCATCACCGCGCAGTCCGAGCGGGCTGTCGCACTGTGGCCGAACAAGGGAGAGGCCGATCCGCGGCCGCCGCTGGGATCGCCGTACCGGCGGATCGCGCCGGTGGAACCGGTCGCGCCGGTGGTCCCCGCCGCGGCCCCCGCCGCCCTGCGCCTGCCGCTGGTGGAGGTGAAGCACAGCGAGCGCCCGGAGGTCGCCGCGGGAGAACAGGCTCACTGATCGACACTGGGGCGGCGAGAAGGCCCTCGCTGCCCAGTACGCCTGGAATCGGCCGCACGCCCTCGCCGTCCAGCCCCTGTGGGGCGGCCGCACACTCTCGCGACCCGGTACGCCGGGAGCGGGCCGTCTATCTCGCTGCTCGGTGCGCGGGAGTCGGCCATGGAACTGGCTGTTCAGTGCGCGGGAGTCGGCCGCACACTCGGCTGCTCGGTGCGCGGGAGTCGGCCGTGCGCCTAGCTGCCCAGCCCGCTGAGAGCCGGCAGCGCGCCCTCGCTGCCCAGTACGCCGGGAGCCGGGTCGTACTCTCTCGCCGTCCAGCACCCGGAGCCGACCGCGCACCCTTGCGGCCGGCTCTGTGCTCCATGTTCCCCGGTGCGTCGGCGGCCCATAGAGGGCAGGCGTGACCGCCTTCACATAAGCTGGGAAATAGCTGATCAAAGCCATCGGTCCGGTGGGCTCGGCGCTGGTCCGCGTTTACCCAGGGCAAATCCCGGGTAACGGTTTGAGGTCGATACTCGCCGGAACCCGGTCGCCGGCGGGCGCGACGTTATGGGTCGGCCGGGCCGACTTGGCCGCGCACGCCGGAGAGGACTGACCGTGACGGAGCAGCAGCCGGACACGCCACAACTGGAGAAGCATCCGGACGGGGCACATCTCGAGAAACCGCCGGAGACGCCCCATCTCAAGAGGTCGGTGGCGGCCTCTGCCATGGGTAATGCCACGGAATGGTTCGACTACGGCGTCTACGCCGCCACCGCCACCTATCTCACCGAGGCGTTCTTCCCCGGTGATCTCGGCACTCTGGGCACCATGCTCGGGTTCGCCGTCTCGTTCGTCCTGCGTCCGCTCGGCGGCATGGTGTGGGGTCCGCTCGGCGACCGGGTGGGTCGCAAGGTGGTCCTGGCCACCACCATCCTGTTGATGGCCGCCGCCACCGGCCTGATCGGTGTCCTGCCCACGCACGGCCAGGTCGGGGTGCTCGCGCCGATCCTGCTGATCCTGCTCCGAGTGGTGCAGGGTTTCTCGACCGGCGGTGAATACGGCGGCGCCGCGACCTATCTGGCGGAATGCGCCAGTGACAAGAAGCGCGGCTTCTTCGGCAGTTTCCTGGAGTTCGGCACGCTCGGCGGGTTCGTCGGGGGCTCGGCGGTCGTGCTGTTGTGCCAGTTGATCCTCGGTTCCGATGCGATGCACGACTGGGGCTGGCGTATCCCGTTCCTGATCGCGATCCCGCTGGGTGCCATCGGCTGGTATCTGCGGACCCGGCTCGACGAATCCCCGGTCTTCACCGAGGTGAACGAGAAGGAGCATCCCGAAAGCGGCCTGCGGATCCTGCTCACCACGTACTGGCGCGAGGTGCTGATCCTGTTCGGTCTCGTGGTGGCGTTGAACGTGGCGAACTACACGCTGCTCACCTACCAGCCGACCTACCTGCAGAACACCATCGGCCTCGGGGAATCCACCACCACCGCGATGATGTTGATCGGCCAGGTCATCATGATGCTGTGTGTGCCGTTCTTCGGTCGCCTCTCCGACCGGGTCGGCCGGCGGCCCATGTGGTTGTTCTCGCTGGTGGGTCTCGCGGTGCTCGCCGTGCCGATGTACTGGCTGATGGGTCAGGGCACCGGCTGGGCGATCGTCGGCTTCGTGGTGCTGGGCCTGCTGTATGTACCGCAGCTGTCGACCATCAGTGCGACCTTCCCCGCGATCTTCCCGACCCATGTCCGCTATGCGGGTTTCGCGCTCGGCTACAACGTGTCCACGGCCGCTTTCGGTGGTACCGCACCGCTGGTGAACGAGGCGGTGATCGAGGGCACCGGCTGGAGCCTGTTCCCCGCCCTCTACATGACGGGTGCCGCGCTCGTCGGCCTGGTCGCCTGGGCGTTCCTCAAGGAGACCGCGGGTACGTCGCTACGCGGCACCGAGGTACCGGACGCCGATCCGCACCATTCGGCCACGGAGAAACAGTCCGTCGCGTGACCCCGGAAGGGCTCGTCCTGCCATGAGCGATACCCGCAACCCGCCCGTCGCCGAGATCGTGAACTCGGCGTTGGAGCACACCATCCCGGTCGCCCACCGGATGGGTGTGCACGCCGAGGAGGTGCGGCCGGGTTATGCCGCGGCCACCGTGCCCGCCGAGGGCAACGGTAATCATTTCGGCGTCATGTACGCGGGGGTGCTGTTCACCGTGGGCGAGATCCTGGGCGGTGCCATCGCCGTGGCCAGTTTCGATACCGCGAAGTTCTATCCGCTGGTGAAGGATCTGCGGATCGCTTTCCGCCGGCCCGCGACCACGGCGGTGCGGGCGGAGGCGACGCTGACCGAAGCCGAGATCGAGCGGGTCAGCGCGGAGGCCGAGGCGAACGGTAAGGCCGATTTCACGCTGCGCGCGGTGCTCACCGATGTCGACGGCGTGGTCGTCGCCGAAACCGAGGGGTTGTATCAGCTGCGCGCGCACGCCTGATCTACCGCAGCACCCGGCGAGCCCGGTTCCCGCGACAGGGGACCGGGCTGCGTCGTCTCCGGGGTCAGAAACCGGCCGAACCCGTGGGGGCGGGCGGCACCATCCGCCACGGTCCGCAATTACGGGTGAGGAAACCGGCGTCGGACGGTTTCACGGTGACCCGGACGGGGCCCAGCTTCGTGTAGTTGTTCTCGATGATGTACTGCATATTCGTGTTGTCGCCCTCGATCCGCCACAGTCGCCGCCAATCGCAGCCCTGGGCCGGGTCGACGGGGCCGGGTGATTCCCACACGCCGGGTCGCATATCCACGCCGACCCGGTAGACGCCGTCGTTCGGGATGAAATCGGCGGGTTGGGCCGCCGCGCTACCGCTGCCCAGCATGATCGCCGCCGACAGCAGTGCCGCGGCGACCGGCAACGTAGGTGCACGCATCCGGTACTCCTCGGTAATTCTGTTCCGATAGGTATTCCGAGATTCCCCCCGATCTCCCCGGCACGTTTACCAGAATCCCCATACCGGTTTCGGAGATTGCGGAATTTTTTCCCATATTCCACGAAAGAAAGCCCGGTGAACGGGAAATGCGGACAACCGGAATTTGAAACATAATCAATTCTCCTCGCCGATGGCGGGCTGCCGGTGGCCGGCGCCGACTCAGTAAGGTGGTCGGGTGGCTGAGCGCATACCCGTGGTGATCGTGGCCGGATTCCTGGGCGCCGGGAAGACCACCCTGCTCAACGGTCTGCTGCACAACAACCGGGGCACCCGGATCGGTGTGGTGGTCAACGATTTCGGTGCCGTCAACATCGACGCGATGCTGGTGGCCGGGCAGGTCGACGCGATGGTTTCGGTGGGCAGCGGCTGCGTATGCTGCGCCGTGGACGTCGCCGAACTCGACGAACTCTTCACCCGGTTGACCGATCCCCGGGCCGGGATCGATGTGATCGTGGTGGAGGCCAGCGGGCTGGCCGAACCGCGCAATCTGGTGCGGATGGTGGTGGGCAGCGAGAACCCCCGCATCCGTTACGGCGGTCTACTCGAAGTGGTCGATGCTGCCGAATTCGCGACCACCCGCGACCGGCATCCGGAACTGACGAGCCATCTGCGGCTGGCGGATCTCGTGGTACTCAACAAGGTCGATCGGCTCGGCGAAGGCGTTGTCGCACGATTGCGGTCGGAGATCACGACGATCACCGACGGGGCTCCGGTGTACGCCACCACCCGCGGCCGTATCGACCCCGGCCTTCTGTTCGACCCCCGCAACCGCGACACCCCGCGGATAGGCGAACAACTGAGCCTGGACGAACTGCTGCACGACCACGACGACGCGGACACCGACGGCGAGCACCGCCATCTGCACGACGACTACACCAGCACGGTGTTCACCTCCGCCACCGGACTGCATCCGCGCCGGCTCATCGAATTCCTGGAGAACCCGCCACCGGGTGTATTCCGCGCCAAGGGTTTCGCCTCGTTCGCGGTCCCGGGCACCGGCCGGTACGTGGTGCACCTGGTGGGCCGGGCGATCAGCATGGAACCTGCCCGTCGCTCCCGCACCGGCGATACCGAACTGGTGCTGATCGGCACCGGATTGGATACCGACGCGATACACGAGCGGTTACGCCGAACCGTGCATGCGGGCCCGGAACCGCTCGAGGAACAGGACATGCTCGGCGTCTGGCGTTACGTGCCCGCGGAAAGTACCGTCTGAACCGGTCAACCGCAGGCGTTCACCCATTCCGACATACCGTCGGCGAACATCTGCCGTTTCCAGATCGGCACCTCGTGCTTGATCCGGTCCACCAGCGCCGAACATGCCGCGAACGCGTCGGCGCGATGCGGCGCCGCCACCGCCGTGACGATGGCCAGATCACCCACCGCCAGATCCCCGACCCGATGCACCGCCGCCACCGGCAGGCCCGTGGATTCCGCTATCGCGGCGCAGCATTCGCGCAGGAACCGGGCCGCCTGCGGATGCGCCGAATACTCCAGCGCCGATACCGCCTGTCCGCCGTCGTGATCGCGGACCAAGCCGGTGAACACGACGACCGCGCCGAAACTCGGCCCCCGGACCGCGGCGTCCACGACGGCGGGATCCAGCGGCCCGTCGCTGATTTCGGCGAGCCGGACCGCGCCGGTCCCGCCCGGTAGCTGTGCAGATTCTTCAGGCATGAGCGCTCTCGTTTCCCCTCTCGGCCCGCGGTGCCCCCTGGCCGCCCTCGTGTGCCCCGCCGCCCGCCACCTGCGCCAGCAGATGCCCCAACAGCGGTTCGAGCACCGCGATACCGTCTTTCACACCACCCGGTGAGCCGGGCAGATTCACCACCACCGACCGTCCGGCCAGCCCCGCGACACCCCGGCTCAACGCCGCGAGCGGGAATTTCGCGGTACCCCGCTGCCGGATGGCCTCGGCCACCCCGGGCAGTTCCCGGTCGAGTACTGCCGCTGTCGCTTCCGGTGTCCGGTCGGACGGCGCGGCGCCGGTTCCCCCGGTGGTCACCACCAGATCCGGCGCGGTCCGCAGCGCCTCGGTCAGCCCGTCGGCGATATCGGCGTCCGCGTAGACCAGCGGATCCCCCGCGGAATACCCGAGCCCCCGCAACCACGACACCAGATGCGGTCCGGTGGTATCGGTCCGCGTCCCCGCCGCCGCCCCGGTGGACGCGACCACGACGACGGCTGTGCCGGTCGTTTCGCCGCCGGACGGGCGTGCGGGAGTGTCCCCGGGGGCAGGTGTCCCACCGTTCGAATCGGAAGTGGCGGTGCCGACGTCGTCCGGTATGGCTGCGCGGACCTCGTCGTCCGGCGCGAATACATCGGAGTTGCCGCCCTCCGCGTGCGCACCGGCGCCGCTGTCCGGAGTGGATGCAGGTGAGCTGACAGCCTGGGCGGTGTCGCCACCGAACGCGGCGGATGTACCAGGCTGCACTCCGGTGGCCGTGGGAGCGTCGGGGCGGGTCCACTGGCCCCGTTTACCGCCCTCCTTGGTGAGCAGCCGGACACCGTTCAGCACGGCCGCCGGATCCACCGCCTTCACCATGTCGTGCAGGGTGAGCCCCGCGACCGCGACCGCTGTCAGGGCCTCCATCTCCACCCCGGTCGGGCCGGTGGTCTTTGCCGACGCCTCGATCGTGATCGCGGAGTCGGTGAAACCGAATTCCACCTTGACCGAGGAGAGCGCGAGCTGATGGCACAGCGGAATCAGTTCGGAGGTTTTCTTCGCCGCCGCGATACCGGCCAGCCGGGCGGTGGCCAGCACATCGGCCTTCGGCATATCGTCGGCACGGACCAGCGCGACCACCTCCGGGGTGGTGTGCAGTTCTCCGCCGGCCACGGCGATCCGGGTGGTGTCGGCCTTCGCACTCACATCCACCATCCGGGCCCGCCCCGCGGAATCCACATGCGACAACTCGCTCATATCGTCCACACTCGCACAGTCGTTCCGGCCGCGAGTTCGGTAACCGCCGCCGGGATATCGATCAGCACATCGGCCGCCGCCATACTCGCCACCAGATGCGATCCAGGCCCGGAAACCACTTCCACCGCACGCGGCTGCGAACCCTTCCACACCAGTTTGCCGCGCAGGAACTGCCGCCGCCCCTCCGGCGAACGGCGGACCGCGCCCAGCAGCGGAAGTTCGTACTCCGGCACCGGCTCCAGCCCCGCCAGCCGGCGCAGGATCGGGCGGGCCAGCACCTCGAACGACACCACCGCGCTCACCGGGTTTCCCGGAAAGCTGAGCACGGGGACGCCGTCCACCACGGTCAGCCCCTGCGGTCCGCCGGGCTGCATGGCCACCGGACCGAATTCGCCGCCCAGCGGGATCAGCACCTCCCGTACCACTTCGAAATCGCCCTTGGAGACACCGCCGGTGGTGATCACCAGATCGGCCGTCGAGGCGGCGGTGCGGAGCAGATGCCGGAACTGTCCGGGGTCGTCACCGCTGTGCCGGATCGCGACGACCTCGACACCGTTGGCAGTGAGTGCCGCGGCCAGCGCGATACCGTTCGAGTTGTAGATCTGCCCGGGTCGTAGCGGGTTGCCCGGTGCGACCAGTTCGTCGCCGGTGCTGATGACGACCGCCCGCACGGGTGCGAAAACCGGCAGCTGTGCCAGTCCGGCCGCGGCACATGCCGCGATATGCCGGGGCGCGAGGGTTGTCCCGGCGGTGACCAGTTCGGCGCCCGCGCGTATATCGCTACCCGGTTCGCGGACGAATTCGCCGGCTGACCGCCCGCGTTCGATCCGGACGGTGTCGGCGCCGGCGGTCGTATCCTCCACCGGAACCACACAGTCCGCGCCCGGCGGTAGCGGTGCGCCGGTCATCACTTTGCGCGCCGTACCGGGGGCGAGTGGCTGCAGGCCCGCGTCGCCTGCGGCCACGACACCGGTGAGCGGCAGATCGACGGGTGGTGCGACCACATCCTGGGCTCGCACCGCGTAGCCGTCCATCGCCGAATTCCGGAACACCGGCAGATCGATCGGCGCATGCATATCCGCGGCCAGTTGCCGGCCGAGCGCTTCGGCCACCGGCACGGTATCGACCGGCCGGGCAGCGAGTGGGCGCAACAGTTGTTCGATGGTGTCGCGGTAGTCGTCCGCCGACCGGACCGGGGGACTGGCGGGCCGAGAGATCATGCGCTCAGAGTAATGGCGGCGGCCGGGCGGGCGTCGCCGTATCGCCCGCTGTCCGCTGCCGCACGCCACGCCCGCGCGGCCGGTGGGCCGGGCATTATGCAGCGATCCGGCGGAGGAGGGGTGCGTGTAGCGGCCTGGCGTCCATAATGGTGGGGTGACGCTGGTCGAGATGGGGATACCCACTGTGCGGTCCGGGCGCCCCTCGCTGGAAGGGCGTCCGGAAACACCGCTGCTGGTGGACCGCTTCGGCCGCACCGCGCGTGACCTGCGGGTATCCATTACCGAGAAATGTTCGCTGCGCTGTACCTACTGCATGCCCGAAGAGGGGCTGCCCGCCATCCCGCCGGAAGAGTTGCTCACCGCGGGCGAGATCGTCCGGCTGGTCACCCTCGCGGTGCGTGAGCTGGGAATCCACGAGGTCCGTTTCACCGGCGGCGAACCGCTGATGCGGCGTGATCTGGAGGAGATCGTGGCCGGCTGCCATACCGCCGCCCCGGAAATCCCCCTGGCGATGACCTCGAACGGGATCGGTTTGCGCCATCGCGCGGCCGGGCTGGCCGAAGCCGGCCTGAGCCGGGTCAATATCTCCCTGGACACCGTCGACCGCGCCGGTTTCGCCCGGCTCACCCGCCGCGACCGGCTGGAATCGGCGCTGTCCGGGATCCGGGCCGCGGGCGCCGCCGGATTGGCGCCGGTGAAGGTGAACGCGGTACTCATGCGGGAAACCCTCGACGGTGCCCCCGACCTGCTGCGCTGGTGTCTCGACGAGGGCTGTGAGCTGCGGTTCATCGAGGAGATGCCGCTGGATGCCGACCACGAATGGGCGCGCGCGAATATGGTCACCGCCGCGGAACTACTCGATGTGCTCGGCACTCGATACCGGCTCAGCGCCGCCGGCCGCGAAGACCCGTCCGCCCCCGCCGAAACCTGGCTGGTCGACGGGGGCCCCGCGACCGTCGGCATCATAGCCTCGGTCACCCGCAAATTCTGCGATACCTGCGATCGCACCCGCCTCACCGCCGACGGTATGCTCCGATCCTGCCTGTTCAGTGATCAGGAGTTCGATTTGCGCGGCGTACTGCGCGCGGGCGCGAGCGATGAGGAGCTGGCGCGGCTGTGGCGCGGCGCGATGTGGCAGAAATGGGCGGGTCACGGTATCGATGCCGCGGACTTCGTCCCACCGGAACGCACGATGGGAGCAATAGGTGGTTGAGGTCCGCTATTTCGCCGCCATCGCCGACGCGGTCGGCAAAGATGCCGAAAGCCTGGACCTGCCGCCCGGCGCCACCGTCGCCGATCTGCGCACCCGCCTGGCCGCCACCTACGGCCCGGACCTCGACAAGATGCTCGCCGTCTGCGCGTACCTCATCGGCGACGAACTGACCCGCGACACGACCGTCGCACTCCCCCCTCGCGTCGACGTCCTGCCGCCGTTCGCCGGCGGTTAGCGTTCCGCGCGTTCACAACGGGACCCCGCGGCTGCCGGTCACCGGGCGCTGATGTTGAACATCCAGGTGATCCCGAACCGGTCGACGACCGAACCCGCCTCGTCACCCCAGACCTGCCTCTCCAGCGGCAGGGTGACAGTGCCGCCTTCGGACAGCCGCTGAAAAGAAGCGCGCAGTTCGCTACCGTCGTCGCCGCTCAGGAAGAGCGCGACGTTGTTCCCGGGCCGATACGTCGGATGGTTCGGCCTGTCGTGCGGAAAGTCCCACGCCATCAGCGTGTAACCGGCAGGAGTGTCGAGGCGGGAGTGCATCACCTTATCGGCGTCGGGTGCGAGGCCTTCAGCCGGGACCGAACACAACGGCGCAGAGCAGGCAGCTGGTCTTTCGGCGGAAATTCTCCGATCCCGTCGAGAACTCACCTGCCCGCTCGTCGTATTGGTGAGAGGGGTATCGGGCTCCTCACCGACGCGGAAGGATGACGATATGTACTACCTGGCTTTGCTTACCGGGAAAGAGGACGAAGCCGTGGCGCAACCGGGCACGGCGGAGTTCGATGCGGAGGTCGAACAGTATGCGGCGTTCGATGCCCGGGTCGCCGACGTCATCGCCGGCGGGGCTGCGCTGTATCCGTCGGCGGACGCCGTCACCATCCGGCGGGGCGGCACGGACACCTTGGTCACCGACGGTCCGTTCGCCGAGCACGCCGAAGTCGTCGGCGGATTCTATGTATTCGATGTACCCGACCTGGACGCCGCGACCGATCTCGTCCGGCAGCTACCGGCGGTGGCGACAGGATCGGTCGAGCTCCGTCCGCTGGTCCAGTGGCTGCCGCATGACGAACCGGGACCGGACTGGTGGATGGCACTGCTGTGGGAGCAGGCGGATTCGACGCTTACGCCGGGTACGCCGGAGTGGGACAGCGCAGTCGCCGAGCACGAGCGGTTCGGTGAGCGGGTCGGAGCGGTGGTGCGCGGCGCTGGTGCGCTGCAACCGCCGTCCACCGCCACCACCGTGCGCGGCGCTGACGGGCCACCGCTGCTCACGGACGGGCCGTTCACCGAAACTGCGGAGGTGGTGGCCGGTCTCTACCTGTTCACCGCCCCCGATCGCGGCGCCGCGACCGAAATCGCCGCGAAAATCCCGATCGGTCCCGGCGGCGGCACGGAGGTCCGGCAGGTGGTGAACCTCGGGGTATGAACGGACCACCTCGCGGAGCGCGGTCATCGACCTCTCGCGTAGCTGTCGGACGATGCTGCGCCGCGGGGCGAGGCGGCCGGGAAGCGGTAGCGGAGCGCCACCAGGCGGTGGCTCCGCTGCTGCCGGGTGGGCAGAGCAGCACTGCCCGCGGTAGTGGATGTGAACGCGATTGCCGAACCCGGCCCCGACGGCCTCGAAATCGACGCCGCCTGGGCGTTCGCCCGGCCCGGAGGGGGATCGCTGAGCGTGACCAGGCAGGACTCCGCTCATATCGGAGGGACGGCGGATGAGCGCAGCGCGGGCGGCGGATCTCGGTGGCGTGTACCGTGCCGAGTTCGGCCGCGCGGTGGCCACCCTCGCTCGGTTCACCGGTGATATCGATCTGGCCGAGGACGCGGTACAGGAGGCGTTCGCGATCGCGTTGCGTACCTGGGACCGCGACGGTGTCCCGGCGAATCCGGGCGCCTGGATTACCACGACCGCCCGCTGGCGCGCCCTGGACCGGCTGCGCCGGGAGTCCGCGCGCCACGGGAAGGAACACGAGGCCGTCCTGGTGGCACCGAGCCCCGCGGAGACGGAGATGAGCGAATTGCCCGACGATCAGCTGCGGATGATCTTCACCTGCTGTCATCCCGCACTCGCTCCGGAATCCCGGGTGGCGTTGACGCTGCGATTGGTATGCGGTCTGCGGACCGCCGAGATCGCCCGGGCCTTCTTGCAATCGGAGTCGACCGTGGCGCAGCGGATCAGCCGCGCGAAGGCCAAGATCCGGCACGCGGGGATCCCCTTGCGGGTCCCGCCTGCGCATCTGCTGCCGGAACGGGCGCCGACGGTGCTCGCGGTGGTATATCTGCTGTTCACCGAGGGCTACTTCGCGACAGCCGGCCCCGAGGCCGTGCGTGACGAACTGTGTGACGAGGCGCTACGGGTCGGCCGCCTGCTGTGCGCGCTGTTACCGGCCGAGGAGCGGGCCGTGCGGGCGGAGGCGCACGGCCTGCTCGCCCTCATGCTGCTCACCGACAGCCGCCGTTCGCAGCGCCGGAATGGGGACGGCGAATTGATCCCGCTGGAGGATCAAGACCGTGGCCGGTGGGATCGCCAGACGATCCGGGCCGGGCTGAACTGCCTGCTGATCGCGGCCGAGGGGGCGGTCCGTACCTGGCGCAGGCCCGGATCGCGGCGGCGCACGCGATCGCGCCGACCTGGGCGGCCACCGACTGGAATGCGATCGTCGCGGCCTATGACGAACTACTCGGCTACACGCCCTCACCCGCGGTACGGGTGAATCGAGCGGTCGCGGTGGGCTTCCGCGACGGTCCGGCGGCGGGCCTGCAGGCGCTGGAGCAGGTCACGGACGACAGCCGCGTGGCCGGCGGACAACCGATCGCGGCCGTACGCGCCGACCTGTACCGCCGGGCCGGGCGCTTCACCGAGGCAGCACAGAACTACCGGATCGCGCTGGCGGCCGCCGGAAACGATGCCGCACACGGGTATCTGCGCCGCCGACTGGCCGAGGTCGAGGGCAGTTGCCGGGCCGAGGGGGCGGATCCATCGGCACCGGTCGCGTAAACAGCCAGCGCTGGCTCGGCCTGCTCGCGCAGCCGGACCTCGCGCGGCGCTAGGGTATGCCCGTGGTGCAGAGCGCGGCAGCCGATGTCGACACCTACCTGGCCGAACTCTCCGACGACAGGCGGGCCCACGCGACCGTGCTGCGCGCCGTCGCCGCCGATCCCGGCGGCCGGGCGTGCTGAGCGGGCCTCGGGTCAGCGCCACCAGTCGTCGAGCGGCGTGACCGGCACCGTCCGCTTGTGCCGGGTGTTGCGAAAGAGCGATTCGATCCGCTCGGCCACCTCGGCCGTCACGTCCCTGCCCTCGAGGTAATCGTCGATTTCGCTGTAGCGCAGGCCGAGTGCTTCCTCGTCGGGTAGTGCCGGGCGGTCGTCCTCGAGGTCGGCGGTCGGTACCTTCGACCACAGTCGCGACGGTGCGCCCAGTTCCTGGAGCAGGGCGGCGCCCTGGCGTTTGGTCAGTCCGGTGAGCGGGGTGAGATCCACGCCGCCGTCACCGTATTTCGTGAAGAACCCGGTGACCGCTTCGGCGGCGTGATCGGTGCCGATCACCAGCAGGTTCTCCTGGCCGGCGATGGCGTATTGGATCACCATCCGTTCTCGCGCTTTGATGTTGCCGCGTACGAAATCGCGTAATTTGCCGACCTTCAGTGCCGAAGCCACCTCGGCTGCCACCGCGTTGGCGCCGGGCCGGACGTTGACCACCACGGATTCATCGGGCGCGACGAAGGTCATGGCGACCCGGGCATCGGACTCGTCGGCCTGCACACCGTAGGGCAGGCGTACGGCGACGAAACGCGCGTCGGCGCCGTCGGCGCGCAGTTCCTCGGCGGCCAGCTGGCACAGCCGTCCGGCGAGTGCGCTGTCCTGACCACCGCTGATACCCAGTACGAAACCTTTTGCGGGCGTGGAGCGCAGGTAATCCTTCAGGAAATCGACGCGGCGCCGCACCTCGTCCTTGGGTTCGATACTCGGCTGTACACCCAGCTCGGCGATGATCTGATCACGCACGTTTCCCATGCCGGACCACTCTACTGCGCCGCCGGTCCGGCGACCCGGCGAACCATGGCTTCCCAGTTGCTCGCGATCTGTTCGCGGGTGTAGCCGAGGGTGCGCAGCTGGTGCAGGACGAGTCCGGCGGCCAGGACACCCAGTAGCGCATCGGCCAGCAGGCCGCTGTCGCCGGGCGTGTCCGCCTCGCGGAGCAGCATCGCCACATGGGTTTTCAGCACCCGGTAGGGCTGGCTCGTGTAGTGCCGTTCCGGGGACCCCAGTTCGGCCGCCCGGTGGAGTTCGCCCTCGACTTCGATATCGAGCAGTCGGGCACGCCCGAAGGCGATGAGCCGGTCCACCGGCGGGGCACCGGGCCCCAGTGGCGGCGGGCCGAAGATGAACGCTTCCTGGGCCAGAGTTTCGGAGTGGTCGAGGAGTGCGTACATGAGGCCGGTGCGGCTGCCGAAGCGGCGGAACACGGTGCCTTTGCCGACACCGGCGCGTTTGGCCAGGGCGTCCATGGTGAGCGCGTCCACGCCGTGTTCGCGCACGAGTTCGCGGGCGGCGTCGAGCAGCCGGCGCCGGTTGCGGGCGGCGTCGGCGCGTTCGGCGGGTTCGGTGGTGCCTGGTAGTTGTGGGCCGATCCGGTGGGCCGGCCGGATCGGCACGGTATGCAGTTCGTCCGCCGGGTACGGCCGGGGCGTTTCGCCGGGGCGCGGGTCGTCCGCCGGGCCCGGGCAGGGTGTGTCGTAGTTCACGGCGGGGGAGAGGCCTCCGGGGAATGTAGCGGACCATGGTCCGGTTGATCTGGGCAGTGCGATCATCACACAACTAGTACCGCAGGAGTGAATATGAGCCAGACCCGTATCGTCGTCCTCTTCGGCAGCCTTCGCAGCGCCTCCTTCAGTAAGCAGGTCGCCGAAGCCTCGGTCGGCACCGCGCCGGAGGGCGTCGACGTCTCCGTGTACGAGGGTATCGGCGATATCCCGTTCTACAACGAGGATATCGATGTACCGGGTTCGGTTCCGGCCGCCGCCGAGGCGCTGCGTGACGCGGTGGGTGCGAGCGACGGCCTGCTGGTGATCACCCCGGAATACAACGGAACGCTGCCCGCCGTTCTGAAGAACGCGATCGATTGGCTGTCGCGGCCCTACGGCGCGGGCGCGATCAAGGAGAAGCCGGTCGCGATCCTGAGCGGTTCCATCAGCCCGAATGCCGCCAAGTGGGCGCACGGCGACGCGGTCAAGTCGGTGGGTGTCGCCGGCGGCAAGATCGTCGACGAGGCGCATCTGCACTTCGCGACGTGGGGTGAACGTTTCGGTGCGAACCATCCGCGTGAGGATGCCGAGACCGTGCGCGAATTGGGTGAGGCGCTGCGCGCGCTGGTCAATGCGGCGAGTGGGGAACTCGTCGACGCCTGATCACAAGAGTGCGCCGGGCCAGGCGTGCGTGATCGCATGTGGCTCGTGCTCACGGGTCATGGGAGCGGGTCATCCGGCTCTGCAACAGGCCGCCCTGTCGACGACGGGGCGGCCTGCTGCTGTGTGGAGTACTGGGGCGTCGTCTCTACGGCTGTTCCGGCCGGGTCGTGAGAGTCTGCTGGGGTTGCGGCGACTGGTGTGACAGGCGGTGCTGTTGCGTTTGCTGAAAAGGAACTGGACCACGGTGATTGTGATCTGGACCACGGTGAAATCGGCGTGTCGCAACGCTGTCCTGCGGCTTACAGCTGTGAAATCACATCGTTGTGACTCGCAACATCTCGTGTTGTTTCGGAATGTCGGCCACTAGGTGTAGTGTCATCGGTACCCGAAGGCGGCGGTGTGAAGAACCCGCCGACAGCGGGTGGAACCGGCCCGGACGTGGTATTTCAGGGCTGGTCCTCGGAGTTTGCGCAGGATCATCAGATCGTGCCGGCACCGCGCCCCGCAGACGGAACACAACCGGCTGTGGATCAGTCACGCGGAGGGCTCGATCCGGAGGCGGCGGTCCGTCACGACGAGACCGCGAGACACCGCACATTGGCACAGGAGAGAGGGACTCGAATGATCACCGTGTACACCAAGCCCGCTTGCGTCCAGTGCAATGCCACCTACAAGGCTCTCGACAAGGCCGGGGTGGATTACGAGGTCATCGATATCTCCGAGAACGCCGATGCCCGCGACTATGTGATGGCTCTCGGCTACCTGCAGGCCCCCGTCGTCGTCTCCGGTGACGAGCACTGGTCCGGGTTCCGGCCCGACCGCATCAAGGCGCTGGCCACTGTTGCCGCCTGAGCGCGTCAGGCCCGGAGGCGGCAGCGCAGTGTAACCACGCAGGGCCCGCGCTCAGGCGTAATAGGCACAGCGTAGCTGAACCGCGCACCCGATTCGGCCGGGAAACAGGGGAGGTGAAATGTCCGAATCGCATACTTTGGTGTACTTCTCCAGCGCTTCGGAGAACACTCACCGATTCGTCGAGAAGCTGGATGTCCCGGCCCTCCGGATCCCCCTGCACACCAGCGCCGAAACGCTGCACGTCGACGAACCCTACGTGCTGATCGTCCCCACCTACGGGGGCGGTCGGCACGTCTTGGGTTCGGCTCGCTCCGATAAGGAATTCGTACCGCGCCAGGTCGCCAAGTTCCTCAACGATCGGCACAACCGCGCCCTGTTGCGCGGGGTGATCGCCGCCGGGAACACGAACTTCGGCGACACCTTCTGCTTCGCAGGTGATGTGATCTCGCGTAAATGCGGGGTGCCCTACCTGTACCGCTTCGAACTCATGGGAACCGCTGAGGACGTGGCCCGCGTCCGAGAGGGATTGGGATTGTTTTGGCAGCAACAACGACAGCACCAGCAGGTATGACGGCCCGGCTGGAGCAGCCCCCGCAACGCGAAAGCGTTCCCGGTGAGGTCATGGACTACCACGCCCTCAACGCGATGCTGAACCTGTACGGGCCGAACGGCGAGATCCAGTTCGACAAGGATCGCGAGGCCGCCAACCAGTACTTCCTGCAGCACGTCAACCAGAACACCGTCTTCTTCCACAACCTCGACGAGAAGCTCGACTACCTCGTCGAGGAGAACTACTACGAGCCCGAGGTCCTCGAGCAGTACAGCCGGGCGTTCGTGAAGAAGCTGTTCCAGCAGGCCTACGACAAGAAGTTCCGGTTCCCGACCTTCCTCGGCGCGTTCAAGTACTACACCTCCTACACCCTCAAAACCTTCGACGGGAAGCGTTACCTCGAACGTTTCGAGGACCGGGTGTGCATGGTCGCGCTCACGCTGGCCGCCGGTGACGAGGTGCTGGCGCGGCAGTTGGTCGAGGAGATCATCGACGGCCGCTTCCAGCCGGCCACTCCGACGTTCCTCAATTCGGGTAAGAAGCAGCGCGGCGAACCGGTGTCCTGCTTCCTGCTGCGGATCGAAGACAATATGGAGTCCATCGGGCGTTCCATCAACTCGGCGCTGCAGCTGTCCAAGCGCGGCGGGGGAGTTGCGTTGCTGCTCAGCAATATTCGTGAGCACGGGGCGCCGATCAAGAAGATCGAGAACCAGTCCTCGGGCGTCATCCCGATCATGAAGCTGCTCGAGGATTCGTTCTCCTATGCCAATCAGCTCGGGGCCCGGCAGGGTGCGGGTGCGGTGTACCTGCACGCCCACCACCCCGATATCTACCGGTTCCTCGACACCAAACGGGAGAACGCGGACGAGAAGATCCGCATCAAAACCCTCTCCCTGGGTGTGGTGATCCCCGATATCACCTTCGAACTGGCGAAGAAGAACGAGGACATGTACCTGTTCTCGCCCTATGACGTGGAGCGGATCTACGGTAAGCCGTTCGCCGATATCGACGTCACCGAGAAGTACTACGAGATGGTCGACGACAAGCGGATCCGCAAGTCGAAGATCAAGGCGCGCGAGTTCTTCCAGACCATCGCCGAGCTGCAGTTCGAATCCGGCTACCCCTACATCATGTTCGAGGATACGGTGAACCGGGCCAACCCGATCGCCGGCAAGATCACCCATTCGAACCTGTGCTCGGAGATCCTGCAGGTCTCCACCCCTTCGGTGTACAACGACGATCTCACCTACGCCGAGGTGGGCAAGGACATCTCCTGCAACCTGGGGTCGCTGAACATCGCGAAGAGTATGGACTCTCCCGATTTCGCGCAGACCATCGAGACCGCGATCCGGGCGCTCACCGCGGTCTCCGATCAGACGCATATCTACTCGGTGCCCTCCATCGAACAGGGCAACAACTCCTCGCACGCCATCGGCCTGGGGCAGATGAACCTGCACGGCTTCCTGGCGCGGGAACATATCCACTACGGGTCCGAGGAGGGCCTGGATTTCACCAACATCTACTTCTACACCGTGGTCTACCACGCCCTTCGTGCCTCGAATCTGCTTGCGCAGGAACGTGGTACGCACTTCGGCGGGTTCCCGGAGTCGAAGTACGCCAGTGGTGAATACTTCGACAAGTACACCGATCAGGTGTGGGAGCCGAAAACCGATCGGGTCGCGCAATTGTTCGCCGACGCCGAGATCCACATCCCCACCCAGGACGATTGGCGGCAGCTGAAGGCCGCGGTCATGGAACACGGGATCTACAACCAGAACCTGCAGGCGGTCCCGCCGACCGGCTCGATCTCCTACATCAACCACTCCACCAGCTCCATCCACCCGGTGGCGTCGAAGATCGAGATCCGCAAGGAAGGCAAGATCGGCCGCGTCTACTATCCGGCCCCGTATATGACCAACGACAACCTGGACTACTACCAGGACGCGTACGAGATCGGCTACGAGAAGATCATCGACACCTATGCCGCTGCCACCCAGCATGTGGACCAGGGCCTGTCGCTGACACTGTTCTTCAAGGACACTGCCACCACCCGCGATCTGAACCGCGCCCAGATCTATGCCTGGCGCAAGGGCATCAAAACCCTCTACTACATCCGCCTCCGGCAGATGGCGCTGGAAGGTACCGAGGTCGAGGGTTGCGTGAGCTGCATGCTCTGACGGTGGGGCTTTCGTAACCGGGCGCGGGCAGGCATCGAAAGCCGGCCCGCGTCAGGTTTTTCCGGGGAGCGTGGTGTGGTTCCGGCCGGTGTGGACGGTGCCGGAACCTGCTCACGTTCTCGAGGGGGAGGCTCATTCGGCGGAGAGCGTATCGACTGCATCGACGAAGAGGCAGTACAGGAAAGTGCCCACGCTCACGTGACAGTTGGTGGGCGTGATGAATATGTCCTGTGTCGGTCGGGGCGGCAGACAGGAAAATTAGGGTCCTGTGCGGCCTGTCCAGCCGCGGCGCGGTGTCTGCCCTGGCTCGGGGCCGCAGATCATTCGCCCAGCCACTGAGTCGCATCGAGCCGGAAAGCGTTCGATGCGGCAACGGTGCGCAGCCCGTCCTCCATCGCACGTAGCTGTTGCTCGCCCAGCGTCTCGGCCCACTGTTCGCGGAGCCGGTCGAAGATCGCGGCCGAATGGGCGAGCGCGTCGTATCCGTGCGCGGTGAGGCGAACGAGCCGGCGGCGGGCGTCGGCGGGGTCGGCGCCGCGTTCCGCGTAACCGAGGGCGATGAGGCGGTCGACGGTTTTGCCCGCGGCCTGTTTGGAGATGCCGAGCCGGCGGCCGATATCGCTCGCGGTTGCTCCGTCGGGTCCGATCGCCTGCATCGCGAAGCCGTGGGCCGGCCGCGCATGAGGGTGGCCGCGGCGTGCGAGTTCGTCGTGTAGTTCGTCGATGAGTGTGCGGAATCCTGCCAGGAGCAGTAGTGGGAGTTCGTAGCCTGCCCGGAGGTGGTCCATGTCTTTCCTGGTCATCGCACAGCCTTGGCTATATCGACAACCTGGTTTACCATCATTTCGTCAACCATGTTGTCCATACTAGGAGCCGTGATGTTCGACCCGCATACACTCGAAACCGCCCCGGAGGGATCACGCGCAGCGATGGCGGCAATGGCCGCCGGGGGTGGAGCGGTGCCCGACGCGGTCGCCCGGCTGGCCGCCTCGCCGGAACTGCTGACCGGATTCCTGGACATGACCGCGCGATTCGATCGGTGCACGCTGGAACCGATCTCACGGGAAGTGGTCATCATGACGGTGGCGGTCCACAACGACTGCCATATCTGCATCGCAATGCATGCCGGAAAGCTGCGCAAACTCGGCGCCCCGCCGGAACTGGCCGCGGCTCTGCGCGGCAAGCGTGCACTCGACGACGAGCGGCTCGATGCGGTCCGGGTGTTCACCCTCGAGGTCATGGCCACTGCCGGGGCCGTGGACGCCCGGTCTGTCGAGGCCTTCGCGGCGCAGGGGTACACCGAGCGTAATGCGCTCGAAGTCGTATTGGGTGTCGGGACCTATACGATTTCGACGTTCGCCAACCGGCTGGTCGGGGCCGCGTAGGGCGGCGTGTCCGTGGGGATCGGGTCGTCGGTTTGTCCAGTAGGTCCCGATCGCTGATCGTGCAGGACAGAGATAGCATCCGATAGCATCAAGCGCTAGCGTGAGGTGCATGACGCGGACAATCAGCCAAGCCGAGCTACGCAACGGCAGCGCGGGCGTTATGGATGCGCTGGAAGCGGGGGAGGATTTCGTCGTCACCCGCAACGGGCGACCTGTCGGTGAACTGCGCCCCATCACCGTGCGGAACAACCTGACGACGGCCGAGCTGAAGCAGCGATTGGCCAGGTTTGCGGGTGCGAACGCCATCGATGAACGTGCGGAGACCGACGCCGCATTCGGAGAGGACAGGCTGGATGACTGAACCGGGTGCGAAGTTCCGCCACCCCGTCGGCCTGCTGGATACCTGTGTCCTCATCGACTTGCCCACCATCGCGGATATGGACCTCCCGATCCGGTCGAAAATCAGCACGGTGACGCTTGCCGAGCTGGGCCTCGAAGTGGCTGTGGCCTCCGGTACGGCGACGCTTGCGCTCCGCACCGAACGACTCTTCGAGATCGAGCACGCTTTCGACGCACTGCCGCTCTGTGCGACGGCGGCGCGCCGGTTCACCTCGATGGCAAGATTGGTGATTGCGGCCGGACGGAATCCCAAGCCTCGCAAAATGGACCTGATGATCGCTGCCATCGCCTCGTCGAACGATCTGCCGCTGTTCACCCGCAATGCGGACGACTTCAAAGGGCTGGATCCGTTGCTGACGGTGGTCCCCGTGTGAAAGGTCGGGACGGAGCGATCCCTCGATGTACTGTCGGTCGCGGACCGTCGGCCGAACGAACGGCGGGGCGGCGGTGATGATCGAGGGGGCGCAATGGCTGAAACCACGCCGGTATTGCCGGTAACCGAACATCTTTTGGACGGTGTTCGGTGCGCGGTCTACGACAGCGGGCCCGCCGACAGCGCGGAGGCCGTGGTGTTCGTGCACGGCAATCCGGGGCCGATGGACGATTGGGCGGAGCTGATTCCCGCGGTGGCGGGCTTCGCGCGGGTGATCGCCATGGATATGCCGGGATTCGGGCGATCGGCGCGGCCGCGCGCTTTCGAGCACAGCATTGCGGGGCATGCGCGATACCTCGGCCTGCTGCTCGACCGTCTGGGGGTCGAGCGCGTGTATCTCGTACTGCACGATTTCGGTGGGCCGTGGGGTTTGCGGTGGGCACTGGACCATCGCGACCGGCTGGCCGGGCTGGTCCTGATCAACACCGGTGTACTCGACGGCTACCGCTGGCACCGGTACGCGAGGATCTGGCAGACACCGGTACTGGGCGAACTGTTCCAGCTGGTGAGCAATAAGCGTGCCATGCGTATCGCCCTCAACCGCGACAATCCCGTACCGCTGCCACACTCTTATACCGACCGGGTCGATCGATACGCGGACCGGGCACACAAGCGGGCGGTCCTCCAGCTCTACCGCAACTCCCGTGATCCGGTCAGCGCATTCCCGGAAATGAACACCGGTATCGCGGGGAACGATCTGCCGGTCTGCGTGATCTGGGGCGACGGGGACCCCTATATCCCCGTCCGGTTCGCTCGGACGCAGCGAAATTTCTTCCCCGAAGCCGAAATCCACATCCTCGAGGGCCTCGGGCATTGGCCGTTCATCGATGATCCGCAGGCGGTTCGCACCCCGCTGACAGCGTTTCTCCGCACTCACGTGCGGGCCTGACTCCGCGCGCCCCTGTCGCTGTTGCCGAGGGAAATGGGGGCTGTGGGGTGATCCGGGCCGCTGTGAGTATTGGCTCGGTGGACGATGATTCGGTTTTTCCCCTCTCACCCGGGCAACTGGGGGTCTGGTTCGCCCAGCAGTCGGCGGCCGATGTGCCCTTCGTGGTCGCGCAGTACGTCGAGGTGCGGGGAGAACTCGATCCCGGACTGCTCGACACGGCGTGCCGGCGCGCGGGACGGGAGATCGGATCGGCCTTCGTCCGCATAGTCGAGATCGGCGGGCAGCCGTGGCAGCACGTTGCCGAGACAGCGGAGGCCGGCCTGGCCCTGGTGGATCTGCGTGCCGAAGCCGACCCCGAATCGGCCGCGCACGCGTGGATGCGCCGCGATTTCGAGATGCCGCGGCAACTGGCCGGAACGCAGCTGGTGCATTCTGCGGTGCTGCGGTTGGACGAGTATCGGTGGTATTGGTACGCGCGGGCCCACCACGTGGTGCTCGACGGTCTGGGCGCGTTGAATTTCCTGCTCAGGGTGGCCGAAATCTATCGGGCCGCGGTTTCGGGACACCGGCCGCCGCCGTACCGGGCGGGTTCACCGGCCGAGCTGTACGACGAGGAGATCGCCTATCTCGGATCGCCCCGCCACGACCGGGACCGGGAGTACTGGCGCAAACGAACGCTGGGTCTCGCCGATTCGGTTCTTTCGGAGCGATATACGAGACATCCAGCGCATCCCGTGGTCGCCGCGGCGGCGGCAGGCCCGGGTACGGCCGGCGCGCTGCGGGCCGCCGCGCAACGCCACGGCTGCAGTGTCGCGACGCTCGCGGTGGCCGCGGTGGCGCTGTTCTGTGCCCGGATCCTGGATCGCACCGATATCGTGCTGACGTTGCCGGTCTCGGGCCGGACCAGCGCGATGGCGAAGCGGTCCGGCGGTATGCTCGCCAATCTCGTGCCGCTGCGGATCGAGGTCCTACCGGAATCCGATATCGCCGACCTCGTTACGCGGACCCAGTGGGCGATCACGGGCGCACTACGTCATCAGCGGTATCGACACGAGAACATCCGGAGTGATGCCGGCAGGACGAGCGCGGCCGGCGGGCAATTCGGTCCGATCGTGAACATCATGCTGTTCGAGGACACCATTCGGCTGGGCGGGGCGTCCGGCCGGTTACGGGTCCTCACCTCCGGTCCGATCGACGATCTGCTCATCAACCTGTACACCGAAGGGCACGAGGACGGGTTGCGTGCCGATTTCCAGGGCAATCCGCACAGTTACACCGAAACCGAGCTCGCGGCGAACCGGCGGCTTTTCCTGCGGGTACTGGACGAGCTGGCGGTAGCGGCGGAAACCACCCCGCTCGCCGATATCGAGCTGCTCGACGACGCCGAACGCACCGCGCTCTGCCGCGACCGCAACACCACCGGCCACCCCGTGACGGCAACCACCCTGGCCGCGCGGTTCGTGGCCCGGGTCCGCAGCACGCCGGAGGCGCCGGCGCTGCGAGACGGTGCACGATCGTGGACCTACGCCCGGTTCCACAGCGAAGTGAACCGGCGGGCCCGGTTCTTGATCGGTCTCGGGGTCGGGCCGGAGGTGCGGGTGGCGGTGGCGCTGCAGCGTTCGGCCGACCAGCTGTGCTGGCTGTACGCCGTCACTGTCGCCGGTGGCGCCTATGTCCCGGTTGATCCGGAGCATCCGCGGTTGCGTATCGCGCATATGCTGCGATCGGCACGGCCGTCGGTGCTGCTCACCGTGGACGGCGAGGATCTCGGCGTGCCCGCGCAGACCACTGTCGTCGCGGTCGCCGAGGTGGATGCGACCGCCTGGGACGATGCGGAAATCGATGACGATGACCGGATAGCGCCGTTGCGACCGGGGCACGCTGCCTCCGTACTCTTCACCTCCGGTTCGACCGGCCTGCCGAAGGGGGTGGTGACCACCCATGCCGCGATCGACCACCAGTTCCAATGGGCACAGCACGAATACGGGTTGGGCGACTCCGATGTGGTGCTCTACAAAACCCCGCTCACCTTCGATATCGCGATGTGGGAGGTGTTCTGGCCGCTGCAGGCCGGGGCGTGTGTCGCCGTCGCCGCGCCGGACGCGCACCGCGATCTCGCGGAACTGGACCGGGCGATCACCGACTACGGGGTGACGACCCTGCATCTGGTGCCGACCGTGCTGGCGAACTATCTTGCGACCGCTCCGGCACCGGCGACTTCCGTGCGCCGGGTGTTCGCGGCGGGCGAGGAACTACCGGCCGCGCTGGTCACGGAGTTCGAGAAGTGGACGGCTGCGGCATTGTTCAACTGGTACGGCCCCGCCGAAGCGCAGGTGGTGACGGCCGCGCGGATCCACAGCTCGACCGGGGTGTCGATCGGTGCGCCGGTGTGGAATATGCGGGTCCATGTGCTGGACAGCCGATTGCGGCCGGTGCCGGTGGGAGTCCGTGGGGAGCTGTACGTGGGCGGCGCGCAGGTCGCGCGCGGCTATGTATCCGGCGCCGAGGCGACGGCGTCGCGTTTCGTCGCCGATCCGTTCGGGGCCGCCGGGGCGCGTCTGTACCGGACCGGGGACGCGGTGCGCTGGAATACCGCGGGCGTGCTCGAGTATCTGGGGCGGACCGACCGGCAGGTCAAACTGCACGGGGTCCGTATCGAACTCGACGAGATCGCCGCAGGGCTGCGGGCCTGCCAGGGGATCGTCCGGGCAGCCGCGGCGGTGCGCGAGGTCGCGGGTGAACGGCGGCTGGTCGGCTATGTGGTCACGGCTGCGGGCGCAACGGTGGAATCGGGTGAACTCCTTCGCGATCTCGCCCGGCGCCTGCCACGTGCCATGGTTCCGGTGGCCGTGGTGGTACTGCCGGAGCTGCCGGTGAACGCGAACGGCAAGCTGGACCGGGAGGCGCTGCCCGAGCCACCTGTCCCCGGCTCTGCCTACGAAGAGCCCGCCGGCATCACCGAACAACTCATCGCCTCCTGCTTCGCCGATATCCTGGGTGTGCAGGATGTGGGCCGGGCCGACGATTTCTTCGCTCTGGGCGCGAACTCCATGGACGCGGCGCAACTCGCGGCCCGGCTGGCGGGTGCGCTGCGGATCGCGGTTTCGGTGCGGGAGATCTTCGATGCGCCGACCGTCGCCGAACTGGCAGAGGTCGTTTCCGGGCGGCCGGTGACCGATGGGGCGCGAATCGGGCAGGGGCCACGCCCGGATCGCCTCCCGCTGTCGCCTGCCCAGCAGCGGATGTGGTTGCGCAACCAGGCCGATCCGGAGGCGCCGGTGGACAATATGGCTGCCGCGGTGCGTATCTCAGGATCCCTCGATATCGCGGCGCTGCGCACCGCGCTGGGCGATATCGTCGGGCGGCACGAATCGCTGCGCACCCGGTATCCGGTGGTGGACGGATCGCCCGCGCAATTGATCTGCGCGCCCGACGCGGCAGCGGTACTCGCCGATCCGATCACCGTGCCGGCTGCGGATCTCGATCGGGAGATCATTGCGATGGCCCGCCGCGGCTTCGATGTCTCCGCCGAGATCCCTCTTCGGGCAGCACTTTTTGCACTGGGTCCCGGCGAACATGTGCTCGCCTACGTGGTGCATCACATCAGCGCGGACGGCTGGTCGGCACGGCCGTTCATCGCGGACCTCATGACGGCCTACGCTGCCCGGGCGCGCGGGGTCGAACCGGAATGGCAGCCGCTGCCCGCGCAATTCGCCGAGGCGGCGCGGTGGCAGTCGGACCGGCTGGGAGCACCGGCGGATCCGCGGAGTCTGCGGGCACGGCAGTCGCGGTTCTGGCAGGAAACGCTCGCCGGAGTACCGGAGGAACTGCCGTTACCCGTTGATCGTCCACGGTCGTCGGCCTCCTCGTGGGAGGGCGGGCGATGGCGTTTCGTGGTCGACGCGGACCTCGCGGCGGGTTTGACGGCACTGGCCCGGACGCGGCAGGCAACACTGTTCATGGCGGCACACGCGGTGTTCGCGGTGTTACTGGCCCGGATGACGGATAGCGACGATATCTGCGTGGGCACCCCGGTTGCGGGGCGGCCGATGGCGGAGTTCGACGGTCTGGTCGGGATGTTCGTCAATACGCTCACCCTGCGCAGCGTGATCGATGGAGACCGCGGTTTCGCGGATATCCTGACCGATGTGCGCCGCATCGATCTGGCGGCCTTCGAGCACGCGGATCTGCCGTTCGAAGAAGTGGTGCAGGTCCTCGCCCGGCCCGCCGGCTCCGGCCGGCATCCGTTGTTCCGCGTGGCGTTCTCATTCGAAAACCAGCCCACCGGCGAACTCCAGTTTCCCGGCCTGACGGTGCGCTCGCTCGATATCGATCCCGGAGTGGCCAGGTTCGACCTCGCGCTGACCATGCGACCGGCGGTCGACGCGAAGGGCCGCGCGCAGCTGGAAGCCGAGTTCTCCTACGCCAGAGACTTGTTCGACGAGGAAACCATACGGTTCTGGGCCGCCAGTTGGCTGCGGTTGGCCGCTGTCGTGGTCGCCCACCCGCGGACGCCGGTGGGGGATATCGATTTCCACGAGACGAGGCCCGGCGGCCCGTCCGTGTCCGAGTCCGCCGGGCGCACGCTCGGGGACATCCTCACCGCTGCGCTCCCGTGGGCCCGGGACCGTATCGCGGTCGTGGACGGTGACCGCGAGATCGGCTACGACGAGCTCGATACCTGGTCCGGCCGCTTGGCCGGGCAGTTGATCGCCCGCGGTATCGGTCCGGGGGATGTGGTGGTCATCCACGCCCCGCGGTCCGCGGAGTTCCTGGCGGGTGTCTGGGCAGTCGCGAAATCCGGCGCCGCGTTCCTGCCGGTCGATCCGGCCTTCCCGCGGGACCGGGTCGAGTGGATTCTGGCCGACTCCGGGGCGGTCCTCGGCCTGACGACCGGTGATCCCGCCGGTGACGGGCACGGGCGGCTCGACTGGATACTCCTGGCCCCTGCGCGGCAGGAATCCGGTGGCACGGCGCGGTTTCCTACCGAGCCGGTGTCCACCCGCCGCCCGCATCCGGCGGACCTCGCGTATGTGCAGTACACCTCGGGTTCGACCGGTAGGCCGAAAGGGGTGGCCGTCACCCACAGCGGGCTCGGCCCGTTGTTCGAGACGGTCACCGCACAGCTCGGGGTGGAACCCGGCTCCCGTGTCCTGCATGTGTGTGCCCCGACCTTCGACCCGTCGGTGCTCGAATGGATGCTGGCCTTCGGCAACGGCGCGACCCTGGTCGTCGTGCCGCCGGATACCGTCGGAGGCGCCGCGCTCGACGACCTGATCGCCACCCGGAACGTCACCTACGCGGTGACTCCGCCCGCGATACTGGCGACTCTCGACCCCGCCCGCCATACGGGGTTGCGCGGTCTCGTGGTGGGCGGAGATATCTCCGATCCCGAACTGGTGGACCGCTGGGCGGGGGACCGGATCTACCTCAACGGGTACGGCCCGACCGAGGTGACGGTTATTTCGGTGGCCGCGGCGCTGGCGGCCGGCCGGCCGGTGCTGATCGGAGACGCCACCCCGGGGAATGCTGTCCGGGTCCTCGACCGGCGCCTGCGCCCCGTGCCGCCGGGGGTGGTCGGGGAGCTCTATCTCACCGGCACCGGCCTCGCCCGCGGGTACCTGCGGGCGCCCGGCCGTACTGCCGGGAGTTTCGTGGCAGATCCGTGGTCGCCTACCGGAGCCCGGATGTACCGGACCGGTGATCTGGTCCGGTACATCCGGGCGGACAGGGCGCTGTCGGGGCTCGAGTATGTGGGGCGTACGGACTTCCAGTTGAAGATTCGCGGGATACGCCTCGAACCCGGGGAGGTGGACGCGGTGTTGTCGCGCCACGAGACAGTACGCACTTCGGTCACGGTAGGGCGGACGGCACCTTCCGGCGCCCTGATGCTGGTGTCCTATGTTGTTGCGGCACCGGGCTGTTCGATCGATGTGGTGCAGTTGCGCGAATTCGCGCGGGGCATGCTCGCCGCGCACTCCGTACCGGCCCGTATCGTCGCCCTCGACCGGTTTCCGCTCACCACGGCGGGCAAGGTCGACCGTGCCGCCCTGCCCGAACCCGTGTTCGGTGCCGTAGCGCCCGCGGCTCCGGCGGATGCGGTGGAACGGGCGGTCCGGGAGGTGTTCGCCGAACTGCTCGGTGTCGAAGTGGCCGGTCCGGAGGCAGACTTCTTCGAACTCGGCGGCAACTCGCTGGCCGCCGCCCGGCTGGGCGCGCGACTCGGTGCCGTCTTCGCGGCCGAGGTGCCGATGCGGACGGTATTCGAGGCGCCGACCGTGGCCGGGCTGGCCGCGCGGATCCGGGAGTCGGCAGGTTCTGGAGCGCGGCGGGTGGCCCTCGTGCCCGAGCGGCCGGCGCGGGTGCCGCTCGCCCCGGCGCAACAGCGCCTCTGGTTCCTGAACCGTTTCGATCCCGCGTCCGCGGTGAACAACATCCCGATCGCCGTGCATATACGGGGGACACTCGATATCGCCGCGCTGCGGGCAGCGATCGCCGATGTGGTCGCGCGCCACGAACCGTTGCGAACGGTGTATCCCGAGGATGTCCACGGCGGCCCCTGGCAATCGGTACTGCGGGCCGGTGAACAGGAGATCGAGCTTTCGGCGGTGCCGGTCGAGCCCGCCGAACTCCGGGAACGGCTGGCGACCTTCGCGGCAATGGGATTCGACCTCGTCCGCGATCTGCCGGTGCGGGTCCGGCTGTTCCGGGTGCACCGGCACCAGCATGTACTCGCCGTGGTGATCCACCACATCAGCGCGGACGGCTGGTCGGCTCGGCCGCTGTCGACCGACCTGCTGACCGCGTATTCGGCACGTACCGCCGGGGCAGCGCCGCAGTTCCCGGCCCAGCCGGTGGCCTACGCCGACTACGCGATCCGGCAGGTCGAATGGCTGGGTGACGCCGCGGACCCGGCCACCCCGATGGGACGGCAGCTGGCGTACTGGCGGGAGCGCCTGGCCGGACTCCCCGCGCGGCTGCCGCTGCCGTTCGACCGGCCCGCACCTGCGGTCGCTTCGGGAGCGGGTGCTGCGCTGCGGGTCGAGTTCGATCCGGAGGTCGTCGCAGCGCTGGGGCGAATGGCAGTGGCCTCCGGCGCTTCCCGGTTCATGGTGGTGCATGCCGCATTGGCGGTTACCTTGGCCCGGCTCACCGGTGGCGCCGATATCGCCATCGGGACCCCGGTCGCCGGCCGTGGTGGGGCGGAACTCGACGATCTGGTCGGCATGTTCGTCAATATGGTGGTACTGCGCATCCGAGTCGACCTCGCGGCCTCGTTCGCAGATCTGCTGTCCGCGGTCCGCGATACCGACCTCGCGGCCTTCGCGCACGCCGATGTGCCCTTCGAACGGATTGTCCAGGAACTGAATCCGGTCCGCCGGCGTGATCACCATCCGCTGTTCCAGGTTGTGCTCACCGAGGAGGTCGAGACGCGAGTTGTGGGGACGGCCGCGGAGATCACGGTGCAACCCGTGGAACGGGATATCCGCACCGCCGAGTTCGATCTGCAACTGACGCTGAGCGATTCGGCGGTCTATTTCACCTATGCGACAGACCTTTTCGATACGGCGACCGTGCGGCGCATCGGCGATACCCTCCAGCGGGTACTGCGGGCCGTCACCTCCGCTACCGCGACGCCGGTAGGGGATATCGCGCTGCTCGACGATGCGGAATACGCGCGGCTCGTGGACCCGGTACAGGTGGAACCCGGCGACGATACGACACTCGCCGATCTCTTCGCGGCGGCAGTACGCCTCGCCCCGGATGCGGTGGCCGTGCGCTTCGGTGGAATAGCGCTGACCTACCAAGCGCTCGCCACCGACTCCGGCGCGCTGGCCCAGCGGTTGGTGCGGCTGGGGGCCGGGCCGGAAGCCCGCGTTGCGGTGGCGCTACCGCGCGGTGTGAGGCTGATCGTCGCGATCGTCGCGGTGATCCGTGCAGGTGCTGCCTATGTGCCGATCGACCCCGCGTATCCACCCGAGCGTATCCGGTACGTGCTCGGCGAAACGGCGCCGCGCTGTGTCCTCACGACGGCCGACAGCGGAATCGATGCCCCCGCCGGGGTCCCGGTACTCGAGCTGGACAGGTGGGAGAACGGTGAGATCGAGCCCCTTTCGACGGCCTTGCCGCGCGCCCGTCCCGGCAACCTCGCCTACATCATCTACACCTCGGGATCGACCGGCCGCCCGAAAGGTGTGGCGGTGACCCACGCGAGTATCGTGGCGCTGCTGCGGCGGGCCGGTGCTCTGCTCGGGCTGAACAACGACGACGTCTGGTCGATGGTCCATTCGTCCGCATTCGACTTCTCGGTATGGGAGATGTGGGGCGCGCTGACCACGGGCGCGAGTCTCGTGGTCGCCGATCATCACACTGCGCGCTCCCCGCGAGATCTGCACGAACTGCTGTCGCGGGAGCGGGTCAGCATCCTGAATCAGACACCGAGTGCATTCGTCGCGCTGGACGCAGCCGATGCGGCCGCGGATACACCACTGGCGCTACGCCGTATCGTCTTCGGTGGTGAGCCGCTCGATCCGAGCAGCCTGCTGCCGTTGTTCCGCCGCTACGGCGGCGACGCCCCCCGGATCAGCAATATGTTCGGAATCACCGAGACCACAGTGCATCTGACCCATGCCGAACTGGACCCCGTCGCGGCGGGCCGCCGGGCACCGGGAACTCCGGTGGGGCGGCCCCTCGACGGTGTCGGGATCCGCGTACTCGATGCCCGGCTGCAGCCCGTCCCGACCGGTATCGTCGCCGAGATCTACCTGGCGGGAGCCCAGGTGAGCCGCGGTTACGCCGAGCGGCCGGGGCTCACCGCGACCCGTTTCGTCGCCGATCCCTACACCCACGGAGGCGTGCTCTACCGGTCCGGCGATCTCGGCCGGTGGAACGAATCCGGTGAGCTGGAGCATCACGGCCGCGCCGACCGGCAGGTGCAGTTACGGGGATTCCGCATCGAGCCCGCCGAAATCGAAGCCGCACTGCGGACCTGCCCGGGCGTGCGCGCCGCGGCGGTAATCGTCGACCACGACGCGGGCGCGGGGCCCCGGCTGCTCGGTTACGCCGCGGTGGGTGCCGCGGATACCGCCCCTGCGGACGGGCACGCAGCCCCTGCGGACGGGCACGCACTGCGGGATGTCCTGCGCACGCAGCTACCCGCGCATATGGTTCCCGACGCCGTGGTCGTTGTCGCCGAACTACCGCTCACCGGGACCGGGAAAGTGGATATCGCGGCCCTGCCGCGGCCGCGTTTCGATTCCGGCCGCGGCTATCGCGCGCCCAGCGGCGAGCTGGAACGGCGGATCGCGGCCGTCTTCGCGGATGTACTGGACGTGGCGCGGGTCGGTGCCGACGATTCCTTCTTCGATCTCGGCGGGAACTCGATGGTCGCCACCACGCTGCTCGCCTGCCTACGCGACGAGACCGGTGTGGACATCGCCCTGCCGTGGCTGTTCGCCGACCCCACCCCCGCGGGTCTCGCGCGGCGGATCGCCGATGCGCGCGCAGATTCCACCTTGACGCCCGAAACGGCACTCGCGCCGGTCCTGCCGATCCGGACCACCGGGACCGGGCTCCCATTGTTCTGCATCCATCCGGTGATGGGTCTGTCGTGGAGTTTCGCGGGCCTCGGCACGGAGGTGGCCTGCCCCCTCTACGGGATCCAGTCGCCGGCGATCACCGAGAACACCGCCACACCGGAGTCGATCGACGACCTGGCCGCCGACTATCTGCGCCGCATCCGCGCGGTGCAGGCCCGCGGTCCCTACCGCCTGCTCGGCTGGTGCTACGGCGGACTCATCGCGCACGCCATGGCGGTACAGCTGCAGCAGCAGGGCGAGCGGGTCGAGTTGCTGGGCATGCTCGACTCGTTCGCCGGAGACGTCGGCTACCTCGGCGAGCAACCGGTGACGGTCGGCAATCTGATCGGCCAGCTGGGGACCGATCAGCTGGTCGATATCCCGGCCGGCGAGTTCACTCTCGACCAGGCGATGCAACTGCTGGCCACGCTTCCCGGGCCGTTCGGTGCGCTTACCGAGGACAGGGTGCAGCGGGTATTCACCGGTGTACTGAGCGCGCAGCAGATCGGCCCGCGGCACCGTCCGGGGATCTACCGGGGGGACCTTATTTTCTTCACCGCCGACCGGGACGATCGCGGGTCGGGCCGCGCCGCGGGAGCCTGGCGTCGCTATATCTCCGGCCGGGTGCACGAAACCGCGGTCGACGCCACTCATTGGGAGATCGCCTCACCGCAATCGTTGCGGACTATCGGCAGGGTGCTGGCACCGCTACTCGATGCCGCTCCGGGAACGGCCGGGTCCCGGACGGAGCGTGCGGATATGCCGTCCCGTCCGGAAGATCCGGTGTCCCTGGTCTCGTAGCCGCTGCCGTGGTGCTCAGGACAGCGCCGGAAGCACCTGCCGTTCCAGGAGTTCGATTCCGCTGGTGTCGTAGGCCGCTTCCGGGAAGTTGAAGATGGCGTAGCCGAGGCCGCGATCGCGGACGGCGGACAGCTTCTCCACGATCTGCTCCGGAGTGCCGACGGCGGCACCGCCGGTGGTCAGGTTGTCGAGGTAGGCGCGGGCCTTCTCCTCGCCCAGGACCGGGGTCAGCCGTGCCGCGTTCTCGGAGATGCGCTGCTCGACCTCGGCTTCGGTGGCGCCGATGACAACATTGAAGTTGGCGCTGCGCACGATGGCGTCGAAATCGGTGCCGACCTCGGCACAGTGGTCGCGCAGGATCTCCGATTTGCGGGTGAACTCCTCGGGATTACCGGCGAAGTTCGTGTAGTTCGCGTATTTCGCGGCGATACGCAGAGTTTTCTTCTCGCCACCACCGGCAATCCACAGCGGGATCCCGCCCTCCTGCACTGGCAGCGGTCGCACGATCGCGCCGTCCACCTGGTAATACTTGCCGTCCAGCGTCGCGGTGCCCGAACTCCACGCCTGCCGGAAGATCTGCACGCCCTCGTCCAGCCTGCCCAGCCGCTCCCCGGCGGTGGGGAAACCGTACCCGTAGGCGCGCCACTCGTGTTCGTACCAGCCGCCGCCGATCCCCATCTCGGTCCGGCCGCCGGAGATCAGATCGACGGTCGCCGCGACCTTCGCCAGGTAGGCCGGGTTGCGGTAACTCATCGCCGTACACATCTGTCCGAGTCGCACCCGTGAGGTGGTCGCGGCGAACGCCGACATCAGGCTCCACGCTTCATGAGTGGCTTCCTCGGTGGGTTCGGGCACGGTGTGGAAGTGGTCGTACACCCACAGTGATTCCCACACCGGATTCGCGTCGGCGCGTGCCGCGAGACCTCGCATCACTTCCCACTGCGCGGCGGGTTCGATACCCACCAGATCCAGCCGCCAGCCCTGGGGGATGAAGATTCCGAAGCGCACAGCACTCTCCTCCATAGTTCGGGCCCGCGGGCCGCACGAGATCAACCTCGGCCTCCACTCTGTCGTCCGAGCGGCGTCCGGGCAATGTTTCCGCGCCGGTGTGCGGATAGCTCCTGCGGCCCTTGACTACGACGTAGCGTCACACCCCACGCTGGACGGCATGAGGATCAGTGAAATCGCCGCGGCCGCCGGAACCACCCCCCGCGCCGTCCGCCACTATCACCGACTGGGCCTGCTCCCGGAACCCGCCCGCCCCGACAACGGCTACCGCGACTACGGGATGGCCGAACTGACCCGGCTCATGCGGATCCGCTGGCTCGCCGACAACGGCCTGCCGCTCGGCGCGGTGGCCGCCGTATTCGCCAACGAGCACGGCGCCTCGGATACCGAAGACCTGCGGGCCGACCTCGCCGCGCTGCACGAAGAGATCACCCAGCGCATCACCCAGCTCGGGCGCAAACAGGAAGGTGTGGCCCGGATGCTGGCCGCGGTCGACGCCGACCGCCGCCTGACCGCACTCCCGGACGAGGTCGCCGACGCCTTCGACCGGGCCCGCGAGCAAGCCGACGAACCGGAGCGTGCCGCGCTCGACCAGGAACGCGACATGCTGGAGGTCTTCTCCCTCTCCGGCGACACACCCGCTGAAATGTTCACCTGGTTCACCCATGCCCTCGCCGACCCGGCCGCCCGCACCGGTTACCGCCGGCTGCTGCGCGGCTGGGAGCGGTTGCACGGCCGCCCGGTGGCGCAGTCCGCCGAACTGATCGAGGAGATGGCGCAGGAAATCGCCGGCCAGCTGCGGCGGCTCGATTTCGACAGCGTGGTCGCGGCGACCGCGGATATCCCGCACGGCGCACCCGCGCTGTCGGAGGACACCCTCGTCCCCGACCCCGCACAACGCCAGGCGGTCCGCCGTGCGATGGAATTGCTGGCAGACACCAGTGGGGGACCGTCGTGACCGGGTTCTTGCGACTCCTCCGCAACCAGGCCCGGCTGTATGCCGGCCTGTGGCTGTGGCTGCGCCGCACCACCGACCGCGACAGCCGCGAACAGCAGCCGCTCACCGCCACCCGCGGTGTCCTCGCCCTGCCCATGGCCTTCCTCGCGGCGACCCTGATCGAAGTGGTCGTATTACACCTGGTGATCCCCTGGGTATGGCTCGGCATCACGCTTGCTGTGGTTTCCGTGTGGTCACTGGTGTTTGTGTTCGCGGTGGTCATCGCCGATATCGCCTATCCGCACTATGTGACCGGCCAGGAAGTGGTACTGCGCCGATCGGGCCGCGTAGTCGCCCGCGTACCACTCGACCGGATCACGGCGGTTGCAGGATGCCGCCGCTACAACCACACCGCGACCGCGTTCGAGGACGGCAGGCTGTTCCTCGCGGGCCCCGATGGCGCCACCGTGGACCTCACCCTGAACGACCCCGTCGCCGTGCATATCGACTCGCTGCTACCCAGCGGCCGCATCACGGCCGAGACGACCCGGATCAGCCTCTCCCTCGACGACCCCGCCGCGCTGCGCACGGCGCTGAACGTGCCGAGCACGACGCGGGCCGCTTGTGTTCAGCCGAGTAGGTAGAAACGCCAGAACCCGAAATCCTCGATCGGCAGGACATCGAATCTCGTGAAACCCGCTTCGAGCGCGTAGTTCCGTAGGGTCGCGGCCCGCATCACCGTGCCGGTCCCGGCACTCGGCGGGCTCGACATCCCGTCGGGCAGGCAGACGAACAAGCTGAACCCGTACATCAGCCGTTCCAGATCGTCCCCGTCGGGCGCGAACTCCGGCGCGACCGCCTCATCCATCACCACCATGATCCCGCCGGGCCGCAGCGCCCGGCGCACGGCCGCCAGCACCTCGACCGGCCGGGGCATATCGTGCACGCATTCGAACGCGAACGCGATATCGAACCCGCCCGTCGGCAGCTCCGCCGCATCCCCGACCGTGAACTCCACCCGATCCGTAACTCCCGCCGCGGCCGCATTCGCCACCGCACGGCGCACCGACGGCGCATCGATATCCACGCCCCGGACCCGCGCCGCCGGATAGGCACCGGCCAGTGTGATCGCGGACCATCCCGCCCCGCACCCGATATCGAGAACTTTCGCTCCGGGCGTGCCCAGCACCTCCACGACCTCGGGGACATCGCCCAACGCCGCCGCGAGCCGCTTCTCGTACCACGGCCGATTCCCGTCGGCCTGCCCTTCCCGCGCGTCGTCCCCGAGCTCGTCCCAGCTCACTCCGCCCCCGGTGCGGTAGGCGTCGAGCAGCTTCGGCAGCGCCGGCCCCACCGCACCGAACAACCGCGCAATCGGCGCCAGATACTCGAGGCTGTGCTCATCGGTGAGCACCTCCGCCGTGGCCGCCGGAACGGCGAACATCCGCTCCGCGGCGCTCCCGTCCCGGTGCACAGTCAGCAAACCGGTCACCGCCTGTTGCTCCAGCCACTCCCTGGTATACCGCGGATGGGTCCCGGTGCGCGCGGCGAGTTCGGCAGCGGTCGCCGGTCCGTCCGCGACGAGGCTCCGATACCAGCCCAGCCGGTCTCCGACGAATATCGCCAGCACATCGACAGCCCCGAGCACGGCGTGGAAAACCCGGTCGGCCACCGCCGTCACAGAACCCGCCTCCCTGTCCATTCCGCCACTATCCTCCGCTTCCAGCGCATTGTCAGCTACCGCGTGAGATGTGGTGGTCCCAGGCCATCCGGTGCGAGCGTGCTCGGATACCGGCGCGGCGATGTCCCCGATCCGATCCGCCAGGGCGCGATAGTGTGCGGGTATCCCTTTCTACGGGGCGGGGATCATCGAAACAACGCTCCGGACAACATCTTCGACGGCGGCGACGTCGTAACCCGTCACCGTGACGGTGGGCAGGCTCGGCCCCATGGAGCCCACTGGACTCGAGTTCTCGACCGGTGGGCCGATCCGACCCCAGTAGATCACCAAGTCATCGCCCGGTTCGTCGAAGCGGTGGGCACGGTGCGTGCCCACGGTGAACGCCGGCGCCCTCAGAGTCAGACGCTCCCCGGCGAAAACGTACTCCAGCTTGATTCGATCGCCGTGGTAGTCGAACTCGCAGAACCACAGCGATCGCCGGGCCGCGGGCACGGTGGCTCCGAGGGCGACGGCCGGGGCGCAGGGTTCTATCCCGTCGATCACTGGTCCCGATAGTCCTCGCCGAGCTGATCCAGATCGCGGGAGGTCGTGACTGCCACACCGTCGACCGTCCGGACCTGAGTGCCCGCTCCGTGAGCCGGAACGCCTGGTTCGCGGGCCGAAACGAGCAGGCGGAACTGTGTGCGGCCGGACAGGTCATCGGAGTTGAGTGTTGCCGTGCACCTACTGGGCCCGTGATTGAAAACGCGCAGTACCGTACCGAATTCTGCGAGCGCATCCCGCGGCAGCAGAGCGCATGGATCGATACCGCGTGCGCGGCGAAGCAACTCCAGACGGTCGGAGTCGGTGGCAGGTTCGGTGAGCCAATAGTTTTGGGCGCCGGGCTCTTGGCCTGCGGCGCGGTCGGTCGGGTCACTGCCACAGGCGGTGAGACACGTGACCAGCAGGCACAGCGCGGCAAAGCGCCGGAGCATATTTCCCCCAAGTGGTGTTCGAGCCGGAAAACGTCATCGCGGCGCGGCCAGAATACCGCCGGCCAGAGCGGGAAGGTGATTCGCCGATCGTTGTCCGGGGATTTCGGCGGTCTCCATCGGCGGCCCGATCGTGCTGCTGAAGAATGTCCGTTCGCTGTCGATGACATCGGAGCGGTACACCTCGTAGGGGCCTACGCCGAAATCCGGCGGCTGTGGGGTCGATAGCTTCCTGGCGTAGGCGTAATGCAAAGACACCAGGTGGCCGTTGTAGGTGAAAATGCAGGACCACATGCTCTGTTCGGCGGCGGATACAGTGACACCGAGCGCGGTGGCCGTGGCGCAGGGATCGATATCGTTGACCAGCGTGAGCACGGTATCCGGCGATGAGCCCTGGGCCGGCTGGTTGATCCATTCGTGCAGCGCGTTCGTCATAACCTGCTCACCGATCGGGCAGGCTTCGGTGCCGGCCGGGCTCGAGGTATTGACGGCGAGGGTGGCCAGGGAGGGAAACACCGCAGCCACCGAGCACCGGCGATCCTGACTGCGGCCCTCATCCGTCTCGAGGACGGAATCGCCGTCGGAGGTGACTCGGGCACCCTCGATCACTCGGCTCGGTTTCTCCTCGGGCTCTGGGACACCCGCCCACCGGACAGCGACTTCCAGATCCAACCGGATCCGGCCGCCGGCCTTCGCCGAGGCGATTTCCGCCGTGCATGCGCTGGGCCCGGGATTGTAGACCCGGAGTACTTCGCCGTATTCGCCGAGCGATTCCCGTGGCAGGAGAGCGCAGGGGTCGACACCGCGGGCCCTGCGCAGGAGGTCCATGCGGTCGGCGTTGGTAGCCGATTCGGGCAGCCAGTACGCATCACCGGCTGGTGACCGTCCGGTGGTTCCGGTCGTGCACGGTGTGAGGCATGCGAGCAGTAGGCAGAGCACTGTGAGACGCCGGAACATGTCAGCTCCCCGGTGGCCAGAACTGCTTATCGACCGCCCTTTCTACCGCGCCGGGACCAGCAACAGTGCCTGGCGGACAACGTCTTCGACTGCGTCGGCGTCCTTGCCCATCACGTTCACGGTGGGCAGGCGGGGCCCCATGTTTCCGATTTCCTCGGCGGTTTCGAGCGGCGGCCCGATGCGGCCGTAGCGGCTCACGAAGTCGTCGCCGGGCTCGTCGACCCGGTGCACCGGATGGGGCCCTACGGTGAACAGCGGCGCGTCGGGGGTCAGCGACTGCCAGTCGTACCCATACCACACCGAGATCTCGTCGTCGCGGTAAGTGAATTCGCAGGACCAGTCCGACTGCTGGGCAGCCGGTACGGTAACTCCCAGCGCGGCGGCCGCGGCGCATGGATCGATCCCGTCGACTACCGTGCGTGCGGTATCGGGTGAGGATCCCCGAACCGGTTCTTTCCCGAATTCGCCCAGCGCCGTGTCGATCACATTCTCCGCGATGGGACAGGGTTCGGTGCCCAGCGGGTTCGAGCTGAACAGCATGAGTGACACCTGCGAAGGGAATCCGGCGGTCACCGTGCAGCTTCGATGCAGTATCTGGTCTTCGAACCTGTCGTCGAGGTGATCGAGATCGCGGACGCTGGTGACCTCCGCGCCGTCGACCATCCGGACCGAGGCCTCCGGGGCATGAGACGGGACACCGGGATTGCGGACCGAGACAGAGAGGTCGAATTCTGTTTGCTCACGTTTTTCCTCGGAGTTCAGCGTCGCCGTACACGAGCCGGGCGAGGTCGTGAACATCCGCAGCACCGTGCCGTACTCGGCCAGCGCCTCGCGCGGCATCAGTGCGCACGGATCGATATTTCGCGTCCGCCGCAACAGCTCCAGCCTGTCGGCGTCGGTGGCGGGTTCGGTGACCCAGTAGTCCCAGGTGCCCTCGGCCTGGCCTGCGGTGAGGTCGGCCGGACTGTCTCCACATGCGGCAAGACCAACCGACAGCAGGCACAGCGCGACGAGACGTCGGAACATGATCCCCCCAGTGGTGTTCGAGCCGGACAAGTTTCGTCGCGGCGCGGTCAGAATAACTCGGACACCCCCGGGACGCGATCCAGTAGGGCACCGGTCGTCCACGGCGATGCTGTCACCGGGCCCGCGCCGATTCGACGGCAGGTGCTGATCTGCTGAGTAACCACGCCGCGAAAAGAATTCGCCGGCCTCGGCTGTCCGGCGGACAATGGACCGGAAATGAATACAGGCGAAGCGAGACTCGGAATTGATTTCGGCCGAGTGATACAGGGGGCCGCGTTACCCGACGGCGGCGCGGATACCGTCTTTCTCTCGGGCGGTCACGAGGAAGCGATGCGTACGCCGCCCACCGATAACGCCTTCGAGGTGCTGAACCGTCTGGTGAGCCGGTTCGAGGGACGCGCGTGGGTGATTTCCAAATGTGGGCCTCGGGTGCAGGCGCGGACGCGGCAGTGGCTCGACCACCACGACTTCTACGCGCAGACCGGTGTGCCCCGTCTGAATGTGCGGTTCTGCCGTCGGCGTGCCGACAAGGCGGTGCACTGCGCCGGCCTGGGCATCACCCATATGATCGACGACCGGCTCGAGGTGCACGAGGTGCTGCGCGACCTGGTGCCGCACCTCTTCCTCTTCGGGGTTCGCAGCGCGCCGGTCCCGGACTGGGTGAACCACACCCGCACCTGGCCGGAAGCCGAACAGGCGATCGCGGCGACCCTCGCGCCCGGGCCGGGCCGGTGACCCGGCAGACACGCCCGGGAGTGTGAAACGCCGTGTGACGAACGTTGCGATGCCATTATCCCGGCCCGGGGATGTATCCTGCACAAGGATGCGTTCGCATTCATCGAGTATTGATCCGGATGAGCGGCGTGCTCCGGCGCGCGGCGGTGACCGAGAAGGAGGTGGTGTTGCAATGCGCAGCGAACCTCCCAGTCGAAGGCCGCGCGGCGCCGTCCTCCCGCGTTTCCGCTAGCGATCTCTGCCGGCGGAGCGGCCCGGTTCGGCGCCTCGCGGTGTGACTTCTTTCGAATCACTCGCAAATCAACGCTGTGCCGAGGACTTCTCATGTCGCAGATCGAACTCATCGAAGCGCCGACGACGCTGTCGGAATCCCTCCAGAACGTGGTCGAAAGCCATCGCGTCGACGCCGCGCTGCACTGGCTGGACAATCATCCGCCGCATGTCATCGCCGACGAGCTCGCGCGCATGGACGCGGTCGAGGCCGGCGTGGCATTCCGCCTGCTCGACAAGGATCTGGCGCTGGCGGTGTTCGAAGAACTCGAACCCGTCGATCAGCAGCAGATCCTGCAGGGCCTGCGCGATCAGACCTTCCGCGAACTCGTCGAGGGCATGGCGCCCGACGATCGTGCCCGCATGCTCCGCGAAGCCCCCGCCAAGGTGGCGAAGAAGGTGCTGGCCGGACTGAGCCCCCGGGACCGGCGGATGACCGCCGCGCTGCTGGGCTATCCGGAGGGGTCGGTCGGGCGGTACATGTCGCCCGAGGTCGTGGCGATCCCGGGTACCCTCTCCGTCGCCGATGCGTTGCGGATCGTGCGGGTCAAAGGCGAGAACGCCGAAACCGTATACACCCTGCCCGTGGTCGATTCCGGTCGCCGCCTGCAGGGCATCGTCGAACTGCGGGAACTGGTGCTCACCGGCCCCGACACGATGGTCGCGGATCTGGTGGTCACCGAACCTGCGTTCGTCCGTGCCACCGATTCGGCAGAAAAAGCTGCGCGCCTGATGCGCGAAACCAACGACATCAACCTGCCGGTCGTCGACAGCGAGGACCGGCTGGTGGGGTTGCTCACCATCGACGACGCCGTCGAGGTGATCGAAGCCGCCGACAGCGAGGATGTCGCCAAGCAGGCGGGTTCGGCGCCGTGGGAGGGCCATTACATGGCGGCGGGCGTTTTCCAGCTCGCCCGCTACCGCGCGCTGTGGTTGATGCTGCTGCTGGTCGCCGCGACCCTCACGGTCAGCGTGACCGGTTTCTTCGAGACCACCCTGGAACAGGCGGCCCAGCTGGCGCTGTTCATTCCGCTGCTGATCGGTGCCGGCGGTAACGCGGGCGCCCAGGCCGCCACCGCCTGTGTGCGCGCGGTCGCGGTGGGGGAGGTCCGCGGCGGTGATCTTTTCAAGGTGATCTGGCGTGAATGCCGGGTCGGTCTGGTGCTGGGCGGGATGCTGTCCGTCGTCGGCCTGGTGATCGGGGGCCTGTTCGTGGGCCCGAAGGTCGCGGTGGTCGTCGGGATCACGCTGGTCCTGATCTGCGCTTGGGCCGCCACCATCGGCGGCACCATGCCGCTGCTGGCCAAGCGGTTGCGGATCGACCCGGCGGTGGTGTCGGCACCGATGGTCACCACCCTGGTGGACGCCACCGGGCTGATCATCTACTTCACCACGGCGAAATTGGTCCTGGGGATCTGAGCAGTGACTATGCATTACGTAGGGTCTAACCCTACGTAATGCATAGTGGCCGACGATCCCGCGCTCCGAGTGCGAGCGGCCCGAAAATCACCGCAGTGCCTGCGGTGATTGCAGCCTCGATCACCTGAGACCCGGCGCTTATCCGCTCTGTGAGACCGCCGCCCAGGCCTCTCGGACGACCTTCAGTGCCCTGTCGGCGGTGAGGGTGAGGCGGGTTTGCCCGGCAAGTTGCGAAGTCCAGTCGTCCGCATGTGGTGGCCGATCGAAAAGATGTGGCCCCGGAAGCCGGTTGGTAGGTCCGAGCCGTCGATAGAGTTCTCCGGCAGTGCTATCGATGCCGCCGATCGTGCTCAATGCCCAGAGATCCCAGAGGTCGCGCGATGCTCGCCTGTCGTGCCATGTTGCTGTTTTCGCGGCCGCGAATGCCGGCAGTGTGGGCACCAGCAGCCGCGCCGGTGGACAGTCGCTGTACCGCTGTTCGAGCTCTCGGGCTTCCGCCGGCCACACAGTTCTGTCGCGTGATGAAAGCAGTTGGATCTTGACCGACAGTCCTGCTGCTGAACGGAGAACGGCGGCCGAGGTGTTTGTGACTTCGGCAAGTGCGGGTGCCCATTCGAGCCTGCCGTGACTGCGCGCAACGGCACGCGGCAGTGTGGTATCGAGTTCGTGCGCGAGCGCGGTGCGATTACCGATCGCGACCAGGTCGATATCCTCGCTGAGCCGACCATCGCTGAGGTGGGTTCGGGAGAGTGCCGTGCCGCCTATGAAGTGAAGGCGATCGGCAAAGTGGCTGCTGATCGATCCGAGGAGGTGTGAGATGAGGTGGTCCCGGTCGACCTGCTCGGTGGACACGCCGAACCGAGTGGCGACAGCGTCGCGTTCGTCCAGGTCCACTACGGTGCACCCGTCCAGGCTTCGGCGCGGCGAAGGGCCGCGATACGTCGTTGTTCTGCGGCGAGTTCCGTGAGCCGTCGAGGATCGCAGCGACGGTAGAGCACAGCTATCGCGCTGCGTACTTCCTTCTCGGCGTTGCCTAGTTGTGGGCGGTGCGCCAAATCGAGCACTGTCTGCTCGGGAGTTGTGGCCAGTGCCGGACCGAGCGATGTCTCGATTCGCTCGGCGTCGAGCGAATCGGTGTTGCGGCGAACGAATCTGACAATTGCGGGACGGTCGATCAGGGCGATGGGGCGGTGCTGCTCGGGAACCGCAACAATCGCGGTCGCCAACGCGCGGGGTATCGCTCCCAAAGCCCGGGCCGCGCTGATTCCCATCAGTACGGCCTGATCAGCACCGTAGACCGAGGCCGCGATACCGGCCGCGGTGGCTTCGAGGCCGGGAATCCACGAACGACCGACCTGATCCGGCGGTACGACTGTGTAGAAGCCGCGGGCCACCCGGTGTAGTACGCCGCTGTCCACGAGTCGTGCGAGCTCCGGCCGGGGGTGTGCGTAGGTCGCCGCTGCATCCTGTGGGCGGAGGGTGCGCAGGGGGCGACGCCACAGTGCGCTCGGAACCGGTGTGGTGTGCTTCGTGGCCATATCCACCTACCTCCTATCCCCAAGTATGCACTACGTAGGCTAAAAGCCTACGTCCTGCATATCTGTGCGGCGCCCCGGCTTGCGATGTTTAGTTGCTGTCCCGTATTCACCGCAGAATATGCGGTGAATACGGGGTGGAATCACCGCACGGCCCCCGAATACGGGTTTGCGCCTCACGCTACGTGAGGGTTTACCGTCGGCTCGGTGACTATCACTGTTCTCGATTCCTACTCGGCAATGAAGAAGGTCCTGCAAGCACCGGCGGCCGATCGCGAAGACCTGCTGCGGACGATGCTCGAACCGACGACCGGGATGTACCGGTACTTCCCGGGAGAGGTCGACCTGGTGGCGTTTCACCGGCAGTCGGCCGGGTTTCCGCTCGACCGTGACGAGCAACGATGCCTCGACGCCCTCGAAACGCTCGCGGCGGCCGATGCCTGGAATCGTATGCAGCGGGCGGTCGACGACGCGGCGGCGGTACTGCTCGCCGCGACACCCGGATTCCAAGCCCCGGACATCACCGTGCTCCTGGTGCTCGGCGACCCGGGCGACACCAATTTCATGGTGCCGAGTCTTGGCCTCACCGGCTTCGGCGGTATCTCCGGCTACATCACGATCACACTGTGGCCCTACCCGGAGAACCTGGAACGCCTGGAGTGCACCGCGGTGCACGAACTCCACCACAACCTGCGCTACAGCCCCGGCGGTGTGGTGTGGGACCCGATGAAGGTCACTGTCGGCGAGCATGTGGTGGGTGAGGGGTTGGCCGATGCGTTCGCTCGCGAACTCTACGGTGACGATCTCGGCTACGCCCGCCTGGGCGTGCCCACCTTGCACGACGACGAGGCGTTCGCGAAAGTCGTTACCGGCCTGGATGTCACCGGCATGCAGAACTTCACGGCCTGGGTCCACGGCGACACCATCGCCGAACATCTGGGCGTGACCCCGGTCGGGTTGCCGACGGGTGCCGGGTACTCCGCCGGCAACAGGCTGGTCGACGCCTACCTCGCGGAAACCGGTAAGACCGCAGCTCAGGCCCTGCACGCCGACAGCGCGGAAATCATCGCTACCGCGCTCGCGGCGAACCGGTAGGTTTCCGATCAGGGTTTGAAGCGGTGGAATGCAGCCAATCGTTGGCGATGGTATTCGTGATCGTCGTCGTCGTGTTCGATTCCACGCGCGACAGCGATGTCGAAGTAGGCGGCCTCTCTGCGTAGCCGATGCCGCATGAGCTGGCTGACCGCGAGGTCGTCGATTTCACCTGCCGTGCCGCCCGCAGCGTGATATGCGGCGACAAAGGCGCGCACGCCGGCTAGGTCACCGCGGACTTCATCGGTGAATTCCAATGCAGCCGAGGCGAGTTCGAGTTCAGGAGGGCCGATCAAGGCTTCGTCCCAGTCGAGCACGGTGGTGACATGTCCGTTGTGGCACAGGAGATTACCCGCGTAGTAGTCGCCGTGCAGCGGCTGATGGCGGACGCTTCGGGCGAACTCGGCGAGCCAGCGGTCGAGATCGGGATCGGGCAGGTGCGCCGACGGTGCGCCGTCGAGCCCGATCTCGAGAAACGATCGCGCCGGCCGGGGCGGCGGCCGGTAGGCGGCGAGGGCGCGATGTAGCCGGGCAAGGAGACCGGCGGCCTCGGCGAACTGCGTGGGGTCCGCGCTGTCGGCCCACTGTCCGCGGGCCAGCGGCCATACCGTGATCGGACGGCCGGCCACCACGGTGACCGTGGAACCATCGGCGCGGGGTAGCGGTGCGATGGCCTCGGGGACCGAACGTGCCGCGGCCGCGGCGACGCCGTTGCACCATTCGATCTCGGCGGGATCGCGGTCGGGCGAGCCGATACGGACGACGACCTCGCCGAGACGGTAGGCCGCGGATTCCTCGCCACCGTGCAGTCGTTCGCCGGTTCCGCGGTGGCCCCACTCGGCGGCAACGGCGTCCAGAATGTCCCCGGTCAGCGGGATATCGGTGTACACCACAAAGCCACCAGTACCGATACCGATGGCCGGTGTGCAACTGATTTGTCACACCGCGGTGTGCGTTACGAACCTCGAGGTGCCTTCTTCTGTCCGGGAGCCCGTTGCCCGACACTGTGCAGGGGCGGAAATGCCCTGGACACCATGTGGAAGGTTGATCGAGTGACTGTCATACCGACAACACTGCCCGGCGGCACCTGGACATCGGACGGCCTCATAGTCACGAGGTTCGGGTACGGGGCGATGCAGCTGGCGGGGCCCGGCGTGATGGGCCCACCGGCAGACCGCGACGGTGCGCTCGCGGTCCTACGCGAAGCGGTCGATCTGGGGATCACCCATATCGACACCAGCGCCGCATACGGGCCCTTCGTCACCAACCAGCTGATTCGTGAAGCCCTGCATCCATACCCGGACGGCTTGCATATCGTGACGAAAGTCGGCGCGAACCGGGACGAGCAGGGTGGCTGGCCGCCTGCCCGGCAACCGGACGAGCTGCGCCGCCAGGTCGAGGAGAACCTGGAAACCCTCGGTCTCGACGCTCTGGACCTGGTGAATCTCCGCCTCGGCGACGCGGCGGGGCCGGTGGCAGGTTCGATCGCCGAATCGTTCGAGACGCTGGCCGATCTCCAGCGGCAGGGGGTGATCCGGCACTTGGGCGTGAGCAACGCGACCGCCGAGCAGGTGGCCGAGGCGCAGCAGATCGCTCCGATCGTCTGTGTGCAGAACATGTACAACCTCGCGCACCGGCACGACGACCAGTTGATCGATCGTCTCGCACGCGACAGCATCGCGTACGTGCCGTTCTTCCCGCTCGGCGGCTTCAGCCCACTGCAATCCTCGGCGCTGTCCGCGGTCGCAACCCGCCTGAATACGACGCCGATGGCGGTCGCATTGGCCTGGCTGCTGCAGCGCTCACCCAATATCCTGCTGATTCCCGGCACTTCGTCGGTTGCTCACCTCCGCGAAAACCTTGCCGGCGCGGCTACCGTGCTCTCCGCTGCCGACCTCGCTGCCCTGGACGGGATCGCCGAGTAGGTTTCCGGGTTCGCGCCGCCCGGCTTTCTGGAAATGTCTATATCAACGTCTCGCGGGGAGTTCGTGAGTAAATCGCTCACTTCCGGGAACTGTTCGGAACTCTCACTGTCCGGAGCGGTTGAGTGGATAGGGGTGGAATCAATAATTGGTCTGAGCGGCGTCGCGGGCGGCGAGACGGAGTGTTTCCAGGCTCAGTTCGGGGATCGAGAATCTGCGCGATCTGGCGTGGGTGACGAGTTCTGGTTCGGGTAGGGTTCCGTGTTTTCTGAGGTAGTGCGGTACGGATCCGGGCCAGATCCACACTCCGTCGGTCCGGAAATTGAGTGGTACATCTATATCCGAGGGGACGAAGATATCCGCTGTGCAACTACGCGCGGCAAGGACGACGGGGGCGGATTCCAGGTAGGTCAGCAACGGGCCGAATATATCTCGCGTGGCGGGTGGCCGGTTGACGATAGGCTGGCCATGGTCATCGAATCCGTCGACCGGGCGTGCGTGACGGAAACGTGGGGCTGTTGTCACGAGACGCCTTTGGGGTCTGTGCGGTTGCCCTCCAGTTTGCGGCGCAGCCAGTCCGGGGTGTGTTCATCGTCGCGGCGGAAGTAGTCGTAGTCGAGGGCGTAGGCTCCGTCGGTCAGTTGTGGGACGAAGGCCGGTTCGTTGTCGTAGTCGTATTCGATACTGTACTTTCCGGAACGGTCGATCATCAGGACCGCGGTGAACCATGTTCCCTGCCCTTTCTGGCGCATGCCATCGCGAAGCTCTGTGAACATATTGATTACCTGGCCGGGCGTTTCGATTCGGATGAACTCGCCGTCAGCCGGTCGCCATTCAAACGATTCCTGTGATATCTGCACTGTTCCCAGGCTTACTTGCCTGATTTCGACCCAGTCCTCAGGTGCTGCAGCGACCAGTTCTTTGGCTATTGTGCGGACCATCTCGTCCTGTTGTAAGGGGTCGAGTTTTCTTCCATCTCGCACCATTATCAATCCTCCATCCTCGGTGGCATGTTCTTGTAGCTGGTTCCCGGTACCCGCGTGCCCTGCACAGTATATGTTGCGGTAATTCTTGTAGGTGTGGTCGAGTTCGGGTCCGCAGGGTCATATTCGAGTTCGATACGCACGTTTATTCGGGGAGGCGGGTCTTGGCCGAGTATTTCGCCCCAAAGGCTTTCCAGTCGTCTCCAATTGTCGAGCGGTGTATTGTCCCCGCCGAGGTCGCGGTTGAGACTGGTGAGCATCGGCACCATATTTATCGCTTCGCCTGGTCCGTTGAATTCGGTGGCGAAGAGATGGCCCCCATCGAACGTGACGGCTTGATAGAGGTAGACCTCGGTGTTGGTGCGCGGTGAGGACCCGATCTATCGCGTGGTTGGCGTCGGGGGCTATTTCCTGTAGATCGGACGCAAGGGTGACCCATGCGGTCTCCACGCGCCGCATTGCTGCCTCATCCCCTTCGGGCCAATCAACGGCGCCGATGACGTTCGCAGACCCACTGCAAGGCTCCGCGGATCTCGATACCTATTCAGAACACCACCACCGCGACTGCCGCCGAACCGCGCCGGTTGAGAGGAACCTCCCTCGCCCACGGAACCGAATCGAACTCGGCGAAATCTTCCATCTCTGGCTCGAAGTGGGCGAACCTTACGCAGGCTCATGGAGTGCTGGCCGGCCGCCGGTACGGCACTGCTGGTGGCGGATGGTTCGTGATGATGGTGGGGTCACAATGCTTCGACCTCCTGCAAGAGGCCCCAACTGAAACCCGCTCCATGCCCATTGCCGGTGGAATCTCTGAAGAGATACTCCTCGTAGGGGGGCCAGTGATCGCCGTCGCTCAGTGGGCCGAAGACGAACGATAGTTCGGAAATGGTGAGGTTCCAAGGTTCGAGATCATCGGGAGATTCGACTCGTGGACCTGCCGTCCCAGGGTTGCGCTCGAATCGAGCCTTTCCTAGAAATCCCATTCTTCCTGGAGCAATGACGAAATCGAAGTCTGGCCAAAGTTGGAGGCGGTGTGAAATTTCGGCACTTACCACACGGTCGTCCGTTGGTGTCAGTATCTGCCGTATTCTGGCGAACTGTCCGGCGTCCAGCTTCATTAACGGGCTGACACTTTCACGAATGGCGCCGGCGCGACTTGCTGTCAAGCCGATCTCCGCCATTTTGGCGCGTACAAGGTGTTCACACTTCATTCCGGTTAGAAGGTAGATTTCGAAGTCTAGAGATGTTACTGTTCGGTTACTCAAAATATCTCCTTGGGTTTCATGCCATGAAATCCCATATGGGACCACGTCCGACTATGACCGAACCGTCCGGTTTGACGATGAGAACTACTTGCTGAGTGGCCAACTCGGGCAAGATAACTGTGCCACCGCCTTTGGCTGCGGCTGTGCCGCCCACGCCTGTAAAGGCTGATTTCGAAGCTTCCACTGCTGCCTGTACGGCGTCATCGTGAGAAAGATTCATTTCACTCAGTTTACTCGCCAAGATATCTGGCTTTCCGGATCCCTTCGGTAGGCCCTTGACCTCCTCGCCGATCTGCTGAGCGCGTTGTCGAATCTCTTCGGGGGTCATCTTCGTCTTCTTGGCTTCATCACCATGCTTTTTTGTCAGGTCGATGATTCGCTCGAGTTCCTGATTTTCAGCGTCTGGGGGCTTCTTGATGGAGACATTCTTACTCAGCGGGAAGTCGTCCATGACCTTGCGGAGCGCATCGACCCAGTGCTTGACCTTTGTCGCGAACTTTCCGCCACGGATGGCTGTGACTGCCACGCTGCCCATTCCAAAGGTGACAACGGATGCCGCTACAGTCAGGGCGACGTTCACGAGGATCTCTTTCCCGATGTCCTCGGCAAATTGCTCTAGAACCGAAGCGAGTTCGGCACGTACTCGTCGGTGGGCCGCCTCCTGGTCTCGGCAGGCCGTCGAGAGGTCGGCGAACACGCTGAGGAGATCTACCGCGGCCGACTTCAGCGCACGCAGATCCTCGTCGATGAAGGAAACGTCAGGTGAGGTGACCTCTTGGAACAACGCCGCGGCGCGTTCCAGTTCGGCCGGCAGGCTCGTGGTGGCCTGCTCGGTCGCAAGGGTGTTCCAGCAGGCAGCGGCTTTTGCTAATTTATCGGCGTCGCCGTCAGGGATCGGGACTCCGATCCTGGTCGCGAGGTCGAGACCGTCGTCGAGCAGTCCGTCCCCGGTACCTCCTGCCGAAGGTGGTGAGGCCGGGCAGGAGAGAAGGGATGAGTTCGGTACCGTCGGCCTTTCCGGGGCGGGGCCGATTCCATCGTAATCGGCAATGGCATAGTTGTATCCGGCCTCGATGATGATGCCCGCGTAGTTGTCGATGGCGCCGATCAAGGATTTGACGAGGAAGTACGTTTCGGTAGTCCGCTGGTCGTACGAAATAGCCCAGGTCTTGCCGTCTCCGACACTTCCGGCCATGTCTTTTGTGTATCCGGCGAGGTCGCCGAACTGTTCGGTGACGGCCGCGAAGAAGGCGGCAGCGGATTCTCCGCATACTCTCGCGGCGTCGAAGTAGACACTTGGAGCAACGTTGATGAACGTCACCGGCCGAACATCCGCCGGTTCGTCTCGATTGCTGTGGTGTATCGGTCGTGAGCGGACAGTGAGGCTTGCCGCATCACCTCGATCCCATCGGCGACGTCTGTGGCGCCAGTCGCCCACTGCCGGAACGCATCTCTCTGGGCCGCGGCAGCATCGCCGCCCCAGGTCTGGTGCAGGGCCGCCATGCGTTGTTCGAGGCCGGTGAGGCTGTCGGCGAGAAACCCGACGAAGTTCCCCACGCGTGCAGTGATGTTCTCCAACTCCGCAAGGTCGACCTGAAATGCTCGTTCATCCATCACTTATCCCTCCGGCCTTCCCCTCTCAAATGTTCAGCGATCCGTAGCTCTGGGAATTGCTTTCGTCTTGTTCGACATAGGTGCGGCTGTTGACACCGAGGAGGTCGGCGATCTTCGCCAGGGCTTCGAGCACGTTCACAGCGCCTTGCTTCGTCTCCTGCCAGCCGGCCTGGTAGCTGCTGGCTGAGAGGCCCTTCCATACACCGAGCAGGCCGTCGATATCGGTGTCAAGAGAATGGAGGGCATTCACCAAAGTGTCCGCGGTTTGCTGTACGTACTGGCCGGCGTCGACTACCTCTGCGGGAACGACCTGTAGATCCGCTGGTTGATTCTCGGATTCGGAAATGTTCTACCCCCCAGTGCTTGCCGTCCGGGCCGACCATACCTCAGGGCTGGCGATTCAAGCCGCAAACCCGAAACAGTAGGGTGCGCTGCGCCCAGGTGGAAGCACGATTCCAGGCCTCGGCAAATGGTTCTGTCGTGCGTTCCTCTCAGCTGTTGAAGCTGGGTTTGCGCAGGCGCTCAACTGTGTGGCGGACGGTGAGTAGTGCCTCCGCGCTTGGACAGATGGCTGTCGAGGTGGGCGTACGCGCTTGCTGATCACGCGGAGAGTCAGGGGTGGCGTGCAGGTGCGCGCCGGTGTTGCGCGGGTTCGTGACCGTCGGTAACGTCTGCCGAGCCGGCAGCAGGGGGCGGAGACGCCGGTCCTCCCCGGGGCCGGACCAGTGGTGGTATCGGCGGTGGAGGTCGGCATTGGTGATCGCAGGGAAGCGGCGGGTGCTGGTTGCGCTGGTCAGCGGGGCGGTGCTGGCGCTTACGGGGTGTGAATCGTCCACCGAGGAGACTGTCACTCCGGCCACTCCAAGTGTGGCACCAGATGTGCCTGTCGGGTTCGAACCCTGCACGGACATTCCGCAGGAGGTTCTCGGCTCGGAGGGGTTGAGGAGCCCTTCGCCGAACGACTCTAGTTCGGGCGGAATCAAGTGGAATGGGTGCATGTGGGTGCAGACTGATGGGTACGGGGCCAGTATTCAGACCACGAACATCACCCTGCAGATGGTGAAGGACAAGCATTTCCCTGAAGAAACGGAATTCACCGTTGGTGATCGGCGTGCGATTTCCACGCGCCAGCTGGAAGAGCACGCTGAAGCATCCTGCATCGTCAATGTGGAGATGAAGGGCGGGAGCCTGGAAATCAGCTTGACCAACCCCCCGTCGCGTCGCAAGACCGGTCACCTCGATACCTGCGAACTGGCCCGAAATCTGGCCAACAAGGTCGCGCCGACGATACCGGCCAATGCGTGAACACTCCCAGGGATCGGATCAGCAATTTGGAGGAGTGACATGAGTGAGGAGACGCCGCCGCGGCCCATGAGCAATATGCTCAACGCGGCGAACGAGGGCCAGATCTCCGTGCAGATGACGCCAGAAGACTTCATATATCTCGATCGCGACTGCACCTACTTCAAAGACCAGATCGACAAGATTCAGATGCTTGCCGACCAGGTATCGAAGCAAGACCCCTGGGGGCTGGGTGAAGCCAACGACGATCTGATTTCGGCCCGGGCGATGGTGGGTCGTTGGAAGGTGAAGGCCCGGGGCGCTCCGGACGGTAATGGTGTCTACGAGATCATGGAGCAGCATTATCAGATTGTCGATGACATTCAGAACGTCTTCCGTGCTATGCGGGATCGGATGGTACAGGCCGACAGCGAATTCGCGGCCGCGTTCAATTCGCTGAACACGACTCTGCCGGATCGGCCGCCCGCCGGCCCGGCAGTCGACCTGAATGCATTCATTGGTGGGCAAGCATGAGTGATACGCCGTCATATGAAAGTTCGATCATCCCGAATGGCGGCGAGACGCCCGAAAGTTGGGATCATCCTAAGATCAGCAATGCATTCAGTCCCCTGGTTGTGGCCGAAGCTGCAGGTCAAGCCGATAAGTACGAGTTGATGCGTCTGTATTGGGAACAAGGTTTCGAGACTTTCCTGCGGTCGGTTCAGGCTTCCATTGCGCAGGCTTGGTCGGGTCCTGCTGCCGAGCAGTCCATACAGGCGATCCGCGGGTACATAGACAACCATGCCCGCCCCGTGACCCCCGCACTGGAAGCGTTGTCCAATGGAATCAATGCGGCGGCCAGCGCAATTGTCGAAACCAAGAACGGTGTGGGTGACCCGTTGACGACCGATGGGTTCAAAGGCTGGCTCAACGAGACCTTCCAAGATAGCGAGATCAGCGAGCGAACCGCCGCAGCGCGGGAGGCGATGAAAAACAACTACGTCACTCGTTTCGCCGAACTGGATACGAAGATCCCGGTAATTCCGGTACCCGTGGGGCCGACCTCGACTACCGACATCCCCGCACCGCCACCCGGCGGCTACAACACCGATACAGGTAACCCCGCGGGTACGACATCGAGCAACCCGAACGGCGCTACTCCCGGAGGTACGCCGAACGGCGATACACCGGGAGCTCCTGAGGACCCGCAGGGTGAGACACCCGGTGACGACCAGACCGCCCAACCCACGACAACCTCGCCCGGTGAAACGGCGACCAGTCCTGCTGGTATCGAAACACCGAGCACCACCCCCACGGTCCCGGCGAGTACTGCCCCGGCCGGGGTTACCACTGGTCCGGGCGCGCCCGGCGGTACACCTTCGGGTACGCCGGGCAGCCCGGGTGCCCCGGAAGCGCCAGGTCCCGGTCGTACGGTGCAGGGAGCTCCCACTACCGGTCCGGGTGCCCCGGCCGGTGTCGCCGCAGCGACCGGGGCGCCGGCCGCTGGCACACGCGGTATGAGCGGTATGCCGATGGGTGCGGCGGGGGCTGGGCGCGGTGGTGGGCAGGATGACGAATCGAATCGTTCCGTGCCGGACTACCTGATCAATCAGGAGAACACCGATGAGTTGCTGGGGGAGATTCCACCGACGATCGAGGGTGGTGTGATCGGCTCCAACCCGGAATAAGCTCAGCGCTGTTCGGCTCGTTCGAATATTGGTTGGCCAGCGGGTGTGTCCGTTCCGGCATGGATGCACACCGTTGTTGTCGTGCATCTGTCGGAATCGTTGCATCGAATCAAGTAAAGGGAACGGTAGATGTCCGAGTGGACTTGGGAACAGGATGATTTCGCGGCGCTGTGGTTCAGCGACGCCTACGATCGGTTCCCCAGTCCGCTCCGCTACACCAGCCGATTCCAGTTCAACGACGAACTCCGGGCACATCGTCTCGCGGTGCGGGAACGGTATTCGCGAGAGGAGCGTGCCGCGATCCAGATAGCGCTCGATACGCTCGGCACGTCCGGTATGCAGGTTTCGATATTCGGCGGCACTGTGGCGCATAAACGCAGCACCGGGCGTGGTGATATGCGTAATTACCGGGTCATCGGAGCACGTACCGACGCCCATGCCGTGACACTGAGTCAGGCCGGTAACGAAGACGATTTCGGTTCGATCCAGGTGCGGTTGTTCCGCCCGGAGAATTTGGCGGCCCGCCTGGTTGCCGCCCTTCCCGGCTGCACACCCGGGTCCGCAGCACCGGCGACCTTCCATCCTGGTGATCTCGAAAAACGTACGGAACAGTTCGAAGATCCCCGCCGGACCCGTGCCCGCGACGCCTACCGTCGGCTCCTCGGCCGGGAAGCCGATGGTGGCGGATGCGCAATCTTGCGGATCGGGCGGTACGACGCCGCTATGGATCCGATTCGCAAACTGGAGTGGTACGACATCGCCGGTGACGGCCGCTATACCGAACATCGTGGCACTCACGTGACGGTTCGACCGGCTACCCCTGCTGAGTTCACCAAGCATTTCAGCACCTGGCTGGACGTCGCCTGGAATCGGTTGGAAGAGGAGCACGCCGACGCCTGGTGAGCTGCCCGGACGCGCTTGTTCTGCTGCCCGGAATCTGTCGTAGGCGGGGGAGCGGTGGTGCCGTTCAGATACTGCGCTCACCGGGCCGAGCTCGAATCCGGGTGTGTGGTGCGAAGGCGCAGCAGTGCGTCATGGTTGCGGTCGTCGAGTGCGAGCGCAGCGGTCCACAGGGAAGCATCGAGGCTTTCGGGAATCCGCCAGTTCTCCGGTGCGGTCGCGGGCAAGTGCAGGAGGACCGGCTCGAGGTTCGGGACGTGTCGGGGGACCACCGCCCACCACTGCCGACCGGTTGCGTCGATGAGGGCGGCCGCGATCAGGTCCTCGGCGGCGGGTAACCGTTCGGCCGCCGATCGAACCGGCTGGGGAATATGGCGGTTCTGCACACTGGAGTCGAGCTGATCGGCGAATACCGGGAAGACGAATCCGAACCCGAACATGCCGGTGCCTAGAACTGTTCGCAGTTGGGCAGCTTTCACGTGGAGCGGGTTGGGGTCCTCCGGCTTGCGATCGTGATCCCATGCGACTCGTACACAATCGGTATCGATGGACCTGCCGTCGAACCGGAAGCCGTACAGCATGGGCAACAGCCCGGCCGGCATGGCGAGCAGATAGTGCGCGGTGATCTCTGCGATGGATTCGTCGTCCGGATACTGGATCGTGCTCATCCGGTGCGTCCCTCCGGTATGGCATTCGCCCAGAACTCGTGGCGGATCGCATCCCACAAGCGGGTGTGCTCGGGGAATCGCTCACGCATTTCGGCCAAGTCCGGGACGTACGCGCCGACTGTCGAGAGCTCGACCGGAGCGCCGGACGCCAAGCGCACCTGGAGGATGCGGATATTCTCGCGATCGCAGCGCCATGCGGCCGACCAGCCGTCGACCTCGGTGTACCGGGTGTCCTGATTCGCCGGACTTGACGCCTTCGGGAGTTTTGCTATCGGCCGGTCGGCGAAGGCGCCACTGTGCGGAGTGTCGGCGTGCGCTGGGGCCGCTGACCCATTCGCGATGCCGAACCAGGTCCGGTTCGCTCGGCCTGTGCTAACCATCCGCGGTAATGCTCCTTTGCGCCAACGGCTTCCGTGTCTCTCGGGCATGTGGTTATGTTGCTGCACGTCAGAGGCTTGGATTATCTCGATGAGGGGCCTTCGCAGGTTTGGTGTATCTGCCCAGCACGACTCCCAGGGCACGCCTACGATGATTCTCGACCTGAGAAACGCCGAGCGATTCCATTGAGAAACAGGGGAGGCGCTATGCCGAGCAAGGCGGATCTCAGCGGCACCACACTGCCGCGGCGGCAACTCGGGCGGGCTTTGCGTGATGCCCGCCATGCGCTCGGATCCACGCTGGACCAGGTGGCGCGGGAGACCGAGTTCAGCCGGGCGACGCTCAGCCGGATCGAGCTGGGGCAGTACGAGAAGATCAAGGTCCGGGAGGTCGAATACCTCTGCCGTTATTACTGCTTGGCACAGGAGCGGACCGAATACTTGATGAGAGTCGCGGCCGAATCGAATACGAAGGTTTGGTGGCAGAATTACCGGCACTTCCTCCACGAGGGCTTCAGTTCATACCTGGAACTCGAGTCTTATGCCACGGAGTTCCGGTTCTTTCAACCACTGCTGACTCCAGGACTTCTGCAAACGCCCGATTACGCGAAGGCTATCTACCGCGCTTCCGCACCGGACGCTCCGGAATCGGAGGTCGGGCAGTGGGTTGAGATGCGAATCCAGCGACGGGCGCGACTCGTGCAGCGGCGTTGGAAGGTAGATCTCGAGTTCTTGCTGCACGAAGGTGCTCTGCACACGGTGGTCGGCTCAAATCGCATCATGGCCGCGCAGTGTCGGCATATGGCAGATACGAGCACGCACGAGAATATTGTGGTCCGAATCGTGCCATTCAGTGCGGGTCTCCCGACCGGACACGTAATCCCGCCGTTCATCGTGCTCGACTTCCCGGATAGTGAGCCTTCTGTAGTGCACACCGAGGGCGCCATCGGCTCGATGACTTTTGAAGACAACGACGATGTCGAACGGTTCCGGACGCTGTACGACACGCTGCGGTCGGCGGCCCTGGACGAAGTGAGCTCGCGGGATCGGATCCGGAAGATAGCAAGGAGATACGAACAGTCATGAACGATCTATCGAATGCGGAGTGGTTCAAGTCATCACACAGCGGGAGCGGTGGGGACTGCCTAGAAGTTGCATGGCTCGACGCGGGACTTGTGGGTGTTCGCGATTCCAAGGACCCCGACGGGCCCGCGCTGGCATTCAACCAGTCAGAATGGACAGCCTTCACCGCCCGAGTGAAGAATAACGAGGGGCACCCACATTCGCACTGATCAGCGTCGGCCTGTCTGCTACACCGGATGTGTCTGCCGTGAGCCGACTGGGGGCGTGGCTCTGTTGTGCGCCTCGCTTGCTTGCACCACTCGAAGTCCTGCCGTGGCTGGTGGCGCGCCCGTGCGGTACCGTCGGCACGTTTGCCGGTGACAGAGGGAGTCGTGATGTTGGGGGCGGGTGTCACCTTTGCCGGTTACCAGGTGGAGGGGGTTCTTGGCCAGGGCGGGATGGGGACCGTTTATCTGGCCCGGCACCCACGTTTGCCGCGCAATGTTGCGCTGAAGCTGTTGAACCGGGAAGTCTCCACCGATCCTGAACTGGTCCGGCGTTTCGAGCGCGAGGCCGATGTCGTCGCCCACCTGGAACATCCCGGGATAGTGGGAGTGTTCGACCGGGGAGCCGACGACGGTCACCTGTGGATTGCCATGCAGTACATCCGTGGCACCGATGCGGCATCGTGGAAATCCGCGGATCGCCCGCCCGCGACAGTGGTGCGGCTGCTGTCCGGAACTGCTTCGGCGCTGGACTATGCGCACAGCCGCGGAGTACTGCACCGCGATATCAAACCGGCCAATATTTTGATCGCCGAAGCCGATGATTTTCGCGAAGCACACGCGGTACTCACCGATTTCGGTATTGCGCGACTAACCGATGCGAACAATACGAAGATCACAGCCACCGGAACCTTCACCGCGACCCTCGCCTACGGGTCGCCGGAACAGTTGTCCGGTGAAGACGTGGACCATCGCACCGACCAATACTCGCTGGCATGCACGTTGTTCGCGATGCTCGCCGGGCAGCCGCCATTTGCGTCGACGAATCCGGGCCAGGTCGTCATGGGGCATATCGCGCAGCCGGTACCGCAGCTGACCGGATTCCGCGCCGATCTACCCACGGCCATAAACGCAGTGGTGGAACGGGCAATGGCCAAGAAGCGTCAAGAGCGGTTCGCCACCTGCGGCGAATTCACCGCTGCGGCAATGGCTGCGCTCGAAGGCCGGCATATCGCGGCAGATCTCGCACGTTCGGCGCCGACCGCGCTGAATATGCATCCGAACGGCAACGTCGTGCCCGATCCGCCCCGGCCGTACATGGGAGTCGGACCCCAGTCATGGCATACGCCCACTGCGCAGCCGGAACCCTACGGGGACGATATTGATGACCCCGAAGTGCTCTTCGGTCCGGCACCGCCGAAGGGTACAGCCCTCACTGCGGGCATCACGACACTTGCCATCGGGCTGGTTCTCACAGGTACTGTCCTTTTCTTCTTCGGTATGACGATCGTCAACTGGGAATCGGTTCGAACGGGCAGTAAGTTGGCCTTTCTAGCGCTACTGATCGTCTTCCTCATGATGCTGACGCTCCTGTGGAACGCTGCCGGTTCCATGCTGCTTGCGGGCCGTAAAGTCGGTCGAGTGCTGACCATCATCTGCTCGATCCTCGGCACACTGTTCTGCTTCGGTGCGTACTTGACTGCCGTCATCGGCGGGCTCGGAGTTCTGCCCAGCACAGTATTTTTCGGGCCGCCCGGAGTCGTGTCGGCTCTCGGCTTGGTCTGTGCCTCGGCGCGTGCGACGGGGCGCTGGGTCTCGTATCGCACTGCCGTCCGGATCGATAAGTACGGGCGATGACAACCCGCGATTTCTAGCGTCCGTCGGCGGTGTCGATCGGGTTGGTGGCGAGTACACAGGCAACGGGAGGGTCGAGGTCGAGGGTTTCGACTCGGAAATGGGTGAAGCCCGCGTGGGTGAGCAAGTCCTGGAGCTCTTGGGCTGCTCGGATCGTGGTGTCCCGGGTGGCGCCGGGGCAGCGGGGCTGGCTGACGAGCGCGATGCGTCCTGCGGGGCGGAGCAGGCGGCGCAGTTCGCGAAGCCGCTCCACCGGATCGGGCCAGAACCCGACAGAGTTGACGGCAAGGATGGCATCGAGCGGATCGCCGAAGCTCGGCGACCGCTCCACCGAGGCGTGCGTGAGATACACGCGGCCGGCGCGGACGGCGTCGGCATTGCGGCGGGTGGCATGCCGGACCATGGCTCGGGAGTGGTCGAGTCCGAAGACGTGGCCTCGGGTGGCGCGGCCGGCGAATTCGGCGATCGCGAGGCCGGGGCCGAAACCGATCTCGAGCACCCGATCGGTGGGCTGTACGTCGAGCAACGACACTGCCCAGACGTTGCGCTGCCGGTTGGAGGGGCGAAGAGCGAACATCCAGCCGCTCATCCACCCGACGACGCCTCGAGGATGACGAGCCTGGCGCACCGAGTACCTGATCGCGCGTTGAGGAATAGCTTTCGCTGGTGTCGGCATGGTCGCGAGTCAACGACTTCAAGTACGCTCGAAGTCGAATGAGTGACCAGTTGACTATCGGTGAGCTGGCGAGCCGTACCGGGGTCGCCACCTCGGCGCTGCGCTACTGGGAGGGGCTGGGCCTGTTCCCGGCGCCGGCCCGGGTTGCGGGTCAACGGCGTTATCCGCCATCGGCGGTCGGGCTGGTGAGTGTGGTCGTGGCGCTCCAAAAAGTTGGCTTCACATTGCGGGAGATCAAAGCGTTCATCGCTTCCGGTTCGGTGGCCGACGCCGGGTGGCGGGAACTGTACCAATACAAGCTCGACGAGCTGGATCAACAGATCGCCCAGGCCATGGCGGCGCGCACCGCCCTGGCCCATGGTCTGGCCTGCACACATCAGGACATCGTCGAGTGCCCCAAATTCACCAGCGGGGTCGCGGCGCTTCTGGCGGGATCTTCTCTCGAAGAGGCTCACTCACAGGTTCATTCGCACTGACCTCCGATCGGGATGGGAGGCCGGGGCCCCCGGCACGCGGGATCATGCTGCCGAGGGCTCCCGATCGAAAACACCGCGCGGTCATCGACTTCGACACCTGCGGGGGCGGCGCTCCGGTCTTGTCCGACCGTCAGGCGGGGCGACCACAGCAGGCGCCGCAACGTCCTCCACTCCGCGTCAGTCGCACAGGGCGCGGGTGAGCAGGCTGCGGCTATCGGTGTCGGCGGGTGTCCCGGTGTAAGAGAGGGTGACCGCCCGCCCGGCCGAGGTGGCGCCGGTGATCGCGGAGAAGCCGAAGATCCCACCGTTGTGCCCGATGAATTGCGCCCCGCACGGTAGCTGGGTGTATCCGAGGCCGAGACCGTAGAACATGCCGTCACCGGTGCCCATATCCACACCGTCCAGCATCTGCTGCAATTGAGGCTGCGGCACAACTTGCCCGGCCGACAGGGCGGTGTAGAAACGGTTCAGATCGGCACCGGTGCTGACGAGTGCGCCCGCACTCCACGGCAGCGACGGCTCGATATGGGTGACATCTGTGAGTACGCCATCGAGGGTCCGGTAGCCGATGGGGTGTGGTTCCCGCAGATCGGTGTCACCGGCAGCCGGCAGATAAGTATCGGACAGGTTCAGCGGCGCGGTAATGCGGTCGCGCAGCTCATCACTGTAGCGGTGGCCTGTCACCACCTCGATCAGGCGGCCGGCGACGAGGTAGTTGGTGTTGGTGTATTCGAACCGTGCGCCGGGGGCGAACTGTGCGGGATTGCGCAACGCCAGCGTAATCACCTGATCCGGGGCGAAAGTGCGGCCATCGTGCGCGGCGCTGTATTCGCTCTCTCCAGGAGAACCGGTCAGTTCGGGCAGTCCACTTCGGTGGCCGAGGATCTGACGGACGGTGATGGCCTGTCCGTTCACGCCGGTGCCGGTGAACAGGCCGGGCAGGTAGGTGTCGATCGGACGGTCGAGATCGACTTTGTGTTCCGCCGCCAGTTGCAACACGACTGCGGCGGTGAATGTTTTGGTGACGCTGCCGACCCGCACGTGCTGCGGACGGTCGGCAGGGATCGGCGATCGGGTGCTGATATCGGCGACTCCTGAGGTCGATACCGTTTCGGAGTCCCCTTCGGTGAGTGTGGCAATGGCACCGACAGCACCTGAACCGACCGCTGAATCGAGGTCTGCCTGCACCCTGTGCACGCGCGCGGCGGATACGAGAGGTGCAGTGGAGTGTTCCCCGGCCGTGCCGCAGGCGGTGAGCAACACCGCGGCGGTACAGAACGAGGCGGCGACAGCCTGTATACGCATGAATCGACGGTAGGAAACTCCCACCGGCATGTGCACCGGACTGCGGTACGACATCGGTGTAGCACCGCAGTACGACGGGAGATGGTGTCTTGGCTAGGGTGGTGAATTCGGTCGTCGTTTGTCGGTGTGTTCTGATGCCGGGTGGCGAAGCTGAGATCCAGTGGAATCGGCGAAATCTGACGTCACTGAAGAGCGTGTTTCATTGGCCGGGCGTGTCAGCCGCACGGGCGCTCGTGCCGATCCCGAGCGTCGGCTCGAGGATGCGAACGGGCCGCTGATTTCGGTCTACTCATGCACTTCGTTCTCCGGGGCTCGCTCCAGCACGACGACCGGAATCTGCCGGCCGGCGGCTGCTTCGAACTCGGCGAACTTCGGGACGAGCGCTATCTCTTCGGCCCAGATCCGCTCGCGCTCCGCGCCTTCCGCGAGCCGGGCCACGGCCGGCACTGTTTCCCTGCCCGCCTCGACGGTGACCCGCGGGTTCGCCATGAGATTGCGATACCACGCCGGATGGTGCGGGCTGCCGCCATGGGTGCCGAAGACGGCCCAGTTGTCGCCGACCGGTAGATAGAACAAGGGGCTGATCCGTGCACGACCGGTCTTGGCCCCGATGTGGTGTACCAGGATGAGCGGCATGCCCTCGCCGGAGCCAGGGATGCGGGGTGGGACGGGTCGGCCTGCAGCGAATTCCGCCTCGCTGCTCCATGCCGCATATCCGGCGTTCGCCCGGACCTCGGCGATGATCCGGGCGTTCCAGCTGTTGATGTCGGGGTTCTCGGCCTCGTGGGCGGCGGCGGTCGTGGACGGATCGGACACGGCATCCCTTTTCACTATCCGGAGCATTTGCTCCTCTAAGTTAACACAAAGCGGAGCGCATGCTCCGTATAAGGGCATATACTGGGCGGCATGGCAGTAGCCGAACCGGAACGTGTCAGTCGGCGCCGTGCGCCCCGGGCGGATGCGATCCGCAACCGCGCCGCGATCATCGAGGCCGCCTCGGCCGTGCTGGCCGAGCAGGGCACCGCGGTCGATGTCCGTGAGATCGCCCGCCGCAGCGAGGTGGGCATGGGCACGCTGTACCGGCACTTCCCGACGAAGGAAGATCTCGTGCAGACGGTCCTGCGCAGGGACTTCACGAGGTGGGCGGAATCCGCGCGTGCGGCGGCTGCCGACGCCGAGGACCCCTGGGCCGCATTGATCGACTTCTATCAGCAGGCCCTGACCGGCTACGCACACCACCGCGCGATCATGGAGCACTTCGCGTTGACCATGCCGACGCCCGACCCCGACGGTCTCGGGCAACTTCGCCTGGTCCTTGCGCAACTGTGCGAACGCGCCTCGAGCCTGCTGCGCCCCGGAGTGACCGTCGACGACCTGCTGCTCCTGCTGGTCTCGCTGGGCCACGCCGTCCAGGTCACCGACGAGTGCCGCCCGCACATGTGGCACCGACTGCTGCGCATCTCCCTCGACGGCCTGCGCGCCGACCACCGCGAACCACTTCCCGCCGACACCACACCGGACATCGCCCGACCCCAGGCCGGAAACTCCGAGAAAAGCAAGCCGTCGCGCCCCGCGCCCGGTGCATGACACCGGCAATATAGGGGCAGCACAACGAATTCGGCAGAAGCGCCTATCGTGATACGAATAGCCGGACCCGCGGTTCGTTACTGCCCCGACGATTGTCAAGACAGATCGTGACGTCAGTTTTCGCCGATACAGCATAGAGAACGCGATCGACCGAGCACTCTCGCGCGGCGAGGTGGGCCTGCAGGTCGCGGCGTGCCACCGGGGTGAGCTGGTCGTCGGTATCAGCGCCGGACAGGCATCGGAGGACGGGCGTGAAGTCGATTCCGGCACAATCTTCTGGGTGGCATCCGCAGGGAAGGTGTCGACGGCGACTGCCCTTCACGTGCAGGTGGAACAGCGAAATCCTCAGCGGGGAATTCACTGTCACTGCTGACCATGAGATCAACACGGCCGAGTACCGGGATCGGATCGACCCGAGCGGGGCATGGGTGACCGCACGGGCGGCTGCGCGTCTCTGGGCGCTGTACGCCCAGAGGGGCGAGCTCGACGGCGGGCGTCTGATGCCCGCCGATCGCATCGAGACCTTCCTGGCACCCCGGCGCCGGGGGCGCCCTCGGGTTTGCCGACCTGGACGCAGAGCTCGCCGTCATGATCTGTCACAACTGCGGTGTCACGAACTCGGCGCGGGGGTGTCGGCTTGCTGGTCGAGACACCGAATCCCATGTCGGCCATCCCGGAACGCGGGACTGACGAAAAATTGAGACTAGACACACATCTGGCACTGTGCCAAACTGCAATCTGACGAACAGTCAGATTGTGTTCAGAGAGGTACGGAACTCATATGTCAGGCCTCCCGAAAATCATCAGCGTCGACGATCACATCGTCGAGCCCGCACATTTATGGCAGAACTGGCTGCCGCAGAAATATCGCGAGCACGGGCCTCGTGTCGAGCGTCGTGGAATCGGCGAAATCCGGCATGTCGGAGGTGGACGATACGAGCAGACATTCGACCCGGACGGGCCGAAGGCAGACTGCTGGGTATTCGAAGATCTCGTATATATTCATAAACGTCACGTCGCGGGAGTCGGGTTCAGCCGCGAGGAAATGACGATGACCCCGATGACGTATGACGAGATGCGCCCCGGATGCTACGACCCGATCGAGCGAGCTAAAGATATGCTCGCGAATCACGTCGACGGATCGCTCTCGTTCCCCACCTTTCCCCGGTTCTGTGGACAGACATTCACCGAGAACTCGGATAGGGAGTTGGGGCTGGAATGCATCAAGGCGTACAACAACTACATGGTCGAGGAGTGGTGTGGTGACAGCAATGGGGTGCTGATTCCGCTGATTATTGTGCCACTGTGGGATGCCGAATTGGCTGCCGCCGAAGTCCGGCGAAATGCCGAACGAGGCGTCCATGCCGTCTGTTTCAGCGAAATTCCGCCGCATCTGGGGCTGCCCAGTATCCACAGTGGGTTCTGGGACCCGTTCTTCCGGGCCTGTGAAGAGACGGCCACCACGATCAACATGCATATCGGATCCTCGTCGAGGATGCCTGCGACCTCGGCAGACGCGCCGGACGGCGTCGCTGCCACGCTCTCCTTCAACAACTCCATGACATCGCTGGCCGACTGGCTGTTCTCTGGAAAACTCGTCCAGTTTCCCGACCTGAAAATTGCTTATTCCGAGGGGCAGATCGGCTGGTTGCCGTATCTCCTCGAGCGCGCAGACACCGTCTGGGAAGAGCACAGGGCATGGGTGGGCCGTGACGGTATCACTCCGGAACCGCCGTCGGAATATTTTCGCCGTAACGTGTTCGGCTGCTTTTTCAAGGATTATCACGGTATCGCCTCGAGAAACGTGATAGGAATAGATAACATCACGTTCGAGACCGACTACCCGCATACCGATTCCACGTGGCCGGAGTCGGAAAAGATTGCCGAGAAGCATCTGCTCGGCTTGAATGACGACGAGAAATATAAAATACTTCGCGGTAATGCCATCCGGATGTTGAGCCTGGATCGGGTCTGATCGAAGTGGCGAACTTCTGAATCCGGACCACCTCCCGCTCCGGCCGTGCCGGATGCTGTAACTATATCGCCATCCAGTTCTGGATCGAATGGGGTCGATCAGCTATCAGGACGGTCGCATTCGGAAGGTTCAGATGAACGACAAGATCTATATCCATGAGTATATCGACATAATCGGCCACAACCGAGACAAATACATGTACCATATGGCCGCGAATTTCAGTCCCATCGGACAGGAAGAGCGTAACCAGAGCTGCTACGGAATCTGGGGAGTGGTGGGGAGCAGCGGGTATTGGCCGCAGGTGGTGAATATTTGGGAAGAAGAAGGGCTTGCCGGACTCGCCCAATCGTTTCGGCACGAGCTGCAACACGAGACGCTGCAAGATCCGAAGCTCGCAAAATGGTGGGCCACCGCAGCGCAGTTTCGTTCGGGTGGCCGCGATCGCCTCCTGCTTCCCGCACCCTGGACCCCCACCTCCGCGGATCTCTGCGCCGCCGGCGTGACCGGCGATGTCTACGCCCAGGAGGAGGTGCACGTCGCCCCCGGCAAGGCCGGTGAATACCTGCTCAAAGTTCGCGAGATCGCCGCACCACTCTACGAGCGCTTCGGGTGGCAGCTCGCCGGAGCCTGGGAAACGTTGATGACCAACGACAGTGAGGCCTTCCTGCTCTGGGCCATACCGACATGGACCCAATGGGCCGAACTGGAGAAAGCCCTGCGCACAGATCCCGCCCTCTCGGCCTGGCGGGCGCAGAGCAACGAGCTGACCACCGGCTTCAACCGGTATCTCCTGGTCGATGCCCCCCTTTCCCCGTTCCGGACCGGCCGGCAGCCGAGGAGAGAGGATCGCACCGAGCAATGGGTGGAGTGATCCAGGATACGAGATCGGCTGCGGCGCCAAGTCGGTCGCACAACGATCTACGGCGCACCGAACCCAGAGTTGCTGTTGCGACACCACGAGCCTCAGCGGGAAGGACAGACCAGTCATGACGATCGCGCGCCCGGATTCGATGGTGGCGGAGCTGGAGGTCCGCGACCTCCTCGGCCGTTGCGCCCTCTGCGCCGACGAGGGCCACCCCGAGGACTATCGGAACTTCTACAGCGAGGATGTGGTCTGGGAGACCGCCGACGTGCGGCAAGCCGGCATTGCCGAGGTGGTCGCCGCCGCAGCTGAGCGGCGCAGAACGGGTATCAGTGGACCGGGGTCACACACACGTCATGTGATCACCACGCTCACCGTGTCCATCGACCACTCGCAGGCGCATGCGGTGAGCTATGTGCAGTTCTACCGAAACACCCACGCCACACCGATACCGGAACTGATCGTGCGGTACTCCGACACGCTCTCCCGCGGCGACGACGGCTGGAGAATCACCCACCGCCGCGTCACCCCCGGATAGGCGCCGGATGCCGAACTCCGGAATCGACACAGCTATTGATTGGAGCGCTGAACCTCGCGCGACCGAGTCCCTGCCATCGAATCGGTCGTGGATCGCCGGGTGATACCGAGTTCCGTCGAGCACGGCTCACCCAATTCATGTTGAAGGTATAACAATGACTTCGAACAGCTCTGTCGATTCGGGAACCCGAGAACAGGAACGTATCAGCTCCGCCTCCAGTATTTCCCCTCCGAAGATAGTCGCGAATGGTGTCGAACGGTCTTTCGGGTCGGGCGACAGTGGTGTCCACGCGCTGGGTCCGATGGATATCAGTATCGATGAGGGCGAATTCGTTTGTATCGTCGGTCCTTCGGGCTGTGGTAAATCCACTTTCCTGAGGATAGTGGCCGGACTGCTGCCACCGTCCAAGGGGAAAGTCACCGTGGCTGCGAAATCGGCTAACCCGGCATCCATGATATTCCAGGATTACGGAATCTACCCGTGGAAGACGGTCGAGGCGAATGTTCGATTCGGCCTCGACATCCAGGGAGTACGTAAATCGGAGGGCCGTAGACGCGCGCGTTCATGGCTGGAGAAGATGAGACTGGCCGAGTTCGCCGATGTTTATCCGGCGCAGCTCTCCGGCGGGATGCGCCAGCGGGTTTCGATCGCTCGTGCCCTCGCGGCCGAACCGGAAATCCTGTTGATGGATGAACCCTTCGCCGCGCTGGATGCCCAACTCCGCACGATCTTGCAGGAAGAACTGCTCGAACTGTGTCAAGCCGAGCGCCGCACCGTTCTTTTCGTCACGCACAGCCTCGAGGAGGCCATCATCCTCGGCGACAGGGTCGTGGTGATGAGCGCACGACCAGGGCAGATCCTGGCAGAGCGACGCTCTCCGTACCCGCGGCCCCGGTCCGCCGCCGTGCGCGAGTCCCCAGAGTTCGCGGTGTTCAAGGCAGAGCTGTGGGAGTTGCTCCGCGATGAGGTCGAAGCGGGGAAGAGTTCCGCTGGTAGGAGAAATTGAGATGTCGTATATCTCCGAGGTGTCCACCGATCGAGTGTTGGAGCGAGTGCCCGGCCGAGCGGAAATAAACTCCGCCGGCGCCATTCGACGCCGCCGAGGTATCGATGCGACGCTGGCAATCGGCTTCCCGGTGCTGCTGCTCGCGCTATGGCAGTTGGCCAGCACTGTGGGCTGGATAGACAGCCGCCTCTACCCGTCGCCTACGGATATCATCCGAGACGGCTGGGAACTCGTAAGAAATGGAACCCTCTGGCCCGATGTCCGGGTGACAACCATGCGGGTCTTCTACGGATTCGTCATCGGCGCGGCCGCCGGAATTGTTGTCGGCCTCGTCATGGGGTCCATCCGGTGGATTCGAAAGATGCTCGAATCGACGCTCGATGCGCTGTATGTTGTACCGAAACTCGCTTTGCTGCCGATATTGCTGAATATCTTCGGGCTGGGCGAGGGGCCGAAAATAGCACTGGTTGCCACGACTGTTTTCTTCTTTGTCTGGATCTCCACCATGTCGGCCGTCATCTCGGTTCCCGAGGGTTACCGCGAGGCTGCGCAGTGCTTCGGGGCGAACCGTTGGGATATGTTCCGGCACGTACTGATGCCCGCTTCGCTGCCGCAAATATTCGTCGCAATGCGAGTGGGTGCCGGGATAGCTTTCCTGGTCATCGTCGCTGCCGAATTCATCGTGGGAACGGACGGGCTCGGATATCTGATATTCAACTCTCGTGCCCTGTTTCTCAACGGACAAATGTTCGTCGGCATCGTCGCCGTCGCCATCGGTGGCGTCATCTTCACCGAGATCGTCCGATTCATCGGCCGGCGGCTGACGAAATGGGCGCCGCACGACGGCGCTGCCACGAACGCCTGACGGCGTATCTCATCCCCCTGGAAGAATGCTGAGGACAGCATGAGAAGAACACGTACGTCACTGGGGATCGCCTTCGCCGCAGTGCTCACGTTGGCCCTCTCGGCCTGCGGGAGTGGTGAAATGGATGCATCCCGAGCTTCGGGCCCGATAGCCACCAGAGCGCCGGCGGGCCTTCCCGTCGACGGTTGTGCGGGCGGTTGGACCGATCCCGCCGACCGCTCACCGGACAGGGACCCAGCGCGGTGCGAGGCGAATTCTCCCCAGCCGCGGCCGCTACCGAGCAAGACCAAGCTGTTGGTGACGTCCTCGACGCTGAAGAGTGAGTTCATGGCCAACGTCCGTCTCGCGATAGCGAACGGTGAGTTCGAAAAAGAGAACCTGGAGGTCGAACTCACGCAGGTCCCCGCGGCGGACAGTATCAATCTCCTGGCCTCGGGGAAGACCGATATCTCTGTCGGTGCACCGGATTCGGCATTCTTCAACGGGTTGACAGCCGGTATCGACCTCCGATGGGTCCTGGGGAACTACTTTTCGGCCGATGACTCCAAGGCCGGACTATGGATTCGAGACGTGGACGGGCGCCCGGGGAAGATATCCGACCTCACAGGTAAGAACATCGGCGCGATCGTGGGCTCGGGCAGCGTCACCATGTATCCGCTCACACAGGGATTCGCCGAAGCGGGTGTCGATATCGACGAAGTGAAGTTCCAATCGTTGCCTGCGGCGGACCTGGTTACCTCGTTGGAGAACGGTGCGATACCCGCGGCGTGGCTCAGCGATCCCTACTGGACCCGTATCAGCGGCCAGAAGGGTTACACGTTTGCGGTCGGCCAGCCACCTGCGGAGCCGTTCGGCGGGATCATCTTCGGGCCGAACATGCTCAAAGAGAAAGGTGATGCAGGTGTCGCCTTCGTCAGGGCTCTCGTGCGCACCGTCAACACGTATCTGACCGGCGACTACAAGGCCGATCCGGAATCGGCGGCGAAGCTGGCCGCGGCGATCGAACTGCCGGTGGACATTCTCACCGAAACTCCCTCTCTGATATTCGACTGGGAAATCCGCGGCGGAACTTCGGACCGCCTGCAGGAGAGTTTTCAGAAGACCGGTGTATTCAAGGGAAAACAGATCCTGCCGGAGTCCGAGGTCGTGGACCGCTCGTACTACGAAGAGGCAGTGGGGAAGCCCGCCAGTTGACGTGATAGTCCTCCGCCGCCACGCGGTATCTGACAGTGCCATCACCAAGGAGTGCTAAATGGCGAATACTGGGTCGACAACGGAGCCCACGCGTTCGGTGCGGGAACCGAATATCGCCTCTTCGGATCCATTGAATCTTCGGACCTTCTATCGGCCGCGTTCCATTGCAGTGGTAGGAGCCCATGACACCCGCGCGGGTCTGGAAAGCGTCACCAGCCGTGCGTTGGCGCATGCCAACCGAATAGGCGCGGCTTTCTATCCGGTGAATCCCACCAAGGATGAAGTCTTCGATATTCCGGCTGTGGCAGACCTCGCCGCACTACCGGGACCGATCGATGTTGTCCTGATCCTGGTACGAGACGCCGAGGCTGTGGTCGACTCCGCAAGAGACGCGGGGCTCGACGTGGGCTTCTTCCTGGTATTCGCGAACGGCTATTCCGAACTCGGCACGGACGCAGGCATCGAACGGGAGAGGTCTCTGGTCCGGGCGGTGCACAGGGCGGGCGCCCGGCTGATCGGGCCCAATACCAATGCGAACGCGTGGGATCCGCTCGACGAGCTGCCCGGGCGGCGGATCGGTGTGATTTCACAGAGCGGCGCTCAGGGCCGGCCCCTGACTCAGGCGCAGGAGCTCGGCGTCGCGTTGAGCTATTGGGCACCGACAGGGAACGAGGCCGACCTGGCTGCGGCGGACTTCATCGAGTTCCTGGCGAAGGATGCCGATACGGCCGTCATCAGTGCATACATCGAAGGGTTCACCTCGGGCAAGCGCTTACGGGAAGCCGCGGTGGCCGCGATCGAGAATACGACACCGATCGTTGTGGTGAAGGTCGGGCGCAGTGAGGTGGGCCGTGCGATGGCCCAGTCCCACACCGGGCATCTGGTCGGAACCGACGAAGTGTGGGACGCCTTCTTCGAGCAGTTCGGTATCGTGCGCGTCGACGATTTCGACGAGCTCGTCGAAATCGGTGCGGCGCTTGCCCGCTGTCCGCTGCCCACCTCGGACGGTGTCGTGGTGTGCAGCGTATCCGGCGGCTCTGCCGCGCACGTCGGGGACCTCGCCACGGTCGGCGGTTTGTCGCTTCCATCGCTCGCGCCCGCGACGCAATCCCTGTTGCGCGAGGTGATTCCCGCGGAGTTGAACATTACGAACCCTGTGGACAATGGCGGCGTGGCTGTGCTTGCCGGCCATGGGGCTCGGATCTTGGAGTTGTGTGTGCGCGACGAGGCCATCGGTGTGATGCTGTGCCCCGTTCCAGCGCCGGGAGGCGGGCTCACCGAAGCTGTCGGCGCCGCTCTCGTCGAGTTCGCGCGTACCGCGAAGAAGCCGATCCTGCCGATCTGGAACGGGCCATCTGTCGACCATCCGGTGTATCGGGAGCTCTGGGCCGCCGGCCTGCCGGTCTTCCGGAATGTCCGCAATGCTGTCGGCGCAGCGCGGGCGTTGCTCCAGCATCCGGCCCGAGATCCGGAGCTCCGCGAAGTTGTTCGGCTCGCGCGAGGATTGCCCGATCCGCCCGGTCCCGCACAGCCGGGCGCCCCGTTGGATGAGAGCCGGTCGACCCGCTGGCTGGAGGATCGTGGTTTCGAGTTCGCCGCTCATCGGACGGCCGAAACCGTTGCGGATGCCTGTGCAGCCGCCGACGAGATCGGGTATCCGGTGGTGTTGAAGGGCCGTGGCCCCGCGCACAAGAGCGAGCACGGGTTTGTTCGAACGGGGCTCGACGGCCCCGAAGCCGTGAGTTCGGCCGCCGCGGATATGCGATCACGTGGTGCCGAGGGGTTCCTGATCGCCGAGCATGTCTCGGAAGGGATCGAACTGCTGGCCGGGATCAGCGTCGACCCGGTGCTCGGCCCGGTGGTCCTCATCGGTGCGGGCGGGGTCGCCGCCGAGATGTATCGCGATGTGGCTCGCTCCGTTCTGCCCCTCACCCGTTCGCGCGCGGAGAGAATGCTGGCAAGCCTGCGGATCTCTCCGCTGCTCGACGGCTGGCGTGGCGCACAGCCTGTCGACAGGACTGCGGTGGTCGATACCCTTTTGCGCATCGCCGAACTCGCAGCGACCGGCGAGATCGCGGAACTGGACATCAATCCCCTGCTCGTCCGTGCCGACGGGGCCATCGGGCTCGATGCCCTGGTGCGGCTGACGACTCCGGCGGCCGACGTTCCCGATACGCAGGTGCCGTGATGCGCCTGACCGATCATTGTGCAATCGCCGGTATCGGGCAAACTGCGTTCACGCGAGGTACAGACAAGTCCACGCTCGAACTGCATCTGGAGGCCTGCCGGCGCGCGCTGGACGACGCCGGTCTGACGGTGAACGACGTGGACGCAGTCATTCCCAGTTCACTTGCCCGAGGCACGGTGGAAGACTTCATCGTCAATCTCGGTTTGCAGGACCTGGCGTTCAGCACCTCGGTCCAGCTCGGCGGTGCAAGCCTGATCGCCTCGGTGCAGAACGCTTGTATGGCGATCACCACGGGCGTGGCCTCATGTGTCCTGATACCGGCCGGTCGACGTGGATATTCCGGTGAACGGGTATCGACCGGCAAGGCTGTCACAGCGGCGTCCATGGCGACCGTCCGTGAGTTCGAGTTTCCACTCGGAAACATCGGTGCTGCGCAATGGTTTGCGCAAGCGGCGCAGCGCCATATGTACGAATACGGCACAACCAGTGAACAACTCGGCCACGTGGCCGTGAACAGCCGCGCGAATGCCAACTTGAACGAGCGTGCGCTCATGTACGGCAAGCCCATGACACTGGCCGATCACCAGAATTCGAGGATGATCACCTCACCGTTCCGCTTGTTCGACTGTTCACTGGAATCCGACGGGGCAGGAGCGCTCGTTGTCGTCAGTGCCGAGCGCGGCCGTGATCTCCGGAAACCGCCCGTGCTGATTTCGGGAGTGGGTATATCCCATAGTGATTCGCCGACATCGATCACGCAGAAGCCGCATATTGCCGGTGTGCCCGCGATAGGGGTAGCGGCGCGCCGCGCGCTGAGGATGGCCGGTATCCACCTGATGGATGCAGATTGTCTGATAATCCACGAGGGATTCACCTGGTATGTCATCGCCGCACTGGAGGCGCTGGGCGTGGTGGGCATGGGCGAAGGTGGACCCTATGTAGAGGAAGGCCATATCCGCCTGGGTGGACGCACTCCCGTCAACCCCCATGGAGGTGCGCTCTCGGAGGCACACGTATCGGGTATGAACCACATTATCGAGGCTGTGCGCCAACTCCGGGACGAAGTGGAGCCGGCCCGGCAAGTTACCGGATGCGAGAACATCCTGGTGGTTAACGAGGGCAACTTCTTCGACGGGGCCGTCCTATCCTTGCGGCGTGCCTCATGATTCCGCGTCCGGCACCGGAGCCCACATCGCTGACTCGCGGCTTCTGGGAGGCCGCGCGCCGTCACGAACTGGTGGTACAGCGATGTTGCGCCTGCGGTGTCTATCGTCACTACCCTCGTGTGCTGTGCCCGGACTGTCGTAGTGCGGATTGGCAATGGACCCCGGTCAGCGGTCGCGGCACGATCTTCACCCTCACTGTCACCCATCGGGCCTTCCACCCCGCCTGGGCGGATCATGTGCCGTATGTCTGTGCCACCATCGAACTCGATGAGGGAGTTCGAATGGTCAGCGATCTGCCTGCCGAGGACACCGCACGCGCACAGATCGGCATGCGTGTCGAGGTGTTCTTCGAGGAACAGCCCGATGACGGTGCCACGCTGCCCAGGTTCCGGCTATGTGAAAATCCACCCACTTGATGTCGTGCACGCGTAGGACGATCGATCCAAAAGGAGTATTTCAGTATGTCGCCGGAAACCTCTGGCCTCGATACCCAACACATCAAGGCCAGCGATGGTCGCGTACCTCAGGCTCGAGGACTGGCCACGCGCACCAAGTTGCTGGAGTCGACATCCGCATTACTTCAGGTGCGTACGTACCATGAGATCACCGTGGCGGATATCGCCAATGAGGCACAGACCAGTACCGCGACGTTCTACCAATATTTCCCCGATATCGCCTCAGCCGCACTCGAACTGGTCAGGATCGTCACCGCCGAGGGGGGACGCCTGACTACGATCGTCCGGGAAACCGACTGGAGTGGGCCGTCGGCGTATGCCGGTTCCGAGGCACTCGCGTCAGAGTTCCTGTCGTTCTGGGGAGAGCATATGGCGATTCTCCGGGTGCTGGACCTTTTCCTCGCTGAAGGCGATCGACGCTTCTACGAATTGCGTCTCCGTTTTCTCAGCGAGGTCACCGACGAACTCACCAACGCCACCGCCGTATGCCGCGGTGAAGCGGCCTCGGCCGAGCCGCGAGCCATCGGGGCAGTACTGGTGTCGATGCTCGCCCACGTCGCGGCACATCAGAAGGGAATGGAGACCGAGGGCATCGCCACGACAGAAACACAGAAGGCCATGGCACAGATCATTCACCATGCGATCACAGGCAAATGAGTCCCATGGCCGATGTGGGAATCGTTCGGGGCCGACCCGTGAGCGACCAGCCGTGAGCGTCGAGTGTCCGGTTCAGGAGCCGGACCGGGTGGTGCCGTCCGCTTCCAGTCTGGCCCGGACCTCCGCGATATGCTCGGCCAGCTCGGCTTCGTCGATGACCTTCCTGGCGATCAACGAATGTGCCAGCGCGACGAGCTGGTTCTCCGGGAAGGGGAGCGCCGGGTACACCTTCCCGGTGAGACGATCCTCCTCGTCACGCCGAGCGAGCAGCGGTAGTGCGGTTCCTTCCCGATCGAGGGCGTCGCACACGCCGTCCAGGCTCGATTTCCAAGGCGGAGAGGGGTTCTCGACACCGTACTTATCGGCCATCCGTGACCACACCTGCCCCCGGGTGATCATTTGCTCCAGCAGCCGAACTCGGATCCGCGTGACATCCTGCTCCACTGGCATCTGTTGTCCTCCGGTCGGTCAGTAGTTCTGTGCCGGGTGGACCGCGGGATGTACCGGGCGATCCATATCTGCGGTTCTTCCGGGCTTCGGCAGGGCGACCCCGATCAGGCAATCACGCGTCACGATCTGCGTGAGCTGCTCCTCGTTCCAGCCCTGCGTACCGTCCGGCCGCACCGGTAACACCATGAACCGGTGCTTGGAATTGGAATCCTCGACTCGGATCCGGACGTCCTCGGTGAGATAGAGGCCGAACTCGGCGAGAACCTGACGCGGCCAGCGGACGAGCCGGCGGCGATAGTTCGGCGTCCGATACCACTCGGGCGAATTTCCGAGCAGTGGGCGGGGATAGCAGGAGCACAGGCTGCAACAGATCACGTGATGCAGCGTCGGGGTGTCCTCGAGGATATGGAGCGCGGTGAAATCGCTGGGCGTCCCGAACCCGGTCGGTTTCAGCCAGTCGATGCCGACCTCATGGCAGGCGGTGACGGCGTCTTCCAGCGCGAGCCGCTTGAAATCGGGGTCCGACCACGCCTTGGCGACGAACCGAGCACCCGGCGCCGGGCCCAGTTGCTCGAAATACTCCGTGTACCGGCGGTGATCCTCGGCGGTGAACAATCCCTTCTCGATCGCCAGCTCGCGTAGCGCGATTTCGAGCACCTCGAAATCGGTGACCTCCTCGACCATCGGCGCCGCGTGCCGAGGAGCTGCATCTTCTTCCTCTTCGTTCGACATCCCGCTCATCGTGTTCCTTTCATGGAGGTACCACGGGGTCTACGAGATCGGCTGAAGCCAGGGTTCCGATATTTCCGCTTGCAAAGTATCGCCGGCGCACCCTCGATACGGGTCCCACAGGTCGGTCATATCGAACTGCACGATGTAGAACCATTCGGGCCGCTGATCCTCGCGGTCGAATGCCTCATCCTCCGGTATCGGACTTTCGTACGACACCTTGACGACGGTGCCCGTTTTGCCGCGCAGATACTCCTGGGTGCGGGTGTAGAAGATTGTCGGAAGTTTACGCACCGAAACCCGATCACCGACTTCGAACCGGGGAGTGCCCGCCTGCCCGGCGAAACATTGGGGGTCGCCGAGACCGACCGCGTCCCGGTGATGAACGTTGCGGGCCACGTCGGTGCCATCCCCGGTGCTCCGGGGCGTAGCTTCCAACGGGCCGGGCCGGCCTGCGTACCGCTCCCGGACCTCCTCGGTGCGTTCGAGCAGTTCACGCAGTGTGATATGCCGTTTGTCGATGAGACAGCGGGCCATGGCGAGCACCCAGCGGCCGTAATACGGAAACCCGAGATATTGTGTCCGCCCGATATCGACGTTCCCGATCCGCCGGCGTTCCTCGGAGGTCCAGATACCTCGCCAGCCGAGCACTTCGCAGGTGACGAACGTATTGAGCTCCCAGACCTCCTCCTCTTTGTCCTCGAAGACAGCAGGTGCGTCGGGTTCACCGCCCACATCGTGCGGGGTTTTCATGAATGCGCGGAAGAGTTCGTGATCTATCTGATCGGGGTAGGGCCAATCGCGGACCTGATGTAGCGCTACGCGTAACTGACTGACGTAGTCGTCCATGACCGAATTTGCCATGCCAACCATCTCCCTGAAGTGGGTAGGCCGATATCAACCTTAAAGCGGGTAGGCCGGATTCCCGGTTTCGAATCCATCAAATCTGTGGCTCGGTCGAGATGCGGTGGCGGATGCCCGTCAGCTCACCCTTTCAGCGTCACCGGCCTCATGACCCCGCAACAACTAGGCTGCTCGAGGTGCGCCCTACACCTGCCTTCGTGAACCTCCTGGACGACGCCGCCTTCCTCTCCCTCGAACACCAGCTGCATCTGGCCGATGTGCTCGGTGAGCATTCGTGGCAGGTGAACCTGCAGACCAGGGTTTTCACGTTCGACACCGAACACGGCAGCATCGAATGCACCGACTTCCACTTTCTCGGGACCGCGGCGCCCGGCCCGGGGTCGTGGCTGTGGTCGTGGGCGAATCGGTCCGGGTTCCCGGAATCCGTGGCCGCCCTCGCGGCATCGGTCCGGGATTTCGGCGTAGAGCACGAGATCACCGAACTGTCCGCCCCGGAACTCCCCTTCGACAGCCTTCCCTTCGACCAGCCCGAGTCGTACCAGGTCGCGGCCGTGCTGACCGAAGCGGCCAAGGCCGTCACCGGCCGCTGGACCGGCTATCAGGGCCCGGCCGGTGACGACGGCACCCGTGCGGCATTCCTCGTAGAGCATCCCGATTTCCAGCTCCCGCCGGCCGAGGGTCCGCGGATCATGCGGACGCTGACCGAGGGGCTGTCCGGCCTGGCGCTGTACGACCAGCGCCGCGCGCTCAACAGCTACCTGTCGCTTCGGGGGCTGAATCCGGCGTTCTCATCCGACGACAGTGAGCTGATCGTCGACTCGCCGGTACTCGCCGGCACGATCGGATTCGACGAGCGCGGTGTCGCGTCCTCCCTCGAACTGAGGGTGCCAGGGTCTCGATAGCGTGAGTGGGTGGTACGGCTCCCGGAGCGGGCGGAGATCCGGTGTATTGAGGTCGGGCCTACTGCGACACACCTATCCGAAGAACCAGGCAGTCCGTGGGCGGTCGTGAGGCAATTTCGCGCGCAGTATGTCGGCGAATACACGCCACGGTGGAGCGGCAGTACCACGCGCATACCAGCGGCAGATCCACGCGCAGGTGTGGCACCATGGGGTACTTGGGTACTATGGTCGGTTCAGGAGGTGTAACTATGACAAGCCCGCCCCCCGGCCCCTCGAGGCGCCAAGCGCCGTTGAAGGTCGACCCTGCGACCGATGAACTGATCACCCAGGCTGCGCACTTCCTGGGCGTTACGAAGAAAGAGTTCGTGGCCGAGGCCACCCGCACCTACCTCGATCAGAAACGCGAAGAGATCCGACGTGGCATGGTCGAATCGATGAAAACGCTCGACGGTTCACTCACTGCGAGTGTGGCACTTCTGACCGGACTGTCGCCCGAGAAGATCGAAGAACTGGGTGGTGTCGGAGATTGGGAGACCTGAGGCGGTGACCGTCCGGCCGACCCTGCGCTGCCTTCGAGAGGATCTGCGCCTCCCCATTCCTGACGCCACCGTCCCGCTGGATGCCATCGATCACCCGCTCCTGGTGAAAACAGCCGGTCAGTTCGCCGATCCTGACACGCTGCGCGAGCGAATCCGCTCCATCGACGACACTGTGCTGTTCAAGGTGAAGATCAACCGATGGCGTGGCGCGGTCTACCTTGACCAGCCCGAGGCTCAGGTGCCGTCGTGGCTCGTAGCTGCAGGCATCCGCGAAGACGGTTCGATGGACGATTTCTATGCCGCGCTCTACGCCGAATGCCGTCAGGCCCGGCAACGATACAACGCCGAAAATGATCGGCCACTACGGAGCAACACTCATAGTCAACATTTGCTGCCCGACCAGGATGATCACTACCGCTACCGGCTCGAAGCCTCCACCCGATTCGTCCGGCACCTCGGAAAGGTCATTCGCGATCTGGTCGTCGGCTCACTGTGTGATGGACATGAGCATGCGGTAGACCGCGCCGGGTTTCGCCTCGGTGTGCAGGTTCGGGCCGATGAAGGCCATGAAACCTATGTCGCCGTGCGTATTACCGGATCGGTGCCCCCCAACCTCACCGCAGTAATCCTGGAACGGGTTCCTGGTTGTGATGCCGATGCCTGGTTTCCGGAAACCGGTCTGCCAGAGCGTGAGCTTCTGCCCGCCGAGCAGGTTTGGTCGAACCTGATGGACCCCAAGGAGGCTGCCCGTCTACTCGAAGGTGATGGCTGAATTGGCCGAGCCGAGTATACCGGCGGTGCCGGTGGTAGAGGCCTCGTCGAGTGATCGGCGACCGATGGGTCAAAGCGGGGGTTGTGGCGGAAGAGTTTCGATACCTGGACGGTTCGCTCCTGAATTTTCGGGATTTCGAATTCGGTCCAGGCGGCAGCCACTGTTATCAGTGGGTCGATATCAAGGTTTTCCGAATCGACGCAGTTCGGGACGACAAGGAACTGCTTCGATTGCTCATTGGTGCCGAGCAGTTCAGGGACGGTTATATCGGGGCCGGTGTGGAGCCCGCGGGTGTGGTGCAGGGTCCGTACTTTCGCGAGCATATCTCACCGGACTCCTACACCCAGGTCTTCTCCGAGTCTGTCGTAGATCTGGTGACGGCGTGGGTGAACAACTGCGGTGTGGTCCCGGAATCATTGTGGGAGGCGGTGAATCGGTTGGTGTTCGAACCAGTCGGCGCGGCGGATAGCCTCTTTCTCCTTCGGAGGCTCGATCCCTCGACGGTCGTAGATTACGGATTCATCCACACCGAGTTCCATGAGATCGTGACGATCGACCGAACTGAACGCATCGTCCAGCTGATAGTCGCTGCCGACGATTGACCGCCAAGCAACGACAACCACGCTCAGCAATGCTCTTCGGTCGGCATGATATCGATCTTCTGAATAAGGCCGAAGCTGAAGTCCGCTCCGTACGACACGCCCGCCGAGTCCTCGAAAACGAACTCTTCCCACGGTGGGAACCCGTCGGTGCACCGGAGGGTCGGGAAGTTGTCGGCCAGGTCCTGGATGCAGACACTCCATGGTTCGAGACCGGCCGGCGAGGACACGTCGGGACGCGGTGCCTCCGTCGGCGATAGCTGCGGCGGCAGTCAGGTCGATTCCGATTCGATCGAGCTTCGCCTGTTGCGGTGCTCTTCGCATCGACGCATTGCCGCAAGTAGGTATATTTCCAGGTCCAGCGGGCGGAGGGATGGGGTGCCCGTCACTGCTTCTGCATCTCGCGTGGCCGAATGACTTCATCAGAGGGGCGCGTTACCTCCCAGGCTGCCTCGATCATCCGGAATATCTCGTCCACCGCGGCGTCGGGGTCGGGGGCTTCGCGGGCCAGGGAGAAGGCGTCGATTACGAACCTGGCGATTGTGCGGGCGGCCGTGGGGGTTTGGGCCAGGTCGGGGTCGGCGGCGATGGCTGTGGCCAGCGATTCCGCATGGCGTAGCCGCATCGAGCTCTCGTACTTCCGCAGGGCGGGTGTCTCGTCGATCATGAGCCAGAACGGGGCGGTGCCGTCGGCTGTGCAATGTCGTACGAGGGCGCGGATTTGGTGGCGAAGTGCCGGGATGAGCGGTTCGTGGGGGGCGCGATCGGTGACTGCTCGGGTGAGGCGCTGCTCGAAGTCTCGGTCCTGGTCGAACACCAGGGCCTCCTTCGAGGCGAAATGGGAGAACAGTGTGGTGACGGCGACGTCGGCCTCGGCGGCGATATCGCGGATGCCTACCTCGTCGTATCCGCGTTCTCGGAAGAGCCGTAGGGCGGTGTCGGCGATCTTCTGGCGGGTCGCGGCCTTCTTACGCTCGCGACGCCCGGGCGGCTCGGTCATCCGCTAACACTATCAAGGACAAAAGTGCAACGGTTACAAAACACTAACCGTTAGTGTTAATGTCGGCGGTATGAAGAAGGTGAGCTTCGCCGAGTTCGGCGGCCCGGATGTCCTGCAACTCGTCGATGCCGAGGAACCCCATGCGGGCCCGGGCCGGATACGCGTCGCCGTGCGGGCGGCAGGCGTGAATCCCATCGATTGGCGGATACGGGAAGGTCAGTTCCGGCAGACCCGTCCGGCCGAACTGCCTGCGGGGGTCGGGTTGGACGCCGCGGGGGTGGTCGACGAGGTCGGGGAGGGCGTCGAAGGAGTCGAAGTAGGTGACCACGTATTCGGCGAAGGTGCCGATACATATGCCGAATTCGCTGTGCTGTCGGCGTGGGCCCGAATGCCCGACAGGTTGTCGTTCGAAGAGGCGGCCGGCTACCCCTCGGTTGTGGAGACCGCGCTGCGCATCCTCCGGGAGGTCGGCGTGCAGCGTGGGCAAACACTGCTGGTCAGCGGTGCGTCCGGGGGAGTCGGATCGGCAGTCCTGCAGATCGCCCGCGAACGCGGGATCAGGGTGATCGGCACGGCCGGGGCCGCGAATCAGGACTATCTGCGCAGCCTGGGTGCCGTCGCCACGACCTATGGCGCGGGTTGGGTCGAACGGGTGCGACAGCACGGCCCGGTCGACGCCGCTCTGGATCTGGCCGGCTCGGGCGTGCTCGCCGACCTCGTCGAACTGGCCGGGGACCCGCAGAAGGTGATCTCCATCGCCGAATTCGGTGCGGCGGACTTCGGAGTCCGATTTTCCGGTGAGGCCGGGAATCTGTTCGATGCGCTCGCCGAAGCCGCGAGTCTCATCGCCTGGGGCAAGCTGCACATCCCGATCGAGAAGTCCTACTCGCTCGCCGACGCCGCCTCGGCCCATATCGACAGCAGGGCAGGTCACACTCGTGGGCGCCGGGTCGTCCTCGTTTGAGTGTTCCCCCGCGGTGGTGGGGTCGGCAGCGGATCACGGGATAGGTGGCCGGCGCAGGCTTGCCGTCGCCTCCGCGCGTGGCGATCGCAGCGCGCGGAGGCGGAGTCGAACCGGGTGGATCGGCAGTAAGTCATATCGATGCCGGGCGTCCGGTCCGAGACGGTCAGGAACTGGGTACGGGTGCGACGGCCGCGCTGCCTGCTATTGCCGAAGCGACCAAGTTGCTCTTGGTCAAAGGTGTTCCGGAGCGCAGGGTTTCGATCCATTCGGCCGTCGTGGCGACTGCCGCGTAGTTCGATTGCAGCAGCACCATCAGCGTCGAGTGCACAACTTCCGCCGAAACCCGCCCGGCCTCGTTGGCGAGGTGCACGGCGCCCGTGGCGTCCGAGAGGATCTCCGCGGTGAAGCCGTGCCCCTCCGCTTCCACCGCGGTGCCGAGATCGCAGTTGTTGGTCATATAGCCGACGATCGTGACGGTGTCGATCTCGCGGGCGCGCAGCCATTCCACGAGGTCGGTGCCGGCGAAGACGCTGCTGTAGTCCTTGTGCAGATGTTTGCTCGCCGTGGCGGAGCGTTCCTCGATATCGGGGTGCAGGGCCCAGCCCGGCGTCCCTTCGACGAAAACGGGTGAACCGCTGGGGCTCCGGTGCTGAACGATGATCACGGGGATGTCCTGGGCGCGGGCGGCATCCATCGCGCCGACGATATTGGCGAGCGATTCGGTGCGCGGCGGGAACTGGACCTCGAGCGGTCCCGCGAAGTATTCCTGCTGGACATCGACAACGATGAGGGCGCGGCGGGGTGTCGACATGGGGTTCTGCTCCTCGGAAGATCGGGATCGTGCGCCGGGAGGGCGTCCTGTTCGATTGTTCGCCCCCCGGCGCGAATGTGTGAGTGGCACGAATGCATACTTTCGATGAGATCAGGCCACTATGGGAGCCCGTATGCGAATCGCCGTCTTCACCTTCGACGAAATCACCATGTTCCACCTGGCCGTGCCGCTGATGGTGTTCGGCGAGGTCACCCGGCTCGGGCTCGCCACCGACTGGGAAACCCGGCTGTGGTCGTCGGACGGTGGGTCGATCCGGACGGCCGAGGGATACCCGATCGGTGATATCGCCGGTCCGGAGATCGTCGACGACGCCGATATCGTGATCGTTCCGTCCTGGTCACTACCGATTACGACGACCGGTCCCGAACTGCGCGAACAGCTCGCCGCGGCGCACGGACGCGGTGCGACGATCGCCGGTCTGTGCCTGGGAGCGTTCCCGCTCGCCGACGCGGGCCTGCTCGACGGGCGCGCGGCCGTCACCCATTGGACGGCGATGTCGCTGCTGGCCGAGCGCCGCCCCGGGGTGCGGGTGGATACCTCGGTGCTCTACATCGATCACGGTGATGTCCTCACCTCCGCAGGTACAGCGGCGGCGCTCGACGCCTGCCTGCACCTGGTCCGCACACATCTCGGCGCCGCCGCCGCGACCAGCGTGGCGCGGTCGCTGGTCGTCGCACCACACCGGGAAGGCGGGCAGGCACAGTACATCGAACGACCCCTCGCGCGCCCCGCCACCGGCAGCGCGCTGGGGGAGGTGCTGGACTGGGCCCTGGCCCGGCTGGACCAGCCGCTCACCGTCGATATGCTGGCCGAACAGGCGCGTATGAGCCGGCGCAGCTTCGTCCGGCATTTCCAGCAGACCACCGGCACGACACCGGCCCGCTGGATCCTGGAACGCCGCCTCGACGAAGCGCGGGCGCTCCTCGAAACCACCGACTGGGGAATCGAAAGCCTCGCCGCGGCCTGCGGTTTCGGCAGTGCGGTCACCTTCCGGCAGAACTTCACGGCCGCATTCGGAACCACACCCACCGCCTACCGCCGCCGGTTCACCGCCGATTCGGCCGCTCGGTGAGCATTCGACCGGGTTCGTCATCGCTTCGGTTCCGCGTCGCGACCCACCTCGATCAGCGCTCGCGAGGCCGGGACGTAGCATCGGGGGCATGGTCGGTCCTGCGAAGCGCAATGGTCCCCTGAGTGGCGGTATGGGAGCCGGGCTGGCAATCGGGTTGGCGATCGGCGTGGCCGTGGGAACCGCGCTCGGCAACCTCGCCATCGGTGCGGGGATCGGCGTCGCGATCGGGATTTCCTTCGGCCTGGCGATGAAGGGCGACTCCGACAACGCGCCGGACGATCGGGACAAACCCGAAGTCGACAGCTGACACTTTCGCTGCGCGCGGTGACCGGCACCGATAGTCTTGGCATCGAGCTGCGCCGACTCCTCGCGGCCCGACCGGAAGATCGTGATCGGGTTGCGGGGAACGCCGGAACGAAGGGGCGGATGTGGTTCTGCGCATCGGGGAAGACTTCGCGGGATACCGGATCGAAGACGAGCTCGGTCGTGGTGGTATGGGCGTGGTGTATCGCGCAGTCCACCCGCGTCTGCCGTCGAAAACCGTGGCACTCAAGGTGTTCGACGTCACGCGTGGCGGGCCCCGCGGGCTTCGGCTGTTCGGCCGGGAAGCGGACCTGGCGTGCGGGTTGGCCCATCCCAATATCGTGCGGGTTCATGACCGGGGCGATATCGGCAACGGATTGTGCTGGATGGAGATGGAATACGTCGACGGCGGCACCGTCAGCGGTGTATTGCGCCGTGAACCCACCGGATTGGATCCGCAGCGCGCCGTCGGGTTCATCGGCGACGCCGCCGCCGGAATCGACTACGCCCACCGAAACAAGGTGGTGCACCGGGATATCAAACCGTCCAACCTGCTGCTGTCCACGGTCGACGGAACCGAGCGGGTGCTGGTCGCCGATTTCGGTATCGCCCGCAGCCTCGACGACGACGCCACCGTCACCGGTGGCGGACACCGTGAATACTCGCCGCATTACGTTGCCCCGGAACGATTCCTGAGCTCGCTGCCCGATCACCGCTCCGATATCTACTCGCTCGGCGCGACGCTGTATCAACTGCTCACCGGTTCGTTTCCCTACCCGAACCGCAGCGACCGGGAACTGATCCACGCGCACCGGCACGAACCGGTCCCGGTGCCGAGCAGAATCCGCCCTGCGTTACCGGCCGCCTTCGACGATGTGATCGCCCGGGCGATGGCCAAGGACCCCGCGGACCGCTACCAGAGCTGCGAGGAACTTGCCGTTGCCGCCCGATGTGCACTGTCGGGCACCCCGCCGCCGGATCCGCCTGCGCCCGCCACCTCCGGACCGCTGCCCTCCGAACTCGCCGAATTCGACTCCGGGACGGGCACGGAGACCGTTGTTCCGGCGGAACAGCCCCCGGCCCGGCGGCCGCGATTGCGCGCCGGTATCGCGCTCGCCGCGGTGCTGCTCGCAATCGGGGGCGGATGGGCGCTGATGAACCGGGCAACACCGGAGCAGCCGACGGCTTCCGAAACCACCCCGACCCGGGCCGGCGGTGTCTTCCTCACCGCACGATGCCATTGGACCGTCCGGCATCCGATCGCCGGCGGAAGCTACCTTGAACTGCCCTCGGGCACTGCCGACACCGATGAACCGAACTGCATTCTCAACCTCGACGACCGGACGGCCGCGGTGGCTTCGGTTCAACGCGCGATAACGCTCTGTCACGACATTCCCGTGGAGGTCTCCGGCCGCTACGATTTCCCGACCAAATCCGCGATCCGCCAGTTGCAGCAGCAGGCAGCCGGGCGCGTGGACGGAATCTACGGCCCGCTGACCCGCGCGAACGTTCTGCAGTGGCCGGTGTTCCGGGAATCGGACGGGAAGTTCACGGGGTCCTGCACGCGCCTCCTCTGACTTCACTGCCGGATATGCGGGTCGCCGCGGCCTATTCGGGTGGCAGCGCGGGCCAGAGCGGCCGATAACGCGATGATCGACGCAGCCAAGGCGAACGCCGAGGTGAAGGAGGCGTCGACGAGGGGGACGACGAGTAGAGGTCCGAGGACCTGGCCGGTCGCGTAGGCGGCGGTCAGCACGGCGGCGGCGTGGGCGATACCGAGCCGGCGGGCGAGATCCAGTGTCAGCACCACGACAGCCATGAAGGTGCCGCCGAAAGCCACAGCCGCGACCACGGCGGCGGCGACGCTGTCCGATACCGCAGCCGCCGCCGTCCCTGCGGCCTGTACGAGCAGGGCCGTCACCAGGGCCGGGCCGGTACCGATTCGCCCCGACACGGCATGCCAGGCCACTGTGCTCACCGCCGCAGCGAGTCCGACGAGTATCCAGACCGATGCGCCCGCCGACGCGCTACCGGAGCCGGACACGGCGGCGACGAGGAAGGTACCGACGATGATGTAGCCGACACCCTCGGCGAAATAGGAACCCAGGAGCAGCCGCCACGCTCGCCGTGCCACCGGACCGCCGCTGCCGGTATCGGCGGAATCGACAGGGCGGGTTTCCGGGCGGATATCCAGCAGTAGAGCGGGAACCAGCAGAATCGCGGTGAGTACGGCCGACCCGATCCACAAGCCCTGCCACGATACGTGTGGCGCCGCGAACAAGGTGTAGATGCCGGTACCGGCGATACCCGCGCCGACCCCGGCGAACGCCACACCAGGTGAGGCGCCCTCGGCCCGGTGCTGTGCGACCGTAGACGCGCAGGCTATGAAGATCGCCGCACTGGCCACACCGGCGATGAAGCGCAACCCTGTCTGGGCCCAGACCTCAGCTGTCGCGGCCATCGCGACTTCGCTCGCGACCAGTAGCAGTGACCAGGTCAGGAACAGTGCGCGTGTACCGAGCCCGGGACGGCGGGCAAGAAGAAGTGCGCCCACCAGGTAGCCGGCGTAGTTCCCGGTCGCGATCAGCGCGCCCTCCCCGGCACTGATCCCCGCCGACTCGGTCATGATCGGCAGGAGCGGGGTGAAGACGAACCGGCCCACCCCCATCGCGGCGGCCAGCCCTGCTGCCGCGGCCACCCCCACCGTCCGGCCCCGCATCGGCGGAGCGGCTATCCGTATCTCGCTCACGTCCTACCACGCTACGAGTGCGCGGAAACCTCCGGAAATGCCTGCTGAGCATGAGGTATACGCTGAACGTATGGACCTGCAGGTGCGGCACCTCGCCGCATTCGTCGCGCTGTGCGAGGAAGGCACCTACACCGGTGCAGCCGCCCGGCTGCACCTCACTCAGCCGTCGCTCACCCGCATCGTGCAAGACCTCGAACGGATCCTCGGCACCGCGCTGGTCGACCGCGGGATCCGCCGCCTGGAATTGACCGACGACGGTCGCGAGTTCCGCACCCGAGCCCAGCGCATCCTGACCGACCTCACCGAACTCGAGGCCGATATGCGCGGCCGCGCCGAAGTACGCCTGGGTTTCGCCTGGCTGTTGCCTTCGGAATGGTTCGGCCGAGTGCGTGCCGCCTGGGAAGAACTCGGCGGTCACCTCGCCATCCACCGCACCGACGATCCGGTCGGCGATCTCGCCCGCGGTCAGCTCGATATCGCGCTCGTCCGCAACACCGGAAACGGGAACGACACCATCACCTGGCATCGCATCGGCACCGAACGCCGCGTGCTGGCAGTCGCCGCGGATTCACCGCTTGCCGGCCGTCCCGGCCTCCGCTGGTCCGAGCTCGCGGCCCACCCGCTGGTCGTCAATCCGCGATCCGGCACCACCACACCCGACAGCTGGGCCGACCCGCACCCCGGACGCGAGATCATCACCTGCCGCAATTTCGACGAATGGCTCGAACTGGTCAGTGCCGGCCGCGGTATCGGCGCGGTACCCGCCATCGCCGTCCACCGCGCACCCCACCCGGGCGTGATCTACCGGCAGTTGCCGGATATCCCCGATTCACCGGTCTACCTCGGCTGGCGCCGTACTCCGCGGGCTTCCCGCTCCACCCGCCGCTTCCTCGACACCGCCCTGCGCCCGGACACGGCGGTCCCTCCGTGATCCCGCGCTAACACCGTCACCCGGATATTCGATGACCCGGTATCGGGCTTTCCGGCGAGAGCCGACCGGCCGGTCGCACAGCTGACAGTGACGGTCGTATCGTCCCGAACTCGGAGGTGCGGAACATGAATTTCCGGTGGACCGTTCTCGTACTCGTTGCCGCCGTGACAGTTCTCGTGGCGCCGTCCGCGGTCGCGCAGGCGAACATCATTGCGCCTGAACAACTGCCGAACGCGCATCTGGGGTATGCAGGGTTCCAGCGCAATACCGACGCCTTCCACGAAATCGACCCGGGCCGGGTGATGTATCCCTCGGCGTGTGCACCGGCAACTGCCGACGACCAGTACTCGGCTCCCGCCGCGCACCGTGGCCGCGAATACGCTGTTACCGGATTCGCCGCAATGGGCGTCACGGGCCCCAAGGGAACCGTAGGGATCGATGTCTACGCCTACGAATCCCCGGACCGGGCCGCGAATGCCTTTCACCATCTGCGGTCATTGTTCGACCGGCAATGCCCGCTCGACCACGACTCGATCGCCTGGGAATTGTTCCGCGAATCCCCGATCACCGGCACCGGCTCCCCGTATGCGCCGGCACAGGCCTTCACGGTGACAGCCGGCAACGAAGCTCTCGGCTCACGGACCTCGGTGACGTTCGCACAGCGAGACGCCTACCTCGAGGCCGCCGGTTACCGAGTCGACCCGGGCAGCGCAGCACCTGATCCGGGCAGTTCGGCCTACATTGCGGACCGGGCGGCCCGGGCCGCGCTGGAGGCGCTCATAGAACGCACGGGCTAGGACGTCGCCACCGAAAGACATGACATCGCATCACACCGGACCCCGGTATGGGGTTCCGAGATCCGGTCCACGAATGTTCACGACCAGCGGTTGTTGCGTCGCAGCGCCCGGGTTTTCGGGGCGGCGCAGGCGGTCGAGCCGGGGATCGCAGTGCGTGCGAGGATGGGGATACACAACCGGAGGGAATCGACCGTGGTCATGGGCATGGTGCTGGGCGATCGCTACCCCGGCGCTTCGATGCGGGGTGCGTTCTACCCGGTCTGCATGCCCACCGGCGGGTAGCCCCTGCCGTACTCCTGCATCGAAGCGATGCCGGCCCGAGGCACCTTCGTTCCCCAGGAGTACGACATGACCACCATCAGCTGGACCGAGAACGGGACGACGTTGTCGGCGCGCTGGCATTCCGAGAACGCGTCCCCCGCACCTACACGCATAGTCGTCATCGACGACCGCACCACCGCGAACGCCGCGCACCGTCTTGCCAAGGCGGGGACAGGGCTGTTGTGGCGGGGTGATTTCCACAATGCCCGCCAGCTCATCCGGGCCTTGGAACGTCGCCGGCAACGGAATCCGCGTGCTGCCGTGGCGGGAAGCGACCTCGCCTCACTCTTCGACAGCCAGCGCGCTACCCGGGCGACACGTGCCGAGTTGCTCGGAAAAGTGCTGGTAATACTGGAGCCCGGATATTCCCTCGAACTGCGCCGGGCACCGGATGTTCGGTCGGCCTGCGAGCACGCCTACGGCACTGCCGTGGACGGACCGACGGCCGGTGGAGCCGAACGGATCTGTGTGTCACTACCGGAAGTGCTCGGCGTGCTGAGCGCCTACCAATGGCACCTGAGAGGTGTCGACATACCCGCGCTGGGGGCGCGCATCCACCCGGATTACGGCGTCTTCTCACCGGTCCGCGGGGAATACATCGACCTCGTCGCCCGGACCTCCTTGCCGAGCGGAGTCGAGCAGCCGCTGGTATTCGACCTCGGCACGGGCACCGGCGTGCTCGCCGCCGTCCTCGCCCGCCGCGGTGCCCGGGTGGTCGCCACCGATATCAACCCGCGTGCCGTGAACTGCGCCCGCGCGAACCTGGACCGCCTCGGCGTCGCCGCGCAGGTAATCGAGGCAGACCTGTGGCCCGATGGCCGCGCCGACCTGGTCCTATGCAACCCGCCCTGGCTTCCCGCCCGGCCGACATCGGCCCTCGAACTGGGTATCTACGACCACGACTCCGATATGCTGCGCCGCTTCCTGCGCGGACTCCAGGACCACCTCACCCCGGAGGGGGAGGGCTGGCTCATCCTGTCCGACCTCGCCGAACGCCTCGGCCTGCGAGCCCGCGACGAACTCCGCACACATATAGCCGAGGCCGGCCTCCGCATCGCGGGCCGCTACGACACCTCGCCGCAGCACCCGAAGGCCACCGACGCCGCCGACCCACTCCACGAAGCCCGGCGGCAGGAAATCACCTCACTGTGGAGGCTGGTGCCGGCTGTTGCCGCGTTGTCGCGGCCAGCGGAGCATGCCGGGTGAACTCTGTCAGCAACACCCGAGGTGGCAGTGCCGCCATGGCGCCGCCCACGGTGACCGGTGCGAGCTGAATCCGCAGCGCCCTGACTTCGACCGGGCGTTGAGTGCGAAACGACCGGGCTCCAGGACGAATATATCGCTCTGAACGAATCTCCATGCCGCTGTCGCGGTGTCAGCGGCCCGGACTCCGGGGCGGATATGGCGTCGCAGGATGCGGAGATGCCGGGTTCTGGGTAGCCGGATACTGCGGCGCCTGATGCATCGGATGCGCTACCGGATACTGCGGTGCCGGATATCGGTCTACCGGATTCGGCGGAGCAGGGTACGGCGGAGGATAGGGCATGCCATACGGCGTCGACCGAGCGGCGCGACCCGCACCGGCGGTTTGAGCTATTCCACTGACGGCGGCGGCGAATATCGCGGCCGACAGGAAGGGCTCCGTCGCCAGATGTGGCAGGCGGAAGCTGAGCATTTCCGATATCGCACTGTTGACGAACGGCGCGGCCACGGCGGCCAGTCCGGAGAGAACCGCCACCACAGTCGCTGCGACAGCCCGCGAGCCCTGGACTCGCCGCAGCACCGCGACGGTGACTCCCACCGCGACGCCCGCGCCGAGTCCGCCGAGCACCCGCCCCGCGAGCAGCATCACACCGGCAGCGGCGAACGAGGTGAGGAGCACGCCGACGACCATGACGCCGAGCGCGGGAAGGAGCGACGCTGTCGGAGAACGCCCGCCGAACAGGAACCCGAGTGCAAACGTCAACGCGGCGGCGACCAGATACGAGACGACGCCGATCAACAGGAATTCCCGAGGCAGCAAGCCGAGTTCGATCATCATGTGCGACAGCCGGCCGGTCGCGGTCGTTCGCCGTGGCCGGCGGGGCGGCCACGGCGGGCGATCAGCGGTTCGCGGGGCGGGAGCGGCCGAGGAAGGCCGCGAGTCGTTCGGTGGGGCCGGCCTGGGCGGGTGGTTCGATGCGCGGGCCGAACGGTGCGCCGGTGCCGCGGGAGGCATCGGTCAGGGCGCGGTCGGCGACGGCTTGGGCTTTGGCGACGAGACCGGGATCGGCTTCGGGATTCTGGCCGGTGGCCACCGCGAGATCCCAGCCGTGGGCGACGGTTTCCATCAGGTATCCGCCGAGTGCGAGACCACCGGGTGCTTCGCCCCAGGGGGCGGTGACCGTGCGGGTGAGGAGGGAATCGTCGGCCCATTCGTCGAGAGCGGCGGTTGCCCGTTTCAGGTAGTCCTCGCTGGGGCTGTTCTCGTCGATATCGGCACGGGCAGGCAGTGGCCGAGGGTCGGCGCCGGTGGCGGTAGCCGTGATTTTGGCCGGGTGGCAGGACAGATGCTCCAGCAGGGCACGGACATCGAATTCGGTGCAGGGGGTGGGAGCGGCCCATTGCCCGGGACGGACGCCGTTCATGAGTCCAGCGACCCACCGATGGGCCGCGGCGAGGTCTGCTCGGAAATCGGGAATCTGTGTCATGACAACCAGCCTGCGACCCCAGCGGTGACATCTCATGTCACCTTTTCCTGGAATCCTGGACGGATGCGTGCGGACCGGCTCCTCCAGATCGTCCAGTTGCTGCGCCGGCACGGGCAGATGAGTTCCGCAGAGCTGGCCCGCCGGCTGGAAGTCACCAAGCGGACGGTGCTGCGCGATATGGACGCGCTGTCGACCGCCGGTATCCCGGTCTACGCCGAGCACGGCCGCGGCGGCGGATTCGCGTTGGTGCCAGGGTTTCAACCGGATGTCGAACAGCTGACCAGCGAGGAAGCGCGGGCATTGTTCGTAGCGGGCGGCCTGGGCGCAGCGGAGGCGCTCGGCCTCGGCGGCTCGTTCAGCAATGCTTTGCGCAAGCTCGCCTCCGCACTGCCCGACCACGAGCACCGGCTGGTCGACCATGTCCGGGACCGGATCGTCCTCGACGCCGGCGGCTGGCACCGCGACCCCGATACTCTCGACGCGCTGGCCGAGGTCCAAGGCGCGGTCCTGGACGATGAGCGGATCCGCATCCGATACCAGAGCAAGGAGGCCGCCGCGCCGGGGGAGCGAACCGTCGATCCGTGGGGACTGCTCCAGGTCGGGACCACCTGGTATCTCGTCGCCACCCACCGCGGCCGCCCGCGCAGCTACCGGATATCCCGGATCAGTGCGGTCCACCGGCTGGGCGTAACCGCACACCGGCCACCGGGCCTGGACCTGCGCAAGGTGTGGGAGCAGATGCGTGACGATTTCCGCAACGTTCCCGGCACCGAGATCACGCTGCGGATCCACCGGCCGCGGTTGCCGATGGTGCTGCGATCGCTATCGGTCACCATGCTTGCCGATCCGCAACCCGCCGCCGGCGATCCGCAGGTGTTCAGCGTGCAGGTGCGCAGTATGCGTGCAGCGGCCGCCATGCTGGTGGGGTTCGGGCCCGAAGTCGAAGTGATCGCTCCCGACGCACTGCGCGGGGAAATCATCGCCATTGCGGAGCGAGCACGAGAGCATCATCGGAGCGGAGAGATGCGCGGAGGGCGTCGCAGCCATGGGTAGTCTGCGCCCGCGGTTGTAGAACCGGCCTGTCGAATCCCTGGAGCCCAGCGCGGTATCCGATCGCTCGACGCGGCCTCCGCATCGCTCAACTCGGCGGTGCCGCGGACTCGAGTTCGGCGAGATCGCCCGACATGATCGTGCGGATGTGTTCGGTCAGGTGGTCGAGCGGCCAATCCCACCAGGCAACCGCCAGTAGCCGGGCGATATCGGTATCGCTGAAGCGTTTCCGGATGAGCCGGGCCGGATTGCCGCCGACGATGCTGTAATCGGGGACGTCGCCGGTGACCACCGAGCCGGTGCTGACAATTGCCCCGTGGCCGATCCGGACACCGGGCATCACCGTTGCGCCGTTACCGAACCAGACATCGTTGCCGACGACGGTGTCCCCGCGACCCGGCAGGTCGGTGATCAGGTCGAAATGCTGTGACCACGCGCCGCCCATGGTGGGGAACGGGAACGTCGAGGGGCCGTCCATGCGGTGGTTGGCGCCGTTCATGACGAACCGGACCCCGGTGCCCAGGGCGCAGAACTTCCCGATGATCAGCTTTTCCGGCCCGTAGTGGTAGAGGACGTTACGGGTTTCGAAGGCGGTGGGGTCGTCGGGGTCGTCGTAGTAGGAGAACTCGCCGACTTCGATCAGTGGTGAAGTGACCAGCGGTTTCAGCAGCACCACTCGTGGTTGGCCCGGCATGGGGTGCAGGACGGTGGGATCTGCGGGAACAGGGGCGGGGTGGTCGGGCACTGCGGGAACTCCTTCGGGAAGGTCGAGCACGGGTTGGGTTGTCCCGCTGCGTATCCGGGTCAGGAAACTCCGGCGGGCGAGGCGGCTCGCAGAGTCAGGCGGGCGCCCCGCCACCGGCGGCGCAGCCGCCGGTCGTGGCTGACGATCACGAGCGCACCCGTGTAGTGCGTCAAGGCGATCTCCAGATCTTCGACGAGACCGGGGGAGAGGTGGTTGGTGGGTTCGTCGAGCAGTAGCGCCGCCGCCGGCTCGGTGACCAGCCGGGCCAGCGCCAGCCGCTGCCGCTGGCCGGTGGACAGCTCACCGACCCGGGTCGTGAGCTGGTCGCGGGTGAACAGGCCCAGCGCGAGCAGTCGCTCGGCATGCTCGTCGGCAACGCCCGGGCGGTCGTGCGCGAAGGCGGCCAGCAGGGTGCGGCCGGGATCGCCGGTGCGGGGTTCCTGTGCGAGATAACCGATACGGCCGCGACGAGTGACCGTTCCGCTGTCCGGTTCGAGTTCACCGGCCAGCACGCGGAGCAGCGTGGTCTTACCGGCGCCGTTCGATCCGGTGATCAGCACACGTTCACCCGCCGCGACCGCGAAACTCGTGGGCGACAGCCTGTTCGCTACGCTGATATCGGTGGCGTCGAGAACCGCGCTGCATGCCCCGGCGGGGAAGATGCTTCGCGCCGTATCGGGCGCGTTGCCGTGGCTGCTCTCGTGGATATCGCCTCGCGGCTCGACTGCGTCACTCTGCGTTCTGCCGGGCACGTCGATCGGAGCCGGCTCGAGCCCGGTGTCCGATGAGCCATCGAGGGCACTGCGGTCCGCCTTCTCCGGTGGCTCGACCGGCGCGCCGGCCTGTTCCCGAACTGTCCAGGGGATTGCGGTGAACCGCAACGGTTCCGGAGGCGGCGGTACGGGCTCGTCGAGGAGGCGGCGTAGTCGTTCCTCGGCATTGCGGACCCGGCCGGCCAGCGACTGCTGAACCCGCCCGCCTGCTCGGTCGTAGGCCATCTTGTTGTTGTCCTTCATCGCCCGGCCCGGCGCCACACGGCGCGCCGTGGTCGCGATGGTTTCGCGTAACCGCTCGGTATCGGACTGCCACTGCGTGTACGCCTGCGCCCACCGCTGCCGCGCCGCGGCTTTCTCGGTCAGGAAGCCTCGGTAGCCGTTGCCGTAGCGGAGCACGCCCCGGCGGTCGGCGTCGACCTCCAGCAGGGTGGTGGTGACCCGCTCCAGGAAGACCCGGTCGTGCGAGACCGCGACCGTTGTTCCCGGGCGGGTCCGCAGATGGTCTTCCAGCCAGGTCAGGGCATTGTCGTCGAGGTGGTTCGTGGGCTCGTCCAACAGCAGCACTTCGGGTGCGGCCGCGAGTAGGGCGGCCAGTCGCAGGCGGACCTGTTCGCCGCCGGACAGCCCGGCGACGGTGCGCTCCCGGGAAACCAGACCCAAGCCGAGTCCGTGCAGGGCGCGCTCCACCCGGGCATCGGCGTCGTAACCACCACGCAGCTCGAAAATGGTGGTCAGTTCGCCGTATTCGGTCAATCCGGAGTCGTCACCCGCGGCCATTCCGGCCTCGAGGCGACGCATCCGTGTCTCGATCCGGCGCAGATCGCTCAACGCGCGGTCGATGATCTGCTGGACCGTCAGCTGTGCCGGTAGCTGTTCGTCCTGGGCGAGATAGCCGATACCGCCCGCGGCATCGACGACGATCTCGCCCTGGTCGGGCGTTGCCTGCTCGGCGAACAGGCGCAGCAGCGTGGATTTACCGGACCCGTTCTCCCCGACGATCCCGGTGCGTTCACCCGCGCCGAGCGTGCAACCGACCTCGTCGAGAACGAGCCGGCCGTGGAACGATTTGCTGACCGCGTGTGCGGTGATCTGAGTGGGCATACAGGAACTCCGAAGTATTCGAGGGCGCGGCCACCGACGACCGCAGGACCGGGGAAACACTTCGGAAGAACATCGGCACCCTCACTAGTGCGACAACAGTTGCATTAGGATGATGCCACGGCACCACCCATTCGAGCAACCGGAAACCGACGATGAACCCACACGACCCGCCCCGCCCCCGCCCCGGCGGCCGCACCGCCCGCATCCGCGAACAGGTCCTCGACGCCGTGCGCGCGGAACTCACCGAACACGGCTACGACGCCCTCACCGTCGATACGGTCGCCGCCCGAGCCGGTGTGCACCGCACCACGGTGTACCGCCGCTGGCGCGATACCGGCGGCCTCATCGCCGACCTCTTCGCCGCAGCCGCCGATATCGACTGGCATCCCCGTGACACCGGGTCGCTACGCGGCGACCTTGCCGCACTCAACGCCGAAATCCAGGAATCCTTCACCGAAAAACCCTCGATCGCCGCGGCTCTGGTCGCGGTGTCGTTCCGCTCGGACGAGGCAGCCCGGGCCCTGCAACAACTCTGGGAAGACCGCTACGCCCAATCCGAGATAGTCGTCGAACGAGCCCTCCGCCGCGGTGAACTCCCACCCCACACCGAACCCCGCGCCCTCCTCATCGCAGCCACCGCCCCCCTCTACCACCACCTCGTACTCCTGCGAACCCCACCCGACCCCGCCCTACCGGACCGCGCTGCCCACGCGGCCACCCTCGCCGGCCGAGCCGGAGCCTTCGCCCCACCGCAGTAGCGCTGTTCGCAAATCGGTCGACACCCTGTATGCCGATCGGGTTGCATCATGCCGTGATCCGATTTCGATTCGAGCTGGCACCGGTCGACGAGGTCCAACCGTGGGGGGTCGACCGGCATCTGCACTGGTTCGCGCTCACCGAGGGCTGGTACTGCCCGGAGGTAGGCGGTATCGAATTACTGCGATATACCGAGCAGACGATCGCCGGTTTGTCCGCCGAAGCTCCACGCACAGGGCCACCCTGGGCGGACTATTACGTTGTCCGCCTATGGGAGGACCTGTTACAGGCATTGCCCCATATTCTCGAGCCCGTGCCGCACGATCTGGTGGACTTCATCGCTGCCGGGTCGTCGCGCCGACGTGACCTCGGTGAAACCGAGTTACCGGACACGGCCTCGGTCGATGCTGCCGTCGCTGCCTACTGCGATCGACTCGTTGACACCGGCTACCTGCGTTTCGGTCCTTGGTTGCAGTGGTGGCGCACAACGGATCCGGTGGACACAGTCACACTGTATTGGCACTTCCCGACCGATCCGGAAGGCGAGATCGGCTTCACCGCACCGCTGTCCGGTCGAACCTCGGTGACCACCGACGAATTCGTCGCCGCAGTGCAGGATCTCGACCGAAGCCTGTTCGAAGCCATGCAGGAACGAGTGGACGGCATCGTCGCCACCGGACCTCCTACCGGGGCCTCCGTCGATCTCCCCGGCCTGTATCGCGAGCACGCCGACCGGCGGACCCGGTTGTCGCGTGCGCTGGCACGCGAAGTCCGCACCGATTGGGATGCGGTGCGGTCCGGTGCGTCGGTATTGCTTCCGCGTTCGGGGTGATACCGGCCTTCCGGTCGTGCCTGATGTGGTGATCAGGGAGTTCCGCCGGCCGTTACTTCGTACTGCCACTGTTCGACCACTCGCCCACCAAGAGATCCGGTGGCGTACTTGTCCTTGTGCCCAGGGTGAGTATGCGGGTGCCCGGTCAGACGGTCAGCAGGACCTTGGTGGCGCGGCGTTCGTCCATGGCGCGGTAGCCCTCGGCGGCCTGTTCCAGCGGGAGAGTGAGGTCGAAAACCTCGCCGGGGTCGATTTCGCCACGGACGATGAGGCCGATCAGGTCGGGTAGGAAGCGGCGTACCGGGGCGGGGCCGCCGTGCAGGTGCACCCCGGAGAAGAACAGCTGCATCCCGTCGAGTTGTACATCGTGCGCGACGCCGACATAGCCGACGTGCCCGCCGGGGCGGGTCGCGCGGATGGCCTGCATCATCGACTCCTGGGTGCCCACGGCCTCGATGGTCGAATGCGCGCCGAGCCCGCCGGTGAGTTCCTTGATCTTCGCGACGCCTGCTCTACCGCGTTCTTCGACGATATCGGTGGCGCCGAACTTGCGGGCCAGCGCTTGCCGGTCGGCATGGCGGCTCATGGCGATGATGCGGTCGGCGCCGAGGTGTTTCGCGGCGAGTACGGCTAGCAGCCCGACGGCGCCGTCACCGACAACCACCACCGTTTTCCCGGGCCCAGCTTCGGCGGCCACTGCGGCGAACCAGCCGGTACCGAGCACGTCGGAGGCCGCGAGCAGGGCCGGGTACTGCGCGGGGCCGGGGGAGCCGGGCACGGGGACGAGGGTGCCGTCGGCGAGGGGGATACGGGCGCGTTCGGCCTGGGTGCCGATCGATCCGATGGGGACGCTGTGCACGCAGCGGCTCTGGTAGCCGGCGCGGCAGATCTCGCACGTGTTGTCGGAGGCGAAGAACGATCCCACCACGAAGTCGCCCACCGCTAGGTTGCGTACGTCCGGGCCGGTCGCTTCGACCACCCCGATGTACTCGTGTCCCATCGGAGCGGGTCCCTCGACCTGCTCGATACCGCGGTAGGGCCACAGATCCGACCCGCAGATACACGTGGCGGCGATCCGGATGATTGCGTCGGTGGGTTCGGCGATCACCGGGTCGGTACGGTCTTCGACACGCACGTCGCCGGGGGCGTACAACATGACTCCACGCATCTCCAGGGTTCTCCTTCTCCGGTGTTTTCGGGGATCGTCCCGCCACCCGGCGGTAACCGTGGGGCGCCACGCGGCGGTGTGATGGAGCAGAGACCAGGCTGTCAGGGTCCGCGTCCAGGGATACACTGCGCCCGGACCGAATCGCCGACCCCGGTCGGCCGAACCCTTGTACGAGGAGGGCCAGTATGCCGCCTGCACCGCTACCGCAATCCGAAGAAACCGATCTGACGCAGCGGGTGGCGCGATTGGAGGCGGTCGAGGCGATCAAGGCTCTCAAGCATCGTTATCTGCGGGCGTGTGATGCCAAGGACCCGAAGGCTTTCCGGGAGTGTTTCGTCGCCGCGGGCGCCGCGGTCGACTACGGGGCGCTCGGCTCGTTCGACGCCGACGGTATGGCGGCGGTGTTCGAGAGGATCGCGTTGCAGAAGGTCGACGGGAAGAACGTGATCCTCGATATGCACCACGGGACCCACCCCGATATCACCGTCCACGACGCGGAGCGCGCCTCCGGGAAGTGGACACTGAAATTCCGTCAGGTGAACTTGATCGAGAACACCGAGACGGTGATGACCGGCGAGTACGACGACGAATATGTTGTCGAGGACGGCGGATGGAAGATCGCGGCCTGCCGGTTCGAGCAGTACTGGTCGATCACGCGGCCGGTCGACGACACCTGCCGGGTCGCGCAGTAGGTACTGCGGGCCGGTTGATGCGCTCGCGTGGAGACGGCGTCAGGCGTCCTCGATACGGAAGAGCGTGCACCGGCCGGCCAGGGCGGCGAACTCGTCGGGGTCGTCGCCGGTCACGACCCCGGACTTGATCATGACCGGTACGCCGGTGGGTACGAGTCGCGGGAATTCCCGCAGCACCGGCTCGCTGTCGGCCGCCGGGATCTCCACCAGGTGCACCGTCCGCTTCCGCCGCCCGACCTTCAGTTCCGCGGTATCGGCAGCCTGGACGTTCTTCACCCAGTCCGCGCCGGGAATACCGCCGAGAACGTACTCGGCGCCCTCGTATTCGAACGGTGTCACCGGTGTGGTACGGAGCTTGCCCGATTTCCGGCCCGGAACGGTGAGCAACGCCATCGGCAGTGCGACCCCGACCCGGCTGACGGCGACCATCGCCCGGTTCATCGGTTTCAGCCAGCCGGGAATCTTGACGGTGTCGTCTGCCATCGCGCGCTCCTCCATCTCGGGCACCTGGTCCGTGCCCCGAACGAAGCGAGCCGTCCGAAGCGGCCCGCTCCGGCAGCGTAGCGGTTGCGGGTGACAACCGCCGTCCCCGCTGAACTCCCGGGCCCTGGCGACCGGTGGACGAGAACTGTCACAGGATCCGGTAGCGAATGCGCGCCTGGCCGGCCGCTGCGATTTGCTCCGGTGGAAGTGGTGCGCCTCGCCGTGGGTTCGGCACACCGTGGTCCGGGGTACCCGAGCCTTATCGTTACGTGGCCCGCGGAATCGGGGGCAGGTGACGGCACCACTCGCGGGACCTCGCCGCGTGGTGGTCCGGATGAGGAACGGAGGAACCATGGGGCAGGTCGACCGACCCCGGGAACAATGGGGTACACGAGCCGGATTCCTGCTCGCCGCGATCGGTTCGGCGGTGGGACTGGGCAATATCTGGCGATTCCCCTATGTCGCCTACGAGAACGGGGGAGGCGCCTTCTTGGTGCCGTACCTGATAGCGCTGCTCACGGCCGGTATTCCGGTATTGATATTCGACTACGCGATGGGTCACAAGTTCCGGGGTTCGCCACCGCTGGCATTCCACCGGCTGTCCCGGCGGGTGACGGCGCTGGGCTGGTGGCAGGTGGCCATCTGTTTCGTGATCGCCACCTACTACGCGGTGATCATCGCCTGGGCGGCCCGCTACGTGGGGTTCTCGGTCGGCCAGCAGTGGGGCGACGATCCCGATGCCTTCTTCAGCGAATTCCTGCACCAAGCCGACGAACCGTCCTTCGGGACCTCCTACGTTCCCGGCGTCGCGATACCGCTGATCGTGGTCTGGCTGGTGACCCTGGGTGTGCTTGCCTTCGGGGTGCGCCGCGGTATCGAATCCGCCAGCAAGATTTTCATCCCGCTGCTGGTGGTGCTTTTCGGCATCCTCGTGGTGCGGGCCCTGTTCCTGCCCGGTGCGGCGAGCGGGCTCGACGCGTTCTTCTCGCCGGACTGGTCGGCGATCACCGACGGGAAAGTCTGGGTGGCGGCCTACGGGCAGATCTTCTTCTCGCTGTCCGTCGGGTTCGGCATCATGATCACCTACTCCTCGTATCTGCGTCGTAAGGCGGATCTGACAGGTTCGGCACTGGTCACCGGATTCGCCAACAGCTCGTTCGAGATCCTTGCCGGAATCGGTGTCTTCGCGGCTCTCGGATTCATGGCGACCCAGGCCGGCACCGCGATCGACGAGGTCGTGACCGATGGTGTCGGGCTGGCGTTCGTCGCGTTTCCCGCCATCATCTCCGAACTGACTGCCGGGGCGGCCTGGTTCGGCATCCTGTTCTTCAGTTCCCTGCTGATCGCGGGTTTGACCTCGCTGATAAGCATCGTGCAGGTGCTGGTGTCCGCGGTGCAGGACCGTACCGGTATGGACCGTGTGCCGACCGTGCTCATCGTCGGCGGTGCTGCCGCGGCGGTCTCCATCGCTCTCTTCCCGACCCGCGGCGGCCTGTTCCTGCTCGACGCGGTCGATCACTTCATCAACGCCTACGGCGTAGCGCTCGCCGCTCTGGTCGCGGTCGTGGTGGTGGCCTGGGGGCTGCGGAAACTGCCGCTGCTGCAGGCCCACGTCGACGCGGTATCGGTGGTGCGCCTGGGCTGGATATGGAAGTTCACCCTGGGCGTCGTCACACCGGTCGTGCTCGGCTGGATGATGATCGATTCACTGCGCGCGGAGTTCGCCGAGAACTACAGCGGTTACTCCGGCAGCTTTCTGATGATCGCCGGCTGGGGTGTGGCGCTCGGCGCCATCGTGGTGGGCATCGTGCTCGCCCTGATCCCCTGGCGTAATGCCGGTCCCGCACCCGCCACGGACGGAACCGGCACCCCGGCACACGAGGCCGTTACTCCGGCCGGAAAGGACGAGAGCTGATGTCCACTGGAGCGATCATCATGCTGATCATTTCGATCGTGGTGGTGTGGGGCGGTCTGGCCGGGGCGCTGTTGCTGATCCGGCGTCACCCCGAAACTCCGGGCGACGACGAGGATGCCGCCGGGGCCTGAGGGCCGGCCGGTACCCACGTGATCTGAGCACGCGAACGCCACCGGCACGAGCAAGGTTTCGGGTGCCCGTGCCGGTGCACGGAGCAGAAGTTTGGTTCCCCCCGTATCGCTACCGGGGGACCGAATCCGCGCGGACGGCCTGCCATCAGGCCATCCAGGTCGGGCTACCTTCCGGCCACGCCAGACCAGCCGTAGTGCCGCTCGATCGAATGCGGCGGCACGACCGCGATGGGCCGGCCGCCGCAGTTGTTGTTGTCGAACAACAGATAAGGCCGTGAACTGCGGTTGTCGATAGTGATGTCCCGCGGGAAACCGCTTGCCCAGCAGCTGTCCAGATTACTGATTTCCGCCTTATTGTCGATGATCACCACCTCCCGGCCGCTCCCGAAACCCGCCGAACCGGTGGGGATCGCAGAAACGACCGGTGCTGCCACAGACATTGCGGTGACGGCGAGTGTGCTTGCAATAGCGAGCTTTCCGTATTTCACACCAGAACCGTACCGGTACCGCACAGCGACACCGTCCGGCGCCTCGGGTAGGTGAACTGCGCCGAGATGATCGACACCGGCGCACAGGGATCTCGCCAAAGCTTCCCGATCCCGTGTGCTCCGCGGGCCGTGCCGGACGGGCGGGTCAGAAGTCCCAGTCGTCGTCTTCGGTGTTGACTGCCTTACCGATCACGTAGCTGGAACCCGAGCCGGAGAAGAAATCGTGGTTCTCGTCGGCGTTGGGGGACAGCGCCGACAGGATCGCCGGGTTGACCTCGGTTTCGTCCTTCGGGAACAGGCCCTCGTAGCCGAGGTTCATCAGCGCCTTGTTGGCGTTGTAGCGGAGGAACTTCTTGACGTCCTCGGTGAGGCCGACCTCGTCGTAGAGATCCTGGGTGTATTCGACCTCGTTGTCGTACAGCTCGAACAGCAGCTCGAACGTGTAGTTCTTCAGCTCGTCGCGTTCGGCCTGGGTGACCTGCTCGAGGCCGCGCTGGTATTTGTAGCCGATGTAGTAGCCGTGCACCGCCTCATCCCGGATGATCAGGCGGATCATATCGGCGGTATTGGTCAGCTTGGCGCGCGACGACCAGTGCATCGGCAAGTAGAAGCCGGAGTAGAACAGGAAGCTCTCCAGCAGCGTCGAGGCGACCTTGCGCTTGAGCGGATCGTCGCCGCGGTAGTAGTCGAGGACGATCTCGGCCTTGCGCTGGAGGTTGCGGTTCTCTTCCGACCAGCGGAAGGCGTCGTCGATCTCCCGGGTGGAGCACAGCGTGGAGAAGATCGAGCTGTAGCTCTTGGCGTGCACCGATTCCATGAACGCGATATTGGTGAGCACCGCCTCTTCGTGCGGCGTCAGCGCATCGGGGATGAGGCTGACCGCGCCGACCGTGCCCTGGATGGTGTCCAGCAGGGTGAGGCCGGTGAACACCCGCATGGTGAGTTGTTTCTCGTCCGCGGTGAGGGTCGCCCAGGACGGGATGTCGTTGGATACCGGGACCTTCTCGGGAAGCCAGAAGTTACCGGTGAGCCGATCCCAGACCTCGGCATCCTTCTCATCGGGTACCCGATTCCAGTTGATGGCCGAAACCCGATCGATGAGCTTCATGCTTTTTCCACACCCTTCCCACGAATCCGACGACAACCCTGCGCGACAACGCTGCGCGTGCCGTAACACTACCCCTTGGGGGTCGAATCACCGAGCGGCACCAGAACTTGTGTTTCTCGCGTCGAATGCGCTAGAGGAGCAGGCACTTCGGCGCACCGGCGACTGCCGGCGCCGAGCGTACTTCAGTCGTCGCCGGGGCGGTTGTGCCGCCCACCGGTTCCACCATCGCCCGAGGAGGAGGGGGACATGGCCAGACCGAAGGCCAGTCCGAAACCGATACCGAGACCGACCCCCAGGGCGAGATTGCCGAGGACCGCGAGGCCGAGCGGGATCCCGATCGCCAGTCCGATGGCGATCCCGATACTCAACCGGTAACCGAGTGAGCGGTCACCACCGGTGCCCATCCTTCGACGGTACCGGTATCACACCGTCTCACCTGCGAGTTCAGTATTCCAGGATGGTCTCGGGGAGGTCGCGAACGAGTAGTCGGCGAGAGATTTCGCGGGCGGGAAATCCGCCGGTTCAGTTCCGGGATCACTCCATCACGTAGGAGTTGAGGCTGTCCTGGATATCGGTGAGTACCGCACGCGCCGAGGTCAGGCCCGTGGTGTGCCAGAGAGCGTCGTCGACCACGAAGGTGCGGCCGTCGGTGGCGGCACCGAGTTCCTCCCACTCCGGCGAGCGCATCACCGATTCGCCGTGTTCCTGGCCCTCCGGTCCGGCGAACATGACATAGATGAGATCGCCTTCCGCGGCCACGGGATCGGATTCGTCCAGCGGCTCCGATTCGTCCCGCTGCGCGGTCGGCCGCTGCGCGCCGGTATCGGCGAGGACCTGCGCAGCGAAGGTTTCGCTGCCCATGATCTCGCTGCCGGTGGCAGTGAACCGGACCAGTGATGCCTCGGTGAACGCCGCGTTGATGGATTTACCGGTATCGGCGGCCTCGGTGCGGTAATCGTCCAGCGCCTCGCGCCCGGCCGTGGCGCGGCTCATGGCACCCGCGAAGGCGCTGAACTGCTCCTCCCAGGTCTTGTCCGTGCCGATCAGGACCGTCGGGGCGATATCGCTCAGGGCGGCGTAGTCGGCTCGGCCGGCCGGTACCTCGCCGATGATGAGATCGGGATTCAGCTCGGCGATGAGCGCCGGATCGGGATCGGTGGCAAGCCCGACACCGGGAACCTCCAGCACCCCGTACCCCAGGTACCCCGGCTGGGGCGCCGGGCCGGGCACGGTGGTGGCGCCGACGACCCGCTCCCACAGGCCCACGGCGCAGGTCGCGTCGAGTGCGGAGGTACCGAGCACCACGATCCGCTGCGGGTCGGCCGGAACCCGCGATTCACCCGAGGCGTGCCGGACGGTGCGGGTGGGGCCGTCGGCCGGATCGGCGGGGGTGGGCAAGGAGCAGGCCTGGGTGGTGTCCCGCTCGATCCCGACCACGCCCGCGCCGGCGATCTTGGTGGTCGTGCGGACGATCGACGCAGAGTTATCGGGTTGGCTCGCACATCCGGCCACCGCCACCGCGATACAGGCGAGCGCAGCACCCACCGAGCGGTGGGCGCGGCGCACCCGGGTGGAGTTCCGGGGTTTGCGCACGGCTGGGGTACGGACAGCAGGGCTCACCGGCATGCCGGGAAGGGTACATGCCCACCGGGAATTCTTGCGCGCCAGCGCCTGCCGCCGACCGCGGCTCCTGCTCGCCGGGGCGGGTGCCGGTACCGCGCGCGTAGGCGGACGGGCAGGTCGTGCGGGTGCGGGCGGCGCCGGCGGCCGGTCGCGCAGCACGCCGGTGCTGCCGTGATCACGCAGCTCGGTGGCCGGTTATCGGGCACTCGGCGCGCAGGTTGTACAGCATTCGGCGGCCCGGTGACACGGCACCCGGTGAGCCGGTAGTACGACACTGAGCGGGCCGGTAGTACGACACAGAGTAGGACCCGTTCGGTCGCCGCTCGGCGGACGGTTTACGATTCGAGAAGCGCAAGCTAACCGTTGGCTGTCCCGCGCGACGGGGCAGCGGGCAAACAGTGGAGCCTGCGGAGCGACCCTAAAGGCACCTTCAGGAGGATCAGTGACTGCCGTAGAGCCCAAGCCAGTCCCGCAGGGGGTGGAAGCGACTCGGCCATTTCCGGCGCGAATGGGGCCGAAGGGGTCGTTCATCTACAAGATGGTGACCACCACGGACCCGAAGGTCCTGGGCATGATGTACCTGGTCACGTCGATCGCGTTCTTCGCCATCGGTGGCTTGATGGCCCTGATGATGCGTGGTGAACTCGCCAGGCCGGGGATGCAATTCCTCTCGCCCGAACAGTTCAATCAGCTGTTCACCATGCACGGCACCATCATGCTGCTGTTCTACGCGACCCCGATCGTGTTCGGTTTCGCCAATGTCATCCTCCCGCTGCAGATCGGCGCACCCGACGTCGCCTTCCCGCGCTTGAACGCGTTCAGCTACTGGCTGTACCTGTTCGGCGCGACCATGGCGACCGCCGGTTTCGTCACGCCGGGCGGTGCCGCGGACTTCGGCTGGACGGCCTATGTGCCGCTCACCGATATCCTGCATTCGCCGGGTGTCGGCGCCGACCTGTGGATCATGGGCCTGGCCGTCTCCGGCCTGGGCACCATTCTCGGTGGTGTGAACATGCTGACGACCGTGGTCTGCCTGCGCGCTCCGGGTATGACCATGTTCCGGATGCCCATCTTCACCTGGAACATCGCCGTCACCAGTGTGCTGGTACTGCTCGCCTTCCCGCTGCTGACCGCCGCCCTGATGGCCCTGGCCTACGACCGGCACCTGGGTGGCCACGTCTACGATCCCGCCACCGGCGGCATCCTGCTCTACCAGCATCTGTTCTGGTTCTTCGGGCATCCCGAGGTGTACATCATCGCGCTGCCGTTCTTCGGTATCGTTTCCGAGATCTTCCCGGTGTTCAGCCGTAAACCGATCTTCGGCTACACCACGCTGGTCTACGCGACCCTCGGTATCGCGGCCCTGTCCATCGCCGTGTGGGCGCACCATATGTACGCCACCGGTGCGGTGCTGCTGCCGTACTTCTCGTTCATGACCTTCCTGATCGCGGTCCCGACCGGCGTGAAGTTCTTCAACTGGATCGGCACCATGTGGAAGGGGCAATTGACGTTCGAATCACCGATGTTGTTCTCGGTGGGCTTCCTCGTCACCTTCCTGTTCGGTGGTCTGTCCGGTGTCATCCTGGCCAGCCCGCCGCTGGACTTCCACGTCACCGACTCCTACTTCGTGGTCGCGCACTTCCACTACGTGCTCTTCGGCACCATCGTGTTCGCCACCTACGCCGGTATCTACTTCTGGTTCCCGAAGATGACCGGCCGCATGCTGGACGAGCGCCTGGCGAAGTGGCACTTCTGGACCACGTTCATCGGGTTCCACCTCACCTTCCTGGTGCAGCACTGGCTGGGTGCCGAAGGTATGCCCCGCCGTTACGCGGATTACCAGGCCGGCGACGGTTTCACCACGCTGAACACGATCTCCACGATCGGTGCCTTCGTACTGGGCGCCTCGATGCTGCCGTTCTTCTGGAACGTCTTCAAGAGTTACCGCTACGGCGAGGTCGTCACGGTCGACGATCCGTGGGGTTACGGCAACTCGCTGGAGTGGGCGACCAGCTGCCCGCCGCCACGGCACAACTTCTACGAGCTGCCGCGGATCCGGTCCGAACGCCCCGCTTTCGAACTGCACTATCCGCATATGATCGAGCGGATGCGCACGGAAGCGCACGTCGGGCTCAACGGTGGAGCCAAACACCACGATCCCGAAGTGGAGAAGAAGCTGGTCAAACCCTGACCCGCTCCCGCAGTACACAGACGCGCCCGTCGGCCCAGGTCGGCGGGCGCGCTGTATTTCGGTCGCGAAACCCAGGGGCCGTCGGCGGAGCGCCGAGTGCCGAACGCTTAGATTATGGAGGGCCTCGCACAGTTCCGAGTCCTCCGAGCGGCACAGCGCAGCGCCCCCCGGATTCGTCCACCTCCATGGTTTGGGGCCCGTCTCGTTCTGGAGCGACAGAGCGGGGGAGCGAAGCGGAGGAGCGGCGGAGTGAAGAACGAGACCCATAGGGCCCCAAACCACGCGGCGCCGGAGGCGCCGCCATGATACAGAGAGTGAGCAGGTTCTTGGCCGAGACGACCGTTCTCGTCACCGTCACCGGGCCCGACCGTCCGGGGGTCACTTCGGTGCTGTTGACCGCGCTGTCGCGGCATCGGGTGAGTCTGCTCGATATCGAGCAGGTGGTGATCCGCGGCCGGCTCACCTTGGGCGTGCTGGTCAGCTGCCCCTCCGATCCCGAGGCCTTGCAGGACGAGCTCGAAGAGGCGATGAACACCGTCGGTATGCAGGTCGATGTGGATGTCGATGCCGATGCCGCCCGGGCACCCGTTTCCACGCATGCCGTGGTGGTACTGGGCGCGCCGGTGACGGCGCGGGCATTCAGCGCGGTATCGCGGGAGCTGGCCGCGCTCGGTGTGAACATCGATCTGATTCGCGGGATCGCCGACTATCCGGTCACCGGTATGGAGCTCATGGTCACCGCCCCGGACCGGGCCGGTGATACCGATTCGCGGTTGCGGACGGCGCTGGCCGAGGTCGCGGTCACCGAGCGCGTCGATATCGCCGTGGAGCGGGCCGGGCTGGCCCGGCGGGCCAAACGGCTGATCGTGTTCGATGTGGACTCCACTCTCATCCAGGGTGAGGTCATCGAAATGCTGGCGGCATACGCGGGTGTGGAGGAGCAGGTGCGCGCCGTTACCGAGGCGGCGATGCGCGGTGAGATCGATTTCGCGGAATCGCTGCGGCAGCGGGTCGCAACCTTGGCCGGGCTGGACGAATCGGTGATCGCGGAGGTTGCGGCGACCATTGCCCTGACGCCCGGCGCGCGCACGACCATCCGGACCCTGAAGCGGCTGGGTTTCCGGTGCGGTGTCGTCTCCGGTGGTTTCCGGCAGGTGATCGACCCGCTGGCCCGTGAACTCGAACTCGATTTCGTGCAGGCGAATGTGCTGGAAGTGGTCGAGGGCAAACTCACCGGCCGGGTGGTGGGCCAGATCGTGGACCGCGCCTACAAGGCGACCGCGCTGCGGGCGTTCGCGGCCGAATCCGGGGTCCCGATGGAGCAGACGGTCGCCGTCGGCGACGGGGCCAACGATATCGATATGTTGAACGCGGCGGGTCTGGGTGTGGCGTTCAACGCCAAACCGGCGCTGCGGGAGGTCGCCGATACGGCCCTGTCGCACCCATATCTCGATGCGGTGTTGTTCATCCTCGGGGTCACCCGCGACGAGGTGGAGGCCGCGGATGCGGAAGACGGGCTGCTGCGGCGGGTACCGCTGGGGTAGTGGCACCGGGGTCGTGGGGCGGAAAACGTCGGCAACCGGCCGAGGCAGCCCGGTGCCGGATCGGTGTATAGGCCACCTGCCCGTACCGGAGCCGGTTGCGCGGACAGGTCCACGGCGGGCGGGGTGCGGATGCGTAGGTAGGCTGTCGACCGGTGTTGGTCGGGTGCTTGGAGGCTTTGTGTGATGCTGCCGGATAGCGGCGGGGATGTGGTGGCGGACGGTCGAGAATGGGCCGAGGTGGGGGACCTGCCGCCGGACCCGGATATCGATTTCTTCGGTGACCCAGGGTTTTCCGAGCGCCACGCGGAACTCGCCGCGGGTTACGGGGGTTCGGGGGACCCCGATGATCCCGCACAGGTCCAGGCCATGCAGATGGTGTTGCATCTGCCCAAGAACGATCCGCCGGCGCGTAGCGATCTGCTCGCCGCGGCGGCCGGTGCAGCGGTGGCGCTGTGCCTGGATCCACGGGTCGGTTCCGCGGGCGAATGGGAGCAGCCGTATCTGGCGTGGAAGCGGTCGCGGATCCGGAAGGTCGCCCGGCGGGCGCGGGGTGCGCAGTGGGCGGCTGCGAACGAGGTGCCCGGGGTGACCGTCGAAAGCGGTGGGGCGCTGGTGCGGGCTTTGGTGCCGGGGCCGGTGGGAGCGGTGGATCCGCGGATCCGGCGGCTCCAGATCGGTGGCACCGACCTGGAATCCGACGATCCGGGCCCGGTTCCGCTGGATGTGCCGGTGTTCTGGGTGAATGCCGCGCTCGGCATGACGGTCGGTAAGGCCGCGGCGCAGGTCGGGCATGCGAGCATGCTGTTCGCCGGCGCACTTCCCGTCGAACAGGCGCGGGCCTGGGCGCAGCGCGGATTCGCCTGTGCGGTGCGCGAAGCCGAGCCCGACGAATGGGAGATGCTGCGCACCGCGGTGGCGCGTAGCGCGGCGACCGCCGTCCGGGACGCGGGTTTCACCGAGGTGGCCCCCGGTTCGACCACGGTGATCGCCACCCGTCCGGCGCGACTCGATCAGCGGTAGCGTGCCCGGTGCCGCGACCGAGTACCTCTCGAGACAAGATGGAGGCTGTGGCGCACCCCGATCCAGATCTGCTCATCGACTTCACCGACGTTTCCATCCGCCGCAACGGGCATACGCTCGTCGGGCCTGTCACCTGGCAGGTCGAACTCGACGAACGCTGGGTGATATTGGGGCCCAACGGGGCCGGTAAGACGTCGCTGCTGCAGATCGCGGCCGCCGAAGCGCATCCTTCTTCCGGGGCCGCCTACGTGCTGGCCGAACGACTGGGCCGGACGGATATCAGCGAACTGCGGCCGCGGATCGGCCTGTCCTCGGCAGCGCTGGCGGCCCGGATCCCCGCCGAGGAACGGGTCGCCGATCTGGTGGTCTCCGCGGGTTACGCGGTACTCGGCCGGTGGCGCGAGAAATACGATGATGTCGATATCGACCGCGCGATCGATATGCTGGAAAGCCTGGGCGCGGAACATCTTCTGGACCGCACCTACGGCACCCTCTCGGAGGGCGAACGCAAACGGGTCCTGATCGCGCGCGCCCTCATGACAGACCCGGAGCTGCTGCTGCTCGACGAACCGGCCGCCGGTGTGGATCTGGGTGGTCGTGAGGAGCTGGTGGAAAGCCTCGGCGATCTCGCCGCCGACCCCGACTCGCCGGCCCTGGTGCTGGTCACCCATCACGTCGAAGAGATCCCGCCCGGTTTCACTCATTGCATGCTGCTCAGTGAGGGCGAAATCGTCACCCAGGGCCTGTTGGACGAGGTGCTGACCGCGGAAAACCTCAGCGAGGCGTTCCGCCAATCCATCGCTTTGGACCGGATCGACGACCGCTATTTCGCCCGCCGCGCCCGCCGCCTCGGCCGCCACCGCTCCCGCTGAGCTGTGTCTATGGCGCCGCCTCCGGCGGCGCGGGGTTCGGGGCCCTATGGGTCTCGTTCTTCACTCCGCCGCTTCGCTCCCCCGCTCTGTCGCTCCAGAACGAGACGGGTCCCGAACCACGGAGGCTGCCTGATCGGATGCGGAGAAACTGGCTGGAATCGTATGCGGACCGGCTGGGCGGTATCCGAAACGGATGTGCCCGGTGGCGGCGCCGAGTTCAGCGGTCCCCACGTTCGCGGCCAAGGCCCGGCGCTGGTGGTGGGCGATCGGGCGCGGCGGAGGGCAAGAGTTACTGTGCAGGGGTGAGTGAGACGACTGTGCCGGAACCTGCCGAGGTGCCCGAAGCCAAGGACGCGTCGACAGTGATGCTGGTGCGTGACGGTGCGGCAGGCCCGGAGGTTTTCCTGCAGCGGCGGGCCGGGGCGATGGAGTTCGCGGCGGGGATGACCGCCTTTCCCGGTGGCCGGGTGGATCCGGTCGACGCGGAAGTCGATATCGACTGGGCCGGGCCGGCGCCGGGCTGGTGGGGGCAGCGGTTCGGGGTATCCGAGGAGCGGGCCACGGCACTCGTCTGCGCCGCGGTGCGGGAAACCTTCGAGGAGTGCGGGGTGCTGCTGGCCGGCCCCACCGCGGACACTGTGGTCGCCGATACCGCCGGATACCGGCGGCAGCGGGAACGGATCGAGGGGCGCGATCTGACCCTGGCCGAGTTCCTGGCGGAGGAGAAGCTCGTCCTGCGCGCCGATCTGCTGCGGCCGTGGGCACGGTGGATCACCCCGACCGTGGAGCGCCGCCGCTACGACACCCACTTCTTCGTCGCGATGCTGCCCGCGGGCCAGCTGGCCGACGGGGCGACTTCGGAATCCGACGGCGTGCACTGGTCCACCCCGGCCGCCGCACTGGCCACCTGGAAAGCCGGTGACCAGGTGCTGCTGCCCCCGACCTGGTCGCAACTGACCTCACTCGGCGCCTACGCCGACACGGCGGAGATCCTCGCCGCCGAACCCCCGATCGAACCGATCCAGCCGGAATTCGGTCCCGTGGACGGGAAGATGCTGCTGCAATTCCCCGACAACATGAGCTATTTCGCCGATATACCGGATGCGTCCCGGCTCCAGGGGTCCAAGGGGATGCGCGAGACCGATCCCTCGCTGCTGGGTGGTTCCGGGCGCGGCGGCGCCGGTTCGGGCGCCCGGTAGCGTATCGGCTCATGGCCGAATTCGTATCCCTGTCCCGGCTCGAACCCGACCACGCGGGCGGTTCCGGCCGCTGCGTGGCGGTGCTGCGGATCGCCCGGCCGCCGCTGAACCTGTTCGGTACCCAGCTGATCCGGGAGATCGCCGCGGCCGCCGTTGCCTGCGGTGCGGATTCCGGAATCGCGGCCCTGGTGGTCTACGGCGACGAGCGGGTGTTCTGCGCGGGCGACGATCTGGCCGAACTCGCCGCGCTACCGGCCGAACAGGCCACCGCCATGGCCGCCGATCTGCAGACGGCACTGGGCTGCCTGGCCCGGATCCCGCAACCGACGGTCGCGGCGATCAGCGGGTACGCGCTCGGCGCCGGGCTGGAACTGGCCCTGGGCGCGGACCGGCGGATCATCGGCGACAACGTCAAACTCGGGCTTCCGCAGATCGGCACCGGAATGATCCCGCTCGCCGGTATCCGGCGGCTGTCGCTGCTGATCGGGCCGGGCGCCGCCAAGGACCTCGTCTACACGGGTCGTTTCGTCGAACCGGACGAAGCCGCGCGGCTGGGTCTGGTGGATCAGGTGGTCGCCCCCGACGATGTGCTCGATTCGGCGATCGCCTGGGCCCGGCAGTTCATCGGTGGTCCTTCCCGGGCGCTGGCGGCCGCCAAAGCGGTGTTCGAGGCGGGACCGCACGGCCACGAACGGGCCCGCACCGAATGGGCACAACTGTTCGATACCGCCGATCAGCGCTTGGGAACACGGTCCTACCTGCGGGACGGGCCGGGGTTCGCCGAGTTCACCGGCGCCTGAACGAGGCTTGCACCACCCGGACCCACCCGGTGGTATCAAGCCACCCCGAAGCAAAGGATAGGCGATACCTCCGCCTTCGCTCCGGCCGTGCGCGGACTGCGGATGGGCTCCGCCCAGCAGCACCCACTAGGCTCTCCGACCATGACGGTACGCCCCGACGACCCCGCACCACATCCGCACGCCACCGCCGCGGAGGTCGAAGCAGCATTCGAGGACACCAAGCTCGCCCAGGTGCTCTATCACGACTGGGAAGCGGAGACCTACGACGACAAATGGTCGATCTCCTATGACGAACGCTGTATCGAATACGCCCGCGGCCGGTTCGACGCCGCGGTCGGCGAGGCGGACCTGCCGTACGAGCGGGCCCTGGAACTGGGCTGCGGAACCGGTTTCTTCCTGCTGAACCTGATGCAGTCCGGTATCGCGAAGACCGGTTCGGTGACCGACCTGTCGCCCGGCATGGTGAAGGTCGCGCTGCGTAACGCCGAGCATCTGGGCCTGGATGTGGACGGCCGGGTCGCGGACGCGGAAACGATCCCCTACGACGACGACACCTTCGATCTGGTGGTCGGACACGCGGTGCTGCATCACATCCCGGATGTCGAGCAGTCGCTACGCGAATGCCTGCGCGTGCTGAAACCGGGTGGCCGCTTCGTCTTCGCCGGTGAACCCACCACCGTCGGCAACTTCTACGCCCGCAATCTGGGCAACATCACCTGGAAGGCCACCACCGCCATCACCAAGCTCCCGTTCCTGCGGGATTGGCGCCGGCCCCAGGAGGAACTGGACGAATCGTCGCGTGCCGCGGCCCTGGAGGCCGTGGTCGATCTGCACACCTTCGACCCCACCCAGCTCGAGGATATGGCCCGTTCGGCCGGCGCTGTGGACGTGGCCGCGCATACCGAGGAGTTCGCCGCCGCCCTGTGGGGCTGGCCGGTACGCACGTTCGAGGCCGCGGTACCGGACGAGAAACTCACCTTCGGTTACCGGATGGCGATGTACCGGGCATGGCTGGGGCTCAGCTGGGTGGACGAGAACGTGATGAGCCGCGTGGTTCCGCGCCAGTTCTTCTACAACGCCATGATCACCGGAGTGAAGCCGGCCGCCGGTAAGTAGATGGGCTACGGCTTCAGCGCGGCCGATATCGCCTATCTGCTTTCGCCGGCGGGCGCGGCCGCGCTGGCCGAGGTCGCCGGGCTGGAGCTCACGGCCGCCTCTCAACTGGCCGATGTGGCGGCGGTACGCCACGCGCATGGAGAGCGGGCGCCCGCGCTGATCGAAACCGTGCGCCTGCGCCGCCGGGCAGCGGCCAAGCTGTCCGGGGCGCAGGACTGGCTGTTCACCGACGATGCGCTCCAGCAAGCCACCCCGACCCTGGTCGCCCGGCATCGCGCCGCCCGGCTGGCGGGTCGCGATGTGCACGATGTGACCTGCTCGATCGGTGCTGAACTGGTCGAGCTGGCGCGGGTCTGCCCACGGGTTGTCGGGAGCGATCTGGACCAGGTGAGACTTGCGATGGCGCGGCACAATCTGTCCCGCCCGGTGTCTCCCGATGATGCCGGACGGGAGCCCGGACCCGCGGCGCGGGCCGGCGTCGGTCAGGAGTTCCGCAGGGACGAGCCGGCTTCGGCGGGGTGCGTTTCGGCGGTACTCGATGCGGGCACGACGCCTGCCGTCGGGCCGGATGCGGTGCCGTTCGCCGGGGCGGGAGGGACATTGACGAACACCCTGCTCGTCCGGGCCGATGCGCTGGTGCCGTGTACCGCCGGCACGGTTGTCATCGCGGACCCGGCCCGCCGGGCGGGGGGGAAACGCACCTTCGACCCGGCAGCGCTACAACCACCGCTGCCGGACCTGCTGGCCGCCTATCCCGGCCGGGACATGGCTGTGAAATGCGCGCCGGGATTGGATTTCGATCGGCTCGGCTGGGCGGGTGAGGTCGAGATCGTCTCGCTGGACGGGGCGGTCCGCGAAGCATGCCTGTGGTCTGCGGGCCTGAGTGAACCGGGCGTCAACCGCCGGGCGACGGTGCTGACGGAGGCGGGTACGGTGACGACCCTTACCGACGCCGAACCCGACGAGATCCCGGAGCGGGCGCCGGGGGAGTGGATCATCGACCCGGACGGTGCGGTTGTTCGCGCCGGGCTCGTCCGGCACTATGCGGCCCGCCACGGCCTGTGGCAGCTCGACCCCCGGATCGCCTACCTCACCGGTGACCGGCTTCCCATCGGCGTCCGCGGGTTCCGGATCATCGATCGGCTCGAGTTCCGGGAGAAGACCCTGCGCGCCGAACTCCGCCGCCACGACTGCGGTGCCCTCGAGATCCTGGTCCGGGGGGTGGACATCGACCCGGATGTACTGCGGCGGCGGCTGAAGCCCACCGGATCCCAGCCCTGCACACTGGTGATCACCCGGATCGACCGCACCGCCACCGCCTTTCTGTGCCGCGCTTCCCGGTGAGTCGAGCTTCCCGATCATGCGCTCTGTGCCGGTGCGGGTGATTCCCTCCAGTTCGAGCCCGTGTCGGCCGACACGACTTGCCTCGTTGTCCGACCGGAATCGAGCGTCGGGGCGACATTGTCGCCGGTGGGATCGTTCTCGGCGCAGTGAACTGGATCGGCCCGTGGCGTGCGCACACCTACCAGCAGAAACACACTGGTGCCGACCACTGTCGGCGGTGTAGACAAGCGGTAACCGACCCGAGGAGTGCCATGCGAAGCGAGTTCTGGCAGCACCCACCCCGGCTACGCGGCGATCATGTGCTGCTGCGCCCCCTCGAACCTGGTGACGCCGACGATTTGGCCGCCGCGTACGACGACCCCGACACCCTGCGCTACTTCCCCGACGGCATCGAATCACAGCCTCCCTCCGCCGAAACCGTGGCCCATGCCCTGTCCTCGGGCCGCCAGGTACTCGTCCCGGTCGACCTGCGCGATAACCGGATCGTCGGCACCACCTCGCTCTACAGCATGGATGAGCGGCACGGCCGGGTGACCATCGGCTTCACCTGGTATTCGCGCCGAGTCCGCGGCACCGTGATCAACCCCGAAGCGAAACGGCTACTGCTCGACCATATTTTCGGCACGCTCGCCGCCCACCGGGCGGAATTCACCATCGACGACCGCAATACGCGTTCCCGCGCAGCCGTCACCGCCCTCGGCGCGACGCAGGAGGGCATTCTGCGGCAGCACGCCCTGCGGCGGGACGGCAGCCGCCGCAACACGGTGGTCTACTCCATTCTCGCCGAGGAATGGCCGGCGGCCCGGGACCGGTTGACCGCACGTCTCGCGCGCCGCGCGGCCGAAGCGGTGTCACCGGAAACGCGCCCGGCGCCGCCCGGCTCGCCCGGGCGCTGAACCGGCCGCCTGCGCCGGCAGCCACTCCGGCTCGCTAGCGGGATTCGAGATAGAGCGGTGGCGCGCCGTTCCTTGCCTCCAGGATCAATATGGGCTTATCGATCGGCAGCCCCTTGTCGTCGAAGTCGAGTCTCCCGCTGGCGGCGTTGAACGCCGAGGCCGAATACAGTTGTTTCATCGCCTGGAGGACACCGTCCGAATCGACAGCGTCACCGGGTACTCCGGCCGCGTTCCGGGTCGCCCGCACGGCCGTTGCCACGGCGTCGTGTTCCATCACGGCCGCGAAATCGTGCACATCGCCATCGGAGAACTCGTTGTAGCAGACCGGGCCTTCGCACTCGGGTGAGAACAGGTCGACCGCGAACATGTTGAATCCGTCCGGGTTTTCGCGCCAGGCATCCGGATGGACGAGCCCGGTGTACCGGACCTTGATATTGGCTTCGAGCGCCTTCCCGGCGAGACTCTCCGAGAGCTGGTAGTACGGCATATCGTCGGCGGTGATCACCTGGATCGGTTTCTCGCGGCAGTCGCGTTCGGTGAGCGCGGTGAGGAATTCGAGGGCGTCGGCACCCCGGCCCGCGAAATAGATGGTGCTCGGCTCCCGGTCGCAGATATTCGGCATGATGGAGCGAAACGCGATCGACACCTGGCCGTATCCGGCATCGTAGGGCTGCGGCCTCCCGGCGAATCGTTGCGAATCGCTGGGGAATTGAGATTCGAAGGCTTCGGCGAGGGTGCGGCCGTAACGGTCGGCCGGGTTGTCGTCGCGGACGATCAGGATTCGTTCGTCGCTGTCGGCGAGGAATTCCGCGGCGGCCCGCGCGTGTTGCGAGGCGGCCGGCGAAACCTTGAGGAAGGCACGCGAGGTCGGAAGATCATCGATCGTGAGTGTCGAGGCGATCACCCCTATAGGCTTCTCCGGAGCGGTCGGAACGGTAAGCCGTTCGATGGAGTCGAGCGCCGGCTCGAGACTGAACGAGATCCCGGTGACCGCGACGATATTGTCGGTGGTGCGGCGGGCCTGTATCTCGCGGACCACTAGTTCCCACGAGGCAAAATCGCTGCCCGGATTCGCCAGTAGTAACCGGATCTTCGGGCTGTGATCCCAAATGCCGGTCTTGTTCGCGGCGAGCTGGGCCAGATGTGCGCCGGCCAGCCGGTGCCGGATACCCGACATCGTGACGAAACCTTCTTCGTTGTCGCCGGACGTCATCGGCGTCAGCAAGACGATGCTCACGTACGGCTCTCCGGATTCCACGACGGCGCTGTTCTCGTCGTGGATCCGCTGTTCGAGATCGGCGATGTCGGGGGTGAAACTCGCGCTGCCGTCGCTGATTCCGACGCATTGACCGTTGTCGTTGCGGGTGACACCGCCGCCGCAGCCGCTGTCGGCCCGGAAGCGATCGGGCAGCCAGATCACCGCGGCGACGACCAAGGCCACCACCAGGAGCCCGGCGGGAACCCACCACCATTTCCGGTAGCCAGGGGGTGGCGGCTGGATCAAGGTGGTCATCGGTACCTCTCCGCTCGTTCGTACAGCAGCAGGGCCCCGCGGCCGAGCCCCCGGGCCAGCTGCCGGAATTCGTTCTCGATGGTGCGATCGAGGGTCCGTTGCGGATCGCCCAGTGGATCGTTGGAAACCCACAGCGCGGCGATCAGCCACGCCATCTCGTGTTCGGGCTCCAGACCGTTGTTCCGGACGATCGCCTCGACCTGTGTGAACGGATTCTCATCGGCGTCCGGGCGACGTGGGGCCGAGGTGATCAGATCCAGATCGGACAGCCACGCAGTGGCCGCGGTATGACCGAATTCGGTCTGCCCGGGCAGGAACGGCCGTTCCAGGTATTCGATGGCGGCACCCAGCCCGCCGAGAGCGAGATCGTGGTAGACGGCCGCTGTTTCGGCTGCTGCCTCGCCCTCCTCGAACTTGCGCCGGTAGACATCCCGGCAGATCATATGGGTGGCATCCCAGTTCCGGGGATCGTCCGGTTCGCGGTCTGCCAGTTCACAGAGCAGGATCCGGCGCAGCCAGGTATCGAGCACCATCTCCGGCTCCGGCCCACCGGCCGTCCGGATCCACAGCCGGTTGCGCAGTTCCTGGAGCAGCGCCTCCCCGTCCGGCAGGGCGGAATCCAGAATCTCCCGCTGATAGAGAACATCCACCGTGCGTCCCGCGGCGGCGGTAACCAGATCGCGTAGGGTCTCGGCGGCCGCGAAATCGCCGAACAGCCGTTCGCGGGCCCGCTCCAGCACAGTGCCGGGTGCGTCGACCGGCTCCTGCCAGGGATCGTGGTGGGTACCTACAGCGCTGGTGAGGACGGACCGCGCGCAGGCGAGTGGATCATCTTCCCCGGTCTGTCCCAGCGCGGCCAGGACATCGGTGGTTGCGGCGGCGTTCCCGCCGGTGAGGGCCCGGACGAAATCCGCGACCCGGGGCACCGAGCGCATCCGCTGATCGGCGGCGAGATCACCGGTGGTCTGCGCGCTCAACCGGCTCAGATCCACGAGATACCAGGGAAACCAGGAGGCCGCCGGATTATCGGCGGACGCCCAGTCGGTGAAGATATCGGGTGGGGTGCGCGGTTCCGGCCATTCGATACCGCCGGTCCGGTGGTCGGGTTCGCGGCGCTCGGTGTGGTCGCTGAAGCGGTGCATGCCGGGACGGTGCCAGCATTCGCTCCAGGCGGGCAGCCATTGCGCGCTGGTGGCGACGACCACCAGTGGATCCGGTTCGGCACCGTTGCGCCGCCGCGCCTCCCGCAGGGTCTGCAGGAAGTGCCGGCCCGAGGGGCTGTGCGCATTGTCCAGCAGCAGTATGGAATTGAGGGTGCGCCCGGTGCCCCGCATACCGCTGTAGGCGTGCCGCAGATCGTGCAGGAATGCCATCCCGAAGATGGCGTCGGCCTCGGCGCGGGATTCGTCGTCGCCGTGTGCCCATTTGGCGAGGTCGATCAGCATATCGTCGCGTTCGACCTCCGCGCCGGTGAGCCGTGGTCCCCGTTTGATACGGCGCCTGATACTGAGCCGGTTCAGGCTCTGCAGCAGGCTTTCCACGGCCATACCCACCCACGGTGACAAACCTTCGGGTACCTGACCGGCGGCCTCGAGGATATCGGCGACGCTCTGACTGCGTGCCTCCATGGGCTGGGCGCTGGAGACGACCTGGCGCAGGCTCTGCAATGCCGCCCGCCGGTTGTCGGCCTGCATATGCAGCGTGCTGCCGACAGCCACGACACACAGCCACAGTTGCGGAAAGGTGATGCTGCCGAATTGTGCGCGTTTGCGGCCGAGTTCGAAGGCGAGTTCGCCGAAGATTTCGCGCGGGGTGCGCTCGCCGCGGCCCAGGTCCACATGGGCGAGTGGAAGTTTCGCGCAGCGCTGGGCAAGCGAGTGCAGCAGAACGGTTTTCCCGCTCCCGGGCGGCCCCACCGCGACCACTACCGGCAGCAATCTGCTACGGCCCTCCGGCCGCTGGACCAACTGTTCGATCAGTTGGCCGGTGATCGGTTCCAGCCCATGCAGTACCGGGCCTTCTCCTGGCATCGCCCCTCCCGCGTTCGGCAATCGATATCCGGCATATCGGTAACCGGTGCCACAGTGTGAACCGGCGCTCGGAGCGGGCCGGGTGAACTGCTGGACGATATCGATCAATGCAGCCATCGTAGGCAAATCCGCCCAGGCTGTTGGAGTAGCCATGAGATCGCAATATGAAACGGGCAGGCGAGAATTGCGTTCCGGGAGCGGCCGTGGCGCAGGGTCGGTCGATGACGGCCGGAACGACCCCGGTGGCGTGGATAGGCCCCGGGGTCGTCCGGGCAGTGGGGTCAGCCTGCGGCGGACGGTCCCGAAATCGAGGCCGACAGCGACGACAACCAGCAGAGGGGAGACGGGGGATACTGCATGGTGCAGACGAGCCCGATGTCCTCGGACGCCTCCCGTTCGGCGGCGGGCTGTGCCTGCGGTACCAGCGGTACGGCAGAGGCGGTGGCCGCGCCCGCGACCGGGATCGTGAACAGGGCCGCTACCAGCAGGCCGGCCCGGAGAGTGCGACGCATGATTGCTTCCTTCCTGACCGGAGCGTACCGATCAGCAGCGAAGATAGTGCCGATCGCCGTCGCCGCCCAGCCCCGAGTTGCCCTGCCCGTGGTTTTGTGGGCAGGACACCGGTGCAGGCCCCAGAGGATGTCGGGGCGCCGGGGTACGGTCGGCCCATGACCAGGTACGCGGCGTTGCTACGCGGCATCATGCCCAGCAATCCGAATATGAGCAACGAGAAGTTGCGTGGTGTGTTCACCGGGCTCGGCCTCGAATCGGTGGCGTCGGTGCTGTCCAGCGGCAATATCGTATTCGCCACCGACGAGTCCCCCGGCGCGGAGCTCGAGGATCGGATCCAGCAGGCCCTGAACGCCGAACTCGGGATCGCGGGCGGCACGATCATCCGCGACCATGCCGAGCTACGCGCCCTGCTCGACCGTGACCCCTTCGCCGGTTACACCCATGGCCGCGAAACCTACCTGACCGTGACTTTCTTCAAGGACAGCGCCCACTCCCGGGTCGAGATGCCCGCCGATACGGACCCGCGCACGAAGGTCGTCGGCTACGACGAGCAGGCGCGGGCCTTCCTCTCGATCATCGACAATTCCGCGCCGAACACCCCGAATTTCATGGTGTGGCTGGAACGGAACTACGGGAAGAACATCACGACCCGGACCTGGCTCACCGTGCAGCGCATCATGAAGAAGATGGAAGCGCTGAAATCGCCGTAGCCGACTGCCGGCATTGTCCGTCGCGATGCTGCGTAGGCCAGCACTCGTGCCGCGATGAGGAGCGGTTCGGCGGACAGACCCCCGTCTGCCGGTGCCGTCGGGGTCCAGGTTCAGACGAGCAAGTCTTTCCCCCGCTGCGGGCGATTTTCCGGCGGTGGTGCCGTAACGGCCGGCGGGCCCGGGCCGGTTACGCGTCCTGCGCGACCCCGTTCTTCTTCCGCTCGATATCGGCCAGTGCCGCCTCCCGAGCGGCCCGCTCGGCGGCACCGGCCTCCCAGGTCGATTTCCGGTTCTTCACCACCCGGGCGGGCGCACCGACCGCGATGCTGAAATCGGGGATCTCACCCTTCACCACCGCGTGCGCGCCCAGCACACAACCCCGCCCGACCCGGGTTTCGCGCAACACGGTGACCTTGGCAGCGATCCAGGTGTCGGGGCCGATCCGCACCGGGCTCTTCACGATGCCCTGGTCCTTGATCGGCAGGGTGATGTCGTCCATCCGGTGGTCGAAATCGGTGATGTAGCACCAGTCCGCAACCAGCGTCGATTCGCCGATCTCGATATCGAGGTAGGTGTTGACCACGTTGTCCTTGCCGAACACCACTTTGTCGCCGATCCGCAGCGAACCCTCGTGGCAGCGGATGGCGTTACCGTCGCCGATATGGACCCAGCGCCCGATCTCGAGCCGGCCCAGCCCGGGGGTGGCATGGACTTCCACCCGTTTACCGAGGAAGACCATGCCGCGCAGGATCACGTGCGGGTTGGCCAGCCGGAATTTGAGCAGACGGTAGTACCGCACCAGATACCAGGGCGTGTAGGCGCGGTTGGCCAGGACCCAGCGCAGCGAATCGCGGGTGAGAAAACGGGCCTGCCTGGGATCCCGGCGCCGGGAACCCTGCCAACGCGTGCGCAACGGTGCGCCCCACATGCTCGTCACGACGTCTCTCCTGATCCTCTGGGCACCGCTCGGCGCCGCCCTCCGTGGTTACGCAAGCTGCTGCCTGCGGGCACCGCCTGCTCGTGCCGGGTATCGCGTGGCCCCTACCGCCGAACAGCCTACTTTCGTGCTCCGCGGGCCCGGCCTATACCCTTCCGTTAATCTCACACATGGCCGGGGCGACAGGACGACGGAGGAGACCAGCAGGTGCGTATCGGCGGCGGCGTACGGACCGGGTCCTGGCTCGCGGTGATTGTCGCGGCGGTGGGCGTGCTCACCGCGTGCGGAACCGATGTGGACGACATCACGGTCGGCCGGGGGCTGGGCTGGCCCGCGGCGGGACACGAGGCCCGTAACAGTGGCAATACCCAGGTCACCGGGTCCCGGGCATTGAGCCTGCAGTGGTCGCGCCCGGTCGGCGGGCCGATCGCCCAGCCGGTGACGGTGGGTTCGGAGGGACAGATCTTCCTGACCACCCGGACCGACGCGAACTGTGAGATCTACTCCTACCAGATGCCCACGGGGCGTAAACGTTTCTGCAACCCGCTGGGCCCGCATGCCATCTACTCGCCCACCCTGCTCGACGGCGCGAGCAATGTGTATGTAGGGCTGGACAGCGCGGTGGAATCGGCGAACCAGCTGGGCCAGCCGCGCTGGCGCACACCGGTGGCCGGGGTGCCGACCGGTATGCAGTTCACCGGCGACGGCCATCTGCTGGTGATCACGCAATCGGGCCAGGTCGATGTGCTGGAACGGCAGACCGGTAAACGGATGGTGCCCACCCAGCAACTGCTGCCGATGCCCGATTTCCTGAAGACCCCCAACCTCGACTGGCCGCCCGCCGGGAAGGGGCTCGAAGATTGCGCCACCGGCGGCCCGGACTGCGCGGTCGCCACGATCGCCGCGATGGAGGTCGATTCCGGGCGGATCTATGCCACGGTGCGCAAACCGGGCGAACCCGATGCCGCCCTGGTGGCGTTGCGCTACGCCGACGGCAAGGTCGTCCAGGAGTGGAGCAGGAAGATCCTGGCCGGCGGCAGCGCCACCGATCCCGCTCTCTCCGCCGACGGGTCCACGCTCTACGTCGGTGACAACAGCCGGCGCCTGCTGGCCCTCGACACCGCCGACGGTAAACCGAAATGGGAAGCGCATCTGGACTGGGAGCCGCGCCGCGGGATCTCGGTCTCCGACGACGGCCTGATCATCCCGGCCGGCGACGACGGCTACCTGATGGCGCTGCGCGATACCGGCACCAGCTACGAACGAGTGTGGCAGCGTAAGGATCTGGCTTTGCGCGGCGCTCCCGTTCAGACCGCCGGCGGTACCGGTTACGTTCCTGCCGCCATCGGCGACGGACTGAACCTGATCACCTTCGATACCGCCACCGGCGCCACCATCGACTCCGATGTGCTGCCCGGTGGATCGGGCACCACGACCGGAACAGCCGTGGGCGCCGAAGGCGAGGTCGTGATCGCGACCCGGATCGGCGAGCTCTTCACCTTCCGCGAAAAAGCCTGATCCGGCCGCGTTTCACAGCGGCTGGCCGGGGTCTCTTTCGGGAAGCGGACGGCGGTCGATCTCCGGTCGGCCGAGGGGGGTACGCACCCGGCGTTTCGCACCGGAGTACACCCCGGCGGTTTCCGCGGCCACCACTTCCCAGGCGAAATCCTCGGTGAGCCGGTCGCGGGCGGCACGCGCCCGTTGCTGGGCGGCGGCCGGGTCGTCGAGAACCGCGATGGTCGCGTCCACCAGGCCGTTGACGTCCGCGGGTTCGAACGATGCCCCGGTCACGCCATCGATCACGGCCTCGCCCAGTCCGCCGGCGGTCGAGGTGACCAGCGGTGTTCCGGTGGCCGCCGCCTCCAGCGCGACGATTCCGAACGGCTCGTAGCGGCTGGGCAGCACGATGGCGTCGGCGCCGTGGAGCCAGCCCAGCAGTTCGGCGTGGTCCAACTGCCCGGTGAAATGCACCGCGCGTGCCACCCGGTGCACGCGGGCGCGTTCCCGCAGCCATTCGAACTGGGTCCCGACCCCGGCGATGGTCAGCGTGGTACCGGGGTGGGCACGGCGGATCCGAGGGAGCGCGGCGATCGCATCCTGGATCCCTTTCTCGTATTCGAGCCGCCCCACATACAGCAGGCGCGGCGGCCCACTGCGTGGTGGGCGAGCGCGAAACGACCAGGCCCCCACATCGATCCCGTTGCGGATCACGTGCACGGGCACCCGGTCGGGCCGGTAGAGCCGTTCCACTTCGTCCTGCATGGACGCCGAGCAGGTGATGAGCGCGTCCGATTCGTTGGCCAGCCACCATTCGACCGAATGCACCTGCCGGTTCACCCGCCCCGCGACCCAGCCGCTGTGCCGCCCGGCCTCGGTGGCGTGAATGGTGGAGACGAGCGGGACGTCGTAGTACTCGGCCAGCGCGATCGCCGGATGCGCCACCAGCCAGTCGTGTGCGTGCACCACATCGGGGGTCCAGCCCTCGCCGATACCGGGTTTGTCCAGCGCGACCCCGGCGCGCACCATCGCATGCCCCATGGCCAGGGTCCAGGCGAGCATATCCTCGCCGAAGTCGAAGATCGGCGGATCTTCCGCGACCGCCACCACCAGCACGCCCTCGGCGACGAACGAATGGGTGGGATGGGTGGCGGGGCTGGTGCCGGTGGGGCGCCGTGCGAGCACCACCACTTCGTGTCCGGCCGCCGCGAGCGAGGTCGCGAGGTGGTGGACATGCCTGCCCAGACCCCCGACGACCACGGGTGGGTATTCCCACGACACCATCAAGATCTTCATCGCGGTCCTTCTGCTGGATTGACGCGTAGCCTACGCGCGTCCAGGGCTCCGAACACGCCGTCGGCCACGGCCCATCCGGCCGCCAATTCCCGGGCTCGCGCGTACTGGCCCGCGCCGACGGCGCCCGCGATCTCGCGGACGGCGTGCGCATGCTGGTGGGCCCGGTCGCGGGCGTATCCGGCGGCGGAATCCTTGCTGACCATGAAGGCCCAGTCGCTGGACACCGCGAGGATGGCTTCGCGCAGGAGTTGATCGGCCACCGGGTCGCGGCCGGTGGGCGCGGTGGCCCGCATTTTCGCGGTGGTGTCGACGGCGAGCCGGACGATTTCGTCGTTCAGTTCGACCAGATCGCGGACCTGGTCCCCGGCCCAGACCCGCCAGTCCTTACCCGACCCCCACGACGAATCGGTGAGCGGAACGGGTTCGCCGACGAGCCCGCGTTCGCGTGCGTCCGCGAGGGTCCCGACGGTAACGCCGGCCTCCGGTAGCGCGCGCAGCACCTGGGCGAGCCACTGCGGGCCCTCATGCCACCAGTGCCCGTACAGTTCGGTATCGAATGCCGCGACCACCAGGGCGGGGCGCCCGATCCGTTCGGATTCGGTGATGAGCCGCTCGCGTACCGTCGCGACGAAATCCGCGACATCCCGCTCTATCTGGGCGGCGGCGAGTTCGGGGTCGTAGGGCGCTTTGTCCGGCCCGGCGACGGTTTTCCCGGTGACCCGGGCGGGTTTGAGTCCGGTGGCGTGGTCGTAATGATGGAAGTCCCGGTAGGCACCATTGCCGGGGTAACCCGATTTCGGCGACCACACCCGGTAGCTGACCGTGAGATCGCGCCCGAACGCGACGACGGGGGAGTCGCGGACCGGCCGGCCGAGCGAGGTATCCCCGCGCAGAGCGGGACCGTCGACCATGAAATGCGTCACACCGGCGGCGGCGTAGCCGTCTTCCATACCCGGTGTGAATCCACATTCCGGCGCCCACAACCCCGACGGTGTGTGACCCCAGCGCAGGCGTGCGTCGGCGAGCCCTTCACGCAACTGGAAATCGCGCAGCCGTTCGTCGAGTAGCGGCTGGAACGGGTGCGCCAGCGGACCGCCGAGCAATTCGATGGCATCGGCGTCGAGCAATTGCCGCCAGACCGGTGCCGCCCCGTGCCGCCAGTTCTGTTCGAACTCGGTCAGCGCGGCCGCCGCGAGCCGGTGCTCGTGCCGGCCGAGTGCCTTGTTGCCGGCCATGGCGGCCTCGTCGGCCCGCAACTGCCAGTTGCCGAGCCAGTGATGCATACCCGCCAGCGAATGCGGATCATCGAGTTGTGCTGCGAGAACAGGGGTTATCCCCAATGTCAGCAGATGCGAGCGGCCCTCGGCGGCGAGGGTGCGCAGTACCTCGACGACCGGCAGATACGAGGACGCCCACGACTGGTAGAGCCATTCCTCGCCGACCGGCCACCGGCCGTGATGGGCCAGCCACGGGAGGTGCGAGTGCAGGACGAGGGTGAACTGCCCGGGTACCGCGTCGCCGGTGTTGTTGCCGCTCACGGTTTCACCGCTCGGGCGACCAGGTCGAGGCTGGCGTCGATATCGACAGGCGTCATCGCGAAATCGTCGACGGTGATACCCGCGACGTCGGCGGTGAGTTCGGCCGGCCAGGGTTCACCGGCCAGCGCCCGCTCGATCTGCGCGTCGATGAAAGAGCCGCCGTGTTTTTCGTCCAGTGCGCGCAGACTCGGGCCGTGGTGCACACCCGTCATGAGCTCCACCCGGAAACCGGCTTCCTCGAGCAGTTCGGTCAATTCGGCGGCGTTCAGTTCGCGCGTGTGGAACGGGTTGAGCGGAGTGTCACGTCCGGGGGAGAAGGTGATCCGGTTGGGGGTGCTGATGAGCAGTTCGCCGCCGGGGCGCAGGACGCGCAGGCATTCGCGCAGGAACTGCACCTGATCCCAAAGATGTTCGATCACTTGGAAATTCACCACGGTGTCGACCGTGTTGTCGGGCAGTGGGAGGGCGGCCAGGTTGCCACGGATCATTCGTACCCGTGGGTACCGCGCGCGCACATGTGCGGCGGCGCCGCGGTCGTAGTCGAGGCCGATCACCGCGGTCGCGATCCCGGCGATCATATTCGCGCCGTAGCCTTCGCCCGATCCGGCTTCGAGAACCACCTTGTCCGCGCATCGCGACAGCAGCCGGTCGTAGACGATCTCGTGCCGGCGGAACCAGTAGTTCTCCTCCGCGATACCCGGCACCGTCCGCTCGCCGGTCAACGGCAGCGGCTCCAGTACGTCAGGGGTAGCCGGTGCGGCGGGAATCACAGCCTCGCTCATTGCGACGAGGTTACTGGTACTGCCCGGTACACGGGTCTCCAGGGAGGCCCTCCGGGCGGCCGCGCTTGTAAGTTACCCACCAGTAACTTAACGTAGGGTAATGTCTCGGCCTGAGCTACTCACATGGACGTACGGCCACTGGAGATCGTGCGACCGCCAATACAGGTAACCAGAACAGGAGGTCGACGAAGACCGATGCCGAATATCGTCGTACTCATCAAGCAGGTGCCCGATACCTGGTCCGAGCGCAAGCTGACCGACGGTGACTTCACCCTCGACCGTGAAGCCGCCGACGCGGTGCTCGACGAGATCAACGAGCGCGCTGTCGAAGAAGCCCTCCTGATCAAGGAGGCGCAGGGCGGTGAGGTCACCGTGCTGGCCGCTGGTCCGGATCGCGCCACCGAGGCCATCCGCAAGGCCCTGTCCATGGGCGCCGACAAGGCGATCCACATCAACGACCCCGCCATCCACGGCTCCGATACCGTCCAGACCGCGTGGGTCCTGGCCGGTGCGCTGGGCCAGGTCGAGGGCGTCGAACTGGTTATCGCCGGTAACGAGGCCACCGACGGCCGCTCGGGTGCCGTCCCGGCCGTTATCGCCGAGTACCTGGGCATCCCGCAGCTCACCCATCTGCGCAAGCTCACCGTCGACGGCGAGAAGATCACCGGCGAGCGGGAGACCGACGAAGGCGTGTTCAAGCTGGAGGCGACGCTGCCGGCCATCGTCAGCGTCACCGAGAAGATCAACGAACCGCGCTTCCCCTCCTTCAAGGGCATCATGGCCGCCAAGAAGAAGGAAGTGCAGACCTTCACCCTGGAAGACCTGGGCATCGACCCGTCGACCGTGGGTGTGGCCAATGCGGGCACCGCGGTGACCGCGTCCACCCCGAAGCCGCCGCGTACCGCGGGCGAGAAGATCAGCGACGAGGGCGACGGCGGCACCAAGATCGCCCAGTACCTGGTCGGCCAGAAGATCATCTGAGTCCCCCGCACCCGCAGCAACTTCTAGGAGAAGAGACAAATGGCAGAAGTACTTGTGCTCGTCGAGCACGCCGACGGTGCGGTCAAGAAGGTGACCACCGAACTGCTGAGCGCCGCCGCCACTCTCGGTGAGCCGTCGGCCGTGGTGCTGGGCGCCCCCGGCACCGCCGACAAACTGTCCGACGCGCTGGCCGCGGCCGGCGCCGCCAAGATCTACGTCGCCGAATCCGACGATGTCGAGAACTACCTCATCACCCCGAAGGTCGATGTGCTCGCCGGCCTGGTCGAATCCGCCTCCCCGGCGGCCGTCCTGGTCGCCGCGAGCGCCGAGGGCAAAGAGGTCTCCGGCCGTCTGGCTGCCCGTATCGGCTCCGGCCTGCTGGTCGACGTCATCGACGTCAAAGCCGACGGCTCGGCCGTGCACAGCATCTTCGGTGGCGCCTTCACCGTCGATGCCAAGGCCACCGGCGATGTGCCCGTGATCTCCGTGCGCCCGGGCTCGATCGAGGCGAAGGCCTCGGCCGGCGCCGGTGAGAAGGTCACCGTCGAGGTCCCCGCGCAGGAAGAGGGCGTCGTCAAGGTCACCAGCCGCGAGCCCGTCGTCGCCGGCGACCGGCCCGAGCTCACCGAGGCGAATATCGTCGTCTCCGGTGGCCGCGGTGTCGGTTCCGCCGACAACTTCTCCGTGGTCGAGACCCTGGCCGATTCGCTCGGCGCGGCCGTTGGCGCCTCGCGTGCCGCGGTCGACTCGGGCTACTACCCGGGCCAGTTCCAGGTGGGCCAGACCGGTAAGACGGTCTCCCCGCAGCTGTACGTCGCCTTGGGTATCTCCGGCGCGATCCAGCACCGGGCCGGTATGCAGACCTCGAAGACCATCATCGCGGTCAACAAGGACGAAGAGGCGCCGATCTTCGAGATCGCCGACTACGGCATCGTCGGCGACCTGTTCAATGTCGCCCCGCAGCTGACCGAAGAGGTCAAGAAGCACAAGGGCTGAGCGCCCTCGCGCTGTCCCACGCCACGGCGTGAGCACGCCCGGCCGGTTACTCCGGCCGGGCGTTTGCCGTTTCGCGCCGGATATCCGGAGGCCCCACGGATGTTCGCGACGTGCTGAACGCACGATCGGCGACCGGACGGCCGGCCACGTGTGGCGGAAACCGCCTGTTGCAGCGCCGCGCAGGTGTGGCGAAAATAACGCTCCACGGATCTGAATCACATCGTGAGTAGGCAGGTGGCGGGGGCAATCGGGCCGACAGTTACGCTCACAACGGTGACCTTGCGGCGGTGAGCTCGTGGCCGGATGCGAATGCTCGAACGCGGCCCGGTGGTCGATCAGCGCAAGGTCGCCGACGATGAGGAGGTACCGGATCCATGCCCGTTCTGCACGAGGAGCTACAGGAGATCTACGACGAGGTACTTCTCCGCAATGCGGGGGAGACCGAGTTCCACCAGGCCGTGCACGAAGTGCTGGACAGCCTCGCTCCGGTGGTCGCCAAACACCCCGCCTACACCGATGCGGCCGTGATCCGGCGCCTGTGTGAGCCCGAACGGCAGATCATTTTCCGGGTGGCCTGGGTCGACGATTCCGGCCAGGTGCAGATCAACCGTGGATTCCGGGTGGAGTTCAATTCCGCACTCGGTCCCTACAAGGGCGGGCTGCGCTTCCACCCGACCGTGAACGTCGGGATCGTGAAATTCCTGGGGTTCGAGCAGACGTTCAAGAACTCGCTCACGGGTATGCCGATCGGTGGCGGCAAAGGCGGCTCCGATTTCGATCCGAAGGGCCGCTCCGATGCCGAGGTGATGCGCTTCTGCCAGGCGTTCATGACCGAGCTCTACCGGCATATCGGCGAGCACACCGACGTCCCGGCCGGTGATATCGGTGTCGGCGGGCGGGAGATCGGCTATCTGTTCGGGCAGTACAAACGCATCACCAACCGCTTCGAATCGGGTGTGCTCACCGGTAAGGGGCTGGCGTGGGGCGGGTCGCAGGTCCGCACCGAAGCCACCGGCTACGGCGTGGTGTTCTTCGTCGACGAACTGCTGCGGACCCGGGGCGAAGGTTTCGACGGCAAGAAGGTCATCGTCTCCGGTTCCGGGAACGTGGCCCTCTACGCGATCGAGAAGGTGCAGCAACTCGGGGGCACGGTGATCGCCTGTTCCGATTCGAACGGCTACATCATCGACGAAGCCGGTATCGACCTCGAACTGCTCAAAGAGGTCAAGGAGCAGCGCCGGGCCCGGATCTCCCGCTATGCCGACGAACGGGGTCCCTCGGCGCGGTTCGTCGAAGACGGATCGGTCTGGAATGTGCCGTGCGATATCGCGCTGCCCTGCGCCACCCAGAACGAGCTGAACGGCCGTGATGCGGCCGTGCTGGTGCGCAACGGTTGTACGGTCGTCGCCGAGGGGGCGAACATGCCCTGCACGCCGGAGGCGGTGCGGGTGTTCGGCGAGGCGAAGGTCGGGTTCGCGCCGGGTAAGGCCGCCAATGCCGGTGGTGTCGCGACCAGTGCCCTGGAAATGCAGCAGAACGCCTCCCGGGACTCGTGGTCGTTCGAGTACACCGAGCAACGCCTCGCCGAGATCATGCGCGGCGTGCACGATCGCACGCTGGCGACCGCCGACGAATACGGTGCGCCCGGAAACTATGCCGTCGGGGCGAATATCGCCGGTTTCATCCAGGTCGCGGATGCCATGCTCGCCCTCGGCGTCATCTGAACGGTAGCCGGACGGTCTCCTTGTCGCCGGGCGCGGAGTCACAGCGACGAGGAGGCCCGTGTGGGGGAGCACGGCCGCCCGTCCGGCTCGCGGGCAGTGCCGCTCGCCCGCGGGTCCGCGATACCGGGACGATCGGTTCCGGTCCGGGGCCGATCGTGCAAGGAAGTCGCCTGCCGCGCAGTGGTACTCAGGGTTGATACGGGCGTAGCCCCGGAGACCGATGTGGTCGGCAGCCGAGGTCGCGAGGATGGTGGGGAGCCCGCCGGCGGGGTGGGCATGCGACTGGAGGGCATATGAAACTGGAAGCCGGGCAGGTTGCTGTCGTCACCGGTGCCGCGAACGGTATCGGTGCGGCAATCGCCGCCGCGTTGGTGCAGCGCGGGCTGCGGGTGGTCGTGTCCGATATCGATTCCGAGGTGCTGGCGACAACCGCTACCGAACTCGGTGACCGGGTGCTCGCCGTGCCCACCGATGTCGCCGATATCGAGCAGGTGCGTGCACTCGCCGACCGGACGCTCGCCGAATTCGGCCGTATCGACCTGGTTTTCAACAACGCCGGTATGGGGGCAGGTGGGCCGAGCTGGGAGGTCACGCCCGCCGACTGGAACCGGGTCTGGGCGGTGAACGTCGGCGGAGTAGTGAACGGTATCCACGTATTCACGCCGCATCTGATCGCTGCCGGGCACGGACATATCGTCAACACGGCTTCGTTGGCAGGGCTGACGGTCGGCCTGTTCGGTGCACCGTACGCGGCGAGCAAGGCCGCGATCATCTCGATCTCGGAATCGTTGCGGGGTGAACTGGACCTGATCGCACCGAACGTCGGTGTGACAGTGGTGTGCCCGGGCCCGGTGGACACTCAGATGTTCCGGGGCCTCGCCGAGCTCGCCACCCCGCCGGAGGACTCGGCACCGGAAGCGGAGGCGTTGCCGCCCGAAGTGATGGCCAAGCTGGCACCCATGATGGAGGCGATCGCCGAAATGGCGAAGGAGATGATCCCGGCGCCCCGGGCGGCGGAGATCATCCTCGATGCCGTGGAATCCGGAAAGCTGTACGAAACCACGCATCCGGAGATGGCGGCCGCCGCCCGTGAGCGAATCGATACGATTCTGGAGTCTTTCGGTACCCCCGCCTGAACCGCTTCGGCGAACTCGCCGGGCCGGTCGAATTCCGGCCCGGCGAAACCCCCGCTCGAGCGTTTGCCTACAAGGCACGGTCCTTGTCCACGCCCATGGCCTCGAGCAGGGCCAAGGCCTGCTTACGCATCTCCACCTTGCGGACTTTCCCGGTGACGGTCATCGGGAACTCGTCGACCACATGCACGTAGCGCGGGATCTTGTAGTGCGCCAGCCGGCCGTCGCAGAATGCCTGCAGCGCCGCGGCGTCGAGGGCGGCGGCGCCCGCACGCATCCGGACCCAAGCCATGAGTTCCTCGCCGTATCTGGGATCGGGGACACCGATCACCTGCGCGTCGAGGATATCGGGATGGGTGTAGAGGAATTCCTCGATTTCGCGCGGGTAGATGTTCTCGCCGCCGCGGATCACCATATCCTTGATCCGCCCGGTGATGGCCACGTAGCCGTCGTCGTCCATGATCCCCAGATCGCCGGTATGCATCCAGCGGGCCGCGTCGACGACCTCGGCGGTTTTCTCCGGATCCTCCCAATAGCCGAGCATCACCGAATACCCCCGGGTGCACACCTCACCCGGCTCCCCGCGCGGCAACGTCCGGCCGCTCACCGGATCGATGATTTTGATCTCCAGATGCGGCCCCACCCGCCCGGCCGTCGCCGTGCGCTGGTCGATACTGTCGTCCGCCCTGGTCTGGATGGAAACCGGTGACGTTTCGGTCATGCCGTAGCAGATGGTCACCTCGCTCATCCCCATCCGCTCGATAACCTGCTTCATCACTTCCACCGGACACGGCGACCCCGCCATGATCCCGGTCCGCAGCGTCGACAACCGGTAGTCGTCGAAACCGGGGTCGGCGAGCTCGGCGATGAACATGGTCGGCACCCCGTACAACGATGTGCACCGTTCCGTCTGCACCGCGGCGAGAGTGGCCGCGGGATCGAACGCCGGTGCCGGGATCACCACCGTGGCCCCATGACTGGTGCAGGCCAGGTTGCCCATCACCATCCCGAAGCAGTGATAAAAGGGCACTGGAATGCATACGCGGTCTTGATCGGTGTAACCACAGATCTCGCCGACGAAGTAGCCGTTGTTGAGGATATTGTGGTGGCTGAGCGTCGCGCCTTTGGGGAAACCCGTTGTGCCCGAGGTGTATTGAATATTGATCGGATCGTCCGCGGACAACCCGTCCCGGGCGGCCGCGAGAGCGGCGGGATCGGCGTCGCGGCCGGTGGAGAGAAGGCCGGACCAGTCCGTGCTACCGAGTAGCACGACCCGTTCCAGCGCCGGACATTCCGAGCGCACCTCCTCCAGTATGGCGGCATAGTCCGACGTCTTGAACGAAGGTGCGGCGATGACCATCCGGATACCGGCCTGCCGGAGCACATACTCCAGTTCATGTGCGCGATAGGCAGGATTGATCGTGACCAGGACGGCGCCGATCTCGGCGGTCGCGTACTGCACGAAAACCCATTCGGGGCAGCTGGGCGCCCAGATTCCGACCCGGTCCCCGCTGCCGATCCCGGCCGCGAGCAACCCCGAAGCCAGCACATCGATCTCGGTCGCCAGCTCGCGATAGGTCCAGCGCCGCCCACCGGCAACATCCACCAGGGCATCGTTATCGGGGAAAGTGGCCACCGTGCGATCGAGATTTTCGCCGATCGTCTCCCCGAGCAGTGGCGTGTTCCACGCGCCGGAGGCGTAGCTCTTCTGCACTGTACTCATCACCGGTCCTCTCCCGGCGTCCGCGCGGACGCCTGTATCCAGGGCCGTAGGCGTAACCCTTTCCGCCGTGTGGCCCGATGAGATAGTGATACAGGTCACTGACCGTCGGCCACCCCCGAACGGGGGTATGACGGACCGCCGCATCGGCGCTTCCCTGAATCGCCGGTACGAGCGGGTGTCCGCCGGGTCCCTAGGAGGTGAATCCGCCGTAGTGGGTGGCGATCGCAGCGGCGCGGTTGTGCAGGCGGAGGCGTAACCACTGTGGGGCCAGAGCTTCGGCGTCCGTGGCGAGCTGCCACAGCGCCCATTCGGCATGCCGGGAATCCTGGAACGTCACCTCCAGCCGCAATCCGCCGTCGGTGTCGGTTTCCTCGCCCAGGACGGCCAGGGCCGTGCCCACCAGCTCGTCACGGCGGATCGGATCCACGAGTACCAGCACGGTGACCTGGTCGCCGCCTGCCCGGAACCGAGTGCTGCGCTCCTGCCACGCGTTGGGTAGATCGACCCGGTCCGGTCGCTGTGCGGGTTCGTGCAGTTCTTCGGCGGCCAGTAGCCGCGACAGCCGGTAGGTGCGGTCCGCGCCGGACCGGGTGGCCAGCAGATAGCCTTGGCCGCGTACCGTGACCAGCCCGATCGGATCCACGGTGCGCCATTTCGGGGCCTGATCCACCGCCGCGTAGTGGATGCGCAGCTTGCGCCCGGCGAGTACCGCGCGCCGGACCTCGTTCACCACGGCGTCGGGCACCTCGTCGTCGGTCACCCGGCGCGCGAGCAGATCGGTTTCCGGTTCGATGAGCAACCGCTGGGCCGCTTCGCTCGCGGTGTTCCGGTAGTTCTCGGGCAACGCGTCGACCACCTTCAGCATGGCCGATGCCAGCGCCGAGCCGAGCCCGAAAACCTCTGCGCCGCGACGTGTTCCGGCGACCAGCAGGGCGAGCGCCTCGTCGCGGTTCAATCCGGTGAGCTCGGTCCGGAAACCGGGCAGCAGGGCGAACCCGCCGTGCCGGCCGCGTTCGGCATACACCGGGACACCGGCCGCGGACAGCGCTTCGATATCGCGCAGCACCGTCCGGGTGGATACCTCCAGCTCGCGGGCGAGCGTAGCGGCCGGTAACCGGCCGTGCCGGCGCAGCAACAGCACCAGCGAGACCAACCGGTCGGCGCGCATACCGGGAAATCTACCCGGAATACATGACCGAGGATGTCGTGATTTCTCGCCAGACTCGTCGGCGTAGGACTTCCGATGAATCGAATGGAGCTGAAGTGACAGTGCAACGCACGGCGGTCAACCCGGTGATGTGGGCGGCGGAGATGGGATTCAACCAGGGTGAACTCGTCGCCGGGCACACCCGGTCGCTCTACTGTTCCGGCCAGACCGCGATGAGCCGCGACGGCAAACCCCAGCACGACGGTGATATGGCGGCGCAGCTGGCGCTGAGCTTCGACAACCTGGAGGCCGTACTCCGCGAGGCCGATATGTCGGTCGCCGACCTCGTGCGGCTCAACGTCTACACCACCGACGTCGATCTCCTCTTCCGGCACTACGGTGTGCTGGCGTCGCGGTTGGGCGCGGCCGGGGTCGCGCCGGCCACCACGATGCTCGGGGTGACCCGGCTCGCGATCCCGGGGCAGCTGGTCGAACTCGAAGGGACTGCCGTCGCCTGACCACACTCTTCGCATAACCACCGCCTGCCGATTCGGAGCCGGCCGAAATCGGCAGGCGGTGGTCGGCCGGCCCGTCCGGCACGGTGGATGCCGTGCACTGCGGCCCGAAACGTTGAATGTCGGGCCCGGCGTGACCGGGGTTGACTGTGCTGCTGCGGCATAGTTTTGACTGTCCGTGCCGGGCGGATCCGCACCGGAAAGACCGAACCCGACAGGAGAGCGATTCATGGCCGCGCAGTGGGGACACAAGGTGCTGAGGTACAAGCTCGGTATGAAGGGCTTCGACTACGACCGGATGGAGCAGGACCTCAACGACCTGGGGCGCAAGGGGTGGGAAGCAGTCGGGACGCTGGCACCGAGCTTCGGTTCGGGGCAGGCCATCGAGGTCGCGCTCATCCTGAAGAAGCGCAATGACTGAGGGCTCAGCAGCGAGTCGACTGCCTGACCAGCGGCCGGTGAGGTTCGGTCGCGCGGCTTTCGCGATCGGTCACTGTTCGGAACTTGCCGATTCGCTCCGTCGGCAAAGTGCACCGTGCTACGTTCTAGAATGAATTTCAGTTTTATGCGTGGTGAGCGGTTTCCGATGGAGTGAGATCGCGCTGCCGCGGATGGTTGGAAGCGTGATATGAGAACAGTTCTGTCCCGCCGCGGCACCGGTAGATGGCGTGCGGTGATCGTGCTCGCGGCCACGGCCCTGGTCGCCACGGCATGTGGCGATTCGAGCGAGGAACCCGACAGTGCGGCACCGGGTGCGCTGATCACCGCCACACCGGTGGAGGTATCTCCGGATTCGGTGGTGCCCGAGGACGCCCGGACCGAACGCATCACCTACCTGTCGCAATCCGCTGCGGGGCAAGAGGTCCTGGTTTCCGGCACGGTAACGGTCCCGGCCGGCGAACCGCCCGAGGGTGGCTGGCCGGTGATCAGCTGGGCGCACGGCACCACCGGCGTCGGTGACGCCTGCGCACCGTCGGCGCACAGTGTGGGCGGGCCGGCGCGGGATTACCTGGCCGTCACCGATCCCGTAATCGCCCGGTGGGTGACCGGCGGATACGCCGTCGCCGCCACGGATTACGAGGGCCTGGGAACGCCTGGTGGACATCCGTATATGAACGGTGTCAGCGCAGCTCATACTGTCACCGATATCGTCCGTGCCGCGCGTGAACTCGATCCCCGGATCGGCGCGAAATGGGCTGTGGCCGGGCATAGTCAGGGCGGGCACGCCGCCTTGTTCACTGCGGCGCAGGATCCCGAATACGCCCCGGAACTCGACCTCGTGGGCGCTGTGTCCTATGCGCCGGGGAGCCGCACCAGCGATACCGCCGCGTATATGGCGGCCGGTGGCCCCGGGGTAGGCGTGGCCCTACCGTTCCTGCCGGTACTGCTGCTCGGTGCCGAGGCCGCAGACCCGGCGCTGTCGGCCGAGGCCATGATCAGCGATGCGGCCCGCCCGCTCCTCGATGTGGCACGCACCGGTTGTATGGACCAGATCAAGGCGGCAGCGGCAAAGGTCCCGGCCGGTGATCTGTTCGCGCCGGGCGCCGATACCGCCGCGCTCACCGCGTACTTCGCCGGCCAGGAGCCGGAGGACCTGAACCTGACGGTCCCGGCGCTCGTCGCGCAGGGCACCACCGACGCCCTGGTCGCCGCCCCGATCACCACGCAGATCACCGAAAAGTTGTGCGCGAACGGTTCGTCCGTGGACTACCGGTCCTACGAAGGCGCCGACCATCGCGGCGTCCTCACGGCCGCCGGCGACGATGTCGACGCCTTCCTGAACAGTTTGTTCGCCGGCGACGACCCGGGCGCCATGTGCGGGCCATGACGTTTCAGGACCTGAGGTGGGGTCCCTGGAGCATCGTGGTCACTGAGCCTCGGGCTACCGCCTCGGTGAACAGTGAAGAATCGGGAGCCCGGCCCGGCAGGAGCAGTTACGGCGCCTACCGGGACGAAGACGGGACCGACAGCCGTAGGCGCGGTGGTGGTCCGGTACCGCAGCCTTCGGGCCCGGCCGCGCCCAGCACGCGGCCGTCACCCGAATGGTCGATTGCGCAGCGATTTCGACTGACGCAAGTGCCGCACTCGCCGGAGCGTGGGCCCTCGGATCAGTCCTTGCGGGCGACCGCGCCGTATGCCCCGGACCGTTCCGGATGCTCGCCGATATCGTCGGGGTGCTCGGGCCGCCACAGCGGGAGGTGGACGAGCCCGGGATCGAGCATCGTCCAACCGGTGAAATAGGCCGCGATCTCGTCGTGGGTGCGGAGCACGATCTCCGTCGAGGTCCGGCCGGACAGTTTCTGTGCCTCCAGAACCTCGGCCGGCTGCCCGTCGGCGGTGGCATGGGTGATCGCCAGATAGCTGCCGGCCGGGACGGCGGTGCCGAGCCGGGTGACGCAGCCGGCGGGATCGGCATCGTCGGTGACGAAATGCAGGACGCCCAGCAGCAACACCGCAACCGGTTTGTCGAAGTCGATGAGGCTCTGGACCAATGGATCGGCGAGGATCGTTTCGGGCCGGCCCGCATCGGCCTGGACCACGGCCGCGTTCGGGTTATCGGCCAGAATGGCCGCGCTGTGCGCGACCGCGACCGGGTCGATATCGACGTAGACGACCCGCGCCGACGGGTTGGCCGCCTGCGCGACCTCGTGCACGTTGCCGACCGTCGGGATCCCGGAGCCGATATCGAGGAACTGTTCGATTCCCTGATCGGTGAGGAACCGGACGCAGCGGCGCAACAGGTCTCGGTTCGCACGCATGGTCTCGGCGACGTTCGGGGTGAAGGTCTCGATCTGCTGGGCGAGCTGCCGGTCGATCTCGAAATTGTGCATACCGCCGACGAAATAGTCGTAGACGCGGGATGCGCTGGGGCGATCCAGGTCGATACCTTCGGGGGCCCAACTCGGTCTGCTCATCGGTCGGTATTTCCTTTCGCGCCAACGTGTTCGGAGTCGGCGAAGCCTGGCGACCCGGGTGGCCGTCATGGTATCCGATCCCGGTGGGAAGTGGGTACGTTCCACATGCGGGGCCGCTTGCGGCTAGCATCGGACCCCATGGGTTGGGATGCCGGGCCCGGTGCGTTACCCCAGGGCTCGTTTGCCGACCTGGCCGGCCGATGGATGACAGCGCTGCGGGAGGGAACGCGCGATCACATCGTGCCTATGAGTGCCGTAGAAACCGCCGGGTTGCTGACCCGGCTGACGGCCGAGCTCTGCGCCGCCGCCACACCAGAGCCGGACCCGGGGCGGGCAGCCGAGGCCGGTGCCGAACTCGCCCGCGCCCACCTCGTAGGCGATGAAGTATTGGGTCGCAGTATCGATGTTCTCGGCACTTATCTCGCCGCCACCGGAGTCCCGGCATCAGCCGTGGCCGCAACGCTGGGGGCCTTCGCCAACGGATACCTGCGCGCCTTCCGCGCCTGGCTGCTCGCCGAGCAGGAGAGCGTCCGCACCGCCGAAATAACGGCCCGGCGCGCCGCCGAAGAACAGTTGCGGGCCAGCGAAGCACGGATGCGCGGTGTATTCGCGCAGGCCGGTGTCGGTACCGGGCTGTCGGATATGACGGGCCGGATCATCGAAGTCAATGCGGCGTTCGCGGAGATGCTCGGGTACCGGCCCGACGAGATGTGCGGCATGCTGGTGACCGATCTCGCGCACCCCGACGACGAATCGGGGATGTGGGAACTGTACGGGATGCTGATGGCCGGCGGATGCGACAGTGTCCGGCTGGAGAAGGCCTACCCGCATCGGGACGGGCACGCGGTGTGGACCAACCTGAACGTCTCCCTCATCCGGGACCAGCGCGGAGCCCCGCAGTACACCTTGGTGCTGGTGGAAGACATCTCCGAGCAGCGAGCACTGCAGGCGAGTCTGCGCTACCGGGCCCATCACGACCAGCTGACGGGTCTGGCCAACCGGTCCTATCTGTTCGACGCGCTCGCCGAAGCGTTCACCGCCCCGGATTCCGGCGTCGGCCTGTGTTACGTGGACCTGGACCATTTCAAAACCGTCAACGACACCTACGGTCACGCGGTCGGCGACGATCTGCTGGTCGCCGCCGCGGACCGGTTGCGGAAATGCGTGACCGAGCCGGGGCAGCTGGTCGCGCGGATGGGTGGCGACGAGTTCGTGATCCTGGTGCCCGACCCTGCCCACCCCGGCGAGGTGGCGGCGCTGGCCGAGACGGTGCTGGCGGCGTTCGCCGAACCCTTCGAGATCAACGGTCAGCGCCTGCGCGTGGGTGCCAGCGTCGGGGTGATGGAGGAACGCTCGGACCGGGCCGATGCGGACGAATTCCTGCAAGCCGCCGATACCTCCATGTATTGGGCCAAGTCGGCCGGTCGCGGCTGCTATGCGGTATTCGACCCCGACCGCGGCCGCCGCGAGCACGCCCGGGCCGAACTGTCCGCCGCCATACCCGATGCCCTGGCCGCCGGGGAGTTCTTCCTCGACTATCAGCCGATCGTGCCCCTGTCCGGGGACCGGATCGATGCCGTGGAGGCGCTGGTGCGGTGGCGCCATCCCGATCTCGGGGTGCTCTCACCCGTCGAATTCATCGATCTGGCCGAGGATGACGGCCATATCCTGGCCCTGGGCGCCTATGTGCTCATGCAGGCGTGCCGGGCCGCCCGGCGCTGGTACGACCTCGACCCCGAGGGGGGCGCCGGTCATCAGTGTGAATGTCTCCGCGGTGGAGGTGGCCGACCCGTCCTGGCTGACCCGAGTGGAGAAAACCCTCACCGAGACCGGGATCCCGCCGCAGCGGCTGCAACTGGAGCTGACCGAGCGGGCGTTCATGGCCGACGACGGTGGACCGCTGGCCGCCCTGCGCGCCTTGGCGGACGCGGGAGTGCGTATCGCACTGGACGATTTCGGCACCGGCTACTCCAATCTGGCGTACCTGGGCCAGCTACCACTCCAGGTGGTGAAGCTGGCGGGCCCCTTCGTCCAGCGGATCCGCGACAGCGCCGGTGCCACCGATTTCGTGGTGCTGGAATCGATCGTGGGCCTGACACACGCGCTCGGTTTCACCGCCACTGCGGAATGTGTCGAAACCCGGTTCCAGGCCGAACAGTTGCGGGCCCTGCACTGTGATACCGCGCAGGGCTGGTATTTTCACCGGCCGCTGACCGAGGAAGGTGTGACGGAGCTGCTCGAGGGGCAGCGAGGTGGGCGCCACGGCTCCACCGACGGAGTTGTCGAAGGAACCCGCCGCGGCGGATGACGGTGGAAGTGCCGGCATCGTGACAGTGCGGGCGCCGGGAGTCGAGCCGGGGCAAGCACGGCCGCTTGTCGAGCTACCGCGGTGGTGGAACACGGCCGCGCGGATACTCGTGGTATGGCGCGATATGAATCGCAGGCACAGCCGCAGTGGCGCGGTACGGGCCATCGGAAGTTTCCGCTGGCCGCCGAGGTCGATGGGCATTGGTGGGTGTTGCGGCTGAACCCGTTTCCCGACCACAGCCTGTGGACCTTGTTCGTCGACGGCGTCGCCCGCTATGACCTCGACGATGCGCCACCGAGCTGGGGCGTTCTCGCTCCGGCATCCGCGCCCCTGCTGGACCCGTGGACCGCCGACGGTTTGCTGGCGCCGCTGCGCGGTTTCATGGTCTACGGAAGTGAGGCCGGGAAACCGTGTGACGACCTGTTCTGCTGCGGCTGATCCCGCGGCCGGTTCTCGGGGAGGCTGCCGGTTCCCAGCCGACTCCCGGTCGAGTGCGCATCCCGGGCCCGGTGAGAAGAAGATCATCGTCGATGGACAGGAACGGCCCGATATCGACCGGGTGATCCTGCGGGAGAACCTCGGCCGGGACCTGCCCTGCTACCAGCTCCCGCCGGGCAGCCGGGGCGTGATCATCCTGAAGAACGGAGACGTCCGGCCGGTACCCGAAGGTGCGATGTTGCACACCCACGGCCGCAGGAGCACGACCGGCCCGGCGCGCCACGGCACCGGGCCGGTCGGTTCCCGGGGGTCCTGCATCGTCCGGCAGTTCGGCCCCTGCCCGGTGCGGTTGTCGAACAAGTGGAGGCCGGTGACCCCGCCGAGCTCGTTTGCGTGTGAAATTCCAGTAGCTTGCGCTGGGGTTCGTGCCGCTACGCTCCGTGCAGCCCGTCGAGGAGTGTCGCGAGGATCGGGGTGCGGCGGGTATCGGCGCGTAGCACCGCGGAAACCGGGATGCGCAGGCGCTGGTCGGCGAGGGAGAGGGTGGCGATACCTTCGGTGGAGCTGTTCGCGTAGAGCGCGGTCCAGGCGTCGGGGTGGTTGATCAACTCCATGGTGGCCGTGTGGTCGGGGGGAATGGGCGGGCCGTAGGTGGGGCCGACAGGCAGGTCGGCGAAGGCGGCGCGGATGACGTTGTGGATGAGGACCTGCTCGGATTCCGGGGGGAGCAGCAGGGGGTAGGCGCTCAGTTCGGCCAGCGTGACATCGGTGCGTCCGGCCAGCGGGTGGGCGGGGGCGGTGGCGAGTGTGAGGTCTTCGACCCACAGTTGTTCGACGATGAGGCCCGCCTGCTGGACGCTGCCGCGGATCAGGGCGAGATCGCAATCGCCGTCGGCCACGGCCGCCACTCGCTGGCGGAAGGGTTTGATGACGAATTCGATCTCGGCTCCGGGATGGGCTTCACGGGCGCCGGCGATAGCGGTCAGCGATCGTGTGGCGAAGGACATATTTGCCGTGAGCCGGATTCTCGGGCCGGTGGTGCGGATGGAGGCCCGGATCGCGGATTCCAGACCTAGCATCTGCTTTGCCAGCGGTAGTAACCTTGTGCTCGCGTCGGTGGGGACGACCGATCGGGTCGAGCGTTCGAAGAGCTGGACGCCGAGGTCGTGTTCGAGCCGGGCGATCTGATGGCTGATCGCCGATTGCGAGATGAAACAGCGGGCCGCGGCCCGGCTGAAACTGAGCTCCTCGCACACCGCGACGTAGTACGTGAGCTGGCGAAGTTCCATCTCTACCCCATTCATGACGAGATCAGATAAGAGTCATCTCAATTATGCGCCCTGAACCCTGAAATATCTGCGTTCTGGATGACGGTTAGTAATGAGTGAAGGAGGCTGTCATGCAGAACGTCACGGAAATCGGCGCCGGCGTCGAGTACGCGGATGTCGTGATCATCGGATCGGGGTTCGGTGGGCTCGCCGCCGCCAAGCAGTTGGCGAAGGCGGGCGTCGATTATGTCCTTATCTCGAGCACGCCGGAACACCTGTTCCAGCCGCTGCTGTACCAGGTCGCCACCGGGGTGTTGGCGTCCGAGGAGATCGCGCCCCCCATCGCGAACATCCTGCGCCGGCACAAGGAGGCGGATGTCCGGCAGGGCCATGTCACCGATATCGAGCCCGATGCCGCGATCCTCACCTACGAGACCCCCGAGGGAACCCGGCGTATCCGCTACGGGTCGATGATCGCCGCCACGGGCGCCAGCCAGTCGTATTTCGGACGTGACGATTTCGCCGACAAGACCTACTCGCTGAAAACCATCGACGACGCCAAGCTGCTGCGCGCGCAGATCGAACGCGTTTTCCGGGAGGCCGCCGACGCCGACGAGGAGACCCGCCGCCGGCTGCTGTCGTTCGTGGTGGTCGGGGCCGGTGCCACCGGTGTCGAGGTCGCGGGGCAGCTGAAGGAGCTGGCGAAGCGGCACTTCCACCAGGAGGTTTCGGTAACCCTCGTCGAAGGAGCTGGCGCAGTGCTGCCGCCGTTCGGTGGCGGGCTCTCGGAGTATGCGAAGAAATCGCTGACCCGCAGCGGTGTGGAGGTGCTGCTGGGCACCTTCGTCACCGATATCGAGGCCGGGCAGGTCACCGTCAAGGACAAAGACGGGCAGCTTCGGCAGATCGACGCCGAAACCATCGTCTGGTCGGCCGGTGTGCAGGCGGGCGGATTCGCGAAAATGCTGGCCGAAGCCACCGGATGCGAAACCGACCGGGCCGGGCGGCTGCTCATCAACCCCGACCTCACCGTCGGCGGTTACGCCGATATCTATGCCATCGGCGATATGACCTCGCTCAACGGCTACCCGGGACAATCACCGGTCGCGATGCAGGAAGGCCGCCACGCCGCCGATATCGTCAGCCGCGATAAGCACCCCGGTACGCCGTTCGTGTACTGGGACAAGGGCAGTATGGCGGTGATCAGCCGGTTCAGTGCGGTCACCAAACTCAACGAGCGGATCAGCTTCCGCGGCACGATCGCCTGGTTCATCTGGCTGGCGGTACACCTGTTCTATCTGGTCGGCTTCCGTAACCGCTTCGCCGCGGTGCTCTCGTGGCTGGTGGCCTTCATCGGAACCGGGCGGCCCGGGTTCGACGAGGTCGACGAGCAGTGGCGGGACGAGGTCCGGGAACCGGAACGTTCTGTCGCCTAGCAGCGGGGAGTCGGCTCGGATCGTCAACTCCCGCCACGTTGGGCTGTGGCAGGAGCGGTCCGCGCCGAGCGACCACGGGCTGGGTGGTTCGTCCGAATCGGCGCCATCTTCAACGGGGTAGGTGGCCATTCGGTTCCCGGCGCGATGCGGCCCCTGGCCCCCCAAGGGGCGAACTCACGGGAAGCTGCTGGTAAACGGCCGGTGTGAGCTGCATCTCGTTAACCGAAACGGCATACCGGCGACACTTCACGGATGCCCGGTCGCAGTGTCGAACTGGCCTCCTAGGCCTTATGGCTATTACGTCCGTGCTGACAGCGCCGGCTCGACCGGCCGGCAGCGAGGATCACCGGTCCCGATACGCACTGATCGTCTCCTCCGATACTGACCATCGCATCGCGGCGCAGCGACTGCGGTACAACGTTTTCGCCGATGAACCCGGTTTCCGGATCCCCGACAACGGCACGGGTCTGGATGCCGACCGCTTCGACGACCATTGCGACCATATGCTGGTCCGCGACGAGCTCACCGGCGAATTCGTCGGCTGCTACCGGATGCTGCCACCGGACAGGGTCGCGGCGGCCGGCGGCTACTACACCGCCACCGAATTCGAGCTGACCCGGTTGGACCCGGCCGGGAAGCGGATCGTGGAGATGGGGCGGGCCTGCGTGGTGCCCGACCATCGCAACGGGTCGGTGCTCACTCTCATGTGGGCGGGGATCCTGCACTACATCCAGCTCACCGGTTACGACTGGGTGATGGGATGTGCCTCGGTGCCCATGCGTAACCGCCCGGACGAACCGGCCGGGGTGAATGTGCGCGGGGTGCGCGATCTGCTGCTCACCAAACATGCATGCGCTCCGGAGAAACGCGTGCGGCCGTACCGCCCGGTCGTCGTGGACGGGACAGCGCTCGACGATCTGCCCGCGCCCGCGCGTCCGAAACTGCCGCCGCTGCTCAACGGGTATCTGCGACTCGGCGCGGAGATCTGCGGGGAACCGGCGCACGATCCGGATTTCGCGGTCGCCGATTTCGTGGTGCTGCTCGGGCTGGATACCATCAACACCCGCTACCTGGATCGTTTACGTGGCGCGGCGGCGAATTTCGACAGCGGGCGGTGACCCGATGCCGCATCGGACGCCGGAAGAACAAGCGGGAGTAGCTGCGCCGCAGCATTCGTGGATGCCCACCAGCCCGTGCGTGGCGGGATGCGTACAGCACAGCGCCCAGGTCGGGGTGCTACGCGCCGGGATCCGGGCCGCTGGTGCGCTGTCGGTTCTGGCCGCCTACCCGTTCGCGCATATGGTCACGCCGCCGTCGCGTCGTTCCGGCGTGCAGCGGCGCTTTGCGGGAATGCTGTTACGCAGCTGCGGGATCCGGCTTCGGGTGGTGGATCGACGGCCCGTGCAGGGCAGATCGCAGTTCGCGCCGCCGGGTACCGGCGTATTGGTGGCCTGCGGGCATATCGGCTGGGCGGATATCATCGTCCTCGCCTCGGTGCAGCCACTGGCATTCGTGGCACGCGCGGATCTGATCGATTGGCCACTGCTCGGGCGGCTGGCCCGGATCATGCGGGTCGTGCCGATCGAGCGGGAGCGGCTACGCCGGTTACCGGAGGTGGTGCAGCAGGTCGGGCAGCGATTGGCCGCCGGTGAGCGGATCGGCTTCTTCCCCGAGGGCACCACTTGGTGCGGCCGGGCTTATGGGAAACTGCGTCCCGCGATCTTCCAGGCTGCGGTGGATACCGGGACCCCGGTGCAGCCGGTGCGGTTGCGGTATCTGGATCCGCACGGCAACAGGTCGACCGTGCCGGGTTTCGTCGGCGACGATACCTTGATCGGCTCGGTGGTCCGGGTCCTGCGGGCGCGGGGGCTGACGGCCGAAGTCGTGCTCGCCCCGGTCGAGCAGGCGGGGGACGACCGGATCGATCTTGCGCGGCGGTGTGAACAGGCTGTCCGGGCGGAGGAGCTCTCGGATGCGGCGCATGCGGTACTCGCCGCGGCCGGCCGGCAGTTGACGAGGGCGGCGGTGGCGGCGCCCGTCTGATCGAAGTATGGGTTCTACGGCCGGGTCCGGGTTACGGGCCCGGCCGTACGGCTGCAACTGATGTGTCGCTGGAAGATGAACCGCCATATAACGGCAACATAGTCCGGGTATCAGAACGCGCTGCCGGTGCCGGGCAGACCCGGGAGCCCCACCAAAGGCAACGGGAGATGGGGGAGCGACGGGAGATGTACCGGCGGGGTCGGCAGGAGGGCCGGAGGGGCCGGCGGAATGTAGGGGTTGGGCACATTCCAGGTCTGGTTCTGGGTGCCGCCGCTGTGGTTGTCGTCGTCCCAATCGGCGGGAGCGTCGTAGTCGCTACCGCGGTTCCCGTTGTAACCCGCATGCGAATCCCGGTCTTCACGATCGGTGTGACCGCTGTTGAACTGGTCGTTCCAGCCGTCGTAGTTGTGCTGGTTGTGATCGCGATAGCCGTACTGGCCGTTGTCGTCCCAGCCGAAGCCGTCATCGTCCCAGCCGGCGCTGTTGTTGCCGTAATCGCTGTCGTTGCCGAAGCCGTGGCTTTCGTCGTTGCCGAAACCGCCGGAGTCGTCGGAATCGCTGATCGCCGTCGCCGCGACGGGGTCGGCGAAGGCGTTTCCGGTGGTGATGGCCAGTGGTGCGAGGGCGAGGACCGCGATCGCGGCGATCCGGGCGGCAATGCGACGGCTGCGCTGTTCGGGGGTTCGGTTCATCGGAGAGTCCTCACTCGTCGCGCCCCGGTGGACCTGCGGGGCGGTAGCGCTTCTGGAGCGCCTCATCGATACATTCATTACCGTACCGCTAAACAACGGCACATTCAATAGGTTCTGAAGATTGGGTGGCTTCTGCTCGGCTGCGTCCCCCGCGTCGAGCTGCTTACCAGCCGTTTCGCGGGCGAGTAGCGAGGTACGCGGGGACCTGGAGCCGGCGCGACGCCCCGTCACCGGTGTTGTGGACCGACGCGAACGGATGCGGCTACGGTGGACATGAACAGGCCGAACCTGCTGCTCTCGATATCGGTGGTGCCGCAATCGAGTGTGTCCGGAACGTTCCCGGGTACCCCCGGGGTAACCCGGGCGCGGCGGCTTCAGCAGGCGGCACCGGTGACCACTGTTATCGGTACTACCGGACGGTTCCGGCTCCGGATCCGGGCAACTACCCAGGAATGTGGGGCAGAGAACTATGGCGATCAGCCAGGTGGCGGTGTATGCGCACCTGAGCGTCACCGAAATCGAGTCCCTCGGGCGCGAACTCGACGAGATCAGGCGTGATGTCGAGGACGGCCTCGGTACCCGTGATGCCGGCTATATCCGGCGCACCATCGCCTTCCAGCGGACCCTGGACGCGGCCGCGCGGGCGACGATCGGATTCAGCCGGCGTCGCGGCGGCTGGCTCGCCGGAACCGGTGGGCTGGCGCTGGCCAAGATCATCGAGAACATGGAGATCGGCCACAATGTGAGCCACGGCCAGTGGGATTGGATGAACGACCCGGAAATCCATTCCACCTCCTGGGAGTGGGATATGGCCGGGCTGTCCGCGCAGTGGCGGCATTCCCACAACTACCGGCATCACGTCTACACCAATGTGCTGGGGCTGGACGACGATATCGGCTTCGGCGTCATGCGGGTGACCCGCGACGAACGCTGGCAGCCCGGACATCTGCTGCAACCACTGCGCAATCTGCTGCTGGCGGTCACCTTCGAATGGGGGATCGCCTCGCAGGGCTGGTATCTCGAACGCAAGTTCGGTCGTGGCCGAGACGGTGGGGCGGGTTCGGCGCGGGCGCTGGCGGCGAAGATCGCCCGGCAAGTGGGCAAGGACTATGTGGTCTTCCCGGCGTTGAGCGGCCGCCGGTGGCGTCGGACGCTCGCCGCGAACGCGACGGCGAACCTGCTCCGCAATCTGTGGGCCTACACGGTGATCGCCTGCGGTCATTTCCCCGACGGCGCGGAGAAATTCGAGCCCGAGGTGATGGCCGAGGAGACCCGGGCGCACTGGTACCTCCGGCAGATGCTCGGCACCGCGAATTTCGACGCCGGCCCGGTACTGGCCTTCCTCAGCGGGCATCTGTCCCATCAGATCGAACACCACCTGTTCCCCGACCTGCCGAGTAACCGGTATCCGCAGCTCGCGGTGCGGGTCCGGGCGCTGTGCGAGAAATACGATCTCCCGTATACGACCGGGTCGCTGCCCCGCCAGACGGTGCTCAGCCTGCGGACCATCCACAAGCTCGCGCTACCGGACAGTCTGCTCACCGCGACCTCCGACGATGCGCCGGAAACCGCCTCCGAACGCCGATTCGACGCCACGGGGGGTGCGGGAGAACACACCCCGGCGCGTGGCCTGCGCACCGCGCTGCGGCGGCGAAAGACGACTTCCCGGGGCCACGGAGAGTAAGGTGGAGAGGGCCCTGGCCCCGCGACCCATCCAGCGCGGGTCCGGACCGTCGGATGACGCGCAATCCGGTCCGCTCGGGCCGAGTCAGGAGTATCCATCACAGCACCGGATCCGTTCGGGACCCGGGCGCTGCCCACTACGCCCGATCGGGCGCCCCGGTGCACGGCGGACGATCGCCGTCCCGCGGGCAGGCGCCGGGGCCGGGCGGCCCGCTGGTGAGGCGGGAAGAGTCGCCACCGGCGACCACCGCACACCGCGCATCGACTGCGAAACCTTCTACGACCGGAGTATCGATATGCACGAGAACAATTTGTTCAGTCACGTCCCCGCGGAACCCGAGGCCTATACGTCCTCGGCTGTCGCGAATCAGCCGGTGTTCTCCAACGCCACGACCGAGAGCCGGGCCGCGGGCGACACCACCCCCGAAGACGGCGCCGAGCGGTCCTGACAGCGCGGGCCGGGCGACGTCCCGGCCACGGATCGGCGATCGGCTGCTACCCCGGCGGCCGGTCGATTTCCCGGACCGGCACGGGGAATATCGGCGGCCGGACGGATGTTCGCCGTGTGAGGGGATCCCGCAGTACGCCGAGGATGCCCGGAAGATATGCAGGTCAACGGTGGGATAGGCTTTACCGGTCATGAAATCGGCTTTTCCGGGTGCGGTCAACGGTGTGCCCACGACGGTTTACCTCGATCATGCGGCGACCACACCGATGCTGCCCGCCGCCATCGAGGCGATGACCGCTGTCTTCGGCAGGGCCGGGAACGCGTCTTCGCTGCACGGATCGGGGCGGGCGGCCCGCCGGCGGCTGGAGGAGGCCCGCGAATCCATCGCCGCCGATCTGGGGGCTCGGCCGTCCGAGGTGATCCTCACCTCCGGCGGTACCGAAAGCGATAATCTCGCGGTCAAGGGGATTTTCTGGGCCCGCCGCGATGCCGATCCGCGATGTACCCGGATCCTGGCCGGTGCCACCGAACATCATGCGGTGCTCGATACGGTGGAATGGCTGGAACGGCACGAGGGGGCGCGGGTCACCTGGCTGCCGGTGGATTCCGACGGAATCGTCGCGCCCGAAACCCTGCGCGCCGAACTCGCCGATAACCCCGGCGAAGTGGCACTGGTCACCGTGATGTGGGCGAACAACGAGGTCGGGTCCGTCCAGCCGATCGAGGAACTGGCGGCCATCGCGCGCGCGGCAGGTGTCCCGATGCACAGCGACGCGGTACAGGCCGCCGCGCAACTACCCATCGATTTCGGGGCGAGCGGGCTGGCGGCGGCAAGTTTCGCCGGCCATAAGCTCGGCGGACCGCACGGAGTGGGCGTACTGCTGCTCGGGCGGCAGGTGGGCTGTGTTCCACTGCTGCACGGTGGCGGGCACGAACGCGATCTGCGTTCGGGTACCTCCGATGTGGCCGCCGTGGCCGGACTGGCCGCCGCAGTGCGGCAGACCGTGGCGGAAATGCCCGCCCGGACCGCGGAACTGATTGCACTGCGCGACGAACTCATCGCCGGGGTGCGCCGGATCGCTCCGGACGCTGTACTCAACGGTCCGCACGACGACCGCAGGCTGCCGGGTAACGCCCATTTCACCTTCCCGGGGTGTGAAGGTGATTCGCTGCTGATGCTGCTGGATGCCGCGGGAGTGGAATGCTCCACCGGTTCGGCGTGTACGGCGGGGGTCGCCTCGCCGAGCCATGTCCTGATCGCGATGGGGGTCGAGCCCCGGGAAGCGCGCGGATCGCTGCGGTTCTCGCTCGGGCACACCTCACAGCGGGCCGATATCGAGGCCCTGCTGGAAGTATTACCGCAAGTGGTGGAACGAGCCAGAGCCGCCGGCCTGGCCGGTGCGAGAGGAGGTGCGTAGCGTATGCGCGTACTCGCCGCGATGAGTGGTGGAGTCGATTCGGCGGTGGCGGCGGCACGGGCTGTCGACGCCGGACACGAGGTGGTCGGGGTCCATCTGGCGCTGTCGAGCGCGCCGGGCACCCTGCGAACCGGTTCCCGGGGTTGCTGCTCCAAGGAAGACGCCGGTGATGCCCGCCGGGCCGCCGATGTGCTCGGTATCCCGTTCTATGTGTGGGATTTCGCCGACCGCTTCAAAGAAGACGTGATCGACGATTTCGTCGCCGCCTATGCCGCGGGCGAAACGCCGAACCCGTGCCTGCGCTGCAACGAGAAGATCAAGTTCTCCGCACTCGCCGACCGGGCGATTGCCCTCGGCTTCGATGCGGTGGTCACCGGGCACTATGCGCGGCTGACCGACGGTGTGCTGCGCCGGGCCGTGGACGCGGACAAGGACCAGTCCTATGTTCTGGCGGTGCTGACCGCCGAACAGCTGAAACGGGCCATGTTCCCCGTGGGGGACACCCCGAAACCGCAGATCCGCACGGAAGCCGCCGACCGCGGCCTCGCGGTCGCGGACAAACCCGACAGCCACGACATCTGCTTCATCCCCTCCGGCGACACCCGCGCCTTCCTCGGCGCGAAGATCGGGATCCGCCCGGGCGCGATAGTGGACTCCGGTGGCGCCGAACTCGGCCGCCACGACGGGGTACACGGATTCACCATCGGCCAGCGCAAGGGGCTCGGCCTGCCCGGGCCCGGACCCGACGGTAAACCGCGCTACGTCACCGAGATCGACCCGGACTCCGGCACCGTGCACGTGGGATCGGCCGACGATCTGCAGGTGTGGTCCATCGACGCCGAATGGGCCGTCTGGACCGACGGCACAGCGCCCGCCGGACCCGTCGACTGCGTGGTGCAGGTCCGGGCGCACGGCGGTACCGCGGCCGCGACCGCGGAAGCGGTGGGCGACGGGCTGCGGGTGCGGTTGCACGAACCGCTCAGCGGTGTGGCGCGCGGCCAGGCCGCCGTACTGTATCGGCCCGACACCGCGGGTGATGTGGTGCTGGGTAGTGGCACCATCGCCGCCACCGCGCGCACGGCACCTGCCGGCGCGTCCCGATGAACCAGGCCGGATTCCCGGCAGGGGTGGCGACAGGGGTCGGGTCCTGGCCGGGGACCGACCCACGCGAGGCCGCTGCGGTGATCGTCGGCGAGCTGCCCGCACTGCCGCATCTGGTGGAATTGCCCGCGCGGGGCGTGGGCGCGGATACGGTCGGGCGGGTTTCGGCCCTGCTGGTGGATATGCGTTTCGACACCACTCCGCGCGGCTACCGGCTCGCCGC
>NZ_BAFV01000054.1 GCF_000308515.1 Nocardia carnea NBRC 14403 | reverse complement strand
GGCTCGGTGCGCGCGCGCTCCCCGGACACCACCCGGACGTCGTACCGGCGGGTGAGGCGTAATGAGCGATTTCGGATTCGGATTTTCCCAGGGCGGCGATGACGACGACCGTGGCCGCAGCGATAAGCCGGGTGGCGGTAACGATCCGTTCGGGCTCGGCGGCGGCGCGGCCGGTTTCGATCCGGCGGCCCTGGGGCAGATGCTCACCTCGCTGGGGCAGATGCTCAGCGGTATGGGGCAGGGCGTGGCCGGTGGCGGTTCCGGCCCGGTGAACTACGACGTGGCCAAACGGCTGGCCCGCCAGCAACTCGGGAAGACCGTCGAGCCGGTGTCGAGCGGTACGGCCGCGGCCATCGCCGATGCCGCCCATCTTGCCGAGCTGTGGCTCGACGACGCGACGACCTTCCCCGCCGGCGCGACGACCACGGTGGCCTGGACCGCCAACGACTGGATCGAGAAAACGCTGCCCACCTGGCAGCGACTCTGCGATCCGGTGGCGCAGCAGATCTCCGGTATGTGGACCGCCGGTCTGCCCGAGGAAGCGCGCGAAATGGCCGGACCCATGATGGGCATGCTCGGTCAGATGGGTGGGCTCGCCTTCGGTTCGCAGCTCGGGCAGGCATTGGGCCAGCTCGCCAAGGAAGTTCTGACCGGCACCGATATCGGCCTGCCGCTGGGGCCGGCCGGTACGGCGGCGCTGCTGCCCACGGCGATCTCGGAGTTCAGCGAGGGTCTCGAACAGCCGGAGAGCGAGATCATGGTGTTCCTCGCCGCCCGCGAGGTCGCCCATCAGCGCCTGTTCGTGCACGTCCCGTGGCTGCGCCAGCAGCTCCTCGGCGCGGTCGAGGACTATGCGCGCGGGATCACCATGGATTTCTCCGCCCTCGAAGAGGCGGCCCGCGATCTCGACCCCTCGGCGCTGACCGACCCGAGCAAGCTCGAGGAAATCCTGTCCCAGGGCAGTTTCGAACCGCAGACGACCCCCGAGCAGAAACAGGCTCTGGACCGGCTGGAGACCTTGCTCGCCCTGATCGAGGGCTGGGTGCAGGTCGTGGTCGGCGCGGCGGTCGGTGAACGTCTGCCCGGTGCGGGCGCACTGGCCGAGACACTGCGGCGCCGCCGAGCCACCGGCGGCCCGGCCGAACAAACCTTCGCTACCCTCGTCGGCCTCGAGCTGCGCCCCCGCAAACTGCGCGAGGCCGCCACGCTGTGGCAACGCTTGACCGACGATGCCGGGCTCGCGGGCCGCGACGGTGTCTGGGCTCATCCCGATCTGCTGCCCGATGCCGCGGATCTCGACGCGCCCGCCGGGTTCATCGATTCGGTGATCGGCGGCGGTGCCGGCGCGTTCGACGATCCCATGGCCCAGCTGGCCGCCACCGAAGCTGCGGAGCGGGAACAGGCCGGTAAGGGCGAAAAAGGCGAGAAACAGGATACGCCCGCCGAGCAAGGCGGAGACGAATCCGGCCCGGAGAATCCCGAGCAGGGCAGCGGCAAGAACTGATCCACCGCTCGATTTCGCACCGATTTCCTGTGCCTCTTCGAGCAGTGTCTCGAACCGCCCGTCAGCTGGGAAAATCGTAGTTATCCACAGGTCCAGGGCCTGTGGATAACTACCTTTCGGGGATCTGTTGCGGCACAACGGCCGTCGCATACTTCGGGCATGACGACGCTTCGGCCGCGCGGGCCGCTTCTGCATCCCCGGGTACCGATCCTGGTGCGCTCGACCGGCCAGGTCCAGCTGGGCTGGGATCCCGAGACCGCCGTACTGTGTGAGGCCCCGGGCCTGGAGACTCAGCAGGTTCTGGGTTTCCTCCGCCTACTCGACGGACTGAACAGCCGTCCGGCGATCGTCTGGCAGGCGCGTTCGCTCGGTCTCGAGCCTCGGCATGCGACAGCGTTGTTCGAGGTGATCGATGCGGCCGGCCTGGTGGTACATCCCTCATGTCCCGCAGGTTGTGTCCGAACCATCCGCGTCCACGGGACAGGTCCGCTCGCCGACGCGATCGCCTCCGGCCTGTGTGCGCTCGGTATCCGGCCGTCGCGCTCCCGCGACCGGAACGGCCGGCTGCCCGGCCCGGTCGCGCCGGCAGATCTGGTGGTGCTGGCCGATGCGCTGATTCCCGACCCGTGCCTGGTCCGGGAGCTGTCCCGGGCCCGGATCGCGCATCTGGTGGTCCGGTTACGCGACGGTAAGGGACTCGTCGGCCCGCTGGTTCTGCCCGGGCTCACCAGCTGCCTGCGCTGCGCCGATCTCGCCAGAGTCGATCGCGATGCCGAATGGCCCCGGCTGGCCGCTCAGCTGCTCGGCCGGACGGGGCATGCGAGCCCCGCCGGTATCGCCGCCGTGGCCGCCCTGGCGCTCGGCGAACTCGAGACGATTCTGGCCTGTGACCCGGCTTCACCGCCGGAGACGCTGAACCGCACGGTGGAGTTCGATCTCGGCACCCGGCAGCTGCGCCGCCGTCCGTGGATTCCGCACGAGCGGTGCGGTTGTCTGGTATCGCAAAACAGCGGTGCACTGTGATGACACTCACACTTGTATCCGCTGTGGTAATTCTCTTCGGTTTTCCGTGGCAGATCCGCCGGTCCGTCGGCCATGATGGGGGAGTGTCTGAGATCGTGCGCCGGCCCATGTCCCGCAATGCGAAGTTAGCCAAGATTCCGCTCGGTGTGGCGGGTCGTGCCGCGGTCGGTTTCGGCCGCAAGCTCGCGGGTGGCGATCGCCAGGAAATCAACACCGAGATGAACCAGAAGGCGGCCGAACAGCTGTTCGCCGTACTCGGTGAGCTCAAGGGCGGCGCGATGAAATTCGGCCAGGCGCTGAGTGTGATGGAGGCCGCGGTTCCCGAGGAATTCGGCGAACACTATCGCGAGGCCCTCACCAAACTGCAGGCCGCGGCCCCGCCTATGCCCGCGGCCACAGTGCACCGCGTCCTCGATCAGCAGCTCGGCACCGACTGGCGGAAACGTTTCGAATCGTTCGACGACACCCCGGCCGCCTCGGCCAGTATCGGCCAGGTGCACAAAGCGGTGTGGTCGGACGGCCGCCGGGTCGCGGTGAAGGTCCAGTACCCCGGCGCGGACGAGGCGCTGCGCGCGGATCTGCGGACGCTGAACCGGATGACGGGCCTGTTCGCGAAGGTCATCCCCGGCGCCGATGTGAAACCGCTGCTCGCCGAGATCAACGAACGTACCGAGGAAGAGCTGGACTACCGCAACGAGGCCGCGAATCAGCGGGCGTTCAGCAAGGCCTACGAGGGGCATCCGGAATTCGTGGTGCCGAAGGTGGTCGCGAGCGCGCCGAAGGTCATCGTCAGCGAATGGCTCGACGGTACATCGGTTTCCGCGATCATCGCCGCAGGCGACGCCGATCCCGAGGGTACTCGCGTCCTGCGTAACCGGGTCGCCGGACTGATGGGCCGCTTCCACTTCTCCTCGCCCGAAGCCGTCGGGCTCCTGCACGCGGACCCGCATCCGGGCAATTTCATGATCACCCCCGAGGGCAAGCTCGCGGTGATCGACTACGGTGCCTGCGCCCCGCTGCAGGGTGGTTTCCCCGAGCTCCTGGGACGGATACTCGCCCTGGCGGTGGCCGAGGAATACGGCCGGCTCACCGAACTACTGCACGCCAACGGGTGGGTGCTGCCCGGTAAAACTCTCACCGAGCAGGAGATCGAGGAGTACCTGCGCCCGTTCACCGATCCGATTCGCTCCGAATCGTTCCATTTCACCCGCCGCTGGATGCAGCGGGTGGCGGGTAAGGCCACCGACTATTCCTCGCCGGAGATGAAAACCGCGCGGGCCATGATGCTGCCAGCTGAATACGTGATGATCTTCCGGGTGCTGGGCGGTTCGATCGGTATCTGTGCCCAGCTCGATGCCGAGGTGCCCTTCATGCAACTGGCCTCCCGCTGGCTGCCCGGCTTCCGCGAGGAACGCGACAGCGCCTGAAAATCCTTGGAGCCCAGCGTTTGCCCTCCTCCCGGAATTTCACCCAGAACGCGAACGAGCCGCTCATCGGCAAAGCGATGAGCGGCTCGTTTCCGGTGTCGGCTCGAATCCGCGGGCGGGTGTCCGCCGTCGCGGTCAGACACAGCCGGCGACCTTACGCGGCCGGCCCCGCGGGCGTTTGCGGGCGATGACGACCCCCTGATCGAAGATCTCCCCGCCCCAGACGCCCCACGGCTCCCGCCGATCGATCGCGGCGTTCAGGCAGCCCTTACGGATCGGGCAGGACGCGCACAGCGCCTTGGCCTGCTCCAACTGGCCCGGGCTCTCGGCGAACCACAGATCCGGATCACCCGCCCGGCAGGGCAGGGTGGTCAGCGGCTGCGTTTCGGGATCGGCTGCCACGGTGCGACACGCCACATCAGTAGCGGCCTGCGGCCAACTCTGGGTGGTGGTGACCACGTCGTTCTCCTTCAGCTTGTTGTGCAGCGGTTCGGTATTCCTGCTGCGAAACCGCTGCCTTGTGGGCTGAAGGCCAGAAAAATGGCCACGGTTTCGCATATGCGACCCGTGGCCAGGAGGTTCGGGGTGTTACCCCGGACCTGGTCGGCGGTGGGGCCGCCTGTTCACGGTCGCGTGGTGTCCTTTGCGGAGGCTTTCTGCTCCCTTATCGGCCACCGCGGGTGCTGCGGCGGGATCGATAGCGAGCGAGCCGGCGGCTGCGAATGCAGCTGCCGGGTGCCAGATCGCGACGGACTGGTCCTGCTGTTCGACGAAGTTCGGCTCATGTGAATAGCGCATACGCGGCTGCGCACCGTAACGATCGATGCAGGACGGGCCGGTCCCCTGCAGAGCGAGGACCCCCCGGGAAGCAGCCGACAACCGCGTATTCGGGATTGCGGTGGTGATTCCACAATTCGTGATGCCGTTCATCTGTCTGCCTCCCTCCTGATACTCGTGATCCGAAAATTCCGATGATGCGCGTGGATGTACCCTCCCGAGCGCGATTACCACCTTAAGGCAATCGCGCGGGGCTCGACAACCTATTTTCTACCTGCGGTTTTGCGCTCGCCTGCGCTACGGCTGGGAAAGGGAACGCCGCCGGGACCGGATGATCGCCAGAACCTCCGCGCCGTACCGGCGCACCTTCGCCGCACCGACCCCGAGCGCTGCCAGCCCCGCCTCGTCGTCGGGGAGCTGCTCGGCGATCGCGGTGAGCGTGTTCACGCCGAGAATCCCGCGCGGGTCGATCGCGAGTTCCGCCGCCTTCTCCCGGCGCCAATCCTGTAGTGCCCCCAGTAATTCCAGATCCGGTTGGCCCGCACATCCTTTGCAACGGCGCAGCAGCACGGTCTCCGAATCGAGCAGTGCCCGACCGCAGACCCGGCAGACCGGCCGGGCGGCTTCCGTACCCGGCCGCGCGGGTGCGGCGATGCGGGAGGCCGGCGATTCCTCCGGGATCAGGCCGGTGAGGAACCGAGAGCGCCGGCGGCTGCGACGATCCCCGTCACCACGCGACAGCGCCCAGGACAAGCGCAGATGGCTTCGTGCCCGGGTGACCCCGACGTAGAGCAGCCGGCGTTCTTCTTCGAGCGCGGCAGGGTCGGCGACCGAACCGTCACCGTTGAGGACATAACTGATCGGCAGTGTGCCGTCGGTCAGGCCGACGAGGAATACCGCATCCCATTCCAGCCCCTTGGCCGCGTGCAGCGAGGCCAGGGTCACGCCCTGCACGGTCGGTGGGTGGCGCGCCTCGGCGCGCGCGGCCAGTTCGCGTAACAGGCCGGCGGGATCCAGATCGGGCTGCTGTTCGGTGAGTTCCTCGGTGAGCCGCACCAGCGCGACCAGCGACTCCCAGCGTTGCCGGGCCTGTGCCCCGGCCGGCGGCGTAGCGGTGAGCCCGATCGGGGCCAGCGCCGCCCGGACCAGGGTGACCAGTTTCTCACCGGTGCGCGATGCGGCGGGCAGATCGTCGCGGGCCGCGGTTTTGCGGAGTTCTTCGACCGCTTGGCGGACCTCGGGCCGCTGGAAGAAACCCTCACCGCCGCGAACCTGATAGGCGATGCCCTGTTCGGTCAGCGCTTGTTCGTAGGCCTCGGACTGGGCGTTGATCCGGTACAGCACGGCGATCTCCGCGGCCGGGGTACCGCCGGCCAGCAGATCGGTGATCCGGTGTGCCACCGCGACGGCCTCTTCGCGCAGGTCGGCGTATTCGGCGAAGGCCGGCTCCGGCCCGTCGTCGCGCTGGCCGATCAACTGCAGCCGGGTTCCGGCAATCCGGCCCTTCGCCATCCCGATCACCCGGTTGGCCAGATCGACCACTTGCGGGGTGGAGCGGTAGTCACGTTCCAGCCGGACCACCGTCGCGTCCGGATAGCGGCGCGAGAAGTCCAGCAGGTACGTGGGGCTGGCACCGGTGAACGAGTAGATGGTCTGGTTGGCGTCGCCGACCACGGTGAGATCGTCCCGGTCGCCCAGCCAGGCATCCAGTACGCGCTGCTGCAGGGGAGTGACGTCCTGGTATTCGTCGACGACGAAACAGCGGTAGCGTTCCCGGAACACATCGGCGACCGCCGGATAGTCCTCGAGCGCGGCGGCGGTGTGCAGCAGCAGATCGTCGAAATCGAGCAGCATGCCTTCCGGTGTGGTCTTCAGTGTTTCGTAGGCCGCGTAGACCTCGCCGATACGCGCCGCCGGGAAGGGGATATCACGTTGCCGGGCGGCGGCCGCGGCAGCGTAGTCCTCGGGCGCCACCAGTGCGGATTTCGCCCATTCGATTTCGCTCAGCAGATCCTTCACGCTGTCGGTGCCCGACGCGATTCCCACCCGGTTCGCGGCCTGGGCGACCACCGGGAACTTGCGGTCGAGCAGGCGCCACGGGACCTCACCCACGATCTGCGGCCAGAAGTACCGCAGCTGCCGGAGCGCTGCCGCGTGAAACGTCCGAGCCTGGACCGTGTTCGCCGCCGCCCCCAAACCGAGGCCGCGCAGCCGTCCACGGAGTTCGCCCGCGGCACGAGCGGTGAAGGTGACCGCCAGCACCTGGTCGGCCCGGACCTGTCCGGCTGCCACGAGGTGCGCGATGCGATAGATGATGGTGCGCGTTTTCCCCGTCCCGGCCCCGGCGAGCACACAGACCGGCCCCCGCGGTGCACGGACAGCGGCGGCCTGTTCCGGATCCAGTGCGGAAAGATCGACTGCGGCCACGCGTCCATTGTGCACAGACGCCCGGGCGGACCCTGACCCGCACGCCTCGACTCGCACACCCCGACTCGCCCCGAACCGGATCCCAGGAGCGTTGCCTCGCAGTGCCGCGCCGGGCGATGTGATCGTGCCACGCCCGGTCGATGTGATCGCCTGGGCGCTTCGATGCCGTTGTGATCCGAGGCGGCCGGACCATTGCGACCCGGGCCGGAAAATCAACAGCTCCGAGCTGGAACACCGGCGCCGGTGGCGGCGTTGCTCTCTGCGTGAGTGATTCGACACCCGATCTGACCATGTACTCCACCACCTGGTGCGGCTACTGCCGCCGGCTGAAGACGCAGCTGAAAGAGGCCGGGATCACCTATGTGGAGGTCGATATCGAGCAGGATCCGGCCTCGGCGGAGTTCGTGGGCAGCGTGAACAACGGCAACCATGTGGTTCCGACCGTGAAGTTCGCCGACGGTTCCACGGCTACGAACCCGTCGCTGGCCGATGTGAAGCAGGCACTCGCGCGTCAGGCGTGACTGTCCGGGTGCCGCTCACCTGAGACAGGTGGGCGAGAGCGGTCGGCTCGCGCGTGCCTGCGGGTGCGGAGCGGGTTCGGATCGCTAGTGTTGACCGGGTGAATCGTCGGATCATCACGCTCCTCGTCGCCCTGGTCCCCGTCCTGTTGCTCGGTGTGATCGGCAGTGTCTACACCGTGCCGTTCGTCGCACTCGGACCCGGCCCCACCCATGACACGCTGGGGAAATTCCAGGGTCGCGAGGTGGTAGGGGTGACCGGCGCCGAGGTGGACCGGACCTCCGGTCAGCTGAATATGACCACGATCGCCATGCGTGACGGCCTGACCCTGTTCGAGGCGCTCGGGTTCTGGGTCAGTGGCCGGCACGGCATCGTGCCGCGGGCCGAGGTGTACCCGCCGGGGTTGTCGCGCGAGGAAGTGGACAAGTCCAACGAGCAGGAGTTCACGAACTCGGAGAGCAATGCCGAGGTCGCGGCGATGCGTCAGTTGAACCTGCCCACCGCGGTGCTGGTGCACGAGGTGGCCGAGGAGGGCCCCTCCCGGGATGCGTTGCGCCCGGGTGACCAGATCGTCAGCGTGAATGGTAACCCCATATCCACTCCGCAGGATGTCGTCACCGCGGTGTCGAACAGTGCGCCGGGGACGGTGCTGTCGCTGGTCATCCGCCGCGACGGTGCCGAGCAGACGGTGAACGTCACTCTCGGTGCGCGCCCCGACGACGAGACCAAGGGGTACCTGGGCCTCACTCCGACCGAGGCCGCGGAGCCGCCGATGCAGGTCGATTTCTACCTGCCCGATATCGGCGGGCCGTCCGCGGGACTGATGTTCAGCCTGGCGCTGGTCGAGAAGTTGAGTCCGGGTGATCTGGACGGCGGTGCGTTCATCGCCGGCACCGGCACCATCGACGGGGACGGCAATGTCGGTCCGATCGGCGGAATCCAGTACAAGATGATGGCTGCCAGTGAAGCGGGCGCCGAAACCTTCCTGGTGCCGTCGGACAACTGCAGCGAGGCGATCCAGCGGGTGCCGGACGGGCTGCGGCTGGTCCGGGTGGAAACGCTGGCGGGCGCGGTACAGGCGCTGGAAGATCTCTCGGCGGGCGAACAGGCCCCGAGTTGCGGCTGATCCCGGGGCCTCGCGGCAATCAGTCGCCGGAGTCCTCCAGCGTATGGCGCAGCGCCTCGACCAGATTCGGCGCGAGGTCCGGATAGGTCCGCAGATCCAGGTCGCCGTCGTCGTCGGCTTCGTCCTCGGGGCGTAATTGCAGCAGGCACAGGCTGTTTCCGGTCCGCAGCGCCGCGGCGAACAGGCGGGCGTCGCGTCGTCCCGGATGCGCGTGGGCGGCGGCCCGGCCGGCGGCATCCGCGGCATCGGCATCGGCCAGCAGCGGAGTGAGCGCGTCGTCGAGATCCTCTTCGGCGTCCGGTGGGAGGACGACGATCTCCTGTACCAGGACACACCCGGCGACCGCGGGTGGCCAACTCGTGGTGGCCAGGAATTCGTCCAGCGGCATCGTTCCGGCGGTGACCTCGTCGGGCAGTGGGTCCTGTGCCACCGGAGTCAGTTCGTTCGCGGTGTCGATCTGATCGATGAGGGTGGGCTCGGCGACCACCAGATCGGCTGTCCGCACCAACGCGAACATCTGCGGTGCGGCGCCCCAGCCCTCGGCGTCCACGAATTCGGCGACCTCGTGGACGGAACGGGCAAGGACTATTTCGGCATGCAGGTCGTCGCTCACCGGACCATCCTCGCATCCTGCGTGGCGACACCGGCCGAACCCTGCGCTCGCGTAGATGTCCGTTTTCCGTAAAGTGGGCGCTGAAGGTCCGTACGGACCCGACCGCAACAATTCGGACTGCGGTGCAGCGGCCGGTGGGCTACCGGTTCGCCCGCCGCCGGACCCTGGAGAGTGGCATCGTGGGCATGCGCCCCCAAGCCGGTTTACCCTCGCTGTCCCGGCGCAGCCGTCTGCTGCTGGTGGCGGCGGTGGTGCTGGCCGCACTGCTGTTGGTAGGGCCACGGCTCGTCGACACGTACACGAACTGGTTGTGGTTCGGGGAGGTCGATTTCCGTGGTGTGTACCTGACCGTTCTATTGACCAGGGTCGCGATCTTCCTGGCGGTCGCGGTCGTTGTCGGCGCGATCGTCTGGCTGGCGTTGCTGCTGGCCTACCGATCCCGGCCGGTGTTCGTGCCGACCTCCGGGCCGGGGGATCCGATCGCGCGCTACCGCACCACTGTGCTGAGCAAGCTGAAGTTGTTCGGTCTCGGTATCCCGGCGCTACTGGGTATTCTCTCGGGGCTGGTAGCGCAGTCGAACTGGGTCACCGTCCAATTGTTCCTGCACGGCGGTTCGTTCGGCCGTACCGATCCACAGTTCGGATTGGACGTCGGTTTCTACGCCTTCGATCTGCCGTTCTACCGGATGGTGCTGAACTGGCTGTTCGTCGCCTTGGTGATCGCTTTCTTCGCGAATCTGGTGACGCACTATGTCTTCGGTGGCCTGCGCCTGACCGGGCGTGAGGGCGTGCTCACCACACCGGCGCGGGTCCAGCTCGCGGCGCTGGCCGGGACCTTCGTGTTGCTCAAGGCCGTCGCGTACTGGTTCGACCGGTATCAGCTGCTGATGAGCAGCCGTAAGGAGCCCACCTTCAACGGTGGTTCGTTCACCGATATCAATGCGGTGTTGCCGGCCAAGCTGATCCTGTTGTCGATCGCGGTCATCTGCGCGATCGCGTTCTTCGCCGGGATCGTGCTGCGTGATCTGCGGGTGCCCGCGATGGCGGCGGCGCTGCTGGTGCTCTCGTCGGTGCTGGTCGGTGCGGTGTGGCCGCTGATGGTCGAGCAGTTCTCGGTTCGCCCGAACGCGGCGGAGAAGGAACGCGAGTACATCGAACGCAATATCGACGCGACCCGGGACGCGTACGGCATCACCGACGACAAGATCGAATACGTTCCGTACAAGGGTGAGAGCAGCAAGAACCCGGTGGATGTGCCGGTCGACCATGCCACCATCGCCAACGCCCGGCTGCTCGACCCGAACATCCTGTCGCCGACGTTCACCCAGCTGCGCCAGCTGAAGAACTTCTACGGGTTCCCCGAAGAACTCGATATCGACCGGTACGAGCTCAACGGTCAGATTCAGGACTACATCGTCGCGGCCCGTGAACTCTCGCCGTCCACCCTCAGCGGTAACCAGACCGACTGGATCAACAAGCACACCGTCTACACCCACGGCAACGGTTTCGTCGCCGCCCCGGCCAACCGGGTCAACCGGCCGCAGTCCGAAGATCCCAACGAGGGCGGCAGCAGCGACTCCGGGTATCCGATCTTCCTCGTGAGCGATCTGTTCACACCGAAGGATCAGCAGCGGATCAAGGTCGATCAGCCACGGATCTACTACGGTGAGCTGATCTCACAATCGGACCCGGATTACGCCATCGTCGGTTCCGGGGAGGGCCAGGAGCCCCGCGAGTACGACACCGACCGGGAACGGTTCACCTACGACGGTGCCGGTGGTGTGCCGATCGGCAACTGGTTCAACCGGCTGGCGTTCGCGGCCAAGTACGCGGAACGCAATATTTTGTTCTCCTCGGCGATCAGCAGCGATTCGAAGATCCTCTACAACCGCTCACCCCGGGAGCGGGTACAGAAGGTCGCGCCGTGGCTCACCCCGGACGGCAATGCCTATCCCGCGGTCGTGGACGGCCGGATCAAGTGGATCGTGGACGCCTACACCACGCTCGACAGCTACCCCTACGCGCAGACCACCTCGCTGGAGGGCGCGCTCGAGGACAGTATCGACCAGCGCACCGGCCGGCTGCTGCCCCGTAAGGAGGTCAGCTACATCCGCAACTCGGTGAAGGCGACCGTCGACGCCTACGACGGCACCGTCGAGCTCTACGAGACCGACCCCTCCGATCCGGTCCTGCAGGCCTGGCGCGGGGTGTTCCCCGACGCGGTGAATCCGGAGAGCGAGATCAGTCCCGAGCTGCGCGCGCATTTCCGTTATCCGGAGGATCTGTTCAAGGTCCAGCGCGAGATGCTCACCAAGTATCACGTGGACGATCCGCGCGAGTTCTTCACCAACAACGCGTTCTGGTCGGTGCCCGCCGATCCGACGGTGGAGGGTGTATCGGCGAGCCAGCCGCCCTACTACGTGCTGCTGGGCGATCCGGAGACCGGTAAGCCGACGTTCAACCTGACCAGTGCGATGGTCGGCTACAACCGGCAGTTCCTGTCGTCCTATATATCGGTGCGCTCCGATCCGGAGGGTTACGGCAAGTTCAGAATCCTGCAATTGCCGACCGATACCCAGACACAGGGTCCGCAGCAGACGCAGAACACGATGACGACAGCGCCGCAGGTCTCGCAGGAGAAGACCCTGCTGTCCAACTCGAACAAGATCAGATATGGCAATCTGCTCACGTTGCCGGTCGCCGACGGCGGGATCCTGTACGTCGAGCCGTTCTACAACGAGCGCAATACCGGCCAGAACACGGCGACCTTCCCGCAGCTCCTGCGTGTACTGGTCAGCTATCGCGACCAGGCCGGCAGCGTGAAGGTCGGGTACGGGTCGACGCTCGCCGATGCGCTGAACCAGGTGCTACCGGGTGCCGGTGCGCTGGCGACGCCGTCGGGTGGCGATCCGGCTACACGGCCGAGTCCCGGCGATGCTCCGCCTACGGCGGAAACAGAGCCGCAACCCGAGGACCAGGGTGCAGGTACCACCGAGGGGGCCACGCCGCCACCGGCGGCCACGGGCTCGGCGGACCAGAGCGCCGCTGCGGCCGAGCTGAACCGCAAGATCGAAGCGGTACGCACGGCGATGCGTACCGGGAACTTCGAGGACTTCGGCCGGGCGCTGGACGAGCTGGATGCGGCGGTCAAGGCATACCAGGACGCCGGTAGGTAACAGGTGGGCCGATCCGTCGGCCCGTATATAACGCAAGAGGCGCTGCCATCCTTCTGGATGGCAGCGCCTCTTGTTTACGCGGTGACCGGCGCCCGATCAGGCGCCGTGCGGTGTCACAGGTGCGAACCGCACACCGGCCATGCGCCGGGGCCTTGAGTGGCGAGCACGTTCTCGGCGACGCGGATCTGCTCCTCACGGCTGGCGTTGCTCGCCGAGCCGCTACCACCGTTGGCCTCCCAGGTGCTCTGGGAGAACTGCAGGCCGCCGTAGTAGCCGTTACCGGTGTTGATGGACCAGTCGCCGCCGCTCTCGCACTGGGCAACAGCGTCCCAGTTGCCCGAGTAGGCCGAAGCGGTGGCAGTGGAAAGACCGAACGGTACGGCAACGAGTGCCCCGGCGATAGCGGTCATGCCGAGGGCGCGGGTGCTGAACTTTCGGGTCTTGGTCATATGCGAGTCCCTCCCTGTGCCCACCGGCAGCGCGTTGGAAGCTGCGTGCCCCTGTCCCCAGGTGTTGTGTCGGGGTTTGTTCCGAACCGTGGGACAGGGTTGCCGGTGTTCTCCGGTTCGGCCGGCCCGTCCCGGTCTGGTCGGGGCCTGGGAACGACCGTAACGAAGAAATCTCCGCAGATCACGTATCGATAACTATCAATATGTGCATTGGCGAGATTCGGGAATATGTGGAAAACTGCTGGTCATAATCGGAATTTCCGGTACCCAATCGGTCGTGTGATAACACGGAAATGTGACGGGGATCACCAGAAAATCGTAATTCGTGTCACGCGTATCGCGTTCGAGACCTTGGGCAATCGATCCGCTAACGCTCATCGGAGTCGGTGCACACGGAACGGCAACGGTTCGATCGACGCTTTTCGCGCTCGGGCGGGTTTCTCGGTATCGATCAGGTCCTTGGTGGAGTGTGAAAACCCGGTTGACCTGGCGATTTGTCATACCGGAGAAGTCGTGTGTAATGTTGTGTTCACCCAACGCGGGGTGGAGCAGCTCGGTAGCTCGCTGGGCTCATAACCCAGAGGTCGCAGGTTCAAATCCTGTCCCCGCTACTACCGGGAAGGCCCCGGAGAGGATTTCCTCTCCGGGGCCTTCTCTTGTTTCAGGGCGTGTCGCCCGTGTGTCCTGGCCTTACGCTGTGCCGCCACGGCGGTTGCGCAGTGGGCGGTGCCGTTCTCTTCGGGGACGGTGGGGGTGGAGGGTTGTCCGGCTACGGCTGGATTGTCAGGCGCTGCGGGCGCGTGCCGGGTGCGGGGCCGGCCGTATTTCGGGGACTTCGGCGGCTCGGAGCTGTCTTTGCTGCTATCCGGTCGCCCGGTTCGATGGTTCGCGCTTCCTGTGAATGTGATCGGGCAAATAACCGGCTAATCAAATGGGCATCAGATCTTTCTGATGCCCTGCGCGTCCGAAGATTTCGAACAGGTGGTTCGAGAACTCCGTGAGATACGGCATTTTCGGGCCCTCGGTAAATCGCTCGGGCGAATTGCGTCGGTGTAATTCATCGAGTCGGTCCCTGGTAGGTCACGTAACGGCAACGAGGCATGTATGAGGAGGTGGCGAACAGTGTGTGGGCGCAACATATTCGAGGCAATGGCAGAAAGGGGCGGTGGCCGGGTCCGCGGGCACACTTGCGTGAGTGCGTCCTACCCCGCCGCAGGCGTTGCCGGACCGAGACCCGAACTGGTTTGCTGGTACGCGCTGTCACCAACCGGAGGATTGACCTGCCATGCCGTCGAATTTCACGCTCAGAGCCGTCAATACGGCGCACCGCGCACTACTGCGCTTCAGCTTCGGCCGGATGGGGACCGAGTACTTCGGGATGCCGGCTCTCGAACTGATCACCATCGGCCGTAAATCCGGTCGGCCACGTTCGGTCATGCTGACCGCGCCGATCGTGGACGGCACCGACTACATCATCGTCGCCTCCCGGGCCGGCGATCCGACGAATCCCGCGTGGTATCACAATCTCCGGGACAATCCCGCGGTCGAGGTCGCGTTCCGCAACGGGCCCCGTAAGCCGATGACCGCTCGCGTTCTGCCCCCGGAGGAGCGGGCGCCGCTGTGGCCCCGGATCGTCGCCGACTACCCGGTCTACGGCGACTACCAGAAACGGACCACACGTGAGATCCCCCTCGTACGGCTCACCCCTCGGGTGGACGGATAGCCGGCGCGCCACAGGGGCGGTGGCCCCGGCGCCCCGCCGACGGGAACTGGGGGCCACGGTGCCACGGCACGGTGAGCAGCGCGAAGTCACAGGCCGGCGCAGCCCTGTGCCGTCGGACGTCCACCCGGTGGATCAGGCATTACGGGTGAGGGAAGGCGGGAACGGTTCGGGTTCGCCGGCCGGGCCCGGTGCGCCCGGGTCGGCCATGATGTCACGCCACCAGGCCTCCAGCCTGCTGGGCTCGGGCCAGATCACGGGGGTGTGATCGGTGCTCGTTTCCACGTCGTTCTCCTCGGGGCCGGTGTTGTCGGGCATCCTTGCCTCCTGTACGCGTGGTGCGCCGGCGGGTCGCCACGTGTGGGGACGCAGCTTCGATTTCGCCGCCCCCGAAACCGGTTCGCCGGAAATTCCCGCGACCGAGCAACGTTGTGACAGCAGATCGCCGGACCCGCCCGGTACCAATGTGCCGCAATTCTAGCCTTTTTCGATCGGGCTGCGCTCAGATTTGTACCGCGCCGATTTCGGGGATTCGAAGCGTGGCCATAGTCCTCGATCGGCCGGTAATGTGGATAAGTCTGTGCGGGAACGGGTTCCGAGATATCCGCAGGTGGTGGGCAAGATCATGATCGACAAAACGACCGGTTCGTAGAAATATGGCGGGAGCATTACGTCGACCGGGTGGGAAATATCGCATTAATGTATGTGTAAATGTTCTTTCATTTGCGGGTGCAGGATGCGGGTGCAGGTGAAATCGTCGTGAAGAACCGTCCCCGTATGCGTCCGCCCGCTCTCGCTGACGCTGGGTACACTGCCAGACATGTCGGTGGCTTCACCGCGGTCGCGGATCCCGGGGGCGGTCAATGGGTACGAGGCGCGCTGGCAGCAGCACAACACCGAACGGCAGCGCTTGATCCTGCAGGCCGCGGTGGAACTGCTCGAGGAGAAGCCGGCCGGCGCGGAGATCCCGGTGCTCCAGATCGCCAAGCGGGCCGGGGTTGCCAAATCGGTCGTGTACCGGCAGTTCAGCGGGCGCGAGGACTTGGACCGGCGGATCCGGTCGTATCTGATCGACGATCTCGGTGCTGTTCTGGACGCGCAACTGGACGTGTCCACCGGTTCGGTGCGCGAGATCATCACCCGCACCGTGCGGGCGGTGGCCGACTGGATGGGCGATCATCCCAACCTCACGGCGTTCGCGCGTTCCGGGCCACCGGCGGGCGGGCCGGACAATATCGATGCGATCAGCAGCCTGAAAACCCGTATCTCGGCGCGCTCGGGTGAACTCATCGAGGCGATCGGCGCGATCGTGGGCGTCGACTCGGCGGCCTTGGAGCCGGTGCCGTTCGCCGTGGTGACGATGGTCGAAGGGGTGCTCGCTGCATGGGTCGCCGATCCGCGACCCGCACGGACTCGCGCCGAAGTGGTGGCCGATCTGGCCGATTACGCGTGGTTCGTCCTCGACGGTGCTGCTCGCGCGGTCGGTGTGGTGGTGGATCCGGACCGGGAACTGGCCGAGGTGATCGCCGGGCTCAGCGTCACCCCGTGAGTATCCGGCCCCGGACCTCCGAGTGCCGGTCCGGGGCCGAGGTACCGGGTCAGGCGACCGCGGGCCGGATCCGGCGTTCCGGTTCGCTGCGGTAGCGCGAACGGTCACCGTCGATGCCCAGTGCTCGCCACAGCCGGGTGGTGACCGGGTTCATCAGCCCCAGCTCGTCGGCGAGAGTGCGCATATCGCCGAAGTAGCCGGACAAGATCCCGCGGGAGTGCGGGCTACGCCAGAAGGCCTCTTTGATCACCGAGCGCGGTATATCGAATCGGCGGGCGAACTCGGGCGGTGGCGCCATGATCTCGCCGGCCAGCCAGCGTAGCGCCAGCGGGAAGGAGATTCCGCACAGTGCGGTCGAGACCGGGCCCAGTTTTTCGATATGCGCGCGCAGGAATTCACCCGCGAACGAGATATGCCGGGCTTCCTCGGCGATATGGATCTCCATCGTCCGCACCACCAGCGGCGGCAGATTCGCGCCGTTGCGGATCATCGCCTTCTGATAGTGGTCGATCGGTTCTTCACCACCCAGGATGCCGAGGAAGAGAATGACATGGGCGTAACCGCCGGCCACTCCGATGAACGGGGACAGCGCCCGGAAGACCGGCCGCATCCCGGGAACATCGTCGCCGATCCGGTTCACCAGCTCCTGGAACATCTGGATGTGGTTGCACTCTTCGGTCATCTCGTGCAGGCAGTACCGGAACTCCGGTGATCCGTTGGGCAGTTTCGCGATGTACTGCATCATGCCGCGGATCAGCACGGTTTCGAAGGCCGCGCCGACCTTGATGGCGTTGGCGATACGCCAGCGCCCGATCTCGATCTGCTTCTCGACCGGCAGCTGCCGGTACCAGTCGGTGTTGCCGAGTGGATCGTAATCGGGGGAGAGGATCCAGCGTGGATCGTCGCGGTCGAGGGCCAGTTCGGGCGCGTCCCAATCGATATCGAGATAAGGGTCGAAGCGGCGGCGCACCGAGCCTTCCGACAGTGTTTCCAGCATCTCGCGGTACCGGGCGTCCAGCTTCGGGGCCCGGGGCAGAGTCGACGGCGTCATCGGTGCCTCCTCGTGCGTTATGGCGTACATCTCTCTACCGAAATTTACCGGGACTTCGAGTCTCAGTAAATAGCCGAGGGGGTAGTCGCAACAGAATCGTGCTCTGAGCTGGGCGGGTGATGAGACAGCCGGTCGGGGCAGGTCGTCGCGCCGCTGCCCAGCGGCAGGAACCGGTGACCGTGCTCGCCGGAAAGTCCCCGATCCGGTGGATGTGCCGGTCTGCGTCAGGCGACCGGGTGCGTGTGGACGCGGAGGGTTTCCAGGCGTGGGGCGGCCGGGTGGAAGTCGAAGATCAAGACCACCGGGCCGTCGGGCGTTTCACCGCTGACGGTCACCGACCGACCGGCCGCGAGGGTTTTCCCGCAGCGCAGGCCACGGGCCCGCGCGACCAGTTCCGCAGGGGCGATCGACTCACCCGACCACAGCAGCACTGTCTCGTGACCACCCGCCATTTCGGTGACTGTCGCCGTATCTCCCCCGGCCGCGGATGCGCACAGCCGGTGCACGATCTCCTTGCCGGTCCGGCCGATACCGGTACAGGCCCGGGCCATGCCCATGAGCCCGGATACGCCCTGATTGCGTAGCAGTAGGCCGCCGAGGCGGGTGCCCGCCCGCAGGCCGGCGATCCCGGTTCCCATGAGTTGCCCGATCATCGGCAGCAGTTCCCAGTAGGCCGCGAGATGGGAGATGCGCAGCTCGCCGTCCTCCGCGGTGATCTCGTAACGCAGATGCATCGGAACCCGCACCCGGGCGCCGGTCGACATGGTGATCGTGATGGCGAGGTCGCGTACGACGGTCGCGGGGCCCGCGAAATCGTGGGCCACATCGAAAACGATGTCGTTGGGGGCGATGAAGGTGTCGTAGAAGCGGGCGATCGCCTCGTGCCCGCGGTGCGGGGCGGAGCCGACGGGATCGTTGACCACCGCGTCACGGGTGAACAGGCCCACCCACGCGGCCCGGTCGTGTACGGCCACCGCGCGCGGCGAGGCCAGTACGGCGTCCCGTAGCTCGGTGGCGGTCGGGTCGAGCGGCACGGTGCCTCCTTCGGTGTCCGGATCGCGGCCATAGTAGAACACGTTCTACCAGGGTTGGAAGGTCTTGGCATGCCTGCGTGTGAACATGTCGGTGCGGTGCGGCATCATCTGTGCACGCAGCTATTCGACGAAACAGTGAGATTGCCGGAGTGCCCCATGCCCTCGCGAACGCCCTCGAGCGCGAAGCCGAAACCCCTGTCCGACAACGACCTCGAGCAGATCTCCACGGAGATCGAAGCGGGCCGCCCCCCGATGGTGTGGTTCACCGCCGCGGCGGTGGGGGTCACCGAAGGGCGTTCGGGCAAGGTCGTCTCGCTCGGTGACCCGGCCGACGGTGATTTTCTGCAGGTCCGCCCCACCGGTTCGAAGGATGTACTGTCCTTCGGGCCCACCGAGGTGACACTCACCAAACCGCCGCGCGACAAGCCGGCGGCCGCGGCGTCGAAAGCCGCCCCCGTACCGAAAACCGCGCCCGAGCCGAAAACTGCCCCCGAACCGAAGGAAGCGCCCGTGCCCACCGCTGCGTCCCAGACCACCTCCGAGAAACGGGCCGCCGAATCCGCTGCCGCCACCGCGAACAAATCCGCGGCCGAAGCGAAACCGGCTGCCGCGTCGCGCACCCCGGCTCCGGCCAAGGCGGCCAAAGCGCCCGCCGCGCGCAAGGCCAAGACACCGGAGGTCGTGGTCACCATCAACGGCTCCGCGGACGGTGAGTGGACCGTCGATGTGACCAGCGGTAAGAAACGCACCGCGCGCGCCGTGCCCGTGCCCGGTCCGGCTGTTGCCCAGGCGGCGAAACTGCTGAACCCCGAGGTCGCCGAGGTGGTCGAAGGCCTGCTCGAAACGGTGCGCGGTGCACAGGAAGCCAAAGTCCAGCAACTGCAGGCCGAACTGGAGCAGGCCCGCAAACTGCTCGAGGAACTGACGGACTGAACCTGCTCGCACACGGATCGGGTTCGGACTCTGCGGCGCGTTTCCCCGCGGTCCGAATCCGGTTGTCAGACCGCTGTCTCCCGCTGCCAGCTGTGCTGGATCGGCTCGGCCGGAGTGTGTCGCATGGCGTCGTGGAACATGTAGCCGAAGCCCCGGCGCTTCGCCAGATACATGGCCGCATCCGCATCCCGGATGAGGTCGTAGACCGTGGCGTCGATAGTGCGCGGGCCGCCGCAGGCCAGCCCGATACTGGCGGTGAGCGGCACCTCGCCGATACTGAGCCGGAACGGTTTCATGAAGGTGCCCAGCAGGCGTTCGGCCATTGTGGTCGCCTCGTCGCGATCCAGCGGTGCCAGTACGACGAATTCGTCGCCGCCGTACCGGGCCACCACATCGTCGCGGCGTACGGCGGTGCGAATCCGGTTCGCGGCCTCGGCGATCAATTCGTCGCCGACCGTATGCCCGTAACTGTCGTTGATCGACTTGAACTCGTCCAGATCGACGAACAGCAGGCACAGCGACCGCTCGGCCCAGTCCCGATGTTCGCGGTGCAGAACGCGCAGCAGCGCCGAACGGTTCAGCAGCCCGGTGAGTGGATCGTGATCGGCCTGATACTGCGCCTGGCGTTCACTACGGGCACTGCGCCCGATGGCGCGTTCGCTGCGGATCAGCAACCCGATCAGCAGCAGTGCCAGCACCACCGACACGATGACCTGATCGAGCGGGCTGAGGGGGGCGCGGGCCACCGGAACGAGTGAGGAAACCACCAGGGCCACCGCGATAACGCTGGCCCGCTGCCGGGAATGGTGCAACCGGATCGGCCGCGGTGCGCTCAATGTCGTCATCGTCGGGTGCAGGGCCGCCGCGCCCACCGCCACGTAGGTACCCAGGAGTGGGAGCAGCAGTACGTCCGGACTCACCGTCAGCGCGCCGGCTGCCGACACGCGGAAACCGATATCGGTGAGCAGGGCACCCGCCACGCCGAGATGTAACAGCCGTAGCGAGGTTTCCGACCGGCTCGCGGTGGCCAGGGAATGCGCGAGCAGGGTGAGCAGCAGCGCATCGAATACGGGAAAGACCACCGCGGTCAGCGTATTCATGGCCGCCTGGCCGGAGTCCAGGACAGGGGTGATGAGGAAGATCCAGGATGCCAGCAGGGCGCCGAGCCCGATCAATCCCGAGTCCAGGAGAACATCGGGATGCGCGCGGGCCTGGCGCGGCCGCAGCCACAGCAGTGCTGCCAGCGAGGTCCCGATATATCCGGTGAGCGTGCAGATCTCGTCGAGAGGGGTGGACGCCGCCGGGGACATTTCGCGGACAACGGTACCGACCGCGAACGGGACGGCCGCGGCCGCCAGCAGATACCAGGGCAGGGCCGGAACCGACCGGTGCCGGCGCACCCCGATCACGATCGCCGCCACGGTGCCCAGCGCGGCCGAGACCGCCACCAGCAAGGACAGCACGCGGGAGTCGACAACCAGGTGAACCGTGACCGCGGCGGCCGCGATCGCAGAAATTACTGCCCAGCAACGTAACCCGTGGAAACCGTACCGTCCTGCACGCTGTGGATCGCTGATGATCATCAGCCCCCCTTGTTGTCGCTCCATTCCCGGTGAAATCGAGCCGCGTCTCAGGTCGGAAATCCTTGTCTGTCGTGCTCTACCTGCCCAGCGAGCGGCGGCTGACGAAACCGAGTCTTCCTGTACGAGGGGATGTCCGAGCCGGGCGCTGCGCGTCCGACACCAAAACTGGACTATTGGTCCGATGATGACATGCAGTGCCGAATTTGTCGCTGTCTTGGCGCAACAACGTCGTAACGGGTGTCCCGGGTATCGGCGGCGTACCGACCGGCCGCCTGCGGCAGCTCGTACGGTGGTCCGGTGACTGAAAGCGAGGAGAGGGTCGGTATACACCGCGCATGGTCGGCGCCCGGCCGGGTCAACCTGATCGGTGAGCACACCGACTACAACGACGGGTTCGTCCTGCCGATCGCGATACCGCTGGCGGTCATCTGCCGCGGTGCCCGGCACACCGATGAACTGGTACGGGTGCGGTCCCGGCAGCGCCCGGGCGAACCGGTGCGCCTACCGGCCGCGGACCTGGCCGCCGAACGCGACCGGGTACCCGGCTGGGCGCGGTATCCCCTCGGGGTGCTTGCCGAGTTCGGGCGGCGCGGGTATCGGGTCGAGGGACTGGACCTCGAATTCGACGGCGAAGTACCGGCCGGTGCCGGTTTGTCCTCCTCGGCCGCCTTGTGCTGTGCCACCGCGGTGGCCGTCCGGGATCTCTGCGCGCCGGAGACCGGCAACCGGGAACTGATCGATATCGCCCGCGCCGCCGAGAACGACTACGTGGGCGCACCCACCGGAATCCTCGACCACGCCGCCTCGATCCTGTGCACCGCCGGGCATGCGCTGTTCCTGGATGTGCGTGCCTTCCAGAGCTCGGAAACCGGAGGTTTCGAACAGCTTCCGTTCGACCTGGCGGCGACCGGTCTGCGACTGCTGGTCATCGATACCGGCCAGACCCACGAGCACGCCGGTGGCGGATACGCCACCCGCCGGGCCGAATGTGCCGAAGCGGCAGCGGCACTAGGTGTGGGTTCGCTGCGCGATATCGGCGGCGTCGACCAGCTCACCGGCCTCACCGACCCCGTGCTGTACCGGCGCGCACACCATGTGGTGAGCGAGAACGAGCGGGTACGCCGGGTGGCCGCACTGCTCCGCGAAGGCGTGGACCCCCGGGCCATCGGCCCGCTGTTGAATGAGGGGCACGCCTCGCTGCGCGCCGATTTCGCCGTATCCACCGAGGTCCTGGATGCGGCCGTCGACACGGCACAGCAGGCCGGGGCGCATGGGGCGCGCATGGTGGGCGGCGGATTCGGCGGCAGCATCATCGCCCTGGTCGATACCGCCGACGCCGAGCGGGTCGGGGAGGCGGTACGGCAGCGCCTGGCCGAAATCGGCTACGACCGTTCGCGAACCTTCGAAGCCATCGCCGGGCCGGGCGCCGGACCACTCAGCTGACTCCGCACAGCGGCGCCCGGCCGGTTCTCACCGCACCGCCACGATCGAACCCGAGTTCCGGCCGTGGTAGTCCGCGTACTCGCTTCGGCCCTCGGTCATCGGCACGCCGGTCGGGGTTCGTTGTGCGATCACGGAGTCCCGGGGCCGGTAGGCCGGGTAGTGCACCTGAGCTCTGTGGCCGATCCGCATCGGCTTTGCCGGGCCGGTGGGCGGATGGAGGCCCACGCCGGGGCCGGGCGGACGATGATGCCCCAGCGTGGGCGTCGGGTTCCTCAGTCGGCCGCCCGGAGTCTCCGTGCCCGGCCGACGATGATGTCGACCACCAGGAAACCCAGCAGGCTCAGGCCGAAAACCGGCGCGAACCAGCCGATCAGCGCCGCCACAACAAGAACCGGGACCCCGAGCCGCAGGGAGCGGCGAAGCGCACCGCGCTGTGGGGGTTTACCCACGGCGCGCCAGGTACCGGCGGTGGCGGGGCGGCGCTGCCACCACATGAGGTAGCCGCGCACGATCACGGTGATCAGCCCGATCATTGCCGCCAACAGCACCAGCTGGTTGAGCAGGCCGAACATCAGGCCCATATGAAGCTGGATACCCCAGTTGGCCAGTTTGGCCATGAGAGTCCACTCGGAATAGGGCAGCCGGTCGGTGATCGCACCGGTGGCACCGTCGACCGCGACCGCGTCCACCGTGAGGGTGCCCGACCGGCGCAGTTCCTTCACGGCGAAGGCCCCGGTGTCGTCGCCGGGGACGCTGATCTCGGCAGCCTGGGTTACTCCGGCCGCGCGGGCGGCGGTCACTACGGTGTCCAGTTGTTCGATCCGCTCAGCGGGGACGGTATGGGTCATCGCGGACCCGCCGTGATGGCCGGTATGGCCGGAGTGATCCGAGGCCGGTGTATTCGGTAGCGCGGTGTCGACCGCGGGTGTGGTCCAGCTGAGGTTTTCCCGCAACTGCTCGATATTGGCGCCTGCGTAGGTCGACCAGGTGAGTCCGGTTGCCGACAACAGGAGCAGGATCGGCAGGATCCAGATGCCGACCGCGCCGTGCCAGTTCAGCCGCCGTCCGCGCGTATTCGGTGTCAGATCGGGGGCGAACAGCCAGGCCGCGGAGTTGCGGCGGCGGCGCGCCCGCACTCGCCGCACCCACAGCACCAGCCCGGCCAGGGCGATCAGCCACAGCCACGAGGCGGCCAGCTCGGAGTACAGCCGGCCCGGTTCACCCAGGTGCAGGTGGCGGTGTGCCTGCGATATCCAGGCCCGGACAGGCAGCGCGCCGGAGCTTCCGTAGACCACGGATTCGCCCACCGGCTGCGCGGTGACGGGGTCGACGAAGACCGCGTGCCGATCGGATTCCCCGAGACCGGGATCGCTGAACAGCACCCGGGTCGTTTCGTCTGGTTCCGGCGCCGGGGCGACCGCGACCAGAGTGAGATCCGGGCGTGTCGCGACTCCCGCGGCGACCTGCTCGGACAGCGGCCGCTGCGGGCCCTCTGAATCCGTGTACAGCACGTCCCGGCCGGTAAAGGATTCGATGGTCGGTGAGATCGCGTACAGGGCTCCGGTCATTGCCGCGATCAGGAGGAACGGCCCCACGAAGAGGCCGGCGTAGAAATGCAGCCGGAGTGCGAGCGCGCGAAATGCGCCTCTGCCCGGCCTGTTCGTATTCGTCGCGGGAGCGGCGTTATCGCGCGCCGTGGCGACCTCGGTGGTACTCAAGGTTGCTACCTGCCTGTGCTGGTTCGGGCGCACCGCCGGACCGTGCCGGGCGTGCGCACAGACCCCGGCGGCCGGCTACGGCTCGACCGGGATGAGGAAATCCGGCGCGGACGACGGCGCAACCGTGCGACCGGCACGGCGCGGCCCGCAGGCCGGAACGAGAGATCAGACCAGGACGGTGGCGGGTGGGGCGCGGGTACCCCCGGTACCGGTGACGAGGATGCGCGGAAACAGGCGGTCGCGGTGCGTCGTACGCAGCGGCGCCGGTCCGGCGATCGCCGGTACTCGCGGAAAGAACGGGATGATCCGGGCGAGCGCCGCGGTACCCGTCCGATAGGCGGTTTCGGCACCCCGGACGAGCAGCGCGGCAACCCACGCGGCCAGCACATGTGCCGCGATCATCGCGGGTGTCAGTTGCAGATCACCGTGGTGCAGGTGTCCGCTGCCCCAGCCGAGACAGAAATGGCCCAGCAGCTGACCGGCCGTGAGCGCGGCGGTGAGCCCGGCCGCTCCGGTACGCATACCGGATACGAGCGCACCCAGTGCCGCGGCCGCGGCACCGAGCAGCATGATGGCCGTACTGTCCGGGACGGCGGTAGGTGCGGCCCAGCCGTGTGCGGCTACCGCGACGCTGCCCGAGATCAGTCCGGCCACGGCACCGCGGACGCGGGCGGCATCGCGACGGTCCACCGGATGGGTGGCGCCGAACCTGATCTGCACCGGGCGATGATAGCGGTGTTTTCGGCGCGCCGGCACGCACGGGGGTTCGGCCCCCTCGACGGGCCGAACCCACTCAGGGTCCCGCTGAACTCGGTGCCGCCGTCGTCGCATCGGTTCAGTGGGTGCCGAGGTCGAGCGTCCGGCTGGAGTCGGTGCTGCTGTTCGCTGGTCGCGTGCCGAGGTCGGGAGTCGGTGCTGCCCGCGTCACTGGTTCGATTCCAGCTCCGTCAGGGGTTTGCGGAGCAATTTGCCGGTGGCGTTGCGGGGGAGTTCGTCGAGGAAGAACACTTCGCGGGGAACCTTGTAGCGGGCGAGGTTCGCCTTGACGTAGTCCTTGATCTCCTGCGGGTCACGTGCCGAATCGGGTCCGGGGACCACCACGGCCCGCAGGCGTTTGCCGAATTCGCGGTCGTCCACGCCGACCACCGCGGCCTCCAGAACGTCGGGGCGGTTGGCGATGAGATGCTCGACTTCCTGGGGGAAGACGTTCTCGCCGCCGGAGACGATCATGTCGTCGTCGCGGCCGTCGATGAACAGCAGGCCGTTACGGTCCAGATGCCCGACATCGCCGGACGACATCATTCCGTCCACCTGCTCCTTGGTGCGGCCGTCGGTATAGGCCTTGAACGCGTGCGGGTTGTCGATGAAGATCGTGCCGGTCACGCCCGGTTCGGTGATCCGCTTGCGATCCTCGTCGTACAGGGCGATCCGCACCCCGACCGGTGGCCGGCCTGCTGTGGTCGGCTCGGCCCGCAGTTCCTCCGGTGTGGCCACGGTGATCACCGCGCATTCGGTGGAGCCGTACAGGTTGTACAGCACATCGCCGAAATATTCGCCGGTGCGCATCACCACATCCGGCGGGATCGCCGAACCGGCCGCGAAGATCACCCGCAGCGAGGACATGTCGTAGCGGTCCAGGATCTCGCGCGGCTGATCGAGGAGGCGCTGCAGCATGGTCGGCACCACGACGAGTGAATCCGCCCGGTAGCGCTCGATATTGGCGAGCGTGAGTTCAGGGTCGAAACGCCGCTGCTGGAAGATCACCCGGTTGCCGAGACCCAGGCCGAGGCTGAACTGAGACAGTCCGGTGCCGTGGAAGATCGGCGCCGCCATCACCATGGTCCCGTTGCTGGGCAGCGGAACCCGGTCGATGAACTGGGCGGAGATGAAGGGGCTGACCTTGTCGCGCGGGGCACCTTTCGGGGTTCCGGTGGTACCGCTGGTCAGGATAACCGTGCCGCCGGGTTTACCGGGTGCGGTCAGCGGCGCGGTGGACTGTCCGGCGGATACCGATTCGACCGTGGGGATCGCCGGATCCGCGTGGTCGGATGCGTCGACCCAGGTCAGGATGCGCGGGATCGACTCCGGGATCGCGCTCATCAGCTCGAAGAATTCGCTGTCGTGCAGGACGGCTTTGACCCGCTCGCGTTCGGCCACATCGGCGAACTGCGGTTTGGCGAAGCCGGTGTTCATCAGTACCGCACGCAGACCCAGCTTGCCGGAGGTCAGCATGCTCAGCACCATGCCGCGGTGATCGCGCGCCAGGATGGCCACCACATCGCCGGCGCCCAGGCCGCGTTCGACGAGTCCGCGCGCGAAGGCGTTCGACTGTTCGTCCAGTTCACGGAAGGTGAGTTCGCCTTTTTCGTCGGCGATCGCGGGGGAGTCGGGCCGGTCCTGCACGGCATGCATCACGACAGCCGCGAACGGACCGTATCTGCCCGCATTGACCATCGACTTGACGGCATGGTCGAGCCGCAGCGGATCGAACAGGCCGCGTTTACGCATCACGTTCACGGCCAGCGCGATATCGCCGGCCTTGCGAACGGGGCCGGGCAGCGACAATGTCATCGGCGACAACCTTCCGCGGCACAACCGCCGGACCGGCGGCCTACCTGTTCGAGCTCCAGTGCTGTGCCAACCCTAGCAATGCGGCCCCCGGATGCGACGACATTGTCTCGGACAGTAAAGAAACCGGGACATCGCTGTGGAATGTCCCGGTTTCGTTGCCTCGGAGCCGGTATCAGACCTCGTATTCCACCAGGACCCGGCGCAGCAATTTCCCGGTGGGGTTGCGCGGCAGATCTTCGAGGAAGACGACCTCGCGCGGAACCTTGTACCGGGCGAGGTTCTCCTTCACGTGGGCCTTGATCTCGTCCTCGGTCGGGGTGTGGCCGGGTTCGGGCACCACGAACGCGCGCAACCGCTTACCGAACTCCACATCGTCGACGCCGACCACGGCGGCATCGAAGATGTCCTCGCGTTCCAGCAGCAGGTTCTCCACCTCCTGCGGGAAGACGTTCTCGCCGCCGGAGACGATCATGTCGTCGTCGCGGCCGTCGACCATCAGCAGGCCGTCCTCGGTGAAATGGCCGACATCCCCGCTGGACATGTAGCCGTCGATGATCTGCTTGTGCCGGCCGTCGGTGTACCCCTCGAAAGGTGCACCGCTGCGGACGAAGATCCGGGCGGTGACATTCTCGGCGTCGACGCGCTTGTCGTTGTCGTCGTACAACCGCACATCACAGGTCAGCGGGGGACGGCCGACGGTGCCGGGGGCTTTCGCGAGCTCATGCGGCTGGGCCACGGTCGCGATGGCGACCTCGGTGGACCCGTAGAGGTTGTGCACCACCGGCCCGAAAACCTCGGCCGCGCGGATGCTGAGTTCCGGTGAAAGGGCCGAGCCTGCCAGCACGATGCCCTTCAGCGAGGACGTATCGTACTTCGCTCGGACCTCCTCGGGCAGTTCCACCATCCGGTGCAGCATGGTCGGGACTGCGACGAGCATATCGGCCTTGTGATCGGACACCATCTTCAACGTCGCCTCGGCGTCGAAGCGGCGCCGCATGACGATCTTGTTCGTCAAGCCGGTGGCCACCAGCCAGGTGCCCAGGCCCGTGCTGTGGAAGATCGGCGACACGATCACCATCGTGGCGCGTTTGCGGAACGGCATCCGATCCAGGAATTGCGCGGTGGCCAGCGGGGACGCCTTCTCGCGCGGCGCGCCCTTGGGCAGGCCGGTGGTACCGCTGGTCAGAATGATGAAACCGCCCGGCTTACTCGGTACGGGCAGTTCGTCGAGGCCGTTCTCGGCGATCAGATCGTCGAGGCTCTTCGCGCCTTCGGGGAGTTCGGTGCCCTCGTCCACCCAGGTGAGGAAGCGCGGCATATCGGCCGGCAGGGCGTCGAGCAGGCCGAGGAATTCGCTGTCGTGCAGGACCGCCGCGACCTTTTCGCGCTCGCACACCTCGGCGAACTGCGGTTTGGCGAAACCGGTGTTCATCAGGGCGATCTTCACACCCAGTTTGCCGGCGGCGGCCATCGACAGGATCAGGCCGCGATGATCGCGGGCCAGGATGCCGATCACGGTGCCCTCGGTGAGGCCGGCCTTGCGCAGCCCGTTCGCGATCTTCGTGGACTGCTCGTCGAGTTCGCGGTAGCTCAGTTCGCCGCGCTCGTCGACCAGGCCCGGCGCATCCGGGGCGATCCGGGCCGAATGCATGATCAGCGTCGCCTGCGGGATATAGGTCTTGGAATCCTTGAGCGTCCGCAGCGTTTCCCCCGGATTCTTCAGATCGATGAATCCACTGGACTGCAGCAGCCCATATGCTTTGACAGTCTCCAGCGTATGCGCCAGGTTCACCCTCGAACACCTCCACAGATCCTCGCGTCGGCACTCGACCTAGCGATTCCGAACGGCATATCGGGGCTCACGGTAGCAGTGAAAGTGCGTCCGCTCACAACGTACGCACCGGACAAAAACGACACCTCCGCTGTGGCCGGAACATCCCACGAAATGGGCACGCGCCGGATATCCGGCGCGTGCCCGAGCTGTGCTTATCTGCCGGAGCCTCAGTTGTAGATCGAGCCCAGCGACGGGAAGGTGATTTCCCCGCGCGCGTACTGGAAGCCATCCGGGTGTTCCGGGCTCATCGGAACCGGCCACCGATGCCACAGGCTGCCGTAGACGGCGGCCACCACCATGCCCTGCCCCGGGTCGATCACCCGGGTGCGGATGGTGGTATCGGCGATGATGTCGATGTGCTCGGTCAGCGGTTCGATCCCGCTGCGGCCGTTCGACAGGTTGAGCCAGACCACCTCCAGCCGGGCTCCGGCCTGATTCGGGGCGATGGTACCGGGGCCGCCGAAGAACGCGAACCGGAACCCGTCGATATTCAGCGCCACGCCCGACCCGTACATACCCGGCCCGCCCCCGCGGCCGATATTCGATTCGGCCGGGATCTGGAACGGCTGGGCCGGCAGGGCGGCCTCGCGCGCGGCATCGGTGACCCGCGGATCGTCGATGAGCATATCGACGGCGCGTTCGGCGCCGGGGTCGCCCGCGGCGGCCGTCCGCAGCTGCTGGGTCGCCGAAACCCAATCGACCTGGGCCGGCTCGGCGGTGGCGTGTCCGGTGAAGAGCATGGTGGCCGCGGCCGTAGCGGCGAGCGAGGTGACGAGCCGACGGGCGAAGCCCTTTGTGCGCATAACCAGTCTCCTTGCAGATACGTTGTCCGGGGAACTGCACCCGGTGGTGGGTTCAGCAGGGTGGAGAGGGGCAACACGTACCGGCGGATCCGGGCGTCGAGCGGAGGTGAACCCGCCGGGTCGAACCAATCGCAAAACGTTGACACCAACATGTCACCCGGTCGGCGCACTGTCCAGACCGCCGCGCGGGCGTCGCGTGCGCAATTTCGGTTCTCCGGCATGGAGTCCCGGGCGACGGGTGAGGCGTGGACGGCCGGTGATGATTCCCGATCGGCGGCCGGACCGGAAATCGCCGGAATAATCCGTTGGCGAACGACCGCGACCACTGCTACCTTCCCGGGGCCGTGCCAGAGGACCAGGAGGTGGTATCCGTGAACGCAGTATCGACATGGGTGCTCCCCTCCGGGGTCACGGTCGGGCGATAGGTCGTCCGGGAGCGCCGTAGGACTCCCGAAAGGCACGACCGTGCACTTCATTACCGAACAGCCCCTCGACCACGACATCCTCGAACGCACATTCACCCTCGGCGAGATCCCCGGCATTCTGTGGACGCCGGAATCCGCGTCCACGCCGGTGCCGCTGATCCTGCTCGGCCATCCTCCGCTCGGCCTGCAGAAGATGTACCCGCGACTGCTGGACAGGGCCCGGCAAGCCGCGGCGGAAGGCTTCGCCGCGGCCACCATCGAGCTCCCCGGCAGCGGTGACCGGCCCCGCTCCGCCGCCACCGATCGAGCCCGCGCCGACCTGCAGCGGGCGTTGCAGACCGGCGGACCGGTCACCGCCGATATCGTCGACCGGCTCGTCCTGCCGCTGGCCGAGCAGGCGGTCCCGGAATGGCAGGCGGCCCTGGATGCCCTCCTCATGCAGCCTGAGATCGGCGGCCCGGCCGGTTTCTCGGGTGGGCTGATCTCCATCGGCATCCGGCTGGCGGTGGTCGAACCGCGCCTCGCGGCCGCCGTTCTGTTCGCCGGCAGTTTCGTGCCCCGCGCGATACTCGCCGAGGCTCGGAAGGTCACCATTCCGCTGCACGTCCTCCTGCAATGGGACGACGAAGGAAACGACCGGCAAGCGGCCTTGGACCTGTTCGACGCCCTCGGCTCCGAGGAGAAGACGCTGCACGCCAACATGGGCGGACATGCCGGCGTCCCGCAGTACGCGGGGCAGGAGGCGAACCGGTTCTTCGGCCGGCACCTGAAGTGAGGCCGAACCGCAGGCGGCCGGCGAGCTGAAGTAGGGACGTCGAGCGCTCCACCAGGCGACAGGACACCGGTCCGGGCCGCTTGCGGCGGCCCGGACCGGTTGTCCGCATCCGGCCTGCTTATTTTAGTTCGGCGCTGGTCTTGTTCAGGACCCGGCGGGCGACGATGAGCTGCTGGATCTGCTGGGTGCCCTCGAAGATGTCCAGGATCTTGGAGTCGCGACTCCACTTCTCCAGCAGCAGGCGCTGCGAATAACCCACGGCGCCGGCCAGTTCGACCGATTTCAGCGTCACATCTGTGCCCGTACGGCCTGCCTTCGCCTTCGACATCGAGGCCTGCAGCGAGTTGGGCTGCTTGTTGTCGGCCATCCAGGCCGCCCGCATCGCCAGCAGGTAGGCGGATTCGTAATCCGCCTCCATCCGCAGGAATTCGGCTGCCGCGGCGTGCTGGTTGTTCGCCGGGGTGTCGTAGGAGATCTCGATACCGGCGTCGGTGAGGATGGTGCGCAGTTCCTCGAGCGCGGCGCGGGTGACACCGATGGCCATCGCCGCGACCATGGGCCGGGTGTTGTCGAAGGTCTGCATGACCCCCGCGAACCCCTTCTCCACGTTCACTTCCGGGCTGCCGAGGATATTGTCCTTCGGGATCCGGCAGTCCTGCAGCAGCAGTACCGCGGTATCGGAGGCCTTGATGCCGAGCTTGTGTTCGAGCCGGGCCACCGACAGGCCGGGGGCGTCGCGCGGGACCACGAACGATTTGATGGCGGCGCGGCCGAGGCTGCGGTCCACCGACGCCCACACCACGATATGGGTGGAGCGCTCACCGGCGGTCACGAAGATCTTCTCGCCGTTGAGTACCCATTCGTCGCCGTCGAGGACGGCGGTGGTGGTGACAGCGGCCGAATCGGAGCCGAAGCTCGGCTCGGTGATGGCCATGGAAGCCCATACCTTGCCGAACCGTTCCAACTGCTCATCGGTGGCGACCGCGGCGATCGCAGCATTGCCCAGCCCCTGATACGGGATCGACAGCATCAGCCCGACATCGCCCCACGATGTTTCCAGGGCGTTGAGCAGCGCCGACATATTGCCGCCGTTGGCATTGACGGGCATGGTGGCAGGGTCTTCGTCCTCATCGGACCGGCCACCGGCCGCGCCGCTGATCTTCTGGGTGCCCGAATCGCTGAGCCCGTCGACCATGGCGGCCATCGTGTCGAGCTCCACCGGGTACTCGTGTTCGGCGAGGTCGTATTTGCGCGAGATCGGCCGGAAGATCTGCGCGGCCACCTGGTGCGCCTGATTCGCGCTGGCCCGCAGCTTCTTCGGCAGTTCGAGGTTGATCATGGAAGTTCTCCTGAGATGAGGAACCTTGTCGCTCGGTCGCAGTCTGTGGTTCGGGGCCCGGTCTCGTTCTGGAGCGACAGAGCGGGGGAGCGAAGCGGAGGAGCGGCGGAGTGAAGAACGAGACCCAAAGGGCCCCGAACCTCGCGCCGCCGGAGGCGGCGCCGATTACACGAGCACGATTCCTTCGGCGATACCGATACCGCGCAGATCGCGGTACCAGCGTTCGACCGGGTGCTCCTTGGTGAAACCGTGCCCGCCGAGCAACTGCACACCGTCGAGACCGAACCGCATCCCCTTGTCGGTCGCCAGCTTCTTGGCCAGTGCGGCCTCGCGGGCGAAGGTGAGGCCCTGTTCGGCGCGGGCGGCGCCGCGCAGAGTCACCAGCCGCAGGCCGTCGAGTTCGATGGCGATATCGGCGACCATGAAAGCCACCGCCTGCCGGTGGCTGATCGGTTCGCCGAATGCCTCACGCTCGTTGACGTACGGGATCACGTAGTCGAGTACGGCCTGGCCGGTGCCGGCGGCCAGCGAGGCCCAGCCCAGGCGGGCCAGCTGGACGGCGTCGCGGTAGTCGGCGGCGTGCTGTTTGGCATCGCCCTCACCGAGGATCGCGTCGGTACCGACGGCGACGTTGTCCAGGACGAGCCGGCCCAGACCGGCCGCGCGCAGACCCATGCTGGGATCGGCCTCCACGGACAGGCCCTGGGCGTCGGATTCCACGATGAACAGTGCCGGGCGGCCGTCGAGTTCCGCGCCGACCACGAAGATCTCGGCGTCGGCAGCGGCCGGGACCAGGCTCTTCACACCGTTGAGCCGGTAACCGCTGGGGGACCGCACGGCCTTGGTCTGCAGGGTGAACGGATCGAACAGGGCGCGCGGTTCGCTGATGACGACCGACGCCTGCGGGACGTTCTCACCGGTGAACGCGGGGAGGTAGGTCTGCTGCTGGGCGTCGGTGCCCCATTGGGACAGTGCGACGGCGACGCCGCTGGGCGCCAGCAGCGGCAGGGCCAGACCCATATCTCCGTGGGCGAGCGCTTCGGCCACCATCGAGTTGGTGACGGCGCCGCGTTCGGTGGCCGCGCCCTCGAGCTCTTCGGGCACATTGATCAGAGTGATGCCCAGTTCCGCGGCGCGACCCAGTAGGTCTTTCGGTGCGGCGGCAGCCTCGTCGGCGTCGTGCGCGGCCGGGCGCAGGATCTCGGCCGCGAACTCACGGACCGTCTCGACGATCATCTGCTGTTCGTCGGTGGGGGTGAGATCGAAGTAGTCCTTGGTCTTCGACTCGTTGTCCGGGAGACGTTTGGGTGCGCCACCACCGGCGACCTTGTTGAAAGCGCGGGTCGCGGCACCCAGGGTCCGGAAACCGGTTCTGGTGCTTTCGTAGGTGACCCGGTCGATCGGTTTGCGCAGGTTGTATTTCTCGGCGAGTTCCGAGCCGGTGATCGTCGACATGACCCGCATGGCGGCGCCCATCCAATCCCGTTTGGGTTGGTGCAGGCCCACCCCGTTCTCCTGGCGGACGCCGTTGTCCGGACGCCGCTTGGTAGCGCTGTCTCGAATGCTCATCATCACCTGTTTTCTCGCGCGGGGTGAGGGTCTGGCCCCAGCTATCTTACTGCGGAGTAAGGCTATCTTACTGAAGAGTAAGAACGGCGTCGAGTGCCAGTCCTGTCCTGGTGAGCGGACATCCCTCGGTCGCCCCCCCGGCAGAGCGGTACCGCCCGTCCGGAAGCGGACGGGCGGTACCGGGACAGGGTTACGCAGCCGGGTGCCGAAAGCCCGGGCGGTGGGCTGCTCCACCGGCCGCGCGCATATTTCGCGGCCGGAGCCCGGCCTGGTCGTAGGGCCGTGATCGCCCCGCGGGACGGCGGACGACCCCGGCCCGGGCGCGCTACTCGCGCACGTACCAGCGCAAGGTGGCGTAGGCGGTGAGCCCCGCGAACACCACGCCGACCGGTACAACCATCAGCGCGGTGGTGAAAATATCGTCGAAGGTGATCGCCGGGAAGACATTGCTCGCGAACAGATCGCCCAGAGCCCGGTCGATCACCAGCGGACGGGCCGCGAACAGGCCCGCTGTCGCCAGCAGCCCACCCGCCAGCGCGGCCACCACGGCCTCCAGCAGGAACGGCAACTGGGTGTACCAGCGGGTGGCGCCCACCAGGCGCATGATATGCACCTCGGTCCGCCGGGTGAACGCCGCGATCTGCACCATGTTCGCGATCAGCAACAGCGCCGCCACCGCCTGCAGCACAGCCATTCCGAATGCCGCGTTGCGTAACCCGTCGAACAGGCTCACCAGCCGGTCCACGATGTCCTTGTCGTTGCGCACCATGCCCACCCCGGGGCTTTCGGCGAACTGCTCGTAGATCGTGGGGTACAGCGAGGCGTCGCTCATCTTGACCCGCAGCGAGGCCGGTAGCGGCGTCTCGCTCACATACTCGGCGAGTTCCGGCTGGTCCTTGAAGGTTTTCTCCTTGGCCTCGCGGACCGCGGCATCGCGATTGAGGTACTGCACGGTCTCCACGCCGTCGACAGTTTTCAGATCGGCCATCAAGGTCTGGCAGAGATCGTTCGTGCAGTCCGGATCGTTCGCCGAGATGTCCTCGGTCAGATACAGCCGCACTTCGAGCCGGTCCAGGAAGTACTGCTCGGTCTTGTCGGCGATCCGGATCGCCAGGATGCCGCCGCCGAGCATGGTCAGCGAAACCGCAGTCGTCAGGATCATCGCGATCGTCATGGTGAGGTTGCGGCGCAGGCCCTCGGAGACCTCGCCGAACAGGAAGCCCGCGCGCATTACCGGCCCACCTCGTAACCGCCGGTCGCCTGATCGCGAACCAGCCGGCCCTCGTAGAGCTCCACCACCCGGCGCTGCATACCGTCCACGATCAAAGGGTCGTGGGTGGCCATGAGCACGGTGGTGCCCATCCGGTTGATGTGCTCGAGCAGCAGCATGATCTCGTAACTCGTCTCGGGGTCGAGGTTGCCGGTGGGTTCGTCGGCCAGCATCACCAGGGGGCGGTTCACGAAGGCGCGCGCGATCGCGACCCGCTGCTGTTCACCGCCGGACAATTCGCTGGGCAGCCGGTCGGCTTTACCGCCCAGCCCGACCAGCTCCAATACCTCGGGCACGGTCCGGTCGATGAACTGGCGGCGTTTACCGATCACTTCCAGCGCGAACGCCACATTCTGGGCGACGGTCCGCTGTTGCAGCAGCCGGAAATCCTGGAATACGCAGCCCACTCGCTGCCGCAACCGGGGGACCCGCCGGCCGGGCAGCCGGTCGACCCGGAAATCCGCGACATGGATTTCGCCTCCGGTCGGGATCTCCTCCTTGATGAGCATCCGCATGAAGGTCGATTTGCCGGAGCCGGAGGGACCGATGAGGAAGACGAACTCACCCTTGTCGATATGGACGGTGACGTTCTCCAATGCGGCTCGCGTCGCGGTCGGATACGACTTGCTGACGTCGCGCAGGGTGATCACGAGGAGTCAGTGTAACCATTCGATAACGACCCCGTCGGCGGGCGGTACCGGGGCTGCTAACGGCCGGGAACCACCAGGGCCGGAACCTGTGCCACCGGGGCCACGGGAGCAGGCGCGGGCTTGGGCTGCACGATATCGTCCGGTTTGACGAACAGGTACAGGACGAAGGTCGCGATCCAGCCTCCGGCCAGCACCAGCGTCGATCTACGCGCGCGCATTCAGGCCCTCCCGGCGCATCGCCGCGGCCACCCGCACCCGCAACTCCCGGCTGACTTCGAACTGTTTGCCCGGCAGTGTCCGGGCCACCATCCGGATGTTCATCTGGTCCACGGTCAGGTCCTCCACGCCCATCACCGTCGGTTCGTCCAGCAGCAGCGGTTCGAGGCGGGGGTCGCGGTAGGCCTGCCCGCCCACCTCGTGCAGCACCTCGTTGATCCGCAGGATATCGGCGCTCGCCGCCACCGGGACATCGATCGCCGCCCGCGCCCAATCCTTCGACAGATTCGTCACTTTCACGATCTGGCCGTTCGGGACCGTGATCACCTCGCCGTCCGGGTTGCGTAACTTGGTGACCCGCAGCGTCACATCCTCCACCGTGCCCTCGGCCGGATCCGCGACACCGGTCACCGCGATCCGCACCACATCACCGAACCCGTACTGCCGTTCGGTGATGAGGAAGAACCCGGCCAGAATGTCCTGCACGATGCGCTGCGCGCCGAAACCGAGTGCGGCGCCGAGGACCGCGGCGGGCGCGACCAGCCCCGACATGGAGAACCCCAGCCGCTGCAGCACTTCCATGGCGACCAGCACATAGGCGACGGTCAGCACGACCCAGGTCAGCACTTGAGCGAGCGCATGCCGGTGTTTGGCCGCTTCGGACCGCACCAGTGCATCGCCCCCACGGAAACCGGAATCGATGCGCTGGGTCACCCGGTCGCGCACATAGGTGGCGAAGCGGGCGAACAACATGGCCCCGAGGATCAGCAGGACGATCTCGAGCCCGGACGAACGCAGCCAGCCTGTCACATCGGACGATAATGCCAGGGACAGGGCAAGGGTGTCGGTCCCTTCCGCACGCATCAGATCACCCGTTCCCGCATCCACTCCGGATCCATTGCGCTTCCCCGGAATCGGGGGAGGGCTAGCTCTCCTGCAGAACTGTACTCATCCGCCAGCGGATTCCGGATTCGATGAAACCGTCGATATCGCCGTCGAGCACCGCGGAGGGGTTGTTCACCTCGTAGTTGGTGCGCAGATCCTTGACCATCTGATACGGGTGCAGCACATAGGACCGCATCTGGTTGCCCCAGGACGCGCCCTCGTTGGTCTTGAGCGCATCCATCTGCGCGCGTTCTTCCTGCCGTTTCCGTTCCAGCAGTTTGGCCTGCAGTACCCGCATGGCCGAAACCTTGTTCTGCAGCTGCGATTTCTCGTTCTGGCAGGTGACCACGATCCCGGTGGGGATATGGGTGATCCGGACGGCCGAGTCGGTGGTGTTGACACTCTGCCCGCCCGGGCCCGACGACCGGTACACATCGACCCGGATATCGGTTTCCGGCACATCGATATGGTCGGTGGTCTCGACCACCGGCAGCACCTCGACCTCGGCGAACGAGGTCTGGCGGCGGCCCTGGTTGTCGAACGGGCTGATCCGCACCAGCCGGTGGGTGCCCATCTCGACCGAGAGGGTGCCGTAGGCATACGGGGTCTTCACCACGAACGTGGCGCTCTTGATACCGGCTTCTTCGGCGTAGGAGGTGTCGTACACCTCGACCGAATACTTGTGCCGGTCGGCCCAGCGGATGTACATGCGCATCAGCATCTCGGCCCAGTCGGCCGCGTCGACACCGCCGGCACCCGAACGGATGTTGACCAGCGCATCACGTTTGTCGTATTCGCCGGACAGCAGCGTGCGCACCTCGAGCGCCTCGACGTCGGTGTGCAACGCGGCGCGTTCGGCATCGGCATCGGCCAGCGCGCTCGTCCGCGCCTCGCCTTCTTCCTCTTCGGCCAGCTCGTAGAGCACCGGCAGGTCCTCCAGGCGCTGCCGTAACTCCGCCACCCGGCGCAGCTCACCCTGCGCGTGGGAGAGCTCACTGGTCACCCGCTGTGCGTGATCCTGGTCGTTCCACAACTCGGGATCGGCCGCCTGATGCTCCAGCTCGTCGATACGACGGCGCAGCTCCTCGATATCGAGGACCGACTCGACGGTCTTCAGGGTCGCGTCGAGTTCGGCGAGGTCGGCGGTAACGTCAGGATGCACGGTGTTCAAGGCTACTAGCAGCGTCGAGCACGGGGAAACCGCACAGGCGCGGAGGCCGTCGGCCGCTTCCCGGCCTGCCATGCGCAACGGCCATCGTCCGCGGTTGCGTTCCGTTTCGCCCTGCGGATCCGGGAGCGATCAGCCGGATACTGCGCGGAGGCCGCCGTGGTGCCGGCCGGCGAGATCATCCAGGGCCTCGGCGGTCGCGGAATCGGCCGGTAGGTGGACGATCAGTTGCTGATCGTCGTCGGCGGACAGAGTCAGGGTTTCGTAGGCGAGGCGTAGCGGCCCGGCCTCCGGATGCTCCAGCCGGGTGATGCCGGTGGCGGCGGGCAAGTTGGGGACCGTCGCGACGCGTTCGGTGAAGGGCGCACCCGCGGCGATCGTGAGCTGATCGGCCAGCGCCGCGATATGGGGGTCGGCGCGGAAGGGGCCTTGTTTGAGGGTCGCGACGATATGGTCGGCCTGGTGGTCCCAATCGGGGTACACGGTCCGGGCCCGGGGATCGGTGAAGGTGAAGCGGGCGAGATTTGCGCCGTCACCGCCGTCGAGCGCGCCGGTCGGTTCCATCAACCGCCGATACCCTGCGGTGCAGGCCAGCACTTCGGTCCGGCTGTCGACCACCACCGCCGCGGCCGGCTCGAGCTGGTCGAGCAGCGCCCGCACCGTCGGGCGGATCTCCCGGGCCGGTGCTCCTGGGCCGGTGCAGTTGAAACCGGTATCGGCCTTGGTCAGCCGGTACAGATGGACCCGCTCGTTGGTGGACAGGCCGAGCGCGTCCGCCAGCGCGGACAGCACCTGCGGTGACGGATTGCGATCGCGACCCTGTTCGAGCCGGATGATGTACTCCACGCTCACCCCGGCCAGCGTGGCCAGCTCCGCGCGGCGCAGGCCGGGAGTCCGGCGCCGCGGCCCGGTGGGCAGCCCCACCTGGGCGGGTCCGACCGCCTCCCGCCGACTGCGCAGGAACAGCCCCATCTCGTTCTCGCTCACGTAATCACGGTATCCGCGCGGGTCGTGCCGAGGGTGTCCCTGTCGGTACCACTCTCCGCGCGGTCTCCCTGCGGGCGCGCCGCCGCGGCAGATTCGACATCGGACGGCGGCCGCCCGGCCGCCGTGCAAGAAGGGAGCACACCGTGTCCGTTACCCCGTTACGTCTCGCAGTGATCATCGGAAGTGTCCGGGAGGGCCGGTTCGGCACCGTCGTGGCCGCGTGGTTCGCCACACAGGCCGCCGCCCACGGGCGGTTCGAGATCGACGTGATCGATCTCGCCGAGGCCGATATCCCGCTGGCGCTGCCCGCGGTACCGCCGGCGCTGGAGCCGAATCCCGAACGCCCCGCCGGTATGCGCGACCTGACCGAACGGCTGTCCGCCGCCGACGCGTTCGTGATCGTGACACCCGATTACAACTACAGCTATCCGGCCTCGCTGAAGGCCGTGATCGACTGGCATTTCACCCAGTGGCAGCGCAAACCGGTCGCCTTCGTCGGATACAGCGGCGCCACCGGCGGGCTCACCGCGATCGAACATCTGCGGCAGGTGTTCAGCGAACTCGATGCGCACACAGTCCGCGAATACGTATCGTTCCCGCGCTACTACCTGCTGTTCGGTGGCGACGGGCAGTTGCTCGCGCCCGCCGAACCCGAAGAGGTGGCGCAGCACATGCTGGACCAGGTGCACTGGTGGGCGGAGGCGCTGGTCGCGGCGCGGGCGGTCGCGGTATGAGCCTCGCGCTAGGGTTTCGGTGTGGCAGCTCACTCCTCTGACCTCGAACTCGCGTTACGCCTGGCCGACGAGGCGGACACGATCACCCGCGAACGGTTCGGTGCGCTGGACCTGAAGGTCGACGCCAAACCCGACCTCACCCCCGTCTCCGACGCCGATCTGGCGGTGGAGGAGGCGATCCGCCGGATGCTGCGGCACGGCCGCCCGGACGATTCGGTGCTGGGCGAGGAGTTCGGTGGCAGCGCCGAGTTCACCGGCCGGCAATGGGTGATCGATCCGATCGACGGGACGAAGAATTTCGTCCGTGGGGTCCCGGTGTGGGCCACGCTGATCGCGTTGCTCGAGGACGGGGTGCCGGTGGTGGGTGTGGTGAGCGCGCCCGCCCTGGCGCGGCGCTGGTGGGCTGCCGTGGGGCAGGGCGCGTGGTCGACTTTTCATCCCGGGGCGCCCCGGCCGATCACCGTTTCGGCCGTCGCCGAACTGGATTCGGCCAGCCTCGCGTTCTCCAGCCTGTCCGGTTGGCGTGACCGTGGCTTGCGCGAGAAGTTCATCGACCTCTCCGACGAGGTGTGGCGGGTGCGTGGCTACGGAGATTTCCTCAGCTACTGCCTGGTCGCGGAGGGAGCGGTGGATATCGCCACCGAACCCGAGGTGTCGCTGTGGGATCTGGCCGCGCTGGACATCCTGGTCCGGGAGGCGGGCGGCACCTTCACCGCTCTCGACGGCCGGCCCGGCCCGCACGGCGGGGACGCCGTTGCGACCAACGGACGCCTGCATCAACCGATCCTGGACCGTTTCGCCGAGTAGGCCGGTGAACCGGAGGCGGGGCGGTGCCGTTCCCGGGCGTCGGCCGCGCGGATGAGGCCCGCCCCGTTCCGAGGCGGGCCGAATCACGGCTTCAGCCCATGGTTTTCGCTCCGTCGATGGCTTCGCGGATGATATCGGCGTGACCGGAGTGCTGCGCGGTCTCGGCGATGATGTGCAGCAACACCTGGCGAGCCGACCAGGACCCCTCCTGGAACCACGGTGCCTTGGGCAGCGGCCATGCGCGGTCGAAGTCGATGGTGGCGATCATCGCGTCGGTCCGGGCCGCTATTTCGGCATAGGCGTCGAGGACCCCGGCGAGTGTCTCGCCGGGCAGCAACCGGAACTCGGCATCGCGCTCGGCGAAATCTTCCGCGGTCAAATCGTCGAAGTCCTTCATGGCCCCGGTGCCCTCCACGATGAAGTCCACCCAGCCCCGTTCGACACCGGTGACGTGTTTGATCAGGCCGCCGAGGCACAGTTCGCTGTCGGTCGGACTGCTCGCCGCCTGCTCGTCGGTCAGGTCGCGGGTGGTGAATCGCAGGAAATGGCGCGTCTTGCTCAGGACGGCGAGGATATCGGCGCGTTCGCCGGTCAGCTGGGTGGTCTTGTCGAGGGCTGCGGTCTCGGCCATGTCTGCACCTTTCAGAGGGGCTGCTACGGGCTCTTTCCGTGTTCGAAACCCACGTTATTTCCCATAGCGGCCACTTTCTGACCTCAATTACGGCGGATCCGAAAATTCCCGGTTTTCCCGGTGACCACCGGGTGCCGGTGGTTGTCCCCATGTGGACAACTCCGCCGATCAGGCCCGTCCGGTCGTTCTTCGCACGGTGCGGGAATCGACGTCGCTCGTAGGATGGCCGCGTGGATACCGCCGAAGACACCGCTGTGGCAGCACCCGCACACTCCGATGACGCCGCCCATGAGGTGTTACGCCGGGTCTTCGGGTACGACAGCTTCCGGGGTGAACAGCACGCAATCGTCGAGCAGGTGATCGATGGCGGCGATGCGCTGGTGCTCATGCCCACCGGTGGGGGCAAATCACTGTGCTATCAGATTCCCGCGCTGGTCCGCGAGGGCGTGGGGGTGGTGATATCGCCGCTCATCGCGCTCATGCAGGACCAGGTGGATGCGCTGAGCGCGCTGGGCGTGCGGGCCGGGTTCCTCAATTCCACGCAGTTCCCGGACGAACGGCGGGCGGTCGAGGCGCAGTTCGCGGCAGGGGAACTCGATCTGCTGTACCTGGCGCCGGAACGGTTGCGGATGGAATCCACGGTCGCGCTGCTGCGCCGCGGGCGGATCGCGCTGTTCGCGATCGACGAGGCACATTGTGTTTCGCAGTGGGGTCATGATTTCCGGCCCGACTACCTGGCGCTGTCGGTACTGCACGAGCACTGGCCGGATATCCCCCGGATCGCATTGACCGCCACCGCCACCGAGAAGACCCGCGACGAGATCATCACCCGGCTCGATCTCGGCGGAGCGCGCCGGTTCGTCGCCAGTTTCGACCGGCCGAATATCCAATACCGGATCGAGCCGAAGAACCGGCCCGATCGCCAGTTGCTCGATTTCCTGCGCACCGAGCATCCCGGCGACGCCGGAATCGTCTACTGCCTGTCGCGGAACTCGGTGGAGAAAACCGCGGCATTTCTCACCGAGAACGGTATCCGTGCCCTGCCCTATCACGCGGGTCTCGACCACCGCACCCGCGCCGAGAACCAAGCCGGGTTCCTGCGCGAGGACGGGCTCGTCATCGTCGCGACCATTGCGTTCGGGATGGGTATCGATAAACCGGACGTCCGATTCGTCGCCCATCTCGACTTGCCCAAATCCGTGGAGGGCTACTACCAGGAGACCGGCCGCGCCGGCCGCGACGGACTGCCGTCGACGGCCTGGATGGTGTACGGGCTGCAGGATGTGGTGCAGCAGCGCCGGTTGATCGATTCCTCGGACGGCGACGCGGCGCACCGTAGGCAGCTGCAGCTGCACCTCGACGCGATGCTGGCCCTGTGCGAGACGATCGATTGCCGGCGTGCGCGGTTGCTCGCGTATTTCGGTCAGCCCGCACAGTCGTGCGGGAACTGCGATACCTGTCTGAGCCCGCCCGAATCGTGGGACGGTACCGTCGCCGCGCAGAAGCTGCTGTCGGCTGTTCTGCGCCTGAAACGTGAACGCGGCCAGAGCTTCGGTGCGGGCCACCTCATCGATATCCTGCTCGGCAAGAAGAACCAGAAGGTCCAGCAGTACGACCACCACGAGCTGAGCGTGTTCGGTGTCGGCGCCGATCTGCGCGATACCGAATGGCGCGGGGTCGTACGCCAGCTCCTGGCGCAGGGCTTGCTCGCGGTGCACGGCGACTACGGTGTCCTCACCCTGACCGAGGCCAGTGAGAGCGTGCTCTTCGACGGCCGTACGGTGCGCTTCCGCCGGGAACCCGAACGCCCGACTCCCTCGCGCGCGGCGCGCAGCGCCAAAACCGCGAAATCGGCGCCGGTGGAACTCACCGATGCCGATGCGGTCCTGTTCGACAGGCTCCGCCAGTGGCGTGCCGATACCGCCAAGGAACAGGGTGTCCCGGCGTACGTCGTGTTCCACGACGCGACCTTGCGCGAAATCGCGGCGCGTAAACCGGGGGATCTGCCGGCGCTGGGTGCAGTGAGCGGTGTCGGCGAGAGCAAGCTCGCCCGCTACGGCGAACAGGTGCTGGAGGTGGTGGTCGCCGGGGAGTGACCGCGGCTCGAGAAGTACTGCCTGCGTGGAGCTTTCATCCGATGACTTCTCCCCGTCAGTGACGATAGGGGGCTGAACAGACCGCCTAACCTGGCACTATGCCCAGCAAGCACACTCCGTGGTCAGGCTCACGCCGCGGAGTAGACTTGCCTGCCGAGCAGTTCGGTCTCTTGGGTCCGCGAACTGGCGGCGCGGTGCGAGATGCGGCCGGTAGCCGGACGAGGGCGCCCCAGGTCGGCGGGTTCGCGGCCGAGGCCGGCTCACCCCGTTCGAGTCCGGCCGCCGACGTCGCACTCGCCGAACAGACATCCGCCGCCGGGCGCGCGGCCTCGACCGGAGCAGGCGAACCGGATCGTTCCGGCTCTCGGAGCCGGGACGGCGGTGTGCATCCGGCGTACTGGGGTGGTCACGCCCTGCTGGGGCTTGTGCTCGGGGTCGCGGTTCTGCTGGTTGTCGGTGGTTTCTACCTCGGTCGTGTCACCGACCCCCATGCGGCGGGGGAACCGGTGGTTACTACTTTCGTCGCGGCCACTTCGGAGGCGGGCGCCACCGGGCCGGCTCCTGCCGTCACGTCCTCGCTGCCCGAGCGGGCCGGGCCCGCATCGCCGGAGGTCGGGGCCGGGTTCGTTTTCGGCAAGGTCCGGGCCAACGACGACGGGGTTCTCACCGTGAGCAGTGAGATCACCCGGGCGGAGGTGGTGGTGTACTCCGACGATTCGACCAAGCTCTACGTGCTGATCGCGAGCGATCCGGCCGGTATCGATATCGGCGCGCCGGTGTGGATATGGGGCCGCAAGCACGCGGACGGGTCGCTCACCGCCCGCACCATCGCGGGTATCTCCATGCACGGTAATACCAATTAGTAGTATCCAGCGGTCAGAAACCGGCCGCAATTGGACGACAATCGAGGTATGGCGAATACGAGCACGCGGACCCTGCGCCTGCTGTCGCTGCTGCAGACCCACAAGTACTGGCCGGGTACCGAGTTGGCCGGGCGTCTCGGTGTCTCGCCGCGAACTTTGCGTCGTGATGTCGATCGGTTGCGCGACCTCGGCTACCCGGTCGAGGCGCAACGTGGCGTCGACGGCGGCTATCAGCTGGCGGCGGGGGCGGCGCTGCCTCCGCTGATGGTCGACGACGACGAGGCGGTTGCACTGGTCATCGGACTGCAGGTCGCGATGCAGGGCATGGTCGAGGGAGTCGCCGAATCCTCGGTGCGGGCGCTGGCCAAGGTGGTGCAGGTGATGCCGCCGCGGCTGCGCCGCCGGGTCGAGGCGATCCGGGCGATGACCGTTCCGGCCGATTGGGGTGGCCGGTCCGATTCGGGGCCGGATCCGGCCGCGCTCACCGCTGTCGCCCTGGCCTGCCGCGACAGCGAGCGCCTGCGCTTCACCTACACCGCGGCCGACAACCGGCACAGTGAGCGCCACGTCGAGCCACACCGGCTGGTCGCCCTGGGGCGCCGCTGGTATCTGGTGGCCTTCGATCTGACCCGGCACGATTGGCGCAGCTTCCGGATCGACCGGCTCACCGGACCCGTCGGTGACGGTTCCCGCTTCCGTCCGCGTGAGCTGCCCACCGCCGACGCCGCGGAGTTCGTCCGGGCCGGGGTCGACCGGATGTCGCGCCCGTACCGTATCGAAGTCCTGGTCGAAGCGCCGGCAGACGCGGTCCGGGAACGGATCGGGCGCTGGGCATCGGTCGAGGCCGTCGAGCCCGGCCGCTGCCGGGTATCGATGACCACCGATTCGCTGGACTGGCCCACCATGGCGCTGGGTTCACTCGAGGCCGAGTTCCGGGTCCTCGAACCGCCGGAGCTGATCGCGCAGATCCGCGACTGGAGTGAGCGATTCGGCCGAGCTCTGGCCGCCCCGGCCGACCGTTCGACGGAGTGCCGGCCGTGACACCACCCGGAATGCGACGTCAGGCCGCAGCGGAGTGCCGCTGCGGACAGGAAGCCCGCCCGTAGCGATGTCGACCAGGCACTTGCCCGGAACCTGACCGCCGTCTCCAACTGCCCGGTTGCGTCGAACGGTTCCAGTTCAGCGCGTCCCGTTCTCCCGGGCGGGTTCGCTCGTGACCGGTAGCTGTCGAACTCGACCACGTGTTTCACCGGCGGCAGCTTCCCCTGTGGTGAACTCACCCTTTTCCACCGCGTCCACCAGTTCGGTGGTCGCGGTCGCGAGAAGATCGGGATGGGAGAACGGCATCCAGTGCCCGGCCGGGATATCGCGGCGCCACAGTCGCGAAACCCACTGTGCCGAATCGTCGTATCCGGCGGGCCGCACGGCGATATCGCGGCCGGCGACGATCAGCTGGACCGGGACGTCGGTGGTCCGCTCGCGCGGCTTCATCAGATGCGCGACGATATTGGCCCGATAGATGAGCAGACCGTTGACCATATCCTGTTTCAAGGTGGGCCCGAAGGTGATCGTCGAGGGCGCGGTGTTGTTCATGAGCTGGATGAACCGCCGCCAGCGCTGTTCGGTGGCGAGCGCTCCGAACGCCAGCCGCGGCAGACCGGGAGTCATGAAGAACCCGGTGTAGGCCGACGACAGGAGCTGTGTGAACGGCTGCCAGATATTTCGCGCGCTCGGCCGGCGCAGCCGGGCCCGCACCCAGGCGGCCAGATGGTCGAGGTTCGGGCCGGATACCGAGGTGAACGACGCGATCCGGGCGCTCGCCTCCGGTTCGCAGACCGCCTCCCATACCTGCACCGAACCCCAATCGTGGGCGAGGACGTGTACCGGCCGGTCGGGGCTCACCGCTTCCGCGACCGCGAAGAAATCGGCGGACAGTTCGGCGAGCCGGAAATCGGCGACCCGTGCGGTCCGGGTGGAGGCGCCGTGCCCGCGCGTATCGTAGGCGACCACGTGGAAGCGCTGGGCGAGTAGCGGAATCACGCCGTTCCACAGGTGGTGGGTATCGGGCCAGCCGTGGACCAGGACGACGGTTTCGGCGTCCGGATCGCCGTATTCGTAGACGGCGAGGTCGAATCCACGGTGGTGCACCGTGCGTTCGGTCGCCGGGTAGTCGGATATCGATACCGTCACGCTGGTCTCCTGAGGCTGTGGGCGGGTGGCCGGATCAGAGGTCGAGGACGAGACGTCCGCCTGCACAGCGTGATACACACACCAGCAGGTCGCCGTGGTCGCGTTCGGCAGGTGTCAGGACGTGGTCGCGGTGGTCGGGAACGCCTGCCGATACCCGGACTTTGCAGGTCCGGCAGAAGCCCTGGCGGCACGAATACGGCTGGTCGGGTCGATGTTCGAGCAGAACGTCGAGTGCGGACCGGTCGGCGGGCACGTCGATCACCTCGCCGCCTGCGCCCACCTGGATCTGGAACGGCACACCGTTCACGACCGGCGGCGCCGAGAAACGCTCCGAATGCAGTTCTACCGCAGGCATTGCCCGTACCATTTCGGCGATGGACGTGACCATGGGGGCGGGTCCGCAGCAGTACACGGCGGTTCCGGCGCCGGCTCCGCCGAGAAGTTCCGCGGCCGTGGGCAGCCCGCACCGATCGTCGGTGCGGATCGTCACGCGATCGCCGAATCGGCGCACCTCGTCGAGGAACGGCAGTGTGTCCAGGGCTCGCCCGGTATACACCATCGACCAGTCGACGCCGAGGGTGTCGGCCAGCCGCATCATCGGCAGGATCGGCGTGATCCCGATACCCCCGGCCACGAACCGCACCCGCCGCGCGGGCGACCCGTAACCGGGTGCGGCGAACGGGAACGCATTGCGCGGCCCCCGCACCATCAGCGCCGAGCCGACGGGAAGCGCGTCGTGTACTTCGTTCGAACCCACACCATCCGGGATGCGGCGCACCGCGATCCGGTAGTCGCGGGTGTCAGCGGGGTCGCCGCACAGCGAATACTGCCGGAGGCGTCCGGATGGCAGTTCGATATCGAGATGCGCTCCGGGCCGCCAGCGCGGGAGGTCACGCCGGTCGGGTGCGGCCAGGCGCAGGCTCACCACATCCTCATCGGAGGCTTCCACCCGTCGCCCGGTCACTACCACCGGGATCCGGCGATCGTCGACACGCGGCGCCAGATCGCGCCGGTTGGTCATTGCCGTCCAGTTCAGCCGGGCATTCACGACGGCATCGAGAACGCGCAGGGTCCGGTCGTGCCGGCGCCGCCCGTACAGGTCGGCGGGTAGCGGTAGCACGGGCCCGGTCACGAAGCTGCCCGCGCTGCCGGCGATTGCGCCAGGTACGCGACGGCCTGTGCGGTCGAGCCGACCGATTCCGGACTGTATCCGGGCTTGAAGGTGGACAGCGCGCTGACCAGCAGTGCCGGGATGCCGGGGAGGGAGCCCCGCCACATCGACCGCAGAATCTGCGGCAGCAGCCGCGGATATCCGAGGTCGGGCAGGTCGGGGTCGCGGTGCACCAGGTACTTGGTGCCGCGTACCAGCAGCACCAGGAACGAGGGAAAGACCAGCAGCATCACCGCACCCCGCCGCAGGTAACCGACGCCGAAGTATTCGGCCACATCGTGGGCGACATTACGGTGCTCGACCTCTTCGGCGCCGTGCCAGCGATACAGGTCCAGCATGCGCGGATCGGCGTCGAACTTCTCCAGTTCGCTGTTGAGCACCCAATCGCCCAGGAAGGCGAAGAAATGTTCCAGCGCGGCGATCACCGCGAGCCGATCCACCAGCTGCTGCCGTCCGGCCCGGGTGGCGGTGGACCGCCGGGGTCCGATGGTTTTGCGGAATACGTACTCGGCCTGTTCCAGGTAAGGCTGCGGATCGATCCCGTTGGCGGTGAGCAGCAGTTCGTACGATCCGGCGTGGGTTTCCGCGTGCATCGATTCCTGGCCGATGAAGCCGAGCATATCCGCACGCAGCTTCTCGTCCCGGACGAAGGGCAGGGCCTCGCCGAAGGTCGTCAGGAAGCTGCGTTCGCCTTCGGGGAGCAGCAGGTTGAGAGCGTTGAGAACATGCGAGGCGATCGGGTCGGATGTCATCCAGTGCAGTGGGATGCCGGTCCATTCGAAATGCACATTACGGGCGTTGAGCGCGACCTCTCCCGGGTCGGTCAGCCGTTCGGAGGCGTGGTTACGGAACAGCCTCATCGATCCTCCTCGATCGTCACCGGCGCCGGTACCCGGTCCCGAGGACGTGCGGACGCCGGTACTTGTGACGATACACATTAGTAGGACGACGAGTAACAGACAATGCCCTGAAAATCCGGACCGGCTGTGGACTCAGTTGCCCACTACCGCCCCGAGCCACTCCACGATCGGTCGCAGCGATTCCCACGACTTGCGGATCTCTGTGGCGGCCCGCGGTGTCTCCAACCACTCGGGGGTCCCGAACTCGCGGCTCATCACCAGCGATTTGTGGCGCAGCAGATCGATGCGGGGGTGATCGATGGGATAACCCTTCGGGCGGGTCTTCAGCCTGTCGCCGCCGAGGGTGTAGCCGGCTGCTACGAGCTGGTCGACGATCGATTCGAGCTCGGCGCCGCGAACGTCGTCGTCGAGGGTGGTGCGCAGGCGGGACAGTTGTTCGGGCGCGGCAGCGTACAGACCACCGGCCACGAACAGTCCGGGTGCGCCGATCTGGACGTACCAGCCGACCCCCGGCGCAGTGTGCACGACCGCGCCCTGATGGGTCTTGTACGGTGATTTGTCCTTGGCGAACCGCACATCGCGGTAGGGGCGGAAGATCTTGGCGGGACCGAAATCCGGTTCGAGTCCGGTGATCAGCGCCGTCATCGGGCGCTTCACGAATTCCTCGTATATGTGCTTGTTGGCGGTCCAGAATATCCTCGAGTTATCGGCCTCGAGATCCTCGTAGAAGTCCGGCCCCGCGATCGGGAACCCCGCGAACTCGCTCATGGCATCGAACCTATCGCCCACCGCGCGAGCGAACGACAGGGAGCCGACCGGTCAATCCCGGGGTTCGTCCTGAATCTCCATGGCCGCCGCCTCTGCGGGGCGCCGGTCCTCGGCGCGCAGTTCCTCGCGATGCCGGCGGCGGGTCCACTCCTGGTCGAGTTCGCGGGCGATCCCCAAACGGCCGGTGTCGTCGTTCTCGTGATAGCGGATGACCAGCTCTTTCGGCGGGTCGGCGATATAACGCTCGTATTCGCGGACCTCGTCGGCCTGATCGTCGTCGCCCAGGTCGTAGTCCAGATCCTCGCGGTCCTCGTCGCCGATATCGAGTACCTCGTCCATCAACCGGTAGCCGGAACTCGTTCCGGCGTCCTCTCGACCGGCATCGCGCATATCGGGCATGGTGCCCACCTCTTTCGCGGACCGGCTCACCAATGGCGACCAGGGTGAGCTGTGCCTCCCACGCTACCGCCGACTGCGGCAACGTGGAACCCGCCGATCGCGGCGCCGCGGTCCCGGGCGGGAAACGACGAAGGCCCGGTCCGTGTGGACCGGGCCTTCGGAGGTGGAGCTGCCGGGAATCGAACCCGGGTCCTCCGCCGCTTCTCCAGGGCTTCTCCGTGTGCAGTTCGCTGGGCCTCTACTCGGATCTCCCGGTCTCGCGAACAAGCCGGGATGACGATCCCAGTCGCTGTTGGATGTCCCGCGTTACTCCGCGACCGAGTCGCGCGGTGAGCCCTCTAGCTGATGCCGGCACCGAAGCCGAGGGCGAACCTCGGGCCGACAGAGACGCTATCGCTTAGGCAGCGAGAGCGTACTCGCGCTGATGAGAATCGGCGCTTAATTGGTTGCAACGACGCTTACGGTGGTCTCTTGCCTGCACCGACACGCTTCCCCTGAATCTACGTACGCAGTCGAAACCGTTCAGCCCCGTACGTCCCGGCACCTTGCCGGGCCTGTCATATTAACACCTCGGGCACCGTCGTTCATTCCCGTTTTTCCGGTGCCTTCGTACCGGTCAGCGCATCCCTTTGATACGCCGGCCGATTTCGCGGGTGACCTCGCGCTCGGCGGTGCGCCGGGCCAGATCCTGCCGCTTGTCGTAGTCCTGCTTACCTTTGGCGAGGGCCAGTTCGACCTTCACCTTGCCGTCGGAGAAGTACATCGACAGCGGGACCAGTGTCTGGTTGCCCTCGCGGGATTTGCCGACGAGGCGTTCGATCTCCCGCTTGTGCAGGAGCAGCTTCCGGACCCGGCGCGGCGAATGGTTGGTCCAGTTTCCGTGACTGAACTCCGGGATGTGCAGGCCACGCAGCCAGACTTCGCCGTTGTCCACGGTCGCGAAGGCGTCCACGAGTGAGGCTTTGCTCTCACGCAGACTCTTGACCTCGGTACCGACCAACGCGATCCCGGCCTCGTAGGTGTCCAGGATCGTGTAGTTGTGCCGTGCCCGGCGGTTGGTCGCGATGACCTTGCGCCCCTTCTCCTTCATGACGACAACCTTAAAGCTCCGCGGCAACCGGATTATTCCCGGCCGCTGCTCAGCCCGGTTGCAGTAGCAGGTAGAGGATCAGAACGGCGGAAAACGCGGTGACGAGTAGCACGGTGGAAAGCCGCGGCAGATGGGTGCCGCGCGGGCGGGAGCGGCGGTTCAGCCAGCCGTGGTCCACCGCGGGATCCGTGCCGGGGCTGCGGTACGGCGCATCGACCGGTTCGGCCGGTGGGCCGGGACCTCCGCTGCTGCCCTCGACGCTTTCCTCGGACCCGTCCCCGGATGCCATGCTCGCAGGCTAGTCCTGCGGACAGGTATTCGGGAACGGGGCGCGCGGTCAGCGAGGGGTTCTCAGGATGCGCAGGGTGATGCCCAGGCCGACGAGGATGCTGGCCGTGGCGATCAGTGCCATGGAAAACGATTGGGTGATGGCGGCAATTCCGGTACTGAAAATGAGGCAGGTGGCGAGCGCCAGCAATGCGGTGCCCCATTCCATACCGGCGATCCGGGTTGGTCGGTTACGCAGTGCTGTCATATTTTTCGAGTACCCCGCTGCCTCGGTTATCAAACCGTTATTGCTGTAGTTCCGGACCGGGATGTGCCGGACCCGCAGATCTGCCGTACGGGGTGCGCGGTGGCGAGCCATGGCGGAACCTCCGTCTCGGTTGGGTGTGGCAACTGTGTTCACCGTAACGGACAAATCTCTACTTGGATACCGGGTGGCAAATCTCGAGACGGCTATCACACAGAGTGGGACGCGACGGTGAGCCGCTGTGTCCCCGGAGTGATATTTCGGGAAAAATGCCTGATCAGAAGGAGTGGGTTTGTCCGACACGCCCGAACCGTACTCCAGGATTGTTTCCTCCTGGATCGTGTGAATCGCACCCTGATTACGGTTTGCTGAATAGTAGCCAGCTTGCGGTCAGGTGCCTGCTGGGAGCTGCGCGCGGCCCGGCATGCCTAAGCTGGCGATATGCGGATTCAGTACCGGCGCCCACTCCGGTCGAGCGCCCATTCCCGCGGAGCAACGCCGGCCCCGGGGGTGCTCCGGTGAGCCGATGGCACCAGCGCGCGGGCCGTATCGCCGTACTGACGGGCGCGGGAATTTCCACCGACAGCGGGATCCCCGATTTCCGCGGCCCGCGGGGAGTGTGGACCGAGGATCCGGTGGCGGAACTGTTGTCCACCTACGACAATTACGTCTCCGACCCCGCCCTGCGTGAACGCTCCTGGCAGGCCCGCCGCGACAACCCGGCCTGGGGCGCCGAACCGAACCCGGCGCATCTCGCGCTCGTGGAGTTGGAGCGGGCCGGGCGTGCGCTCACGATCGTCACCCAGAACGTCGACCGCTTACATCAGCGGGCCGGTTCGAACTCGCAGCGGGTGATCGAGATCCACGGCAACATGTTCGATGTGGTGTGCGTGGATTGCGCATACTCCGCGACCATGGCCGAGACGCTGGACCGGGTCGGCGCCGGGGAACCCGACCCGCCGTGCCCGGAATGCGGCGGCATCCTCAAGGCCGCCGTGATCATGTTCGGCCAGGCACTGGACCAGCGCACCTTGCTGAAGGCCTCGCTGGCGGCCGAGACGGCGGATATCTTCCTCGCCGTCGGCACATCGCTCCAGGTGGAACCCGCGGCCTCGCTGTGCGGCCGGGCGGTGGCGGCCGGCGCCTCGCTGGTCATCGTGAATGCCGAACCCACCCCGTACGATTCGATGGCGACCGAGGTCGTGCGCGAACCCATCGGCGAGGCGCTGCCCCGGCTGGTCGATCTGATCCTGGGGCAGTGAGGCCGGGGCGCGCAATGTTCCGGCTCCCGGCCGGCTACACCGGGCCCAGCACTCGGTTCAGGTAGTCGTTGGCGAAACGCCCTTCGGGGTCGTAGTGCCGGCGCACTGCGTCGAAACGATCCCAGTCCGGGTAGCGCGCACGGAGCGTCTCCGCGCTCTGGTAGTGGCGTTTCCCCCAGTGCGGGCGGCCTTCGTAACGGTCGAAAATCGTTTCGCAGGCGCGGAAGAACGGTTCGTGTTCCATACCTTCGTACTGGTGCACCGCGATATAGCAGGTCGCGCGGCCGCCGGCGGGGGAGAGGAAGGCGTCGTCCCCCGCGACCCACCGCACTTCGATGGGCATCGGCGAGTCGAAACGGCGGGCGGTTTCCTTGATCTCGCGGATCGCCTCGACCGAATGTTCGCGGGGGATCGCATATTCCATCTCGGTGAACCGGAACAGCCGCGGGCTGGTGAACACCCGGTAGGAACGGTCCACCTGGCGCCGGTAACTGAAGGCGTAGGCGGCGGCGCGCTGCAGTGGCGGGATGATGGCCGGGTGCCGGCGGGCCAGCCGGCACAGTGCGTCGCTGGCGTAATTGGATACGGCGATATCGGCGAACCAGTCGACCGCCTTGTGTCGTGGTGCGGGCGGCAGCTCGACCCGATTGTTGCGTTTGGTCATTGCGAGCGGACTGTGGGCGAACATATAGAACTCGAAATGTTCGTTGCCGTCGACGTAGGAGTCCAGATCGTCCAGGATCTCCGCCACCGGCACCGGCCGCTCCACGCCCTCGAGCACGAAGGAGGGGACTAGTTGCAGGGTGAAGGCAGTGATCACGCCGAGTGCGCCCACGCTCACCCGCGCTGCTCGCCACGCCTCGGCGCCGGATTGTTCGGTCAGTTCGACAGTTGTGCCGTCGGCGGTCATCAACTCCACCCCGTGCAGTTGCGCGGAGAGGTTGGGTAGCCGGGCGCCGGTGCCGTGGGTGCCGGTGGCCGTGGCGCCGGCGATGGTCTGGGCGTCGATATCTCCGAGGTTCGGGAAGGCGAGGCCGTACTCGTCGAGCCGGTCGTTGAGTGCGGCGAGGGTCATCCCCGCCTGGACCTTGGCCAGACCGGTATCGCGGTCCACCTCGAGTACCCGGTTCATGCGGGAGAGGTCGAGCAGCAGGCCGTCGGTGAGGCAGGCGCCGGTGAAGGAATGTCCTGATCCCGCGACGCGGACCCGGTGCCCGTCCGCGGCAGCCCGGCCCAGCTCATCGGCCAGTTCGGCGTGATCGCGCGGCGCGGCCAGCCGGGTCGGTGCGCATTGCTGATCGCCGGCCCAGTTCACCCATAACTTGGTCACATGTCCAACACTAAGGGATGGTGTCGCCGACTGCCGGGCAAACTCCTGACACGGAGAAATCGGGTCCGTTCAGCGCCGCCGGGCCACGCACGGCTTGGCCGTCTTCGCCCGCTCCACCTGCGCAAGAGTAAGCGCATTCACGGCCAACGGCTGTGCGGGCGTGTTCTGGGCGCGAATGCCGTTGAGAGTGATCGCCATATAGCGGCGCCAGATATCGGAATCGACCGGGCGGGCGAACTCGGCGAGCGAATCGACCATATAGATCAACGCGAACAGATCGGTATCCTCGATCCCCGGCTGTAGCACACCCGCATTCCGGGCCCGCTCCATCACGGCCGCCACGGCAGGTCCGAGCTGTTCGCGTGGGCGGCCGAGGCGTTCGGGGTCGTCATGCATTTCGAGCATCACTTCGCTGAAACCGCGGTTGGTCGCCATATGCCGGCACGCGTAGTCGAAGAGCCGGACGACGCCCTCCCACGGATCCGCAGTGGCGAGTGCCTCCTGGGCGGCCTGCGCGAATTCCCGGACATGCACGGCGAATACCTCGGAAATCAGTTCCCGCTTGTTGGCGAACCGGCGATACACGGTGCCCACCCCGACCCCCGCGCGGTCGGCCACATCGTCGAGCGTGATCTCCAGTCCGCGGTCGGCGAACAGCTCTCGGGCCGCATCGATGATCCGCTGTTGATTGCGCGCCGCATCCACCCGGAGACGGCGCGTCCGGGGCGCAGTGGTGGCGAGGTTCACATCCGGAATGGTAGCAAGCTACGAATTAACGCAAACCGTTTCGATCCGGCCGGATATAAACCCGGTCCCGCCTGCGGATACCGTTGCAGGGCACGATCCGCGCGCACTCCGCCGTGGAACGCAGGAGGTCCCGGAGCATGAGCGAACCAGCGCGGCCCGCACCGATCGAGGCCGCCGTCCTGGCGGCCGTCGCCTGCGGTGGTGGGCTCGGCGCCGGACTGCGCTACTGGCTCACCCTGCGGATCCCGGTCCGGCCCGCAGATTTTCCGTGGGCCACCTTCCTCGCCAACACCCTCGGCTGCCTCGCGATCGGCATCCTGATGGTGATCATCACCGAGGTGTTCGCGCCACCGCGGCTGCTGCGTCCGTTCCTCGGAGTCGGGGTACTCGGTGGATTCACCACCTTTTCCAGTTACAGCGCCGAGGTTCGTACACTGCTCGAATCGGGTGCCACGGGTGTGGCGCTCGGATACCTCGGGGGAACCGTGGTGACCTGCCTGATCGCGGTCCTCGCGGGAATGACGGCCACCCGGTGGATCACGGGAAGACGCGGCGGGACAACGCAGTACGGCACGAGCTGAACGTAAGACGGGACGAGCGAGAGGGGTCGGGTGATGGCGGTATCGGTGGGTCCGGAGTGCCGGCGGCGGACGGATACCGGCCGGTGACCGCGGTCTGGGTGGTGCTGGGCGGAATGCTGGGCGCGCCCGCGCGTTATCTGCTCGATCGTGTCGTCACCGCGCATACCGAATCCCGGCTTCCGCTCGGCACGCTGGCGGTTAATATTGTGGGCTCGGCGCTGCTGGGTGTGTTGATCGGGTCGGGTGTGAGCGGCGCGGTGGCCGTGGCCGCGGGAATCGGATTCTGTGGTGCGTTCACCACCTTCAGTACGTTCGGCTACGAGACGGTCGGGCTCGCCACCGGTGGTGCCGCCGGGCACGCGTTCGGCAATATCGTGCTCAACACCGGGATCTGTCTCGGCGCGGTCTATCTCGGCGCCACCGCAGCGGGACTGTTCGGATGATCACGATGACCAGCCGGGTACGGCCGACCACGAAGGGAGCTCCGAACATGGCGCACAACCGAGCCGGGCGGCCCGCCCGCCCCGGCGATCTGGTGGACGTGCCGGGGCTGGTGACCGCGTACTACAGTCGCGTTCCCGACCTCGCCGAACCCACCCAGCGGGTCGTTTTCGGAACCTCCGGGCACCGCGGTTCGAGCCTGGACGCCACGTTCAACGAGGCGCATATCCTGGCGATCACCCAGGCCGTCGTCGAATACCGTGCCACCCGCGGAATCAAGGGGCCGGTGTATCTGGCCCGCGATACCCACGCCCTGTCCGAACCGGCGTGGACCACCGTGCTCGAGGTTCTCGCGGGCAACGATGTCGGTGCCGTGGTGGATTCCCGCGGCCGCTACACCCCGACACCCGCACTCAGCCATGCGGTGGTCCGCCACAACCGCGACAGTTCGCGGCCGCAGGCCGACGGCATCGTGGTGACCCCGTCGCACAACCCACCGCGTGACGGCGGTATCAAATACAACCCACCCCACGGCGGCCCGGCCGATACCGGCGCCACCGATGCCATCGCCGAACGCGCCAACGAACTGCTGCGCGGCGGCCTGGCCGGGGTGAAACGGGCCGCGCTGACGCAGGCCATGGCCGCCGCAGGCCGCTACGACTTCCTCGACCACTATGTCGCCGATCTGCCCGCGGTACTCAATCTCGACGCCATCCGCGGCGCCGGAATCCGGCTCGGCGCCGACCCGATGGGCGGTGCCAGCGTGGACTACTGGGAAGAAATCGGGCAGCGCTACGACCTCGAGCTCGAGGTCGTGAACCCGACGGTCGACCCCACCTGGCGTTTCATGACGCTCGACGGCGACGGGCAGATCCGGATGGACCCCTCGTCTCCGCATGCGATGGCCTCGCTGGTGTCGATCCGCGACGACTACGACATCTCCACCGGTAACGATGCCGACGCCGACCGGCACGGCATCGTCACGCCCGACGGTGGCCTGATGAACCCGAATCATTTCCTCGCCGTCGCGATCGACTACCTGGTCGCGAACCGGCACCGCTGGGATGCGCTCACCAAGATCGGCAAGACCGCGGTGACCTCGGCGATGATCGACCGGGTCGTGCGGGTGCTGGGACGTGACGTCTACGAGGTGCCGGTCGGGTTCAAATGGTTCGTACCCGGCCTGTTCAGCGGCAGTCTCGCCTTCGGCGGGGAGGAGAGCGCCGGCGCCTCCTTCCTGCGGATGGACGGGTCGGTGTGGACCACCGAGAAAGACGGCATCCTGCTCGCCCTGCTGGCCGCCGAGATCGCCGCCGTCACCGGCCAGAGCCCCTCGGCCCGCTACCTCGAACTGGAACGCAACCACGGCAGCCCCGCCTACGCCCGCATCGACGCCCCTGCCGACGCCGAGCAGAAGAAACTGCTGTCCGCCCTCGAACCCGGTCAGGTGACCGCCACCGAGATCGCGGGCGAACCGATCACCGAGGTCGCCACCCGGGCCCGCGGTAACGGCGCTGCCTTGGGCGGTTTGAAGGTGAGCACGGAAAACGCCTGGTTCGCGGCGCGACCGTCGGGCACCGAAAACAAGTACAAGATCTACGCGGAGTCGTTCCACGGGCCCGACCATCTGGCGCAGGTTCAGGACGCGGCCCGTGAACTGGTCGGTCGCGTCTTGGGCGGCGACCGGCAGAAATCGTCATGATGTTGCGGTGAACCCCTGAACACCCGGTTCAGGATGCGGCGGGGGAGCCGGTCGGCAGTTCGCTGATGCCGCCGGTGCCGCGACGGCCGGCTCGACCAGTGGTAACCACCGAACTCCGGTGTGCGGATCCTGGGCTGCCGCCATCACGCGGGTCGAACCGGCAGGCGCATGCCTGAGCCGTCACCGCCGCCAGCGGGAAGACGGCCGTCGGTGGCGGCCGAGCCGGCAAGGTAGCGAGGGTGTGGTGAGTGGGCCGGCATCGTAGGCACGGCTCGCTGGGTGGAGATATCGCGGAGTGTGCCGCCCGCGATATCCCGGTACCGGAACAGGGACGAGAATCACCGGCGCGGCCGACGCCGGGCCGAGGATTCGCTGTGAGGAGACGGCCCGGGGGAATTGTGACGGCGGCCTCGGCGTTGATTGCCGGGGTGAGTGATGAGGCCCCGGCGAACGAGCGATCCCGATCCGACGGCGCGAGCGGGCCGGACGTCACGACAAAGTTCGCTGCCCGGCGTGTTCTGCGCCGACGTGGCCGCGGCGCCCGGAAACCGGACCGGCCGCCGTTGCCCAGCGAGATCTGGGTGCTCATCGCCGCCGCCTTCTGTGTCGCGATCGGGTTCGGCCTGGTCTCGCCGGTGTTGCCGCAGTTCGCGCTGAGTTTCGGGGTCGGGGTGGCGGCTGCGTCCGCGATCGTCAGCGCGTTCGCGGCGATGCGGCTGCTGTTCGCACCGGTCAGCGGGCGGCTGGTGCAGATGCTGGGGGAGCGGCGGATCTATCTGGTCGGGCTGCTCATCGTCGCGCTCTCGACCGGCGCGAGTGCCTTCGCCCAGACTTACTGGCAGTTGATGGTGCTGCGTTCCCTGGGCGGGGTCGGTTCGACCATGTTCACCGTCTCCTCGATGGCGCTGGTGATCCGGCTGTCCCCGCCCACCGAACGCGGCCGGGTCACCGGGCTGTGGTCGACGTGTTTCCTGATCGGCGGGCTGTCCGGTCCGCTGGTCGGCGGGGCGCTGGCGGGGTTCGGCCTGCGCGTACCGTTCCTCATCTATGCCGCCGCGCTGCTCGTCGCCGTGGCGGTGGTGTACTTCAACCTGCGGGACTCGCGGATCACCGAATCCGAATCCGCCGGCGACGCCGCCACCGTGAGTTTCATGCAGGGTCTGGCGCGGCCCGAATACCGCGCGGCACTGTGGTCCAACTTCGCCAGCGGCGCGGCGGTATTCGGCGTCCGGATGGCGCTCGTCCCCCTCTTGGTCGTGGAAGTCCACGGCCAATCGTCCGGTATGGCCGGGGTGGCCCTGACTGTTTTCGCCGCCGGTAACGCGACCGTCCTGTTCTTCTCCGGCCGGCTCTCCGACACCTACGGCCGCCGCCCCCTGCTGATCTCCGGGGCCCTGGTGTGCGCGGTCGGCACCACCGGTCTCGGCCTGTCCCCGAACATGGCGTGGCTGCTGGTCACCTCGTTCGTCGCCGGTATCGGATCAGGACTGTTCACCCCGGCCCAGCAGGCCGCCGTCGGCGATATCATCGGCTCCCGTGCGCGTGGCGGCACCATGCTCGCCGGATTCCAGATGTCCCAGGATCTGGGCACCGTCCTCGGGCCCATCGTGGTCGGCGCCATCGCCCAGCAGCTGGGCTACGGGGCCGGGCTCGCAGCCACCGGTTCCCTGCTGGCCGTGGCAGCTATCGCCTGGTTCATCGTTCCGGAACCGATGAAACGTGCGAGCCTCGAACCCGAGCCGGGGGCGCCCGGCAAGATCGAAGATCCGGAGCCGACCGTGGCGGATGCTGCCGAGAACACGCATACCGCTACCGCCGCCGGGGCGCGCCGCGCCGACCACACCGGAGAGGATGCCGCGAACCACAAGCACTGAACCCGGGTGCTGCCGGGCGCGCGTGACCGATTCGCCCGGATGCGGCAGAGTGGTCGCGTGAGCAAACCGCCGTCCGATTACACCCCCCGGCCGATGTCCAACGGAACCACCTACGCCCTCGGCGGGGTGGCTCTGGCGTTGATCGCGCTGATCGTCTTCTTCGCTTTCCGCTGGGGTGCCGGCGATGCCGAGGTACGCAACGACGGCTACGGCTCGGTACACAACACCGCCGTCACGGCCGCGGTGCAGAGCGACGGCGGTGTCCGCCTCGGCCTACCCGACGCCCCGAAAACGCTCGAAATCTACGAAGACCCCATGTGCCCCGGCTGTGGCAGCCTCGAACATCTCTACGGGCAGGAAATCGCCCAGAAAATCGACGAGGGCAAACTCGCCGTCCGCTACCGCTTCGTGAATTTCCTCGACTCCAAATCCGATAGCGGCGACTACTCCACCCGCGCCGCCGCCGCCCTGCAGTGCGTAGGTGACACCGGCTCCGGTGTCACCTACTCGAAGTTCCACGACGCCCTCCTCAACACCCGGCAGCCCGAGGAAGGATCCGGCCTCACCGACGACGAGCTCGCCGGAATAGCCACCGAGTCCGGCGCGCCCCAGTCTGCTCACGACTGCATCACCACCGGCGCCCGCACCGATCAGGCCCGGCAGCAGGCCACCGCGGCCGTCGAAGACCTGAAAACCGCCCTCGACGGCGACGCCGCCACCCCCAGTGTGTTCGACGTCGCAACCAAGCTCGACACCCAGAACCAGGAATGGGTCCAGCAGGTCGCCCCCTGACCTCGCCGTTCACCCGAAATCCAGCCGATTTGGTGCCTGACGTGGAGGTGGTGTAACTTCGTTCAGGCAGCCGGGGAACCGGCGGCAACCATCCGGGGCTATGGCGCAGCTGGTAGCGCACCACACTGGCAGTGTGGGGGTCAGGGGTTCGAGTCCCCTTAGCTCCACTCAAAACACCAGGTCAGGCCCGGTCTAATACCGGGCCTGACCTGTTTTATTTTGACCAACCCCCCGTTTACCCCCCGGTTTGGCCCCGAAATGGTGTTGACGATGGTTCTGCGCGCACTACAGACACTGGCGGACCTACCCGACCCCGGCCTGGGAAAAACATCCGGATCAGTGGTCGGCTGCGATCGATTGTTTACGGGTCCACAAAGCCGGTGGCCGCGGTCCTGCGGAGCCGCCGTACCCGGCCCACGGACAAGGCGACCGCGACCAGGAATGCCACCAGCCCCCACCAGACATTCGCCTTGGTGACATTGAGACCGAGGCCCGCCACACCGGCTGTCCGGCCACCGTCGTGCCCGCTGATAGCAGCGGCGCAGATCACCGCGATGAACCCGAGGACGAAAAGCCCCGCGACCGAGCGGAACGCGACCGTCGCCCGATTTCGTTGCCGGCTCGGTGGCAGGTTGGCGAGCCGGTAAAGGACCAGCGCGGCAATAGGAAGCTGCATCGACCACACCAGCGTGCGGAACGATCCCTCGTACCAGACGTTGGTGCCGTAGAGCAGCGTATGCCAGACGCTCAGGGCGTAGACGACGATGATCGAAGCGTGCAGAGCCCGCCAGACGGCGGGGCGCAGCCAGCGGCGGGAATAGAAGGCCAGGCCGAGCGGTATGGCCAGATAGAGCGCCAGCAGCCCGATGAAAATGGCGACCTTTCCCGTCCCACTGGAATAGGCCGAGGGGACGAAGGTGTCGACGAATGCGCGCCACACCGATTCGGTGATGCCCGCGGTCGCGGAGTACTCGCGGACGAATTCGGCGAACAACCACGCGGCGTGGACGAACATCAACCCGATGGTCGTCAAACTGGTAGCGCGATGCCATTTCTCGATACTGTGCTGCGGGACCGGCATCCACCTCGGGCTGCGACTGCTGCGCAGCAACCCGAGGACGACAGTTATCCATGCCCAGAGCAGCCCCGTCCAGCCGAAGGCCTGGCACATCCAGTACATCCAGTACCGTCCGGGGTCTGCCAAATCGGGCATGACGGCAATGGTCGGCGAGGTACCGGCGGCGACGCGGTAATAGAGCCATCCGAACACCGCGAGGGTGACAAGCAGGGCGATGGTGGCGTCGAGGCGGGCAGTGCGCAGATCCGCGCGGAGTTCGCGCGTATCGAATTTCTTGCGTGTTCCGACAGTAGTCATCGATGACTCGTATTTCCTCTGATCGACCCGGTCTTTCAAGGAGACCAGGAACCGGTGAGTCGCGAGTGGGCTCGGTTCACGGTGTCTGCGGAGGCGTCACACAATAGCTCGGTGTTCCCTTCATCTGGATGCTGTCAACCGGTGTAGGACAGGAACATCGCCGCGGTCGCGGTGGCCATGACGGCCTGCATCGCGCCACCGTGGCGGTGGGCCGAGTCGGTGGCCGCTTCTCCGCGGTAGCTGTGGGCGACCCAGACGGCGGCGACAGCGAGATAGACGAGTCCGATAGCCAGATTGAGGTATGCGGCCCAGGACGGTGGTTGCATTGTCATCGTTGCCGGCATCGCCATGGCGCCGTGGTGCCCGGCGTGCGCGGATTCGCCGCCGCTGGGCGTCGATGTGCGGCCGATCAGCGTGGAGTCCATGACCGCGTACATCCACACCATCGTCGCCATCATCCCCGCGTGGTAGACGTGCTCGAGGTGGTTCTTGCGTTGTGCAACGAGTAGCGCGAGAGATACCACCGCGGCACCCGCGAACACCGTCATACCAGCGACTGTGGGGATATCCGGTGAAGGCGACCACACCATCGTGAGCATCGCCAGGGACATGAGGACGTGCAGGATGGCGGTGAGCCGGCCCGGCATCGACTCCGACCGTGCCGACCGTGCCGCCCAGTACACCGCCGTCACCGCAAACGCGTTGACAGCAGCCCATTTCAGGAAGGCGTCGGCGATCATGACGCGGCTCGCTTCCGGCGCCGGATGACCTCGCCGGCGACGACGTCGCCGAGAACGAACAAGCCCAGCGTCGCGCCGAACAGCGGAGCCATCCAGCCGACCGCCGCGAGCACGGCGACGGCGATCACCGCTTCGACAGGTCGCAGACCGGTGAGTACCCCGCGCCGGGGCGCGGTGGGCCATCCACCGCGGGTGGGGCGTCGTTTCCACCACATTCGGTAGCCGCGGACGATAACGGTGATCAAGCCGATGACGAGCAGCGCCAGCACGATCTGGTTCGCGAGCCCGAACAACACTCCCATATGGGCGTCGATTGCCCAGCCGGTGAGTTTGGCGGTCAGCGGCCAGTCCGCGAATCTGCTCTCGTCGGTGATCGCACCGGTTCCGGCGTCGACGGCGACAGCGTCGAATCGGGTCGGGAAGTCACGTTTGCGTTCGTATACCTCCCAGGCGTCTCCGGGCTCGGCCGGTGGTTTCATCCACATCGGTGGTTGCAGGCCGGCGGCTCGGGCACTGTGCAGGACCGTGTCGGCTCCGGCGGTGAGTTCGCGCGGTGTACCGGTGCGGCTGTCGGCGGGCGGTAATGCCGTGGTCACCGACGGTGTTGTCCAACTGAGTTGGGCGCGTAGCTGTTCGATGTGCTCCCCGGTGAACCGAGACCAGGTGAGCCCGGTGATCGACAGACCCAGCAGGCCGACCACGATCCAGATCCCGACCGTGCCGTGCCAGCTCAGAATACGATTCCGCGATCCTTTCGGGGTGCCGGCGTGATCCGGCAGGACCAGGCTCTTTCCGCCGCGCCGGCGGGCGCGGGCGATCCACATCGCGACCCCGCCCAGTGCGACCACCCACAGCCAGCTCGCCGCGACCTCGCTGTAGTACCGGCCGGCTACGCCCAGGTGCAGGTTGCGATGCATCTCGTCGAACCAGGACCGAATCGGCAGCCACATACCGTAGGTGGTCAATGTGCCCTGTACCTGCGCCGTGTAGGGATTGACGAATACGGTGCGGGTGTAGTCGGACGGCACCTCGGGTGTCGTGAACGCTATCTGTGTCGTTTCGCTCGGCACTGTGGGCGGTTTCACACTGGTGATCGGGGCTTTGGGGTACACGGTGCGCGCGGCCGCTATCTGATCGGCCAGGGTGCGTGTCTGCGGTGCGTATTCGTCGACTGTCAACTCGTCGCGGAAAACGATTCCGTCGAGTTGCGGTGTCAGCGTGTACAACAGGCCGGTGACGGCGGCGATCAGGATGAACGGCCCGGCGAGCATTCCTCCGTAGAAATGGAGGCGCAGTAGCAACGGTCGCCATCGCGCCCAGACGCCCGGCTGTCGTTCCCAGGATTCGGGTGGTGGTTTCTCGCTGCCGGCTGCGGGCGGTTCCACGCCCGGCTCGTGCCGCTCCGACACCTGATCCGGCATCCTGCAATCCTCACTCTCCGGGCGCCCTCACTCACCCTCACTGTGAGTAGTCGGGCGGCCGGTGCCGAAAGTTCCCCCGGATCTGTGCGGCATCCGAGAGAGACCGTGTCTACGGGGCTACATGCCATCGAAGCTGCGGTAGTACTCGGTGTTTTCCGGGCAACGGAAGAATCCGTCGTGGGCGGGCTATTGGAGATCTGTGCCGCCGGGGGAACTTTCCGCCGCACGGTTGCGACCAATGGGAGTCACCACCGTCACAACAGGGAGGGCGATGATGGGACGGAGCGACGACCCGGCCGCGCAGTGGCTGCGAGAGACCGAGGCTGCTATGCGGAGCATCGAACGGTCCGTGCTCGGCGAGATGTTTCTGAGCTGGCGGCTGAAGCTGCTGCTGTCGGCGGCCGCCGTTGGACTTTTCGTCTCCGTCGTGGCGGCGGCGTCGGCAGCCACCGCTGCCGAAAGGCCGTTGCTGCCTGTGGTTTCACTGTTCACCTCCGGTGTGGTGGTCGTCTCGACCCTCGGCGGGACTGTCGCCCGTCGTTTCTCCTGTGTGTGTTTCAACGCGTTCGCGGCGGGTGTGGGTGTGATGCTGTCGGTTCTGGCTTTCTGGGTACTGCGTACCGGCGGCGTGCACTCGGGCACGGGGTGGTTCGGGACTGCCACGGTCTGCGAAGCGGTACTGCTGGTGCGGTGGTCGGGCGCGGCGCTGACACCGCTGGCGGACTCGCAGCCGGACTGCCGAGCGGCCCGGAACGCGGGCTCCGGTACCACCGGCCGACGGGCCGAGGGTTGGTAGGGGAACCGCTCCGGTGAGTCGGTGCCGAGTCCGCCGCAGCGGATTCCGGGTCAGGATCCGATCGTGCCGGGGAGCTGCTCGGGGTCGATCGGGTTTCCGTCGACCAAGATCGATGGTGTCGACTGGATTCCGCTGTCGAGAACGTCCAAGGTGTGGGCTCGGACGAATTTGCGGTAGGTCTGATCTGTGATGCAGCGGGCGAATTCGGGATCCGAGTAGCCGGCGCTTTCGCCGATTTCGATGATCGTGTTGTCGGGCAGGCCGTCTCCGCCTTCGGCGGGCTGGTGCTCGAACATGGTCTGCAACCAGCTCTGGTAACGGGTGGGGTTGGATTCGGCGGCGCAGTACGAGGCGTTGGCGGCTCGGGTCGAGTACTCGGTGGAGGAGGCGCGGTCCAGGAAAGCGATGATGTCGTACTCGGCCGACACTGTGCCCGCGTTCACCGCGTCGGTCAGTAGGGGCCCGTAGCTCGCCTCGAATTGCCGACAGGCCGGGCATTGCAGGTCGGCGACCACTCGGATGGTTCGCGCGGCGGACGGTTTGCCGATTCTGATCGCGCCCGCCTCGGTGATACTTGCGGTGACTCCGGCCGGGTCGGTGCCCGGTTGTGCGCCGATGACGGGAATCGGTCCGGGATCGTCGCGCTCGGCTTTCTTCAGCGCCACATTGATTCCGATGGCCGCGATGAGCCCGATCAATACTGCGGCCACGGCCACCTGGACAAGGATCCCGCGGCCGCGATCTACCCCCTGCGCCGCGGCCGGCGAGTTCTTGCTCTTCGTTCGTTTGTTCACCAAATATTCCTTGCCTTGGTTCGGGTACTGGGTCGATGGGGCTCGCGGCCCGGGCACCACGTGGTGGACACCCTGGCGGTGTCCACCACGTGACTCGGCCGGAGCCGGTGCCGGCCCGGAGCGCCGGGCACCGTCGTATTACCGAAGGCCGCGCGGGGCGCGCGATATCGTCACTGCCCGCGGGTGAGCGGCACCGACGGAGTCCCGGCGTGCCGGGTGGTGCGGGGGAGTGCGTAGACCACTGTGGAGTCGGTGTCGACACCGCGCCACAGTTCGGCCAGGGTCTCCCGTGCTCGGGCGACTCTGGACCGGATCGTGCCGACCGGGCAGTCGACGGCCTGCGCGGCCTGGGCGTAGGTCAACCCGAGGATCTGGGTCAGCACGAATGCCTCGCGGCGATCTTCGGGAAGATGGCGCAGAAAGTCGGCGACGACCATGTCCTCGCCCACGTCACTGTCATGGCGGTCGCGCCGCTGCTCGATCGTTGTTTCCCAGTCCGCGCCGCCGGCGGTCCGGGGCCGGGCCGAGGCATTGCGCAATCGGTCGATCACCGCACGCCGGGCGATCGACAGCAGCCAGGTACGTGCGGTCGAGCGGCCGGCGAAACGCGGCAGACTGCCCATCGCCCGCAAGAAGGTTTCCTGGGTGAGGTCGTCTGCCGATTGCACATCGGTGAGGTGCGCGACGAAGCGCCAGACATCGGCCTGGGTACACCGCACAAGCTCCGCCAGCGAGTTTCGGTCGCCCGCCCCCGCGGCGAGGGCCAGCGCGGTCAGGCGCGCATCGTGGGGACGGTCGGCCACCGGGTCAGGGGCGGAAGACGACCCCGGGTCGCGCTGGGTGCAGGCCAACTGCCGGAATCCGGGCAGCGCGAAATGTAATTTGTCCATCACAGCAAGCTTCTGATCGGGACGCAGACGGCGGCGGCATCGTGTTCGCGCCGATGTCGGTGTGCGTACTTCCCGAGTGGGCGCGGCACAGACATCAGGAGATCACGCCACCGCCGGTGCTGCGCCGGTGACGGTTACCCGCCGCGCAGCGAAAACACCGACCGGACGCGTTGTTCCGCGCACGAGGTCGGCCGACAGTTACGCTGCCGTGGCGGCTCGAGAGAAGAGGCCGATCTCGCGTGCGGGTGGGCCCCGGCGTGCCACTGCGTGCCGCAGGAACTCGGCCACTACCGCTGTTTCGTGCGCTGTGCCGGCCGGTCGCACCGACAGTGCGGGGCAGACGCTCGGGAGCGGCAGCAGCAGAAGCGGTATCAGAATTCGGGTGTACAGGGCTGCCGCGAGCGAGAAAGCGGTGCGTTCACCCCGCCACAACCAGACACCGCACAGCAGAGCCGCCAGACAGTGCGCCAGCAGCATGGCCGGCGTCTGGCTCTCGGCCGGTCGGCCGGCGACCTCGGCGTGGCCGGCGTGCCCGCCGACGGAGTCGGCCGCAAACCACAGATGCAGGAAGCCCTGACCGGCCAGCAGCCCGGCCGTGATGGGCAACAGCCCACGTTGCCGGTCGGCGACCGCCCAGGCCACCGTCGAGACGAAGCCGACCGCGAGAGTCAGCGTCGACAGGGAAATGGTGTGCGTCGAAGTCAGCGCGTGCCCGGAAGCGGACAGCAGAACACAGATCAGCGCGAAGACGCACGCGCGGCCCGCCCTGGCGAGCGGCGGCGAACGGTGCGCTGGACTGGTCATGGTGCCGTCTATCGTCGCACCTCTTCGAGACGGGCGACGGGTTGGGGCGCGGGATGGCCGGTGCTCGCCTCCGCGTCGCGTGCGGTCGGGACTCCCGCGCCTCATTCTAGCGAAATCAGCTGTTACCGGCGGGGTTTCCATTCTCGACCACTGCCAATGGAGCGAGCACAAGGAGCCGCGAAGGGGATGACCACGATGTGGTAGCCGAACACCCGAGCGCAGATTTCCCCGAATGGTGGCCGGAGTTGCCCGAGGCGATGGCGGTGGGAACTCGGTGCAGGGCACTGTCCCGCCGGCACGATATCGGCGGCTTCGAGGGAAGCATCGGTGCCCGTGCCGAGGGCGATCCCGACATCCGCGGCGTCGCGCCCGGCCATCGTTGATACCGTCCCCACCACGGTCACGTGCCCGCCGGCTCCTGCAGGCCGTTCATGACCTGTGGACCTTGTCCTCAGGGAGCCGCGGCGACGATATCGTCGATGCCGACCCCGGTCGGCGACGGCCTGGGCGGCGAACGGGGTGTCGCCGTGAGAACGGGGCAGCCCGGGTTTCGCCGCGTTGTTCCCCGGCCCGCGCCGAGCGCGCCACTGAACAAGATCAGCCGATTCGTCCCGCTCCGCTGTGCCAGGGGGCGCCGCCCTGCCGGAACGGGTGTTCCGTGCTGGGCATAGTCTGATGAACGCAGCTGGTTCGTCGTGCACTGTTGTGTCCGTGTGCGGCGTCGAGCCCGCCGGTCGGCTGTCGTACGACACCGACCCGCCGGGTGAGAGGGAACCCGGTGGGAATCCGGGACTGTCCCGCAGCGGTGAGCGGGAACGACCGCCGTCACGGAGCACTGGGTACATCCTGGGAAGCGACGGCGTAGAACAGCTCGGGTTCGATCCCGAGTCGGCCGAACGAGGTCGATGTCCGCGAGTCCGAAGACCTGCCGGTTGTGCTGGGTACGCCGTGCCCGGCGGCTGTCGCCTCGCGGATTGGGTGCTACGCCGATGTCGACTCATTCGGGAGAGTTCCCGGATGTGTAGTCGTCGTGTGCGCATGATCGGGTGATGGCTGTTCACAGCTGACGACGAGGGACGCACCATGTCATCACTTTCGGGGTTCCCGGGGCCACCGGGCGGTGGTTACCGCACGCGACCGGCACGGTCTCGCCGCTCGGTCGGTCGATATCCGACCGCTCGCCCGACGCGCTGGTGGGCTGGGTTCGGTAATGGTCGCAGCAGTGACCACGGTCTGTCGTATTGGGCGCGATCACAGCCTGCTCGGTCTGTGTGGTCGATTCCCGGCTCGAATGGTGTGGGACGGAGGTCGGCTGGTGGAGAAGATGTATGCGGGTGCCCGGTTGCGGGTGTTGCGTGAGCAGCGGGGATTGTCTCAGTCCGGGCTGGCCAAGGCGCTCGGGTTATCGCTGAGTTATGTCAATCAGCTGGAGAACGATCAGCGACCGCTGACGGTGCCGGTGTTGATGCGGTTGACCTCGTCCTTCGATTTGGAAGTGGGTTTCTTCGCGCCGGAAACCGATGCGCGGTTGCTGGCGGATCTGCAGGAGGCATTCGCCGAGGATCCGGAAGCCGGTGCGGTGAGCAGCAGCGAACTCGACGATCTGCTCTCGCGGGCGCCGGCGGCGGTGCGGTTGCTCATCAGTCAGCATCGCCGGTTGCGTATCGCCAATGCCCAGTTCGAGCAGCTGACCGCCGGGCTGGAATCGCCGGTGGCCGATCCGCGGGCGGCGATGCCCTACGAGGATGTTCGCGATTTCTTCTATGACCGCCGCAATCACATCCCGGCTTTGGACGCCGCCGCCGAGACCCTGTTCGCCCGCAGTGGTTTCACGCTCGGTGGACTGGATCTGCAGCTGGCCCGCCTGCTGCACGAAGAACACGATGTGCAGGTCTTGATTCGTTCGGAAGACCCGGTCCGGCCCGGACCCAAGCGCTTCTACGATCCGGAGAAGCGCACGCTCACCCTCGCGCGTCGGCTGAACGCCGGGCAGCGCGCGTTCCAATTGGCCACGCAGTTGGCGTTCCTCACTCAGCCCGGGGTGATCGAGGATCTGCTTGCCGAGACCGCTGCACTGCCGGCGGAATCGCGCCGGTTGTTGCGGATCGGGCTGGCCAATTACTTTGCCGGCGCGTTGATCTTGCCCTACGGTCGGTTTCTGGCGGCGGCCGAGTCGTTGCGTTACGACATCGATCTGCTCGCTGCGCAGTTCGAGGTCGGCTTCGAAACCGTATGCCATCGGTTGTCGACCTTGCAGCGGCGTGGGCAGCGTGGTGTGCCGTTCTTCTTCGTCCGCACCGATCGAGCGGGCAATATCTCCAAACGGCAGTCCGCTACCGCCTTTCATTTCTCGCGTGCCGGGGGAAGTTGCCCGCTGTGGGTGGTTCACGATGCGTTCGCGACGCCGGGCCGGATCCGCACACAGATCGCGGAGATGCCGGACGGGCGAACCTATCTGTGGCTGGCGCGGACAACAGGCGAGAGCAGCCCGGGCTATCTGGCGCCCTCGCGAGATTTCGCGGTCGGGCTCGGATGTGATCTCGCCTACGCCGATAAACTGGTCTACTCCCGGGGGCTTCCCCTGCACGATGCGTCCGCTGCTGTTCCGATCGGAGCCGGCTGCCGGGTATGCGAACGCGCGGCCTGTCCGCAACGGGCGTTTCCGCAGATCGGTCGGCCGCTCGCCGCCGACGAGAACCGGCCGGCGACCACCCCGTACGCGCCGGCAGCCGTCGAGGGCTGAAGCTGCTCGCATCGGGGTTGTCGGGCGGGTCCGAACCGTCTCCCCGCCTTGTGTTGCGCCGAGTCCTGCGGCTTCCATCGGTCTTCCGTGTTTTCGCAAACTCCACAACTTTGCAGGTCAGGCTCCGCAAAATACGCATTTGCGACGGATTCCCGCAGCTCGGTCGGGTCAGTAGCGTGCGAATCGAAGCGAATTGCGTCGATCCCTGGAGGCCGGAGACTGTGAAGAATCATCTCGTCCGTACCCATCGTTCCGCGGAGCATTTCCCCCGCGAGCAGCATCTGGCATGGCGGATCTCGGAGGTCGCGACGGATCCGGTGGAGGTGGCCCCGGAGACCGAGGAGATGATCGTCAACCGGATCATCGACAACGCGGCGGTTGCGGCGGCGTCGGTGACGCGGCGCCCGGTGGCCAATGCGCGCGCTCAAGCTCTCGCGCATCCGTACAGTCCCGGCGCGACGGTATTCGGTGTGGACGGTCGGTACTCTCCGGAATGGGCGGCGTGGGCCAACGGTGTCGCCGTGCGTGAACTGGATTTCCACGACACCTTTCTGGCCGCCGAATATTCGCATCCGGGCGATAACATCCCGTCGATTCTGGCGGTGGCCCAGCACGCCGGTCGCAGCGGTCGCGAGCTGATCCGCGGTCTGGCCACCGGCTACGAAATCCAGGTCGATCTGGTCCGGTCCATCTGCCTGCACGAACACAAGATCGACCATGTTGCTCATCTCGGGCCGTCCGCGGCCGCCGGTATCGGCACCCTGCTGGGCCTGGACACTGAGACCATCTACCAGGCCGTCGGTCAGGCTCTGCACACCACCACCGCGACCCGGCAGTCCCGCAAGGGCGAGATCTCGAGCTGGAAGGCCTACGCTCCCGCGTTCGCCGGGAAGATGGCCGTCGAAGCGGTGGACCGGGCCCTGCGCGGGGAGGGCGCCCCGTCGCCGATCTGGGAGGGCGAGGACGGGGTGATCGCCTGGCTACTGGGTGGTCCGAAGGCGGAGTACTCGGTGCCGCTGCCCGGGCCAGGTGAGGCCAAGCGGGCGATTCTCGACACCTACACCAAGGAGCATTCGGCCGAATACCAGAGCCAGGCGCCGATCGACCTGGCTCGGCGGCTGCGCGACCGGATCGGTGATCTGGATCAGATCGCCTCGATCGTGCTGCACACCAGCCACCACACTCATGCGGTCATCGGCACCGGCTCGAACGATCCGCAGAAGTTCGACCCCACGGCCTCCCGCGAAACCCTGGACCACTCGGTGCCCTACATCTTCGCCGTTGCCTTGCAGGACGGTACCTGGCATCACGAGCACTCCTACGCTCCGGAGCGCGCGCAGCGTCCGGACACCGTGGAGCTGTGGCGCAAGATCTCCACCGCCGAGGATCCGGAGTGGACCCGCCGCTACCACTCGACCGACCCGGCGGAGAAGGCGTTCGGCGCCCGCGCCGAGGTCACTCTGAAGAGCGGTGAGGTGATCGTGGACGAACTCGCCATTGCCGATGCGCACCCGCTGGGCGCCCGTCCCTTCGCCCGCGATCAGTACATCGCCAAGTTCCGCACCCTCGCCGAGGGAGTCGTCGAGCCCGCCGGGCAGGACCGCTTCCTCGAGGTGGTCCAGCGCGCGGGCGAGCTGTCCGCGGGTGAGTTGTCGGAGCTCACCTTCACCGTCTCGCCGGATGTGCTCGCCCGCGCGCCCCGTTCCCCGAAGGGACTCTTCTGATGACAGGCCTACTCGCTGCCTCCACCTCGGCCGCCGATAAACGCGCGGCCTTCCGCGCCGGCCTCGAATCCGGGCGCATCCAACGGTTGCCCGGCGCGTTCAATCCGCTGGTTGCGAAACTGATCCAGGAGATCGGTTTCGAAGGTGTCTACGTCTCCGGCGCCGTGCTCTCCGCCGATCTCGGGCTGCCCGATATCGGCCTGACCACCCTGATGGAGGTCGCCGGCCGCGGGCACCAGATCGCCCGCGTCACCGATCTGCCGGTGCTGATCGATGCCGACACCGGATTCGGTGAGCCGATGAGCGCCGCACGTACGGTGACGGTGCTAGAGGATGCCGGGATCGCCGGTTGTCACCTCGAAGATCAGGTCAACCCCAAGCGGTGTGGTCACCTCGACGGTAAAGCTGTGGTGCCGGCCGACGAGATGGTCCGCCGGTTGCGGGCGGTGGTATCGGCCCGCCGCGATCCGAACTTCGTGATCTGCGCGCGGACCGACGCGGCGGGTATCGAAGGTATCGATGCGGCCATCGATCGAGCCAGAGCCTATGCCGAGGCGGGCGCGGATCTCATTTTCACCGAAGCGCTGCACACCGCGGATGACTTCGAGAAATTCCGTGCCGCGGTCTCCACACCACTGCTGGCGAATATGACCGAATTCGGGAAATCCGAACTGCTTTCGGCCGCGACGCTGGAAAAAATCGGCTACAACGCGATCATCTACCCGGTGTCGACGCTTCGCCTGGCCATGCATGCCGCGGAAGCGGGGCTGCGTGAAATTCACGCGGAGGGAACGCAATCTGGTCTGCTGGACCGGATGCAGCACCGCAGCCGCCTCTATGAGCTGCTGCAGTACGAGCGCTACAACGAATTCGATTCGGATATATTCAATTTCAGTCTGGGGAGGAACCAGTGACGAATCCGGCTGTGGTGAGCGATCCGGCGAAGGGTGCTGATCGGTCGTCCGAGATCCCGACCATCTACAAAGGTTTGGCAGGCGTCGTCGTCGATACCACTTCGATTTCGAAGGTGGTGCCGGAGACCAATTCGCTGACCTACCGTGGTTACGCTGTCCAGGATCTGGCTGCCAGGTGTAGTTTCGAACAGGTCGGCTATCTGTTGTGGTATGGCGAACTGCCCACCGACGCTGAACTCGAACGGTTCCAGCAGCAGGAGCGGGCGTCGCGACGGGTCGACCGGTCGCTGTTGTCGCTGGTGGCGAAGATGCCCGATACCTGTCACCCGATGGATGTGGTGCGTACCGCGATCAGCTATCTGGGTGCGGAAGACGCTACCGAGGACGACAACTCGGTCAAGGCGAATCGCGCCAAGGCACTGCGGATGTTCGCCGTACTGCCGACCATTGTCGCGGCCGATCACCGCAGGCGCCGCGGTCTGGACCCGATCGCCCCGCATTCCCATATGGGCTATGCGGAGAATTTCCTGAACATGTGCTTCGGCAAGGTGCCGGCGCCGGAGCTGGTGAAGGCATTCGAGGTTTCGCTGATCCTCTATGCCGAACACAGCTTCAATGCCTCGACCTTCGCGGCACGGGTGGTCACCTCGACACTGTCGGATATCTACAGCGCCGTCACCGCCGCCATCGGGGCACTCAAGGGTCCGCTGCACGGTGGCGCCAACGAAGCCGTGATGCATCATATGCTCGAGATCGGCGATCCGGGCCTGGCTGAACAGTGGCTGCGCAACAAGCTTGCCGCCAAGGAAAAGGTGATGGGTTTCGGCCACCGGGTCTACAAGAAAGGTGATTCCCGGGTCCCCACCATGAAGCAGGCCTTCCTGGAGCTCGCCGCTGTCACCGACGGGCAGAAGTGGGTGCAGATGTACGAGATCCTGGAAAAAACGATGGACGATGCCACCGGGATCAAACCGAATCTAGATTTCCCTACGGGGCCGGCCTATTACCTGCTCGGTTTCGATATCGAAGTATTCACGCCGATCTTCGTGATGAGCCGGATCACCGGCTGGACGGCCCACATCATCGAACAGGGTCAGGCGAACGCGCTGATCCGGCCGCTGAGCGAATACGTCGGCGTACCGCAGCGCCCGGTCGTGGCTTGACGCTGCGATATCCCGCTCATCGACGGCTCGCACCCCGAGTGCCGACCGTCGATTCCGTTCCCGGCGCGGCGACATGCCCCGCCCGAATCCGATGAGGTCTCGGGCTGACCGGCGACAAGGCGCGGGCGGTGCCGGGTCCGCCGCAGGACGCGCGTTCCCGGTAACGTCCTGCGTGGTGCAGGGAACACCGGTGCGAATCCGGGGCTGTCCCGCAACTGTCACCGAGGAGCGATCCGCCATTCAGTGGCCACGACCTACCCGGGTCGGAAGGCCGGCGGGGATGCGTCGATCCGGGAGCCAGGACACCTGCGCCACGGTATCGGGTGACACCCACGAGGATGGCGATGAACAACTCCACAACTGGTCGGGCAGTGCTCGGCCGCCGACGACTGCTGGCAACCGGCGCGGGCCTGCTCGGCCTGACCGCTCTGGGCGGCGTGCCACTGCTCACGGCCTGCGGCACAGCGGGCGGGCCCTCCGGGCCACCGTCCGGCCCACCACAACCGGGCGGACGGCTGCGGTCGTTGATCGCGGGGCGGTCCGCGACCTCCGATGTGCTGGACCCGCATGAGGCGGGCAGCTCGGCCGGCGGTGCGGTATCGAAGAACGTCTGGGACAAGCTGGTCGCCTACAACAACGACCTCACCCTGAGATACCGCCTGGCCCGGGCACTGGAACCGAACGCCGACGGCAGCGTGTGGCGGATCAGCTTGCGGCCGGGGGTGGTGTTCAGTGACGGCACTCCGCTGACCTCCCGCGATGTGTTGTGGAGCTTCGAGCGGATGCTCGACCCGGCGCGGGCTTCGGCCGGTGACCTGGCGATGGTCGATATGGCACGGACCGAGGCGGACGGCGAGCTCGACGTGCTGGTCGCGATGAAGACACCGATCGCGGATTTCGGGTCGGTGCTCGCGGGGTGGTACTGCTACGTCGTCAAGGACGGCACCACAGTGTTCGACCAGCGCACTCTGCCGGTGGGGACCGGGCCGTTCGCGCTGGCCGCCTGGTCTCCTGGCGACCGCACGCTACTGCGCCGCAACGACCGCCACTGGGACGGACCGGCCCCGCTGGACGAGGTGGAGATCATCCAGATCGCCGAAACCGAGGCCCGGATGAACGCCTTCCTCTCCGGTGAGGGCGATGTTGTGCACGAGATGAGCTATCTGCAGGCCCGGAATCTGGAGAACGACCCCGCCGCGACAGTGTATGTACCGCCCGAGGGCCTGATGGGGTGTTTCCAGATGCGCACCGATCTGGCGCCGTTCGACGATGTGCGGGTCCGACAGGCGATGCGGCTGGCCGTGGACCGGCAGGCGATGGTCGATGCCGTCTACTACGGGTACGGCGAGGTCGGCAACGATCTCTACGGCAAGGGCGCGCCGTACTACAACGACACCCTCCCACAGCGCAGCTACGACCCGCAGCGTGCCCGGGAACTGCTGCGGGCCGCGGGCAAGGAAAACCTCGAGGTCACCTTGGTCACCGCCGACGGTATGCCGGGCATGGTGGAATCGGCCACCCTCTACGCCGAACAGGCGAAGGCCGCGGGCATCACCGTCCGGCTCGAATCCGCCCCCGCCGATACCTACTTCTCCCAGGTCTCCGGTAAACGCGCGCTCACGCATGTGGGGTGGTGGAACTACAGCCTGGACTATTTCTACGGCCAGACCGGTACCAGTACCTCACCGAGCAACAGCACTGCGTGGCGGCGACCCGCGTGGGACGCGAAATTCGCCCAGGCCCGGGCCGCCATGAACCCCGAGCGGCGCCGCGAACTGTATTTCGAACTCCAGGACGAGCTGTGGCGGGAAGGCGGGCTCATCCTGCACAGCTTCGCCAAACGCCCCGACGCCGCCCGTAATACCGTCGGCGGGATGCGCGCCGGGGTTCCGGGTACCGACGACTGGGCGAACTACGCCACCACCTGGATCACTGCGCAGGGCTGACGCGTGCTGCGGTATTTCGTCGGCCGCGCAGCTGGCGGGGCAGGTGTGCTGGCCGTGGTCACGGTGCTGGTCTTCGGTCTGTTCGAACTGCTGGATTCCGATGCGGCGGTGGTGGTGCTGTCGCGGCGCGGCGCCGGCGATCCGTCACCGGAACAGTTGGCGGCGCTGCGCGCCGAACTGGGCCTGGATCGACCGGCGCCGGTCCGGTTCTTCGAGTGGCTCGCCGGTTTCCTACGCGGTGATCTCGGTGATTCGCTGATCTCCGGTCGTCCGGTCGCCGAGGTGCTGTTCGACCGATTGTCCAACAGCGCTGCGCTGGCACTGCTCACGATCGTGCTGCTGATCCCGCTGGCGCTGGGGCTGGGACTGCTGGCCGGCGCCCGGCCGGGGTCGCGGACGGACCGGGTGCTCAGCGCCGGTGCGCTGGCCGTCGAATCGGTGCCGCCGTTCATCACCGGGGTCCTGCTGGTGGCGATCACCGCGCTGTCGCTACGGCTGCTGCCCGCGGTTTCGCTGGTTCCCACCGGCACCAGCGTGTGGGAGCGGCCCGAAGTACTGGTGCTGCCCGTGATCTGTCTGCTGGCGGGCCTGTCACCGCACCCTGTGCGGATCGTCCGCGCGCAGACCGCCGAGGTTACCGCGACCGAATACATCCGCACCGCACGACTCAACGGCGTCGGCGGATTCCGGTTGGCGTGGCGGCATATCGCGCCCAATGCCGTATCCGCCTCCATCCATCCGCTCGCCGGGTCGGTGGTGGGCCTGATCGGCGGTATCGCGGTCGTGGAAACCCTCTTCTCCTTTCCCGGCGTATCCAAGGAACTGTTGATCGCGATCGCGGCGCGCGATTACCCGTTCGTCCAGTCCGCCGCCGTACTGCTGGCGGCATTCGGGATCGTCGTCTACCTGCTCGCGGACCTGCTCGCCCTGCTGATCAGCCCGCGCGCCCGGACACTGGTGGGGGCGGGGCGATGGTGAAGAAAACCGGTTGGGCGCTTGTCCTCACGGGGATTCTGAGTGTGGTCGCGCTCGGGCCCTTCGTCGCCCCGTATTCGCCCACGGCCTCGGTCGCGGCACCGTACCGGCCGCCCGGCCCGGGGCATCTACTCGGCACCGATGTCGTGGGCCGAGATGTGCTGTCCCGTCTGCTGCATGGCGGTTGGTCGCTGGTCAGTATCTCGGCGCTGTCGCTGGTGATAGCCTATGCGCTGGGGCTGACACTAGGTCTGCTGGCCGGTCTGCGGTCACGGGTGGATCCGTGGATCATGCGGCCGGTGGACGCGATCGTGGTCATTCCGTGGTTCCTGGTGCTGGCGGTGACGGCCACCGCGCTCGGCCCGGGAGCGGCGGCGGTACTGCTGACGTCCTCCTTGGCTGCCGCGCCGTGGATCGCGCGGATCATCCGCACCGCGGTGCACGATATCGCCGGTGCGGGCTATGTAGAATCGGCCCGGGCCCGGGGTGAACCGCTGTGGCGGATCGCCGTAATCGAGATCCTGCCCAATCTGCGGGGTGTGGTGCTCGCTGATGCCGGGGTGCGGTTGTCGGGGGTTATCTCGATCGTGGCGGTCGGTGGATTCCTCGGACTCGGTTTGCGCCCACCGGCACCCGACTGGGCACTGATGATCACCGAGAACCGTCCCGGATTCGGTATGCAACCGTGGTCTGTGCTCGCCCCGGCGTTGCTGATCATGGTTCTGGTGGTCTCGATCAATATGCTCAGCGACCGGGTGATCGCACCGCCCCGCCGCCGCAACAGCACGGCGGCACCGCAACCGGATACCGGCGAAGGATTGCGGGCCGAACGGCTCACCGTCCGGACCGACGCCGGACGTGTGCTGCTCGAGGATGTTTCCGTGCGGCTGGCCCCGGGCGCAGGGCTGGCGGTCATCGGGCCGTCCGGTGCCGGGAAGACGACCTTCGTCTCGGCCGTGCTCGGCGCGCTGCCGCCGGGACTGTCGGCCTCGGGCACAGTCACCATCGGCCGGAGCGGGCGGCTCCGCCGGGCGGTCGGATTCGTACCGCAGGATCCGGCGGCCGGACTCAACCCGGCGCTGCGGATCGGCACCTCGATCGCCGAGATCATCCGGGCGAGCGGACTCGAACGGACCGGCGACGATGTGACGGCCGCTCTGCGCCGGGTGGGCCTGCCCGGCGACCGTGCGTTCCGTCGCCGGTTTCCGCACGAGTTGTCCGGGGGACAGCAGCAGCGGGTCCTGTTGGCCATGGCCATGATCGGCGACCCCGCAGTGGTCGTCCTCGACGAGCCCACGACCGGACTCGACCTGCGGGCCCGTGTCGATCTCGTCGAGATGCTGGGCGCGGTACGCCGGGATGCGGCCACCTCATTCGTGATCATCACCCACGATCTCCCCGGCATCACACCGCTCGTCGATGATGTGCTCGAATTGGACGCCGGCCGCGTGGTTTCCTACCGGCCGATAAGTGACTCCGACAGCCGAGCGGCGGCGGTCACGGTGCGGAAACCACAGTGCTCCGGCCGAGAGCCGATTCTGCAGGTGGAAGCGCTGACGGTCGCGTATCGCTCACGCAACGTCGTCGACAGCATCTCCTTCGATCTGGCACCCGGCTCCTGCCTCGCGCTCACCGGGGTTTCCGGAGCGGGTAAAACCACCGTGGCCCGGGCATTGACCGGCCTGCACCCGGCGGCAAGCGGCACCATCCGGTTGGACGGGACAGTCCTGCCGCCCAGTACCGATGAACGCACGACACCGCACCGTCGCGCACTGCAATTGATCCCGCAGAACCCGGCCACCGCGCTGAACCCGGCCCACCGAATCGGCACCCAGATCCGCCGGCCACTGACCCTGCTACGCGGAATGGATACCACCACAGCCGACCTCGAGGTGTCTCGCCTGCTGACCGAGGTCGGCCTGGACCCGGATCTGGCCACCCGCCGCCCCGGAGAACTCTCCGGCGGCCAACAGCAACGGGTAGCTCTGGCCCGTGCCCTGGCCGCCGCCCCGGAAATCCTGATCTGTGACGAGATCACCGCTTCCCTCGACGCGAAGTCCCAGCAGACAGTGATCGACCTGCTCGACCGGCTACGCCGCAGCGGACCCGCGCTGCTGGTCATCAGTCATCAGAGCACAGTGCTGGACCAGTTGGCCGATGCTGTCCTGGATCTGGACCATCCGGATCCAGCAGTGCGGGAGGTGAGTGCGCGTGCGGCCGATTGATACCGGCCCGGCGGTGGCGATGGCTTCCGGCGAGCCGCGGTATCGGCCCCCGCCGGGCGGCAGTATGCGGTTCGGGTTGATCTCCCATATCGTCGGCGACGGCGATTCGGCCGGGATACTGCGCGACACCATCGAACTCGCGACGGTCGCCGAAGAGACGGGCTACGACTCCTTCTGGGTCGCTCAGCATCATTTCGGGGCGCAACGCGGGCACTGCCCGTCGCCGCTGGTCCTTCTCGCCGCGATCGCGCAGCGGACGACGCGCATCCGGCTGGGCACCGCCGTGGTTGTCGGCTCGCTCGAGGACCCGATCCGGCTGGCCGAGGACGCCGCTACCGTCGACGCACTCAGCGGCGGACGGCTCGAACTCGGCCTGGGTGCCGGGGCGGACGAGCAGACGTCGCACCGCTTCGGACGCGACCACCTCCGCCGGCACGAACAGTTCGCCGACACCCTGCATCAGCTACGCGAACTGCTCTCGGCAGGAAGCGACCTCGTACCGAACGCACCCGGACTTCGGGACCGGCTGTGGATCGGCACCTCCTCCGAACAGGGGTTCGCTTTGGCCGCGGACCTGAATCTGGGTGTGCTCACCGGCCGCACCTCCTCGGCGCGGGGGCCGCGCGACGAGATCGCCGCGCGCCGAGTCGACGGTTACCTCGCGGCGCAGCGACGGCACGGCCGGGCACCACGCGTCGGTGTCTCCCGGTCCGTGTTGTGCGCGGAAAGCGAGCGCGACGCGTTTGCCGCCATGCGGCTGGGTATCGAACGCTGGGTTGCGGCCTCGATTTCCGCGGGAAGGTTCCCTGCGGATTTCACCGCGGACGATTACGTTCGCACCGGTCACTGCTACCTGGGCACCGGCCCGCAGATCGCAGAGATGATCGCCGCCGACCCGGTGGTTCCCGCGGCGACGGAGTTCCTGTGCAATGTGCAGCCGGCAGCGCCTGCGCCGGCCGATATCCGGCGCAGTGTGAAAGCGTTCGCCGAACAGGTCATCCCAGGGTGGGGGTCCGCGGATCCTCGCCGAGGGTGATGATGTTGTCCGCGATCCGACGAAGGGCGCGTCGGGAATGCGAAACCACCACCACGGCGCGCCCTTCGTCGGCCATATCACGAAGCAGATCCAGGATCCGTTGCGCGGTGGCGTCGTCGAGAGCCGCGGTCGGTTCGTCCGCGAGTAGCAGTCGCACATCCGCGACCAGCGCTCGCGCGATCGCAACCCGCTGTGCCTGCCCACCGGAGAGCCGGCCGGGCCGGGTAGTGGGGTCGATATCGCCGAGGCCCACCCGGTCGAGCGCGGCGCGGGTGATCGCGAGCGATTCGGCCCGGGGCAGACGATCGCGGAGGCGGGGGAGCAGCGGTTCGGTGAGGCTCCGGTACAGCGGCCGGCGAGGGGCGAGACTGCCGACCGCGTCCTGGAAAATCAGACCGGCCTGCCCGGCCGGTGGCGCCCCAGGGGCCCCGTTCCAGCGCAGCGTTCCCTCACTGGGCTGTTCGGCGCCGGCAAGCACACGGAGCAATGTGCTCTTACCTGATCCGGAAGCTCCGGCGATACCGACGATTTCACCGGGACGGACCTGGATATCCGTCGGGGGGAGACCGCCCCCTGACGCATAGCGTTTGGTCAGCCCCTCGGCCGATATCAGCGGCGGTGCCGGGATAGGTTTCGGTTCGCGAGCCGCGATCGCTTCCGCGTCGGGCGGCGGGATCGGCGTCGTCTCGCGAAGCGTCCCGTTCTCGGCCGAGTAGACGCGATCGGCATACTGAGCGACCAGTTCCCGGTCATGACTGACGATCAGCAGTGTCGCGCCCGGCCGGGTGAGTGCCGCCAGCACTCGGTGGGCGTTGACATCGTCGAGTGCGCTCGTCGGCTCGTCGGCCAGCACCAGGACCGGATCCAGGGCTCGGCCGGTCACGATCGCCGCGCGCTGCAACATACCGCCGGACCAGGCGAACGGTCGTTCACGCAGACGGGCGGGCGCTGTGAGCCCGAGAGCGGCCGTGTCCTCGACGATCCGGTGGTGTGGTGGCTTGCGCCCGGTGATCCGCCAGCCCTGGGCGATATTCGTCGCCACGCTCATCAGCGGGTCCATCGCGCCGTATGGGTCTTGGCCGACGTAGCCGAGAACGGTGCCGCGCACGGCGCGGAAATCGCGTTCGGGACGTCCGGACATCTCCTCCCCACCGATCCGGAGGGAGCCGCTGACCCGCGCGGAATCGTCCAGCATGCCGAGGACCGCGCGCAGGATTGTCGTCTTACCGCAGCCGCTGGGACCGACGATCGCCACGGTCTCGCCGCGATGAACTCTGAACGAGATATCGCGCAGGATTCGATGATCGCCGTAGTGCACGGTCAGCCCACTGACTTCGACAATCGGGTCGGCAATGGGCAGGAGCTCGGTGTGACTGTGCTGTGCTCCTTCCACGCTGAGTTCACGGTGCGCTGGCTTGTCCGGCTCGCTCATGTGGGAATCTCGTCCGGTGCCCGGCTGCGCAGCCCTTCGGCGATGAGATTGGCCGACGCCGCCAGTGCCAGAATCGCCACCGCCGGACTGACCAGCAGCCACGGTGCGACGGTGAGGAAGCGGCGGGCGTCGCCGAGCATGGCTCCGAGTTCGGCTTCGGGCATCCGCACGCCGAGTCCGAGAAACGACAGTCCGGCCAGCGCGACCACGATGCCGCCGAGCCGCAGGGTGGTGACGATGAGGAACGGCGGAAATACCGCGGGTAGCAGATGACGTACCGCGATCGCGGACCTGGTCGATCCGGCGATCCGTGCCGCGACCACATACGGCTGATTCCGTGCCGCCAACGTCAGTCCCCGCGCGATCCGGGCATCCGCCGCCCAGTTCGAAACGATCAGCGCGACTAAGAGATTGACATAGCCCGGTCCGAAAAGGCCGACCACGGCAAGCGCCAAAACCAGCCCCGGGATGGCGAGCACGATATCGATCAACCGCGTAACGATCCGATCCGCACGGCCCCCGTAGATCCCGCACCCGACGCCGACGAGCAGGCTGACGGTCGCCGAACCCACCAGCACCAGCAGCGCCGACAGCAATGACAGGCGCAATCCATGGACCACCCGGGAGAACTGGTCGCGGCCGTATTGATCGGTTCCGAGCCAATACTCGGACCCGGGTGCGAGTAGTTTGTCCGCGTAGTGGGGTTCATTCGGGGGATACTCGGCGATCAGCGGGCCGACCGCAGCGATGAGTATCACGAGAACGAGAAGCAGGACACCGGCCTGTACCGTGCGCGGGAGTGCGCTGACCCGTAGCCGGACACGACGTGATCGGCCAGTGGTGGTGTCACGCGCCGCGACGGCATCGAGTCGGTGAGATCCGGTCATGCTGTCACCGTGATCCGACGGTCGATCACCGAGGACAGCACGTCGGCGGCGACGCTGGTCAAGACATACGTCGCGGCAGCGAACACCGTGAACGCCTGGATCACCGGCAGATCCCGGCTTTTCACCGATTCGACCACGAACGAACCGATTCCGGGCCAGGTGAGTACCGTTTCCACCACCGTGGCCCCTCCGAGGAGCACCGCGACACCGACTGCGAGCGCGTGCAGCGAAGGGACAGCGCTGTTGGGCAAGCCGTGACGCCAGAGAATGCGCCAGCGGGTGGCCCCGCGGGCGCGCAGTACCTGCGCGGCAGGGGTCTCCAGGAACGCCAACAGCTCGGCCCGCAGCAGTCGCGACCAGGTATCGGCCATCCCGGCGGCGAGGCAGATCGCGGGCATCCACACCTGCTGCCACGATCCGTCCAAGGCGGCCTTGCCCAGCCCGAAACCCACGACGAACACCTGGATCAGCAGCAGCGCCACCACGAACCCCGGAACCGAGGCGAACAGCAGCGCGACGCCGCGTGTGCCGTGGTCGGGCCACCGTCCGGGGAACTGCGCCGCAACCACGCCCAGCACTACGGCGAAAAGCACTGCCAGCACCAGAGATACCGAACCGAGCATGAGGGTGGCAGGCAACCGTTCGGCCAATTCATCGGCGACGGGCCGACCCGAGGCGAACGACAGACCGAAATCGCCGCGCACCACACCCCACAACCAGTGCGTGTACTGAGCGGGCAGTGCGCGATCCAGATGGAGTTCCCGGGTCAGCTCGCCGATCTGCTCCGGGGTGGGTTCCGGGACACCCTGGGCGACAAGGATCATCCGGGTCGGGTCGCCCGGCGCCAGCGGCATCAACATCCAGATGAGCACACTGGCGCCGAACAGGGTGATCACGGCCTCGACCACCCGGCGGCGGCCGAGAACGAGAGCACGCACCCCGGACTGCTAGCGACCGGTCCGGCTGGTGATGTGCCGCCGGACATTCGACACGGTGTAGTCGGCCCACTCCGGCCCGGTCACCACCGTGAAGTACTTGAACGTCCCCGCGACCACATACGCTTCCTCGGCCACCAGGATCTGCTGGGCGCGGCGGAGCAGCCGGTCGCGGTCGCCGCTGTCGAATTCGCTGCGTAGCTCCTTGCCGATGGCATCGATTTCCGGGTTGGCGATGCCCTGGGCATTCGACGAGCCACCGGTGGTCCAGCGCACCAGGAACGGCTGGATCGGATCGGCCGTACCGGACAGCGAACCGCTCAGCGCCACCGACGCCTCCCAGCCCGCCGGATCCTTCTTCACCTCCGCCGAATCCTCGGCATTGTCGATCCGCAACTCGAACCCGGCCTGCGCCACCTGATCCTGGATCGCGATCGCGACATCGCTGGTCTCCGGGCCCTGCGCCTGAGTGACGAACCGGACCACGAGCCTGCGACCGTCCTTGGTGCGGATACCGTCCGGACCCTTCACCCAACCGGCCTCGTCGAGCAGCCGGTTCGCCAGGTCCGGGTCGTGCACCTGGTTGGCCTCGGCGAACGACATCTGCCGCGGGTACAAACCCGCCGCCGCCTCGAACTGCCCGTTGCCGACGTCGGCGGCGATACCTTCGTAGTCGATCGCGGTGGTGAATGCCTTGCGGACAGCGGTATCGGTGAATACGCCCGCCTTCAGGTTCATCTCGACCAGCAGCGACTGTAATGCCGCATCCGATGACAGCACGTGAGTGTCGGTGTTGCCCTGCAGTTCGAGCTGTACCGACGTCGACGGATAGAACGCCATATCGGCCTCACCGCTGCGCACCCCGGCCAGTCGCGCCTGTTCATCGGGGACCACCCGGACGGTGACTCCCTTCAAAGGAGGTACGCCCTCCCAATGGCCCGCGTACGGCTGCAGAACCAGGTTGTCGGGTGTCCATTCGGTGATCGCGTACGGCCCGGAATAGGCGCCCGCACCGACGATCTTCGACGAATCACCACCCGTGGCCTCCACAGCGGCGACATCGTAGATCTGCAGGGAATTGTCCCGGGCGGCCAGCGCCGCGGGCACCATCGCATTCGGTTGTGGTGTCGTGAGCACAACCCGCTCGCCCTCGACAGTGACCTTGGTATCCGTATCGAGATAGACCTGTGCCGTCTTCGACCGGGCGATCTGCCGCGTCAACGCCGCCGCCACGGCCGCCGCGTCCACGGGTTTGCCGTTTTGGAAGGTGACTCCTTCACGCAGCGTCACCACCCAGCGCCGGTCGCCGTCACGGCTGACGTCGCGGGCCAGCCACGGCTCGATCTGCCCGGCCTCGGTGACCTGCAGGAGATTCTCCGCCACACCCCAGTCGAACAACCAGTTGGTCCCGGTCCCGGCGGGATCGAGTCCGGCGATCTTGTACGAGTTGTAGATCGTCAGTATGCCGTCGCCGGATTCGCGCAACTCCTTCGCCGCGGCGGCCGCGTCCTCGGCCGTCTCGGTGGACGCACAGCCGGTGAAGGCCAGGGTGGTCGCGAACAGGGCGGCCAGAACGGATATCCGCACGGGACGACGCCGATGCGAAGTCGTAGGGGTATAGCTGCGTAGCCGCTCGGCGTGATGCCGGGAGCGGCGAGTGAACACTCGCATCCTCATCCTCGTGAAACTCGATCCTGAACTGCGGCGCAGGTATCCTGGCTCCCGGATCGACGCTCGCCTCCGGCCTTCCAACCCAGGAAGGTCGTGGCCATCGGATGAAGGTTCGCTAACCGGTGACAGTTGCGGGACAGCCCCGGATTCGCACCGGTGTTCCCTGCAAAAGAAACTTAGCATCCCCTAATGGGCATCACCGACGTGCGCGGATGCCTCCCGGTACTCGAACAAGAACTGTGCGGAAGCCTGGCGTCCGACCGGCGACCGCCATATCCACCCGATACGCCGGCCACGAGCCTGCCTCGCCCCGAACAGGCCGAGTTCCTTGCCGGTGGGCCTTCCGGAATTCGGCCCGCGGGGTTGGTCGTCGAGTGCTCCCAACCCCGTGTGAGGTGATCGTCTTTCGCGATCCGATCGGAGTTGGCTATATTTGTCGGCGCAGCTGGTTCGCCGGAGGCGGAGTCGAGGAGCCCCTGATCCGTCCGATGGCGTCGAAGCTCGGTGGTGTTCGCATCGTCGAGTGAGAGGGAACCCGGTGGAAATCCGGGACTGTCCCGCAGCGGTGAGTGGGAACGACAGCCGTCACCCGCACTGGGCGTTTGCCTGGGAAGCGACGGTCGGTAGGACCAGCCCCGGGCCTCGCGCGTCGGGGTCGACCCGTTCGAGGTCGATGCCCACGAGTCCGAAGACCTGCCCGTTGTACCGGATACGCCGTATCCGGTGGCCGTCGCCTCGTGGATCGGGCGGTACGCCGAGTGGACCCGGGCACGGGAACGATGCTTCATGGGCTCCATCAGCGTGCGCTCTGGATGGGTGGCGGTCGTTGCTGCCGACCATGGAGTTCATTGATGTCGAACCCGCACACTATTTTTTCCGCGACCGTGCTGGGGCTTCCGCGCATCGGCCCCAACAGGGAGCTCAAACGCGCTACCGAGTCTTATTGGGCCGGGCGCCTCGATGCCGAGGGCTTGCACGCTGTCGCGGCGGACCTGCGCACCACTGCGCTGACCGCGGCGCGTGACGCCGGGCTGGATTCGGTGCCGGTGGGCACGTTCTCCTACTACGACCAGGTGCTCGATACCGCCGTGCTGCTCGGAGCGTTGCCCGAGCGGGTATCGGGGATCGCCGACGAGCTGGATCGCTACTTCGCGGCCGCGCGTGGCAACGCCGAGGTCACTCCGCTGGAGATGACCAAGTGGTTCGACACCAACTACCACTACCTGGTGCCCGAACTCGCCGCGGACACCGCGTTCTCCCTGCATCCGGAGAAGCCGCTGGCCGAGCTGCGCGAAGCGCTGGCTCTGGGCGTGCCGGCCCGCCCGGTCGTCGTCGGCCCGATCACCTTCCTGAAGCTGGCCAAGTCGCTGGACGGCAGCGACCTGCTCGAGCGTCTGCCCGACCTGCTGCCCCTCTATGAGCAGCTGCTCGGCCTGCTCGCCGATGCCGGTGCGCAGTGGGTGCAGATCGATGAGCCGTCGCTGGTGACCGATCTGACCGAGGCCGAGCTGGCGGCCGTGCGTTCCACCTACCAGCGGCTGTCGCAGGTGTCGGCGCGCCCGGCCATTCTGGTGGCCGCTTACTTCGGCCGGCTGGGGGTGGCGCTACCGGTGCTGGCGGAGACCGGAATCGAGGGCATCGCCGTCGACCTCGTCGCCGGTGGTGATTCGGATGTGGCTGTGGTGCAGTCGATCACGGACAAGCTGATCGTGGCGGGTGTCGTCGACGGTCACAACATCTGGCGGGTCGACCCCGATCGCGCGCTGCCACAGTTGACCGGGCTGCGTGATGCCGGGGTGCCGGTCGCTGTGTCGAGCTCGTGCTCGCTGCTGCACGTGCCCTACAGTCTCGCGCCCGAGACCGATCTGGACCAGCGGCTACGCAGCTGGCTGGCGTTCGGTGCGGAGAAGATCTCCGAAATCCGTGTGCTGGCCACCGCTCTCGCCGAGGGTGAGGGCGCTGTCACGGAGGCTCTCGAGATCGCTCGCACGGCCGTGGCCGCTCGCTTGGCCGACCCGCGGCTGCGGATCGAGTCGGTGCGTGGGCGCCTGGCCGGACCGGCCGCTGACGCAGTGCGCCGCACCCCGGCCGACGAACGTCGCGTGCTGCAGCAGCAGCGGCTGAACCTGCCGCTGCTGCCGACCACCACCATCGGCTCCTACCCGCAGACGAGCCGCATCCGCGTGGCCCGCGCCCAGCTGCGCCGAGGCGAGATCGACCAGGCCGAATACGGCACGCGGATGCGTGCCGAGATCGCCGAGGTGATCGCGCTGCAGGAGGAGATCGGTCTCGACGTGCTGGTGCACGGTGAGCCGGAGCGCAACGATATGGTGCAGTACTTCGCCGAGCAGCTCGACGGCTTCGCCGCGACGATCAACGGCTGGGTGCAGTCCTACGGCACTCGGTGCGTGCGGCCGCCGATCGTCTACGGCGATGTGGTCCGTCCGCAGGTCATGACCGTCGAATGGATCACCTACGCGCAGTCGCTGACCAGCAGGCCGGTCAAGGGCATGCTGACCGGGCCGGTCACCATCCTGGCGTGGTCGTTCATCCGTGACGACCAGCCGGCGGCCGATACCGCTCGCCAGATCGCGTTGGCGATCCGGGACGAGACGGTGGACCTCGAGGCGGCCGGTATCGGCATCATCCAGGTCGACGAGCCCGCGCTGCGCGAGCTGCTGCCGCTGCGCAAGGCCGACCAGGCGGCCTATCTGGACTGGGCGGTCGACGCGTTCCGGCTCTCGACCTCCGGCGTCGCCGACGCCACCCAGATCCACACCCACCTGTGCTACTCGGAGTTCGGTGAGGTCATCGGGGCCATCGCGGGTCTGGATGCCGACGTCACCTCGATCGAGGCGGCGCGCTCGCATATGGAGGTGCTCGACGACCTCAACGCGGCCGGGTTCGGTCTGGGCGTGGGCCCCGGTGTCTACGACATCCACTCGCCGCGCGTGCCCGGCACCGAGGAGATCGAGAAGTCGCTCGCGCTCGCACTGAAAGCCGTTCCGGCCGAACGGCTGTGGGTCAACCCGGACTGCGGTCTGAAGACCCGCCGCACCGACGAGGTCATCGCCTCGCTGCGCAATCTCGTCGCGGCGGCCCAGGCGCTGCGCTGACCTGTGACCGGGGAGCCCGCCCGGCGGGCGCCCCGGTTCCGCGGCGCTTCCCTTCCAGCCCGAGGCCTTCATGCACTTCTTTTCCGCGGGCCGCACGCCGATCGGCCATGCCGTCCGAACCGTCCCTGCGGTGCCCGCAGCTCGATCGGTGGTCGAGAGCCTGCGCACCCACTCCACGACGCGGGTTCCGTTCTCCGTGGAGTTCAACCCGCCCCGAGACGCCGACGGTGAGGCCCGGTTGTGGCGCACCGTCCGGCAGTTCGAGCGTATGCATCCCGCGTTCGTATCGATGACCTACGGTGCGGGTGGTTCCACCAAGGACCGCACCGCTCGCATCACCGGGCAGCTGGCCCGGCAGACCACCCTGCTGCCGATAGCGCATCTGACTGCGGTCGGGCACAGTCTGGCCGAACTGCGCGCGCTTGTCGGTACCTACGCCGACTGCGGCATCCGCAACATTCTCGTCCTGCGCGGAGATCCGCCGGGCGACCCGCTCGGGGACTGGCACAAGCATCCGGCCGGTGTCACCTATGCCGAGGAACTGGTTCGGGTCGTGCGCGATCTCGGCGATTTCGATGTCGGTGTCGCGTCCTTCCCGCAAGGCCATCACCGGTCCGCGGATCTGGAGACCGACACCGCCTTCCTGGCCGCGAAACTCCGCGCCGGAGCCGACTATTCGATCACCCAGATGTTCTTCGATATCGAGCACTATCTGCGGTTGCGCGACCGCATCTGCGCGCACGATCCGATCGAGGGCGCGAAACCGATCATCCCCGAACTGATGCCGATCACCTCACTGCGCACCGTGCGCCGGGCGGTGGAGCTGTCCGGGCGGGAGTTGCCGGCCGCGGTGCTGGATCGGCTGCGCAAGGCCGCGGGGGACGGCCCGCAGGAGAACCGCGAGGCGGTCCGCGCGGCAGGTATCGAGATCGCCACCGAGATGGCGCAACGGCTCATCGACGAGGGTGCGCCGTGTCTGCATTTCATCACCCTCAATTTCGCCAAGGCCACCACACAGGTGCTCACCGATCTCGGCTACGAAGTGACAGCCGCGCCTGGGCCGGTGACGCGCTCTCAGTCGGCTGCCGTCGGTATGTAGCGGACATTGTGAGCGCTGTTGCAGTCGACCCGGATCCGGGCTACTCGACTGCGGAAACCACGATGGCCGAGCGACGGCCTACGGCTCGGACAAGGTGAGGAACACCCCTGTGGCTGATGTCTCCGGACGATCGACGTTCGGTGTCGCGCGTTTCGACGATCGCCGGCGCGGTCGGAGCACGGTTTTCCGGGATCTGGGTGCCGTGATCAGCGCGCGGACACTCGACGATGTGAAATCCGCGCTGGCCCGCGCGGAGGAACTGGCTCGCCGCGGTAACTGGGTGTACGGATTCGTGTCCTACGAGGCGGCTCCCGCATTCGACCCCGCGCTGCATGTCCGGGCCCACACCGGGGCGGGCTCGATGCCGCTGTGCTGGTTTGCCGCGGTACCACCGGATCACGTTGCTCACACGATGCACCGCTCGACGTGGCCGGACGCGGGTCGTACCGTGTCGGCGACTGGCGCTTGGCCGATTCCGTCGAGCGCTACCAGGGGGCCGTGAACACGATCCGTGAGCGCATCGCGGCGGGCGAGATCTACCAGGCCAACCTGACCACCAGGCTCGATGCCGCGATCTCCGGTGATCTCACCGCTGTGTATGCGGACCTGCTCGCCGCGCAGACCTGTTCCTATGGTGCCTATATCGATACCGGCGAGCATGTGGTCCTCAGCGCCGGCCCGGAGTTGTTCTTCCACTGGGCCGAAGGCCGGGTGACCACCCGGCCGATGAAAGGCACGGCCCGGCGCGGGCGCGATTCTCTCGAAGACGCGGCCCTGCGAGCACAACTGTCGGCGAGCGCGAAGGACCGTGCCGAGAACCTCATGATCGTCGACCTGCTCCGCAACGACCTGGCCAGAATCCCGGGTGCCCGCGACATCCGCGTGCTGTCGCTGTTCGATGCCGAGCCCTATGAGACGGTGTGGCAGCTGACGTCGCACATCGCCGCCGAGGTACCCGACCGGACCGGTCTCGACAGTGTCTTCACCGCGTTGTTCCCGTGCGGATCGGTCACCGGCGCGCCGAAGTACCGCAGCATGGAGATCATCGGCGAACTGGAGGCCACACCGCGAGGGCTGTACTGCGGAGCCATCGGCATGATCGCGCCCACCGGTGACGGCGGTATCGACGCGACGTTCAGCGTCGCGATCCGCACCCTCGTCCACCACCGCGCCACCGGCCTGGCCCGCTATGGCGTGGGGGGCGGGGTCACCTGGGACTCGACCCCGAGCGGCGAATTCGCCGAGGCGCTGACCAAGGCGCGAATCCTGGAGGGGCTCAACAGTATCGAACGGCCTCTGCCGGTGCACGGCGCCGACGAAGACACCTACTCCACACAGGAAGCCGGTTGACCGATGGCTCGAACACGCATCATGGGGGTCCTCAATCTCACCCCCGACTCCTTCTACGACGGCGGCCGATACGCCCACCCCCGCGAGGCCATCCGGCACGGACACCAGATGCTCGCCGAAGGGGCCGACATCAACGATATCGGTGGCGAATCGACCCGGCCGGGCGCCGTCGAAGTTCCCGCCGAGGTCGAATGCGAGCGCGTCTGCGCAGTCGTGGAGGCCCTGTCGCGGGACTGCCTCGTTTCCATCGATACCCGCCACGCGCAGGTCGCGCGCGCCGCCGTCCACGCCGGCGCCCGGCTGATCAACGACATCTCCGCATCGCTGGCGCCGGTCGCCGCCGGCCTCGGGGTCGGGTGGGTCGCGATGCACATGCGCGGTACCCCGGAGACTATGCAGGTCGCACCGCACTACGAAGACGTCGTGGCCGAAGTCACCCACCAACTGCTCTACTACGCCGAGACCGCCGAGCGTCTGGGAGTGCCAGAAGTCTTCATCGATCCCGGCCTCGGATTCGGCAAGACCACGGCCCACAACCTGGCACTCGTCGAGGCTATCGATGTGCTCGCCGGGACCGGATATCCGGTGCTCGTCGGCGCCAGCCGCAAATCTTTCATCGGCGAGGTCCTCGGAATCACCGACCCCGGCCAACGCCTGGCCGGTTCACTCGCCGTCGCTGTGGCCGCCGTCGCCCGCGGCGCAGCCGTCATCCGGACACACGACGTCGCACCCACCCGACAGGCGATACTGATCGCCGAAGCGGTCGACACACCCGCCCTCTCGCGCCGGTGATCTCGCCGGCTGCGTCGACCGTGGTCGCGGCGCCGGGGCTGAGTAACTCGCGTATCGTTTGGCGGCGCTACGTGGGCGCAGACTTGAGCAAGCCCCGCGGTTACCCCGCGCTTTCGTCGTCGATGCGACGTTGGCGCCAGACGTCTACCGGAGGAGAGCGATGATCGCGGAACCGGAGGTACATCGTCGGTCGTGTAGCTTCTTCCCTGGTCAGGGGCCTGCTAGGGGGCTCGTGCGTCGTCTTGAGCGTAGCCAGCCAGCAGGCTGCGTGGTCTACCGGTCGACTTGACGTTCTGACGACCGGTCATGAGGGTCGAGTGTTCGTTGTGGCGGTAGCTTCGGGGTGGTTCGACCCGGGGCCGTGCGATGGGGTTCCGACGGCAGTTTCTCGCTGGACGCTGGATTTCCGTTGTGGCTGAACGTAATCGCCTGGATCGCAGCGTGCTGGTGTGCCCGTCTGCGTTGCCATCGCAGGGGGCGGTCGTGGGGGTCGGTGCCGAACGTCGATAGCGTGCCCGGCCGATGAGTCTCATGAACCTCTTCGTGGGGGTCAGGGGTTCGAGTCCCCTTAGCTCCACTTAAAACCCCAGCTCAGGCCCGGTTTAGTGCCGGGCCTGACCTGTTTTATTTTGACCAAACCCCCGTTTACCCCCCGGTTTGGTCCCGAAAGGGTGTTGACGATGGTTCTGCCGTCGTCCTGCCAGTGAAATAGTGTGACCTGATCCGGGTGTATGTCCGGGACCGGGAGTCATTGTGGCAGGTCGGGTAGGTCCGCCAGTGTCTGTAGTGCGCCTTCATACCAGGCGTGTACAGCCAGCCAGAGATAGGGCGGTTGTCCTTCCTCGGTTTCCATCTCCTGGGCCTTGTGGATCAGGTACTGCAGCATCCGGTTGTCCCGATGCGGGAACGGGTAAGGGAAGGTGCTGTCGGGTGTGTTGATGCTGTCGGTCCGGTAATCGGAGTGTCCGTTGGCGATGATTTGGGTCGACTGGCGGGTTATGTACTCCGTCGGAATCTGTGCGGGTTGGTCGGGTTCCATGGCTTGTCCCGGGTGGTTGTGGGCGGCCTGGTGGCGGGGATCAGTGTGCCATGCCCACCGCCGGACGTCGTGTGGCCGGGGCTCCGCCAACCTGATCGCCGAGTCGAGCAAATCCGTCCGGGTCGGCCTGAAGTGCCTCGGGTGCGTCGCACACTGCCCAGACCCAGTCGCCATGTAGGCAATCCAACCCGGCGCAGACGTGAATGTGGCGAGAGCCGCTCTTGGCGCGCCGACCATGCGGATGATCATCGCGCTCGACCACCTCGACCACCTCGACCACCTCGACCACCTCGACCACCTCGACCACCTCGATCAGCGCGGTATCGCCGGTGCCGGGTTTCCAGTCCCGATGCTGCAGTCCCCAGCGCCTCGCCGAGGCGGATCCCTGTGGGACATGGTGCGTCACTGCGGAACAGGGTGCGGTATCACGTATTGCGGCGCGGACTTCGGG
>NZ_BAFV01000055.1 GCF_000308515.1 Nocardia carnea NBRC 14403 | reverse complement strand
GCACCAGTTCGCTGTGCTCGTCGTTGTACCAGCCGTCGATCCGGTCGGTGCGGGATCGGGTGGAGGATTCGATCCGGCCGAGCAGGGAATCGTAGAACTCCAGATACACCGCGTTGTGGCTGGCGGCCACGATCGCGCGGTGCAGTTGTACATCGGCGGCGATGGCGGCGGAGCGATCGGTCGGCCAGAGCCGGTTGCGTTCCTCGAGCAGACGCTGCATTTTGGCGATATCGGATTCGTCGCGGCGGTGGGCGGCCAAGGCGGCGGCGGTGGCTTCCAGGCCGTGGCGCAGTTCCAGGACATCGCGTTCGGCGGCCTCGGCGAAATACTTCTCGAGGGTGCTGCCGACCTCGGAGGTCGCGATGACATAGGTACCCGAACCCTGCCGCCGTTCCAGCATGCCGGCGTGGACCAGCGCCTGGACGGCCTCGCGTAGCGTATTGCGGCCGGTTCCGGTCAGCTCGGCGAGTTCGGGTTCGGTGGGTATCCGCGTCCCGACCGGCCAGCGTCCCGAGCGGATATCCTCTTTGAGTTGCTCGGTGACCTGGGCGATGAGACTGGTGCGGCGAACGCTTTGCACGCAGACAGAGTACCGCCCATCACAACTACCTTGTCCTGGTCATACGGTCATCCTATGATTTCTCGGTGACTGCAGCGTTGCCCGAGACCTCCCGTCCGGCCGACCCGCCCACCGCGGGCCGGCGACGCTCACTCATCGAAGGGCGCCTACTGGTTCTGGCGGCCATCGTCATGTCGGCCCTCACCCTGCGGGTCGCGGTCACCGCCTTCACCCCTCTCGCCGAAGAGATCGGCGAACATATCGGCTATTCCACGGCCGTCGTCGGCGTCTTCGGGATGATCCCGACCCTGATGTTCTCGGTGACCGGGCTGCTGACCCCGATGCTGGCGCGGCGGATCGGGCTGGAGTGGACCGTACTGGCGGCCATGGCCGCCGCCGGTATCGGCATGCTCGCCCGCGTACTCGTCTCCGAAACGGTGGGACTGCTGCTGTTCTCCGCGCTGGCGCTCGGCGGTATGGGTATCGGCAATATCGTGGTCCCGCCGCTGGTGAAACGCTACTTCCCCGATCGCCTGGCCACGGTGAGCGCGCTCTACATCACCATGGTGCAGATCGGTACCGTCATTCCCGCCCTGGTGGCGGTGCCGCTCGCCGAAACGCACGGCTGGCGGGTCTCGCTGGGGGTGTGGGCGCTGCTCGGGTTCGCCGCGGCCGTGCCCTGGATCGGTGTCCTGTGGAATCGGCGCGGCCGGGCTGTGGCGGATACAACCGGACTGCCCGGCGCGACGGGCCCGGCCCCGAAGGTGTGGCGCTCGCCACTGGCCTGGGGTATGTCGGCCATGTTCGGGATGACCTCGCTGACCACCTATTCCGTATTCACCTGGTTGCCCACCATCCTGTCCGACGCCGGTGCGGACGCGGCATTCGGCGGCTCGATGGTCGCCTTGTTCGCACTCATGGGCCTGGTCGCGGCATTGACCGCGCCGACGGTGGCGGCCCGGATGACAAATCCCTTCCCGGTCGCGGTCGGGTGCGCGGTCTGTTTCCTGGTGGCGTTCGCCGGCCTGCTCATCGCGCCGATGAGTGCGCCGGTGCTGTGGGTGGTCATCCTCGGACTCGGCCCCAGCACCTTCCCGATGGCGTTGACCCTGATCAACCTTCGGACGCGCACCCCGGCGGGATCGGCGGCGCTTTCCGGGTTCACTCAGGGCGTCGGCTACGCACTGGCCTGTATCGGACCCTTGGTGTTCGGGATGCTGCACACCGTGACCGGCGGCTGGGCAGCGCCGTTCGCGCTGCTCGCGGTCTCGGTGGTGGTGCTGCTGATCGGCGCCTGGCAGGCCTGTAAACCGCGGCTGCTGGAGGATGGGCCCGCGGGCGGTTGATCGTCCCGGCCGGGACGCCGGAGCGCGGCGAACGCGCAACCGAGTGAGCCGGCCGGGGTTGCGCCCGTTTCGTGACACAGGTCATCCTTTGTTCAGGTCCTCACCGCGTTCCCGGGGGAAAGTGGGACGTTCGTGACGCCCGGAAACCCTTCTGTGACAGCGCGTTAACAAGCGCCGGTTTCTCACGCCGGCCGCGCTGACCACGTGAGAAACCGTTGATTCGACGGTCATTTTGGGCAGCATTACGGCAATACCCGTTTCCTAACGTTAGGTCGAACCACGTTGGGAGGCCCCTTGAACACGCAGACAGAAAGCCGCCGCGGCGCCGTGCAGGCGTTGTTCCAGCGGCCGAAGCTGGAGCGCTGGGACGCGGAGGACACCGCGGCCTGGGAGGCCGGCGGTAAGAAAATCGCGACGCGCAACCTGATCTGGTCGGTCGTCGCCGAACACATCGGATTCTCCATCTGGTCCATCTGGTCGGTCATGGTGCTGTTCATGCCGGCCGAAACCTACGGTATCGATGCCGCCGGCAAGTTCTTCCTGGTCGCGGTACCGACCCTGGTCGGCGCGATTCTGCGAATCCCGTACACGGTCGCGACGGCCCGTTTCGGCGGCCGCAACTGGACGGTGTTCAGCGCCGTGGCACTGCTGATCCCGACTCTGCTCACGCTGTACTTCGTGAACCAGCCGGGAACGTCGTACACGACATTCCTGATCGTGGCGGCGTTCGCCGGGCTGGGCGGCGGCAACTTCGCCTCGTCGATGACCAATATCAACGCCTTCTACCCGCAGCGCCTCAAGGGCTGGGCCCTGGGTATGAATGCGGGCGGCGGCAATATCGGTGTTCCGGTGATCCAGCTGCTCGGCCTGCTGGTCATCGCGACCCTCGGCAACGAATACGCCTCGGTGATCTGCGCGGCGTACCTGGTGCTGATCGTGCTCGCCGGGCTCGGCGCGGCCTTGTTCATGGACAATCTGCCGAATCAGAAGGCCGATCTGTCCTTTATGCTCACCGCGCTGAAAGTGCCGCAGTCCTGGGCGGTTTCGTTCCTCTACATCGGTACCTTCGGCTCGTTCATCGGTTACAGCTTCGCCTTCGGTCAGGTCCTGCAGATCAGTTTCGTCGCCGGCGGGGAGACAGCGGCTCAGGCCACCCTGCACGCCGCGCAGATCGCTTTCATCGGGCCGCTGCTCGGTTCGCTGGCGCGGCCCTACGGAGGCAAACTGGCCGACCGGATCGGCGGTAGCAAGGTCACCGTGGTCACTTTCGTGGCGATGATGGTCGCGGCCGTGGTGGTGGCCGTGGCCTCGACGATCGCGGATGGTTCGGCGAACGGTTTCTCCGGCCCGGTGCTCGCGGTGCTGGTCGGCGGTTTCGTGGCGCTGTTCGTGCTGTCCGGCGTGGGCAACGGCTCGGTCACCAAGATCATCCCGTCGGTGTTCGAGGCCAAATCGCGCAGTCTCGACGGGAGTCCCGCCGAACGTGCCGCCTGGGCGCAGAACACCTCCGGTGCGCTCATCGGTTTCGTCGGCGCCATCGGCGCGCTCGGCGGCGTGGGAATCAACCTGGTACTGCGCTCGTCCTACGCCTCGACACAGTCGGCGACCACCGCATTCTGGGTGTTCATGGCGTTCTATATCGCCTGCGCCGCGGTCACCTGGGCGGTGTTCCTGCGTCGCCCCGCCGCTCCGGCGCCCGGCCGCGAAATCGTCGCCGGCGCCGAGTCCCTGGTCCGCCGGGCCGAATCCGGCGCCTCGTCCACCCAGCCAGGCGAAACCCGGTCCGCCCGGTCGCCGGCCTGATCCCGGATCCCCACGGAGGACAGACACCATGAACGCACAGCGCAAGACAGTCGTCGTCGCCGGTCACGGCATGGTCGGGCACCGCTTCGTCGAGGCGCTCCGCTCCCGGGACGAAGCCGGGCAGTGGCAGGTCGTCGTACTCGGCGAGGAACAGCTGCCCGCCTACGACCGGGTGGGGTTGTCCTCCTACGTCGGCAACTGGGATCCGGCCGCGCTGGCGCTGCCGGGTAACGAGTACGCCGGTGACGAACTGGTGGACCTGCGCCTCGGACAGCGCGCCGAGGCCATCGACAAGGACGCGCAGAAGGTGACCACCGGCGACGGTGCGGTACTCGATTACGACGCGCTCGTGCTGGCCACCGGTTCCTATCCGTTCGTGCCCCCCGTGCCGGGGCACGAACACCCGGAATGCTTCGTCTACCGCACCCTCGCCGATCTCGACGGCATCAAGGCGACGGCCGAGGCGGCGGGTCCGGGGGCGCACGGTGTGGTCGTCGGCGGCGGTCTGCTCGGCCTGGAGGCCGCCAACGCGCTGCGGATGCTCGGCATGACCCCCCATGTGATCGAGTACAACGACCGGTTGATGCCCGCGCAGGTCGACGAGGGCGGCGGCGCGATCCTGGAGAAACTGGTCTCCGATCTGGGACTGCAGGTACACACCGGTGTCGGCACCCAGGGCATCGAACGGGACGAGGCGGCGGACCCCGCCGGGCGGTTGCGGATCGGTCTCTCCGACGACACCACGATCGATGCCGCCCTGGTGGTGTTCTCCGCAGGTATCCGCCCTCGCGACCAGATCGCCCGCGACGCCGGCCTCGAGGTCGGCCCGCGTGGCGGTATCGTCACGGATCTGGGGCTGGCGACCTCCGATCCGAATATCTACGCCATCGGTGAATGCGCCGCGGTCGAAGGTGTCTGCTACGGCCTGGTCGCGCCGGGTTACACGACCGCCGAGGTCGTGGCCGACCGGTTGCTCGGGGGCGCCGGTGAGTTCCCCGGCGCCGATATGTCCACCAAGCTCAAATTGCTGGGCGTGGATGTGGCCAGCTTCGGTGACGCGCACGGCCACACCGAGGGGGCGCTGTCGGTGGTGCTGCACGATGCGGCGCGCGGCACCTACGCGAAACTGGTGATCTCCGACGATGCGCAGACCCTGCTCGGCGGCATCCTGGTGGGCGACGCCACCCAGTATGCGGCGCTGCGGCCGCTGGTCGGGCGCCCGCTACCGGCCGAACCGGCCGCGCTGATCTCCCCGGCCGGGGCGGAACTGGGCGCTGACGCGCTGCCCGACGAAGCCCAGATCTGCTCCTGCAACGATGTGAGCAAGGGCGCCATCTGCGGGGCCATCGCCGACGGTGCCTGCGATATCCCCGCGATCAAGGCCTGCACCAAGGCCGGGACCTCCTGCGGCGGCTGTGTGCCGATGATCAAGAAGGTGCTCGAACAATCCGGCGTCGAAATGTCGAAGGCGCTGTGCGAGCATTTCGAACAGTCGCGTGCCGAACTGTTCCAGATCGTGCAGGCCACCGGTATCCGCACCTTCTCCGATTTGATCGCCCGGCACGGCAAGGGGATCGGCTGCGATATCTGCAAACCGACGGTCGCCTCGATCCTGGCCTCCACTTCCAGCGAGCACATCCTGGAGGGCGAACAGGCCGCGCTACAGGACACCAACGACCATTTCCTGGCCAATATGCAGAAGAACGGCACCTATTCGGTGGTGCCGCGGATGCCGGGCGGGGAGGTGACGCCCGAACAGTTGATCGTGATCGGTGAGGTCGCCAAGGAGTTCGGGCTCTACACCAAGATCACCGGTGGCCAGCGGATCGATCTCTTCGGTGCGCGCGTCGAACAGTTGCCGCTCATCTGGAAGCGGCTCGTGGATGCCGGGATGGAATCCGGCCACGCCTACGGTAAATCGCTGCGTACCGTCAAGAGCTGCGTCGGGTCCACCTGGTGCCGGTACGGCCAGCAGGATTCGGTCGGGATGGCGGTCCTGCTGGAGAAGCGCTACCGCGGGCTGCGGTCACCGCACAAACTGAAGCTGGCCGTTTCCGGCTGTGCCCGGGAATGCGCCGAGGCCCGCGGCAAGGACGTCGGTGTGATCGCTACGGAGAACGGCTGGAACCTCTACGTCGGCGGTAACGGCGGTCTCACTCCGAGGCATGCGGTGCTGCTGGCCGGCGATCTGGACGACGAAACCCTGATCTCCTATATCGACCGCTACCTGATGTTCTACATCCGCACCGCGGACCGGTTGCAGCGCACCGCGCCGTGGCAGGAGGATCTGGGGATCGACTACGTGCGCGAGGTGGTCTGCGCGGACAGTCTCGGTATCGCGGCCGACCTGGAAGCGGCGATGCAATCGCATGTGGCCGGTTATCGCGACGAATGGGCCGCGGTACTCGAGGACGAACAGAAGCTTTCCCGGTTCGTCTCCTTCGTCAACGCCCCGGCCGAAGCGGATCCGACGATCTCGTTCGACGACAGCGGAGAACGCAAGGTTCCGGTGCTGCTCGGCCTGCCGGCAATGCCCGGAGGCGGCAGTGGAATGTAACCACGGAGGGCATTGCGGGCAGGCCGAACAGAAACAGCCTGCCGGCGATGCCGGAGCCGGCCGGTACGAGTGGGAAATGACGGCTTAACCGAGTGGAAACAGTGCGCCGGTACCAATGGGGGAGGCGTGTGGAGGAGAACACCATGACCGTGATCGATACCCCTGGCGTTGCCCCGGCCACCACAGGGTGGACGCAGGCTTGCCGGCTCGACTACCTGATTCCCGGCCGCGGCGTAGCGGTGCTGCTGCCCGGCGGGGCCCAGGCAGCACTGTTCCTGCTGCCCGAGGGCACGCTGTACGCGGTCGGCAATATCGACCCCTTCGGCCGGGCGGCGGTGATGTCGCGCGGGATCGTCGGTGATCGCGGCGGCGAACCGGTCGTCGCGTCGCCGCTGTTGAAGCAGGCCTTCTCGCTGCTCGACGGGCATTGCCTGGACGATGTGACCGAATCGCTGCCGGTATACGCCGTGCGCGTGGACGGCGGCCTCGTCTCGATTTCCGACGAACCCCTCGTCATGACCGCGGACGGCGTCCCCGCATGACGGTTCCGGATACGAACGCCTCGCTGGCCGGGTTCACCATCGGTATCACCGCGGCCCGGCGCGCCGAGGAATTCGCCACCCTGCTCACCCGGCGGGGCGCGACGGTCGTGTCCGCGCCGGCCATCCGGATCATTCCGCTGGCCGACGACACCGAACTCGAACGGGTGACCCGCGAACTCGTCGCCGACCCACCGCAGATCGCCGTCGCCACCACCGGGATCGGTTTCCGCGGCTGGATGGAGGCGGCCGAGGGCTGGGGGCTGGCCGAACAGTTGCGCACCACATTCGGTGGCACCCGGATGCTGGCCCGCGGGCCCAAGGCGAAGGGGGCGATCCGGGCGGCCGAACTCCGGGAGGAATGGTCGCCTGCGTCCGAATCGTCGGCGGAGGTGCTCGACCATCTGCTCGCGGAAGGCGTCGAGGGGGTGCGGATCGCGGTGCAGTTGCACGGCGCGACCACCGAATGGGAACCGGTCCCCGATTTCTGTGAGGTGCTGCGCTGCGCCGGCGCCGATGTGGTGCCGGTGCCGGTGTACCGGTGGGAGCCGCCCGCCGATCGCGGTCCGATGGACAACCTCATCGAGGCCATCATGACCTCGGCCATCGACTGTGTGACCTTCACCAGTGCGCCCGCGGTGGCGTCGATGCTGATGCGCGCCAAGGAAACCGGTGTGCTCGAGGGTGTTCTGCACGCTCTGCGCAGCCGGGTACCGGCGGCCTGCGTCGGCCCCATCACCGCGGCGCCGCTGGAGGAACTGGGTGTTCCGGTCACGATGCCCGGCCGCGCGCGGCTGGGCGCCCTGGCCCGCCATGTGGCCGAGGAACTACCGCGCCGCGCCGGCCGGATCAACGCCGCCGGGCACACCATCAGCGTGCGCGGCGCCTGCGTGGTGGTGGACGGCACGGTGAAACAACTCGCCCCCGCACCGATGGCATTGATGCGTTCGCTGGCCCGGTATCCCGGGCGGGTGGTGTCGCGTGAGGATCTGCTGGCCGCCCTGCCCGGCGGGGGTGACGACACCCACGCGGTGGAGACCGCCATCGCCCGGCTGCGGGCGGGGCTGGGGACACCGAAAGCGATCCAGACCGTGGTCAAACGCGGTTACCGGCTGGCCATGGACCCGGCCGAATGCACCGATAACAACGTCGCCGCCGCGCCCGCGGCACCGGCCGGTAACACCCGCTATGTGCGCACGGTGGTTCCCGGGTGAACGCGCCGGAAACGCCCGCGTTGGTCTTGGTGGCGCACGGAACCCGCAGCGGTAAGGGGGTGGAGATGATCGCCGCGCTGGCCGAGGCGGTGGGTCGCGAACTGGGGCACCGGCCGGTGCCGGTCGCAACCCATTGCGTGCACAACGCGGCTGCCGGGCCGGACACAGGCACCGGCCGGCCCGCGCGGGTTCGCCGCACAGCGATACTTCCCGCTGTGCACGGAACCGCGGTATGCGGTTGTGCCGTCGACCCAGAACTCGGCGCGGTCTCCGGTCGGCCTACGAAGAGCACGCCGGTGCGCACCGCCTTCGTCGATGTTCTCGGCCCCTCACCGTCGGAAGTGCTGCACGATCTCGTCGCACAGTCTCCGAATAGTGCGAAACCGGCGTCGGCCGTGGTGGTTCCGGCGTTTCTGGCTTCGGGCTATCACGTCTATCAGGATGTGCCGCGGGAAGTGCGCGATAGCGCCCATCCCGCTGTGACGGTGACCGCCGCAATGGGTCCGGATCCCGCCTTGGCGCGGATCATGGCCGTGCGGTTGCGCGCGGCCGGCTGGTGCCCGGGCGATGCCGTGGTGTTCGCGGCTGCGGGCTCTTCCGATCCGCGAGCTCGCGCGGATGTGAACCGCGCCGCCGCTATGCTCACCGCACAACTCGCCACACCGGTGCGCACGGCCTATGTCGCCACGGGCGCACCGCGCGTTCCGGAGATCGTGGCGAAGTTGCGTGAGGAGGGGCGGGACCGCGTGTTCGTTGCCTCCTACCTGCTGGCGCACGGACTTTTCCACGAGCGTCTGCACCAGGCCGGCGCGACGGGGGTAGCCGCCCCGATCGGCGTACATCCCGCCGTGGTCCGGTTGATCGCCGACCGCTACCGCGCTGCGCTACGCGAACGGTCCGGCAGTCCCACCCTGCCTCCGACGGGAACCGCTATCCCGCAATCGTGACGACCTGGATCGACGGATACCGGGCCGCTAGTTTTCGATCGAGCGTTGCCAACTCCGCACCGCTGGTCTGGGCGAACGCGGCGAGATAATCGTCGGTCCACAGCTTGTGGCTCGTCTCGTCGCGCGCAGACAAAGCCCGGAATACAGGCTCCAGGTCGACCGGTTCATCGGCCCAGGCCACTCGCTCATCGGCCAGAAGTTGATCGATCACTCGCCATGCTGCACTGCGGGTGAGGACATCACCCTGCATGACCGAGGGATTGGAAAGCAATCGTAGTAGCGAGGTTTGGGTAACCCGGCACATCACAAGGTCGCCCGGGTGGCGGTCGAACCATGTCGCGGCTGCGGAATGGTGTATATGGCGGCCCCATACCGCAGCCAGCCACACGCCCACGTCGACGAGCGCTGTCATGCGTACTTGGCGGCGTCGTCGTTTCCGAGTGCCTCTTCGAGGTCCGCGTTGCTCAGATCCACCTTGTGCGGGGCATCCGCTGCGCCGACCAACGGAAACCGGACACGTCCGGATTTCGGCGGATGGACACCTGCGCCTACCTCATGTGCCAGGGCCTTTGTGAAGAGGTCCTTGAGGCTGAGTCCGCGCTCGGTGGCGGCGATCTTGGCGGCGCGCATGAGTTCAGGCGGTAGGTCGATCGTTGTGCGCATAAAAACATATTAGCGCAGCATCCTGGTTCGGCAGAGAGATTGCGCTGGAGAACGGAGCCGGTGCATTACCTTGCTGGGCAGGCGTAGTGTTCGCCGCAGGTGATTCCGCAGGTAGTCGTAGCGGCCGGCCGGGTACCGGACGCGCGTGGATCGGCGTCGCGCGCTGTTCCGTATTTCCGGGCCGGCCGGACAATGCAGGAGGCGCGGTCCAGGTGAGGCACCAGGAAAGTACGGGATCGGATCATCCGCTGTCGGCCGCTCAACTGCGGTGGTGGGTGGCGCAGCAGTTGTATCCCGGGATTCCGAACACCGTGGCCATGTACCTGGATCTGCGGGGGCCGATCGAGGTCGAGCTGATGCGCGAATGTGGGCGTCGCGCGGCCCGGGAGCTCGAATCGCCCGGTATCCGGGTGCGGGAAGTGGACGGCCGGCCGCGGCAGGTGTTCGCGGATACGGATCTCCCGTTCTTCGTCTGTGATCTCGCCGATCACACCGATCCGGTCACCGCGGCACTCGACCGGATGGCGGACGACCACTTCGCCCCGCTCGATCCGCGCACCGACGATCTCACCGTCGCGACGCTGTACCGGGTGGCCCCGGACCGGCATCTGCTGTATCTGCGCAGCCACCACCTGGTTCTCGACGGTGCCGGCGCCGTTGCACTGTTACGGCGCACCGGTGAGCTGTATCGGGCCGCCGTCACCGATACCGAGGCGGGCGAGCCCGGCGCGCTGGACACCGCCGGGCTGCTCGCCGCCGAGGAGACCTATCGGCGGTCGGCGCGGGCGGTGGCCGATAAGGAGTACTGGCTTTCCGCGCTGTCGGGTCTGGCCGAGCCGGTGGGTCTGGCCGGCCACCCTGCGGCACCGCGGCCACGGCCGCACCGGGTTTCGGCGGTGGTCGGACCGGCGACCGCCGGTGCGGTCGCTGCCGCCCGCGACCAGTACGGCGCATCCTTCGGCGAACTGCTGATCACCGCCTTCGCCTGCTATTTCGCCCAGCTCACCGGGAACGACGACCCTGTGATCACACTCCCCGTTCCGGCACGTACGACGGCCGTACTGCGCCGGTCGGCCGGATCGGTATCGAATGTCGTACCGTTGCGGCTCACCGGTATCACCCGGGACACCGTCGGTGTCGGAGTTGCCGGGGTACGTACGAAGATCGTTGCGGCGCTGCGTCATCAGCGGTATCCGTACGAGGAGATCCAGCACGACCGCGGTCGCGGCCGGGTGGAGCGCGGCGGATTCGGGCCGGTGATCAACGTGCTGGGTTTCGTGGAACCGCTGCGGTTGGGACCACTCACCGGGCAGGCACAGCTGCTGTCGCTGGGACCGGTCGAGGATCTACTGGTCAACGGGTATCAGCTGGGTCCGGACGAGAGCAGTATCAGTATCGACTTCCAGGGCAATCCCGCCCGCTATTCGGCCGCCGCCCTCGCCTGGTATCACCGCGGATTCCTCATCTACCTGCACCGTTTCCTCACCGCCGCACCGGGCGATCCGGTCGCATGCCTCGGCGAACCCGAGCCGGATCCGGATGTACCGGGCTTCGTTCCGCGAAAAGCAGAGACCCCGTGGGATTCCCCGTCGCCCGCTGCGACGGTGCGGCTGCTGCCCGAGCTTCTGCGTATGGGAATGCGCCCGGATGCGGTGGCCGTGCGCGAAGGCAACCGATCCCTGACGTACCGCCGGTTGGACGATCTCTCGCGCGGCTGGGCACAGGAACTGATCGACCGTGGTGCGGGCCCCGGGACGCCGGTCGCGGTGGTCGTCCCGCGTTCGATCGAATCGGTGCTCGCGCTCTGGGCGGTCGCCACCGCGGGCGCCTGCTTCGTACCGATCGACCCCGCCGACCCGCCCCACCGGATCGCGGCCGTGCTCGCGGCCGCGGGAATCCGGCTCGGGCTCACGGTGACGGCGGTGCGGCCGGGCTTGTCCGCAGCGGATGGGACCCGTGCGGTGACCGCGGGGCCGGGCAGCGGCGAGTCGGTGCGCTGGCTGGAGTTGGACCATCGGGCCGCAAGGGCGGCGCCGCCGAGGGAACCCTCGCGGAGCTACCCGGTAGCGGGTGGCGGTGAGCGGGCGCCCTGGGCGGCTCTGTATCCGGACCATCCCGCGTATCTGATCCATACCTCGGGCACCACCGGAATGCCGAAAGGTGTGCTCGTCGGTCATCGTGGGTTGGGGCCGCTCACCGACTACCTGGTCGAGCGGTATCGGGTGGATGCGGATTCCGTTGTCCTGCACGCCCATTCGCCTGCTTTCGACGCGCATCTGCTGGAGCTGCTCGCGGCGTTCGCGGTGGGGGCGCGGCTGGTGGTCGCTCCCGCGGGGCCGGTGGCGGGGGGACAGCTCACCGAATTGATCCGTACCGCGGAGATCTCGCATCTGCTGAGTACTCCCGCGGTCCTGAGCAGTCTCGACCCGGCCCGGCTGCCGAGCCTGCGGGCGGTGGTGACCGGCGGCGAGTCCCCCGGCACCGAACTCGTCCGGCGCTGGACGCCGCGGGTGCGGTTGTACAACGGCTACGGTCCCACCGAGACGACCGTGATGACGATGCAGAGCGCTCCACTGTCCCCGGCCGATCCGGTGCTGATCGGACCTGTATTGCCGGAGGTGCGAGCGGTGCAACTGGATCGCCGGCTGCGACCGGTACCGGTGGGCGGGCGGGGCGAACTATATCTGGGCGGACCGGGTGTCGCGCTCGGATATCTGCACGATCCCGCGACCACGGCCGCCCGGTTCGTGGCCGATCCGGCGGGTACCGGGCAACGCCTGTATCGAACCGGGGATCTGGTGCGCGCCGATCCCGGCGGCTTCGAATACCTCGGCCGGGCCGATCGTCAGCTCGGTCTGCACGGCCGCCGGATCGAACCCGGTGAGATCGAATCGGCGCTCACCGCGGGACCGGAAATCGCGCAGGCGGTGGTTGCGGTGGCGGGCGAACCCGGACCGGCCCCGTGCCTGGCCGCCTATGTGGTGGTTGCCGCGGGTCACCGATTCGATCCGGTCGCCACGCTGAGCCGGATCCGCACCGTACTGCCTGCCGCGCTGGTGCCTGCGGTGTTACTAGAGATCGATCGGATTCCGTTGACGCCCAACGGGAAGCTGGACCGGGGCAGGTTGCCGGAACCGGTGCTGTCCCGCGCCTACCGCCCCCCGGAGACGGATGTGCAGCGGTTGGTCGCGCAGCGGGTGGGTGGTGTGGTCGGCCGTCCGGATATCGGACTGGACGACGATTTCTTCGCGCTCGGCGGTAATTCGCTACTGGGCGTGACGCTTTCGGCCGAGCTCGCCGAGGTGACGGGCGTTCCGGTGACCGTACGCTGGCTGTATACCGCGCCGACGGTGGCGGAGCTGGCCGACCGTATCGCGGGGTACCGGCATTGCGGCACTTCGGCCGACAGAGATGAGGGTGGCGGCGACCGCATAACCAGTGAAGCGCCGGATTCGGTATCGCCGGCCCGGTGGCACGGGACTGCGGACGGCTACGGCGCCGACGGTGCGGAGGGCTTACAGGTAATTCTTCCATTGCGCCGCAACGGCTCCCGGCCGCCACTGTTCTGTTTCCATTCCGCGGTACCGCTGGCGTGGTGTTACGCGGGATTGTCGCACCGGATCGCCGACCGCCCGGTCTACGGAGTCCAGTCGCCGGTGCTGACTTCCCCGGACCCGGAGGTCACCACGGCCGATACCCTCGCCGATCGCTATCTGCGCGAGATCCTGCGGGTGCAGCCGGAAGGCCCCTACCATCTGCTGGGCTGGTCGCTCGGTGGCCAACTCGCCCATGCCGTGGCGGTCCGGTTACGCGATCTCGGCCGTGAGGTCGCGTTGCTGGCCATGCTCGACAGTGTCGTCTTTCCGCCCGACACTCCACCACCACCGCGGCCGCGGATGCGGGATCTGCTCACCCACCTGCTCGGTGACGAACCCGATGCGGAGGCGGCGGCACAAGCTCCGGAATCGACCGCCGCCGAAGCGGCCGCGGAACTGGCGGCGGCGGGGCCGACCCTGGGCGCGGGGCTGACCGCCGGCCAACTCGACCGCCTGCATCGGGCCTACGTGGCGGGAGTCGAGATATCGGCCCGGTACCGTCCCGGTGTCTTCGACGGTGACCTGCTGTACTTCTCGGCGACCCGCGGTATGACCGAAATGCTCGACGTGCAGATGTGGCGGCCGTTCGTCACCGGGGAACTGCGCGAGTATCCGGTCGATACCGAGCACGGCCGGTTGATGAATCCCGAATCCGTCGCGGTGATCGCGCCGATCCTGGACCGATATCCGGCCGAGCTCGCCGTACGGGCGGGAAGCCGATGAGCCGGCCGGTGAACCCCGAACGTCCGGTACCCGCGACAGCCCACGTGTATCGCGGGCCGCGGACCGACCGGAGCTGGCGCGATGTCTACGACGACGCCGAGCGCTGGGCCGCACAACATCCCGATGCCGCGGTACTCACCCGCTGGATCGCCGACCATCTCGTGCATCCACATCCCGACTTGGGCCGTGACGGTCCGGTATGCCCGTTCATCCGCCAGACCACGAACCACCATGCCCTGTGGGCCGCCGTGATCCGCGGGGGCGACGAGTTGACCGTCGAGGACCTCTCGGCGGCCGTCCTGGACGCCCACGCCCTGTACAACCGTCTGCGGGCCGGGGAGTCCGACGATCGTCGCCTGACCGCGGTGACGATCTTCCCCGGACTCACCCGCACCGACCGGATCGACACCGTGCACCGCCGCCACAAGACCGAGGTGGTGCGCGACGGCCTGATGCTCGGCCAGTTCTACCCGGGATGCCGGGTCCCGGGCTTGTGGAACGCCGCCTTCCGTCCGTTGGACGCACCGCTGCCGATGCTGGTGATCCGTCCCATGATGACCACCGACTACCCGTTCCTGGTCGCGCGCACCGACTGGCTGTACGCGTATTTCGGCAAGGTCGCACCGCAGTTGCCCCGCGCTCTGCGCTGGTCGATCGCCGAACGGATGCGGGTGCCGGATGCAGACGCCACCGCAATCACCGCGCTGCGAGTGCACGCCCGCGACGAACACGCCAGGTGATAACGCCGTACGGGGTATCGCGCCGTGGTAGAAACCACGGCATGTACCGGCTGCCGCGTTGCCTGGTGTACCTGTTCACGCTGTCTTTCGCGCTGGTGGCGACGGGAATCGCGGCGGGCCCGGCCGCCGCGGAGGGGCCCGCCCGGATCGTGGATGTACGTCCGCTCGGCGGCCGGCAGTTCGAGGTGGTGGTACATTCCGCCGCGATGGACAAACCCGTCACGCTGTGGCTTTCGCATCCGGGAACGGGCGCGCCCGCGCTGTATCTGCTCAACGCCGTCGACGGCGGCGAGGACGGCGGCCCGTGGATGCGGCGCACCGACGTGGCCGAGTTCTTCGCGGGTAAACCGGTCAACGTGATCGTGCCCATGGGCGGCCGGGCCAGCTACTACACCGACTGGCTCGCCGACGACCCGGTCCTGGGCCGCAACAAATGGGAAACCTTCCTCACCCGCGAACTGCCGCCGCTGCTCGACGCCCGCTTCGGGATGACCGGCCGCAATGCGGTGGCCGGGCTGTCGATGTCGGCGACCTCGGCATTGAATCTGGCCGTCCACGCACCCGGCCTCTACCAGGCGGTCGGCGCGTACAGCGGCTGCCCCCGCACCAGCGACCCGGCGGCGCGCGCCATCGTGTACTCGCAGCTGGCGCTGTTCGGGGCGAACGCCACCAATATGTGGGGCGGCCCGGGCCATCCCGCGTGGCTGGAACACGACCCGATGCTGCACCTGGACCGGTTGCGGGGCACGGCGCTCTACATCTCCTCCGGTAACGGGGCCCCGGGCCCGCATGAGGTACTGAATTCCCGCGGTATCGACGGCGACCCGCTCCGGCTGGCCGACCGGGTGCTGGTCGGCGGCACGATGGAATCCATCGTCAACAACTGCACCGGCCCACTGGCGGCCGCGCTGGCCGCCAGGCAGATCCCGGCGACCGTGCACTTCCATCCGGGCACGCACGCCTGGGCTTATTGGCAGGACGATCTGCACCGGTCCTGGCCGGTTTTCGCGGGCGCGCTGGGTGTCTGAACCGGGTCAGACGCGGTACCAGACGAACGGATTGTCGCGGGTGGGGCCGTACTTGTCGATCTGATCGAAAAGCCATTCGGCGGGCTCCACCACCGCGCTGTGGCCCGCATCCTCATCGAAGGCCACCAGGAGGCCGACGAAGGCGGCGTGCCCGTCGGAGGTCTGCCGGTAGACCACCGCGCCGGAATCGCCGCCCTCCGCGCCCAGGGTGTTGGTCGTGTAGAGGTAGCGGTCCGTGATTTCGGTGATCGTTCCGCAGCTCCAGCCGGTGGTCGCACCGAGTTTGCAGACCTGCTGGTTCATCTGCGGCTTCAGGTCCACCGACGACAGGCCGAAGCTGCCCATACTGGCCGCGACCCCGACACCGTCGTACAGCCGGATCAGCGCGAATCCGAAGGTCAGGCCCTCGTCTGGCCGGTGGAATTCGTACCAGCCGATCGGATTGCTGTTCTTATCGGTGACAACTCCGTTGCGGTAGCAGTGTCCCGCGGTGACCGCGTACCGTGCCGTGCCGATCGTGCCCGTGAGCCCCACCGTGCAGCGGCTGATCTCGACCTTGCCGTCCACGATCTCGCTACGCCTGACCTCCATACCGGGGTACACGGTCACCCCGGGGGCGGCGGCCGACGGGGCCGCAGCGGCCCGGCCGGGGACGGAGACCGTGCCGACGACTGCCGTCGTACCGACGGCCAGCATTATCGCCGCGACAGCGGCCAGGAGGCGAGCAGTAGTTCTCCGCCCCCGCAACACCGGCACAGGCCTGACCATGGTGCACCTCGAAGTTGATCGGGCGACCGCCGGCGGCAGTCGGATCGGGCAGCAATCGTAGGCGCACCGCGCCCGGATACGAAGCCGGTGGCTTCCCGCTGTGTAGAAGGTCCCTGCCCCAGGGGCGGCTGTTCCGGCCCGATGTGACCCGCCGCAATATGTAAACAAATGTAAACCACTGGAGAAGCGGCCATTTCCGAAATTTCACCGGCCCGGCCGTTGGATGCCGCAGAAACGTCCGATCTTTCGCCTCGCGGCCCGTTTCCCCTGGTGGTCATTCCGGGCCCTAGTATCACCCGGACCCGTGCGGTCACCACCACATTGCGGCGCCCTCACAGCTCACCGACCTGCGATTTTCGTTGTGAGAAAGCCGTTTGGCCAGGTCGGGCGGCGTCCTTACAGTCGAGGCGTCAGCCCGATTTCACCGCGTGCAGAAAAGGGGGCGTCGTGGTTGCTTCACGTACTCCGGGTTCACCTATCGCTTCGAAAATCGCGGCCGGGGAACCGGGCGCGGGCGACGCGCTCCTGCGGCTGGGCAAATATTTCCAGCGCGGTGAGGTCTCGGCCGATCACCGCACCGTGCACAAGGTCGGCGGGCGCGACGCCGATGAGTTCTATCGTGACCGCTGGTCGCACGACAAGGTGGTGCGCTCCACCCACGGAGTGAACTGCACGGGCTCGTGTTCCTGGAAGATCTACGTGAAAGACGGTGTGATCACCTGGGAATCGCAGCAGACCGACTATCCGTCGGTGGGGTCGGACAAACCCGAATACGAGCCCCGCGGCTGTCCGCGCGGCGCGTCCTTTTCCTGGTACACCTATTCCCCGGCGCGGGTCCGGTACCCGTACGTACGTTCCACGCTGCTGGAGATGTACCGGGAAGCCAAGCAGCGATTGAAGGATCCGGTACTCGCGTGGGGCGATATCGTCGCCGATCCCGAACGGTCCCGGCAGTACAAGGCCGCGCGGGGTAAGGGCGGATTCGTCCGCGCCGAATGGTGGGAGGCCGCCGAGATCGCGGCCGCCGCGCATGTGCACACCATCAAGGAGTTCGGCCCCGACCGGGTCGCGGGATTCTCACCGATCCCGGCGATGTCCATGGTCAGCCATGCCGTCGGCGCCCGGTTCATCTCCCTGCTGGGCGGGTCGATGCTGTCGTTCTACGACTGGTACGCCGATCTGCCCGTCGCCTCGCCGCAGGTGTTCGGCGATCAGACCGATGTGCCGGAATCCGCGGACTGGTTCGACGCCGGGTACCTCATCATGTGGGGCTCGAACGTCCCGGTGACCCGCACCCCGGACGCCCACTACATGACCGAAGCGCGCTACCGCGGTCAGAAAGTTGTGGTGGTGTCGCCGGATTACGCCGACAACACCAAATTCGCCGATGAATGGGTCGCCGCCCGGCCGGGAACCGATGCCGCGCTGGCCATGGCGATGGGGCATGTGGTGCTGCGGGAGTTCTTCGTCGACCGCAGTACGCCGCGTTTCCTGGACTATGTCCGCAAATACACCGATCTGCCGTTCCTGATCACCGTGGACGAGGGCGCGGACGGGGTCGCGGTGCCGGGCAAATTCCTCACCGCCGCCGATCTCGGCAACACCGACGAGGGCGCCGAGTTCCGGACTGTTGTGCTGGACTCGGACGGGACTGCGGTGGTGCCGAACGGATCGCTGGGGGATCGGTTCGGTGAGAACGGAACCGGCCGATGGAATCTGGACCTCGACGGTGTCGAACCGCTCCTGACGCTGTACGGCCGCACCGACGATGCCGCGGCCGTACAGTTCCCCCGGTTCGACAGCGATATCCCCGGCGTCCTGACGCGCGGTGTGCCGACGAAAGTCGTTGCCGGTAAACGGGTCACGACGGTGTTCGATCTGCTGCTCGCCCAGTACGGCGTGGGCCGCCCGGGCCTCCCCGGAACCTGGTCCACCGGCTACGACGACGCCACCGAGCCGTACACCCCGGCCTGGCAGGAGGCCATCACCGGCGTCCCGGCCGTGCAGGCCCGGCGGATCGCCCGCGAGTTCGCCGATAACGCCGACCGTTCCGGCGGCCGGTCGATGATCCTGATGGGTGCTGGTACCAACCACTGGTTCCATTCCGATCAGATCTACCGGTCCTTCTTCACCTTGACCCTGCTCACCGGCTGTCAGGGCGTCAACGGTGGTGGGTGGGCGCATTATGTGGGTCAGGAGAAATGCCGCCCGGTGACCGGCTGGTCCACCCTGGCCTTCGGCCTGGACTGGCAGCGTCCGCCGCGGCAGATGCAGGGCACGGTGTTCTGGTATCTGACCAATGACCAGTGGCGCTACGATCCGTTCACCGCCGAAACCTTTGCCTCCCCCCTCGGCAAAGGAACGTTCGCCGGCCGCACAGCCGCGGACAATATCGCCCTGGCCACCCGTCTGGGCTGGATGCCCTCCTATCCGACCTTCGACCGCAACCCCCTCGACCTCGCCGACGAGGCCGAGGCGGCCGGACGCACCGCAGCCGAGCACGTGGTCGACGGTCTCAAATCCGGCGATCTGCGTTTCGCCTGCGAAGACCCGGACGCTCCGGAGAACTTCCCGCGGGTGCTCACGGTCTGGCGGGCCAATCTGCTGGGTTCCTCCGGTAAAGGCAACGAATACTTCCACCGGCATCTGCTCGGCGCGGATTCGAATCTGCAGACCACCGATACCGCCGGGGTCCGCCCCGAGGAACTGGTCTGGCGCGACGAGGCCGCCACCGGGAAACTCGACCTGCTGCTCTCTCTCGACTTCCGGATGACCAGCACCACGCTGTTCTCCGATATCGTGCTCCCGGCCGCCACCTGGTACGAGAAACACGATCTGTCCTCGACGGATATGCATCCGTTCGTGCACGCCTTCACCCCGGCCATCTCGCCGCCGTGGGAGGCGAAAACCGATTTCGAGGCGTTCCACCGGATCGCCCGCGGTTTCTCCTGGCTGGCCGAGAAACATCTCGGGGTGCGCAAAGATATCGTCGCGGTGCCGCTGCAGCACGATTCGCCGGATGCCATGGCACAGGCCGGGGGCAAGGTACTGGACTGGAAGGCCGGGGAATGCGAACCGATTCCCGGTAAGACCATGCCGAAAATCGTGGTGGTCGAACGCGACTATTCGAAGATCGCCGAGAAGATGGCCGCGCTCGGGCCGCTGATCGACACCCTCGGCGTCACCACAAAGGGGATCACCACCCACCCCGATGCCGAGGTCGAATACCTCGCGGGAATGAACGGCACGGTGGTATCCGGGGTAGCGCAGGGGCGGCCGTCGCTGGCCAAGGACAGCCATGCCGCCGAGGCGATCCTGGCGCTGTCCGGTACCACCAACGGCCGGCTCGCGGTGGAAGGTTTCCAGGCGCTCGAACGGCGCACCGGTACCGAACTGGCCGATCTGGCCGCCGAACACGAGGGCAAACGGATCACCTTCGCCGATACCCAGGCGCGCCCGGTACCGGTGATCACCTCACCGGAATGGTCGGGCTCGGAAACCGGTGGCCGCCGGTATTCGCCGTTCACCATCAACACCGAACGGCTCAAACCGTGGCACACCCTCACCGGGCGCCAGCATTTCTACCTCGACCACGACTGGATGATCGAACTCGGCGAACAGTTGCCCACCTTCCGGCCGCCGCTGGATATGACGGCGTTGTTCGCCGAACCCGGGGTCGGCGAGGTGAGCGAACGCGGTATCACCGTGCGTTATCTGACCCCGCACTCCAAATGGTCCATCCACTCTGCCTACCAGGACAACCTGCATATGCTCACGCTGTCGCGTGGCGGGCAGACCATCTGGATGTCGGATAAGGACGCGGCGAAAATCGGTGTCGCCGACAACGACTGGATCGAGGCGATCAACCGCAACGGTGTGGTGGTGGCCCGCGCCATCGTCTCGCACCGGATGCCCGAGGGCACCGTGTTCATGTACCACGCGCAGGACCGTGCGGTGGACGTCCCGCGGATCGAGGGAATCGCGGAGCCGGGCGAAACCTTCAAAGGCAAGGGTAAACGCGGCGGTATCCACAATGCCCTCACCCGGATCATGATCAAACCCACGCATCTGATCGGCGGTTACGCCCAGCAGTCGTTCGCGCTGAACTACCACGGACCCACCGGTAACCAGCGCGACGAGGTCACCACCATCCGCCGCCGCAGCCAGGAAGTCAGGTACTGATATGGCGCAACCGGCTCATTCGCAAATTCCCGGAGAGGCGGTCCAGCTATGCGTGTGATGGCGCAGATGGCCATGGTCATGAATCTGGACAAATGTATCGGATGCCACACCTGCTCGGTCACCTGCAAACAGGCCTGGACCAACCGTGGCGGCACCGAATACGTCTGGTTCAACAATGTGGAAACCCGGCCCGGCCAGGGGTACCCGCGGCAATATCAGGACCAGGAGAAGTGGAAGGGCGGCTGGACTCTCGACAAACGGGGCAGGCTGACGCTCAAATCGGGGTCGCGGTTCAAGCGGCTGCTGAATATCTTCGCCAACCCCGACCTGCCGACCATCGAAGACTATTACGAGCCCTGGAGCTACGAATACGACAACCTGCTGTCCTCCCCGGCCATCGACACCACACCGGTTGCCCGGCCGAAATCGCTGATCACCGGCGAGGATACGAAGGTCACCTGGGGCGCGAACTGGGACGACGATCTCGGCTCCGGGCCGGAACAGGTCGGTAAGGATCCGCTGCTGTCCCGGGTCTCCGAGAAGGTGAAGCTCGAATTCGAAGAGACCTTCATGTTCTACCTGCCGCGTATCTGCGAACACTGCCTGAATCCGTCGTGCGCGGCATCGTGTCCGTCCGGCGCGATCTACAAACGTTCCGAGGACGGCATCGTCCTGGTGGACCAGGACAAATGCCGTGGCTGGCGGCAATGCATGACCGCCTGCCCGTACAAGAAGATCTACTTCAACCACAAAACCGGCAAAGCCGAGAAATGCACCTTCTGCTATCCGCGAGTGGAGGTCGGTATTCCGACCGTATGCTCGGAAACCTGCGTCGGCCGGCTGCGCTATATCGGCGTTATGCTCTACGACGCCGACGCGGTGCTCGAGGCGGCCTCGGTCACCGAGGACAAGGATCTGTATCCGAGCCAGCTCGGGGTCTTCCTCAACCCGCACGATCCACGGGTCGTCGCCGAAGCCGAACGAGCCGGCATCTCGCCGGAATGGATTCAGGCCGCGCAGGATTCCCCGGTCTACAAACTCATCGTCGACTATCAGATCGCGCTACCGCTGCATCCGGAATACCGCACCATGCCGATGGTCTGGTACGTCCCGCCGCTCTCGCCGGTAGTGGATGTGCTGACCGACACCGGGCACGACGGCGAGGACCACGCCAACCTGTTCGGCGCTATCGACGCCCTCCGCATCCCCGTGGAATACCTGGCCGAACTGTTCACCGCGGGCGATGTCGGCCCGGTGCGCGCGGCGTTGCAGCGGCTCGCCGGGATGCGCGCGTTCATGCGGTCCATCAACCTCGGGCAGGAACCCGATCCGGCCATCGCGCCCTCGGTCCGGCTGGAACCGGAAGAGATCGAAGCCATGTACCGGCTGCTGGCCATCGCGAAATACGAGCACCGCTACGTGATCCCGACCGGCGCGGGCGCACAGGCACACGAACTGGACTCGCTCGCCACCGGCTGCAGCCTGGACAACGACGGGGGTCCGGGAATGACCGCCTTCGACCAGATGGTGGAGAAGTTCCAGCTCACCGATGCGAATGATGCCGCACCGGAAGAGAAATCGGGCCGGATCAACCTGCTCGACTGGGACGGGAAGAGCACCGACGGATTGATCCCCGTCAGCACGAACGGTGCAGGTGCTGCCGAACCTTCGGAGGTCGGCCGGTGACCTACACGATGACATGTGAGCGGAGTGCTCGATGGCGCTCCTGAAACTACGCCGCCGGCCCGAACCCACGGTCGCGATGAGCGAACGGGACCGCCGGCTCGTCTGGCGGACCACCGCCCTGCTGCTCGACTATCCCGCCACCGCCACGATCACCATGCTCGACCAGGTGATCGCGGCCGTCGGCGAGCTACCGGAACCGGTGCGCACCCACCTCGCGGAGTTCTGCGACCACCTGCGCACCACCCCGCAGCTCGACCTGGCCGCACACTACGTCGAAACCTTCGATATGCGCCGCCGTGCCAGCCTGCACCTCACCTTCTACGCCTACGGTGACACCCGCAAACGCGGTATGGCGCTGCTGCGGTTCAAATACGCCTACCGGCAGGCCGGGGTCGAACTCGACGACACCGAACTCCCCGATCACCTGCCGGTGCTGCTCGAATTCGCCGCCACCGTGGACCCCGTGGGCGGCGAACGTCTTCTCGGCGAACACGTCCCGGTGATAGAGCTGCTGCGGCTGTCGTTATCCGATGCCGGGTCGCCCTATGCCGGGGTACTGGCCGCCGTTCTGGCGACCCTCGCCCCGCCCACCACCGCGGACCGGCGCAAGATCGCCGAACTCGCCGCGCAGGGTCCGCCCGAGGAAGAGGTCGGACTCGACCCCTTCGCCATCGACCCGACGATGCCGGACCGATCGGAAGGCCGCCGATGATGCGCTACCTCCGCCTGCGCGGACCGCATGATTTTGCTCCGAGGAGGGCCCGGTGACCACTTTCCTGTGGATGACCCTGCCGTACGTGGCTTTCACATCGTTCGTGCTCGGTCATATCTGGCGCTACCGCAACGACCAGTTCGGCTGGACCACCCGCTCCTCGCAGATCTACGAATCCCGCCTGCTGCGTATGGGCAGCCCGCTGTTCCATTTCGGCATGCTGGGTGTGTTCTTCGGCCATGTGATCGGAGTACTCATCCCGGAATCGTGGACGGCTGCCATCGGGATCAGCGACCATATGTATCACCTGTTCTCGGTATCGGCCGGCAGCGTTGCGGGTCTCGCGGTGATCACCGGTATCGGAATCCTGATGTACCGTCGCCTGACCGTGCCCGCGGTTCGCAAGGCCACCACGACCAACGACAAGTTCATGTACTTCCTGCTGGCCGGAGCATTGATCACCGGGCTGCTCAACACCATGGGCAGCAACCTGTTGTGGGGCACCTACAACTACCGCGAAACGGTCTCCCCCTGGTTCCGCAGCCTTTTCACCTCGAGCCCTCAACCGGAACTGATGGTCGGCACCCCGTGGACATTCCAAGCCCACGGCCTGTTCGTCCTGGCCTTGGTCGCCGTGTGGCCATACACCCGCCTCGTCCACATGTTCTCCGCCCCCGTCGGCTACCTGGTCCGCCCCTACGTCGTGTACCGCAGCAAGGAGATCGCCGGCCCCGACAAACGGCGCTACTCCCGCGCCTGGGAAGCCCCGGTCACCCCCGAACGCTGGCGCTGACCCGATCAGTCCTGCTCAGAGGCCGTGAGTATGCGGTTCACCCTGAGGAGGACGTCGAATTGGGCCTCGTTGTAGAGATCTTTGAGGGCCAGCGCGAGAGCTTGGGCCGCGCGTTGGGGGCCGACCGGTGAATCGTGGACCGTGGTGATGTCCGGGTAGGTGGTGTGTAATTTCCGGGCATACGGTGCGACCTGTTCGGCAACTTTCTCCCGGGTCTGTTCGTCGGCGTCGGCGGGGAGATTGTCGAAGTCGGTCATGGCGGGATCGGCGGCGTCGCCGGTGGTGAGCATTTCGCGCAGCGAACCCAGGGCGGTCGGGCCGAGGACCCGGTTCAGGATGACGGTGTACGAGCGATCGGCCTCGGTGAATTCCGCGGTGGTCGGCGTCAGGTCGGGTGGGAGGTCGGTGTGGGTGCCCTGGTGGAGGATGAGGGCAAGTTCCATGCGGATGCGTTGCAGGCGCTCGATGGTCGCGGCCAGTTCGGCGTCCAGCGTGTGCAGCGATTCGCGCGGATAGTCGTCCTCACCCATATCAGCGATCCGGGACAGGGGGATACCGAGGTCGGCCAGGCGTTTGATGCGCAGCACCCGTAGCAGGTGCGCGACGCCGTAGCGCTTGTAGCCGTTGCTGCCGCGTTCGGGCTGTTCGAGGAGACCGACATCGTGATAGTGCCGTACCGTCCGCACGCTGGTGCCGGCGAGTTCGGCGAGTTCACGAGTACTCCAGGACATGATCGGCTCCTCGGATCGGATCTGCCGGCGTTTGCTCGCCGACCTGTACTACAGGGTGAACCCTGCCGTAACGGCATAGTCAAGGGTGTGCAGCGTTCATGGTTTAGGAGCTGGTCGGCGCGCAGGTAAGTGTATTACACTTAATTCATGCGATTCAGAGTGCTCTCTGCAGCTCGGCGGCATGGAATCACCGATGCCGAGATTCGCGCCGTTGTCTCTTATCCGGTACTTCGGGCCGAATCGCGGCTCGCCGCGCCGGGGCCGACCTTGTGCTGTTCATCGGCCGCTATGACAACAACGAACCCCTGATAGAAACGATTGCCGACGTGTCCGACCCGGCCGAGATGGTCGTGTTTCACGCGATGATGCTGCGTCCGAAACAAGTGCAAATGCTGGGCCTCGAGTCGTATATCGACCCATTGGACCTGGCACCGCAACGGGAGGAACGGAAGTGATGAGCCGCAAGAAACTGACCGACGAAGACTACGAGGACATGGCTCGCGACTACGCGGAGTACCCGGTGGCCGCCGATGAGGTCGTGGGCGAGATCGAATACCGGGATCCGGTCGTGCTCGATCGCGGACGACCGGTCGGTGATGCGGCCAAGGGGGGAAACACGCCGGTGACCTCCGTCCGGTTTCCCACCGAGATACGGGAACGTCTCGCGGCACGTGCCGAGGCCGACGGGGTAAAAGCTGCCGAGGTCATACGCCGTGCCGTGGTCGAGTACCTGAACGCGTCGTAGCGGTCGCCCTGCTGCCCCGACGGTGCTATCGGGGGGCCGGGATGAACTCGACCAGGGTTCCGTCGTGGGCATCAGTGGGGACGATCACCACGCCGTCGCGGTCTACTAGCCCGCCGAGATGGGCGGTTCGGATGGTCGGGTCGCCGATCCAGCCGCCATCGGTCGCGCTGCGGGCGGGGACGATGCGGGTTACTGGTCCGGCGATTTCGGTGGCGTTGTGCAGCGGACCGATCAGCGGCCGGGGTGGGTGGGCGCCGGTGCGGCCCGCGACGATAGCGGGGGTCAGGGTGAGCAGGGTGGCGACTGCGGCGAACGGGTTGCCGGGAAGTCCGAGAACTGTTGTGATCGAGGGGAGTTCGGCTGCCACGGTGGAACCGCCGGGGCGTAGCGCGAGGCGGGGGACCAGGATTCGGGCTCGGGCGCGGTCGAGGGCGCCGCGGAGTTGGTCGGCGGCGCCACCGCCGGTCGCGCCGACTACGACGAGGAGATCGCAATCGGTGGCAGTCGCCAAAACTTGATCGAAACCGTGGGAGGTGTCGCGAAGATGTACCTGGTCGAGGGTGTGTACTCCCTGCGCGGCGAGTAGTGCGGGCAGGATCGGCCCGATGGAATCCCGGGTCTGACCGGCTTGTAGCGGGCCGGTACTGCGGATTTCGTCGCCGGTCATGACGACGCGGGCGCGGACCGGTCCGCGGACGGTTGCGGTGGTGACCTCGACCGCGGCGGCCGCGGAAACCAGCGCGGCGGTGACGACGGAACCGGCCGGTGCGATGACATCACCGGGCGTGCGGTCCTCGCCGCGCCGGCGGATATCGGAACGCTCCGGAGTATCGGGAAGCCGGTGCAGCCGGCCGTCGTACCGGGCGAACTCGTCGCGCAGGACACGGGTGGTGCCCTCGGGAACTTGGGCGCCGGTGGCGATCCGGACTGCTTCACCGGGGTGTAAACCGTCCGGCCGTTGCCCACCGGCGAAACCGATATCGGCGCGCAGCTCCCACGGGCCGTCACCACGGACCGCGTAGCCGTCCATCGCCGAAACATCGAACCGCGGCAGGGCGCCGAGCGCGCCGAGCGGAGCGGCCAGCGCTGCGCCTCGGGCAGCGGACAACTCGTAGCGGTGTTCGGGAAGCCGGGACAGGCTCTCGCACAGGGCTTCGCGGGCCTGGTCCAGCGGCAGCGGCGAGCCGCCAGCGGGTCCCCGGACACCAGCAGCGGGGTGCTGGGTTCCGGGGACCGGCTGTGCGGTCGTTGTGGGAATCGGTGTACCGATACCTCTCGCCGCTGGGGCACCGGGAGTGGCCGGCCCGGCGTCACCGGCAGCGGGCGCTGGAGGAATGCCGACTGTTCCGGAGCTACCGCTGTGCCCGGCCCCGCCGCGATCGTCGTCGGGTGTCTCGGCGGTGCCCGTCCGGGATGTCGCGTGGTCGCCGGAACCGTCTGCCGTACCGTCGGCGGCGCTGTGGGGCCCGCCGTGGCCGGCGTGCCACGCCGGGACCCGGTTCGTACCGAGCGCTGCGCGGGCGGCATCGATCTCGCCCGGTGTATCGCAATCGTCGACCCCGGCCAGCGTCACCATTTTCGTGTGTCGGGGTACGAGTGCCTTCATCGGCTGATTGACCACGGTGTCGAGTTCGCGCAGGCGGGCGGCCAGGGCCTCGTACCGCCACACGCCGATCAGGTATTGCGGCCGGCCGTTGCCGTCGGCCGCGAACACAGCGTCGAAATCCGCAGACTGCTGCAGTAATTCGCCGATCACTGCGGGGGTCAGGAACGGCATATCCGCGGCGAGGACGACCACATGGGCGGTGACCTCGGTACCGAGCGCGGCCACACCGGCCGCGATGGCCGCCACCGGGCCGGAACCGGGTTCGGGTTCGCGGGTTTGCAGGATCGATGCGGCGAGTTCCGGTCGCGGTGGGCCGACGACCACCGTGCGACCCGGTCCCGCGGCGGCCAGCGCGGTTTCCAGCATCGACCGCCCGCCCACCACGAGCCCCGGTTTGTCGACGCCACCCATACGACTGGCCCGGCCCCCGGCAAGCACGATCACGTCCGGGGCGGGCGCGGAATTCGGCATACCGCTCATGCTATGCGCCGTCTGGGACGATATCCCGGCTCGGTGACCACTTCACCGGCTCAGCCGAACCGGTGCCGCGCGGTCCGGAGGTCGACCCGGCCGTCGGAGACGGGTACGCCCTCGGCCGCGAGCAGTCGCAGCTGCCGTTCGGCCAGATGAGCGGCGGGTTTCCCGGAGGCGCCGAGAACCCGGTGCCAGGGCAGGTCGCCGGAGTCGGTGCGCATGATCCAGCCCACCGTGCGCGGCGTCGACAAACCCACCGCGGCGGCGATATCGCCGTAGGTGGCGACCCGGCCCGGCGGTATCGAGGCGACCAATTCCCGGACGTGTTCGACTTGTGCGTCACTGGTGACCATCGCGGAACTACAGAGCCGCGCGGATCAACGCCGCGGTCCGCTCGGGCAGGATCTGCGCGACCATATGTTCGCAGTCCCACTCCTCGATCGTGAGGTTCGCGCCCAGCCGCTCGGTGAGCACCGCCTGCACCGGCTCGGCGAGGAAAGGCGGGTCCACTTTTGTGGCGCGTACCAGGACTGTCGGCATATCGGGTGGCGGTAGCGCCGGTTCGCGGGCCAGCTGACTCCAGTACGCGATCAGCGCCGGCAGGCTCACCCGCCACCCGACCCGTCCGTCGCGTGCCGGGACGAGATGGTCGTCGAGTTCGGCCTGCAGTAGTGCCGGGTCGGCCGCGTCCCAGCCGGTGGCGAGTTTGTCCATCCGGGCTTCCTCGGCGTCGGTGTAATCGGGCGAGTCGAGGGTGGCCAGGGCGATCTCGTGCAGCCAGGCGGGATCGAGCGCGACCGCCGGATCGAGCAGCACCAGACCACGGACCAGATCGGGCCGTAGTTCGGCAAGCCGCAGCGCGCACGCGCCCCCGAAGGAATGCGCAACGACCAGCACCGGTTCCTCGGATTCCGCGGTGAGCAACGCCACCAGATCCGCCACGATCGTCTCGAGATCCCAGGGCGGCAGCGCGGTGGAATGCCCGTGTCCACGCAGGTCGGGTGCGATGACTCGGATATCGGGTAGCAACCGGGTGGCCAGGTCGGCCCAGCGCCTGCCGTGGCCGGTGAGACCGTGCAGGGCCAGCAGCGGCGGGCCGGTGACCGGGCCGAATCGGTGAACATGCAGTGTGGACACGATGACATTCTTATCGCCGTACGGCCGACCCGCAGCGCCCGCGGGTGCGACGGGGTATCGGCGGTGTCGGCCCCGTCTGTTGCAATAGCGGTTGTGGTGCGTTCGGATAGGCCGGTGCGGCTGGTGCGCCGGAGGACATCGGCTCCCCGGGCTCGGACCTGGGGCGCCGGTATTCGCGCGCTCTTCGCCCCCGCCCCGGCAACCCTTGCGCAATCCGGTTCCGGCCGTTTGTGGCGTGTGCTCGGCGGGCCAGGAACAGGGAAATCGGCGCTGCTGGTGGATGTGGCGGCCGCGCGGATCGCCGGCGGTGCCGATCCGGAGTCGGTGCTGCTGCTCACCCACTCGAAACAGGCCGCGGCTGCCGCCCGGGATGCGCTCACGGAGCGGTTGGCGCACTGGGATACCTGCGCCCCCGTGTTCGACAACGGTACGGACGGATACGGCGTCGCCGACCTCGCGCTGTTCCCGCTCGCCGAACCGGCACCCGACGACGGGCTCTTCCCGGACGGCAGCTCGCCGACCGCCGCCGGGACCGATCAGACCCCCACCTCGACGGCGGCCGGCGATTCGGCCACCGTCGCCGGGCCCGGTGGCCCGTCCACACCCGCTGGGGCCGGTCATTCGCCCACCGCCGCCGGAACCGATCACCCGCTCGCCACCGGCGCGTCCGCTGCCGAGGCCGATCACCTGGCCGGCAAGGCGGGCGATCTATCCCTACCGGGTACAGCTTCCGGACTGCCGATCTCCGGAGCAACCCGCGAACCGCTGGCCCGCACGATCCACTCCTACGCTTTCGGGATCCTGCGCCGCCAGGCCGCGCGGCACGGAAACCCGCCGCCGCGGCTGCTCACCGGCGCCGAACAGGACGCCGTCCTGCGTGAAATGCTGCGCGGCGACCTCACCGATATCGCCGCCGGCGCCCGTGACCTGTGGCCGCGGCGACTACAACCCGCCCTGAGCCTGGACGGTTTCGCCGACGAACTCCGCGACCTCATGCTGCGCGCCACCGAACGCGGGCTCGGCCCGGAGGACCTGATGGAGCTGGGCCGGCAGCAGGACCGGCCGGATTGGGTGGCGGCCGGCCGGTTCGCGCTGCGCTACGAACAGGCGATGCTGTTGCGCTGGTCGGTCGGGGTGGCCGCGCCGGAGGCCTCGGCGCCGGCATTGAACGCGGCGGAGTTGGTGGGCGCTGCGCTCGATGCGCTGGCCGGCGATGCCGACCTGCTCGCCGCCGAACGCGCCCGGCTGCGCTGCCTGTTGGTCGACGACGCGCAGCACCTGGACCCGCAGGCCGCGCTGCTGGTGCGGATCCTCGCCGAAGGCGCCGGAACCACCGTGATCGCCGGTGACCCCGACCAGGCCGTCTTCACCTTCCGCGGTGCCGACGCCCGGTCCCTGACCGACCTCGAGGTTCCGGCGGCGCGGCGGATCGTCCTGCACACCAACCACCGTTCGGGCCCGGCCATCCACACCGCGACCGCGCGTATCGCGTCGCGCCTACCGGGCAGCGCCGCACATCGCACGACTTTCGCCGACCTGGGTCCCGCGGAACGCGGCGAACCGGAAGCGGGGGATACCGCACCCGCCGCGCAGGTCAGGGTCCGGGTGCTGGGCAGCCCGGCCAAAGAAGCCTCGCTCATCGCGGACCAATTGCGCCGCGCCCACCTCACCGACGGGGTCCCGTGGTCGGAGATGGCGGTGATCGTGCGATCGGTCCCGCTGCTGCTACCACCCTTGCGCCGGGCGCTGCTGGCGGCCGGGGTCCCGGTCCGGCAGCCGGCGATCGATACCCCGCTGGCCCGCCGCCGCGGGGCCGCCTGGATGCTGCTTTCGCTGCGCGCCGTGCTCGCCGGGGAAGCCGCCCGCCGGGGTACGGGATCCACGGAATCTCTGTTCGGCCCGGACGACGCACTCGACCTGCTGAGCGGCCCGCTCGGCGGCGCCGATCAGATTGCCATGCGCCGCCTGCGCCGCGGAATCCGGCGCACCACCCTCGAACTCACCCGATCGGCGCCGACAAAAGGGGACGCTGCGGTCGGACCGGGCGAGTCCGGGGACGCTGCGGTCGGACCGGGCGAGTCCGGGGACGCTGCGGTCGGACCGGGCGAGTCCGGGGACGCTGCGGGCGAACCGCGCGAGTCCGGGGACGCTGCGGGCGAACCGCGCGAGTCCGGAGATGCTGCGGCCGAACCGCATGAGCCCGGAGGTGCGCTGCACGAACCGGGAACCGACCTGTCCGAGCCCGAATACGCGCTACCCGATCCCGAATACGCGCCGACCGAACCGGAATACGAGCCGCCGATCCCCGACCCGGAATCAACACAGGCACAACGCCCCGACGACTTCCCGCGCCCCGAATTCTTCCGTGACGCGGACCGTCTCGCCGACGACACGGTCCGCTACGCCGAGGACGCGGACTGGTTCGGTCTCGATGGGGACCGGTCCTACGACGACCCGTGGGACGGGCTCCCGCCGGAGCGCCCGGACGAAGACGACGAGTTCGCCCCCTCACCGGATGCTCCCGACGAAGGTACGGCACCCACGGCGGCCGGCCACCAGTTGGCGGCGGGCCGGGAACACGACGAGATCGGGCCGCAGCCGGCTTCCGCCGAAACAGACGACGGGTTCAGCTCGCCTCAGGAGCACTCGGGCGGCGATGGATTCGGATCGACATCGGCGGGCCCGGGCGGCAGCGACAACACCGCCGGCTCCCCGTCGACTGCCGACGACATGCCGCGGGCTCCGGTGGACAAGACCGGGGTCCCGGCCCGGCCCGGAGGGTCCGGCTCGAACCATGTCGGCGCGCCCGGGGACGACCTCGCCGGTCACCTCGGCCCGGATCATCGGCGGCCGACCGGCTTTCATCCGGCTGCGCAGCGTGCTGTGGGCCATCGAGACTCCATACGGAGCGCCGGCTCGGTTGCCGGTCGGCACGAGACCGTACAAGCGCATCGGTCGCCCGGCGCAGTCCCGGACCCGGCGGGGCAGTTCGTGAACGAGGAAACCGGTGCACTGCCTGCGCAAGAAACGCGGCCGGCGGATGGGGCCGGTAGCGAGGTCGGTCTCCAGGACGCCGAACGTGTGTCGGCCGGGAACAGCACCGGGGTGGCGGGTCGTCGTGCCGCACCGGGAGACGGCGACGGCGGCAGAACGGCCGTCGGCGATACCGGTACCGCCGACGGTCCCGGGCCCATTGCCGATCGCCCTTCGGTGGATATCCTGCGCGACCTGCTCCTCGGTTCGGGGGACGAGCGGATTCTCGCGGGTCTCACCGAGGTCGAGCTCGCACCGCTGAACCGGGCGTTGCGCGCGCTCGACCGCGCCCGCCGGATCCGACGCGACGGCGGCAGCCTCGAGGATGTGCTGTGGGCGCTGTGGACCGGGTCGCGGCTGGAGAAGCGCTGGCTGGCGCAGTCGGAGCGCGGTGGGGCGGCGGGGATGCAGGCCGATCGCGACCTCGACGCGGCGGTCGCGCTGTTCGATGCGGCCGCCGCCTACACCGACCGGTTACCGGGCGCGACCATCGAGGGTTTCGTGGAATACCTGACCCAGCAGCAGATCGCGCAGGATCGCGCGGCGCGGTCGCGGCAGGACGAGGCCGTCGATCTGCTGAGTGCACATGCCGCGGCCGGGCGGGAGTGGGAGGTCGTCGCGGTCGCCGGGGTCCAGGAGGGGATCTGGCCGGATCCGCGTCCCCGCGGCACCTTGTTGCACACCGAGGATTTGGTGGATCAGGTCGCCGGTATCACCGAGCGGGTGAGCCGGTCCGCGCCGATTCTGGCCGAGGAACGCCGGCTGCTGTTCCTCGCCTGCAGCCGGGCCCGGCGTTCACTGCTGGTGACGGCGGTGGAATCGGTGACCGGTGAACGCGATCTGGTGCCGTCCCGGTTCCTGGCCGAACTGGTGGGTGGCGAATCCGACGGGGAGCCGGGCGCTCTCCCGATCGCGGAGCCGGGCCGGGTGCTGGCGCTGCATGCGCTGGTAGCCGAACTGCGGGCGATCGTCTGCGATCCGGACGCCGGTGCCGAACGCCGTCACCGCGCAGCCGCGCAGCTGGCCCGGCTGGCACTGGCCGGGATACCCGGTACCGCGCCCGGCGACTGGTACGGCGTCCCCGGTCTCAGCTCCACCGAGACCCTGTGGGACGACGACGGGCCGGTCGCGCTGTCCCCGTCGACGGTCGAGCTGCTGCGCACCTGCCCGCTGCGCTGGGCGCTGGAACGGCACGGCGGTTCGGACGGGGAGAACCCGCACGCCGTGAAGGGAACCTTGGTGCACACCCTGGTGCAGGCGCTCGCGGGCCGGGTCCCGCTCGACCGGGTGCGTGCCGAACTCGCCCGGAGCTGGGCGAGTATCGATCCCGAAGCCAGCTGGCACTCCCGGCAGGAACTGCGCCGCACCGAGGCCATGCTGGACGCGTTCGTGGCCTGGGTACGCAGTACCCGCGCCGAACTGACGCAGGCCGGTGTCGAGGTGCCGGTCGATTGCGAACTGCCCGGTCGCGGCGAGGAGACGCCCGCGGTCCGGATCCGCGGCCGGATCGACCGTCTCGAACGTGACGACCGGGGCCGGTTCGTGATCGTGGATGTGAAAACGGGGAAGAACCCGGTCAGCGAGGCCGATGCCGCTCAGCACGCCCAGCTGGCGACCTACCAGGTCGCGGCGGCCGCGGGTGCGCTCGACGACACCACGGCCGACCCCGAACCCGGCGGCGCGCGGCTGGTGTATGTCGGACTTCCGGCTTCCAGCGGGGTCGCGAAGGAACGTGTCCAGCCAGCGTTCGACGCCGAAGCTCTCGAGACCTGGCGGGACACGATCCACACGGCCGCCGCGACCACCGCCGGCCCCGGCTTCCTGGCGATCCGCAACGACGGCTGCCGCCACTGCGCCGTGAAGAACAGCTGCCCGGTTCAGGACGCCGGACGTCAGGTGACCGACGAGTGAGCGCCCGGGTCACACCGGGGCAGCTGGCCGACACGCTCGGCCTACCTCCGCCGACCGCGGAACAGGCCGCGGTGATCGCCGCACCACCGGGTCCGGCGCTGGTGGTGGCGGGTGCGGGGGCGGGGAAAACCGAGACCATGGCGGCGCGGGTCGTCTGGATGGTGGCGAATCGTCTCGTCACCCCGGAGGAAGTGCTGGGCCTGACCTTCACCCGGAAGGCCGCCCAGCAGCTCACCGCCCGGATCCGGACCCGGCTGGCGCGGCTGGCCGGCTCGCGCCTGCTCCGTGATCTGGACCCCACCGGCGAGTTGCGCACCACCTTGACCGCCGCGGAACCGGAGATCAGCACGTATCACTCCTATGCCGGCCGGTTGCTTCGCGAACACGGGTTGCTGCTACCGGTGGAACCGTCGGCGGCGCTGCTCACCGAAACCCAGCTGTGGCAGGTCGCGCATCAGGTGGTACGCGGCTGGGACGGCGATCTGGAGACCGATCGCGCACCGTTGACCGTCACCGAGGCAGTTCTCGCCCTGTCCGGTCAGCTCGCCGAACATCTCGTCGAACCCGAACAGCTGTCCGAAGCGCATACCGAGCTGGAGAAACTGGTCCACACTCTGCCGCCCGGACCCCGCCAGCGGGGTGGACCGAACAAGGAGCTGCTGGCGATTCTGCGGGCGCAGCGGGAACGAGTCGCGCTGTTGCCGCTGGTCCGGCAACTACGCGAAACCCTCCATCAGCGCGGCGCACTCGACTTCGGGGCCCAGATGTCGCTGGCTGCGCGGCTCGCGGCCGAACATCGCGAGGTCGCCGATGCCGAACGGGGGCGGTTCCGGCTGGTCCTGCTCGACGAATACCAGGACACCGGTCACGCGCAGCGCATCCTGCTCTCGGCCCTGTTCGGCGCCGGGTACGCGGCCGAACGCAGTGGCCCCCGGCGCAGCGAACCGCAGGCGCCGGCGGTGACCGCGGTCGGCGATCCCATGCAGTCGATCTACGGGTGGCGTGGTGCGTCGGCGGCCAACCTGCCCAGGTTCACCACCGATTTCCCGCGCGGACCGGGCGATCCCGCGCCGGTCCTGCCGCTGCTCACCAGCTGGCGTAACCCGCCGGAGGCGCTGAACCTGGCGAATATGGTCGTCGAGCCGCTGCGTGCGGCGGCCCGTGCGAGCGGCGGGGTCACGGTGGATCCGCTGCGGGCCAAACCCGAGGCCGTACCCGGCGATCTCGCTCTCGCGTTGTGCGCCACTGTGACCGGCGAGCGCCGCTGGATCGCCGAGCGGATCGCCGCCGAATGGGCGCGCGCCCGCGATGCGCAGCGGCCACCGCCCACCTCGGCGGTGCTGATCCGCCGGAACGCCGATGCCGCCGAGCTCGCCGAACAGTTACGTGCGCAGGGGCTGCCGGTGGAGATCGTCGGTCTCGGCGGGTTGCTGGCGACGCCGGAGGTCGCCGATATCGTTGCGACCCTGCGCCTCATCGCCGACCCGGCGGCCGGCAGTGCGGCGGTGCGGATCCTCACCGGCGCCCGCTGGCGACTCGGCGTGGCCGATCTGGCCGCACTGGCCCGGCGGGCGCGGGAACTGTCGATCGGCCACGACCCCGGCGGCGAAATCACCGATGCGAGCACACTGGCCGCGGCGCTGCGCGAGGTGGCGCCGGAACCTGCCGAACGTGCCGGCCTGGCCGATGCGATCGCCGACCCCGGTCCGCCACAACGCTATTCGGCCGCCGGATATCGGCGGATCACCACGCTGGGCGCGGAACTGGCGACGCTGCGGGAACGAGCCGGGCAGCCGCTGACCGAACTGGTCGCCGATGTGGAGCGCACCATCGGGGTCGGTGTGGAGGCGCAGGCGCGGCGTGCCCTGACCGGTTCCGGTGCGGGACGTGAACATCTGGATGCCTTCGCCGAAGTCGTCGCTGGTTACGCCGCGGATACCGGGGCGAGCCTCGGTGGGTTGCTGGCGTTCCTCGCGGCCGCGGAATCGGTGGAGAACGGCCTGGAACCCGGGGAGGTGGAGGTCGCCCCGGACCGCGTCCAGGTGCTCACCGTGCACGCGGCCAAAGGCCTGGAATGGGAGGTGGTCGCGGTACCCCATGTGTGCAGGGAGGTGTTCCCGTCCACCCGCGGGGTGAACACCTGGCTGGGCGCGCTGGCCGAGCTGCCCACCTCGCTGCGTGGTGACCGCGCCACTGCCGATTCGCCGGACGGGGTGCCGGTGCTGGATCTCGCCGACTGCGCCGACCGTGCCGACCTGCAGCGTTGCCTGACCGCACACAAGAAGGCGCTACAGCGCCGCCGGCTGGACGAGGACCGCCGTCTCTTCTATGTCGCGCTGACCAGAACCGAACGTGTACTGCTGGTCTCCGCCCACCACTGGCCCGAATCCGGCGACAAGCCGAAAGGTCCCTCGGAGTTCCTGCTCGAGGTGAAGGCAGCCGCCGAGTTGCCGGACAGCGGGATGGAGATCGCGTATTGGGCGCCGGAACCGGAAGAGGGCGAAACGAACCCGCTGGCCGCGACCCCGGATACCGCGCCCTGGCCCGACGACCCGCTGGGCGCCCGGCGCACCGATATCGAGGAGGGAGCCGCTCTCGTCGACGCCGCGCTGGCCGACCTGGCGGCCGGAGCACCCGAACCGGAACCGGACGACGATCCGGACGGCTGGGCGGCCGATGTGGATGCGCTGCTCGCCGAATTCCGGTCGACGGCGGCCACGGTCACCGATGTGGAACTGCCCAGCCAGCTCCCCGCCACCGCGCTGGTCGAAATGCGCGCCGACCCGGGCAAACTCGCCGCCCGGCTGCGCCGCCCGCTGCCGTACCCGCCGAATCCACTGGCCCGCCGCGGCACCGCCTTCCACGCCTGGGTCCAGCGCTGGTTCGCTACCGACCAGCTACCCGGCCTCGACGATCTGCCCGGCTCCGCGGACGCCGGCGCAGCGGCCGATGTGGAACTGGCCCGGATGCAGGAGGCGTTCTTGTCCTCGCGCTGGTCGGCACGCCGACCGGTGGAGATCGAGGTGCCGTTCGAAACCACCATCGCCGGGATCGTGATCCGCGGCCGGATGGACGCCGTTTTCGCCGAACCGGGAGACGGCTGGACCGTCGTCGACTGGAAAACCGGCGCCGAACCCGGTCCCGCCGACGAACCAGCGGTCGCTATGCAGCTGGCCGTCTACCGCCTGGCCTGGGCGCGCCTGTTGGCGGCGCGGTCCGGCGAGGCCGAAGAGCAGGTGCTGAAACGCGTCGGCGCCGCCTTCCACTATGTGCACACCGGCCGGACCGTCTCCCCGGACCGGTTGCCCGGGCCCGAGGAACTCACCGAACTGCTCACGAACACACCGGGGGCGGAACGCGCCGGCCTTCCGGACGAGAAATCCCGGCAGTAACGCCGGTATGTATTCAGCGGCGCGGTGTCCGCCGACCCACCGCCAATGCCTGCGTGATCAACGGCACCTGCAGGGGCAGGCGCAGCATCGAGATCGCCTTGAGCGCGAACGGTGCCTTCGGGTTGCCCACCGAATCCGCGGTGAACTGGATATTGGCGGGGAACACCGCGATGAACAGCAGAGCGGCGAGCCGCCCGCCGAGCCGCCGGGTCCGCGGGATCAACAATGCGGTCCCGACACCGATTTCGGCCACTCCGGACCAATACGTATATGAGCGCGCTTTCCCCGGCAACTGTTTCGGCACAATGGAATCGAACGGTTTGGGAGCCACGAAATGCATGACCCCGGCCCCCAGGAGGATTGCGGCCAGCCGCAGCGCGGGGGTGCGGCCCGGCTCGGGGGTGGTGCCCGGAGGTGTGTCGTCTGCCATGAGCTCCACCGTAATCCGTTGATACGGGAAAAGGCGGCCCGTGGACCGCCGGGGCGCGCAGCGGGCCTCACGGTCTGTGAGCGGGTAGGCTCCCGAGCTGTGTCGGAGGGACTGAGGGTGTCGAATTCCCGGGGTAGCGGATGGTAGCCCCGGTCAGTGCCCGGTTCGCCCAGTTGGGTGGGCGCGGGCGGCTCGGCGGCGAGCGTCCGGATTTCGCACTGGTCGGGTTGCTGCGTATTCCGGAGGCACAGAGCAGTCCGTGGATTTCGCTGACCCGCCGGGTGCTGTTCGCGATCGGTTTGCTGTGCACCGCTGCGATCGTCGTCTACCTCGGCCGCGACGGTTACAACGACAATTCCGACGGTTCGGTGGACCTGCTCGACGCGTTCTATTACGCGACCGTATCGCTGTCCACCACCGGATACGGCGATATCGCACCGGTCACCGATTCAGCGCGGTTGGTGAATATCTTCGTCATCACACCGCTGCGGGTGCTGTTCCTCATCGTCCTGGTCGGCACCACCCTGGCCGTGCTCACCGAACGTTCCCGCCAGGCCTTGAAGATCCAGCGTTGGAGGCGCACCGTGCGTAATCACACCGTCGTCGTCGGGTACGGCACCAAAGGCCGCACCGCTATCGACGCCATGATCGGGGACGGGGTGCAGCCCTCCGAAATCGTTGTCGTCGACACCGACGCCGTGGCTCTCGAAGCCGCCGCCACCGCGGGCCTGGTCACCGTGCACGGGACGGCCACGCAATCCGATGTCCTGCGATTGGCGGGCGTACAGAACGCGGCTTCGGTCATCGTGGCCGCAAACCGCGACGACACCGCGGTGCTGGTCACCCTGAGCGCCCGGGAGATCACCAAGAAGGCGAAGATCGTCGCCTCGATCCGGGAATCGGAGAACACCCACCTGCTGCGCCAATCCGGCGCCGATTCGGTGGTGGTGTCCTCGGAGACCACCGGCCGGCTGCTCGGTATCGCGACCACCACACCCAGTGTCGTGGAGATGATGGAGGATCTGCTCACCCCCGAACACGGTTTCGCGGTCGCCGAACGTGAGGTCGAACCGGGTGAGGTCGGCGGATCGCCGCGCCATCTCAGCGATATCGTGCTCGGTGTGGTGCGCGACGGCGATCTGGTCCGGGTCGGCGAACCGGCTGTCGACGCCCTGGAAGCCGGGGACAAACTGCTCTATATCCGTCGCGCTCGCTGACCCGCAGACTCCGCGGTTCGCGCCGCGATAGTCTCGGGACGTGGCGGTATTCGAGCTCAACCAGATCCCTTTGTTGTCCCGTTCGGCGCTCGACCGCGCCGACCACCTGCGCGGCGACGCGCATGTGTTGAAGGAAGGCTGGGCCACCGCCCGGCTGTTACGGATCGGCCGGCGCGGTGCCGTGCGCTACGAATCCGGAGCTCTGGTCTGGGAAGCCGCTACCGAACTATCGGCCGAGCCGAGCCCGGATGCGGTGTTTCTCGGTGTCCACGAGGGCGTGCACCTGTGGGCTGTCCGTGATCGCGAACTCACCGGCGAACTACGGGACCTGCGTCAGCTCGCCGACAGCCGGATCGACGATTTCACCGCCGGAGTGCTGTCCGCCGCACTCGCGTTGATCAACTGGCATGCCGGGGCGGCGTTCCACGGCGCCGACGGAAGCCCGATGATCCCCGCCAAGGCCGGGTGGTCGCGGGTGACCGAGGACGGCCGGGAGGATTTCCCGCGCACCGACCCGGCAGTGATCTGCCTGATCCACGACGGGGGCGACCGGGTCCTGCTGGCCCGCCAGCACAGCTGGCCGGCGACGATGTTCTCCCTGCTGGCGGGGTTCGTCGAGGCCGGCGAATCGCTCGAACGCTGTGTCGAACGGGAGATGCTCGAGGAGGTCGGGCTCGCGGTCCGCGATATCCGCTATCTCGGCAGCCAACCGTGGCCGTTCCCGCGGTCGCTGATGCTCGGCTTCTGCGCGCTCGCCGATCCGGAGCAGCCGCTGGTGTTCACCGACGGTGAGATCGCCGAGGCACGCTGGTTCACCCGCGACGAGGTGCACGCGGCACTGGCGGCCGGCGGCTGGCCCGCCCGGCCGGGCGCGGGAATCGACCCCGCTCCGGAGGGGGAGCCGAAGCTGCTGCTGCCGGGCTCGGTATCCATCGCCCGCACCATCGTGGAATCGTGGGTGGCCGCCGACGGAGCAGGTACGTCCGCGAAATGAGCGGTCACCGGCCCGGCCCGGGAGCATCGTCCGGCCGCGCGGCGACCGTCACCGGTCCGGCCGGATGTTCACCGAGCGCGAAGCCGCCCCGCCGTGGCGGACCGGCCGGTTCGTCGCGCCTACTATGGAGAACATGCAGCTTCACGAAGCGCCGGCCGGTT
>NZ_BAFV01000056.1 GCF_000308515.1 Nocardia carnea NBRC 14403 | reverse complement strand
TGCGCCTCCACGAATTACCTTGCCGGAGCCGGATAACACCGGGGGACAATGCGCACCTTTCGATGCGCGGCTGTTCCACCGTTGCCGGACATTGCACCGAATTCGGCAGAATGCGGGCGGTGAGCCGTATGACCCCAGCGTCAGCGCCAGCGTAGCAATAGCTTTGACAAGCCAATATTCGTTGTCGCTATCGACGATTCCGGGCGTGTCGGGAATTATCGTCCGGGCGTGAATTCACCGCGCCCGGCGAAAGCCGCGGGGCGCGGTGTTCGACGGCGCCGGAATACCGCGGTGGGCGGGTATCCGCCGATACCCGGTTCAGCGGCGCTGGCGCACCGGCCGCAGCCGCGAATCGACCGGGTCGTGCAGGTAGACCGGTGTCAGCAGATCCGCGTCCACCGGCTCCCCGGTCCCGCGTTCGTAACGGACCCCGATCAGCACCGAGAACCGGCGATTGGCCGCCCGTTCGTGCAGGGTTGCCAGCCGGGTGGCCAGCAGCCGGACCGCGCCGAGCGACCCGGGCGGGTGCAGGCCGTCGATCACCAGGACCGTGCCCCGGCCGTCGGGCCGCGGCAGGCGGGCCAGGTAGGCGATATCGTGCGGGTCCGGGCTGGCCGGCCGGTAGATACGGCGGGCAGCTCGATCTTCGATACCGCGCCGTCCGTCCCCGGGTCGGGCCACCGCCCGCCGTAGCCGCGGATCGCCGGCAATGAGCTGGCGCAGGCTGGGCGAGAGTTCCGGGCCGCTGAGCACGATGAGACCGTCGCGCAGGAGGTCCACCGGGCGTCCGGGCGCGAACGGTTCGATGGTCACCCCGAAACCCAGCTCTTTGAGCTGTTCGGCGAGCCGCGGTGCGGCTGCCGGGTCCGGTGCGCCCATCAACCTGCCCGCACGTGTATCCGGGACCAGTAGTGTGAGCGGGCCGTGGCCGAAGAACAATCCCTCCGGCGCCGGGCCCTGGGTACTCACCTGATGGATCCGGGCGCGGGAAAGACCCGCGGCGGCACCTATTCTGGCGAAAGTCCACCCTTCGGCGTGCAACTCCCGGATTACCGCACGTCGAATTCGAGTGAGCTCGTTGATGGTTTGCTGAGCCGCTGCGACACCCTCCGTTGCGGCCTTGAGTCGCTCGACTTTGTCCTCGATCGCGAATATTCGCGCCACGTCATCGGCCGACATGTGCGAAGTGTAGACATCAGGCCCCTGAACGGCGTCTAGAGCAGTTGACGATCAGGTGGCGTCGGTGTCGATCGGCGGACGCTCATTGTGCGCGAGTGGTTTATCCTGTTGCGTCCGCGGGTAATCTGGCATGCCGCTCGCGGCACCGAGAACATTCTTGCTGTCCGGCAGGGAACCGTCCAGATCTTTGAAAAGGGAATCGTCGCCGTTCAGAAGATGTTTGGTCACCACCGACCGCGGAGACATCCCACGTAATTCCTGGAGATCGGCAATCGGTTTTCGCAGTTCGTCGAATTCCGGCCCGAGTTCGGAGCGCAATTGCGACGTCGCGCCGGTCGCGTAATCGCGGACCTGGCGCAATGAGCGCGCAGTCCACCGCGCGGCGCCGGGTAACCGTTCCGGGCCGAGGATTACGAGGGCGGCGACGAGTAGGACGAGCATCTCGCCCCACCCGATACTGCTGAACACCCCATCAGGTTACCCGGCGCCGCGGGCGATGGATCAGTCGGAGGCGAGCGTCACGGGAATGTCCACCTGCCGGCCTTCCCGGATGAGCTGGACGTTCACCGTCTGGCCGATCTCGTTGCTCTGCACCGCCACGACCAGTTCGTCGGGGTTGGTGACCTCCCGGTCGCCCACCCGCACGATCACATCGCCCTCGACGATCCCCGCATTCGCTGCCGGGCTCCCCGGCTGCACATCAGCGACTTCCGCGCCGCTCATGACCTCGTTGGCGACCGTTTTCTGCCGGGCGCTCACGCCGATCACCGGGTGGTGGATCGAGCCGTCGCGGATGAGGGTCTGCGCGACTTCGGTCATCTGGTCGACGGGTATCGCGAAGCCGAGCCCCACCGAACCGCCGCTCTCGCTGCGGATCGCGGTGTTGATGCCGATGACCCGGCCGTCCGCGTCCACCAGTGCGCCACCGGAGTTACCGGGGTTGATGGAGGCGTCGGTCTGCACCGCGTCGATCACGGCCTTGGTATCGCTGCCTTCGCCCTCCAGTTTCACCGGGCGGTGCAGGGCACTGACGATGCCGGAAGTGACGGTCTTGCTGAGGCCGAGGGGCGAACCGACGGCCAGGACCGCGTCACCGACTTGGACGTCGCCGGATTTACCCAACTCGGCAACAGTGAGATTTTTCACATCTACCTTGAGGACCGCGAGATCGCTCTTCGGGTCCCGGCCGACGATATTGGCCGGTGTGCGGGTGCCATCGGAGAACGTGATCTGAATCCGGGCCCGTCCGGACGTATCCTGTGCCGCCATCGAGACCACGTGGTTGTTGGTGACGATATAGCCGTTGCCGTCGATGACGACACCGGATCCCGTGGCGCCGTTTTCGCCGACGGTCGTGCGGATGGAGACCACCGAGGGCAGGACCGCGTCCGCGACCTGCGCGATCGGCCCGTGCGGCTGCTCGCTGTCGCTCTGTTCGAGGCTCACCTTGCGCGAGGTGAGGGTGGAAGCGGTCTCCGCCGTCAGCCGGCCCACGAGGCCGCCGACCAGGCCTATTGCCAATGCGATCGCGGTCAGTATCAGCAGGGCGCGCGGTGCCACCCGCGAGCCGAACAGGACCTGCCGGGCCGAAAGCTTGTCTGCCTGCGGCATTTCCTGGGCGGTCGGTGCCGGGAACGCGGGCGCGCCCAGCCGGGCCTGTGCATCGGGGTCGCGCCAAGGGTCCGCTGGACCTGCTATCGGCGGTTTTTCGGTACCGGCCTCCGGATCGCGCTGGAGCAGCTCGCTGGAGCCGGGTGGGCGGCCGAACGCTTCTGCCAGCACCGCCGCCGGTGGGCCCTTGGGGGCGGCCGCGGCCGGCTCGGCACTGCGGCCGGTGCGCGGGGCGAACGATCCGGATTGCCCGGCCGGGCGGCGGAAGGCATGCGCGGTATGTGAGTCCACATGGGGTCGGTAGACCGGGCGCGGTGCCAGCACCGGCGCCCCAGGGGGGCGCAGCGTGCCGTTATCGGCCGTCGTGCCGTTTTCGTCCGCCGAATCAGGAGTATCGGCAGGGGAATTGTGCGTCGATTCGGAACTCACGCGGCAAACTCTACTTGCGCCACCACGTCGACCACCGGAAGCTGTCGAAGGTCGCGGAAAAGGACTGACCAGTAAATCCGAATACCGCCTCGTTACGTGGATTTCCGGGAGAATTCGGCCCGGCGGCCGGTTCGGCGAGCGGAATACGCGACAGACTGTCGTGCAGGCCGGTGGGGATCGACACCTGAGTGGCCCGCCGCAGCGCGATCCGGGCCTGTTGCTGCGCCTCCACCTCGGCGGCGCATTCAGGGCATACCGAAAGATGCTGCGCTGCACGCAGGTACGGATTCATCCGCAGTTCACCATCGACATAGGCGGCGACCGCCTCGCTCGCCAGATGTTCGGTGGAGTGGAACTGTGCGGGACGACGACCGGGCGTACTGGAGTCGCCACTCATTCGCTGTCCATCCTTCCCAACCGACCTCGCTGACCGCCGGGATCCGGCATCACGGTCGCCGGATCACCCGAAGCTCGCCTCGATGTCAGCACCGAGGCTCGCCCCTGTGTTCTACGCGAGGCTCGCCGCAGCGTTCTATGCGAGGCTCGCCTCGGCGGCGAAACGCTCCTGCACTCCATTATGCGCAAGATACTCCCGCAGCGCCTGCCGGCCGCGATGGATACGGCTGCGGACGGTACCCAGCTTCACCCCGAGGGTAGCGCCGATCTCCTCGTAGGAAAGACCTTCGATATCGCAGAGCACGACCGCGGCCCGGAATTCCGGGGCCAGCGAATCCAGCGCGGACTGCAGGTCGGGATCGAGCCGCGCGTCGTGGAAAACCTGCTCCGGGCCGGGGCCCTCGGCGGGCACCCGGTCGTAGTCCTCGGGTAGTGCTTCCATCCGGATGCGGCTGCGCCGGCGGACCATATCCAGGAAGAGATTGGTGGTGATGCGGTGCAGCCAGCCTTCGAACGTGCCGGGTTGGTAGCTGGACAGGGAGCGGAACACCCGGATGAACGTCTCCTGGGTGAGGTCCTCGGCGTCCTGTGCGTCACCGGAAAGGCGGTAGGCCAGCCGGTACACCCGGTCGGCATGTTCGCGGACCAGTTCGTCCCAGGTGGGCATCACCGTCCGGTCGCCGGTGGCGTCGAAGGCGGCGGTGCCGGTGAGGGGGAGTTCGTCGAGTTCGCCGGCCTCCGCGGATACGGCGTCGTAGTCCTCGGCTCTGTCGTCGATAGTGGACATATCGGGCACCTCCATCAGGGCGTCCGGCGAAGCGGGGTGGTCTGTCACCAGGTCTCGGTGTGCGGCAACCTCACGATCGGGCCCGGGAAACGGGACCGGGCCGAAGTCGTCCCCGCCGGGCAGGGTGTACCCGGCAGCTGCTGCGGGGGTGCCGGCCGGGGAAAGCTCGGGCAAGGTTGCGGACTCGCGCGCCGCATCGACCATGTGGATGGTGACGACCTCCTTGATCGGGACCGAGGCGTAGGCTCGGAAGAGTGGCCCGGTTCACGAGCCACCTTCACCGGTTACAACAGTCGGGTCGTACTCCGTTGTTCCCGGCCGCCGCATTCGGTCGGCTGGTCTTGCGTGGGGCCTACTCTTCCCTGTTCCCGTGTGGGGCGGGTGTGGGTATCCTGAGGGACACCTGAGAATGTTGCGACCAGCTTTGCTGCGTTTGGCATAGCCTCGAGTGCGTGGCATCGAACCTGGAGCGAAATCTCGCCTACGTCGAAGAATCCGTCGTGGAGGACGAGGTACTCATCAGCGCCCGTGAGCGGGCAACCGAACTCGGTGCGGCCCCGGTGCCGCCCTCGGTCGGCGCGCTCCTCAGTATGTACGCGCAGTTGCTGGACGCGCGGGCGGTGGTAGAGGTCGGGACCGGTGCCGGGGTCAGCGGACTATGGCTGCTCGACGGTATGCGTGAGGACGGCACCCTCACCACCATCGATCCCGAGCCCGAACATCAGCGGGCCGCCAAGGAGTCGTTCCGTGCAGCGGAAATCCCCCTGGCTCGGACCCGCCTGATCAACGGCCGCGCGCTCGATGTGCTGCCCCGGCTCGCCGACGGCGCCTACGACCTGGTCTTCGTGGACGGCGCGCCCATCGAACATCCGCAGTACATCGCGGAGGCCGTCCGGTTGTTGCGGCCCGGGGGTGCGGTGCTGCTGCACAATGCGCTACTCGGCGGGCGGGTCCCGGATGCGGCGCATCGGGACGCCGCCACGCAGGCGGTGCGTTCGGCGACCCGGTTCATCGCCGAGGATCCGGGATTGACCAGTGTGCTCATTCCGCTGGGCGACGGGTTGCTCTGCGCGTCGAAGGGGTAAACGCCTCGCCGAGGCGGGTCGAAGTTGCCGCGCGGCCGGTGATCGGCCGGACCGGAGCGACCGCTGGAACCGGCACTCGGTTGTGGGCCGGGCGCCGCGGTCTGCCGACGTCGACGGTTGCGTTTCGGGCGGTTGACAGCGTGGCGTACCGACCGGCTGTGTGCCGAGTACTCGGCGGTGTCCGTCGCCTGTCTGTAGTCGCAGGTAGATGAGGTTTCCGGTGCTTTCGTGCCGGGTCGGCGGAGCTTCCGCCGGTGGGTGAACTGTTTCTTGACGGAATCTCTACGGTCACACCTCTTGCGTCCTGATTGAACGAGTGTTTAGTGTATTGAACATGCGTTCAAGCGATGATCTGACGACCCGCGCACGTATCCGTGATGCAGCCATCGAGACGTTCGGCGAACAGGGCTTCGGCGTCGGAGTGCGGGCCATCGCAAAGGCCGCAGGAATATCGCCCGGACTGGTCAACCACCATTTCGGGTCCAAGGACGGATTGCGTCGTGAATGCGACGACTATGTGCGGGGAGTGATCCGTGAAACGAAGATGAGCTTCATGAACCGGCCGTCGGCCGGGAACATGCTGCAGCAACTGGCCGAGATCGAAGAATTCGCCCCGATCATCGCCTATATGATGCGCAGCTTTCAGGCCGGCGGGGACCTGGCCGGCACGTTGTTCGAGCATATGGTCGCCGACGTCGAGCAGTATCTGGAGGCCGGTATCGCTTCCGGAGCGCTGCGCAAACCGCGGGATATGAAGGCGATGGCGCGCTATCTGGCCACCACCAACGGCGGCGGCATGCTGCTGTTCCTGCAGACGCATTCCCCGCCGGACGGGGTGATCGACTACCGCCGGGCACTCCGCGAATACGCCGACCAGATGATGCTGCCCGCCCTCGAGATCTACACCGAAGGTCTACTGACCGACTCCTCGATGGTGGACGCATTGCGTGCGGCGGGGACAGTGCCCGCGGCAGAGCCGGCCACTGAATCGCCGGGGGACGCAGTTCGTGCTCCGGTGGTGGACCCGGGCGCCGCGGCGGACGAATCGGCCGAGGCTTCGGTGGGAGATGCGGCCGATGTATCGCATGACTAGGCGCGCCCGGCGCCCGGCGTCCGTGTCCTAGGCGGTCCGCCCCCTCGGCCGGCGCCGGTCGGCTCCGGCGAATCGCACAGTGACCGGCAATCCGGCGCGTGTGCGCAGCTCTTTCGAGCTTTCTACCCATGTCTGACAAGGAGATTCGATGATTTCGGCAATCGAGATCCGGGATCTGCACAAACACTTCGGCCCCGTCCGGGCACTCGACGGACTGAACCTGCAGGCGTCCGACGGCGAAGTCCACGGTTTCCTCGGCCCCAACGGCGCCGGGAAATCCACGACCATCCGGATCCTGCTCGGACTGCTGGCACGTACCAGCGGCGAAGTGCGGATGCTGGACCGCGACCCCTGGACCGACGCGGTATCGCTGCACCGCGAAATCGCCTACGTTCCGGGTGATGTGACCCTGTGGCCGTCGCTGAGCGGTGGCGAGACCATCGATCTGCTCGCGTCGATGCGCGGCGGCCTCGATACCTCGCGGCGGGCCGAGCTGATCGAACGGTTCGAACTCGACCCTCGCAAGAAGGCGCGCACGTACTCCAAGGGCAACCGGCAGAAGGTCGCGCTCGTCTCCGCATTCTCCTCGCACGCCCGGCTGCTGCTGCTGGACGAGCCGACCTCCGGCCTGGACCCGCTGATGGAGCAGGTGTTCCGCGAATGCGTCGCCGAGGCGGCCGGACGCGGCGCCACCGTACTGCTGTCCAGCCACATCCTGTCCGAGGTGGAAGCCCTGTGCGAGCGGGTCACCATCATCCGGTCCGGGCGCACGGTGGAAAGCGGCACGCTGGACTCCATGCGGCATCTGAGCCGCACCTCCATCACCGCGGAACTGACCGGTGATCCCGGCGATATCGCGGCGCTCCCGGGGGTGGCGGATGTGAGCCTGGACGATCACACCCTGCGCTGCCAGGTCGACGGCGACAACCTCGCCGAACTGATCCGCGTACTCGGCGATACCGGTGTACGCAGCCTGATCAGCCGGCCGCCGACGCTGGAGGAACTGTTCATGCGGCACTACTCGGTGAACGGCCGGAAAGCCGGCGAATTGCAGGAGGTACGGAAATGACCACGGTCGTGGCCGGTGCCCGGCCGAGAATATTCGACACGACCTCCGCGGGCACCGAATTCACCGGCACTCTTCGGCTGCTACGGCTCTACCTGCGGCGCGACCGGATCGTCGCACCGCTGTGGATTCTGCTGCTGTCGGTGCCTCTGGGGTCGGTCTATGTGGCCAGTATCGAATCGGTGTATCCGACCGCGGCCGACCGCGCCTCGTTCGCGGCCACGATCCTGGCCAGCCCGGCGCAACTGGCGATGTACGGGCCCGTCTACGACACCTCCACAGGTGCTGTCGGGATCTGGAAAGCCGGAATGTTCCACACCCTGATCGCCGTGGCCACCATCCTCACGGTGATCCGGCACACCAGGGCGGAAGAGGAATCCGGCCGCACCGAAGTGCTGGCTTCCACCTCGGTCGGCCGGTACGCGAGCCTGACGGCCGCATTACTACTGGCCCTCGGTGGCGCCTTGCTGGCCGGCCTCATCGGGGCGTCGAGCCTCACAGCGGCAGGGGTACCGGCCGCAGGCTCGCTGGCCTTCGGGCTCGCGCTCGCCGGGTCGGGCATGGTGTTCGCGGCGGTCGCCGCGGTAACCGCACAGGTCTGTTCGGGTGCCCGGCTCGCCCGCGGGCTGGCGTTCGCGACGCTCGCGGTGACCTTCACTCTGCGTGCCGTGGGTGACGCGCAGGCCGGCGCGGGGCCGGTCAACCCGCTGACATGGTTATCGCCGCAGGGCTGGTCGCTGCAGGTCCGGCCCTATGCGGGCGACCGCTGGTGGGTGCTGCTGTTGCACCTGGCACTGCTGACGGTGACGGTCGCGGTGGCCTTCGCCCTGTTGCGGCGTCGCGATGTCGGCGCCGGCCTGCTCACCGAACGGCTCGGGCCGGCCGCCGCGGGCCCCGCGCTGACCGGACCTTTCGGCCTGGCGGTCCGCTTGCAGCGCGGCGCCCTCCTCGGGTGGGGGATCGGGGTCGGGCTCTACGGCCTGGTGATCGGGAGCGTCGTCAACGGTATCGGCGACAGTTTCGGCAGCAACGACACGCTGCGCGATCTGATCACCCGGATGGGCGGTACCGATTCGCTGGAGGATTCGTTCGTCAGCTACGCGTTCACCATGCTGGGGATCGCCGGCGCCGCTTACGCGATCTCGGCGGCGCTGCGGATGTTCGCCGAAGAGAACGGCCATCATGCCGAATCGGTGCTCAGTGGCGCCGTCGGCCGGATCCGCTGGGTGGCCTCGCATCTGGTGTTCGCCCTCGGCGGCCCGGTGGTGATCATGCTGACCGCCGGCCTGCTGGGCGGGCTGGCCTACGGAATCGCGGCCGGGGATATCGGCGCCACACTGCCCGGAATGCTGGCGGCCGCCCTGGTCCAGCTGCCCGCGATCTGGTTCTTCGCGGCGGTGACGGTCGCACTGTTCGGTCTGGTCCCGCGCTGGACGCCGGTGGCGTGGGGGTTGCTGACCGCCGCCATCGCGGTCTTCCTGCTCGGTTCGATCTCCGGTGCCCCGCAATGGTTGCGGAATCTGGAGCCGTTCAGTCACGCACCGAAAGTGCCGGGCGCGGAGTACAGCGTCACTCCCACACTTCTCGTCACGGCGGTCGCCGCGCTGCTACTGGTCATCGGACTGACCGGGATGCGCGGCCGGGACGTGCGCTGACCCTTCCAGGCTGCGGCCGTGTGTCCGGTTATCGCGACCGGAGGCACGGCCGCTGCTGTGCGGTCCGGAGCCGGATCAGACCCAGGTGCCCTTGCCGACGGTGACCACACCGCCGTGGCTGATGGCGAACCTGCTGCGGTCGCGTTCCTGGTCCACTCCGATGATCTCGCCCTCGGACACCATCACGTTCTTGTCCAGGATGGCGCGGCGGACCACCGCGCCGCGTCCGATCCGTACACCGGGCATCAGCACACTGCCCTCGACCGTGGCACCTTCATCGACCTGCACGTTCGCGCTGAGCACCGAATTGCGGACCGTGGCCGCCGACAGGATGCTGCCGGCCCCGACAATGGATTCCTGGGCCAGTCCGCCGCGGGCGAATTTCGCGGGCGGCAGGTTCTCGGCGGCGCCGCGGATGGGCCAGTGCCGGTTGTAGAGGTTGAAAACCGGGTTCACCGATACCAGATCCATATGCGCCTCGTAGAAGGCGTCGATGGTGCCCACATCACGCCAGTAGCCGCGATCGCGGTCGGTGGCGCCCGGAACATCGTTATCGGCGAAATCGTAGACGGCGGCCTGCCCCGCCGCGACCAGGCCGGGAATGATATCGCCGCCCATATCGTGATCGGAATCGGAATTATCCGCATCCGCCTTGATCGAATCCACCAGCACCTTGGTGGTGAACACGTAGTTGCCCATGGAGGCGAAGGTGGCATTCGGGTCGTCGGGGATTCCCGGCGGATGGGCCGGTTTTTCCAGGAACCCGACGATACGCCCGGATTCGTCGGAATCTATACAGCCGAAAGCGCTCGCCTCGCTGCGCGGCACCCGGATACCGGCGACCGTGACCCCGGCACCCGAATCGATATGGCTGGTGACCATCTGCTCCGGATCCATCCGATACACGTGATCGGCGCCGAACACCACGATGTAATCGGGATCCTCGTCGTAGATGAGATTCAGCGACTGCATGATCGCATCGGCGCTACCGGTGTACCAGCGTGGCCCCAGCCGCTGCTGGGCGGGTACCGGGGTGATGTATTCACCGGCGAAACCGGACAGCCGCCAGGTCTGCGAAATATGACGGTCCAGGGAATGCGATTTGTATTGGGTGAGTACACACAGCCGGAGGAAACCGGCATTGACCAGATTGCTGAGTACGAAGTCGATGAGGCGGTAGGCCCCGCCGAACGGGACGGCCGGTTTTGCGCGGTCGGCAGTCAGGGGAAAGAGTCGCTTGCCCTCGCCACCGGCGAGCACGATTCCGAGTACGTGCGGCTGGCTCCTCACAATGCCAAACCTACCGAACCAGGTGGTCGGGGTATATCGGCCGCTCGGCGGCTACCGTGAATCCGTGAGTTTCGGTTCCAGCGGTGCGGACACCGCGCCCGGGTCGCCGGCGGGTGATCCACTACGGGTGGCTGTGCTGACCCGGGAATATCCGCCCGAGGTATACGGCGGGGCGGGCGTGCACGTCACCGAACTGGTGGCCCGGCTGCGCCGGATGAGCACGGTGACCGTGCACTGTATGGGTGTGCCGCGGGCGGCGGCCCGGGTGCACGATTCGGATCCGGCGCTGGCGGGGGCCAATCCGGCGCTGCAGATGATGTCGGCGCAGCTGCGGATGGCCGAGGCCGTGGGCACGGTGGACCTGGTTCATTCGCACACCTGGTACGCCGGACTGGCCGGGCATCTTGCGGCGACGTTGTACGGGATCCCGCATGTGGTCACCACGCATTCGCTGGAACCGCGCCGGCCGTGGAAGGCCGAACAGCTCGGTGGTGGATACCGGTTGTCATCGTGGTCGGAGCGTAATGCGCTGGAGCATGCCGATGCGGTGATCGCGGTGAGCGACTGGATGCGCCGCGATGTCCTCGATGCCTACCCGGCGCTGGATCCGGCCCGGGTGCACGTGGTGCGCAACGGGATCGACGCGGACGTCTGGTACCCCGGCCCCCCGGCGCCCGGGAGCCGCCGGATCCTGGACGAACTGGGAGTTCGTGCGGACCGTCCGCTGGCGGTGTTCGTCGGCCGGATCACCCGCCAGAAAGGCGTCGGTCATCTGCTGGCCGCGGCGCGGGAGATCGACCCGGAGATCCAGCTGGTCCTCTGTGCCGGGGCCCCGGACACTCCGCAACTGGAGGCCGAGGTCGCGAGCGCCGTGGCCGGGCTGCACCGGCAGCGCGACAACCTCTTCTGGGTGCGGGAGATGCTGCCCACCGAACAGATCCGCCAGCTGCTGGCCGCGGCCACGGTTTTCGTCTGTCCGTCGGTCTACGAACCCCTCGGGATCGTCAATCTCGAGGCGATGGCCTGCGCCACGGCCGTGGTCGCCTCCGATGTGGGCGGTATCCCCGAGGTGGTCGCCGACGGCGGCACCGGGCTGCTGGTGCATTTCGACGCCGGCGAGACCACGGCCTACGAGCACGCGCTGGCCGCCGCGATCAACGAGCTCGCCGGCGACCCGGTACGCGCCGCCGAACTCGGGGCCGCCGGCCGCGACCGTGCGCGGGCGGAATTCGACTGGTACCGGATCGCCGAACAGACCTTGAATGTCTACCGCACGGTGGCGAAACCCTGAGCCGAGCCGGTGGTCGGTGCCGTTCGACGTTCTGCGGGTCACCGGAACGCGGCAAACCCGGCCGGATCAGGCGGAAGAACCTCCGGAGGTGATATCACCGGCAAGCGGTGCCACCGCCCCGATGATCTCGCCCACCGTCTCCTCGTCCACTCCGGCCGCCGTGAGTGAATCGGTGAGATGACCGGCCACCGCGTTGAAATGATGCATGGTGATGCCCCTGCCCTGATGTACCTGTTTCATCGGCGCACCGGTGTAGGGGTCCGGCCCACCGAGCGCCGCGGCGAAGAACTCGACCTGTTTACCGCGCAGCCGGGACATATTCGTTCCGGTGAAAAACCCCGCGAGCTCGTCGTCGGCGAGGACCCGGGTATAGAAATCGGCGACGACGGCTTCCAATGCCTCGTATCCGCCGATCCGTTCGAAGATGGTGGTGGGGGTGGTTGTCTTCTTGCCGAAGGTCGGTATCCGCATGCAATAAGCACATCAGGCCGGTATTACCCGGCGATCAGGCTCGCGTCGCAAGTGGATTGCCCTGTGTAGCAGTGTGATTGCCCGGTTCTCACAATCGGTCACCGGTCACGGTGAGAATCGGTACCGGCTGCCGCGGGTATCGCGGTGTAGGTGCTCACCGTGACCGATGCCGTCACCTCGAAAGGTTCCGGTAGCTGCTCGCCGGTGGCCGCCGTGTGGTGGGCGGAGGGACCCATCGCCACGAGGTGAGCGATATCGGCGCGGGTGAGTGTCATCGAATATTCGACCGCGCGACTGTCCACCCGGGTGAACAGGCCGGCCATCCCGTCCGCGAGCCGCCGCTCCTTATCGGGATCGACGGTGACCATCCCGATCGGGCCGATCAATTCCGCCAGATGCCGGACGGTCGGGGTCACCACGAAGTACCGGCCTCCGGGGGCGAGGCACCGGGCGACGGCCGCCGGGTTCCGCGGTGCGAAAACCGAGAGCGCTGCCGTCAGGGTGTGGTCCCGCAGTGGAAGCCCGCGCCAGGCGTCGGCCACCACGGCCGCGGCTCGGGAATGCGCGCGGGCGCAGCGACGACCGGCGGGTTTGGCGATATCCAGCGCGATGCCACGGGCGGTGGGCGCTGCCTCCAGTACGTGTGCCAGGTAGTAACCGGTGCCTGCGCCGATATCCGCGATCACCTCGGCGCCGGGTGGCGGTGCGGTATCCGCCCGCGCGGCCATTGCTGCTTCGGCCACCGCCGCGGCGATCGGCTCGAAGAATCCGGTGCCCTGGAAAGCGGCGCGTGCCTCGAGCATCTCGGCGGTGTCACCGGTGAGTTTGGTCGCGGCGCCGGCGAGCAGGCTGACGTAACCCTGCCGGGCGATATCGAAACTGTGGCCGAGTTCGCAGCGCAGCACCCGGCCCGCGAAAACCAGACCGCGGCCGCATACGGGGCAGCTCAGTACCTCGGCGACCGCGGCCAGCGCCGATTTCTCGGCGTTATCGCTAGCTGGTGACACTCTTCAATTCGTCACCCAATGCCGCGGCTTCGTCGGGCGTGAGTTCTACGACCAGACGCCCGCCACCCTCGAGCGGGACCCGCATAACGATCCCACGACCTTCCTTGGTTGCCTCGAGGGGACCGTCCCCGGTACGGGGCTTCATGGCCGCCATCCTCTGCTCCCTCCAGATCTGCGCTGTATGCTGCGCACTTGCTCGGATCTCCGGTTGTCACCAACCGGGCGGTCCGTCGGTTGAGGCGACGGACCGCACTCGATCCATTCTTCCCTATCGCAGGAGATGGCGGATACTCGACGTCCAAATGTGACCGGTCAGCCGAGGCCGGTGTGCCGGGTATCGACCCAGCATTCCGACAGATGGTCGTCCACCATTCCGGTGGCCTGCATCAGTGCGTACGCGGTGGTCGGCCCGACGAAGCGGAAACCGCGCCGCTTCAATTCTTTTGCCAGTGCGGTGGATTCGGGTGTCACCGCGGGAATATCGCCTATTTCGCGCGGGCGCGGCCGCGGCGGCGGAGCGAACGACCAGAGCAGTTCGTCCAGGCCGGTATCGAGGTCACGGGCGACTTTCGCATTCGCGATACAGGCATCGATTTTGGCGCGATTGCGCACAATCGCCGGATCGGCCAGCAGCCGCTCGCGGTCGGCATCGCCGAATTCGGCGACCCGGTCGATCACGAATCCGGCGAACGCAGACCGGAACGCGGGGCGTTTGCGCAGAATTGTGATCCAGGACAATCCCGACTGGAAGGCCTCCAGGCACAGCCGCTCGAACAGGGCGTCGTCACCGTGCAGCGGGCGACCCCACTCCTGATCGTGGTAGTCGCGGTAGATCTGGGAATCGACCGACCACGGGCAGCGAACCAGTGTTTCGGCGGCGGTCACGAGCGCTCCGGGCCGGTTGCCGCGCCGGTGCTCGCGGACTGTGCTTCGGCGAGCTGGGCCTGTAGTTCATCGATCCGGGCGGCCAGCCGGGCCAGTGCCCAATCGACCTCGCCGGCCTTGTACCCGCGCACGACCTGCTGGAACCGCAGGGCCCGCACATCGGCGCCGGAGATGTTCTCCACCGGAAGAATGGTTGCGGTAGTGCCCTCCGGAAGCGGACCGAGCTCCTCCGACCGGCCGAAGAGCGCACCGGCCAGCAGGAACAACACCGTGGCCACCAAACCCACGATCAGGACGTACAGCAGCAGGGTGAGCATGGATCGAGTCTAGGTGCGCCCGCCGACAAGGGACCCGGGCCGCCCTTCCGGCCGAGTCAGTACAGGCCGGCCGCCGCTGTGACGTTGCCGGCCGACCCATGTACGCAGCCCGGCGCGGCCTGTGGACGGTCCTCGGCGCCGGGCATCGCGCAGTCGGCGGGCCCGCCGGTCGGGGCTCGGCCTATCGGGGCCGGTGGCAACGGCTTGCCCCAGGAGTCCTGCCGGGTTGCCACCGGATCCGGGGTGACTCACGGCAGGTGCCGGCGGGCGAGTGGTTCAGAGGTGACGAGTCGTATCGATGCCGAGCGACATACCGGCCAGACCGCGGCGGCGGACCGCGAGCTTGTCGGCGACCGCACGCATGGCGACGGAGGCCGCACTGTCCGGGTCCCGCAGCACGATCGGGGTACCCTCGTCGCCGGCTTCGCGCACGGCCTGTTCGATCGGGATCTGGCCGAGTAGCGGCACCTCGGCGCCGACAGCGCGGGTGAGCCGGTCGGCGACCGCCTGCCCGCCGCCGGAGCCGTACAGTTCCATCCGGCTGCCGTCGGGCAGATCCAGCCAGGACATGTTCTCCACCACCCCGGCGATCCGCTGCCGGGTCTGCAAGGCGATGGCGCCCGCGCGTTCGGCGACCTCGGCGGCGGCGATCTGCGGTGTCGTGACCACCAGGATCTCCGCGTTGGGGATCAGCTGGGCAATGGAGATCGCCACATCGCCGGTGCCCGGCGGCAGATCCAGCAGCAGGACGTCCAGATCGCCCCAGAACACATCGGCCAGGAACTGCTGCAGCGCGCGGTGCAGCATCGGGCCGCGCCACACCACGGGGGTGTTGCCCTTGGTGAACTGCGCGATCGAGATCATCTTCACGTCGTGTGCGACCGGCGGCATGATCATCCGCTCGACCTGGGTGGGCCGGGCATCGGTGCCGAGCATCCGGGGGATGGAATGGCCGTAGATATCGGCATCCAGTACCCCGACCGACAGGCCGCGATCCGCGAGCGCGGCGGCGAGGTTCACCGTGACGCTCGACTTACCGACCCCGCCCTTTCCGGACGCGACCGCATACACGCGGGTGAGCGAACCGGGCTGGGCGAACGGGATCACCGGCTCGGCGGAATCGCCGCGCAACTGTTTGCGCAGTTCGGTGCGCTGTTCGTCGCTCATCACATCGAGCTCGACCGAGACCGCACCGACTCCGGGCACATCGGCCACCGCGGTACTCACCCGCTGGGTGATCTCGGTGCGCAACGGGCATCCGGCGGTGGTCAGGTACACCTCGATATGAACATTGCTGTCCGGATCGATCCCGATGCTTTTCACCATGCCCAGTTCGGTGATCGGTTTGCGGATCTCCGGGTCGTCGACCTTTGCGAGGGCGCCCCGCACCTCCGCTTCCGTTACCACTGGCATATTGCCGATGGTAGTGCTGTCAGATCTTGGGGAGTTCCGCGGGCCGGGGTGCGATCCCGGTCTTGTACGACTGGGTCCAGGCCATGACGTTCGCGACATAGGCCATCGAGTTGTTGTAGCGCAGGATGGCCCTGGTCTGCTGGGCGGGATCGTTCATATCCAGATCGCCCGAGCACAGGTATTTACCGGCGGTCAGTGTCGCGTCGTAGTAGTTCTGCGGATCGGAGATCCCGTCGCGGTTGCCGTCCGCGGCGTAATGGGTCCAGGTTTCCGGCAGGAACTGCATCGGGCCCACCGCGCGGTCGTAGCCGCCGTAGCCGTCGAGCGCACCACCGTCGGAATCGTGGATGACATTGTTGCCCGCGAGGCTGCCGTCCAGCGCCGGGCCGAACACCGGGGACAACGCGTTACCGTCGGCGTCCGCCTTGCCGTTGTACATATGGGTGGATTCGACGCGGCCGATACCGGCCAGCATCGTCCAGGACATATTGCAGCCCGGGTTCTCGTCGGCCAGGATCTGCTCCGCTTGGAGGTAGGCGTCCTGGGCGATCCCCGGAATACCCGATGTGGCGACCGGGAGCTCGTTACGGGCGCGATTCGGGTCCAGCGCAACCGTTTTCACCTCGACCGGCGCCTCCGGCGACTGTTTGGCCATGGCGTGCATCACCGTCTCGTCGAACGAGGCGGGCGCCATGGCCTGACCGGGGGCGGCGCCCACGGCGGACAGATGCATCTCGACCGAGGCCGCGGTGGGGTCGGTGGCCATCGCCGCGGCGGCATTGGTGGCCACCACACCCGCCGGTACCAAACCGGTGAGTGCGATAACCGAACCTCGGGTAACGGTGGCAGGTTGTTGTTTACGGTGACGCCCCACGTGCTCAAAGCCCTTCATCTCAACCACAAGCCTGCGGCCGCGGCCGGACTCGTTGCCCGGCCGTGACCTTCGCCGTCGAGACTACCGCATCCGAGACCAGTTTGTTACTACCTCGTGACCATCATTTCGGCGTGAATGCGACGTCGATTGGGGAAGGAAAGCAGCGGCGCCGCATACGGACCCGGCGCCCGCCGCAACGGAGCCCGGCTGCGATGCGTGTTGTCCGGACCGGCCGACGGGCCGGGGCGCGGGTGAATTCGGTGAGTCCCATAAGGGTGCCCCGGGTGGTATTCAGTCGGGGGCCGCCGGGGCTGTCAGGCAGGCGGGGCGGGTTCGGCCGGCGCCGGGGCGGTATCGGCGGGCGGTGGGGGTGGTACGGCGTCCGCGGGTGTGGGGGCCGCCGGGCCGGGAACCAACGCGATGGGCAGCGGGATGACCAGCCCGCCCGGCAGGGTGATGGAGGGAGGTGCGGGCGCCGGCGCCGGCGCCGCCTGCACGTCCGGGTTGTCCTCGGGGGCGGGAGGTGCCGGCTGGTTCTGCGGAACCCCCTGCGGTGCAGGAGCTTCCGGTGCGGGCGCATCCGGTGCCGCGGGAGCGGGGGCTCCCGGTTCGGCCGGGGCGCCCGGCCCCGCGGGTGCGCCGGGCGCGGCCGGTGCGCCGGGTCCGGGTGCGGGGAGTGCTTGGCCGACCTTCGGCGACCCCGGCGCGGGCGGGCAGAGCAAACCGCAGGGGATGGGCGGCAATCCGGGGATGCGGATCATCGGCTCGGGCCGCGGGGTCTGCACCGCCAGTTCGGGCGGGGGCGGCGGAACCGGCGTATCCGTCTGTGCGGCCAGCAGGTCCGGCGATCCCGGCGGGAGCTGGGTGGGGGCGCTGCCGGGTGGGACGAGGCCCGGCGACGGGATGACCGGTGCGGACCGGCCGCCGGTGCGGTAGGCCGCCGACCAGCTCAGCACCTCGGCCGCATACGCCATCGAGTTGTTGTAGCGCAGGACGGCACGCAGTTCCTGTTGTGAATCGCGCAGATTCAGCCCGCCCGAGCAGAGATACTTACCGGCGCCCAGGGCGGCGTCGAAGACATTGTGCGGGTCGGTGTGGCCGTCGGCGTTACCGTCGGCGGCGTAGCGCGACCAGGTGCCGGGCAGGAACTGCATCGGACCCAGCGCGCGGACGTACCCACCGTCGGTGGCTCGGATGATCTCGTTCCCCGGCAGGGTGCCGTCCAGTGCCGGACCCAAGATGGGCGGATCGGTCGTTCCGGCGGCGTCGGTGCGCCCGTTGCTCGCATGACCCGATTCGATGCGGCCGATCCCGGCGAGCAGGTTCCAAGTGAGTCCGCAGCCGGGTGTCGAGGACTGTAGCGCCAGTTCGGCGTTGCGGTAGGCGGCCAGCACGATCTCCGGGATACCGAACGCGCCGCTGCCGCTCGGCAGGGCGATGCTCTGTAACGGAACGGTACCGGCGAAGGGGGGGATTCCGTCGGCCGGCACCGGGCTCAGCGCCCGGAGTTTCCGGGGTGTAGTGGGCTCGACCGGCAGCATTCCGAGTGTCTGGGTCAATGGGGCTTCGGCGTCTTCGGTGGCGTCTCCGGCCTGTCCGGCATTCGCCGCGAGTCTGGCTCCGGGAGCTTCCGGCGGTGTCGACGACATGGTGGTGTGGGCGGCGGAACCACTCGCTACCAGGCCTGCCATGACCAGAGCCGACATTGCCACAGGGGTAGGTATCCGCATTCGGCTCCACCGTTCCTCTATGTCACAGGTGAGCGACCGTCTCGGACATTCCCGTACGGCGCGCTCGGGACAACGTGATCCAGGTTACCTACCGGTCAGGAGCATATTGTGGATTTCCGGTCATTCATCGGCGACAGGCGGTGAAATCGGGCCCGTAACCGGCTTGTGACCGGAGGTTTTCTTGCGTTTCGGCTTGGTTGCTTTGTCCGGGCCGCGCGTCGGCCCGACTCCCGTCGTGTACTCGATCCGCTCCAGAGCATCGCGGATCTCGTCGAGTTCGCGGCGCAGATAGTCACGGGTCGCGACCTCGCCCACCGCCAGGCGCAACGCCGCCAGCTCCCGGGCCAGGAACTCGGTATCGGCCTTGGTCTGCGCGGCCCGCAGCCGGTCCTCCTCGAGGGAGACCCGGTCGCGGTTGTCCTGCCGGTTCTGCGCCAGCAGGATCAGCGGCGCGGCATAGGCGGCCTGGGTGGAGAACGCCAGGTTCAGCAGGATGAACGGGTACGGATCCCAGCGCAGCGTGATCACGAAGACGTTCAGCACGATCCAGACGATCACGATCACCGTCTGGATCGCCAGATAACGCCCGGTGCCCAGGAACCGGGCGACCCGTTCGCTGCCGCGTGCCAGTGCCTCGGCATCCCAATCGAAGCGGAACCGGGTTCCGACGGGGGTCTCCAGTCGCTGCCGCGCACTGGAGACCGCCCGGCCCGCCGTGTTCTTGTCGGTCACGGCCGCACACCTTCGTACAGTTGTTCGTCCTCACGCCAATCGGGCGGCAGCAGATGGTCGAGGACATCGTCGACGCTCACCGCGCCCAGCAGATGGTTCTGTTCGTCGACCACCGGCCCGCACACCAGGTTGTAGGTGGCGAAATACCGGGTCACCGCAGCGAGTGGCAGTTCCGGCCGCAGGGTCGCCAGATCGACGTCCAGGATTCCGCCCACCAGATGCGCCGGCGGTTCGCGCAACAGCTGCTGCAGATGGACACAGCCCAGATAGCGGCCGGTCGGGGTGGCCGTCGGTGGACGCACGACGAACACCACCGACGCCAGCGCAGGTGTCAGATCGGGGTCGCGGACCCGGGCCAGCGCCTCGGCCACCGTGGTCGACGGCGACAGGACCACCGGTTCCGGCGTCATCAGCCCGCCCGCGGTATCCGGGGAATGTTCGAGCAGCCGGCGCACCGGCTCGGATTCCTGCGGATCCATCAGCGTCAGCAGGGATTCGGCTTCGTTCTCCGGCAGGCCGCCCAGCAGATCGGCGGCATCGTCGGGGTCCATCGCCTCGAGGACATCGGCCGCGCGGGTCATCTCCAGCTGGCCGAGCAGGTCCAGCTGGTCGTCACCGGAGAGTTCCTGGACGACATCGGCGAGCCGCTCGTCGTCGAGGGCGAGTGCCACCTCCAGGCGTCGTTTGGCGGGCAGTTCCCGCAACATATGCGCGACATCGGCTGCGCGCCGGCCTTCGAACTGCTCGAGCAATGTGCTGACGTCCTGGCCCGGACGGTCGATCTCGTACGGCGTCAAGCCCTCGACCCGGGCCCAATCCACCACATGCACCGTCCGACGCCGCCCCAGCCGGCGATGCCCGCGCACCGCGACCCGGGAGACCCGCCAGTCCCGGGTGCGGGTCAGCGCGATCCCGAGATCGACCACGAAAACGTCCACCCCCGCCAGATCCGGGAGATCGGGATCGTCGACATGCACCGTGGAATCCACGATCTGCGCCATGGCCAGCAGCTCCCCGGGGCGCTGCGCGAAACGCCGCAGGCTGACATTGCCGGTGTTCAGCGTGACCGAACCAGGTTCGATACTGGTCACCCGCAGCATCGGGACGAAGATCCGCCGCCGGGTCGGCAACTCCACCACCAGACCGTGCACACGCGGTTCCTGCCGGTCGTACCGGATGGCCACCACCACGTCGCGTACGCGGCCGATAGACTCGCCGTCCGGCCCCAGCACCGCCAGGCCGGTCAGCCTGGCGACATACACCCTGGTAGCTGCCATGAGTGCCAGGCTAGATGTTCCGGGGCCGGACCGGGTCGACCACAGGAGTGTTGATGAAGCCGCGCCGTTCCGTCCTTGCCGTGCCGGGCAGCAACCCGAAAATGATCGCCAAGGCCAAAGGCCTACCGGTCGACGAGGTGTTCCTGGATCTCGAGGATGCCGTCGCCCCCGGGGCGAAAGCCGCCGCCCGCGCCAATATCGTGGCGGCCCTCAACGATTCCGGCTGGGGTGAGCAGCTGCGGGTGGTCCGGGTGAACGACTGGACCACCCAGTGGACCTACGCGGATGTGATCTCCGTGGTCGACGGCGCCGGCACCGCGCTCGACGCGATCCTGCTGCCCAAGGTCACCGACGCGGGTCAGGTACGGGCCCTCGATCTGCTGCTGAGCCAGTTGGAGCGCGCCAACGGGATCGAACCCGGCCGGATCGGGATCGAACCGCAGATCGAGAACGCGCTGGGGCTGCGCAATATCGACGAGATCGCCACCGCCGGCCCCCGGGTGCAGACGCTGGTCTTCGGGCCTGCGGATTTCATGGCGAGTATCAATATGCGCACCCTCGTGGTCGGCGAACAGCCCGAGGGCTACGACACCGGCGACGCCTACCACCACATCCTGATGACCATCCTGCTCACCGCCCGCGCACACGGCCTGCAGGCGATCGACGGCCCCTATCTGCAGATCCGCGATATCGACGGTTTCCGGCGCGCGGCCGGACGCACTGCGGCTCTGGGCTTCGACGGGAAATGGGTGTTGCACCCGAGCCAGGTCGACGCCGCCAACGAAATCTTCAGCCCTCGGCAGGCCGATTACGACCACGCTGAAATGATCCTCGACGCCTACGCCTATCACACGTCCGCCGAAGGCGGCGCGCGCGGAGCGGTGATGCTGGGCGACGAAATGATCGATGAGGCCAGCGCGAAAATGGCGGTCGTCATCGCGGAAAAAGGCCGCGTCGCCGGTATGAAGAGGACAACAACATTTACCGCCCCCGAATAGCCGGACGAGCTCGGGGCGGCACAATAGAAACATGACTAATCCCCTGGGGAGTTCGAATCGGGGCAGACAGGGTCTGCCCACGCCGCCTTCGGGATGGCCGGTCGGTTCGTACCCGACCTATGCCGAGGCGCAGCGTGCCGTGGATTATCTGGCGGACAACCAGTTCCCAGTGCAGAACGTGACCATTGTCGGCGTCGATCTCATGCAGGTCGAGCGGGTGCTGTACCGGCTGAACTGGGGCAAGGTCATCGGTGGGGGTGTGGTGTCGGGGGCCTGGCTCGGCTTGTTCCTCGGTTTGCTGCTGAGCTTGTTCACCACCAACGGGATGGCGGGTCCGCTGCTGGTGGGCCTGGTCGGCGGCATTATTTTCGGGGTCATCTCCACCACGATCCCGTACGCCGCGACCCGCGGTCAGCGTGATTTCGCATCGACCATGCAGTTGGTGGCCGGCCGCTACGACGTGCTGTGCGATCCGAAAACCGCCGAACAGGCGCGGGATATGCTCGCCCGGCTGGCCATCTAGCGGATGGATGTGAGCGAGCGGGTGCGTGCCGCTGTGGTACGCCATTTCGAGGTGGATACGGCTGCCGTGGACACCGCGTCGGTGACGTTCCTGGGGCTCGAACCCATCGAGATCCTGCGGATCGCCGGTGACGGTGTGGTGCATTACGCGACCGTCGGCGGCTCCCGGCATCCGATGGGTGATCCGTCCGACCTCCTGGCCGACCCGGTCCGCGGGCCGCGGGCCGAACTGCTGCTCACCCTGCGGGCCGGGGCGGGTAGCGGCGCCGGGGTGGCCCGGTCGCTGGGCGTGCTCGCCGCGTCGCCCGCGGTGGAAGGTGTTGTCCTGCAGGCGGATGCTCTACTGGATGTGGGCGAGCCGCTGTGGCGTGAGGCCCCGTTCACGGCCGTACTGCTGGGCGCCGGGGAGATACCCGATGTGGAGTTACCCGAACCGGCCGACCCGGTCCGGTACTTCGCGGTGACGCCGGTGACGGCCACCGAAGCCGCATGGGTGCGCCTGCGCGGTGCGCAGGCGCTGCGGGACGCTTGGACCGAAGCCGGGATCGATGTGCTGGACCCGGCCCGCGGCGCGGCCTCGCTGTGATTCAGAGCCAGTTGTTGCGGCGGAACAGGGCCAGCAGGGTGCCGCAGACGGCGAAGATGAACAGGAGCACCACCGGATAACCCCAGGTGGTTTTCAGCTCCGGCATATGTTCGAAATTCATCCCGTAGATTCCGGCGATCATTGTGGGTACGGCGGCCACCGCCACCCACGCCGATATCTTGCGCATATCCGTATTCTGCTGAACGGTGATCTTGGCGAGTGCCGCGTTGATGAGTGAGCTCAGCGCATCGTCGAAATCGGTGATCCGTTCCGCGACCGCGGTGTGATGGTCGGCGACGTCACGCAGATAGCGCCGGATCTCCGCGTCCAACGGCAGATCGGTGTTGTGGACGAGGGTGTGCAGCGGCAGTGCCAGTGGATTCACCGCCCGGCGTAGTTCCACCACTTCCCGTTTGAGCTGATAGATCGATTCGACGGTGACCGGTGACCGGGGAGTGAAGATTTCTTCTTCCATGGCGTCGATATCGAATTCCACCGATTGCACGACCTCGATATAGGAGTCGACCACATGGTCGGCTATCGCGTGCAGGACCGAGCCGGGGCCCAGGCGTAACCGCTCGGGATCAGCTTCCAGCCCGCGCCGCACGACCGAAAGCGGTGAATGTTCGCCGTGCCGGACGGCGATCACGAAATCGGGCGCGAGGAATATCAGCAGCTCGCCGGTTTCCACGATCTCGCTGACGCTGTGCAGTTCGTGTTCCCGGTAGGCGACGGTACGCATGACCATCACCAGCGCGGTGTCGTAGCGTTCCAGTTTCGGCCGCTGGTGGGCCTGTACCGCGTCCTCGACGGCCAGTGCGTGCAACCCGAACGTTTCGGCGACCTCGGCCATCTGGGTGTCATCGGGATCGTGCAGGCCGAGCCAGACGAATCCGCCGTGTTCGCGCGCGGCGGCGAGTGCACTTTTGTGGGTGTGCCGTCCGGGCAGCCGCTCGCCGTCCACATAGACAGCGCAATCGACGACTGCGCGGGCGGTGGGAACCCGGATATGCGAGGCCGAACGAGAAGGCCGCGACCGTCCCGGACTGTGGAACGGCAGCGGCAGGGAGGGCACAGGGCGATGCTAGCCCGCCACCGCGACCGGCACCGGGAACCCGCACTGACAGACTGGATGGCGTGCGCATCGACCTGCATACCCACACCACCGCCTCCGACGGCACCGATACCCCGGCCGATCTGGTGCGGAACGCGGCTGCTGCCGGTCTGGACGTGGTCGCGATCACCGACCACGACACCACTGCCGGCTGGGCGGAGGCCGAGGCAGCGCGCCCGGCCGGGCTCTCGCTGGTCCGGGGGATGGAGATGTCGTGTATCGGCCGCGGAATCGACGGCTGGCCGGTATCGGTGCATCTGTTGGCCTACCTGTTCGACCCGGCCGATGCCGGTTTCGCGGCCGAACGTGAACGGCTACGCGGCGAACGGGTCCAGCGCCTACGTGCCATGGCCGAACAGATGGCCGCCGACGGATTACCCGTGGACCCGGACGCCGTGCTCGCCTCGGCCGGCCCGGCCGCGGGGCGCCCGCATCTGGCCCGCGCGCTGGTGGAGGCGGGTGTCGTGCCCAGTGTGGAAGCCGCCTTCGCGCAGCTGCTGTCCGCGAACGGCCCTTATTACGTGGAGAAGGCCGATACTCCGCTGCACCGGGCGGTGGAGATGATCGCCGATGCCGGCGGGGTGAGCGTGCTCGCGCACGGCCGGGCCCGCTCTCGCGGCCGGCTGCTCGACCTCGCGGAGATCCCGGATCTCGCCGCACTGGGGCTGGGCGGCCTGGAAATCGACCACCCCGACCACAATGCCCCGGACCGGACCGCGCTACGCGAACTGGCCGGCGAATACGGCCTGCTGACCACCGGGTCCTCGGACTATCACGGTGCGAACAAAACCATCGCGCTGGGCGCCTGCACCACCGACCCGGCACAGTTCGAGAAGCTCGCCGGCCGAGCCACCGGTGTGCCGGTGCTGGCGTCATGAAAGTCGTGCGCGGACTCAGCGGGTCCATTGCGGCAGGGCTGGTCGTCCTGGCCTGCGTCGTGGTGGGTGCGGCAATGATCGGCGCGCGTCGTGGGTTCCCGGGCCCGGGGGCGGAATCGGTCGGCTGGCATATCGCGATTGCGGCGATAGCCGTTGCGGCGCAGGTGTATTCGGACCGCAAACGCGGCGCCGCGACATTCGTCGTCGCCGTGTTCGTGCTCGGCGCCGCAACACTGCTGCTGTGGACGCAGTGGTGGATGTAGCCGGACGGCCGGATTTCACCGCGCGCACCGCTACGCCGCCCAGGGTTCTCACCCCGGGCTTCCCGGAGCCGGGAGTTTCCCCTTACGGGAAGGTAATGCCCGCGACTTAGGCTGAGCCGGTGGTGTTCGATACACGATCCGCGGTGCCGGTTTGGCGTTCCGCACCGGACCTGGCACAATGTTGCGGATTCCCGATCGTTGCCACCGCCGGGTCGGGGATATCGGGCGCCCACCGCCACGCGACGCACCATCGCAGCCGGAGCCGGGCGCCGGTCGAGTTCTGCCGGACCAACCCGTCCGAAATCCGCCCGGAGGGCAGCTGCCCGAAATCAGTGCTGCCACCTTTCGTCTCGCCCCGGACTCTCCGGGCCTCCGGGTTACGGCACCACCGGGAAACATCCTGGTCGCGCCACCGATGAACGATATGACGCAGATAACACCAAATACCCGGCGGTAACCGTCCACCGGTTACGACCGCAACCAGCAGGAGTGAAATCGTGTCCTCTGTGACTGACGCACCGAACGCCACCGCCAGCAAAAAAGAGGCCGAAGACCTCGCGGCGATCACTCACGAGGAGATCTTCGCCGGTCACCTCGGGGGCAAGCTCTCGGTTGAGCTCAGCTCTCCCCTGGAGACCCAGCGCGACCTCTCGATCGCCTATACCCCCGGGGTAGCGCAGGTGAGCCGCGCGATCGCCGAGGACGAGAAACTGGCGAAGCGCTACACCTGGACCGACCGCCTGGTGGTCGTCGTCAGCGACGGCTCCGCGGTGCTGGGCCTCGGTGATATCGGCCCGCGTGCCTCCCTGCCGGTGATGGAGGGTAAATCGGCGCTGTTCAAGAAGTTCGCCGGGCTCGACTCCATCCCGATCGTGCTCGATACCAAGGATGTCGACGAAATCGTCGAAACCCTGGTGCGCCTGCGGCCCAGCTTCGGCGCCGTGAACCTCGAAGACATCTCCGCGCCGCGCTGCTTCGAAATCGAGAAGCGGGTCGTCGAAGCGCTGGACTGCCCCGTGATGCACGACGACCAGCACGGCACCGCCATCGTGGTGCTGGCGGCGCTGAACGGCGCGGCCAAGGTGCAGGGCCGGCCGACCTCGGGCCTGAAGGTCGTCGTCTCCGGCGCCGGCGCCGCGGGTGTCGCGTGCACCAATATCCTGCTCGCCGCCGGTATCCCCGATGTGACCGTGCTGGATTCCAAGGGCATCGTCAGCCGGGACCGCGCCGACCTCAACGCGATCAAGGCCGATCTCGCCGAGCGCACCAACCCGCGCGGCCTCACCGGCTCCGCGGCGGACGCGCTCACCGGCGCCGATGTGTTCCTGGGCCTGTCCGCGGGCACCATCGGTGAAGATCTCATCGCCTCGATGGCACCGGAATCGATCGTGTTCGCCATGTCCAACCCGGACCCGGAGATCCACCCGGAAATCGCCCGCAAGTACGCCGGTATCGTCGCCACCGGCCGCAGTGATTTCCCGAACCAGATCAACAATGTGCTGGCCTTCCCCGGTGTGTTCAAGGGCGCGCTCGACGCGGGCGCTCGCCGGATCACCGAGGGAATGAAGATCGCTGCCGCCGAAGCGATCCTCGGCGTGGTCGCCGACGAACTCGCGGTCGACAAGATCGTGCCCAGCCCGCTCGACCCCCGGGTCGCCCCGGCTGTTGCCGACGCGGTCGCCGCCGCCGCCCGCGCGGAAGGCGTCGCCTGATAGATCGTTCCGCCTTACCCGGGCGGTAACCCAGCTGCAGCACCCGGTCGTCACCAATGACCGGGTGCTGTAGTTTTTGGCGCTGTATTTTTTTGCGCCGCCTCCGGCGGCGCGGGTTTTGGCCCCCCTTGGTCCCTAACCTCTCAGGGCCTCGCTGAACTCGGCTGCGCCGCTGGGCGCGTTGGGTTCGGTGCGGGCCGAAAACTTTCAGGGCTTCGCTGGACTCGGCACCGCCGTTGGTTGCGTGAGGGCGCACACGATGTGTGGTATCCGGACAGCGTCGAACGAGTCGCCGCAATGGCCAGGTACGCGGTACCGAATGTGGCCGCCTTCCCTGGGACGTGAAGACCGGGAGGCGGGCTGATCCCGGGCTTGTCCGGCCAGGGGGTCGCGGTGCCGGTGTGGACGTCGTGGGGTGCAGGTTATCGGGAGCGGCGGCGGCGGTAGATTCGGGCTGTTGTCGGGTGCCCGGGACCGGGTGCGGCGGACTGGTTACGGGAAGTGGGTGTCGCGCGCGATGGTGCTGACCGCGTCGGTGCGTGTGGTGGGGCGGATGCTGGTACCGGCGCTTGCCGTGCTGGCTGTTTCCTGCGGATCCGGGGAGGCGGCCGATCCGCTGGTGGTGGGGGCGCAGCAGCCGGCGCAATCGCGGGTGCTGGCCGAGATCTATGCGCAGGCGCTGGCGCGGACCGGGACGGCGGTCCGGGTGGAGCCCGGGCTGGGGGATCGCGCCGAGATGCTGGCCGCATTGGCGGCGGGGACCGTCGCGGTGGCGGCCGACCACAACGGTGCGTTGCTCGCCGAGTTGAATACGGGGGCGGACGCCGAGACGGTCGAGGCCGTGACCGAGGAACTGAACGGGTCGCTGCCCCAGGACACCGTTACCGCCGATCCCGCCGACGGCACCGATTTCGAACCCCGGGTACTGGTCACCACTGCCACCGCCGAACAACAGGGAATCGGGTCGGTCGAAGATCTCGCGAATCGGTGTTCCGGCCTGACCGCGGGGACGGCGGCAGTGCCGGGCCTGCTGGACCTTCCCGCGGCCGCGACGCGGATCGCGGGGTGTGAATTCACCGCGACCCAGCAGTTCACCGACCCCGCCGAACTGCGGCAGGCCCTGGTCGACGGCCGGATTCAGGTGGCCGTGCTGGGGGGTCCGGCCGAGTTCTTGCCCGGCGGTACCGACGGCCTGGCCGTGCTGGCCGATTCCGGGGAGGCGATCCGTGCGCAGAATCCGGTGGCCGTCCTCCGCAAGGGTGTGCTGGACGAGGAGCAGACCGAGAAACTGAACTATGTGGCGGGTGAACTGACGACCGACGAACTCGCCGCACTGGTACTGCGTATGCGCGACGAGGGCGCCGATCCGGCGGAACTGGCGCGAACCTGGCTGGACGCCCACGGTCTGTAGCAAGGGTTACGATCGGTCCGAAATGCCCGGAATGTTGGTGCGGCCCGCGACGTCGTACATGTAGTCCGGAGTGATACGGCAGGAACGGCCGGCCGTTGCTGTGTGCCCTGCCGACGGGTGCCCCTGATCGGTGGCCGGCCGGGTGATGCGGCGCACCGCGACAGGATCCATGAGCCGGCGCATCCCGCGCCGCCGGGACAGGAATGGAATCTATGCCCACTCAACGTAATCCGTGGCTGGCCTTGGGCGCCCTGGTCGTCGGATTCTTCATGATCCTGCTCGATGTGACCATCGTGGCAGTCGCGAACCCGGCGATCATGGCCGATCTGCACGCCGATATCTCCAGTGTCATCTGGGTGACCAGCGCCTATCTGCTCACCTACGCGGTACCGCTGCTCATCACGGGACGGCTCGGGGACAGGTTCGGTCCCAAGAACATCTATCTGATCGGCCTGACGGTGTTCACGCTGGCCTCGCTGTGGTGCGGGCTGTCCGGCGATATCGAAGCCCTGATCGCGGCACGCGCGGTGCAGGGGCTGGGTGCCGCGCTCATGACACCGCAGACCATGGCGGTGATCACCCGGACCTTCCCGCCGGACGGCCGCGGCGCCGCGATGGGCCTGTGGGGTGCTGTCGCCGGGCTGGCGACCCTGATCGGCCCGATTCTGGGCGGTGTGCTGGTCGACGGGCTCGGCTGGGAATGGATCTTCATCGTCAACGTGCCGGTCGGGATCGTCGCGTTCGTGCTCGCGGTCTGGCTGGTGCCGTCCCTACCGACGCATGAGCACAAGTTCGACCTACTGGGGGTCGTGCTGAGCGCGACCGGCATGTTCCTGCTGGTATTCGGTATCCAGGAGGGCAATGCCAACGATTGGTCGGTCACCATCTGGTCGATGATCGGCGCGGGGCTCGCGGTGCTGGCCGTTTTCCTGGTGACCCAGGCGCGCGGGTCCGGGGAACCGCTGCTGCCGCTGAGTCTTTTCCGCGATCGTAATTTCTCGATGTCGACTCTGGCCATCGCGAGTATGGGCGCGGCGACTACTGCCGTGATGGTGCCGATCTACTTCTACCTGCAGGCCGTGCACGGTATGACGCCCACCCGGTCTGCGCTGGTCCTCGCCCCGATGGCGATCCTCTCCGGTGTAGCGGCACCGGTGGTGGGCAAGCTGTCGGGGCGGTGGCATCCTCGCCTCATCCCGACCACCGGGTTCCTGTTGTTCGCGCTGGCGGTCGCCTGGCTGGCTCTGGTGATGCGGAACCCGCACGCGAATATCACCTGGATGGTGCTCGGGGGTGCGGTCGCGGGCCTGTCCAATGCGTTCATCTGGGCGCCGTTGGCCACCACCGCCACCCACAACTTGCCGATCCACCAGGCCGGGGCCGGTGCGGGGGTCTACAACACCACCCGGCAGGTGGGCGCGGTGCTCGGCAGCGCCGCGATCAGTGCGCTGGTGGCGTCCCGGATGAGCGCCCAAGGTCTGGGCGGGGCTCCGGCCGGTGAGGGGATGGGCGCCGGTCAGGTTCCCGAACCGGTACAGCAGCCGTTCAGTACCGCGTTGAGTGAGGCGACGTTCCTGCCCGCGGTGCTGCTCCTGGTCGGCGTGGTGGCCTCCGCGCTGTTCATCCGCCACCCCACCGCCGGGCCTGCGGGTCCGGCGGAGACGCCCAAGGCGGATTCGCTGACCCGCTGATACACGAAAACGCGGCCCCGGTGAGCTTTCGCCTACCGGGGCCGCGCTGTGCCGAGCGGGTCAGCTGTAGATCTTGTCGACTTCCTCGGCGTACTGCTTCATCACCACGCCACGCTTCAGCGACATCTTCGGGGTGAGTTCACCGGTTTCCTGGGTCCAGTCCACGGTGAGGATATTGATCTTCTTGATCTGCTCGGCCTTGGAGACCTTCTTGTTGGTATCGGCGACCGCGGTCTCCACCTCGGTGATCAGCATCGGGTTGTTGACCAGCTGCGCGATATCGACGTCGGCGGCGACGTTGTTGCGTTCCTTCCAGCCCGGCAGTGCTTCGGGGTCGAGGGTGATCAGCGCGCCGATGAACGGTTTACCGTCGCCGACCACCATCACCTGGCTGATCAGCGGATGGGCGCGCAGCGAATCCTCGAGGACGGCGGGGGAGACGTTCTTACCGCCGGCGGTGACGATGATTTCCTTCTTGCGGCCGGTGATGGTGACGAAACCGTCCGCGTCGATGGCGCCGAGATCGCCGGTTTTGAACCAGCCGTCCTCGAACGCGTCGGCGGTGGCGTCGTCGTTGCCCCAGTAACCGTCGAACACCACGGAACCGCGCAGCAGCAGCTCGCCGTCCTCGGCGATCTTGGCGGCATGGCCCTCGATCGGGCGGCCGACCGATCCCACGCGGATATGTTCCGGGGTGTTGACCGTGATGGCGGCCGTGGTCTCGGTGAGGCCGTAGCCCTCGAAGATGGTGACACCGATACCGCGGAAGAAATGGCCCAGCCGGGCGCCGAGGGGCCCGCCGCCGGAGACCGCCGCCTGGCAGTTACCGCCGAGCGCGGCACGCAGCTTCCCGTAGACGAGCTTGTCGAACAGGGCGCGCTGAAGTCGCAGCCGCAGTCCGGGTTTGCCCTTTTCCAGGGCTTCGCTGTAGGCGATCGCGGTGGCCGCGGCGGCGTCGAAGATCGCGCCCTTGCCCTCGTCGTGCGCCTTCTGCTTGGCCGCGTTGTACACCTTCTCGAAAACGCGCGGTACCGACAGCACGAAATCGGGCCGGTGCTCGGCGAACTGCGCGACCAATGTGCTCCAGTCGGAGGTGTGCGCGACGGTGACCTTGGCGTCGAAGGCGGCCAGCCCGACGGCGCGGGCGAAAACATGCGCCAGCGGCAGGAACATCAGCGTCTTCTTCCCGGGCGAGAGGAAGGAGGCCAGCGCGATCCGGTCGGACCGGGATTCGGCCCACAGGTTGGCATGGGTGAGCATGACGCCCTTGGGCCGGCCGGTGGTGCCCGAGGTGTAGATCAGCGTCGCCGGGGAGGTGGCGGTGACCTGGGCGCGGCGGTCGTGCACGGCCTGGTCGTCGAGTTCGGCGCCGCGCCCGATGAGGGTGTCCAGCGCGCCGGAGTCGATCTGCAGGGTTTCGCGCAGTTGCGGCAGTTCGCCGGGGTCGATCTCGGCGATCACGCCGCGGTGCTTATCGTTCTCCACGATCAGCAACGCGGTGGCCGAATCCTGCAGGATCCAGCGGGCCTGCTCGGCCGACGAGCTGTCGTAGATGGCCACGGTGCAGCCACCGGCCGCCCAGATGGCGTAGTCGAGCAGCGCCCATTCGTAGCGGGTGGCGGCCATGATGGCGACCCGGTCGCCCAGTTCGATACCGGAGGCGATCAGCCCCTTCGCCACATCGGTGACCGATTGTGCGAACTCCTCGGCCCGCACATCGCGCCACCCGCCCCGGCCGTCGGGGACGTTGAACATGACCGCGGCGGGGGATTCCTTCGCGTGCCGGAACACGGCATCGGAATTGTTCGCGTCCTCCGGGATGGTGTAGGAAGCCGGGGCTTCGAACTCGCGCATCATTGCCTTTCCCTGTGTGCTTACTGGTCGGTAATTTACGCCACCGGCACCGTCCGGTGACGGGCCACCCGTGAATGCGCAGAGTTCACGTCATGGCCGGGGTTCACGAGTCCTGATCAGTTCATCCTATGTCGCTCGCCGGTTGCCCATCCACGGCGTGCCGCAGAAAGCCGGCCATTTCGCCCAGGACAGTGGCCGCCGGGCCGACCAAGCCGGCCTGTAGCTGGGCGACATGCCAGAGCCCGCGGCTCTCGGTGAACTCCACGGCCACCCCGGCTGCCCGCAGCGCAGCCGTGAGGTCGACACATTGCGGGTGCAGTAGTTCGTCGATATCGGCCTGGACATACACCGGCGGCAGTCCGGCGAGGACGCCGTGCAGCGGGGCGTAGCCCGGATCGTTGCAGTCGCCGCCGCCCAGATAGGCCGCGGCGCACGCCCGCGACCAGGGGCCGTTGACCACGAGGTCGCGGGGGCGTTCGGAGAGCTGGTTCGGATCCACCCACGGGGCGATCAGGCCGAGTGCGGCGGGGGTGTGCCCGTGCCGGGCGATGAGCCGCTGGGCCAGCGCCAAGGAGAGCCCACCGCCCGCCGAATCGCCGGCGACCGCGATCCGGTCCGGCCGGTAGCCGTATTCGGTGACCAACTCGAGGTAGGCGGCCTCGGCGTCGTCGAGCGCCGCGGGATACGGGTGCTCGGGAGCCAGGCGGTAGTCGATCGCATAGACCGGCAGCCCGGTTGCGGCGGCCAGGCGGCCGTTGAGCGAGCGATGGGTGGCCAATGACCCGACGGTGTAACCGCCGCCGTGCAGGTAGAGCACGGCGGCGGGCTCGGTGGCCGCAGGGGTACGCGGGGCGAGCCGTTCGGCCGGGCGCCCGCCCAGCCGCAACTTCTCCACCCGCACACCCGCGGGGATCGGCTGCAGGACCGAGGCGGCGTCGATCAGCGAGCGCTGCACCCGGAACGGCAGCCGGTGGTCGAACGAGAGCCGGTAGAGCGGGCCCATGAACGCCCGGATCAACGGCAGTGGGAGGGCGATATCGCGCATCTCGGTCTTTCTCCCGGTCAGGGTAGGAATCGGCGTTCGACGGCGACCGCGATGCGCTGGTAACCGGAGGCGGCGGTGCGGACGAACAGATCCAGCAGTTTGGCCTCCCAGCCGATCAGCACCCGGCCGTGGCCCTTGCGCACACCGGCGACGATGGTTTCCGCCGCCATCTCCGGGCTGTGGATGGCGAGGTATTTGTCGAATTTCGAGCTGGCGTCCGCGCCGTCGATATCCTCGTTGTAGGTGGCGTTGCGGGCGACAGCGGTCTTGATACCACCGGGATGTACGCAGGTGACCTTGACCGGCGCCTTGTCCACCAGCATTTCCTGGCGCAATGCCTCGGTGAATCCGCGGACCGCGAATTTGGCCGAGTTGTAGGCCGCCTGGCCGGGAACGGCGATCAGGCCGAACAGGCTGGAAACATTCACCACGTGCCCGTCACCGGATTCCAGGAGGTAGGGCAGGAACGCCTTGGTCCCGTTCACCACACCCCAGAAATCGACGTCCATGATGCGTTCGATGTCTTTGAAATCGGTTTTCACGATATCGCCGTGATGTGCGATACCGGCGTTGTTGTAGATCTGGTGCACGACACCGAAATGCTGTTTCACCGCGTCGGCGTACAGCAGGACGGCCTCGCGTTCGGCGACATTGAGCCGGTCCGATTTCACCTCGGCGCCCAGCTGTTCGCAGCGGCGCACGGTTTCGGCCAGGCCTTCGGTATCGATATCGGACAGCGCCAGCTTCGCACCCCGGCGCGCCAGGTTCACGGCCAGTGCGCGGCCGATACCGGACCCGGCACCGGTGATGACACAAACCTTGTTGCGGAAATAAGCCTCGTTGCGCCCACCCGTCGCCCGGCCGCCGCCCCTCATGGAATCTTGCGATGCTGTGCTCATTTTACAGTCACTACTTTCAGATCGGGGCGGGCGGGGGCGTCGGCCGCCGTGGTCGTATCGTAGGCGGCGATATCGAATTTCCTTGTGATCCGCCGGAATTCGAAGGTGAAATCCGGCCACAACGTGGTGTTGTTACCGTGTTTGTCCAGGTACCAGCTGGCGCAGCCGCCGGTACTCCAGACGCTCTTGGCGAGCTTGCGCTGCAGGCCGGCGTTGAAGGAGTCCTGGGCGTCGCGGCGGACCTCGACGGTGCGCAGATTCCGGTTCTCGAAGGTCGACAGGGCATCGGCGATGTAGTTGATCTGCGATTCGATCATGTACACCATCGACGTGTGGCCGAGCCCGACGTTCGGGCCGAGCAGGAAGAACATATTCGGGTAATTGGCGATCGCCGATCCCTTGTAGCCCTGCTGGCCGATCTCGTCGAACACCTCGGTGAGGCTACGGCCGTCGCGACCGAAGATGGTCTGGTACGTGGGGGAGTCGGTGACGTGGAATCCAGTGGCGACCACGATTGCGTCGACCTCACGCTCCGTACCGTCCTTGGTTACGATCGAGTTCGCGCGGATCTCGGCGATCCCGTCGGTGACCACGTCGACATTGTCGCGATCCAGCGCCGGGTAGTACTCGTTGGAGATCAGCATGCGCTTGCAGCCGATCCGGTAGTCCGGGGTGACCTTCTTGCGCAATTCGGGATCGCGGATCTCGAATTGCAGTTTGGCCTTGGACAGTGCCTCGAACCCGCGCATCAGTGCCGGGAGTTTCGCCAGGCCCACCACCTGGGTTTCGCGGATGGCGTAGATGGCGGCCCGGGACAGTCGCTGCGCACCGGGAACGTGTTTGAAGGCGAGCCGCTCCGGCAGGGTGTAGGGCCGGTCCAGCCGGGGGAGCAGCCACGGCGCGGTGCGCTGGTAGACGTCGAGGTGAGACACCTTCCCGGCGATGGCCGGGACGATCTGGATGGCCGAGGCGCCGGTACCGATGACCGCGACCCGTTTGCCGGCGAGGTCGGAATCGTGGTTCCACCGCGCCGAGTGGAAGATTTCGCCCTCGAAGCTGTTGATGCCCTTGATGTCGGGCAGATTGGGTTCGCACAGCGCGCCGACCGCGGAGACCATGGTGTCGGCGGTGAAATCGCCCTTGCTGGAAGAGATCTCCCAGCGGGCGGCCTCGTTGTTCCAGCGGGCGCTGGTGACATCGCAGTCGAAGATGTGCTTATCGCGGACGTTGTACTTCTCGGCGACGCCCTGGATATAGGACTGGATCTCGCCCTGCCGGGAGAACGACCGTGACCAGTCCGGGTTCAGGGCGAAGGAGTAGGAGTACAGGTGCGACGGCACATCGCAGGCGGCGCCCGGGTAGGTATTGTCCCGCCAGGTGCCGCCGACATCGCTGCCGCGTTCCAGCACCAGGAAATCATCCCGGCCCTGCTGGGTCAGCCGGATGGCGAGGCCGAGGCCGGCGAAACCGCTGCCGATGATGATCGTCCGCAGGTGGCGGACTGTCTGGTTGGCGACAGCTTTGTCTGTAACCTTGCGACTCATATACTCAGACTAGAGCTCTATTGAGCCGGAGTCAACAGTATTGAGCAGCGTTCAGTAGGATGGACGGAGTGAGTATCAGCCAGGGAGAAACCGCCAAGCGCGTCCGCCTGAGCCCGGACGAGCGGCGTGCACAGCTGATCACCCTCGGCGTGAAAATGCTCGGCGAACGGGCCATCGAGGATATTCCGGTCAGTGAAATCGCAGCTCAGGCCGGTATTTCCCGCGGGTTGCTGTTCCACTATTTTCCGACGAAACAAGACTTTCAACTGGCCGTAGTGCAGCAGGCGAATGCGGAACTACTGGTACGCGTCGTACCGGATCCCAGCCTGGGCCTCGCCGATATGCTGCGCGATTCGGTGAGCCGCTATATCGACTACGTCAGCGAGAACCGGACCTCGTATCTGGCGTTGTTGCGCGGTCCCACCAGTTCCGATCCCGCCCTGGCGGACATGGTGTCGCAAACCCGGCGAGCGATCGTCGACATCATCCTCTCCGAGGTGCCACTGTCCGATCAGGAGCGCGAAGATCCCCGCCTGCTGCTCTCGGTCCGCGGCTGGGTCGCGTTCACCGAGGAAACCACGCTGTCCTGGCTCAGCGATGAAACCATTACGCGCGCCGAACTGATCGACCTCCTGGTGGAATCGTTGCTGGCGTTGTCCACGGCGGTGAACCCGGCCCTCGCCGCTGCCCTCCGGCCCTGAGTTACAGCTCGCGGAGCTACGGACCGGGTGGGTTGTTCACGCCCTCGGGGAGGTCACCAGGTCAACCGGTGACCTCCCCGTTTAAGCTCCGTCAGCCTGCAACGGGTGTCATCGCTGAGGCCCAGAAATCCGCATACCGGCCGCCCCGGCGCAACAGTTCGCCGTGGCTGCCGTCTGCCACGATGCGCCCGCGATCGACGAACACGACGCGGTCGGCGCGCTGAACCGAAGGCAACCGGTGCGCGACCAGCACCACCGTCCGGCCCGCCATCAGTCGTTCGATTCCCTCGTGGACCGCTGCCTCGTTCACCGGGTCCAGTGCCGAGCTCACCTCGTCGAGCAGCACGATCGGCGCGTCCTTGAGCAGGGCACGGGCGATCGAGACCCGCTGGCGTTCACCGCCGGACAGCAGGGCGCCGCCCTCGCCGACATTTGTGTGCCGGCCGTCGGCGAGCCGGTCGATCACCTCGTCGAGCTGGGCCGCGGACACCGCCGCCCGGACTTGCGCTTCCGTGGCATCGGGCCGGCCGAGGCGGATGTTCTCCTCGATCGTGCCGTCGAAGAGGTACACGTGCTGGAAGACGAAAGAGATCTGTGACATCAGGTATTCGGTGTCGATGGCGCGGATATCCACACCGCCCATCCGCACCGCGCCCGCATCCACATCGTAGAACCGCGCGATCAGTTGCAGCAGCGTGCTCTTACCCGCGCCGGAGGGCCCCACGATCGCAAGCCGCTGCCCCTGCGGCACCGATAACGAGAGATCGTCGACGACCCGGCGGTCGTCGTGCGCGAAGGTCACGGATTCGAACGCCAGGTCGTATCGCACCGGCCGGACCGGGGCGGCCGGTTCCGGCAGTGGTGGGGTGCGCAGCAACTCGTCGAGCCGGGTCAGCTCGGCCCGTGCCGCACGCAACTGGCCGCCGAGTTCGGCGAGCGACAGCAGCGGTTCGGTGCAGCGTGCCGCCAGTACCAGCACGGCGAGCAGTTCCGCCGCGCCGATATCGCCGCCGAGCGCGAAATACGCGCCCAGGGCCAGCAGCGCCGTGAAGGTGATCTGCACGACGAGTGTCAGGCCCACCACGCCGGTCAGCGCGGACAGAGTGCTGCGCCGGGCGGCGCGTTCCACCCCGCGCAATGCATCGTCGAGCATCCCGAAACGTTCGGTGGCCCGGCCGCCGGCGCGCAGCACCGGCTGGGCCTGGAGATATTCGACGACCCGTCCGGCCGCCTCCTGATCGCGGGCGTGACGTTCGGCATCACCGGCGGCCATGGCGCGACCGGACCGGATCTGGATCAGTACCACGAGCGGCACCGCGGCCAGAGCAGCCAGGCCCAGCCGCCAATCGAAGACGAGCATGACACCGACGACGGTCACCGGGGTGACGGTGGCCGAGACGAGTGGCGACAGCTGATGGGCGATCACACTCATCGCCTGCAGCACACCGCGGCCGGCGAGCACCGAGATCTCGCCGATCCGGTCGGCGGTGTACCAGCCGATGGGCAACCGGGCCAGATGGTCGCCCAGGCGGTGATACACGCCGCGTAACAGCGTGGTCCCGGCCCGGAAGCCGGACAGATCGCTGAGATAGCGCAGCAGCGCGTATCCCGCGACCGCTACCCCGAACGCGATCAGCGGAGTGCGTGCGGCGGCGGGCTCCGCGCCGAACAGCGCGCGCAGCACCGGAACCAGCAACGCGTAGGACAGTCCTTCCGCGATCGCGGTGATGGTCATCAGGACAATGGTGCGACGCACCGGCCGGGCATAGGAATGGCCCAGTACCCGTAACAGCATGCGGATCATATGTTTTCGTGGCACGGAACCCGGCCCGTCAGGGCCGGGCGGAGCGCGTCGAGTCCGAGCTCGCCGCTGCCGCGCCGTCCTCCTCTCGAATGTCTGCGACCTGTGGTGTGCCGGCCGGGCGGGACCGCCAGAACGCAGCGAAGTCGCCGCCCGCGGTCAGCAGTTCGGTGGGCCGGCCGGATGCCGCGATCTGCCCGTCGCGTAGCAGTACGACCGTGTCGGCGCCGGCGACCGTCTCCCAGCGGTGGGCGATGACGACGGTGGTCCGGGTACCCGCCGTGGCGGCCAGTGCGGTGCGGACGGCCTGTTCGGTCTGCGGGTCGGCGAAGGAGGTGGCCTCGTCGAGCACGAGCACGGGGGTATCGGCGAGGAGGGCGCGGGCGATCGAGACCCGCTGTGCCTCACCGCCGGACAGTCCCGCATCCACGCCGATCACCGAGTCGTAGCCGCGCGGCAGTTCCAGGATCCGATCGTGGATATTCGCCAGCCGCGCCGCCCGGATCACCGCGGCGCGATCGGCCCGGGGGACCGCCAGCGCGATGTTCTCGGCGACCGAGGCGCGCAGCAGCCGCACATCCTGGAAGACGAAGGACACCGTGCGGTAGAGGTCGCGGTCGGCGATTTCGCGCAGATCCACACCGCCCACCCGGACCGATCCGGCCACCGGGTCGAAGAATCGGGGCAGCAACTGCACCAGCGTGGATTTTCCGCTGCCGGACGGGCCGACGATCGCGGTGACGGTGCCCGGTTCGAGCGTCAGATCGATACCGCGCAACACTTCGTGCCCGCTGTCGTAACCGAACCGGACGTCGCGTAGTTCCACCCGGTGTCCTCGGGGCTCCACCGGGTGGGCCGGTTGCGGGAGCGGTGGTTCGGCGAGTACATCACCGATGCGCTCCACCGCGCGCCGTGCCGTCTGCATATCGTCGAAACCGTGGCCCAAGGCCGCCACCGGTGCCGTCAAACCCAGCCCGAGCAGCAGGAACGGCAGGAGATCGGCCGGGGCCATACCGCCGTTCGCGATCAGTGCCGCCCCGCCGATCAACACCACCAGCAGCACGAACGGTGGCGACAGCGCCACCTGCATCGCGGCACCGAGCGGTGCGAGGCCCTGCACCATCCGCAGGAAGATATCGGCGAACTCGTCGGCGGCGGTGCGGAACCGGCGGTGCGCGCGCCCGGATTCGCCGAACGCCTTCACCACCGCGATACCCTGCACGAACTCCACCACCGAATCCCCGATCCGTCCCATGGCCGTATCGAATGCCCGCTGTTCGCGGAGCCGGGCCGGGGTCATCATGAGCGGTACCACCGTCAGAGCGAGCACCACCGGGATCAGAGTGATCAGCGTGAGCCGCCAGTCGACGGCGAACAGGTAGATCAGCGAGACCAGCGGCACGACGAACGCCGAGACGAGTTCGCCCGGAGTATGCGCGATGAAAGGGTGCACCGCGCTTACATCCTCGCCGACCACCTTGGCCAGTTCACCGGTCCGGCGGCGGGAGAACCAGCCGAGCGGCACCCGGCCCAGCCGCTCGGCGAGCAGGCGGCGCAACGCCAGTTGGACCCGGGTGTCGACCAGATGCCCGATTCCGGTCGCCGCACCGGTGAACAGGAGTTGTGCGAACAGCCCGAGCGCACCCGCGAGGACCACGAACCAGATATGACCTTCGTCGACCGGGCCGGGCGACAACAGGGTGCGCCCCAGTTCGACCACCGACAGCAGCGGCGCGAGACCCGCGACCGCACCGGCGATCTGCAAGACGACCACCGCGGCGAAACTCCACAGGTGGACGCGCAGAACACTGGCGATACCGGGCCGCGCCGAGGCATCCGGCGCCGCGGACACGGATTGCCGGGCCCGCTCGGCGACTTCCGTGGTGGTCATCGCCGCACCCCGCTTCCCGGCGCGGTGGCGCGTCGCTCACCGGTCGGCGGACCGGCCAGCCGGTAGCGGAGATGATCGAGTATTTCGGCGCGGGCCCGCCGGGCGGCCGGGACAGCGCCCGGCATACTCAGGAAGGCATGCGTCGCTTCGGGATACCGGGTGAGCGTCACCTCGACCCCGGCACAGCGCAGGCGGTCGGCGTAGGCCGCGGACTGGTCCTCGAGCGGGTCCAAGCCGGCCGCGAGGATATGCGCCGGTGCGACCCCCTGCAGTCCTTCGCTGTACATCGGCGAAATCGTCCGGCGATCGAAGAATTCGGGGACCGCCAGACGCGGAACCGCTCGGCATTCGGCCGGGGACGCGGTGGGACTGTTCGCGTTCTCCGTGAACGAGGGGTATTCGAACGCACGATCGGTCCAATCGAGCTGAGGATTGATCAGGACCTGGGCACGCAGGCAGGGGCCGAGTTCGGCGGACCGGATCGCGGTGAGGGCGGCGAGTGTGGCCCCCGCGCTGGAACCGAGCAGCGCGATCCGGTCCGGATCCGCATCCCGGCCGGCGGCGAGCTCGGCCAGTCGCGGGACCGCGTCGTAGGCGTCGAGCATCGGCGCGGGCACCGGGTGCTCGGGTGCCAGCCGGTAGTCGAGCGAGATCACCACGGCCGGACAGTGCACGGCCAGATGGGCGAGCAGCCAATCGTCCTGATCCGGGAAACCGCTGATGAGACCGCCGCCGTGAAAGGCGATCACCATCGGCAGCGGTGGGCCTTCCCGCTCGGGCCGATACACCCGAATATTCAACCGCCGCCCGGGGAGATCGAATGGTTCGTCGGCGATTCGTACCGCGCGATCGGGCCGGCCGGTGAGGGGCCGCAGCAGCATCGACCCACGTAAGCGGTTCTGCGCGGTGCGGAATTCGACGAACTGTTCCGGGGTGACCGAAGGCCAGTCAGGGGCCGGTCGAAGCTTGCTCAGGACGCGCATTCGGAGTGGAACTCTGCCTCGCATGTTTATGCCTTTCGTGCCGACCCGCATTCGGTACCCGGCGGGTGGGATCGCGGATTACCTCGATGCACAGGCCGGTCCGGAAGCGAGGGAACGGAGGTCACGGACCTGGTAGCTGTGCCTTCATGGTCGATACTCCCGCTCGGCGGGCGTGATCCGCGTCCGGCAGATATCGGCGCTGGATACGTGAAAGCGTGTACCGCACTGACTTTCGGATACGCCCAGTGTCGTAGCCACAGGGCAGCTACAAGCGTGGTCCGACCCGGCATCGGGTTCTCCCGCCGCGGCGGCCTACAGACCGGCAGCACACTCGGATGTGCTGTAACAGTGGATTCCAGTAGCTGCTCGGGCGCCTCCGGCGTCCGACTGTGCAGGTCGCTGTCTCACGTAGCCGCGATTCGGTCATAGCGGGGCACTTCGAATCCCGCCGGCCTCCCGGTCGCTGTCCCGCCGCGTGGTTCAACCATCGCACGGCTGACCTGCGGGTGGTCGTGGATATGACGTTTCTCCCCGCCGGGGAGTATCCGCGTGCCAGACGTTGTAGAGCGGCGATCGCAGGTGCGCTGGATCGGCCGGCCCAGTGGCGACTACTGCCGCGGCCGCCTACGGGGTCGAATCACACAACCCGGTCTGATATGCGATCACAACCAGCTGTGCGCGGTCCCGGGCACCCAGTTTCACCATGGCGCGGCTGACGTGGGTGCGGGCGGTGGCCGGGCTGAGGAACAGGGTGGCGCCGATCTCGTCGTTGCTCATACCCTGCCCGACCAGCGCGAGAACCTCGCGTTCCCGGCCGGTGAGCACACTCAGCCGGTCTTCCGCGGACCGCGCGGCCCGGCGCTGTGCGGTGAACTGGCCGATGAGCCGGCGGGTGATACGGGGCGCGAGCAGTGCGTCACCGGCGGCGATAACGCGGATGGCGTGCAGGAGTTCGGCGGGACCTGCGTCCTTGAGCAGGAATCCGCTCGCACCCGCCTGTAGTGCTTCGAAGACGTTGTCGTCGGTGTCGTAGGTGGTGAGGATCAGGACTTTGACCTGCTCCAGCCCGGCCGTTTCCGCGATCGCGCCGGTGGCGCGGATCCCGTCCAGCGTCGGCATCCGGATATCCATGAGCACGACATCGGGCCGGGTGCTGCGGGCCAGTTCGACCGCTTCGGCACCGTTGGTGGCTTCCCCGACCACCGTGATGTCGTCCTCCAGATCGAGGAGGACTTTGAAACCCGAACGAACCAGCCGCTCGTCGTCGGCGAGCAGCACTTTGATCGGCGGTGTATTCACAGGCGCGACCCCACCGGGGCGAGCGGCAGACTGGCGGTGACCTCGAATCCGCCGCCGGGGCGTGGTTTCGCGTCGAGTTCACCGCCGAGCAGCCGGCAGCGTTCGCGCATACCGGCGATTCCGCGACCCGAACCGGTGTGGCCGGGGCCGGGGGTGCGGCGTCCTTCGTCGATCACTCGGATGTGCAGGGCATCGACCACGGGTTCCAGTGTCACCGTTACCCGAGTCGGTCCGGCATGGCGGATCACGTTGGTGAGGGATTCCTGCACGATGCGGTACGCCGCGCTGCCCACCGCGCTCGGCAGCTCCGGCACCGGTTCGGGCTGCCGGACGGCGATATCGAGCCCGGCCTCGCGGGCCTTACCGGTGAGCTCGCGGATCCGGTCGAGACCGGGAGAGGGTTCGCGGTCGCCATCGTCGCGGAGGACGCCGAGAATGGCGCGCATCTCCTGCAGTGCACGGGAACTGGTCTGTTCGATGGTGTACAGCGCATCGCGCGCCTGTTCCGGTCGTTTGTCGAGCACATGCGCGGTGACCCCGGCCTGGACGTTGATGATGGCGATCGCATGGGCGACGGTGTCGTGTACCTCGCGGGCGATCCGCAGCCGTTCGGCGTCGACCCGGGCGCGGGCCTCCTCATCGCGCGAGCGTTCCGCCAGCTCCGCGCGCTCCTGCGCATCGGCGGCCATCACCTGCCGGGACCGCGCGGATTCGCCCAGCATGGTGGCGATCACCGCCCCGCCGATCCGGAAGAACACCCAGCCGATCGCCGATACGGGCTGCACATCGGCGCCGGCGATCACCCAGCCCACCGACAGCACCGCGATCCCCGCGCCCGCGATCCGCAGTGACCGATTCCCGTCACCGTATGCGGCAACGGTGTACAGGGCGACGAAAAGCCCGAGGTAGGAAGCGCGGTCGGGAAAGTCGAAGGAGAAATAGATCAGGCTGGACACGCCGGTGATCACGAAAACCGCGACGGGCCGCTGCCGGCGCGCGACCACCGCCACACCGCTCACGACCAGCAGGACGTAGCCGATCCCCGATACCGGTGTCGACGCCGGCTCGACCGGTACCGGAATCATCGCGCCGAGCACCTGGATCACCGTGACGAACAAGCCCAGCGCAATATCGGCGAACCACGGGGGCCGCTGCGTGAAACGCGCAGACAGCTCTCGTGACACCGTCCGCAGATCCATATCGTGACAGTACGTGACCCGGGCCGACTCGGGCTTCTCTCAGGAGGCGTCACCGGCTACGGCCGACGACGTACCCGAGCGTGCCCGGTCTACGCGCACCGGCGTAGGCGGCGGCCGGTTCGACCGGCGGCACACCCGGTACCGGCGGTCGAGGGTAGAGCGAAGGTGCCTCCTCGGCGCCGTGCCCCGACCACCGAACGCATGAACGGGCATCGGCCGCCTCGGCCGCCGGGTATCGCCGCGCCGGAGTTCGCCTGTCTACGGCAGGATCACCGGTATGTCTACGCAGAAGCAGCGCATGCTGGGCGGGGAGCTCTACCGGGACAGCGATCCGGAACTCGTCGCGGAACGACGGGCCTGCCAGAACCTGCTCGATCGCTTCAACGAGACGAAATCCGGTGACGAGGCGCAGCGGCGTGACATCCTGGAGGACCTGCTCGGCGCCGTGGGCGCAGGGTCGTGGATCATGCCGCGTTTCCAATGCGATTACGGCTATCTGATCGAATTGGGGCGCAACAGCTTCCTGAACTACGACGCGATCGTGCTCGACTGCGCGCCGGTGCGGATCGGTGACGACGTCTCGATCGGCCCACGCGCCCAGCTGCTCACCGCCCTGCATCCGATGGACGACCACGAACTCCGGCGGCAACGCTGGGAGACCGCCGCCCCCATCACCATCGGCGACAATGTGTGGCTCGGTGGGGGTGTGATCGTATGCCCCGGCGTCACGATCGGAACGAACGCCGTTATCGGCGCCGGCAGCGTCGTGACCAGGGATGTGCCGCCGCAGGTATTCGCCGCGGGCAATCCGTGCCGGGTCATCCGGCGGCTCGGTCCGGCAGCGAGTACACAGCCCGGCGCCGTCTAGTTCGTCGCGCGACCGCGACGAATGACGGGCCGGGGCCCGTCGTCGGGCAGGTCCATGCCGCGGCTCAGGGCTGGGTCGCGTGGCCCCCCTCTGAATGCATCCCGGACCACAGCGCCGCCGGAAGGTCAGGCGTCGACCCTGTCGGCGGGGCCACAATCGATCTGCAACGGCAAGGTGCGGTGGCGGCGGGCGAACAGGCTGAGAAGCCATTGGGGCGGAGAGCTTTCGACGAGGGCAAAACGACGGGTGTTGTCGAGCAGCGCGGTAACGGCCGCGGTGGCCTCGAGTTTCGCCAGTGCCGAGCCGATGCAGTAATGGGCGCCTCTGCCGAAGGCCAGGTGGGAGCGGTGGTCGGTCCGGTGCAGATCGAGCGTATCGGGGTCGGAGTAGACGGCGGGGTCGCGATTGGCGGCTCCCCAGAGCAGTAGCAGGTGGCTGTCCGCAGGCAGTTCCACGCCGCCGAGTTCGGTATCGGTGGTGACGTGCCGGTGGTGGCCGCGGAACGGCGACTCGAACCGGAGTGTCTCGTCCAGGAAGGCCGGAACCAGTCTCGGCTGTTCGCGCAATTGCTGCTGGAGGTCGAGGTCTTCGGCAAGGATGCGGGCGGCGTTGGCGATGAGCCCGGCGGTGGATTCGCCGCCCGCGCCGACGAGTTGTACCAGGATCAGGACGGCGACGTGGTCTTCGATCCGGTCGGCGCGGGCGGCGGCGGCGAGCACGCCCAGGAGGTCGTCGTCGTGCGGACCGGACCGGGCCTTGGCCGCGGCGAATGCGGTGTGCAGGTAGCCGGCGAGTTCGGCGGCGGAAGTCATCAGCTGCGGTAGGCGTTCGGCGGACACGACTCCGCCGAGCATCTCGGTGGAGTCGTAGGCCCAGCGCAGCAGTTGGGGGTGGTCGGCCTCCGGTAGACCGATGATGCCTGCGACGACCGCGAGCGGAAGACGATCGGCCATTCCGGTGGCCCAGTCGATGTGTCCGGCGTGGACTTCCTGCCGCCACAGCCGGTCGACCAGCGTATCGACCGTTCCGCCCAGGGTGCGGATCCGTCCGGCGAGCGCGGGCCCGACCAGTTTGCGATGTGCCGCGTGGACCGGATCGTCGGCCGTCGCCAACACGTGCACGGCCTGTCCGGCGGCGTCGATATCGAATGTCGATGCCGACCCATTCGGTTCCCTGACCAGCACAGCGGTCAGATTCGAGGAGAACTCCTCGGTGCGGGCCGCGGCTTCGACGAGCAGCTTCGAGGAGGTGACGAGGAAGAAATCGGTGCCCGGCACTCGATACACCGGTGCCTGCTCGCGGAGCAGGCGGTACAGCGGGTAGGGGTTGTCGAGATATCCGGGATCGAATACATCGAATGCCTGCGTCGAGATCATCGTTAACTCCGGGAGTTGGGTGGTCGAGTGCGACCACCAGCTTCCGCGGTGCATGACACTCGAAACAAACACCATCTCGCACTGAGACGGAGATGCTCGCCTTCCTGGAATCGAATCTCGGCATCGGCTGATGAGATTGGGACAGTATCCTGCATAAATCTGACAATATTAGCTTGGACGATTTTGCCCGGATGTCTCATGCTGAGACAGCACTCAGGGCTGGGGACGGATAGGCTGGAGCAGGTGGTAGGTAGCGTGGATTGGCTGTCGGGAGGCGACCGGCGCACGCTCGCCGTCGACCGGATCGAGCGAGTGGCCATGGCATTGTTTCTCGAACACGGCATCGACAAGGTGACCGTCGACGATATCGCCGCCGCGGCAGGGTGCTCCCGGGCGACGCTGTACCGATACTCCGGCGGGAAGACCCAGCTCCTTCATTCGGTGCTGGCAAAGGCCGCCGCAACGGTGGCCGAGCGCGTCGCGGCTGCCATCGAACCGTTCCAGGGATCTCGCCGGATGGTAGAAGCCGTTCTCGCCGCCGTGACCGCCATCCGAGCCGACCCGACGCTGGCGCAGTGGCTCACCCGGCACCGCTCCCCGGCCACCGACGAAATCCTGTCCACCGCACCCGAACTGGGAAATATCGCATCCACGCTGGCCCGGATCGCCCCGGATGCCGAAGCGGCGCAGTGGATCGTGCGGATCGTTCTCGCGCTCCTTACCTGGCCACTACGGGATTCTGCCGCTGAACGGCGCATGGTCGAACGATTCGTTGCGCCTGCGCCCATCACCGGGTGAACACCGAGTTCCGTCCGGCCGCGGAGGAATTCGACGGCCGCCTACCATGACCTATCCGGCCACGTGGTCGCTCGTCGAACCGATCAGATCCCGAGGTCGATCTCGGTGGGGAAGGGGGCGGAAACCTTGACGATACCCGTGTACATTTCGCCGGTTCGGTAAGTGCTGGTCGCCGGGTCCAAGACGTAGGTGTAGATCAGCGGGACGCCGGTCGCGGTCTGCTCGACCCGCCAGTAGAAGGCGATACCCGCTTTCGCGTACTGGTTCACCTTCACGATCCGGTCGGTGGTCTCCGAGCCGGGGGAAACAACTTCCACGACCAGGAGCACGTGCTCAGGGCGAGTGGGCGTGATATCGATCGTGTCGGCGCGGTACACCACCACGTCCGGGCGACGATTGGTGAGCGGAACATCTTGGAGTCGCACATCGAAGTCGGTATCGGCGTTCCACTCCGGTCCACCGGCGGCATCCAGTGCGTTCGCGAGGATACGGGCCAACCGGTTGTGCCTTTTGGACGCGCTGGGGCTCACGAGAACCATCCCGTCCACAACCTCGATGCCCGCGCATTGCTCCTCGGACCAGGAGTCGTACTCCGCTGCCGTGATCTGCTGGTGCATCCAGGCCGGTGTTATCGACTCGACAGACATCACACACTCCTCCCGTACGGCACGGGGCGGGGCGGTTCCCGCTGGCCACAGTGTACAAGCGAGCATCGACCAGCGGTTACGAGCGGTTCGCCAAGAAACGCGCCCGCCGGGCGCGGACCACCTTCGAAGAAGGGGTCGCGCCCGGCGGGCGGGTGAATCCGGCGATCAGCTGGTGGGCTCGAACGCCTCGTCGATGATCTCGGCCTGCTCCACCGCGTGCACCTTGCTCGAACCCGAGGACGGGGCCGACATGGCGCGGCGCGAGATTCGGCGCAGGCGGCCCAGCCGCTGCGGCAGCAGTTCCGGCAGGTTCAGGCCGTAGAACGGCCAGGCACCCTGGTTCGCCGGTTCCTCCTGCACCCACGCGATTTCGTTGGCGTTCGAGTAGCGCTCCAAAGCCTCGTTCAACCGGAACTTCGGCATCGGGTAGAGCTGCTCGACCCGGACGATGGCGACATCGTCACGCTTACGCTTGGCCTTCGCGGCGGCCAGCTCGTAGTAGAGCTTGCCGCTGGTCAGCAGGATCCGCTTGACCGCACCGCGATCGCCGACGCCCTGTTCGTAGGTGGGCTCGTCGAACACCGAACGGAACTTGGACTCGGTGAAATCCTTCAGATCGCTGACCACGGCCTTGTTGCGCAGCATCGACTTCGGGGTGAAGACGATCAGCGGGCGGCGGATACCGTCCAGCGAATGCCGGCGCAGCAGATGGAAGTAGTTCGCCGGGGTGGACGGCATCGCGACCGTCATCGACCCCTCCGCGCACAGCTGCAGGAAACGCTCGATCCGGCCGGAGGTGTGGTCGGGTCCCTGGCCTTCGTGCCCGTGCGGCAGCAGCAGCACGACCTCGGACAGCTGACCCCATTTCGCCTCACCGGAGGAGATGAACTCGTCGATGATGGGCTGGGCGCCGTTGACGAAATCGCCGAACTGCGCCTCCCAGAGCACCAGCGCCTCCGGGTTACCCAGCGAATAACCGTATTCGAAACCGACGGCGGCGAATTCGCTCAGCGCCGAATCGTGCACGGCGAACCAGCCCGGGTTGGCGCTGTTGATGTTGTGCAGCGGCGTGTACTCGGCGGCGGTCTTGCGGTCGATGATCACCGAATGCCGCTGGGTGAAGGTGCCGCGCCGGGAATCCTGCCCGGTCAACCGGACCGCGCGACCCTCGTCGATCAACGTGCCGAAGGCGAGCAACTCGGCGAACGCCCAGTCGACCTTGCCCTCGTAGGCCATCTCGCGGCGCTTCTCCAGCACCGGCTGCACGCGTGGATGCACGCTGAAACCGTCGGGCACGTTCAGGAACGCGTCACCGATGCGCTGCAGCACCGATTTGTCCACGGCGGTGAGCACGGTGGACGGCACCTGCTGGGCATCCTCCACCGATTCGCTCGGCTCCGGCGGATACTTCTCCAGCTCACGAACCTCGTTGAAGACCCGCTCCAACTGTCCCTGGTAATCGCGCAGCGCGTCCTCGGCCTCCTTCATCGAGATATCACCGCGGCCGATCAGGCTTTCGGTGTAGCTCTTGCGGACACTGCGCTTGGTGTCGATGACGTCGTACATGTACGGCTGGGTCATCGACGGGTCGTCGCCCTCGTTGTGGCCGCGGCGGCGGTAGCAGATGAGGTCGATGACGACGTCTTTGCGGAACTTCTGCCGGAAATCGACCGCCAGGCGGGCCACCCAGTCGCAGGCTTCGGGATCGTCGCCGTTGACATGGAAGATCGGGGCGCCGATGAACTTGGCGATATCGGTGGAGTATTCGGTGGAGCGGCTGTTCTCCGGCGCGGTGGTGAAGCCGATCTGGTTGTTCACCACGATATGGATGGTGCCGCCCACGCGGTAACCGCGCAGCCCCGACAGGTTCAGGGTTTCGGCGACCACACCCTGACCGGCGAACGCGGCGTCACCGTGCAGCATCAGCGGTACGACCGAGAAACCCTCTTCGCCGTCGCCCTTGTCCAGCAGATCCTGTTTGGCGCGCACCAGACCCTCGAGTACCGGGTCGACCGCTTCCAGATGCGACGGGTTCGCGGTCAGCGAGACCTCGATCTCGTTGTCGCCGAACATCTGCAGGTAGGTGCCGCGGGCACCGAGGTGGTACTTCACATCGCCCGAGCCGTGCGTGGCGGCCGGGTTCATATTGCCCTCGAACTCGGTGAAGATCTTCGAGTAGGGCTTGCCGACGATATTGGCCAGCACATTGAGCCGGCCACGGTGCGGCATACCGATCACGACCTCGTCGAGCGAATGCTCGGCACACTGGTCGATCACGGCGTCCATCATCGGGATGACCGATTCGGCGCCTTCGAGGGAGAACCGCTTCTGTCCGACGTACTTGGTCTGCAGGAAGGTTTCGAACGCCTCGGCCGCATTGAGCCGGTTCAGGATGTACTTCTGCTGGGCGACCGTCGGTTTCACATGCTTCTGCTCGACCCGGTCCTGGATCCAGCTCAGCTGTTCGGGTTCCAGGATGTGGGTGTATTCCACACCCACGTGCCGGCAGTAGGCCTCGCGCAGTACCGACAGCACATCGCGCAGTTTCATCCGTTCCTGGCCGTGGAAACCACCGACGTTGAACTCGCGGTCGAGGTCCCACAGGGTCAGGCCGTGCTGGATGACGTCCAGGTCGGGGTGGCTCTGGAACTTCTCCTTGACCAGGCGCAGGGGATCGGTATCGGCCATGAGGTGCCCGCGGTTGCGGTAGGCCGCGATCAGTTCCAGTACGCGGGTGCTCTTGTCGACCCCACGCTCCTGGATATCCTTGCGCCAGCGGATCGGCTCGTACGGCACACCCAGACCGTGGAAGATCTCGTCGTAGAACTCGTCGGCGATGAGCAGCTTGTGGATGGTGCGCAGGAAATCACCGGATTCCGCGCCCTGGATGATGCGGTGATCGTAGGTCGAGGTCAGCGTCATCAGCTTGCCGATGCCGACCTCGGCGATCCGTTCGTCGCTCATACCCTGGAACTCGGCCGGGTACTCCATGGCGCCCGCGCCGATGATCGCGCCCTGGCCCTGCATGAGCCGCGGTACGGAATGCACGGTGCCGATGGTGCCCGGATTGGTCAGCGAGACGGTGACACCGCTGAAATCCTCGGCGGTCAGTTTGCCGTCGCGGGCGCGGCGGACGATGTCCTCGTAGGCGGTGTGGAACTGCGCGAAGTTCATCTCTTCGCAGCCCTTGATGGCCGCGACCACGAGGGAACGGCTGCCGTCCTTACCGGGGAGGTCGATGGCCAGGCCCAGGTTGGTGTGGGCGGGGGTCACCGCGTTGGGTTTCCCCTCGATCTCGGCGAAATGCCGGTTCATGTTCGGGAAGGCCTTCACGGCCTGCACGATCGCGTAGCCGAGCAGATGGGTGAACGAAATCTTCCCGCCGCGGGTGCGGGCGAGGTGGTTGTTGATGACGATCCGGTTGTCGATCATCAATTTGGCCGGTACGGCCCGCACGCTGGTGGCGGTCGGGATGGCCAGCGACGCCGACATGTTCTTGGCGACCGCCGCGGCGGCACCGCGCAGTACCTTTTTCTCCTCGGTAGCCGCCGACGGTTTCGGCGCGCCCGAGGTGGGGGCGGCGTTGGAGGTCGGCGCCGGGGTGGTCTTCGGCGCGCGTTGCTGCTGCTGCGCGGTCGCGGAGGTTTTCGCGGCAGCGGCAGCGGGTGTGGCCGGCTTCGGCGCGGCAGCCGGGGCGGCCGGCGCGGCGGCGCGGGTCTGTACAGAGGCCGCTTCCGCCGGGACAGGGGCAGAATTCACCGTGCGGGCCGCCGGTGCCTGGGCGGACTGGGTGGTGCTGCCGGGATCACCGGAGGTCTCGGGGGTGTAGTCGGCGAGGAACTCGTGCCAGCTGGCGTCGACCGAGGATGGATCCTGTTTGAACTTCTGATACATCTCGTCGACCAGCCACTGGTTCTGACCGAACTGGGATTTTGAGCTGCTCACAGCAGGTGTTCGCCTCATTTCGTTCTTCGCGCTGCGACGTTTGTGACGTGCCCGGCACCGGGGATCGGTGGATGGGTACCGATACGCCCTCTGACGAGGATAGGCCCCCGTGCCCATCGGCAACGTCACCGACCACCGGTCTACCCCGACCTCATAGTTGACGACTCGTGTCCTATCGAGAATATTCCTTCCGTGTTACCCGCGGCTGTCCACAGGCGGGCATACTCCCCGCCGGCCGCCAGCAGCTCGGTGTGTGACCCGAGTTCCACGATCCGGCCGTGGGCGACGACGGCGATGCGATCGGCGCGGGCGGCGGTCGCCAAACGGTGTGCGACGACCACCGTTGTCCGGTTGCGCGCCAGCGAACCGGTCGCTGCCAGCACTTTCTCCTCCGCATCGGGGTCGAGGGTGGCGGTGGCCTCGTCGAGGAGCAGCACGTCGGGGTCGACGAGCTGGGCCCGCGCCAGGGCGACGAGCTGGCGCTGACCGGCGGACAGGCCGCGCCCGCGCTCGCCGACCGCCCGGTGCATTCCGCCGGGCAGACCGGCGATCATCTCCGCCGCGCCCACCGCCCGGGCGGCCGCGGCGATCTCGGTTTCGGTCGCGGAGGGTTTCCCGAATGCAATGTTGCTCGCGATATCGCCGGTGAACAGGTGAGCTTCCTGCGGGACCATGCCCAGCCGGGAGCGGTACCGGTCCAGCCGGTAATCGCGGATATCCACTCCGTCGGCCCGGACCGCGCCGGAATCGGTTTCGGCGAGATCGTAGAGCCGGGCCAGCAGTTTGACGATGGTGGATTTGCCGGCACCGGTGGCGCCGACCAGCGCCAGCGACCGGCCCGGTGCCACGGCCAGCGATACCTCGTCGAGCGCGGGGCGCTCGGTGCTCGGGTAGCGGAAACGGACGGTGTCGAGCTCCAGCTCCCCGCGCAGGCCGGTGGTGAGTGGGTCGGCGCCGGGCGGATCGGCCCGGATCGACGAGGGCGTGCGCAACAGTTCGCCGATCCGCCGCAGGCCGACTCGTGCCTGCTGGTAACCGTCGAAGACCTGCGACAACTGCTGTACCGGGCCGAACAGCAGTTCCAGGTACAGCACGAACGCGATGAGGGTGCCGGCGCTGGTATCGCCGGCGGCGACCGCATGCGCTCCGGTGAGCACCACCAGGGCCAGCGCCAGATCGGTCCACGACGCCATGAACGCGAAGTACAGTGCGATGGCCTTCTGCGCCCGCATCCGGCTGCGCCGGTACCCGGAGGAATATTCGGCGAACCGGTGCGCCGAACGCCGTTCGTGCCGGTATGCCTGAACGGCGCGCAGGCCGGCGATGTTCTCCTGGAAATCGGCGTTCACCGTCGACACCCGTTCCCGGGAGATGCTGTAGGCCACCGAGGAGACCCGGCGGAAGATCACCGTGGCGATGATCAGCGGCGGGAGTACGCCCAGCAGCACCACGAGGGCGAGCTGCGTATCGATCACCAGGAGGGCGAGTGCGATCCCGGCCAGCGAGAGCGCGCTCACCATCGCGGTCGAGACACCGGTCTGCAAGAAAGTGGAGAGCGCGTCGACATCGGTGGTCATCCGCGTCATGATCCGGCCGGACAGTTCCCGCTCGTAGTAGTCCAGCCCGAGCCGCTGCAGATGCGCGTAACTGCGAATCCGTAACCCGTAGAGCACTCGCTCGCCGGTGCGGGAGGTGAGCAGGGTGGTCGCGGCGGCCACCACCCAGCCGGCCAGGACCAGTCCCGTACCCAGGAGTGCGGTGAGGGCGAGGGCACCCGGGTCGGATCCGGCGACACCGGTATCGATGGCATGCCGCACCAGCGGCGGGAAACCGATGCCGATGAGGGCGTCCAGGGCGAGGAGCAGCACCGAGGCCAGAACCAGGAGGCGTACCGGGCGCAGCAGACGCGCCAGCCGGAAACCGGGATCGGGCCGGCGCAGCCGGGCGGGATCGAGCCGGGGCTGTTCGTCGGCTGCGGGCAGGCGGGCGATCTCCCGGCGCAGCTCGGGTGTTTCGCTGAGATTCGCCGCGGCAGCCATCCGGTCCCTGGACTGCGCGACCGGCAGGCGCTCGGATACGACGGCGGGGCCGCTCACCACCGCCGTTGCCGGTTCCGGCAGGCGGATCACCCGGTCGGCGTGGGCCAGGGTGGATTCGCGATGCGCGAGGATGATCGTGGTCCGCGACCCCTGGTCGGGCAGGGCGCCGAAAATGGCCGCCTCGGTCACCGCGTCCACCGCCGAGGTGGCGTCGTCGAGGACGAGGATCTGCGGCCGGGCCAGCAGCGCCCGCGCCAGCGCGATCCGTTGCCGCTGGCCGCCGGAGAGGGTGAGCCCGCGTTCTCCGACCACCGTGTCGTAGCCGTCGGGTAGCGCTTCGATGAATTCCTCGGCAGCGGCCTGGCGGGCGGCCTCCCGGATCTCGGCGTCGGTGGCGTCGGGCCGGCCCAATGCGATATTGGTGGCGACGCTGGAGCTGAACAGGAACGGGTCGTCGAAGACCACACCGACGGCCGCGCGTAACCGGTCCGCGGCGACGTCGGCGATATCGACGGGCTCGGTGGCGCCCGTGCCGAGCAGCCGGATCCGGCCGGAATCGGGGGCGTAGAACCTGGGTAGCAGCAGTGACAGGGTGGTCTTCCCGGACCCGGCCGGACCGATGACCGCGACGGTTTCCCCCGGGCGTACCCGCAGGTCGAGATCGCGCAGAATCGGTTCCCCGGGGTCGAACCCGAAGGTCACCGATTCGAGTTCGATGCCCAGTGGGCCGTCGGGAACGGGCACCGGCTGTGGCGGATCGGCCACCGCCGGTCCGGCGTCGATCACCTGGTACACGCGTTCGGCCGCGGCGCGGGTGAGCTGGGCCAGGATGATCACCGACGCCATCGTGCGGGCGGTGGTGGTCATCGTCGTGACATAGGCGCTGAAGGCGAGGAAGGTGCCGAGACCGATGCTGCCCTGCAGGGCGAGCCAGCCGCCGAGCGCGATCACCACCACCAGACCTGCCTGCGGTATCGCGGCCAGGGTGGGCGAGAAGCGGGCGTTGATACCGGCGGCGCGCATCCGTTCGGCGAACAACCGGCGGCCGTGCCCCTCCAGAACGTCGACCATGCGGGCTTCCTGGCCGAATCCCTTGACCACCCGGACCCCGGTGACCGTCTCCTCCACATGCTGGGCCAGTTCCGCCGCCCGCTGCTGGGCCGACCAGGTCGCGGCGTGCAACCGCGGCCGCATCCGGTAGACCACGGCGATCACCAGCGGCACCATCAGCAACGCGGCCGCGGCCAGCGGTGGGGACAGCCACAGCATCACCCCGGCCGCGAGTACGAACTGCAGCAGCGACATCCCCGACAGCGGTGCCATCGCCAACAGTGATTGCACCAGCTGCAGGTCGGTGATGGAGCGCGACACCACCTGTCCGGTGCGCAGGGCGTCCTGGCCGGCGCCGTCGAGCCGTTGCAGCGAGCTCAGCAGTTGCAACCGCAGACCGTGCTGGACGTCGAGGGAGAGTTTCCCGGCGAGCATCCGCCGTCCGAACGAAGCGGCGAACCGCCCGGCGGCGAGCACGGCCAGCAGCCCGGCGACGATTCCGATGACCCGGGTGGCGCCGGTGGTCGCCGAATCCACGGCCCACTTCGTGAGCAGCGGGGCCACGATCTCGGCCGCAGCTCCGGCTACCAACGCCAGCGCGATACCGGCCAGCGTGCCGGGGTAGCGCCGGCACTCCGACCACAGTCTGCGGATCCACCCTGTCTGCGCGCCGCCCCCATCGGCATGTTTCGCCGCTGGTTCCGGCTTGTTCAGGGTCCGCCGACCGGGCGGGCGCGAGGTCGCTGTGTAGTCACCCTTCGCCGCCGCATCCGGGCCCGAAGTGCTCACGCCGTATCCCTTGGGCACGCATGGGGACACGCCGTAGTTGTTCGCCGGGCTATCGCGTGCAGGTCCGATCCGTCCATCCGCCCCTCCCGTATACCCCCGCTTTCACCTGCCATCGACCATAACGACGCCTACCGACAGGGTCTTGTTCCCGAGAGCGGGTTCCGGGCGGGTCAGAGCTCCGCGCGACGCAGCGACCACCAGCTCCAGCCACCGATCCCCACGGTCCACAACAGCAGGACAACGATCGCCGCAGGCGCCGGGGCCAGCAGATCGGCATCGGCGAAGGATCCGGAGAACAGGGTGCTCAGCGTGGCGGATCCGGGTAGCAGTGTCACGACACCCGGGATGCCGATACCCGCGGTGACCACCCACAGCAGGGGTTCGACGAGCAGCAACCACCCGAGGACGGCGCCGACCGCGAGCAGCGGCGCCCGCACCAGCAACCCGATCCCGGTGCCGATCAGCGCCCAGCAGACGGCAGCGATCAGGCCGCCGCCGAGGACGGCGAACAGCGAACCGGTGAACTCGAATTTGTCCCGGCCGAACAGCAGCAGGCAGAGCACGGCCACGATCTCGACCGCCAGCGCCGCGGCCAGTGCCGCGAGACCGGTGACCAGGAATTTCGCGGCGGCCAGCTTATCGCGGTCCACGGTGAACAGGGCAGTGATCATGAGGGTGTCGTGCTCATGTTCCCCGGCCGCCCCCGCGGCGCCGAACGCCGCGGATCCCAGCACGACGGCGAACAGCGCCAGATAGAGCCCGATGGTTGCGGCGCCCGTCACCGGCTCGCCCTCCGGGTCCTGCGGACCGGCCAGGATGGCACTCATGGCGGGCGCCGCGATCGCCACCGCCACCGCCAGCCCGGCGAGGACCCGGGTGTAGCGCAGCGTGACGGCCTTGCGGTATTCGGAGAGTACGGGCGGAATCAGTTCCGCGGGTACGACGTCGATCATCGGGAAACCCCGTACGGCAGAGAGGTGGACGGCGGCATTCCGGGACCGGCCGGCCGCGCGGCGGCGGCATGGGTCAGTGAGGCGAGAACGCGGTCGGGATGGATCCGGTCGGGCATGATCGCGTCCAGCCGGACCTCGGCGGCCCGGGCGGCCTCGACGATATCGTCCTCGGTCGCTCCGGCCACGGCGAGTTGATCGTCGGGCCGGATCACCGCATCGGTGAAGCCGCGGGCGGCCAGGGCGGTGGCGATCGCGATCGACGACGAGGACGCGACCACCAGCCGATCGGGGTTGCGCCGCCGCAACCGCGCCGGGCTGCCCTGGTAGGCGACCGTTGCGTTGGCACCGAGAACCACCAGATGGTCGGCGATCGGCAACGCCGTGACCAGGCTCTGCGCGGTGAACAACACGGTCCCGCCGCGGCGGGTGTGCTGCCGGAGGAAACCTTGCAGCCAGGAGATCTCGGTGAGCTGCATACCGGCGGTGGGGTCGTCGAGGATCAGTAGCGGGGGGTCGCCGAGCAGCGCGGTCGCCAGGGCGGCGCGGGCTTCTTCCCCGGGCGTCAGCTCGTCGGGGACGGTGTCGGCGCGTTCGGTGAGACCGGTGATCTCGAGTACGGCAGGCACCCGGCGATCGGGGTGCCCGCCGGCGGCGGCGTACACCCGCAGATGGTCACGGACGGTGCGCCGGGGATGCAGTCCGCGGGGCGCGAGGACGGCGCCCACCGCCGAGCTACCGCGCCCACCGCTCAGTGTCGCCGACCCCGTGGTGGGTGGGAGCAGTCCCAGCAGGGCCGCGACGATCGTCGATTTCCCGGAGCCCGGGGGGCCGACCAGCGCGGCGCAGGTACCCGCGGCGATATCGAAGGACACATCCTGCGCGCCGATCTCGAAGTCCGGGAAGCGTTTGGTCAGGCCCCGGACCGTGATCGCGGGCCTCATCGGGGATCGGCCGGCGGCTGCCGGGGGTCGGTCGGGAGTGCTGCCGGTGCGCCCTGCGGCGGGACGCGAGGCGATTCCTTCGCCGGCGGTAATGGCGAATCCGGCTGTGCCACGGGCTTGTCCGGCTGCCCGGTACCGGGCGCGAGTTCGGCGTCCAGCACCATCTCATCGGCGAAATAGTGCGGTGCCGGCCCGAAGGCCTTGCGGGCGTTGTTGATCGTGGCCTTGCCGAGCGCCCGGTTACCGACACCGCCGATCACGGCGCCGATCCCGGCGGGGACCACCTTGCCGGCCATCAGCGCGGCGCGTTTGGTGAGGAACCGTACGATGAACCGTTTCAGCAGCGAATCGTTCATACCGGACAGGCCGGGAACCTTGTCCGCGAAAACGGTGCCCCAGTTCTTGGCCGAGGAGCCGACGCTTTTCTGCACGATCTCCATACCGCTGTCACCCAGGACCACGGCCAGCACCATGGCGCGGCGTTGCGGGGCGTCCTCGGGCCGGACTCCGTGTACGGCGGCCACCGCGAGCGTGAACAGCGCCGAGGCCTCCATGAAGAAGGTGGTCTCGGCGCTCACCGCGGCGAGCGCGGCGATCGTGCCGACCCCGGGAACCGCGGCCGATGCGCCGACGGCGCTACCGCTGCCCGTGACCGCCAGCAGATACTGGCGTTCCAGGCGTTCGACGAGCTGGGCGGGCGTTTCGTCCGGATGGGCCCGCCGCAGTCGCGCAACGTACTTGGCGACGGCGGGTGCTTGTAGCCGGGAACCGTGGTCGAGCGCCTCGATCACGGCTTTTTCCACTGCCCCGTTACGCACGGCGTCATCCTCCTTTGCGAGCCCTATGCACTGTATGGCACCGGGCCGAGCTTCGTCCGTTCCGACAACGGATTACCCGGCTTCCGGGTTCCGATGCGCACTGGTACCGGTGCATCCGATCGGCCCCGGGAGCATGCGGGTGCCGGCCGGGTGGTCCTCCTGGGACTCGCTGTTCCGGTGCACTTGCTTCTACATACGCCATCGACTGGATCGGTCGATGAAATCACCATGGCGAATGTGGGAAGAGGAGATGTGCTGTTCGGTTCATCGCCGGAACTCGGCACTACCACTACTGGATGTGCCGGGTCGACGGTGACTTTTCGACATATGGTGCCGAGCCGAGATACCAGAGCGGGGAGCCACCGGAGTTCCTTTGTGCGCTGTTGGACTCCGCGGGGGCTGTGTTCGTCGCTACGACGGACTGCCGACCTGTGCTCCCCGTGCAGCCGGGCCCTGCCGGATCTATCGGGCGCCGTGTTCCGGGGGGACCTCCTCGCCGGGAACGGGTGGCTCGGGTGGGGTGCCGTCGCCGAAGGGGCGTCCGCGGAGTGCTTCGCGGCCGTGGGGGGACAGCCAGTCGGACAGCTCCGGTCCCTTGGGCACGACCTGGGTCGGGTTGATATCCGTATGGACCTTGTAATAGTGGTCCTTGATCTGCGTGAAGTCGATCGTGTCGCCGAATCCGGGGGTCTGGAACAGGTCCCGGGCATAGGCCCACAGGACCGGCATCTCGGTGAGTTTGCTCCGGTTGCACTTGAAATGACCGTGGTAGACGGGGTCGAAGCGCACCAGAGTGGTGAACAGCCGGACGTCGGCTTCGGTGATCGTGTCGCCCACCAAATAGCGCTGTCCGGAGAGGCGCTCGCTCAGCCAGTCCAGTGCCGTGAACAGGCGGTCGTAGGCGGCGTCGTAGGCGTCCTGGGCGCCGGCGAACCCGCAGCGATACACCCCGTTGTTCACCTCGCGGAAGACCCGGGCGTTCACCTCGTCGATCTCGGCACGCAACGGTTCGGGGTACAGCTGCGGTGCCCCGGCGCGATGATGGACGGTCCATTCCAACGAGAAATCGAGAGTCATCTGTGCGTAGTCGTTGGTGACGACCTGTCCGGTGGGCACATCCACGACCGCCGGCACGGTGATTCCGCGCGGATAGCCCGGGAACCGGGCCAGGTAGGCGTCGCGCAGCCGGGGAATGCGCAGCACGGGGTCGAGGCCGTCAGGGTCCAGGTCGAAAGTCCAGCTCAGTTTGTCGTGGGTGGGGCCGCACAGGCCCAGCGAGATCGCCGATTCCAGGCCGAGTAGGCGGCGCACGATCAGGGTCCGGTTCGCCCACGGGCAGGCCCGCGCGGCGACGAGCCGGTAGCGGCCCGGTTCCACCGGGTACCCGTCGCGACCGTCGGCGGTGATCCGGGTGGTGATGTAGTTGGTATCGCGCTTGAACTCACCCGGTTCGACATAGCTGCCCTGTTCGGTTTCGGTCATGTTCCCAGTCTGGCAGGACCGGCCATAAGCTTGCGAGATGAGCACCAAACCCACTCGTCTGCAACGGTCGGTCACCACGGGCGGCGCCGAGATCGCGACGCTGACGTTGGCGGCACCGCCGCTCAACCTGTTCGACCAGGCCATGTTCGATGCGCTGGCCGCCGATCTCGCGGAGCTCACCGCGCGGCCGCCGCGGGCTCTGCTGATCCGCGCCGAGGGGAAGGTGGTCTCCGGCGGTGTGGACGTGCACAGTTTCGACGGGCTGACCGCCGAACAGGGTGCGCAACTGTGGCAGGACCTGTTCGACCGGATCAGCCATCCGATCGAGGCACTGCCCTGCCCGGTGGTGTTCGCGGCGCATGCGCTCACGCTCACCGCCGCCTTCGAGATCGCGCTGGCCTGTGATCTGATCCTGGCCGCGCCGAAGGCGAAGTTCGGCCTGGTGGAGATCGTGGTCGGGCTGACCCCGTCGATGGGTGGCCCGCAGCGGCTGGCCGAACGCGCGGGGTCGGGACGGGCGCGTGAACTGGTGATGACCGGCGATCTGTACGACGCGGCCACCATGCGGGAGTGGGGTGTGGTCAACCAGGTCCACGACGATGTGGAGTCCGCCGCCGTGGCGCTGACCCATCGGCTGGCCGAAGGGCCGACACGTGCGCACGCGGCCACCAAACGGATCGTGGAGGCGTGGCGTTCGGGCGGGGTCGGGCACGCGGATTCGGTGACACCCGAGGTCTCCGGCGAGTTGTTCGATACCGAGGATCTACCGCGCGCGGTACGCAGCTTTCTCGAGGTCGGCCCCGGTAAGGCCGTCTACAGCGGTCGGTGAGTTGCGGGAAAGTTGCCGTAAAACGGCTTCCGGATCTCGATTCGATCGGATTCACCGACTCCGCACCCATTTTTGTGATCTGGGTCATATAGTCACAGTTGCCTGACTGTTCGACTGTGCGGAGGTTCGATGCAAGCCGGTACCACCACGACCATCGGGCCTGCTGCCGGTCCACTACTCCGCACCACCGCCGGGCGGGCCGCCGCGGCCGAAACGGCGCCGGGCGCGGCCGGCGAGGCCGAGTGCGATGACCGGCCGGCGGAAGCGGCGCCCCGGAATCTCGAAGACCCGCGCCGCCGGGTCGATTCCCCGGCGGTCTCGCTGGTGGAGTTCCCGCTCGCCGATACAGCTTCGGCGGCGCCGCTGTCCCGCGGCGCGGACGGCATCCTGCGGTACGGCAACCTGAGTCCGGCCCTGACCGAACTCCTCGATCTGCAGGTCCACGCGTTCGCTGATCGGGAGGCCGTGGTGGAGGTCGGCGGCGGCCGGCTCACCTACCGGGAACTCTGGCATTCGGCCTCACGGGTGGCCGGTGGTTTGCAGGAGCACGGAATCGGCTACGGCGACAGGGTCGCGGTGCATATGCCGCCGGGGGTGCGCTGGGTGCAGGCGTTCCTGGGCGCGCTGCTCAGCGGTGCGGTGCCCGTGCTGGTACATCACGGTCTGCCGGACCGGTCGGCCGAACAGGTCATCGCCGACAGCGATGCCGATTTCGTCCTGGGCTCGGCGCAGCACGGCTGCGGTGCCACCCGCGGCGACGGGCCGCGGTCCCCCGATCTGCCCGACGGCGCGGCATTCATCGACGACGGGGCGGCGCTCAACGATCTGGCGCTGCTCTGCTACACCGACGGGGCCGGCGCGAACGAGTTGCCGACCGGTGTCGAACTGACCAACGAGAATCTGCTCTCGGCGATCAGGTCGATGGTGGCGGCGCTGGATCTGCCCACCGACGGGATGCGCAATCTGGTACTCCAGCCGCTGGCGCACGCCGGTGGCTGTGTGGACCAGCTGCTGCCGACCTTCGCGGTCGGTGGCACGGTGGTGCTGGCGCAGGGTGGCGCCGGCGTCGCCCGGGCCATCGCCGGCGAAGGCGTCGATACGGTGGCCGCAAATACCCGAATCCTCGCCGGGCTGCTCCCCGAACTCGCGGTGGGCCGGGCCGGTGGGCTACCGACCGATCGGGTGGTCCGGATCAGCAGGTCGGATCAGCGGCTCCCGGGGGCCGGTGGCGCCGCCGCCGATGCCGCCGGTCCGGACTTCTCGGCGGAGTTGTGTCAGGTCTTCCCTTCCGCCCGGCAGTGGTCGGTATGGGGCGCCACCGAGACCAGCGGTATCGGTCTTGCGCTCGGTCCCACCGCCGGTCCCGTCGGAGGCGTGGACGATACGGTACTGGGCTTTCCGTTCGGTGGCACCGAGCTGGCGTTGCGCGGGCCGCGGGCTGCGTCCGGCCACGGTGAGCTGCTGTGCCGTGGGCCGAATGTGTCCCGGCGGTATTGGAAGGATCCGCAACGCACCGCCGACCGGTTCACCGGTACCTGGTTCCACACGGGTGACCAGGTGAGTATCGGCCGGGACGGGTTGGTTCGGCGCAGTGCCTGAGTTCGGCCTCAGGCGACCAGCCGGTCGCGCAGCCGGTTCCGCAGGTCCGCGGTGAACCCCACCGCCCGCAGGTAGGAGTCGAAATCCCTGTGCAGTTCCGTGCCGGCCTCCAGGCCGGCGCGCAGGTATTCTTCGCGGACCTCGAGTACCGCCTGCGGCAGGTCGGCTCCGAACTCGTCCTTCAGCGAGGAGCGCAGTTCGGCGACGGCGTGGTTGCTCAGCAGGTAATCGGTGAGGATCTCGCTCTCCGGAACGCCGACCGCCCGCAGCATGGTGGCCACCGACCATCCGGTGCGATCTTTACCGGCCGCGCAGTGCACCAGAACGGCACCACGATCGGCAACGATCGCCTCGGCGAGGGCCAGGAGCGCGGCATGCGCCTCCGGACTGGCCGGAAAACCCCGGTACACGTCCATCATGTAGGCCAGTGCCGCGCCGGGTGCGTCCTCCCGGCCGGCGGCCGCCTCGTGCGGTGGGGCGACGGCGGTCTCGGCGTGGAACGGGGTGATCCGGAGCTGGATATCCGGCGGGAGGTGATCGGCGCCCGCGCGCTCGATCTCCCGGTATCCGCGCAGATCGTGGACCGCGCCGACACCGAGTTCACGCAGGGTCGTATGGCCGGGGTCGCCGAGGCGGCTGAGCTGGGCCGACCGGAGTAGGACGCCGGGGCGGATGGTCCCGCCGCCGTGAACGGGCAGGCCGCCGAGGTCTCGGAAATTGAAGGTGCCGCTGATCCGTAGATGGTCGGCGAGGGGAGAGCTGGTCACCGAATCAGGCTAACCGGCCGAAGAGAAATGGGAGCAGTGTGTGATGAGGCACAGCGATCGGGCTTCGCGGTGGCATCGTCGTAGACTGGCCGATGGCCTGTGCCCGGATGGCGGCAGGTCGGCGCCGGTACCGAGAGCCCCAGGTCCCGGTTGTGAAAAGCCGCGGTTGCGGAGGGGTCACAAAACAGGCTTCGAGTACGGGTTTCCCCGTGTAGCTGTTCTCAAACCCCGAAAACGTTTCTAATATTGAGTTGACGGATTGGTTGGGCGGTAACTTCCCGACCTTGCGCCTGCCGATCCGACCGGCCTCTTCGGTGCCGGGTTTCGGTGCCGAAGTGTGCGATGTGTTTTGCGAGGGAGCTTGCGTTGGGCGTACGTGGAGAAATAGCGGAGGGTCGTATGCGATCGGCCGTGCGTGAAGCGGTCGAAAACGCCGACGCGGTGCTGGAAATCACCGGGTTGCGGGCGTTGCGAGTGTTGCTGCATGCGGGTTTCAGCGCCTATTGGCCGCTGGTGAAGTCCCGGCCGGTCCAGCAGATCCACGCCTATGAGAAGACGGTGCAGACGCTGTGCCGGCACTGGGATTCGCGTGCGGATTATGTCCCTGACCCGGTGGTATCGGAGCGGCAGCGAAAACAACAGCAGCATGTTGTGGAGTGGCTCGAACTGTGTGCGCAGCGCTCCGGCACCCGCTGGATCGAGCCGGTCGATTCGGTGGCCGGGTACGTGATCACCGTGGTGCAGGGCTCGGTGCTGCGCTGGCTGGCCGATTGTGACGACGAGGCGATCCTGGTGGCCTTCGACGATCTGGTGTCGAATCTGCTCACCCGCGCCGTCGACGCCTGACCCGAAAGCTGGACGTATGACCAGTCCGGTGGTTGAGTGGGCGGGGTGAGCACGACCGCGCCGATCGCCCACCTGCACGCGGCCACGGCCGACCTCGATCCGCCGCTGGCCGCGGTGGACCTGACTGTATTACGCGCGAACGCCGCCGATCTGGTCCGCCGTGCCGGCGGGAGGCCGCTGCGCGTCGCCGGCAAATCGGTCCGCTGCCGGGCTGTTTTAGCGGAGGTGCTGGGGCCGGAGCTGACGGCCGCCGGCGGTTTCGCCGGGATCATGTCGTATGCGCTTGCCGAGGCGCTGTGGCTGGTCCGCTGCGGCGCCCGCGATGTGCTGCTCGGCTACCCCACCGCCGATCGCGCGGCGCTCGCCGAGCTCGCCGGTGACGAGATCGCACTCGAGGCGATCACCCTGATGGTCGACGACACCGCCCAGCTCGACCTGATCCGCGCCGCGATGGGTAACAACCGCGTCGCACCGCGGGTCTGCCTGGATGTCGACGCCTCGCTGCGGATCGGTCCGCTGCACCTCGGGGTACGCAGGTCGCCGGTGCGCACACCCGAACAAGCCGCGGCCCTCGCCGCGCAGGCCCGTGCGGACGGGTTCCGGGTGGTCGGGCTGATGACCTACGAGGCACAGATCGCCGGGCTGCCGGATTCCTCGCTCGCCGTGCGACTGGTGAAGAAGGCCTCCGCTCGCGAGATCGAACGCCGCCGGGCCGCCGTGCTGGCGGCCGTGGTTTCGGTGACCGGCGAGCTGGAGATCGTCAACAGCGGCGGCACCGGTTCCGTCGAGCTCAGTGCCCAGGCGGCGGGCGTCACCGAGATCACCGCCGGCTCAGGGCTTTACGTGCCGACGCTGTTCGACGAATATCGTTCGTTCCGGCCGCGGCCCGCACTGTTTTTCGCGCTGCCGGTACTACGCCGGCCCGCATCCGATATCGCCACGGTTTTCGGTGGCGGGTATATAGCCTCAGGTCCGGCCGGGGCGAGTCGTGTGCCTAAACCGGTGTGGCCCAAGGATTTGCGGATGCTCGGCACCGAGGGCGCCGGAGAGGTGCAGACACCGCTGTCGGGATCGGCGGCGCCGGAAATCGGGGACCGGGTGTGGTTCCGTCATGCCAAGGCCGGTGAGCTGTGCGAACGGTTCGATCGGTTGTATCTGATCGACGCCGACGGGACCCGCACCGAAGTACCGACCTATCGCGGTGAAGGGAAATGCTTCGGGTGATTCCGGAAGAAATCAGGCCGACCGAAAGATATCGGTGAACCGGAATTTCCGGACGATATTCAGCCGGTCCGGCGAATTTGTTTCGCCGTGCTCACAACCGGATGAAATCGGCCAGTGCCGATAATTCGCGGAGGGTTTCCGGAAGGAATTCCGTCACTAACGGGGAACGGACGATAATCGCGCGGCGCCGGGCGCGGCACAACGTATCGTGCACCACGGCGGCGGACAGCAGTGCGCCGATCGAGCCGGGGGCGTCCTCGGGAGTGGAGGTCGCCGGTGACACCAGCACCACGGCCGCCTCCCGGCCCCGGAACAACTCGGGGGTCCCGACCAGTACCTCTTCGATCCGGGCCCGGGACAACAGAGTTCGGATCAGGCTCACCTGTGCCCGGTGCGGCGAGACCACGACGATATCGTGCGGCTGCAATTGCCGCGTACCGGTGCCGTCGTTCCAGGTCCGCCCCAGCAGATCACGGATCTGCTGCACGACCTCCCGGGCCTCGGGATCGGAGGAGGTGATGTTGCCGTGATGCTCCACGAGGACGGTGGCGATACCGGGTTCCAGGGTCGCTCCGGGATCCGCGGGTACCGGTACGGCATGTAACCGGTTGTCGAAGAACAGGTGCGAGACCGGATCGCTCACCTGCGGATGCATTCGATGGGTCCGGCCCAGGAAGTAGCCGTGCGTCGCCGGCAGCGTTCGCCGCCCGCCGGCCAGCCAGGTGAGGGCCGGGGTGTCCACCGGCTCCGGATGCGGGCCGGGGCCCGGCCGGTGGCGTTCGGTGGGGTCGCCGGTGAGCAGCAGATTGCGGGCGCTCACCGAAACCGCGGCGGTCGCCGCCAAGGGGAAGCTGTTCGCGTCGGCGATGACGAGCAGGTCCAAGGCCTCCCGGGGTATTCGGCCCGGATCGGTGAAATCGTCCGGGGCGCCACCCAATACGCATCCGCGGATAGCGTTCGAGAGGAACCGGGAGTAACGAGCGGAGTCCAGCACCAGCCATTCGGGTGCCACGGCCGCCGCATCGCTTTTCGCGACCAGTTCGGGGAGCACCCCGGCTCGCACGATGGCGTCCAGCAGATTCTCCACCGGGGCGGCAGTGGGTGCGACGATCCCGACCCGCCAGTTGTCGCCGGCGACCAGTGCGGCGATCACCTCGGCCAAGATATCGGTGCGCCCCGTCCCGGTGGGGGCTTGTACGGCCAGATACGAACGGTCCAGTGCGCGCAGCGTCGCAACGATCGCGGTCGCGTAGTCACCGGGGACCGTGGACGGATCCGCGTCCGCCGATTCACCGACGCGGGGCGTGCCGTCGGCTTCCGGGAGTTCTCCGCCGGAGCCGGTGGAATGCGGCAGTCCGGTGATCTGTGTGGTTGCGGTGGCGACACCCGGTGCGAGTCGCTCCGGTCCGGCAGCCGAGGGAGAACCGAGTTGCCCCGCCGGAGATTCTGAACCGATGGGCACGGACTCGGTGATGTGAGTTGCCGGTGCGCCGGTGCCGACAACGGGTGCATCGCCGTCGAGTTCTGAACCGGATTCCGTCGCGCGGTCTGCGGGCGGGTGTGCATCGTGGGGGGTGCGTAAGCGGGGTGGGCGGCGCGCCAGGAGATCGAACACGGGGGTGTCCGGTAGCCCGGGCAGGGTGACGAGCAGTTGCTCGCCGATTTCCTCGAGTGCCTCCGAATCGGCAGCGTGCGCACCGGGTAGCGCCGGTGCGAGGGCAATCGGCAGTTCGTCGTGCGCCGCGGTGCCGGGCAGCAGGGTTTCCTCGAGGCGAACGGTATCGGTCAGATCGGGTTCCATCGCACAGCCCAGCACCGTGGCCGGCCCGGCGGTGCGGATGGCCCGGGGCGCGCGGCCTTCCGGTTCGTAGACGACGTAGACCCGGGTACCGGGCGCCGGCCCCGGGCCGGTGAGCCGTCCGCGCAGGCGTAGGAAACGGCGCACCGTATCGCCCGGGCCGATATGCCATTTCGTATCCACCGTGCACGAATCGGCCACCATCACCCCGTGGTCCGGAGCCCACTCGGACAGGGGATGGGTGAGCCTGTCGATATGGGCCCACCAGGACGTCTGTTGTTCGCGGCGGTGATAGCCGAGCAGGGCGGCCGTCAGCGCCGCGACCCGGTGCGGATCGGCGTCGGGACCGCCGGGCGTCCGGTCGGTGACAGTCTCGGTGCGGCCCGCGTATTCGGCAAGCGCCGCCTCGGTGGACGACGGGCACACGGCCGGGGTATCGCGCAGCAGTCGGTCCAGGTCGCCCGCGGGGGCACCGGGCGGCCGTGGTGCGGTGGCGCCCGCCTCTTTGCGTAACCGGTCGGCCAGCCACAGCACAGTCCGGCCGTCCGTCTCTCCGGGATGACCGAGCGTGGCCGCAACCCGGTGCAGGGAATAGGAGCGGGTGCCGAGGACGAAGGCGCCGCGCACTATCGGATACAGGTCCACCAGGACGCCGGACCGCAGCAGCGCGTCCACGGACTCCTCCCCGGCGCCGAGGCGGCCGGCAGTGTTCAGCATCAGGGACCGGGCGGTGGCCGTGTAATGGAAGATATGCAGGCCGGGGTCGGTCAGCAACGGTTCGGTGAGCACGGCCAGTAGATCGGAGAATGCGCGGCGGGCGCCGTCCCGCAGCGCCGTACGGCGCTGCGGGGAAAGCTCGTCCGCGGGTGGTTCGACCGGTAGTTCGCAGGAGAACAGGAGGGATTCCCGGGAGGCCACCGCCACCCGTAGGCGATCCGGTGTCACCGGGTGGGTGTGCAGGGCGAGATCGCCCGGTGTGGCCGACGGCAGCATATCCAGGGCCGCCGGATCCGCAGGCAGCAGTTCACCGCGACCGGAATGTTCCTGCCGCAGCTGGACGACGGCCTGGGCGCGTAGCCGCGCGAGAGTGGCGGCGGGTACCTCGGGCGGGGTCGCGATCCGGGTGGTGAGCCGGTCGATGGTGGTGATACCGGCCGTGCGCAACGCCGTCCGGGTGGCCGGATCCATCCCGGCGACCAGCAGTAGATCGCGGGCCTCGGCGCGGGCGGCGGTGCAGACGGCGCAGCGGCCGCAGGCCCGGAAGCGTGGATCACCCCATTGCACCGGCAGGAGTTCGGTCGAATGTTCGTCCAGGATCCGGTGCATACGGCGGCGGCATGCCAGATACACCGGCGCCACATCGGCTACCTCGGCGGTATGTGCGTCGCCGCCGGCGTGGATATGCAGACGCGGATCGACCGGTACCGACAGCGATTCCAGGAACTCCGCGGCCGCGGCGAGCCGCAGCGCGGTGGGCACCGGCCGAGCTCGGGTGGTGCCGTGCAGCCGTAGCCCGCCCGGGGTCTGCGTAGCCACGTCCACGTGGGTGAAGAAGTCCCCGTCGAAGAACACCGCACCCAGCACCGCCGGGGCACCGGCGCGGACCGCGGCCACGGTGGCACTGTGCGCGGCGGCGAGGGCGCCCACCGGATCGGCCGGGTCGGCGGGCGGGGGGAGTTCGACCACACCGGCACCGTGACGGTGCCGCACGGCGGTACGCAGCGCGGCGAATTGCGCGTAGCCGGAAGCGGTTTCCGGCGGTACCCCGCATTCGCCGTAACCGCTTGCCCCGGCCGGTGTTCCGCTGCCGGTTCCGGGGACAGTGCCCAATTCGGCATCGAGTCCGCGCAGCAGCGCGAACTCACAGCCCGCCCCACGCTCCAGATCTGTGGCGCCGCACACCACCCGATCACCGAGAACGAACACCCACGGCCCTCCTGCGACCCAGCGATACACCCGGCGAGCGGGTACGTGCACACCGGACGCGGCCCACTGTAATCACCGGCTCCGGCCTGGTGGGAGGGACCGTGGAATCTATGAACGCGGTTTACGCCGCTCGTGCCGTTTGGGCCCGTCGCGCCGCGGCCCGCGCCCGATCGAGCGGGGCGGCCCCTGGTCGAGCTGCAATTGGATCAATACACCGCTGATCCGGGTGCTCCGCAATGCGTCCAGGGTTTCCGGCGGCAACTGGGCCGGTAGTTCCACGAGGCTGTGATCGGGGCGGATGCTGATATGCCCGAAATCGCTGCGCCGCAGACCACCCTCGTTGGCGATCGCACCCACGATCGCGCCCGGCACCACGCGGTGCCGTTTACCGACGGCGATGCGGTAGGTGGCGAGTTCGGCACCGGTCCCGCGATGCCGGCTCGGGCCGCGGCGATCGTCGAAACCGCCGTCGTCGAAGTTGCGCGGCGGACGTTCCCGGCGCGGCCGCTCCACCGGCTCCGGTTCGGGTTCGAGGAAGAAACTCTCGCCGTCCTGCGCGGCGACCGCCAGGGCCGCGGCGATATCGGCCAGCGGGGTGTTGTGCTCCTGCTCGTAGTCCTCGATGAGTTTGCGGAACAGCGACAAATTGTCCGAGCTCAGGTTCTCGGTGATGGCATCGCCGAACTTCGCCACCCGCTGCGCGTTCACATCGTCGACGCTGGGCAGCTGCATCTCGGTGAGCGGATGCCGGGTCGCGCGTTCGATGGATTTCAGCAGATGCCGTTCCCGGGGTGCGACGAACAGCAGGGCCTCGCCGCTGCGGCCCGCACGCCCGGTACGGCCGATCCGGTGTACGTAGGACTCGGTGTCGTGCGGGATGTCGTAGTTCACCACATGCGAGATACGGTCCACGTCGAGACCGCGGGCCGCGACATCGGTGGCGACCAGGATATCGAGGGTTCCCGCCTTCAGCTGCCCGATAGTGCGTTCACGCTGCGCCTGGGCGATATCGCCGTTGATCGCCGCGGCCGAGAACCCGCGGGCGCGCAGCTTCTCGGCCAGCTCCTCGGTGGCCTGTTTGGTGCGCACGAAGATGATCATGGCCTCGAAGGCCTCGACCTCGAGGATCCGGGTGAGAGCGTCGAGTTTGCGCTGATGCGAAACCAGCACCCAGCGCTGGGAGATATTGGTGGCGGTGCTGGTCTTGGACTTGACCGTGATCTCGACCGGCTCACGCAGATACTGCTTGGAAATCTTGCGGATCGCAGCGGGCATCGTGGCCGAGAACAGCGCCACCTGCTTCTGCGCGGGGGTATCGGCGAGGATGCGTTCCACATCCTCCTGGAACCCCATCTTCAGCATCTCGTCGGCCTCGTCGAGCACCAGGTAGCGCAGCTGGGACAGGTCCAGCGTGCCCTTCTCGAGGTGATCGATCACCCGGCCGGGGGTACCGACCACGACCTGCGCGCCGCGGCGCAGACCCGACAACTGCACGCCGTAGCTCTGCCCGCCGTAGATCGGCAGCACATGCGTATTCGGCATATGCGTGGCGTAGCGGCCGAACGCCTCGGCGACCTGGATCGCGAGTTCCCGGGTCGGGGCGAGGACCAGGGCAGCCGGCTGTTTGCCGGTCGGCCGGTCCTGCAGCAAACCCATCAGGATCGGGATGGCGAACGCCGCCGTCTTACCGGTGCCGGTCTGCGCGAGACCCACCACATCCGCCCCCTCGAGCAGCGGGGGGATGGTCGCGGCCTGGATGGGGGACGGGGATTCGTAGCCGACATCGGCAATGGCCGAGAGGATTCGGTCATCGATCCCGAGATCGGCGAAAGACGGTCCGGCGGATTCGGCGTTCTCGGCTTGTGCGTCGCCAGGGTCTCCGCCGAGGCTGCCGTCGCCCTGATTGGTGCTCATTGACCAGGAGTTTACTGGTACGGCCTGGTTGTCCGGGCCACCGGGCCATACGGTGTCAGCATGGATGCCGACCCCGCCGATCAGCCGCGCGCGGACGCGCAGGCTCTGGCTGTGGTGCAGTTCGCACCCCATACCGATATCGACGCCAACCTCGCGGCCCTCACCGAGCGGGTGCGCGCCGCCGCCGACCAGGGCGCCCGCATCGTGGTCGCCCCCGAGTATTCGATGTTCGCCCTGGGCCGGCTCGATCAACGGGTACACGCCGCGGCCCAGCCGCTCGACGGCCCGTTCGTCACCGCCCTCGCGCGCCTCGCCGCGGACACGGGAGTGCACCTGGTGGCCGGGGTGGTCGAAACCACCGCGCCGGACGACGGCCGGATCCACAACACTCTGGTGGTGCTGGGCCCCGACGGTGCGCTCGTCACGCACTACCGCAAGGTGCACCTCTACGACGCATTCGGTCAGCGCGAATCGGATATCGTCCGCCCCGGCCCACTCACCGAGCCACCCGTATTCACCGCCGCCGGGCTCACCTTCGGTCTGCAGACCTGTTTCGACCTGCGCTTCCCGGAGGGCTTCCGGCGGCTGGCCGCCGCGGGCGCGCAGGTCCTGCTGCTCCCCGCCCAGTGGATCCCGGGCCCGGGAAAGGTCGATCAGTGGACCACCCTGTTGCGGGCCCGGGCCATCGAGAACACCGTCTACCTGGCCGCGGCCGACCACTGCGGGCCACGCGGCGCGGGCCACTCGATGATCGTCGACCCGGCAGGACGGATCGTGAGCGAACTGGCCGACGAACCAGGGATCGCGCTCGTCCCGCTGGAGCCGGAATTGCTGGACAAGGTGCGCCGCACCAACCCGAGCCTGTCGCTACGCAGATTCACCGTCGCGACACCGTAGGCGACCCGCGGGTCCGCGTGCCGTGCCGCGCTTGCCGTGTTGCGGCGGTGGCCGCGTTGCCGCGTTGCCACGTTGCCGGAAGCAGAGCGATGGGAACGTTCACGACTGTTCTGCCCGGGGCTGCTGAGACCGCTCGGCTCGGGCCTGGGCCGACCTCGATCGGAGGTCATCGCGCGCTGCATCGCGCAGGACGTTCGTGACGTTGTCGACCGTGGCCCGATCCGTGCGACTGTGCGTGCCGGACGCTCCGGACAGGTGGTGTGCGCACGTATCGATGCCTGACACCAACGGCGGGGTCGATATACGAACGGTGTCGGTGCCGCGGTGATCTGCGACGGTGGCGGGGGAAGCGAGTAGCGTCGAAGATGATGCTCTACGCCGATCGGGTAGTTGCCGGACGCGCGCTGGGAAACGAACTGAGGCACCTGCGTGCGGGGGATTCGCCGGCGCCGGGTCCGCTGGTACTGGGCTTGCCACGTGGGGGTGTGCCGGTGGCGGCGGCGGTCCGGGAGGTGATCGGCGGGGATCTCGATATCCTGCTCGTCCGCAAACTGGGGGTGCCCTGGCAGCCGGAGCTGGCGGCGGGCGCGATCGGGGAGCACGGGGTGCGGGTGATCAACTCCGATGTGGTCCGCCAGACCGGACTCGACAGCGCTCGGCTGGATGCGATCGAAGCGGAGGAACGTGACGAACTGGAGCGGCGCAGCAGGCTGTGGCGGGGGGACCGTCCGCCGATCCCATTGCAGGACCGCACGGTGGTGATCGTCGACGACGGTATCGCCACCGGAGCGTCGGTCGTGGTGGCCTGCCGGGTGGCGCGTGCGCAGGAACCGCGGCACCTCGTCGTGGCGGTTCCGGTCGCGGCGCCGGAGGCACTCCCGCGGATCCGCGGGGAAGCCGACGAGGTGGTGTGCCCGCACGCACCGGCGGCGTTGGCCGGCGTCGGTGGTGCGTACCGGGATTTCCATCAGCTGGCCGATACCGAAGTCAGCGAGTTGCTCGGTTGAGCCACCGAGCCGTTCGGTGGGTTGCGGCAGATCGGCTCGGGTGAGGTACCGAATTATGCGATGAGCCGCGGGCTGCCCGGTGGGGCCACCGCTTTGCTCGGTGAGCCCGGCGATGTGCTCCGATGGGGATACGAGCTGCTCTGGGTGGTGAGGGAGTTGCTCCGGGGTGAGGGAGTTGCTCCGGCCGGACGCCCGCCGAACGGTCGGCGCGGTCCGGCCGGAGCGAGGGATCACAGCTCCGGCTGTGCGTACTCACTCACGCGGTCGCCGAGGATGCGCAGATGTTCCAGGCTGCTGCCGAGTGTGCGCTCGATGGCGGTCAGCCGGGCCACATAGTGACTCACCGGGTATTCGGAGGTGACCCCGATACCGCCGTGCATCTGGATCGCCTCCTGCCCGACATGCCGCGCCGAGCGGCTGACCTGCAGCCGGGCCCGGGACGCGATCACCGGGTCGGCGGAGTCGACCAGGGCCGCGGTGAGGTAGTAGCTCATGCTGCGGGCCAGCTCCAGCGAGACGTACATATTCGCGGCGCGCTGGGTGAGTGTCTGGAACTTCGACAGCGTCACCCCGAACTGCTTGCGGGTCTTCAGGTAGTCGGTGGTCAGCCGCAGCGATTCCGCCATCGCCCCGATCGACTCGGCACACAACCCGGCCTGGGCCGCGACGTGCACCGATTCCAGGATGGCGGTGGCATCGCCGGTACCCAGCAGTTCCGCCGGCGCAGCGGCGAATTCCACCTGGGCGCCCCGAAGGCTGTCGACCGTCTTGTACGGCGTCCGGGTGACGCCGCGGGCGTCCGCCGCGACCAGGAACAGGCCGAGGCCGCCGCCGGGCAGGGTCGCGCTGACCACCAGTTCGTCGGCGCAGTCGCCGTGCGGTACCGGGTTCTTCACACCGGTCAGCGTGTAGGCGTCGCCGTCGGCGGTGGCGGTCGTCTCGATGGCGTGATCGGGCCAGCGGGTGCCCGGTTCGCCGTGCGCGAAGGCGAGCAGTTTCGACCCGGCCGCGACCTCGGGCAGGATCCGCTGCCGCTGATCGGCGCTACCGGCGGCACTGATCAATCCGCCCGGTACCAGCACCGCGTCCAGGAGCGGTTCCGGTGCGAGCCGGCGTCCGAACTCCTCGAGCACCAGCATGGTCTCCACCGGGCCGGCGTCCATTCCGCCGTCTTTCTCGGCGAAGCTCAGTCCGAGAACGCCCAGCTCGGCGAGCTGACCCCAGACCTCGCGGCTCCAGCCCAGGTCCGTTTCGGTGACGGCCAGCCGCGATTCCGGATTGTAATGGCGATTGAGCAGGTCACGCACGGTATCGCGGAGCATGACCTGTTCGTCGGTGAGATCGAAATCCATAACCTGACCTCACAATCCGAGGATCGAGGAGGCGATGATGGTGCGCTGCACCTCGCTGGAACCTCCGTAGATGGTTGTTTTGCGGTAGTTGAGGTAGCTGGGGCCACTGCGCTGCGCCCATTCGGGCGAGGCGATATCCCCGGCGCCGACCGGTACGGCATCCGGGCCGGCGATATCGAGCAGGAGTTCGGTGGCAGCCTGCTGCAGTTCGGAACCGCGCAGCTTCAGCACCGAGGAGGCCGGATTCGGTTTGCCCTCGGTCGAATTCGAGACCACACGCAGCTGGGTGAGTTCCAGAGCGAGCAGTTCGTTCTCCAGTTCGGCGATCCGCGCCGCGAACAGCGGGTCCTCGAGGAGGGTGCCCGAACCGGATTTGGTGGCCGCGGCGTATTCCTTGGCCACCCCGATCTTCACCTTGGTACGGCCGACAGCGGTGATACCGGTGCGTTCGTTGCCGAGCAGGAATTTGGCGTAGGTCCAGCCCATGTTCTCCTCGCCGACCAGCTGATCGGCGGGGACCCGCACGTTCTCGAAGAAGACCTCGTTCACCTCGTATCCACCGTCGATGAGTTTGATCGGGCGGATGGTGACGCCGGGGGATTTCACATCGAAGAGCAGCATGGAGATCCCGGCCTGCTTCTTCGGGGCATCGGGGTCGGTGCGGACCAGGCAGAAGATCCAGTCGGCCCATTGCCCCAGGGTGGTCCAGATCTTCTGGCCGTTGACGATGTAGGAGTCACCGTCGCGGACTGCGGTGGTGCGCAGCGAGGCCAGGTCGGAGCCGGCGTCGGGTTCGGAGAAACCCTGGCACCACCAGATATCGAGGTTGGCGGTGGCCGGCAGGAAACGCTTCTTCAGTTCTTCGGAGCCGAACTGGGCGATGACCGGGCCGATCATGGTGGCGTTGAAGGTCAGCGGGTCGGGCACGCTGGCCAGCTGCATCTCGTCCTGCCAGATATGGCGCTGCATGGGGGTCCAGTCCTTGCCGCCCCATTCCACCGGCCAGTTCGGCACGGCCAGGCCGTGCTCGTTGAGGATCCGGTGGGCCGTCACGACGTCCTCGCGGGACAGCTCGTGACCGTACTTCACGCGTTCCCGGATCTCGGCGGGGATCGCGGTGGTGTAGATCTTCCGCAGCTCGTCGCGGAAGGCGACCTCGTCGGGAGACAGAGTTAATTTCATACACATCTCCAAATATGTCTCGATTGTCCCGCATCGAATTTACACCCCTGATCAATCCTGCCGCGTCGAGTGCATCACATGCACCCGTCGCCTGCCGCCGATAACGCGGGCCGAGAGCGGAGTGTGACCCGGCGGTGTCCCGCCGGTGCTGGTAACTTGCAGCGGTGGGCGGGGGATTGCCGGTGGATCCGGCCTGCCATCGCCGCGAGCGGATATAGGGAGTTCAGCAGTGCACAACAGAATCGTCGCGCGAACCGCGGCCGCAGCGGCCGCCCTCGGTATCGGTGCCGCGCTCACCTTCACCACCCCGGCGGCCGCCGCACCCGAACCCGAACCGACGCCCGGCGAAACCGCGCTGACCGCGCTCACCGAACAGGCCGCCGCCGATCCGGCCGCCCGCCCCGGCGTGGATGCACTGCGCAGCTATCACGACATCGTGGCCGCCAGCGAGATCAGCAATATCAGCGCCTATGCCCCCTTCGTCTACGCCGCCCCGACCTTCGGCTGCGGCAGCAACGGCGTGATCACCACAACCTTCGCGGCCGCCACCGCCAACGGCCCCAGTATCAACCTGAGCGGCACCCCCGGCACGCTGACCTTCCACGCCACTCCGCGGCATTCCGGTATCGCACAGGCCTCGGGTCTGGTGGTCGCCTGGATCAATATCAACAACGGCCGCAGCGGGCTGGATACGCTCAGCGATGTCACCGAGTTCGGTACCGCCTCGTTGTCGCGGACCGTCGACAGCGGGCCGGGGACGGTCCTCGCCTCCATGTGGGGAACCGTGAGCTACCCGGGCGCGCTCTGTGTGATGACGCCCACGGTCGGCTTGTTCTCCGTGCCCGACCTGCCGCCGGCCCCGGCCGTTCCCGCGCCGGATGCGGCCGCCCCGCAGGCCCCGGCTCCCCAGTCGGCACCGGCGGCCCCCGCGCAACCGGGCGCCCCGGCTTCGGAAGCCGGGCCCGCACAAGAGCCCGCTGCGGCTCCGGCGTAGCCACTCGCCGGGCCGACGCCTCATGCGGCGACGGCCGGGGAATCGTCGATCGGCGCCCCGGCGATATCGCTCACCCCAGCGGTACAGGCCCGTTCGCCGAGGCCGACGCCCGGCCGCCGCAGCAACTTGTCAGGTAGGACGGTGAGTTCGTCGTCCGGTGCCCGGCTGAGCTCACGGGTGAAGAGAGTCCCTGCATCCATGCGACTTTTGCCGTTGTATCCGGACGCGGCCACGCCGTGACGCCATCGCCCTGGGCTGGGGACTCGGGTGGGACGGCACCAGCGTTCTGCAGCCGGCGCGCCGCAGGTATTCCAGCTGTGAACACCGGGCTCACCTCGAGCAGCCGCGCCTTCGTGGCTCGTGGGATGGATCGTGCCGGACTCCGGCCGCGCATCCGGTTTGCCAGAATTCGATCATGGGGTTTTTCGAAGGCGCGCGTGGCCGGTTGCATTATCGGGATCGGCCGGTCGACGGGGCTGTGGCCGCGCTGGCGTTGTTACCCGGTTCCGGACAGCACAGCGGGCATTATCACGAGTTCGCGCGTCGGCTGAACGTCGACGGAATCGCGGTGTGGACGCTGGATACCGCCGGGCAGGGGCTCAGCGAAGGCGATCCCGAGCGTCCCGTGGACTTGGATGATCTGGTGGATGACGCGGTGCGCTTCATCGGGGTTGTGCGTGACCTCGTCCCTGATCTGCCATTGGCCCTCATGGGACATTCGCTGGGAGCGATCACGGCGCTGGCCGCACTCGGCGCCGCCCGGACGCAGGCTGTAGCTCCCGGGCGCAGCGCGACACCGAAAGCTGCCGGATACCCGGCCGATCCGGCGCTGGACGCCCGCGACCTGGCCGGACTGGTGCTGTGCGGTACCCCGCAGCGGGTGCTCGGCACCAGTTCCGCGCAGGTCGCCCCGCTGCCGCGGGTGCTGGCGGTGCACGGGGTCGACGACCGGCGGGCGCCGATCGAGGCGGTGCGGGACTGGGCGCGGCGGCATGATTCGGTGGAGCTGCGCGAGTACCCGGATGCGGGCCACGATCTGCTGCACGAGCGCGTGCGCGGCCGGGTCGCGGCGGATATCGTGCAATGGACGCAGGAGATCGTCGCGGGGCCGGCGCGGCGATGACGAGAGCCGCTGGGCGCCGGCGGAAGAGGAAGGGGGTCCGGCGATGCAGCCGAATACGATTACCGCGCTCGGCTCGGCCGTCGACGACGGAGAGCTGTGGATCGATGGGGTTCTGGTGGCCGAGGGCGCGCCGGAGCGGTGCGCGCTGCGCTACGAGCAGCTGGCCGATCAGGTGGATGCGCAGATCGAAACCCTCGGCGCAGCGGTTTCCCTGCCGGGTTTCGGTGGATTCGATTCCGGTGCGGCGCTGCGCGGCGGTTTCGAAGGTAAGGCAGGCGATGCGATAGCGGCGCTGCGTAATTACGCGAATGCGGCGCGGCAGATGGCGCATACCTTCCGGAGTGCTGCGGCGGCGTACCAGCACACCGATTCCGAGGTCGCGGCCGCGCTCGGCGCCACACCGGTCGAGGTGACGGGAGTATCCGGTGCGTGAGCTACCGCGAACAGGGCTCCGGGGCGCCCACAATCGCGTGGACCCCGATTACGCGCCGACGGTCGAGGTTTTCGACAATCTGACCCACGAGCAAATCCACGCCGGCGTATCGCTGCTGGATCCGTCCGCGCTGCAGACCGGCGGCCAACTGTGGCAGGGGGCGGCGTCCGGGCTGAACGATGCTGTGACGCAGGCGCATACCGAGATCCGCGGCACCATCTCCGACGGCTGGCGTGGCGCCGCGGCGGGTCTCGCCGGCGCGGCGGTCCGGGATTTCGAGGCTGCCGGCCGGCAGCTTGCCGATGTGCTGACCACGGTGGGACAGCGGCTGGGGCAGGCGGGTGACGCCGCGGAAACGCTCCGTACCGGTATCGGCGAACCGTCCGGAGTCCGGCCGGACCTGCCGGCTGCGCTTCTCGATCCGCATGCGGCGACGGGCAATATTGCCGGCCAGCAGGCAGCCGAGAGCGAACGCGCGGACGCGGTACGGGTGATGGAAAGTGTCTACCTCGGCGCCTTCATCCCGACCGGCTCGCAGGTCCCCGCCTTTCCTGATCTGCCCGATCCGGGGCCGGGGGAACCGGATACGCAGACCTCGGCCGCCGCGCCCGCCGCAGCCGCTACCGGCGTGAGTTCGCCGGTAGGAAAGGTCGTTTCGTACGCACCGGATACTGCCTCGGCGTCGCCGGCCGCACCGGCTCTCCAGGAAGCAACCGCAAGCGATCCGGCTACCGCCGGCGCGCCTGCACTCCCCGCTGCCCCAGGTGTCCCGGTAGCCGCAGCAGTGCCCGGCCCGGCGGATCAGCCGCAGGCCACCACCACCGCCGGAACACAACTGCCGGGTCCCGCGCCCGCGCCCACCGCCCCGGCCGTAGCCGGCAGCAGTGCGCCGGTGGCGCCGGCGAGTACGCCTGGTGCCCCCGTGTTCGCCGTACCGGTCCGTCCGGCCGCGGCCGGGTCATCCGACAGCGAACGCGATCGTGAGGAACAGCAGCGTAATTCGAGTGGCGATGCGATCACCGGGATGGGTGCGGGCGCGATCGGCGGCATGATGGGCGGTGCGATGGCGGCCGATAGTGTGCGCTCGAATTCTCCGGTGGCCCCGGCGCGCGCCGAACGGCCCGGCGACGAGGACGACGATCTGCATTTCGGCGACGAGGAACTCACCTTCCTGGAAGAAGCCGAACCCGGCGGGCAGCTGATCGGCACCCTCGAACCCACCACCCCGCCGGTGCTGGGCGAGTGGACCGACGCGGAGTGAATTGGATCCTCACCCCGGACCAGTTGGCGCTGGCCTGGGAACAGACGGTGGGCGATCGCCTCCCCTACCCGCTGGCGGTGCGGTTGTCCGCCCGGGATTCCGCCGAGCGGACCGCCCAGCTGCCCGCGCTGCAGCAGTGGTGCGAGACCACTCTCGACGCCGATTTGGAAGCAGCGCTGCGGGTGCTGGCCGCTCCGGAGGTCAGTGTGTCGGTATTCGGACAGGACGGCGCCGGGGCACCCGTCACCCGTGTGCTCGGTGCGTCGGCGGGACATATCGGGGTCGTGGCCACGCAGCGGCCGTGCGGCGATCCGGATCGAGGTGGCGATATCCGGATCGTGGCCGGGGCCGCCACCTCCCTGCCCGTGCGTGTTGTTGCCGCGCTACCGGCCGCCCCGGTCGGTAGCGGGGCGCGGTTGCGTGCGCCGCGGGCGGAGGTCGTCCGTGACGGCCGGGACCGGGTGACCGTGCCGGTCGCGGGCCCCACTGTGGCGACCCGGATCCGGCAGCGGCTCAAACAGCCGCGCGACGGTATCGGCCAGCTCGTTGTCTCCGTGCACCGGCCGACCAGGACGGATCCGTTCGGTGTGCTGTGCTGGATCGATATCGCCGGGGACGGCCGCTATGCGATCCACACCGGCACGATGGTCGATATCGCCGCTGTCGACGCCGAGCGGTTCACGAATTCGCTGCGGCCCATGGTGACCGGTGCGCAGCGGGCGATCGCCTACGCCGAGACCTGACGGCGCCGGATTCGCGGCACCGAGCGGAGGCTGTCAGCCACCGAAACCGGGAGGGACGGCCGGCGCGATCGTGATGGTCGGGACGAGTGCGCCGGATTCCGGCGCACCGGTCTCGGTGGTGTCGGCCGGTAGCCCGAAGGGCGTGGATCGTTCGGATTCCGGTGCCGGCGGGGTCGAGGTGGTCCGTGCCGTTTCGGTGCTCGGAGCGGTCTCGCCGCCCAGGGGCTCGGTGGCCGGCGGTGACTCGGGCGCGACCGGTGTATCCGAGACGCCGGGTGCCTCGATCGTCGTGGTGGGGGCCGGGACGGCAGAGGTCGGCGGGGTGACCTCGGTGCCGGTGGGAGCCGGTGGCGGAATCGGCGATTCACTGTGCGCCGGCTCGATTTCCGTGGCGGACGACGATGTCGCGGCCGAATCCTGCTCCGGTGTGGGCGACTCACCGGGGGTGGCCGAAAGCGTGGCGCGTCTGGTGGTCTCGTCGCTGTCGGTTGTCTCGCCGGGGCCGGTCGACGCGGCGGCCGATGAGGTGACCGAAATCTGGTATTCCGGCGGCAGAGTGCGCCGCGGCGGCGGTTCGGGAGCCATCCGCCAGCTGGGGGACGGCGGGATCAGTACCTGGGCCACCGTAGTGGCCGTCGGATCCGCGTAGCGTGCCTGTTCGACCGCCTGAGGCCCCGAGTGGATCGGTGGCGGTGGTACGTAGGTGTCTTCCTGACCGACCCCGCAGGCGCCGATGAACACCAGCCCGAGGGATACCGCACCGGCGGCGGCCAGGGGCCCGGCGACCTTCGTTTTGCTGTCCATCGGTGACGCTCCTGTGATAAGTCAGTGGCCTCACCTTAATCGAGGGTGACCGGTGGAACTACCCCCCGCCCTGCCGATTCCGCTGGTTACCGTGTGTAAGGTCCGCTCGCGGCGGGTATATCAGGTATCGAATTGATATCGGCCGCGTGTCGCGTGCTTGTGTTGCGTAACAATCTTCGGGTTGTGGCCTTAGCGTATGTTGCGGAAGTGACGCATGGGACACCGGAGTCCGCGGTGCCGATGCACCGCAGTGGTAGGCGCTACACGATTTCCGGATCGGCGCCATCGAGGAGTAGATGATGGGAGACCAGACCACCACCGATCTGCCCGGCGCGGCAGAGGTGCCCGAGACGCGGAAGGCGGATGCGGAGCCGGTGATGACCGGTTCGTCCGGTTCCGGGGCGACGGTGAGTAGAATTCTCGGCTGGCTGGTTTTCACCGGGGGGCTGGGGGCGGCGGTCTACGGAATCGCCACGTTGCATGTCGTGATCAGTGTTATCGGTCTCATCCTCGCCTGTACTGCGGGGTTGACGTTGCTCAAATTGCGGGCGGACGGGCCGGGCCCCGAACCCGAGGTGCGGATCGCCGGCTGATCGGTCCCCGGGTGGTCGGGTTCCGCCGATCGTTCATCGAACGGCCGGTGAGCCCGCATCCGCGAATCTTTTCGCACACTCTTGTACCCGGTGTGCGCACTGAGTGGGACACGTGTCCGGTCAATATTCTGGACACGTGAGCGTCGAATTTTCCGGTCGACTCCGGTTTCATCCGGGCTGTCGAGCCGGGTAATCGGACGTTTGCCCGACTCGGCCACCGTGGGTATTTTGGGCTCCGGTCGGGACGGATCAGGAGGAAAGTAGAAGATGATCGAAACCGGGTCCGCGGCCCTGAATCTGGCGAATCTCGTCACGAACATTGCCGCCAATGTGACCTATATCCTGCAGGCCTGGGGAGTTCTCTGAGGGTTTGCCGATAGTGCGGCGGGGCGTCCGGTGGGCGCCCCGCCGCACTGCGTCCGGGGCCCCGCGACCTCCGGCGGGGGCCCATCCGGATACCCCCGGGCCCGCGCGGCGGGACGGCGGGGCGGATAACGTATGCGGCATCGTGCATCACCGCATGACCGCCCCGAGAGGAGACACAGTGCCCCAGCAGGTTCGAGGTGTTATCGCCCGCAGTCCCGGCGCCCCGGTCGAACTCGTTCAGATTGTCCTGCCCGACCCCGGGCCGCGCGATGTGGTGGTGAAAATCCAGGCCTGCGGCGTATGCCATACCGATCTGACCTATCGCGAAGGCGGGATCAACGACGAATTCCCGTTCCTGCTCGGCCATGAGGCCGCCGGTGTGGTCGAGACCGTGGGCTCGGCGGTAACCCATGTCGAGCCGGGCGATTTCGTGATCCTGAACTGGCGTGCGGTCTGCGGACAGTGCCGGGCCTGTAAACGCGGGCGGCCCTGGTACTGCTTCGACACCTTCAACGCCAGTGTGCCGATGACGCTCGAGGACGGTACCGAACTCACCCCCGCGCTCGGTATCGGTGCGTTCGCCGATAAGACGCTGGTACACGAGGGTCAGTGCACCAAGGTGGATCCGGAGACCGATCCCGCGGTCGCCGGATTGCTGGGTTGCGGTGTGATGGCCGGGATCGGCGCCGCCGTGAACACCGGCAATGTCGGCCGGGGTGACTCGGTCGCGGTGCTGGGGTGCGGTGGTGTCGGTGATGCCGCGATCGCCGGCGCGCGGCTCGCGGGCGCCGCAACCATCATCGCCGTGGACACCGACGCCCGGAAGTTCGACTGGGCCCGTGAACTCGGCGCCACGCATACCGTCGACGCCTCCGCCACGGATGCGGTCGAGGCGATCCAGGAGCTCACCGGCGGTTTCGGGGCGGATGTGGTGATCGATGCCGTAGGCCGGCCCGAAACCTGGAAGCAGGCCTTCTACGCCCGCGACCTGGCCGGCACCGTGGTGCTGGTCGGCGTCCCGACACCCGATATGAAGCTCGAGATGCCGCTGATCGATTTCTTCAGCCGCGGCGGATCGCTGAAATCGTCCTGGTACGGCGACTGCCTGCCCGAACGCGATTTCCCCATGCTGATCGACCTGTACCGCCAGGGCCGGCTCCCACTGGAGAAGTTCGTCACCGAGCGGATCGGCCTGGACGCCGTCGACCAGGCCTTCACCACCATGCACGGGGGTGCCGTGCTGCGTTCGGTGGTGGTCCTGTGACAGCCCGGGTCGAACGAATCGTCACCGAAGGCCAGTTCTGCCTGGACGGCGGTTGCTGGGATGTGGCGAACAATATCTGGCTGGTCGGTGACGACAGCGAGGTGGTGATCATCGATGCGGCGCACGACGCCCAGCCGATCCTCGACGCGGTGGCCGGTCGCCGCGTCACCGCCATCATCTGCACCCACGCCCACAACGATCACGTGACGGTGGCACCCACCCTGTCGGCGGCCACCGGCGCCCCGATCCATCTGCACCCCGCCGACGATGTGCTGTGGCAGCAGACGCATCCCGGTGTCGAATACCGTTCGCTGGCCGACGGCGAGGTCTTCGAGATCGCCGGCGCCCAACTGCGGGTACTGCAAACACCGGGGCATTCGCCCGGGTCGTGCTGTCTGCACCTGCCGGACAGTGGCGTGGTTTTCAGCGGTGACACGTTGTTCGAGGGCGGTCCGGGGGCGACCGGGCGGTCGTATTCGGACTACCCGACCATTCTCTCGTCCATCAACGACGTTCTGTTCGCGCTCCCGGACGAAACGGTCGTGCACACCGGCCACGGGCCGGACACCACGCTCGGCGCCGAACGCGCCAACGTGCCGGCGGCTTCGTAGTCGTGGTGTGTAGGCGGTAGCGGTTCCTGCCGGATGACCGGCAGGAACCCATGCCGCTTGCACGGGCGGGCAGCGACGCAGTATGTCAGGCGCGGGGTTCCAGGATGAAGACCGGGATCTTGCGGTCCGTCCAGGACTGGTAGTCGGCGAAATCCGCATACAACTCCAGCAGTTGCGGCCACAGCCGGTCGCGTTCGCTGTCGTCGGCGAGGCGGGCGCGGACCGCGAGCCGCTCCTTGCCGATCTGGATCGCGGTATCCGGCTGTGCGACCAGGTTGTAGTACCACTGCGGGTTCTTCGGCAGTCCGCCCTGTGACGCGACGATGACGGTATTCGCGCCGTCGCGCAGGTACAGCAGCGGAATCGTGAACTGCTTACCGGATTTGCGGCCGGTATGGTCGAGCAGCAGCGTGGGCACCGGTTTACGGAAACCCGCCCCCACGCGCCAGTTCCCGCCGATGCGGCCGCCGGTGCGTTTGTACGCCCAGGTGTTGACCTTGGACATGTACTTGATGGCGGTGGGAACCAGGGACGAATCGAGTTGTTTGGGTCGGTCCATCAGTTTTACCGAAGCTTTCTTTCGCTGCTCAGTGCAGGATCAACTCAGTGCAGGATCAACAGGGCCGATTTCTCGATGAGGTCGGCGATATCGGCGTAGGACGCATAACCCATACCGGCCCGCACCAGCGCGCCCGCGTAGACGAGTTCGAGGGAGACCACGATCTCCGGATCGGCGCCGGGACCGAGGGCACGTTCGATCCGGGTACGGATCTCCAGGCCGATCCGGGCCCGCAGATGCGCCACATCGGGGTCGCGGCCCAGTAGTGCGCTGGTGACCGCGCCGGCGACCTCCTGATCGTCGGCGACGAGCAGGGCGATGGAGCGAAGTTCGGCCACCACCCGCACCGTGGGGTCGGGATCCTCGCTGACCGGGGAATCCGCCGCCACCAGCCGCCGCCAGAAGATCTCGGCGACGAGGTGTTCCTTCGACGAGAAATAGGTGTACGCGGTGGCGGTACCCACACCGGCCGCGGCGGCGACCATACGAATGGTCATCCCCGCGAAACCTTCGCGTGTGAGCACCTCCACCGCTGCCTTCGTCAGTTTGTCGACCGTATCGGCCTGTTTCGCGGACAGGCGGCGACGGGTCGCTTCGACGACGAGAGGTTCACCTTCGGACATGTGTCTGAATGTACCGTTTCACGCTTTCGCGACCGCAATCCCGGCCCGGCGGCCGTAGAAACTGCCGTCGCCCAGGGAGGTTCCGCTGGCGTAGCCGCCCGCGCAGACACCCGAGGTGCAGCGCCCCGCCGCGAACAGTCCGGCGATCGGCCGGCCGTCGACATGCAGGACCCGCGAATCCAGGTCGGTGCGCAATCCGCCCAGGGTGAATCCCGCAGTGAAACCACGCATATCGAAGGCCGCGAACGGGCCCTCGAGCGGTTTGGTCCATTCCGGTTTCTTGCCGAGCAGGGGATCCTGGCCGTTCGCCGCGTATTTGTTGTAGAGCTCGACGGTGCTCTGCAGGGCGAGTTCGGGCAGACCCATATCGGATTCGAGTTCAGCGATGGTTTCCGCCGCCCAGGTGGGCGGCTGCCGGAAGAACGGTGTGGAGGTCTCGGTGGTGAGGGATTCCTCGTAGGCGGCTTCGCCGATGATCAGATACGCCTGGTTCTCCTGGTGGAAAAGCGTCATCTGCCCGATCCGGCCGGGATAGGTGTCCTCCGGGACGTAGCGCTGCCCGCGGCCGTTGACCAGGATGCCGCGCGCCATCATCTGCGGGTCACCGAAGAACGCGACCTCGGTGGCGTCCATATGTGCCAGATCGGCGCCGAGGGCCTGGGCCAGCCGGATGGCGATACCGTCGTGTTCTTCGATGGCGGCGCCCGGGCGGCCGATGAGCCGCGGGGCGAACCCTTCGATCATCTGCTCGTGATAGGCGAAACTACCGGTGGCCAGTACGACTCCGCGTTCGGCCCGGATGGTCAGCTCCTTGCCGTACTGTTTGGCGACCACGCCGACCACCCGGTCGCCGTCCACGATCAGCCGCTGGATCCGGGTGTCGTACTCGGCGGTGACGCCGAGTTCTTCGGCGGCTTCGGCGAGCGGTTTCATCAGCATGTAGCCGCCGCCCTTGGAACCGGTCCGCTTGTTCGACATCTGCGGAACATGACCGCGGGGCGCCGGATCGGCGACGGTGTTGAACGGTGCGGCGTTTTCGCCACCGGTGTACATGAGGCCTTCGTCGTGGGGGGGCTCCCAGCCGGGCTCGCCCCAGAATTCTGCTTTGAAGGGCACCCCGTTGGCGACCAGCCATTCGTAGTGTTCGACGCTGCCGTGGCAGTAGTCGGCGATCTTGTCCCGGTCGACACCCGGGCCCAGCGCGGCGACCATGAATTTCTCCATGTTCTCCGGACTGTCTTCGAATCCCAGCGCGCGCTGCAGCGGTGTACCGCCACCCAGGTAGATGAACCCGCCGGCCAGCGCCGCCGCCCCACCCCAGCCGCTGGTGCGTTCCAGGATGAGTACCTGCGCCCCGGCCCGCGCGGCCTCGATCGAGGCGCAGACCCCGGCGATCCCGTAACCGGCGACCACCACATCCGTGGTGCGGTCCCATTCGGTGACCTCGGCGGCGGACAGCGGTCGGATGGTGGTGGCGTCGGCCATTATTCGGATTCCTTACTGTCGTTCTGCGCCGTGGCGCCGGTGTCGCGCCGGTCGGCAGCGGCGACTTCCTGCCCGGCGATGCTGCCACGGGACGCCGCGGCGGTGTCCGGCCTGTCCCGCTGAGCGGAGCCGGCGGAGTCCCATGCGGCCGAGGTCGCGCCCCGCCCGACGCCGAGCCCGTCGCCGAAACGCGACAGCGCGAGGGTTGCCAACGGGAGCTCGGTGCCCAACCGCCCGCCCAGTTCGAGCGCCAGCGACAGGTCTTTTTCGCCGAGTTCACGGACATGGGTGAGGATGGGCAGCCAGAAATCCCCCTCCTCGATGGGCGCGGTGGTATCGCGGAGCATGATCGATCCGGCCCCTCCCGTCACCGCATCCGAGTGACGGACCACTTTGCCGAGCGCGGTGATATCGAGCCCGGCGGCCTCGGCCAGTCGCTGCGCCTCGGTGGCGGCAGTGAACGAGATGAAATGCAGCAGGTTGCGGGCCAGTTTCATCTGGGTGCCGGCCCCGACCTCACCGGCGTGCACCACCAGATCGGCGAAGCAGCCGAAGGGTTCCCGTACCGCGGCCACGGCGTTGTCGTTACCGCCGACCATCACCGCCAGTCGTCCGCTGTTCGCGCCCGCGGCGCCGCCGCTGATCGGGGCGTCGACCAGCTCCACGCCGCGTTCGGCGCACAGCCGGGCGAATTCGACGGCCGATCCATCGCCGATAGTGGAGTGCACGGCCACCACGGTTCCCGGCGCGGCAGTGCTCAGCACGCCGTTCTCGCCGGTCAGCACGGTGCGGACCTGCTGGTCGTTCACCACCGCGATACAGACGACACCGCATTTCGCGGCGAGTTCGGCCGGGCTGCCGGCGGCCTCGGCACCCGCGTCGGTGAACGGTTGCACGGCCTCGGGCCGGGTATCGCAGACAGTGAGCCCGCCGGACCAGTCCAGCAGCTTCTTCGCCATCGGCGCACCCATATCGCCCAGGCCGATGAAACCGACCCTGGTGCCGCCCCCGTCGCCGCTCATCAGCGGATCACCTGACCGCCGTCGACGCAGAAGATCTGCCCGGTGACCCATTTCGCGTCGTCGGACAGCAGGTACAGCAGGGCGCCCGCCAGATCCTCCGGGGTGCCCATCCGCTTGAGCGGCAGGCGGCTGACCATGTCCTTGACGATGCTCTCGGGCGTGGTGGTCTTGGTGGCCTCGGTATCGGTGGGGCCGGGCGCGATCGCGTTGATCCGGATATTCGATCCGCCGAGTTCGGTGGCCAGCTGCTGGGTGAGCCCGTTGATACCGACCTTGGCGAGACCGTAGAAACCGCTGTAGACATAGGCGGCCGTCGACGATTGGTTCACAATCGAGCCGCCCTCGTTGGCTGCCATGTTTTCCCATACCGCGCGGGTCATCACCAGGGCACCGTCCAGGTTCACCGACATGAACTTCTGGTAGTAGTCCCACGGCACCGTGAGCAGCAGATCCAGTTTCATCCCGCCGTAGATGGCGGCGTTGTTGACCAGATGGTCGATCTTGCCGTACTTCTCGATGGTGAAATCGGCCAGCGTCTTGGCCGATTCCGGATCGGAGACATCGACCGGATGGAACGATGCGGTGCCGCCGTCGGCCACGATCTTCTCGGCGACGGCCGTTCCGCCCTCTGCGTTCAGGTCCGCGACGACGACGGATGCGCCTTCGGCGGCCAGCGCCTGCGCGTAGACCTCGCCGATACCGCGGGCGGCGCCGGTGACGATGGCGGTGCGACCGGTGAAACGAGCCATGGGATCGAGCTCCTCGCTGCTGTGGAAAGCCTGGTGGGGAAAAAGTTTCGGATTACTGCGCGGTCGCGACGAGCTTGGTCTCGAGGTACTCCTCGAATCCGGCGACACCCATCTCGCGGCCGATACCGGACTGTTTGTAGCCGCCGAACGGGGCATCGGCGCTGTACCACATACCGCCGTTGACGCCGAGGGTTCCGGTACGCACGCCGTCGGTGACCCGCCGGATCCGCTCGGGGTCCTTACCCCAGACGGCGCCGGACAGGCCGTAGGGGGAATCGTTGGCGATCCGGACGGCATCGTCGTCGCCGTCGTAGGGCAGCACCACCAGGACGGGACCGAAGATTTCCTCCTGGGCGGCCTTCGCGCTGTTGTCGAGGTCGGCGATCACGGTGGGTTCGACGAAGAACCCGCGTTCGTGTTCGGCCGGGCGTCCGCCACCGGTGACGATGCGACCGCCATCGGCGCGGGCGCTGTCGATATAGCCGAGCACCCGGGAACGCTGCCGGTCGGAGATCACCGGACCGCAGACGGTGCCGGGGGAGGTGGGGTCGCCGGGGCGGATTCCGCTCATGGTGGCTGCCACGGCCTCCACCGCCTCGTCGTACCGGGCCCGCGGCACCAGCAGCCGGGTGGTGAGGGCGCAACCTTGGCCGGCGTGGACGCACAGCGAGAAACCGGCGTAGCTCACGGCGGTGGCCAGATCGGCGTCGTCGAGCACGATGAAGGCCGATTTGCCGCCCAGCTCGAGGAAGGTTTTCTTCAGATTCGCCGCGGCCGAGGCCATAACGGCGCGTCCGGTACCGGTGGAGCCGGTGAAACTGATGAGGTCGACCCGGGGGTCGCCGGAGAGCTGGGCGCCGAGGCCGTGATCGGAGGAGGTGACGATATTGACCACACCGGGTGGGATATCGGTTTCCTCGGTGATGATCGAGCCGAGCGCCGCCGCGCACCACGGGGTGTCGGGGGCCGGCTTCAGGACGATGGTGTTGCCCGCCGCCAGGGCCGGGCCCAGTTTCGCGAAGTTGATCTGATGCGGGAAGTTCCACGGCGTGATCGCCCCGACCACGCCGACCGCCTCGCGCCGGACCACCCGGTGGGTACTGATCCCCATCGGCGCCGAGACCCCGAGTTCGGTTTCCCATTCGTAGTTCGCGGCGAGCTGGGTGGCGAAGCTCAGATCCTCGATCGGGCCCTCCAGTTGCGGGCCGCTGGTGAACATGATCGGCGCGCCCACCTCGGCGATGGTGATCTCGCGTAGTTCTTCCGCGTGCGCCTTCAGTGCCGCCTGCAGCTGTTCCAGGCAGCGCACCCGGAAGGCGTGGTTGCGGGACCAGTCGGTCTCGTCGAAGGCGGTGCGGGCGGCGGCGATGGCGGCGTTCATATCGGCCGCGTCTGCGTCGGCCGCGGTGCCGATGACCTCTTCGGTCGCCGGGTTCACATTGTCGAACACGCCGTTGCCGCCGGCGACGAGGCTACCGCCGATCAGCAGTCGGGAGCTGTCGCCGGGCAGAAGACTGTTCATTAAAGACCCCAATACTGTCTGGACAGGTGTATGGAATATAGTCCGGACTCTTCTGGTAGTGCAAGAACCGGTTCTAGTTATTGTCGCGACGGCGCGCCGCTGGTACCGTCCAGACACATGTCCAGCTATGTGTCTCCCCCTGCCGGGTGCACCGCCCCGTCCGGCGAGAACTCGTTATCGAAACAGAGGTGGATCCGATGACGGCAGCATCGTTGGAGCCGGTGACGTTCGACCCGTACGACTACGTCTTCCACGAGGACCCGTACCCGACGTACGCCCGGCTGCGCGCGGAGGCACCGCTCTATTACAACGCGGAACTCGATTTCTACGCGCTGTCCAGGCATGCCGATGTGACGAACGGTTTCCGCAACGCCACGCAGCTGTCCAATGCCAACGGCGTCTCCCTCGACCCGGCCGCCTGGGGCCCCGACGCCCACCGCACCATGTCGTTCCTCGCCATGGACGATCCCCGGCATATGCGCATGCGGCGCCTGGTGTTCAAGGGTTTCACGCCGAAACGGGTCGCGGATATGGAAGCCCGCATCCATGAGCTCACCCTCGAATACCTGGTACCGGCCCTCGAACGCGGCGAATTCGACTGGATCGAGGAAGTCGCCGGCAAACTGCCGATGGACGTCATCTCCGAGATGATGGGCGTACCGGCCGCCGACCGCGCCGAAATCCGCCGGATGGCCGATATGGTCATGCACCGCGAGGACGGCGTCACCGATGTCCCGGATTCGGCGATCGAGGCCTCGCTGAACCTGGTGGTCTACTACGCGAACATGGTCGCCGAACGCCGCGAGAAACCCACCGACGATCTCACCTCCGCGCTGCTGGACGCCGAGATCGACGGCGATTCGCTCACCGACGACGAAATCATCGGCTTCATGTTCCTGATGGTCGTCGCCGGTAACGAGACCACCACCAAACTGCTCGGTAACGCCCTGTACTGGGCATCTCACAACCCGGAGCAGTACGCCAAGGTCGCCGACGATACCGACCGCGTCTCGGACTGGGTCGAGGAAACTCTGCGTTACGACACGTCCAGCCAGATGGTCGCGCGGACCGCCACCGAGGATCTCGAATACCACGGCAAGGTGATCCCGGCCGGCGCCAAAGTGCTGCTGCTGATCGGTTCGGCCAACCGTGACGCGGAAGTGTTCGACGACGGCGACAGCTTCGATCTCGACCGCGCCGAAAAGGGCAACCTCGCCAGCTTCGGCGCCGGTGTGCACTTCTGCCTCGGCGCCCATCTGGCCCGGCTGGAGGCCACCGTCGCCCTGCGTGAATTCGCTTCGCGCGTCAAGTCCTATCAGGTGCGCGAGGACGGCATCGAACGCGTGCATTCGAGCAATGTGCGGGGCTTCGCCAAGCTCCCGATCACCGTGGAGGTGCGGTAATGCCCCGGTTCGAACCCCATCCCGAGAAGCGGCCGGCCATCGTTGCCGGTGCATCGTCCGGTATCGGCGCGGCCACCGCGGTGGAACTGGCCGCACAGGGACATCCGGTTGCGCTGGGTGCGCGCCGGGTCGAGATCCTCGAAGATCTGGCCGGCAAGATCCGCGCCGACGGCGGGACTGCGTTCGCGCACCGCCTCGATGTCACCGACCAGTCCTCCGTGGACGACTTCGTGGCTGCAGCCGAGGAAGCGATCGGGCCCACCGAGATTCTGGTTTCCGGAGCCGGGGATATCGAATTCGGCCTCATCCAGGACATGACGCCCGCGGATTTCGCGCATCAGGTGCAGATCCATCTGATCGGCGCACACCGGATGGCGCATGCGGTGCTGCCCGGTATGACCGAACGCCGCCGCGGCGATGTGGTGCTGATCAGTTCCGATTGCGCGCCGCATCCGCGGCCGTGGAACGGCGCCTACAGCGCGGCCAAGGCCGGGGTCGAGGCCATGGTGGGGCAGCTGCGGATGGAACTCGAAGGCACCGGTATCCGCGCCTCGCTGGTGCGGCCTGGTCCGACGGTGACCGGTATGGGAATGAACGCGAAACCGGAGGTCGTGGGCCCGCTGCTGGAGTCGTGGCAGTCGTGGGGGCTCGCCCGGCATCCGTACATGCTGCGCGCGAGCGATCTGGCGCGCGCGGTCTCGGCCGTCGTGAGCACCCCGCGCGGCGCGCATCTGGTGCTGGTCGAGGTGCAACCGGAGGCGCCGCTGCGGCCGCTGCCGGAAGAAGGAAAGGAATCCTGATGACAACCGCCCTGCCTCCGGGTTTCGATTTCACCGACCCCGGCCTCTGGGAACAACGCAGTCCGGTCGAGGAATTCGCGATGCTGCGGCGTACCGCCCCGGTGTGGTGGAACGCCCAGACCGACGAAGCCTCGGGTGGTTTCAACGACGGCGGATATTGGGTGGTCAGCACCCTCGAGGACGTCAAGGAACTGTCCCGTAACCCGGAGCTGTACTCGTCGCAGCAGAAGGGGTCCATCGTCCGGCTGCCCGGCGATATCACGCCGGATCAGATGGCGTTGACCGGTGCGCTGCTGGTGAACATGGATCCGCCCAAACATTCCAAGGTGCGCCGGATCGTCGCCAAGGGGTTCACCCCGCGTGCGGTGGAGGGACTGCGCGATGCGCTCACCGAACGGGCGCACAAGATCGTCCACGAGGCGAAGAAGACCGGCGGCGGTGATTTCGTCACCCAGGTCGCCTGTGAACTGCCCCTGCAGGCGATCGCCGAACTGCTCGGGGTGCCGCAGGAAGACCGGCGCAAGGTTTTCGACTGGTCCAACCAGATGCTCAACTACGACGATCCCGAATACGGCGACCCCACCGTCGCGTCCGCGGAGATTTTGGGCTACGCCTGGAATATGGCCGAGCAGCGGCGCGGCTGTCCGGCCGACGATATCGTCACCCAGCTGGTCAATGCCGACGTCGACGGTGACGGGCTGGCCTCCGACGAGTTCGGTTTCTTCGTCATCCTGCTCGCCGTCGCCGGTAACGAGACCACCCGTAATGCCATCACGCACGGTATGAAGGCGTTCGTGGACAATCCCGAACAGTGGCAGCTGTACCGGGAGCAGCGCCCGCGCACCGCGCCGGACGAGATCGTGCGCTGGGCCACCCCGGTGACGGCGTTCCAGCGCACCGCCACCGAAGATCATGTACTGGGCGGGCAGGAGATCAAGAAGGGGCAGCGCCTCGGATTGTTCTACAGTTCAGCGAATTTCGACGAGTCCGGTTTCGAGAGTCCGTTCTCCTTCGATATTCTGCGCGACCCCAACCCGCACGTCGGATTCGGCGGGACCGGCACCCACTACTGTGTGGGAGCCAACCTCGCCCGGCTGGAAATCGACCTGATGTTCAACGCGATCGCCGATGCCATGCCCGACCTGAAATCGGTCTCCGATCCGGTACGGTTGCGTTCGGGGTGGATCAACGGGATCAAGAGTTGGCAGGTGCGCTACGAATGAACGTCCGAGATATTCCGGTGAACACGCTGTCCGGTTCGGCGACCACGCTCGGCGAGCTGGTGGGTGACCGGGCGGTACTGCTGGTCAATGTCGCGTCGAAATGCGGTCTGACTCCGCAGTACAGCGGTCTGGTCGAATTGCAGAAAACTTACGGCGACCGCGGTTTCAGCGTCGTCGGCTTCCCGTGTAACCAGTTCATGGGCCAGGAGCCGGGGACCGCCGAGGAGATCGAGCAGTTCTGCTCGACCACCTACGGGGTCGATTTCCCGCTGCTCGAGAAGGCCGATGTGAACGGGGACGGCCGCCATCCGCTGTACCGCGAGATCGTCGAGACCCCTGACGCCGAGGGCGCCGCCGGCGATGTGCAGTGGAACTTCGAAAAGTTCCTGATCAGCCGTGACGGGTCCGTGGCGGGCCGATTCCGGCCGACCACCGCACCGGATGCGGACACGCTGATCGCGGCGATCGAGAAAACGCTGTAACCGATGCCGTAACCGCTTATGATCGAGGCCCGCTCACCCCAGTGGTGAGCGGGCCTTTTTCACTTTCTACCTGCGAAGATGTCGGATCGCGGCGGATTCCGGACGCAATCGGTGAAAACCGTACCGACCGGGTCGAATCACCCATAACATGGACAACTGTCTGGACATAAATCCGGTTCAGTTCGGCACAACGGGGTGCCGAACATCGCAAGGCAGGTGAGTGGTGGTACCCGTACACACCCAGTCCGATCGGCACACGACGACACGGCGCAAGATCTGGAACGCCGTGCAGTACAAGCTCGCGGCGCTGGCCATGATGCTCGTGCTCGTCCTTATCGTGGTGGTCTCGCTGACGATGTTCCTCGGGGGATTCACCCCGGAAAAACACGTGGCCGTGGTGGTCCCGCGCAGCGGGCTCGTCATGGATCCCGACGCCAAGGTGAAGTTCCGCGGCGCGGAAGTGGGCCGGGTGGGCACGGTCGAAAACGAGAACGGGGAGGTCCGCCTCGAACTCGATATGAATCCAGATCTCATGGGCCTGGTCCCGGCCAACGCGCTCGTGGATATCCGCTCCACCACGGTGTTCGGCGCCAAATACGTGAACTTCGTCGAACCCGCCGAGCCCGCGGGCCGGCTCCGGCCGGGGCAGGTACTGCGCGGTGAATCGGTGACCGTCGAATTCAACACCCTGTTCGAACGGCTCACCGAAGTGCTGGAGATGGTGGAACCGGCGAAACTCAACGCCACCCTCACCGCACTCGGCACCGCCCTACAAGGCCGGGGCGAACGGCTCGGTGACCTCCTGGTGAACGCCGACCGGCTGCTCCGCGAGCTCAATCCGAGCCTGCCCGCGCTCCGGCACGACTTCCAGGCCGGCGCCCACGTGACCAACCTCTACGCGGACACCGCCCCCGATCTGCTCCGCACCGTCGACAACGCCACCACCCTCAGCAACACCCTCACCGAGAACGAACAGAACTTCGACACACTGCTGCTGGAAACGATCGGCCTGGCCGACACCACCGGCGCGGTCCTGGCCGAGAACGAACAGAATCTGGGCACCGCACTGGACCTGATGCTGCCCACCACTGATCTACTGGACAATTACCGGCCCGCGCTGGATTGCACGATCCGCGGTCTGGCCACGGCGATGCCACTGGCCGAGGACCTGGTCGGCGGCCGGGTTCCGGGAGCGTCCTTCAACGCCGGCTTCATGTACGGTGCCGAGGCCTACAAGTACCCCGAAGACCTGCCGAAGGTGAACGCGACCGGCGGACCACGCTGCGAGGGCGTGCTGAACCGGGTGCCCGGCAGCCACGCCGACTACGTGGTCACCGATACCGCAGAAGTACACCCGTACATTCCGTCCACCCGGATCTACCAGAACCATCCGACGGTGTTCCAGGTGCTGTTCGGGGGGCTGCCGGGGGTGCGGTGACCCGTAGGCCCCCGTCGGCCTCGGCCGGAAATACCCTCAGGTCAGGACTGCTCGTCCGGCCGGCTCGGCCCCGGGCGGACACACATCACACCACCACACGGCTTATCGGTGAGTGCCGCCGGCGTGGGATGCACGGTCGGCCGGCGATGCGCCGGAGCCCGGAGCTCGTCACGGCGGCGACCCCGGGGACCACGAGCGGTGCGATGCCGCCTCACCGAGCGGCTCCGGGCCGGTAACCCGGACGGCCGGGTGCTGCCCGGTGGCCGGTAGCCGGGGCGGGGGAGGAGCCGGAGCGGGCCACCGGATCCAACGGTGTCTCGACGGGCCTATCGGTCGGTGGCCGGTAATGCATAGGACATAGTGTCGCTCATCGTGCCCCCGGCCGGTGTCACCGGGCTTGCCCAGAAGGACGCAGATCACGCCACACCGGGCGCAGTCGCCGGAATCGAGTCCGGCCGGGTGCCGCGGGCGCGGTGCCGGGGCGCATCCGGCGCGGACGGTCGTCGACCGAACTTGCCGGCATGGCCGGCGATCGTGTGGGCGGAGCTTCTGCTACCCGAGGTGCTCGCGCAGGTAGGCGAGATCTTCGGCCGTACCTTCGCCGGGGGTTTCCAGCACCACGGGGGCGTCGGCGGTGCGGCACACCTCCGCGAGCAGTTCGGGGTCGATGGTGCCGGAGGCGAAATTGGCGTGCCGATCGGCGCCGGAATCGAAGGCGTCGCGCGAGGAGTTCAGATGCACCAGATCGATCCGGCCGGTGATCGCGCGGATCCGTTCCACCACGCCCACCAGATCTTCGCCGCCCGCCCAGGCGTGGCAGGTATCCAGGCAGAATCCGGCGCCGTACTCACCGACCGCATCCCACAGGCGCGCGATCGTATCGAAATGCCGGGCCATGGCATGGTTTCCGCCGGCGGTGTTCTCGATCAGGATCGGCACCGCGAAACCGCCCTTGTCCTGCTGACGTTCGAAGAGTTTGCGCCAGTTGACGAACCCGGCCTCCATCTCCTCGTCCGACCGCACATGACCCCCGTGTACGACCAGGCCGAACGCGCCGATATCGGCGGCGGCCTGCGCCTGCAGGGCGACCGCGTTGCGGGACGGCATCCGCAGCCGGTTGTTGGTGCTGGCCACATTGATCTGATACGAGGAGTGCACCACCACATCGATCGGGCTGGCGAGGATCTGTTCGGTGGCGGGATGGGGTACGGGTTTGTCCCAGCTCTGTGGGTCCACCACGAACAGTTGTACGACATCGGCGCCGAGTTGCTCGCCGTACCCGATCGGGTCGCTGTCCATCCGGACGTGTGCTCCAATGCGCATACCGTCAGACTATCGGCCGGCACCGACACCGGGCCTCGCCTTGCGCCGGGGCGGTGCGGGAAGATACACCGGTAGAATCGTGCACGACCCGACGAGGGGGAATTCGGCGATGCTCCAGCCTGGTGAGGATTTCTCGGGCTATCTCATCCGACGGCGCCTGGGTGTCGGCGGCATGGGGATGGTCTTCCTCGCCAGACATCCGCGGCTGCCCCGGCTGGTGGCCCTCAAACTACTCAACCCGGACCTCTACTCCGACAGGGAGATCCGGCTGCGTTTCGAACGCGAATCCGAACTCGCCGGCCGGCTCGAGCACCCCAACATCGTCACCGTCTACGACCGCGGTGCCGAGGGAAAGCAGCTGTGGATCTCGATGCAGTACGTGCCCGGATCCGATGCCTCGCTGGTGGACCTGCAGGTCCTGGATCCGCGCCGGGCGGTGCAGATCATCGGCGATACCGGAGTCGCCCTGGACTTCGCACACGCCAACGGGGTGCTGCACCGGGATGTGAAACCGGGCAATATCCTGCTCGCCAAACCGCCCATCGGACAGCCGGAACGGGTGCTGCTCACCGATTTCGGTATCGCCGGGGTCCGGGACGCCGAAACCACCCTCGCCGCGGCCGATACCATCACCGCGACCCTGGCCTATGCGGCGCCCGAACAGCTCACGGGTGCGAAACTCGACCACCGCGGTGACCAGTATTCGCTGGCCTGCACGCTGTTCTGGTTGCTCACCGGATCCGGCCCGTACCCGGGCACCAACCCGGCCGAACTCATCCAGGCACATCTCACCGCACCGGTCCCGCGGCTGAGCCGGATCCGGCCCGGGCTGCCACCGGCGCTGGACGAGGTCTTGGCGCGCGCCCTCGCCAAGAACCCGGCCGAGCGGTTCCTGAGCTGTACCGAGTTCGCGGCCGCCGCTCGGTCGGCGCTGCGGCCGCCGGGCCCGCGGGGCGGGCGCCCACCGGGGCCCGGGGTGCGCTTACGTCCCGGACCGCGGCACGGGCCCGGCGGTCCCGGCTACGGTTCGGGGGAGTTCGGGCAACCCGGCGGGCGCGGGGCGCCGCCGTACCGGTCCACCGAATACCGCCAGGCCGGTGTGGTTCCGCCGCGGTACGCCTCCAGCGAATATCGGCATCCGGGTCCGGCGGCGCCGCCGTACGGGTCCAGCGAATTCCGCCACCCCCGTGGTGGTGGCCCGCGCCCCGGCGGCGCCGGTAATCGCCCGCCCCCGAATGCGGGAGAGCCCCCGCCCGCCCCGAACGAATTCCGGCCACCAGGTCCAGGGACCCGCGGTCCCGGCGAACTGCCCCGGCCGGTCGAGCGGCCCCGCGCGGAACCCGCCGATCCCGCCGTCATCGATCTGCCCGGCTTCCGCCGTCGCCCGGGCTCGGACCCGCCCGATATGGGCGGCCCGCCACCACGCCCCGGCGCCACACCCTGACCGGATAACCAGCACATTCCACCGTTCGATCGCGCCTGCCCGAACGAGAAGCCGGTCACCTCGCCGGGGTGGCATCCGGAGCCGGTCCGGCCACGGCCGATGCGGCGTGGTGCACGAGCGGGTCCGACCGGGCGAAGGCGATCCCCGCGCCGGGCGCGGCGGGCGTCTCGCGTGCTGGTTTGCCCGTCGGCGAGAGCCGTCGGGGAAGCATCGACTCCTGCTATGGTTTCGATGATTTCGCGTGACCGAACCGCTACGGTCCGGTCACGCTTTTCGTCTACGCAGGTGCTGCCGGTGGGTCCCGGTGGCGTGGCGGGAATTGGAGCGGACATGCTGGCCAACGGCGATGTTTTCGCCGGCTATGTCATCGACCGGCAACTCGGCCGGGGTGGGATGGGCTCGGTCTACCTGGCGAAACATCCGCGACTGCCGCGGATGACGGCGCTGAAACTACTGAATCGGGAGATGTTCTTCGATAAGGAGGTGCGCGCCAGATTCGAACGGGAGGCCGATCTGGTCGCCCGCCTGGATCATCCCAATATCGTCACGGTGTACGACCGCGGGCTCGAGGACGAGCAGCTGTGGATCTCCATGCAGTACATCGACGGTATCGATGCCGCGTCGGTCGATCCGCAGAAACTGCCCCCCGAACGGGCCGTGCAGATCATCACCGAAACGGCCTCCGCGCTGGACTACGCCCACGGAATGGGGGTGATGCACCGCGACGTCAAACCGGCCAACATCCTGCTGGCACGATCCACCGGCGGCCGCGGCGAACGGGTCTACCTCACCGATTTCGGTATCGCGCGGTTGCGCGACGACACCGGGCATCTCACCCAGACCGGCACATTCACGGCCACGCTGGCCTATGCGTCGCCCGAACAGCTCACCGGTGCCGATCTGGACCACCGCTCGGACCAGTACTCACTGGCGTGTTCGCTGTACTGGCTGCTCACCGGCAACGGTCCCTTCACCTCCACCAACCCGGCCGGGGTGATCCAGGGGCATCTGCAGTCGCCGCCGCCGTCGTTGAGCGCGGTCCGCCCCGAACTGCCGCCGACACTGGACATTGTGCTGGCCAAGGCGATGGCCAAACGCCCCGACGACCGCTTCGCCTCGTGCAGTGAGTTCGCCGAGGCCGCGCAGCAGGCGCTGACCTCTCCGGGGGCACCCGTTATCGGCTCGGGGCCGCCCACCGCGATCGCGGCGACATATCAGCCGCCGAACGCCCCCTACAGCAGCGGCGCGAATCCGTACCCGAGCACCGCGGCGCCGCAGCCGTACGCCAGCGGCACCCAAGCTCAGCCGTATGCCAGTGGTGTCCAGCAGCCACCGCCGTACATCAGCGGCGCCCAGCCGGGGCAGCAGCCGCAGTACGCCGGCGGTTTCCAGCAGCAGCCGGTCGGCGGGGATATGCACCAGCAGCCCTACGGGAGCGGGCCGGGATATCCGAACCCCGGCGGGCCCTACGGTGGCGGGTCGAGTGCCTATCCTCAGCCCACCGGTTATCCACAGCCGATGGGGCAGATGCCGCAGGGCGGGCCGCCGCCGGCCAAATCCAATACCGGGCTCATCGCCGCCATCTGTATCGGCCTCGTGGTGCTGATCGGTGTGGTGATCGGTGTCGTGGTCCTCGCCACCAGCGGTGACGACGGCGGTCAGGGGAACCAGGCCGGCGCCGCCACCAGCACCCAGACCACCGTCGCCCCGGTCGCGGCCAACGCGGATTCGATCAGCAAAGAGTTCCCCGAAATGGTCCCCGCGACCAAAGACGAGGAAATCGGCTACGACGGCGCGAAATGCTGGGAAACCGATGACGGCTACACCCCCACCCCGGACGACGGCGAACCCGATTTCGGGAAATGGGCCTGGCAGTGGCGCTGCTACGGCGGCGGTAACAACGAAGACCCGTTCTACCGGATCTATGTCTACGACTCCGCCGCCGAGGTGGATTCGGTGGTGAAGGGCCTACCCGCCACGGCCGAGAAATCCAGCGATACCAACGGCAGCCGCACCTACACCAACTACACCTGGGACAGCGACGGCCCGAAGATGATGACGGTATTCACCAACCATCCGGAGCGCGCGCAGTACCTGATGTACACCGACGGCATCGTCGGCACCATCCCCGAGATGGTGACCTGGTGGAAGTCGGCCCCGCTGTAATTTTGGCGGCGTCTGCGGCGCCGCGGGTTTCGGCCCCCCTTGGTCCCTGCTGTCAGCACTCGACACTCGCGGCTTCGCCGCGTCGCATCGAGCACTGACAGCAGGGACGGGCCAAAACCTTGCAGGGCCTCGCTGAACTCGGCACCGCCGTTGGTTGCGTTGGGTCTTTCGAGGAACCTTGCTGAACTCGGCGTTGTCGTCGGCTGCGCTGGGCTTTTCCGGGGGCTGGCTGGGCTTGGCGCCGTTGGTTGCGCTGGGTTTTCTGTGGCCTCGCTGGACTCGGCGGTGCCGCTGGGCACGTGGGACATGTGTGGGGCTGCCGCGAAAGAGTGACGCAGACGCCTCGCGGTCGGGCTGCTCGAAGGCGTCGGGTGATGCGCCCCGCTACCAGAGGACGACGATGCGGCACTCCGGGTCAGGGGTATCCCGGATGGCGCGAGCGAGCGCCGCCCGACAGACTGGACTCATGACTGCTCATGCTGTCGATACGGATTCGGCCGGTCCCGGGTCCGCCGTCGCTGCCGGTGCCCTCGAACTCACGAAGGTCTACGGGTCCGGGGAAACCCGGGTCACGGCCCTCGACGCGGTATCGGTCGATTTCGCTCGCGGGGAATTCACCGCCATCATGGGGCCGTCCGGTTCGGGTAAATCCACACTCATGCACTGTCTGGCCGGGTTGGACGCGGCGAGTTCGGGGCAGGTGCGGATCGGCGATACCGAACTCACCGACCTCTCCGACAAGGAGATGACGGCCCTGCGGCGGGACCGGATCGGGTTCGTCTTCCAGGCGTTCAACCTGGTCCCGACGCTGACGGCGCTGGAGAACATCACCCTGCCGCTCGATATCGCCGGCCGCCCGCCCGAGTCGGAATGGCTGGCGACGGTACTGAAGCGACTGGGCTTGGAGGACCGGCTCGGCCACCGGCCCAGCGAACTGTCCGGTGGGCAGCAACAGCGGGTCGCGTGTGCGCGGGCGCTGGCAGGCAAACCGGAGATCATCTTCGGTGACGAGCCGACCGGCAATCTGGATTCACGATCCTCCGGTGAGGTGCTGTCGATTCTGCGGGCCGCGGTGGACGAATTCGGCCAGACCGTTGTCATCGTCACCCACGAACCCGCCGCCGCCGCGTACGCGGACCGGGTGATCTTCCTGGCCGACGGCCGTATCGTCGACGAAATGCGCGATCCGACCGCCGAGACCGTGCTGGACCGGATGAAGGCGCTGGAGGCCCGGTGAATCACCCTCGCGCTGCCATTCGCCGGACCGACCGGGGTGCAGGGTCTCCCCGGACGACACAGGAGACCCGATAGTGGCCGCACACCCGATGCGCACGGTTGCCCTGCGCAATCTCGCCGCACACAAGGTCCGGCTGGCGCTCACGCTGCTGTCCGTGGTGCTCGGAACCGCATTCATCGCGGGCTCTTTTGTCTTCACCGATACGCTGCAGCGCACCTTCGACGGGATCTTCGCCAATGAGGCCGCCGGGGTGGACGTCCGGTTGAGTCCCGAGGAACGCCAGTCTCCCGGTATCCCGCAGGACGTGGCCGATGATGTGGCCGCCATGGACGGGGTCCGGACCGTGGCGCCCGGTATCGAAGGTTCGGTGGTGCTGCTCGACCCGGCCGGCGAAAAAGCCGTGCAGACCGGCGGGGCACCGAGCTTCGGTCTGGCCTATCTACCGCCCGAGCGATCGGTTGCCCAACCGGACCCGTTCGTCGCGGGCGTACCGCCGGCCGAACCGGGGCAGGTCGCGCTCAATACCGGCGCCGCCGAAAGCGCGGGTCTCGCCGTGGGGGATCGCACCAAGGTGCTGGTGCCCTCTCACCCCGGTCCGATCGATGTCACCGTCACCGGGCTCTACGCCCCGGCCACCGATACCGGCGGTTTCATCGGGGTGCAGTTCACCGAGGACCAGGCCAGGGACCTGTTCACCGACGGTACGCACGTCGCCTATCTCGATATCGCGGCCGAAGGTGTCCCCGGCGATACGCTGCGCGACCAGCTGTCCATGCTTTACCCGGACTACAAGGCGCAGAACGGCGACCAGGTCCGCGCGGAGATGAAGGCCGAGATCTCCGAGGCACTGAACTTCCTGAACTACTTCCTGCTCGCGTTCGGCGCCATCGCGCTGATCGTCGGCACCTTCATCATCTACAACACCTTCTCCATGCTGGTGGCGCAGCGACTGCGGGAACTGGCACTGTTACGCGCCGTGGGCGCCGGCCGCGGGCAGGTCGGCCGCTCGGTGGTCGCCGAAGCGTTGATCGTCGGTGTTATCGGCAGCCTGCTCGGGCTGCTCGCGGGTATCGCGCTCGCCTACGGATTGGCCGCGGTGCTGAATGCCTTCGACCTCGGCCTGCCGACCGGGACCATGGCCGTACTGCCGCGCACGGTACTGGTGGCCTTCGCGGTCGGGTTGCTGGTGACCGTGGTGAGCGCATACGCACCGGCCCGGCGAGCCTCCCGGATTCCGCCGGTGCAGGCGATGCGCGAAGAATTCGCCTCCGCCGGCGATTCGCTGCGGGGGCGCACGATCGCGGGCGCGGTTCTCGCGGTCGCGGGTGTGGTGCTGGTGGTGCTCGGTTCACGGAACACCGGGGGCGGCGCCGCGGCGGTCGTCGGGGTCGGCGCGCTGGCGCTGATCCTCGCCGTACTGTTCGCCGCCCCGGCATTGTCGCGGCCCGTACTGGCTGCTCTGGGCTGGCTGATCCGGCCGTTCGGTCCGATCGGGCAGATGGCGCGCAACAATGCGATCCGCAATCCGCGGCGCACCGCGGCGACCGCCTTCGCACTGACCCTCGGACTGATGCTGGTCACGGCAATCGGAATGCTGGGCGAATCGGCGAAGGTCAGCATCTCCCGGCTCGTCGATCAAGGCGTGGAAGCCGACTATGTCCTCGCCGGGCCACCGATGATGGGTGTACCGGCCGGCGCGAGCGACGCGGTCCGGGAAAAGGTACCCGCGGCTGCCGACGTCGTCGGACTACGCGGGGTAGCGCTGAAGATCGGCGACGACGACGAATTCGGCACCTCGCCGGACGGCCCGCTCGAACAGGTCGTGAATATCGAAATACTCAGCGGCACAGCATCGCTGGGTGATTCGGACATTCTGCTCAGCGAGGACGAAGCGACCGAACACGGGGTCGGCGCCGGCGAACAGCTGGTGATCAACACCCTGGGCGGCGCCGAAATCCCGCTGACCGTATCCGGTGTGTACGCGGATTCGCAGGTACTGGGGCCGCTGATCGTACCGACCGCGGTCTACGAGAAGGCGATGCCGGTATCCATGCGGACCGAGGCCGCGGTGCTGATCAAGGCGGCGCCCGATGCCGATCTGGCCGCGATGCGGACCGATCTGGAACGGGCCACCGAGGAATTCGTGATCGTCCAGGTGCAGGATCGCGAGCAATTCAAGGGCGAGAACGCGAAGCAGATCAACAATATGCTGGCGATTCTGTACGGCCTGCTCGCCCTGGCAGTGGTGATCGCGGTACTCGGGATCGTCAATACACTCGCGCTGTCGGTGGTGGAGCGACGACGCGAAATCGGTATGTTGCGCGCGGTCGGCACCCAGCGTTCGCAGGTCCGGCGCACCATCTATCTGGAATCCATGCTCATCGCGGTCTTCGGCGCACTCGTCGGTGCGGTGCTCGGACTCGGGCTCGGAGTCGGATTCCTGCGCACCCTGCGCGATCTCGGCCTGGACCAGATCGCGGTGCCGTGGGATCAGCTGGTGTACATGTTGATCGGTTCCGCGGTGGTGGGTGTGCTGGCCGCGCTCTGGCCCGCCGTGCGTGCCGCCCGCACCCCACCACTGGCCGCTATCGCCGATATCTGAGGTGTGTTTATGGCGCCGCCTTCGGCGTCGCGAGGTTCGGGGCCCCATGGGTCTCGTTCTTCACTCCGCCGCTCCTCCGCTTCGCTCCCCCGCTCTGTCGCTCCAGAACGAGACGGGCCCCGAACCGTCCGGTGTGACCGTCCGGATGCACCGAAATCGAGGGGCTCCCGAGTTGTCCGCGGCATCGTCGATCGAACCGAGGTTGGCCGGGGCGCCGATTCGTGCGGATTCACCGTGGCCCACATGGACCGCGGACCCGGCCGCGGCCAGTGTCTTCCCGGCATAGTCGTATCGCCCCGAATGTTCGGCCACCCCGTGGGGCCTGGTGTTTGTGCCGCTGAGGGTGGACCGTTGAGTTACGTCCGATCGGTGGCCCAGTGGCGGAGGTCGCCGCGGTTGAGGGCTTCGGCCAGGAGGTCCGGGAAGCGGTCCGGAGTGCAGGCGAACGCGGGAACGCCGAGCGCGGCCAATGCGGCGGCGTTCTCGCGATCGTAGGAGGGGGCGCCGTCGTCGGAGAGCGCCAGCAGCACCACCACCTGCACCCCGGCTTCCTTCATCGCGTTGATCCGGCGCAGCATCTCCTCGCGGACGCCGCCCTCGTAGAGATCCGAGATGAGGAAGAACAAACTGTCGGTGGGGCGGGTGATGAGCGACTCGCAATAGGCGATGGCGCGATTGATATAGGTGCCGCCGCCGAGCTGGGTACCGAACAGCACATCGACCGGATCGCTGAGCTTATCGGTGAGATCGACGACCTCGGTATCGAAAACCACCAGCGAGGTGCGCAGCGCGCGCATAGAAGCCAGGACCGCACCGAACACCGAGGAATACACGACGCTGGACGCCATCGACCCGGATTGATCGATGGCCAGGATCACATCACGGTGCACCGCCTGCGACCGCCGGCCGTACCCGACCAGATGTTCGGCGATGATGGTGCGCTGCTCGGGCAGATAGTTCGCGAGGTTCTTGCGGATGGTGCGATCGAAGTCGATATCGCGGGGTTTGGGCCGGGAGGTGCGGGTCGCCCGGTTGAGTGCCCCGCTCACCGCGGCGACGGTGCGGGTGGCGATCCGCTCCTCGATTTCCTTCACGACCTTGCCCACCACCATCCGGGCGGTCGATTTGGTGGTCTCCGGAATCACCCGGTTCAGGCTGAGCAGCGTGCCGACCAGATGAACGTCGGGTTCGACCGCCTCCATGAGTTCGGGTTCGAGCAGCAACTGGGTGAGGCCCAGCCGGTCCACCGCATCCCGCTGCATCACCTCGACCACGGTCGACGGGAAATACGTGCGGATATCGCCGAGCCAGCGAGCCACCCGTGGTGCCGATCCGCCGAGGCCACCGGACCGGTCACCGCCCGACCGGCCGCCCCCGCGCTTCGCGTCGTACACAGCCCCCAGCGCCTTGTCGACGGCCGCATCGTCGGCTCCGGTGAGCTCGCCGAGCGCGGGTTCGGCCGCAGCGCCGAGAACGAGGCGCCACCGGCGCAACCGCTCCTCATCCGCGGCCGGGTGTGCTGCGGTGCTGGTCATGCCGGAACCCCCAAAATGTCTGCGACGGCCCGTAATACGAGCGCACCGCGTTCGGAATCGATCTCGGCGCGCGCGGCGGGCACGCCCGGGCCGGTATCGCGGACCGCCGACCCGATGGCCCGGCGCTCCCCGGACTCGAAAGCGCCGAAGGTACGGCGCAGCAGCGGCACCACTTCCATGAACTGATCGCCGGTGAGCCCGGCCAGCCAGTCGTCGACCAGACGCAGCAGGGCCCGGTCGTGAACCAGCACCAGCCCCCGGCCACCGACGAAACCGTCCACCCACGCGGCCTTCGCGGCCGCGGTATTGCCGATCGACAGTGCGGCGGCCAGCCTGCGGGAGGCCTCGTCGGATTCGAACCGGCCGGCATCGCAGAGCAGCCGGACCACTCGGCCGGCCAGCATCCCGTGGATATCCGAACGGTCCGCCAGCCGCGCCAGTGCCGCCAGCCAGCGTTCGGTGGATTCCGTGTCGTCACGGGTGTGTATCGCGGTGTTCAACCCATCGAGCTGTGCGCGCAGAGCGGCGGCCGTATCGTCGCCGAGCCCCGTGACCGCCGCCGGGAGACCGGCGCAGATCCGCACGAGCATGCTGTCGGCGACCTGGGCCAATGCCGAGGTATCGGTTCCGCGCACATCGCCGTAGCGCAGGGTGCGCAGCACACCCGGTAGCGCGGCGAGCAGGTGCGTGATGTCGTGATCGATCGCGGCCGCGGAACCGAGCCGGCGGATCAGGCCGTCGAGGGCACCCGGTAGCTCGGCCAGCAGCGCGAATTCCAGGGCATCGGTCAGCTCGGTGACACCGCTGTCGTCCCGGCCGGCCGTATCGAGGATCTTCGCCTCTGCGGCCGCCTGCACAGTGGTACCCCAGCGCGACGCCTCGATCACCCGGACCGCGAACTCCGGTTCCCAGCGCAGTTCCCAGGCCTCCCGGAATGTTCCGGTGGATCCGGACGCGCCGGGAACACCCCAGTGCACCTCGAGCAGCCGCAGCCGATGCAGCAGCCGCGATTTGGCGATATCGCGGTCCTTGCGCAGATCCAGGTCCAGGGTTCGCGACAGCGCCTCCTGTTTCAGTCGCAGCGAGCGCGCTTGGGCGCGTAGATCGGCCTCCAACGGCACGGTGGGCGTTTCGGCCGGAACGGCCCCGAGGGCCTCACCCACCACGAGTTCCGCACCGACCAGCCGCAACACCGTATCGTCGCCCTCGCACAGCACCGCCCGGGTTGCCTCGGTGACCTCGGAAAGCCCCGCCAGCGGTCGCGAGCGCAGCGCAGCAAGGGTTTCCGCCAGCCGGACGGCCTCGATGATATGGGCACTGGACACCGGCAGGTCATGACCGCGCAGCAGACGCGCGACCTTGGTGAGCCAGGATGCGATCGGATGCTCGGTGGTGGCGAACAGATGGTGGTACCAGCCGGGGGAGGTGACACCCGCACCGTAGCCGGTCGCCGCGGCGAGACGGGAATGCGTCCACGGCACCCAGGTCAGCTTCGCCTTGACCTTCGGAAGCCCTTTCAGCAGGCGCTGATCGGCATTCGCGGGGCCCAGTGGATCGCACAAGGCGGGAGCATGCCACGCGCCGCACACGACAGCGATCCGCCGGGCACCGTCCTTGCGGGCCTGCCGCAGCACCTGTCGCATATGGGCCTCGCGGACAAGAGTGTGGCGATCGAGAACCAGCGGGTCAGGGCCGGCGTCGACTCCGCTGCCGTCTTCTGCGGCATCGTCGGTGACCCGCGGTGACAGGTCGGCGGGATCGTCGGGCACATCGACCGGATGGAGTGTTTTGTCTGCCTCGGGAACGGGAGATTCGCCGCTTGCGCCCGCGTCCGCCCCTGCGCCGGGAACGGTGCGTCCGTCCGCTGCTCCGACGGAGTGATGCGCATCGTTTGTGCCGTTCGGATGGTGTAGTTCTCGTGTTGCGGTGGTGGCCGATTCGTCAGCCGCTTTGCTCGGCTCGGCCCCGGAGATATCGGAAGGCGGCTCGGTGAGAGCGGTGTCGCGCAGGGCCGCCATGGCCTCGGTGATGGCGGGGAACGTTCCGGCGTCGGTGCTCGATTCGACCACGGCATCCCACCAGCGTTCCGCATCGTCATAACCGCCCGCGGCAGCGAGTTCGGCGAGGGCGTCCCGGCCCCCACCGCGGTCTTCGACGGCCAATGCGATCGCTGCGGGCAGGTCGCAGAACCGCACCGGTACACCGTTTCCGACGGCGTAACGCAGTGCCTGCCATTCCGGGGAGAACACCGCATACGGCCAGAACGCCGCGCGCGCCGGTTCGTCGGCAACGTAACCCAGTAACGCGACCGGCGGTTCCATCGTATCGGCGGCTATATGCGGGACCAGCGGGTCCGCGTCCGCCGGCCCCTCGATCAAGACCATATCCGGCCGGAACTCCTCGAGCGCCGAGCGCAGCGAGCGAGCCGAGCCCGGACCGTGGTGCCGTATCCCGTAGACCCGGGTCTCGCTGGACTCGCTCACGCTCGCTTCCGCCTCCGGGCCTGACTCGCTCATGCTGTGTTGATTGCGGATGACCGAGGGCCCTGCGTGGTTACGCTCCGCTTCCGCCTCCGGGCCTGACTCGCTCATCCGGTGATTTCCCGGCAGGCACGATAGAAATCGGACCATTCGTCGCGTTCGCGGACCACGGCCTCGAGGTACTCCGTCCACACCACCGAATCGGCAACCGGATCCTTGATCACCGAACCGATCACCGCGCCGGCGATATCCGCGGCCCGCAGGACGCCGTCACCGAAATGCGCCGATAGCGCCATCCCGTTGGTGATCACCGAGATGGCTTCGGCTGTCGACAGCGTTCCCGATGGTGATTTGAGTTTGGTCCGGCCGTCGGCCGTGATGCCGGCGCGCAACTCCCGGAAGATCCGCACCACCCGGCGCACCTCCTCGGCGGCCGCCGGTACCTCGGGCAACTCCAGTGCCGACCCCAGTTGCGCGACCCGGCGGGTGACGATATCGATCTCCTCGCCCTCGCTGCCGGGAAGCGGGAGGACCACGGTATTGAAGCGGCGGCGCAGAGCCGAGGACAGTTCGTTCACCCCGCGGTCGCGATCGTTGGCGGTGGCGATGATATTGAAACCCTTGGCCGCCTGGACTTCTGTCCCGAGTTCCGGGATCGGCAGGGTTTTCTCGGACAGGATGGTGATCAGCGCATCCTGCACATCGGAAGGGATGCGGGTGAGTTCCTCGAGCCGTGCGATGGCTCCCGTGCGCATGGCGTTGAGGATCGGTGAGGCCACCAGGGCGGCATCACTGGGGCCCTCGGCGAGCAGCCGGGCGTAGTTCCAGCCGTACCGGACCGCCTCCTCGGCGGTACCCGAGGTGCCCTGGACCAGCAGCGTGGACGACCCGCTCACGGCCGCCGAAAGATGCTCGGAGACCCAGGTTTTCGCGGTGCCGGGAACGCCGAGGAGCAGGAGCGCGCGATCGGTGGCGAGAGTGGCGACGGCGACCTCCATGAGCCGCCGCGGCCCGACGTATTTGGGGGTGATCACCGTTCCGTCGTCGAGGGTGCCGCCGAGCAGGTAGGTCACCACTGCCCACGGCGACAGTTTCCACGACGGTGGGCGGGGCCGGTCGTCGGCGGCGGCCAGTGCGCTCAGTTCACCGGCGAACGCCTGTTCCGCGTGCGGGCGCAGCAGCGGTGCGGGCGTGGCGATTTCGGTGGTGGTCAATTCAGCTCCTCGAGCATTACGGATCGTTGGTGGAGTTCATGGGCGAGCAGGTCGAGGGCCATCGCCCAATCCCTGTCGGTGCAACGGCTCGCCACCGCGACAGCCGCCTGTTCGCAGTCGGGTGGCATATGGCGGGCGGCAGTGTGCAGCAGTGAACGGTGCGCGGTCGGATGAGTTCCCGGTGCACCCGGGCGGCGTTCCGCTGTCCGGGCCCGCTCGGCGAAGAGATGCAACAGGTGCCGGGCCACTTCCGGCGGCCACGGCTGGGCGACGGCCGGTAACAGCGATTCGATTTCGGACAGCCACGACGCATCCAGCCGGGCCAGGTGGCGTGCCTGGTCGGCGGCCGGAATCAGGGCGAACAATTCCCGGCGCCGCAGGATCGCCGCATTCGAAGGCGTACCCGCGGCGAACAGGGCGGCGGCCCATCCGGGATCACGCTGGGTGAGTGCCGCGTCCATCCAGCCGTCGAACAGCGGCTGGCGGAACCGGTCGTCGATGCGGGTCGCGACAGCCCGGTCCGGGGGTCCCAGGGGGGTGGTCCACTGAACGAGCGGGAGGTTGGCCACGAGCCGGCGCAGCCGGGCGGCACTCAGGTCGGGTTGTCCGTTCCAGCGGTAACCGAATTCCACGGTGTTATCGGTGAAACCATCGCGGACGGTGTCGGAGTCCAGGGTTTCCGGGATATCCACGACCAGCTCGGCGGTCTGCTCCGGCCCTGCGGCCGCGTACTTCAGCCAGCCGGCGGCCCGTGCGGACATCCGGCCGGCGAAGGCCGAATCGGGTAGCCTGGCCAGCAGCCCGGCGGCCGTGCGGCGCACATCGCCGCGGCGATCGCGCAGGGCACGTTCGAGCAGCGCCTCGTCTGCGGGGCCCAGCCCGTCGGACAGAACGGCCAGCAGTTCGGCTTTCGGCGCGCCCGATTCGCGCGGCCAGGCCGTTTCGAGGGTTTCGCGTGCGGCGGCGGGGTCGCGGTGGCGCAGCGCGGCCAGCCAGCGGATCCGTTCCGGTGGCAGGCCCAGTCGCCAGGTTTCGGTGCTCGGTTCCGGGTCTGCGGTATCGCGCCGGACCAGGCTGTGCCAGCGCGGAATCGATTCCGCCAGCCAGCGGCCCCGGGTGCCGGCGAGCCGCAGGGCCGCCTCCCGGAGACCGCTGTCGCGCGCCGCGAAGTCGAGCAGTTCCCCGGCCAGCCGATCCGGTGCGCGGTAGTCGTGCGGTGCGGCGGCAGCGAACCATTCCGGGAGGAATTCCGGCCGGGATTCGATCAGCAGGGCCACTCGGTCGGCCGCGGCGGCGGGCAGTATCGGCCGTGGATCCGTGGCGGCGGGCTCCGCGGGCAATTCGGCGTGCACGGGTACGTATCCGCCTCGCGACCAGGACATCTCCAGGGCTGTGGCGTCCAGCAGGCGGCGGGCCGCATCCGTGTCCGGCAAGGCCGCGGCGGCCGCGCCGACCGGGCCGGGCAGCGCCGGGAGCGCGGCGGCGCCCCGGGCGGTACCGAGCAAGGCGATCGAGGCTACCTCCGGCCCGGCAGTGAGAGCCGTATGCGCGGTATCGGCCACGGGACCGGCATCGTGGTACTCGCCATCGGCGAGTACCGATACGGCTTCCAGTGCACGCCCGGTCCAGAGACCGAAAACGGTGACCGGCCGCCCTCCGGACAAGGCCAGGAGCCGCCACGGTTCGGCGGGTTCCACCAGGGGTATCGCGGTGCCGTCGGGTTCGGCGAGCAGCCAATCGCCGGCCCGCCCGACCGGGACGACCGTGCGCAGCAGTACCGGCCAGGACTCCAGCCACGGATCGGCCGCGGCGGCCGAGGCGAATTCACGCAACGCGTCGGCGATCGTGCCGGATCCGGATATGGCCGCGATTGCACCGGTATCCGGCGTGGGCGCGGTGGTACCGGGGCCGGCCAGAGCACGCAGCGGCGCGGCCGCCGGATAGAAGTGCAGGCCGGATTCCGTCACCAGGCCGATCGGCGGGACCTCGGTGGCGAACGCCGGCGAACCGTGGGAATGGTCGATCAGCACTGCCCGGCGGCCGGTGTTCACCCCGTACAACCAGCTGCGGCGGGTGTAGAGCCCTTCCTCCTCGCCGGTACGTATGCCCAGCGTGACCCATCGGTCCCGCACCTCCGGTTCGGCGAGGACGGCATCCGCCGCTGTCGGATAACCGATATGGGTGCGGACGGTCGCGGCCGTCGGCGCCGCCGACGTATCCGATTTCGCGTAGGCCGCCAGCAATAGACGCAGCCAGGCGAACCGGCCCAGTACCACTTCGGGCCAGTTCGACCGCCCCACCACTGATGCCGGCAATCGGCGCAGCGCGGCGGCGATACCGGGAGCCTGTGCGTCGATCATGCGCGCGGCCACGGCTTCGAACGCGGCAGGGGAGCGATCCGTCTGGGCCAGCCCGGTGCGGATCTGGTCGGTCAACCAGGTTTCGAGTTCGGCCAAACCCGCCGTGACCCGCTCGTGCCGCTGCTGTGCCGCGGCCGCGCTCGGGACGCGACTCTTCTTCGGTGCGGCCGCCGCCACCGCCCGGCGGCCGATCCACTCGGCCGCGAAATCGGCCGTTTCACCGGTTTCTTCCACCGTCCCGGCGGACCACAGCAGGAGTAACGACAACGCATGTTTGCAGGGAAATTTCCGGCTCGGGCACGAGCAGCGGAACGCGGGCCCGGACAGATCGACGATCGTCTGGTAGGGCGTCCGTCCGCTGCCCTTGCACAATCCCCACAGTGCGGTCCCGCACCATCCAGTGCCCGTCCACCTTCCGGCGAGTTTGCGCGCGGCGGTGAGTGAACTCGTATCCGGCGCGAGTGCTGTCACCTGGTTCTCCGACCACTGCGGCGTCATCCGGTGAGTCCGTATCGTTCGATCATCCTGCCCCCGTTTCCTCGGTCCGAAGAGTTGTATCGCACCGCACCGACACAAACGTATCCCCGCCACCGGTATACGGAAGAGCTTGTCGCCGAGAGGTATTCGCGCACCGCTCCGCTTGCGCAATCTCGAGACCTCTGGCATCCTGACCTGTTCGGCACGACCGAGCCACCCCTGGCGGGTGACACCAACGAGCTGCCCGACGGGGTTGGCGAGGGGTGGCCATCGGTCGGAGTCGGATCGGCCGATGACCAGATCCCATCCCCGCGGGCAGGTTCGCCTCCCATTTCCGCGCGTATCCGGTCCGGTAACCGCCACAGCCACACCGTCCCGGACGCATACCGTCCCTTCCCCCCTGCACGATCGGACCGTTATCCGGTAGCGTTCGGCACAGCTTTCGATCGTTCGATCACACCCGGGGCCGGGGAGCGCGTGTGGTCCCGAGGGGGTGGAGAAGTCGTGGAATCTGTGTGTGCGCAATCCGAGCGAATCCCGATCCCGCCGGGGGAGCTGGTCTTCCGGCAGCTCGAGGCGGAACCCGGCCTGCCTGCCGAGGTCGCCGCGATCGTCCGGGCCGCTCTCGCCGCCGCGGCGCCGGCCGGCGACCCGCCGCGTCCGGCCGATGGCACCACCTTCGACTTCAGCGGTATGTTCCTGCGTGCCATCCGTGTCGCAGGGTTCCGTGGTGTCGGCCCCGAAACTGTGCTGGAACTACCACCCGGTCCCGGGCTCACTCTGGTAACCGGCCGTAACGGGAGCGGTAAATCCAGTTTCGCCGAGGCCGCCGAATTGGCGCTCACCGGCGCGAATCGACGCTGGGACGGCCGTTCCGCCGCGTGGCGGGAAGGGTGGCGCAACCTCCATCACCGCGGTCCGGTCCGGATCGACTTGGAGTTGCGGACCGACGGCCCCGAGACCGAGCTCACCATCTCCCGAGCTTGGCCCGAGGGTGAACCGCTCACCGGAGGGGAGTGGGTCCAGCGCCCGGCCGGCGCATCCGGTACCGCGTTTCCTGCCGGTCGGTGGGCGCCGGCTATGGAGTTGTATCGGCCGTTCCTGTCCTACAGCGAACTCGGCGCCCTGGTCGACGGGAAACCCAGTGATTTGTTCGATGCCCTGCACCAGTTGCTCGGCCTGGACGAACTCATCGCCGCACAGGAGCACATTCGATCTGTGCGTCTGGAAATGGAGAGCGCGGCCCGGACTGCGCGCCGGGAACGGCAACTACTCCTCGCCGAGTTGCCCGGCATTCCGGACCGGCGGGCCGCGCGCGCCGAACGGATCCTGCGCCGGCCCGAACCCGACTTCGCCGCACTGGAAACCCTGCTGTCCGAAACCACCGGCGGACCGGAACCGGCCGCCCTGCGGGCGGTTCTGGGCCTCGAACTGCCCCCGGCAGCTCGGATCGACCAGCTGCTCGCCCGGCTCCGCGCCGCCCGGACCGCCGTCGCGGCGGCGACCTCACCGGCATCAGCAGCCGATCTGCGCATCCTCGATCTGTTGCGGATCGCGTACTCCCATGTGGCCGAGCAGGAGACCGGTGGGGACCCGGCGTACCGGAGATCGGACGAGGACGCCGGCGGTTCCGGTGCCGGGGCGGCAACAGTGCGGCCCCAGGACCCGGGCGGCAGTCCTATCAGCGGAGTATCCGGCCCCGAGACCGCGCCCGGCAGTGTGGCTTCGGGCAGCGGGTGCCCCTGCCCGGTGTGCGGCCGGGGGAGCCTGGACGGGCGGTGGCTGTCCGAAACCGCTGCAGCCGTCGACGAACTCTCCGAGCGAACTGCCGGGCTGGTCCGCGCACGCACCGAACTGAGCGATGTGCTGGCCGAACTACGCGCCGTGATCGGCGATGTGCCCACTGAACCCACCACGGCGGAACCGGCCTACCTCGACACTGCCGCCCTGGGCGAGACCTGGGCACAGTGGCGCCGGTTGACCGAACTCCGAGACCCGGATCCGGACGTGCTCGGTGCCGCCCACGAGCGGTTGTCCGCCGAACTCGGTTTTCTGCGGCAGCGTGCCGCGAAGGAGCTGGACCGCCTCGAGCAGGCGTGGACGCCGCTGGTCCCGCGTCTGCGCAACTGGCTCGAGCTCGCCCGCACGGTGCACGCCCGGGCGGCAGAACTACAGACCGCCCGGGCCGCGGAGGTCTGGTTGAAATCGGCCACCGCCCAGGTGCGCGACGAGCGGCTCGCCCCGCTGGCCGGTACCGCCCGATGGGTCTGGCAGAGCCTGCGGCAGCAGAGCAACGTCGAACTCGGTGGCATCCGGTTACAGGGCAACGCGAACTCCGCCCGCCGGGTGCAACTCGATGTCACCGTGGACGAGGTGGACGGCGCCGCCCTCGGGGTAATGAGCCAGGGGGAGCTGCATGCCCTCGGCCTGGCGCTGTTCCTGCCCCGGGCCACCCTGGCCGACAGTCCTTTTCGCTTCGTCGTGATCGACGATCCGGTGCAGGCGATGGATCCGGCGAAGGTGGACGGTCTGGCCCGAGTTCTCGCGACCGTGGCGTGGGATCGGCAAGTGGTGGTTTTCACCCACGACGACCGGCTCGCCGAGGCGGTGCGCCGGATGCAGATCGACGCCCGGATCCTGGAAGTGCAGCGCCGGGAGCGGTCGGTGGTGGAGATCCGGCTGTCCAGTGATCCGGTGCACCGCTACCTCGACGACGCCCGTGCCCTGCTGCGTACCCCGCAGCTGCCGCCGGCCATATCCGACGAGCTGGTCGCCAGCTGCTGCCGCTCGGCTCTCGAGGCGGCCGGCCTGGCGCGCGCGAAACGGATGCTGCTCGCCGAGGGGATGGATCATCGTGAGGTGCAGCGGCGCATCGATACCGCCCAATCCACCCGGGCCATGGTCACCCTCGCGGTCCTGGGGCCCGGCCGCCGGATCGAGGACCTGAACAAACGGCTGGCCAAAGAAGGCCGCTGGGCGGTAGAGGTCGTCCGTGACGCCACCGCCGGCGCGCATATCCCGATCGCGCGTGACCTGTCCGAGCTGATCGCCGATACCGAACGCTTCGTGAACTGGCTGGCCCGATGACCTCGGGCGAAGCCGACGATCTCGGGACCGACCGGATAGCCACCGGGCCGCCGTCCCCGGCCGGATCGGCAAACCGGGGAGTATCCCGGTCGGGTCGCGCAGCGTCCACCGCATCCGACGGGGTGCCCGGCTCCGATGGTGGTCCGGTGGCACCGCGAGTCGGCCCGGGATCTGCGGGGCGTGCGTCGCGGCGCCGGGTCCGGAAGCGGGAACGCCGGGGGGAGCCGGCGGAACCCCGGCGACCGGGTCGTTCATCGAGCCGGCGGCCCGTCGAAGCCCAGTTCCCGCGGCCCACTGTGGCCGAGCGGCTGGTCGTGGTCGACCGGTTGCTCGACGGTTCGGTGCCCGCCGCCGGGGCGGTGTGGTCCCGGGCGACCGCGTGGATTCTGCGTATCGCACTCGAACAATCGGTGGACGAGTTGTGGGCTCGAACCGAACCCGACCTCGCGCGCTGCCCGATGCGCGCGCAGTTGCTGGCCTTGCGGGTCATCGCCGGCCCGCCCGTCGCGGCGCGGATCGCTGCGTTGTGGACCGCCCTGTCCCATGCCGCCCATCACCACGACACCGAGCTCGCGCCGGGTGTCTCCGAGTTGCGCCGGTGGCGGGAGGACACCGCGCGTATTGCCGGTGAACTGGCCGCGATCCGCCGCTGACCCGCGGAGGTCCGGCCCGGCGACCGCGGCTTTTGCGGACGGCGCAGAATCGTCAGCCGTGGACGATTCGAAACCGTGCCCCTGTCGCCGCGGCGAGGTGTTCGCCGAATGCTGCGGTCCGCTGCTGGCCGGCCGCCCGGCCCCGAGCGCCGAAGCGCTGATGCGTTCCCGGTTCACCGCCTTCGCACTCGGCGACACCGGCTACCTGCGCCGATCCTGGCATCCCGGCACCCGACCCGAGCGCCTGGACCTGGATCCCGCCCGGCGCTGGCTGTTCCTGGAGATTCACGCGGTTACCGGCGGTGGCCCGTTCGAGCAAACCGGAACGGTGGAATTCACCGCCCACTACCGCGACCCCGGCGGTCGCGGCCGTTTGCACGAGACCAGCCGATTCACTCGCGTCGACGGAGCCTGGTGCTATGTCGACGGCGATATCGCGGAGTGAACCGCGGCGAAACCGGACCGGCTCCCGAGTTCGCCACCGGTAGTGTGCACGCCATGCCGCGTATCGCCATCGAATACTGCACCCAGTGCCGCTGGCTGCTCCGGGCGAGCTGGATGGCACAAGAACTGTTGACCACCTTCGGCACCGATATCGGCGAGGTGGCATTGATCCCCGGCGAGGGTGGGGTTTTCCGGATCACCGTAGACGGCGACCAGGTGTGGGAACGCAAAACCGACGGCGGCTTTCCCGATATCGCGGTACTGAAGCAGCGCGTCCGTGATCGCATTGATCCGGCGCGTGACCTGGGCCATATCGACCGAGGGCACGCCGCGAATTCCGAAACTCCGAGCGGCTGAACCGGTGGACCGGATGTTGCGAGACCCCGCGAACAGCGACAGGGCCAGAGGCGGGAGCGGCGACCGCTGCCGTCGGTGACTCACGAGCGCCTGTATCCGAATCAAATCCTGAGCAGGATCCGGGAGTCCGATGTCGGATCAGGCGCAGCAACCCCCACCACAGCATCCGCCGCCACCAGTGGGCGCGGGCGCGGCTACCGCAGGCGCCGCGGCCCGGCCGGTCGTTGCGAAGGTCGTGAGCAGTTTCACGGTGTCGTCGTGGCCGCCAGGGCAGACGGCCGGATCCGACGCCTGCGCCATCGGACGGTTGACCTCGAATGTATTGCCGCAGCTGCGGCACCGGAATTCGTAACTCGGCATACCGGAATTCTAGAGATGTCGCGAACCGCATTTTCCGGCGCAACGCGATAATTCTGGAACCGAGTTGTAACCACTTCGGCCGTACCCTCGAATGCACAGGTAGAGGAGGTCTGTGATGAATGTCCAGTGCTTCGAGGTGACGCCCGGGGTGGACGGGTCCGCTCCGGTGGCCGGGACCGAGTTCGGTGCGGTCCGGGGGACCCGGGAGGGCACGGTATCGGTGTGGCGGGGGATCCCGTATGCCGACGCGCCTGCCGGTCCGCGCAGGTTCCGCCCGCCGCGGGCGCCGCAACGCTGGGACGGGATCCGTGATTGCGTCGCCTTCGGCCAGGTCGCCCCGCAGGATATGGACAACACCGTCCCGATGGACCGTTCGCTGACGATGGGCGAGGACTGCCTGTGGTTGAACGTCTGGGCCCCCGCCGCGACCGCCGAGGAACCGCGCCCGGTGCTGGTGTGGTTGCACGGCGGCGCCTACTGCCTGGGTTCGGCCGCACAGGCCGTCTACGACGGCGGCAATCTGGCCGCGGCCGGTGATGTCGTGGTCGTCACGGTGAATTACCGGATCGGGGCTTTCGGATTCCTGGACCTGTCCTCGCTGCACGACGAATTCGTTCCCAACCTGGGTTTGCTCGACCAGCTCGCCGCCCTGGAATGGGTCCGCGACAATATTGCCGGTTTCGGCGGCGACCCCGGCAATGTGACCCTGTTCGGGGAATCCTCCGGCGCCGGCTGTGTCACCGCGTTGCTCACCGCACCCCGGGCCGCGGGCCTGTTCCAGCGTGCCATTGCGCAGAGCCCGCCCGCGACCGCCGTCTACGGCCGGGAACGCGCGGCCGGCGTGGCGGAACGCTTCCTGGAACTGACGGAACTACCGCGGTCACGCGTGGCCGAACTGCTGACCTGCCCGATCGAGCGGATCGTGCGGGCGGCTGCGTTGCTGATCGACGAGGTGCCGCTGCAAGCCCCCGGTACGCTCGCCGCGGCGCCGGTGGTGGACGAGGATCTGCTGCCCGGTTACCCCACCGACCGGTTTCGCGACGGCCGCTCACATCGGGTACCGCTCATCATCGGCACCAACAAGGACGAGGCCTCGCTGTTCCGGCTGTTCCGTTCGCCGATCATGCCGGTCACCCCGGAGGCGGTGAACATGATGCTCGAGCAGGTTCAGACCGGCCATCCCGACCTGTCCGCGGAACGTATCGCGGAAATCACCCGCGTATACCCCGACCTGGCGAAGCCGCGGGGCGCCCTGGCCATGTCCACCGATGCCGCGTTCCGGATGCCCGCGCTATGGGTCGCCGACGGTCATGCCCAGCATTCCCGTACCTGGATGTACCGCTTCGACCATGCGACCCCGATGCTGCGCGCCGCCCGTGTCGGCGCCGGGCACGCCACGGAACTGCCCTACATTTTCGGCAACTTCGGCACCTTCGACCACGACCCGACCTTCTGGCTGGGCGGCCGCCGGCAGGCCGCGGAGGTCTCGGGCCGGATGATGCGCCGCTGGCTGGCCTTCGCCGCACACGGCGTACCCGCCGCGCTCGACGGCTCGAAACACTGGCCGCCCTACCATCCCGATTCGCGGGAAACCCTGCTCATCGACACCGTCGACCGCGTGGTCCCGGACCCCGAAGGGGAGTTACTCACCGCCTGGGGCGAACGCGCCGTAGGTTTCGCCTGAGATGTGTTTGTTTGCGGCGCCTTCGGCGCCGCGGGTTTCGGCCCCTGAGGTCCCTACTGTCCGCACTCGACACTCGCGGCTGCGCCGCATCGCATCGAGCACGGACAGCAGGGACGGGCCGAAACCTTTCAGGGCCTCGCTGAACTCGGCTGCGCCGTTGGTTGCGGTGGTTTTGTTCGTGGGCCGAAACCCTTCAGGGCCTCGTGAGACTCGGCGCCGCTGCTGGTCGCGTTCGGGCCGGGGTGTGTCCGAATCGCGATCGCCACCCTGGCAACCGCCGGCCGCTATACGTCCGTCGAGTACCGGATACCGCCGTCGGGAATCTCGACGCCCGGCCATACCCGGGCTCCACGCAGTAGTTCACAGCGAGCACCGATACTGGCACCGTCGCCGATGACCCCGTCCCGGATCAGGGCACGGGGCCCGATGCGGGCACCGAATCCGATGATCGAGCGTTCCACCGTGGCGCCCGCTTCCACTTTGGCGCCGTCGAACAGGATCGCGCCGTCGAGGCGCGCACCGGCACCTACTTCGGCGCCGCGGCCGACAACCGTACCGCCGATCAGCAATGCTCCGGGCGCCACCCCGGCGCCCTCGTGGACGAGCGATTCGCCGCGTTGCCCGGGCAGGATCGGCGACGGGGCGATACCGCGCACCAGGTCGGCCGAGCCGCGGACGAAATCTTCCGGGGTACCCATATCGCGCCAGTACGAGGTGTCGACGTGGCCCTGCACCCGGGCGCCCTCGGTGAGCAGCGCCGGGAAAACCTCCCGCTCGACCGAAACCGGGCGGCCGGCGGGGATCTTCTCGATGTACTCGCGCCGGAACACGTAGCAACCGGCGTTGATCTGGTCGGTCGGCGGATCCTGGGTTTTCTCCAGGAACGCGGTGACCCGCCCGTCCGCATCGGTGGGGACGCAGCCGAACGCGCGAGGATCACTCACCCGCACCAGGTGCAGGGTGACATCGGCCTGGGTCGTTTCGTGGGTTTCCAGGATTGCCCGCAGATCGGTACCGCCCAGCACATCACCGTTGAACACCATGGTGTTGTCGGCGGTGAGCCGGGGCAGCACGTTGCGGATACCGCCGCCGGTGCCCAGCGGTTCGGTTTCGGTGACGTACTCGATCTCCAGTCCGAGATCGGCCCCGTCACCGAAATGCTCCTCGAAGACCTCCGCCTTGTAGGACGTGCCGAGCACCACATGGGTGAGTCCGGCCGCGGCGATCCGGGACAGCAGATGGGTCAGGAACGGCACCCCCGCGGTCGGCAGCATCGGTTTCGGCGCCGACAGAGTGAGCGGCCGCAACCGCGTACCCTTCCCGCCGACCAAGATGACCGCGTCTGCTTGTGATGCCATGGAGCTCCCTTGTTCCATCCGTTCCTCGCGCCCCGGCCCGGGTGGCCGGTCCGGTCAGCCGGCGAGTTCCTGCTGCCGGGTACGCAGTGCGGATCGAACCGCAATGCGGCAGCGGATCGCAAGTCCGGCCCGTAACGCCCAGCGCAGCGGGGCCTGCCACCAGTGCGGATGCCGGTCGGCCTGGAACCGGTAGGCGCTGGCATGGTGGGCGGGCAGCATCTTCTCGGGGTGGCGGCCGGCGGCGTGCCCTTTGGCGTGGGTGACCTCGGCGTCCGGGACGAAAACGTTGTGCCAGCCGGCCTTGCCCATCCGGTCGCCGAAGTCGACGTCCTCCATGTACATGAAGTAGCGGGAATCGAATCCTTCGATGGCGTCGAACGCCTCGCGGCGCACCAGCAGGCACGATCCGGACAGCCAGCCCACGGCGCGTTCGGAGATCTCCTCGTTTTCCTGCCGGTAGCGGCGGGTCCACGGGTTGGTTTTCCAGATCGCGCCGAGGATCGCGTGACCGGCGCCGTCGAGCAGGCCGGGAACCGATCGAGCGGAGGGATAGGTGCTGCCGTCCGGCTCCAGGACCCGCGGGCCGATGGCGCCCGCACGCGGCCAGCGCCGGGCGGCTTCGAGCATGAGGTCGATGGAGTCGTTGCCCCAGCGGATATCGGGGTTGGCGATCAGCACGTATTCGAGGTCGGGATCGAGTTCGGCGACGGCCCGGTTGATGGCGCCGCCGTATCCGATGTTCCCGCCGGTCGATAGGAACCGCACATGGGCGTTGGCCTCGGCGACCAGTTCGGGGACACCGTCGGTGGAACCGTTGTCGGCCAGGATCACCTGCGGTTTTTCCGCGGTGGCCGTGCTCAGGGTGCTGATGAAATGCTCGAGATGTTCGCCCGGTGAATACGTGACCGTGACCACGGCCAGTCGTGGCCGGTCATGCGGTTGACCCGGGGTATCGGAAGCGCTCACAGCGCCCCACCCTAACGGGCGGTCCTGGTCAATGCCTCGGTGAGCGCGGATTCCCAGGGCCGCAATGGTGTCAGGCCTGCGTCGCGCCAGGCGGTGCCGGACAGCACGGAGAAGGCGGGCCGGGGTGCGGGCCGGGGAAATTCGGCGGATGTGCAGGGCCGCACGCGATCGGGGTCGGCGCCGATACCGGCGAAAACGGCGCGCGCCACCTCGAACCAGCTCGCCCGGCCCGCATTCGTGGCATGCAGCACAGTGGGCGCTTCGGGGCGGGCGGCGAGTTCGAGCAGGCCGGCCGCGAGATCGGCGGCGTAGGTGGGGGAGCCGATCTGGTCGGTCACCACGTTCACCGTGTCGCGTTCCTGTTCCAGTCGCCGCATGGTGGCAACGAAATCGCTGTCGGCGCCGCGGTACACCCAGGCCGTGCGGACGATCTGGGAATCCGGGCAGTTTTCGCGGACGGCGCGTTCCCCGGCGAGTTTGGAGCGGCCGTAGACGGTGGCGGGGCCGGTCGGGTCGCCGGGCTCGTACGGTGTGGTCGCCGTGCCGGGGAACACATAGTCGGTGGAGAGATGGATGAGTCGCGCGCCCACCCCGGTACAGGCTTCGGCCAGAACAGCGGGGCCGGTCGCGTTGCCCGCGAAGGCCGCGCCGGGATCCGATTCGGCCCCGTCCACCGCGGTGTACGCGGCACAATTGACGACGATATCGCCCGGGCGCAGTACGGATTCCACGGCCGCCGGGTCGGTGATGTCGAGCCGGGAGCGGGTGTAGGCACGGGCGGCGGGGGCCAGCCGGAGCAGTTCCCGGCCGACCTGGCCGCCGGCCCCGGTGACCACGATCCGGGTGCTGAGTTCGGTTCCGGGCGGCACGGCATCGTTCACCGGCCCAGTCTGGCACGCCGTCGATGGGCCGAATCGATGTCACCCGGGCTGCCGTTGGTTAGCCTGCGTGGAGCGGAAGGTGTTTCGACGGCGTACGCGAAGTGGATCGGGGTCCTCGACCGGTCCGAACGGGGAGAGGAAGTTCAAAGGTGGCGCAGCGTGGGGAGCCGACGTTGTGGAGTCCGGCGCGGGTGTTCGTCGCGTCGGTTGCTCTGATTGTGCTGGTGGGTACCGGCTTCGCCTGGCGGGGCGTGGATTCGCTGGTGTCGAATATCGAACGCATCAGTGATCTCGGTCTCGGCGGGCAGCGCGACGGCGCCGTGGACATCCTGCTGGTGGGGGTGGATTCGCGTACCGATGCGAAAGGTAATCCGCTCACCGAGGCCGAACGCGCGATGCTGCATGCGGGCGACGAGATCGGCACGAATACCGACACCATCGTGCTGGTGCGGGTGCCCAACGACGGCAGTTCGGCCACCGCGATCTCGATTCCTCGTGATGCCTATGTCGATATTCCGGGGCTGGGCAAGGGCAAGATCAACTCCGCGTACGGGATCACCAAACAGACGGCACAGGACGATATGCTCGCCGACGGTGCCACACCGGAAGCCGCCGAAGACAAATCCACGCAGCGCGGCCGGCAGGCACTGATCAGCTCGGTGGCCGGGCTCACCGGTATCACCGTCGACCACTACGCCGAGGTCAGCCTGCTCGGGTTCGTGCTGCTCACCGATGCGGTCGGCGGTGTGGATGTCTGCCTGAACCAGGCGGTGGACGAACCGATGTCCGGTGCGTATTTTCCCGCCGGCCGCCAAAAACTGGACGGCCCGCAGGCTCTCAGTTTCGTCCGGCAGCGGCACAATCTCGAACGCGGCGACCTGGACCGGATCGTGCGTCAGCAGGTATTCATGGCTCAGCTCGTCCACCAGGTGATCAGCACCGACACGCTGAGCAACCCCACCCGGTTGCGCCAGCTCAGCGATGCGGTGGGCCGCACCATCGTGCTCGACGAAGGGTGGGATCTGCTGGCGTTCCTGAACCAGCTCCAGGATCTGTCGGCCGGCAAGGTGACCTTCGAGACCATTCCCGTGGCCGATCTCAACGGCACCACCTCGACCGGGGAGTCGGTGGTGCGGGTCGAACCCGACGATGTCCAGGACTATGTCGCGGGACTGGTCGGCGAGGAAGCCGAGGGCACGGACCCGGGCACCAGCACGCCTCCGGCTCCGGCCGCGGACCCGGGAACAGTGCAGGTGGATGTCTTCAACTCGACATCGGTGTCCGGACTGGCCGGTTCGGTATCGCAGGAACTCACCGCACTCGGTTATCTCCCCGGCGAGGTGGGTAACTACTCGGACGGGACAGCTTGGCAAAGCCAGGTGCTCGCCGCCTCCGAAACCGATCGTGGGGCGACGGCAGTGGCCGCGGCGCTCGGTGGTATCCCGGTCGTCGCGGACCCCGCGCTGGCACCGGGGACGGTGAGCGTGGTCCTGGCAAGCGACTACGCTGGCCCCGGATCCGGCAGCGAGGACGTGATCGATTTCGGCGATACGTCGACATCGGCGACCCCGGTGCCCCCCGCACCGCCCATTGCGGCGGCCGAGGACGGACCGACCTGTGTGAATTGACCGCCGGTGTGAATCGGACGCCGAAGAATTGGACGCAGAAAGCAGACGATGCGTGACGTAGAGCAGGCCACGACCCTCCCCGAAGCGGTACTCGAGCCGATTCTGGAACGCGAACCGGCCGCGCCCCGGATCACCTGGTACGACGATGCGACAGGCGCGCGTATCGAACTGTCCGCGGTCACCCTGGCCAACTGGGCGGCCAAAACCGCCAACCTGATCCGCGACGAATTCGGCCTCACCCCCGGCGCCCGGGTGGCGGTACTCCTACCTGCCCACTGGCAGACCGCGGCCGTCCTGCTCGGCTGCTGGTGGGCCGGGACCGAGGTGGTACTGCAACCGGACCCGGACGCGGAACTGGTTTTCGCCACCGCCGACCGCCTCGGCGAAACCGAGGATGCCCCCGAGGTCGCGGCACTGTCACTCGACCCGATGGGCGCCCCGGTACAGGATCTGCCGCTCGGAGTCACCGACTACGCGACCGCGGTCCGCGTCCACGGCGACCAGTTCCGCCCCGGTGGAACCGGCGCCGCGCTGGACGGTATGCCGGTGCCGGAGGTACTCACCCTGGCGCGGAAATCTGCGGCCCGGCAGGGTCTCTCGGAAACCGATCGGGTGTTGTCGACCGGCAGCTGGGATACCGCCGAGGAGCTGATCGACCGGTACCTCGCGGTGTTCGTCGCGGGCGCGTCGCTGGTGCAGGTGACCGATCCGGATCCCGCGCAGCGGGATCGCCGCATCGAGACCGAACGGGTCACCCGGGTTCTCTGAACGCCCGGAGTCCTACCACGGTAGGTCCCGGGATCCGACTCCGGCAGGTACCGCCGGGACTGTGTTCTGCGTAACGTCGGGACAGGATGCGACGCAGCAGCGACGGAGGGGTTCGGATGAAACCGCAGTATCTGTATCGGTGGGTCAACCATCACGGACTGGTCCGGGCGGCCAAGAAAGTCAAACTCCGGCAAGGTGATCCCTTCGCCCGGCTCAACGGCGGCCCGGAAGGTATCGAGAACCCATACGCGCTGATCGAGGAGATGCGCGGCGGGGGCGGATTGCATCGGGTCACCTCGGCGTGGATCACCTTCGACCATGACCTGTGCCGGGAGGTCCTGCGGGACAACCGTTTCGGTACCGGAATGCCCGAGTTCGCCCCGATTCCGGACCGGGCGCGGACATGGTTGCAGCGCCGGCCGGTTCCGCCCAACCCCGTTGACCCGCCGTCCATGTTGATGATCGACCAGCCCGAACACACCCGGATGCGCAAACCCGTCGCCGCCGCCTTCACCCCGCGTGCTGTCGCCCGGCTGGGCGACCGGATCGCGAGCGTGACCGACGAACTGCTCGCCGCCCTGCCCGACGACGGACCCACCGATCTGGTGGCCCGGTTCGCCTCCCAGGTGCCCATCGCGATCATCTCCGAAATGCTCGGATTCCCCGATTCGGATCGTGAGATGTTCCTGCGGTGGGGTGACGATATAAGCCCGCTGCTCGATCTCGGGATCTCCTGGCAGACGCACAGCAAAGCGATGCAGGCCTCCGAACGGGTGCACGCCTATCTGCTCGACCATATCGAGCGGCTCCGCGCCGAACCCGGCGACGATATCCTCAGCAGCCTGGTCACCGCCGGTGATCTCACCGATCACGAACTGTGCACCTCGGCCACCCTGCTCATGGGCGCGGGGTTCGAGACCACGGTCAACCTCATCGGCAAAGGTATCGTCTGGCTGCTCGGGCATCCGGATCAGCTGGACCGGCTCCGTGCCGAACCGGAACTCTGGCCCAACGCGGTCGAAGAGGTTCTGCGGATCGACGCCCCCGTGCAGACCACCGCCCGTGTCGCGCGTACCGACCTCGAAATCGCCGGCCGCCGGTTGCGTCCGGGATCGACGGTGGTGCTGTCCCTGGCCGGCGCCAACCGCGACCCCGCGGTCTTCCCCGATCCCGCCCGATTCGACATCACCCGGGAGAACGCCAAGAACCATCTCGGCTTCAGCAGCGGAATCCACGTCTGCCTCGGCGCCGGATTGGCCCGGATGGAAGCCACCCACGCCCTGCGGACCCTCACTGAAACCTTCCCCGACCTGCGACTCACCGATCCGCCCACCCGCCGGCCCCTGTACACCCTGCACGGTTACTCCCACCTGCCCGCCCACACCGGCGCACGAGCCCGTACGCGGGTCTGAACAGGGCGGGCCACCGCGGCCCTGGCCTCGGACGTACGCGTCGGCGAACCACCGGGCAGCCCGGCGAGTCCGACCCTGCGCCTCCGAGCTCCGCCCCGCACGGAGGTCGCCGCTCCGCCGGGCGCTACCACGCCGGTGGAGATATCTACCACCACACCGCCGGTCGGTGCCGCAGTCGACCGGACGATCGGGCCGGCTGTTCACAAGCGCCGGTCGCGCACCGAATCCGGAGCGCCGGGTGGGCGCATTCGAGGAGACATCAGATGGTCGCCCGCGTCGGCGTGCCGATGAACATAGACTCGGGTCATGGCTGATGTCGTCGTGGTGGGGGCCGGACCCAACGGGCTTGCGGCGGCGGTGATCCTGGCCGGCGCCGGGCTCGACGTCGAGGTGCACGAGGCGGGGGAGACCGTCGGGGGCGGTTGCCGGACCGCCGAGGTCACCCTGCCCGGCTTCCGGCACGATATCTGCGCCGGCGCGCACCCCATGGCGTATGCGTCGCCGTTCTTCCGGGCCTTCGACCTGGCCGCGCACGGGGTGGAGCTGCTCACCCCGGCCGCCTCGTATGCGCATCCGCTCGATTCCGGGGGCGCGGGGGTGGCATGGCGGGATCTGGACCGCACCGTGGCCGAGCTGGGGCGCGACGGGAAAGCCTGGCGGGGCCTGCTCGGGCCGCTGGTCGAGGACTGGCCGGCCGTGGTGGATACCGCGATGTCGAATATGCGGCGGGTGCCGCTGTCTCCGGCAGCGGTCCGGTTCGGTCTGCGGATGTTCGAACAGGGGTCGCCGCTGTGGGATGCCCGATTTTCCGGGGAGATCGCTCCGGCACTGTTCACCGGGGTTGCCGCGCATGCGGTCCGCCCGCCGCGGGCACTACCGGCCGTCGGCGCCGGGCTGCTCCTGGCGACCCTCGCGCATGTCGGTGGCTGGCCCGTACCGCGCGGCGGCAGCCAGGCGATCGTGGACGCGCTCGCTGCGGAACTACGCCGTCGCGGTGGCCGGGTGATCACCGGCCACCGGGTGGATTCGCTGGCGGAATTCGGTTCGGCCCGGGCAGTCCTGTGCGATACCTCGCCCGCCGAACTCGTCCGTATCGGCGGCGACCGGCTGCCCACCGGGTACCGCCGCCTGTTGGGCAATGTGCGCTACGGCCCGGGCTCCTGCAAGGTCGATTTCGCGCTGTCCGGCCCGGTCCCGTGGCAGGCGCCGGAGTGCGCCGAAGCGGGCACTCTGCACCTGGTGGGTAGCCGGGCCGAGGCCATGGCCGCCGAACACGCGGTCGCCGCGGGTATGCATACCGATCGGCCGTACACGCTGGTCATCCAGCCCGGTGTCGTGGACCCGGGCCGAGCCCCGGCGGGGCAGCACACCCTGTACGCCTACGCGCACGTTCCGAATGGATCGGATCGCGATATCAGCGAGCAGATCATCGGCCAGATCGAGCGGTTCGCCCCCGGCTTCCGGGACCTGATCCTGGCGAAACATGTCTACACGGCCGCCGAACTGCCCGCATACAACGCCAACTATGTGGGCGGTGATATCGGCGCCGGGGCGATGACCCTCATGCAGACGGTGTTCCGCCCGGTACCCCGCTGGAACCCGCACACCACCGGGCTGCCCGGTGTCTACCTGTGCTCGTCGGCCACGCCGCCGGGCGGCGGGGTGCACGGAATGGCCGGTACACACGCCGCCGCGCACGCGTTGCGCACCGTATTCGGTATCCGCACCGACCCGCTGGAGCTGGCCGGTGCGAACGCGGAAACCACCCCGGGCAGTTAGGCCTTACCGGCGGGCTGGCGGTACAGATCGGGCTCCAGGTAGATGATCCGCGCCGTCGGCACCGCCGCCCGGATCCGGCTCTCGGCCTCGTCGATACCCGCCGCGATCTGCGCGATATCCAGTCCGGGCGCCACTGCCACCTTCGCCGCCACCAGCATCTCTTCCGGGCCGATGTACTGGGTCTTCATATGGATGAGCCGATCGATCGTCGTCCCGTCGGCGACGCAGTCGCGGATCGCGCGATCCTCGGCCGCGGTCGCACCCTCACCGATCAGCAGGCTGTGCATCTCGATGATCAGAATGATCGCGATGATTCCGAGCAGTGCGCCGATGCACAGGGTTCCGATACCGTCCCAGACCGGATCGCCTGTCAGCATGGTCAGTCCGACACCGCCCAGCGCCAGCACCAAGCCGACCAGTGCACCGGTGTCCTCCAGCAGCACCACCGGCAGTTCCGGGCTGCGCGAATTACGGATGAACTGCCACCAGCTCGCCCGGCCCTTGAGCGGTTTGGATTCCCGGACCGCGGTCGTGAAACTGTAGATCTCCAGCCCGATGGCGATCACCAGGATCACCACGGCCACCATCGGCGAGCTGAGCTCCTCGGGATGCTGGATCTTGTGAATACCCTCGTACAGGGCGTACACCGAGCCCAGTGTGAACAACACCAGGGCCACCACGAACGAATAGAAATAGCGGCTGCGCCCGTACCCGAACGGATGCAGCTCGTCGGCCTCCTGCTGCGCCCGGTTCTGCCCGAACAGCAGCAGCCCCTGATTGGCGGTATCGGCTACCGAGTGCACACCCTCGGCCAGCATCGACGCCGACCCGGTGATCCCCGCACCCACGAACTTCGCCACCGCGATCCCGGCATTCGCCGTCAACGCGGCAAGAATCGCCTTCTTACTTCCACCAGCCGACATCTGCCACCCTCTGTGTTTATTTGCGGCGCCTGCGGCGCCGCGGGTTGAGGCCCTCAGGCGTGGTGCTTCCGCCCTCGACACTCGCGGCTGCGCCGCATCGCATCGAGGACGGAAGCACCACGCGGCCCCAACCCTATAAGGGCCTCGCTGAACTCGGCACCAGGGAGGTGAACATTTCGGGAAGTCCGGCACGGCCGGGGTGGGCTGGGCACGAGCGCACGAGTTCGCCGGTCTATTTCGGCGGAGGTATATGCCGATAGGGCCTGGGATGGGGCCCTGTCTCACCCCACGCAGGCGCAGAAAAGTGTGGCGGGTCCGCCGGCTGCTCGGGCGCGGATATCGGTATCGGTGGCCGAGATCCACGCCGCGGTACCGCGGTCGAGCCGGACCTCGGAGCTACCGTCGAGCAGATGGGCCGAACCGGCCGTACACAAGACGATGCCGGGGCCGGCGTCGGTGAGCGGAACCAGTGCCGAGCCCTCGGTGATATCGAAGCGGCGCAACGCGAATTCGGGGGCGGGGGTGCGGTAACGCACCGAACCGTCGCCCGCCGGTTCCGGCAGTACCAGGGGGAGGTCGATGGGTCCGAAATCCAAGACTTTCAGCAGTTCCGGCACATCGACGTGTTTCGGGGTGAGCCCACCGCGCAGCACATTGTCCGAGTTCGCCATGATCTCGACCGCGACCCCGTGCAGATATGCGTGCAGGTTGCCGGCAGCGAGGAACAAGCCCTGGCCGGGTTGCAGGGTGATCCGGTTCAGCAACAGCGAAGCCAGCACACCGGCATCTCCCGGATAGCTTTCGGCGAGTTCGAGGGTCGTCTGGGCAACCGGCGCGAATTCGCGCTCCGCATTGGTCAGATAGCGCACGCAGCCGTCCAGGACGGCGGGCAGAAGCATGTCCAGCGCCGTATTCGGCAGCGTTATCCAGCTGGTGAACAGGGTGCGCAGACCGTCGGAATCGGGTTGCGCGGCGAGCAGATCGGCGTATTGCCCCAGTTCGGGAACGCCCAGGGCGCGGAACAGTTCCACCGTGCGCAACGGATCCCGGAAACCGGCCAGGGCCTCGAAACGTTCCAGTGCGACGACGAGTTCGGGTTTATGGCTGTCGTCGCGGTAGTTGCGCATCGGCGAATCCAGCGGCACCCCGGTGCGGTTCTCCCGGGCGAAACCGGCCGCCGCCTGCTGCGCGCTCGGATGCGCTTGCAACGACAGCGGTTCCTCGGCGGCCAGGATCTTCAGCAGGAACGGCAACCGGCCGTCGAAACGGGTCGCGGCGGCGCCGAGTTCCCGGCCGGGTTCGGCCGAGACCACTTCGAGCAGCGAGCGTTTACCGCGTTCGGTACGGATATAGGCGGGGTCGGCGGGGTGGGCGCCGAACCACAGTTCGGCTTCCGGATGTGCGGAAGGGACAGGGCGGCCGCAGAGTTCGGCGAGCGCGGTGCGTGAACCCCAGGCGTACGAGCGCAACGCACCTACGAGTTCGTGCACTAGTACGGTCCCCCGTCGTACCTGTCCGGATCGGCGGCCGCGACCGCCCGGCCGCCGATGAGCCGCAGGTAGGCGGCCGTCATTTCCCAGCGCAACGCCAGTACCGCGAGACGTTCCAGCTCCGCGCCGGCATGAGTGGCCGGTTCCGGGGCCGGTTCGCCGGATTCGACACGGGACGGATCCGCCGGGACCGTCTCGATATCGGCCGTGACCAGGTCGGCGTCGACCGTGCCGCCGCCGGCACCCCCGAACAGCGCGAGTTTGCGTCGCGCGGCCGGACTGTCGGTATCGGTGCTGCACAGGAAGATCCGCTTCTTCTCGACCGGCGGCGGCCCGTCGAGCTGCTCGTCGTGGAACAGCGGATCGTAATCCGGCGCGGCGGCCGTGGCCGCATCCACCAGCTGGGGGAGCGCGGCCACAGCGACGGACAGATCCACGGCGGTGGCGGTGCGGCCCCCGGACTGCAGCAGGACCTCCGCGGCATGGATCGCCAGTTCGGTGGTCGCGGGGCTGTCCCCGGCCAGGATCAGGCCGCGCTGCTGGGTGCGGGCGGCAAGGTTCTTGGCGGGATTGTGGAACACCTCGTGCTGAGGCCCGTCGCGCAGTGCCTCGGTATCGAGCACATCGGCGAGATCGGTGAGATCGGGCAGGTCACCGGCCGTTCGGGCGGGGGCGATCGCCCGCAGCACCGCGATACCGGTCGCCAGGTAGCGCAGCAGCCGGTTGGCGTCGAGCACAGGAACCCGCGGCTCCAGCACGGCAGCGCGTCCGGCCGCCGCGGCCCGCAGCGGTCCCTCGTTCGGCGCCGCCACGACCACCTCGGCGCCCCGGCGCACCGCCCGGTCCACCGCGTCGATCAGCCGGGGATCACCGGCGTCGTCACCGCTGACCAGTACGACGTCCAAGGGACCGGCCCAGGAAGGCACGGTGCTCACCGGAACCAGTGGCAATCCGGCACGGTCACCGAGCGCCGCCACCAGCAGCCCCGCCGCACGTCCGGCCCGGCCGGCGCCGGAAACCAGCAGCAGACTGCGTGGCTGCAGACCGGCCAGCCCGGCGAGGGCATTCTCGGCCACGGCCGCTGCGGTGGCCCGTACCTGGGCGCCACCGGATGCGGCCGAACGGAGGGCGCCGCCGGTATCGGCGGCCTCGAGCATTGCGGCATCGTCCAGATCGAGTACCGGGGTATCAGCGATCATCGGGCGTGGCACCTCCCCTCATCGCGCTGTTTTCGGTCTCGGCCGCCGCCACCGCCCGGATCGTGGATACCGGGCCTGGAACGGGCGAATCCACGGTGTGTATTTCCACTATTCCAGTCAGGCGCGGACGATGCGCAGAATCTCGGTCACGAGTGCGTCTACTTCCTCCGGACAGCGCGCTTCGACGTTGAGCCGCAGTAGCGGTTCGGTATTGGAGGCACGCAGGTTGAACCAGGCGTCCTCGGGGAGTTGCACCGTTACGCCGTCGAGGCGGTCCACCGCCACCGCCCGGCCGGCGAAAGCGTCGAGTACCGCGCCGGTGCGTTCGGCGGCGTCGGCGACGGTCGAATTGATCTCACCCGAGGCGGCGTACCCCGTGTAGGAGGCCATCAGTTCCGAAACGGGCCGTTTGTCCTCACCGAGGGCGGCCAGTACATGCAATGCGGCCAGCATGCCGGAATCGGCGCCCCAGAAATCCCGGAAGTAGTAGTGCGCGGAATGCTCTCCGCCGAAAACCGCACCCGTACTCGCCATGAGCTGTTTGATGAACGAATGCCCGACCCGCGAGCGCACCGGGCTGCCGCCCAGTTCGGTCACCAGCTCCGGTACCGACCGTGACGTGATCAGATTGTGGATGATCGTGGCCCCGGGCTCCTTGGCGAGTTCACGCTCGGCGACCAGCGCCGTGATCGCGGACGGCGAGACCGGATCACCCTGCTCGTCCACGACGAAACAACGGTCGGCGTCACCGTCGAACGCCAGCCCGATATCGGCCCCCGACTCCCGGACCAGTTTCTGCAGATCCACCAGGTTCGCCGGATCCAGCGGGTTGGCCTCGTGGTTGGGGAACGACCCGTCCAGCTCGAAGTACAGCGGCACGATCGTCACCTGCGGCAGGGCGCCGAGAACGGCGGGAACGGTATGCCCGCCCATTCCGTTACCGGCATCCACCGCGACCGTCAGTGGCCGGATACCGTCGAGCGCCACCAGATCGCGCAGGAACACCGCGTAATCGCCGAGCAGATCGGTTTCCGTGGTGGTGCCCGGTGCGCCGTCGTAGCCCGGAACACCGGTGACGAGTTCCTCGGCGATGGTGGCGAGACCGGTGTCCTGACCGACCGGCAGCGCCCGCGCCCGGCACAATTTGATGCCGTTGTAGCGGGCCGGATTGTGGCTGGCGGTGAACATGGCGCCCGGGCAGTCGAGTGTGCCCGAGGCGAAATACAGCTGGTCGGTGGACGCCGAACCGATCCGCACCACGTCCAGCCCCTGTGCCAGCACGCCCGCGGCGAACGCATCCACCAGCTCCGGAGACGAAGCGCGCATATCGTGACCGATCACGATGCGCCGCGCGTCTTCGGCCCGCATGAGCCGAGCGAACGCGGAGCCGGTATCCCGGACGAAATCGGCATCGAGTTGTTCCCCGACGACGCCGCGGATGTCGTAGGCCTTGATCACCGCGTTCACGGACTCGGCAGGGCGGGCGACTGTCATGGGGACCACCCTAGTAGGTGCCTCTCGAGCGCCGTATTCATGGCAGTGCCTCCGGTCCCACCCCTGTCGATCCCGGGACAGCCCGTGGCCGACGGCCACCTGGCCGGCTCGAGCTGAGCAGCGATACCGAGACCCGCTCCCGGAGCCGGGCCGCACGACTCGGCTCCGCCGCCGGACGCGTCGAGCCGTTGGCAGGTCCTGCCTGCCGACTATTGATGTCGATCAGCGCCGCCGCTGGTTGCGCCGGTTCGGATACCAGTGCTTTCGATGCTGCGCCGGCGACCTCGCGGACCGGCTTGCACCGGTTCGGCCCGTATGTCGGGCGAATTACGCAGGTGTCCTGCTGAACACGGGGCTGCCGCCGCGCAGGTCCGGCCCAGGATTCATGGGTCCGTGGAACGGGGCGTCAGTATTCCGGCGCGATCGCGGGGAAGTCGATGTGGGCGGGCCACTCTGTGGAGGTGGTCGCCGACGGCCGGGGGTGGAATTCGCCGGGTGAACGAGCACAGTCGACCAGTGGGCGAGGTGCGGTAGAGATCAGCGCGGCGGGATATCAGCTCGGTGGGTCGGGAAGGACCCGCAGATGTCCACGGCGTCCCGTGCGGGTGGGACGCGGGGGAGGCGTGTGCTCGCGGTAGCCGCGCTGCTCCGGTTCGGGCGGACGGCGGCGCAGCCCCGCTTCGCGGACGGCCTCGGCCAGCGCCGTGAGGTCGTCGTCATCGGGGCTTGTGGCGAAACCGCCTTCGTGCCGGACCATATCCCAGCCCTTGGGGGCGGTGATCCGGGAGGCATGTGTTCCGCAGAGGTCCCAGGAATGGGGTTCGGCCACCGTCGCCAGCGGACCCACCACCGCGGTGGAATCCGAATAAACATAGGTCAGCGTCGCGACGGCCGGATTCTTGCAGCCGGGTCGGCAGCAACGACGCATGGAGATCACGTCGATGAGAGTAACCCGCAACACGGACACAGGTGGGGCAGACACGCTGTGATTTCGGCGTCGCCTCCGGTGCCGCGGAATCGGAGCGCTGTCGGCCCTGGTGTCGGGGTGGGCTATTCGTGAAGGGGCGGGGTGTGATTCTCGGAGCGCGCTGCGGCGTGGGGGTGGGGTGGCGATGCGCACGGCCGTAGCGCTCGGTGACTGGGTGAAACCCGGTTTCGAGCAGGATGTGGAGATCTGGAAGAACAAGGCATGGACCGACAATCCGCTGCTGTGCGAGGAAGTCGGGCTTGGCCTGCTGTTGGGCGGACCTTCGGTGGAGGGGTGGGGTGTGATTTCGGAGCGGGTTGCGGCGCGGGGGTGGGTGTGGGGTTGCCGTGCCGACGGGGTCGACCCTTGGTGAAGGGGCGGGCTGTAATTTTGGAGACGCTCCGCGTCTCGAGGGGTGGGGCCCTGTTGGGCCCGGTTCTTCACTCCTCCGCTCCTCCGCTTCGCTCCCCCGCTCCGTCGCTCCAGAACCGGGCGGGCCCCACCCATGGTTCGGGGGTGGGCAGATAACTTGGGGCAATTGCTGCGGGGGCGGTCGGGGCGAGATTGTCCTGTGATCGTGGTGCCCGTCGTTCGGGCCGGTGGTTTCGGTCCGCTGCTGCCACGTCGAGCGGGTGTCTTCGCGGTTGCAGAACTTTGTCGGGTGGCAGATCTACGCCGGCTATTCCGGTTCGGGGTCGATGACGTCCGGGTCGACGCCGAGGTAGGTCGCGATCTGCTGGACCAATACTTCGCGCAGCAGGTCCACCAGATCCTCCGGATCGCCCGCGCGTAATTCCAGCGGTTTGCGGAACAGTACGACACGTGCGCGGATGGGGGTGCCGTGCCGGTCGACTCCGGCGGGGATGAGCCGCGACAGCGGGACCGGGCCGTCGGCGACCACCTCGTCCGGCCAGGTGACCGAATCCGGGTGTAGTGGACGGATTTTCGGGACATCGTCGACGGCGATGTCCAATTTGGTGAGGCGGTCGTGCCAGCGGGTGTCCAGGGGCGCGAACGCCTCGAGCACGAGCCGGTCGAATTTCTGGCCGCGAGTGCGCCAGGCGGGGACCGTGGGAGGAAGCATGGGTCCGCGCACGCCGCGACCGCGGCGGCTCACCGACCGGGCGGTCGGGGGTCTGCGATTGCGGGAACGTGCCATGACTCGAACGTTAGTCACCGATCGCCGACCGCGACGGCCCGCCCCGGCTACCTGCTCCGGGGCGCACCGACGCGAGCGGTGTCGTCAGCCGATACCGCGCTTGAGGCGCCGGCGCTCCCGCTCCGACAGGCCGCCCCAGATTCCGAACCGTTCATCGTGTGCGAGCGCGTATTCCAGGCATTCGTCGCGGACCTCGCATCCCATGCAGATGCGTTTGGCCTCGCGCGTCGATCCGCCCTTCTCCGGGAAGAACGCTTCCGGATCGGTTTCCGCGCATAATGCGCGTTCCTGCCACTGTTCCTCGATGGAGTCGAACATCTCGTCGAAACCGGTCACGATAAGGCTGAGCCGGGGTGTCGATTCTCGCTCACTCCGATCGCGATCGGTCCAGCCGTTGTCAGCAGCGACGCCACGTGCTGCGCCTGCTGTGGAATCGGTTCGCGATACACCCACCGGAATGCCGGCCGGGGCCAGTTCTTCGGCCATCGCTCCGCCTCCTCACTGTGTGTTAGCGCAGAATGATTTCTTTCCGTCGATCCACACGCATATCGACGGCCTAACTCCGCGATGTTGTCTCGCGGACTTCCCCGAGCTCGTCATTCCAATTCGAACATCTGTTCGAGTTTCCGTTCGCGCCTTGAACTTCCAGCGCCGTCCGGAATGACATGTCTGTGATTAGACACGCCGCCGGGTGCGATGGTCAAGCCACCGTCACTATTCCGTTACTATCCCGCGCGGCATTCCGAGTCGATCTTGTGACCCGAATAGCAAATGACCGGCAAATATAGCGGAAGACGCACTATTTCCCGCGCCGCATAGGGTGTACAGATGTGACTTCACAACAAGCGGACATCGGGCCTGCCAATGGTCCCCGTATCGTCGTCCTGGTCGGCGGAGTCGGTGGCGCGCGGTTCCTGCAGGGCGTGCGGGAGCTGCTGCCCGAAGCGAAGGTTTCGGCCATCGTCAATGTGGGCGATGACGTCTGGATGCACGGGCTGAGAATCTGCCCCGACCTCGATACCTGCATGTATACCCTCGGCGGTGGAATAGATACCGAGCGCGGTTGGGGCCGGGTGGGGGAAACCTGGCACGCGAAGGAAGAGTTGGCGAAATACCAGGCTCAGCCGGACTGGTTCGGGCTGGGGGATCGGGATATCGCCACGCATCTGGTTCGCACGGAAATGTTGCGCGCCGGCTATCCGCTCTCGGCGGTTACCGAGGCGCTGTGCAATCGATGGCAACCGGGTGTCGAACTCATCCCGGCAACCGACGATCGCTGTGAAACGCATGTTGTTATCAGCGACCCGGAGAGTCCCAGCGAACGCCGCGCGATCCATTTCCAGGAGTGGTGGGTTCGGTACCGGGCCGACGTTCGAACTCATGGATTCGCCACAATCGGGGCCGAGGAAGCCAAACCGGCGCCGAATGTGATCGAACTCATAGCCGATGCGGATATCGTATTACTGGCTCCCTCGAACCCTGTTGTGAGCGTGGGCTCCATCCTCTCGGTGCCCGGAATTCGGGGCGCGTTGCGGACCACCGCGGCGCCGGTGATCGGCGTATCGCCGGTGATCGACGGGAAGCCGCTACGCGGTATGGCCGACGAATGCCTGTCGGTGATCGGTGTGGAGACCTCCGCGGAGGCGGTCGGCCGCCACTACGGATCACGTTCGGCCACCGGCATTCTCGACGGCTGGCTGGTCCACACTACCGATACCGCCGACGTCCCCGGGGTGCAGGTGCGCAGCGTGCCGCTGTTGATGACCGATCCGCAGGCCACCGCCGAAATGGTGCGTGTGGCCCTCGATCTGGCGGGAGTGAAACCGTGACCGGTGCCGAGTCGTTCGCCGAGGTAATTGCCGATCATGCCGCCACGGAATTACGTATTCTCCCGATCACCGGATTACCGGAATTCCGGCCCGGTGACGACCTCGCCGAACATATCGCCACCTGCGCTCCGTGGCTCGCCGACGGCGATGTTCTGGTGGTCACCAGCAAGATCGTCGCCAAGGCGGAGGGGCGGATCGTCACCGCGCCAACCGATCCGGAGGAGCGCGATGCGGCACGGCGGCGGCTGGTGGAGCAGGAATCGGTACGGCTCGTGGCCCGCCGCGGCCGCACCCTGATCACCGAGAACCGGCTCGGCATCGTGCAGGCGGCCTCCGGGGTGGACGGGTCCAATGTCGAACGCGGCGAACTCGTCCTGCTCCCCGCCGATCCCGACGGCAGCGCGAAAGGGTTGCGTTCGGCGCTGGCGACCCGGCTCGGTGTGAACGTGGCGGTGGTGGTCACCGACACGATGGGGCGCGCCTGGCGCAACGGCCAGACCGATGTCGCGATCGGCTCCGCGGGACTACGTGTACTGCACGACTATTCGGGCACCGTGGACGGCCAGGGCAACGAACTGCAGGTCACCCAGGTCGCGATCGCCGACGAACTCGCCGCGGCCGCCGATCTGGTGAAAGGCAAACTGGGCGCGGTGCCCGTGGCGGTGGTCCGTGGTCTCACGCTCACCGACGACGGTTCGACCGCGACCGACCTCGTTCGTGCGGGAACCGACGATCTGTTCTGGCTCGGTACGGCCGAGGCCCTGCAACGCGGGCGGGAAGAGGCGGTGCTGCTACGGCGCTCGGTGCGCAGTTTCACCGCCGACCCGGTGGACCCGGAGAAGATCCGGTCGGCGACCGCGGTCGCGTTGACTGCTCCCGCGCCACATCACACCCGGCCCGTGCGGTTCGTCTGGCTACGCGACCGGGCCCGGCGCGAGCGACTGCTCACCGCCATGGCGGAGAAGTGGCGAGCCGATCTCCTGGCCGACGGCCTGGATGCCGAACGAGTGGAGCGCCGGGTGAACCGCGGGCGCATACTCTTCGACGCCCCGGAGGTGATCATCCCGTTCTGCGTGCCCGACGGTGCCCACGACTATCCCGACGATCGCCGTCGCGCCGCGGAACGGACCATGTTCACCGTCGCGGTGGGTGCCGCGGTGCAGGGGTTGCTGGTTGCGCTGGCCACCGAGGGGCTGGGGAGCTGCTGGATCGGTTCGACCATCTTCGCGCCGGAGATCACCCGTACGGTCCTGGACCTCGACGACGACTGGAACCCGCTGGGCGCCATCGCCGTCGGCCACCCCACCGAGGAGCTCGCGCCGCGTGACCCGCGTGACCCGGCGGTGGGGCTGGTGGAACGGTGAGCGCCGAATCGCTGCACACCTCGGCCATCGAACTGCTGACCACCTGGAAACCGGCCGGCGGTACCGAGGCCTCACTGCGTGAGGCGATGCTGGCGTTTCTCGGGTCGGCGCCGCGCGGATGCCTGCGTGAACACGCGCCCGGTCATATCACCGCGTCGGCCGTGGTTTTCTCGCACGACGGCCGGGAAGTTCTGCTGACTCTGCATCCGCGGGTCGGACGCTGGATCCAGCTCGGCGGGCACTGCGAGGAGAGCGATGAGACGGTAGCTGGGGCCGCGCTGCGCGAGGCCACCGAGGAATCCGGTATCGACGGGTTGTATCTCGAACCGGAACTCTATGCGGCCCAGGCGCATCCGATCACCTGTTCGCTCGGGGTCCCGACGCGGCATCTGGATCTGCTGTTCCGGATCACCGCCCCGGCCGGGGCGGTACCGGTGCGCAGTGCCGAATCCACGGATCTGCAGTGGTGGCCGGTGGACGCCTTGCCGCCGGACGCCGACGTCGTGCTCTTACCGTGATTCCGGCGGTCTACCCGGACCCGGTATGGCGGTGACCGGTCGAACGAACTTGAAACTTTGACTCGAACAGGTCGTTCGTGCCAGTGTCGCTGCCATGCCGAGCACCGGATCCCGGAATTTCATCCAGGGGTCTGCGCGTGAGTTGCTGCGCACAGCCATCCTGGACGCGATGCGTGACCTTCTCGGGCAACGGGACTGGTCCAAGATCACACTGACCGAGGTGGCGGTCGGCGCCGGGGTCAGCCGCCAGACCCTCTACAACGAATTCGGTTCACGTCAGGGTCTGGCCGAGGCCTATGCCATCCGTTTGGCCGACGATCTCGTCGATCATGTGGAGACGGCGCTGGCCGCCAATATCGGTGACGCCGACGCCTCGGTCCGCGACGGTATCGCCGGCTATTTCCGCGATGCCGCCCAGGATCCACTGGTGCAATCGCTGGTGCTCGGCGAGGTCAAACTCGATCTGCTACGCCTCATCACCCTTGATGCCGGTCCGCTGATCGAGCACGCCACCGAGCGGCTCATCGGCGTCATGCAACGCAGCTGGGTGGCCTTTACCCGGGGGCAGGCCGAGACCTTCGCTCACGCCCTGGTCCGGCTGGCGATCAGCTATATCCCCACCCCGCCCGGGCCACAACACGACGTACCGGCCGAACTCGGCCGCATCTTCGGCCCCTATGTCGCCGCGGTGCTCGCCGGGCGGCCGGCAGCGGAAATCCCCGCACGGTGAGCCGGGGCGCGAGTTCTCCGGAGAAGGCACCGCGACCTGCGGTTTCATCGGTTTCCGGTCGAGTTCGTGGCCGGACGGCCCGCGGCCACGGCAGCAGGGTACGGTTCCGGCGTGTAACGGTCACCACGTTTGGGTCGAACAACGACGCAATGGAGACACGGAGTCTGCGAATATGTAGGCCGCTGCAAGTTCGGTTTTTCAATAGCGGGGCAAACGTGCAATTGGTTGGCAAGTCGGCCGGATCGGCCGATCCCAAACGCCATCTGTGGATCCTCGGTCTGATCGCTCCGGCCACCGCGCTGTTGCCCTCCCAGTTGGTGCTGCACACCGGCCTCGAGGTGTTCTGGTGGACCGGGCCGATCATGGTCCTGATGCTCATCCCGTTACTCGACCTGCTGGTCGGCGACGACGGCTCCAATCCGCGCGACGAAGACTACGAAACCCTCTCCAACGACCGCTACTACCGTTGGTGCACCTACCTCTTCCTGCCCATTCAGCTGGTCGGTCTCGCCCTGGCCGGGTACCTGTGGTCCGGTAGCGAACTCGATATCGTCGACAAGATCGGCCTCGCCGTCACCCTCGGCCTCGTCTCCGGAATCGGCATCAACGCCGCCCACGAACTCGGCCACCGGGTCGAACGCCTCGAACGGTGGCTGGCCAAGATCGCCCTGGCGCAATCCGGGTACGGCCATTTCTTCGTCGAACACAACCGCGGCCACCACGCCCGGGTCGCGACCCCCGAAGATCCCGCCAGCGCCCGATTCGGCGAGAGTCTGTGGAAATTCCTGCCGCGCAGTGTGGCCGGGGGCTTCCGCTCCGCGCTGCGACTCGAACGCGACCGGTTGCGCCGAACGGGGTCCGGCTGGTGGAGCCCGCGTAACCACATCCTCCAGGCCTGGGCCATGACGGTGGTGCTCTTCGGGGGTCTGATGCTGGTTTTCGGCTGGCAGATCCTGCCCTACCTGCTGCTGCAGGCGGTGCTGGGCGCCGGCCTGCTGGAAACCGTCAACTACATCGAGCACTACGGGTTGCTCCGGGAGCGCCGCCCCAACGGGCGGTACCGGCGCTGCACGGCGCGTGACAGCTGGAACAGCGATCGGCTCGTCACCAATATCTTCCTGTTCCATCTCCAGCGGCACAGCGACCACCACGCAAACCCCGGCCGGCGCTACCAGACACTGCGTAGTTCCGACGAGGCCCCGCAGCTACCCGCCGGGTACGCGGCCATGGTGGTTCTCGCGATGATCCCGCCGCTGTGGCGCCGGGTCATGGACAAACGGGTGCTCGCGCACTACGACGGCGACCTCACCCGAATCAATCTCGCGCCCCGCAAACGGCAGGCCGCGGCCGCCGTAACGCCCGGCCCCGGCGTGGTCACCGGCTGATCTCGCAGGGGCGGCGCGCGCCGCGACGCCCGGTACCGGCACCAACAGATCCACCCGGACCGCGGGCGCGCCGAACCGGCTAGCCTTGCGTTCGAGACCGTGTTTGTCGGGCCTGAGCGAGGGCCCTGCGGGGTGACGTTCCGCTGCCGCTTCCGGGCCCGATTCGCTCATGCCGTAACCGAGAGAAGGCTGATCCACGCTGATGACGACCTCCGAATTGCCTCGCACATCGCTGAGTACCGATAGCCGCAACGGCGTCGAATACAAGGTCGCGGATCTGTCGCTGGCCGAATTCGGCCGCAAGGAGATCCGGCTGGCCGAACACGAGATGCCCGGGCTGATGGCCCTGCGCCGCGAATACGCCGATGTCGCGCCGCTGAAAGGCGCCCGTATCTCCGGCTCGTTGCATATGACCGTGCAGACCGCCGTGCTGATCGAAACCCTCACCGCACTGGGCGCCGAGGTCCGGTGGGCCTCCTGCAATATCTTCTCCACCCAGGATCACGCCGCGGCGGCCGTGGTGGTCGGCCCGCACGGCAGCGTCGAAGAGCCGCAGGGCACCCCGGTATTCGCTTGGAAGGGCGAAACCCTGGACGAGTACTGGTGGGCGGCCGAACAGATGCTCACCTGGCCGGGCGAACCGGCCAATATGATCCTCGACGACGGCGGCGACGCCACCATGCTGGTGCTGCGCGGGGCGCAGTTCGAGAAGGCGGGTGTGGTGCCGCCGGCCGATGAGGAGCATTCCGCGGAGTACACGGTCTTCCTGAACCTGCTGCGCGAGCGGTTCGAGACCGATAAGGGCAAATGGTCCGCCATTGCCGAGAGCGTCAAGGGTGTCACCGAGGAAACCACCACCGGTGTGCTGCGCCTGTACCAGTTCGCCGCTGCCGGTGAACTGACCTTCCCGGCGATCAACGTCAACGATTCGGTCACCAAGTCCAAGTTCGACAACAAGTACGGCACCCGGCATTCGCTGATCGACGGCATCAACCGCGGCACCGATGTCCTCATCGGCGGCAAGAAGGTGCTGATCTGCGGCTACGGCGACGTCGGCAAGGGATGCGCGGAATCGCTGGCCGGCCAGGGCGCCCGGGTCCAGGTCACCGAGATCGACCCGATCAACGCCCTGCAGGGGCTGATGGACGGCTTCGACGTGGTGACCGTGGAACAGGCCATCGGCGACGCCGATATCGTCATCACCTCGACCGGTAACAAGGACATCATCACCCTCGACCATATGCGGGCGATGAAGGACCAGGCCATTCTCGGAAATATCGGCCATTTCGACAACGAAATCGATATGGCGGGTCTGGAGCGGTCCGGTGCCACCAAGTTGAATATCAAACCTCAGGTCGACCTCTGGACGTTCGGTGATTCCGGTAAGTCCATCATCGTGCTGTCCGAGGGCCGGCTGCTCAACCTGGGCAATGCCACCGGCCACCCGTCGTTCGTGATGAGCAACAGCTTCTCCAACCAGGTGATCGCGCAGATCGAACTGTGGACCAAACCGGAGGAGTACGACAACGAGGTCTACCGCCTGCCGAAGGTGCTCGACGAGAAGGTCGCCCGCATCCACGTCGAAGCATTGGGCGGCACGCTGACCAAGCTCAGCAAGGACCAGGCCGAATACATCAATGTCGATGTCGAAGGCCCGTACAAGCCGGAGCACTACCGCTACTGATCCGGCATCCTTTCCCGGTCTCCGTCTGTGCCCGCCTGCCTCGGCAGGCGGGCACAGCCGTCCGAGTAGGCTGCTCACCATGGGTGTGCTGGTCTCGGTGGAGGGGCTCGACGGTGCGGGTAAACGGACGCTGATCACCGATCTGGTGGCGGCGCTCGAACAGCGCGGGCTGCGCGTGCAGACCCTGGCGTTCCCGCGCTACGGCCGTTCCGTGCACGCCGATCTCGCCGCCGAAGCATTGCGCGGCGCGCACGGGGATCTCGCCGGTTCGGTGAACGCCATGGCCACCCTGTTCGCGCTGGACCGCGCCGGAGCCGCCGACGAACTGGCGAAACTGCTGGCCGACAACGATTTGGTCGTGCTGGACCGCTACGTGGCCTCCAACGCCGCCTACAACGCCGCCCGGCTCGGCCAATCCGCCGACGGGGAAATCGTGCAGTGGGTGGGGGAATTGGAATTCGGCCGGTTCGCGCTGCCGGTACCGCAGGTGCAGCTGCTGCTGGACGTACCGGTCGCGGTCGCGGCCGAACGCGCCCGCCGGCGCGGTGAACTCGACGCGGCGCGCGAGCTGGACGCCTACGAACGCGACGGTGGATTACAGGAACGCACCGCCGCGGTGTACCGTGATCTCGCTCGGCGCGATTGGTACGGAACCTGGTGGGTTTTCCGGCCCGGCGAACAAGGTCCCGGCCCGCGCTCCGGCGAAATGAATGTATTGGTCGCGCGGCTCGCCGCATTGGTAGCGAATTAGTGTTGGATATCCGGCGGGAACGCGCCATGTATGGCGTGGCGACCCGTTACGAGCCCGGGAGATGACAACATAGTAACTATGAAGCCGAAGATTCTGGTCGTCGACGACGATATGGCCCTCGCGGAGATGCTCACCATCGTCCTGCGGGGCGAGGGGTTCGACCCGCACGTGGTCGGCGACGGCACCCAGGCGCTGTCGGCGGTCCGGGAGATCCGGCCCGACCTGGTCCTGCTGGACCTGATGCTGCCGGGGATGAACGGTATCGACGTCTGCCGGGTGCTGCGCGCGGACTCGGGTGTGCCGATCGTGATGCTCACCGCCAAGACCGATACCGTCGATGTGGTGCTCGGGCTGGAGTCCGGCGCCGACGACTACATCGTCAAACCCTTCAAGCCGAAGGAACTGGTGGCGCGGGTGCGCGCGCGGTTGCGCCGTACCGAGGAAGAGCCGGCCGAGCTGCTCAATATCGCCGATATCGTGATCGATGTGCCGGCGCACAAGGTCACCCGCGAGGGCGCGCAGATCTCGCTGACCCCGCTGGAATTCGATCTGCTGGTGGCGCTCGCGCGCAAACCGCGGCAGGTCTTCACCCGTGAGGTCCTGCTGGAACAGGTATGGGGTTACCGGCACGCCGCCGATACCCGCCTGGTAAACGTCCACGTACAGCGACTACGCGCCAAGGTCGAGAAGGATCCGGAGAATCCGGAGATCGTGCTGACCGTTCGTGGTGTGGGATACAAGGCCGGTCCGCCGTGATCGGTTGCCGTCGGCTCCGGGCCCAGGGGCGGTAACTTGCGCGACCACGAAGGGTCCCGCACAGATCGCGATTCGGGCGGGAGTGGGCGTCGGGACCAGCTGCGGCAGGCACTGGCTCCGGTGAACGAATGGTTTCAGCACGCGGGTAGATCCCTGGGGCTGCTCTGGCGGCGTTCGCTGCAACTGCGGGTCATCGTTTCGACGCTGACGCTGTCGTTGATCGTCATCACCGTTCTCGGTGTGGTGCTGACCAGTCAGATCACCGACCGGCTGCTCGACGCCAAGATCAACGCCGGGGTCGAGGAGATGGACCGGGTCCGCAATACGGTGGAGGGCCAGCTCGCCGGGGTGCACGATGTCACCACTCAGGAGCAGCGGCTGACCGATGCCCGGGAGTCGCTGTCCAGTCGCCGCGAATCGAGCCGGTCCGGCGGTGCCGCGGGCAGTTTCGATTCGGCACTGAGCGTGATCGGCGGTACACCGCAGCAGGTGATCGCAGCCGGGCCGATCAAGGAAGTGCCCGATTCGCTGCGCCGATTCGTACAGCGCAATCAGGTCAGCTACCAGTTCGCCAATGTCTCCGATCCGGACGGCTACCGCGGTCGGGCCCTGATCCTCGGCAGTCCCAGCGCCGAAGTGCCCACGCTGGAGATCTACCTGATCTTCCCGCTGGCCAACGAGGAACGCAGCCTGGCGCTGATGCGCGGAACCATGATGGTCGGCGGCGCGGTGCTGCTCATCCTGCTGGCCGCGATCACCGCCCTGGTGACCCGCCAGGTCGTGCTGCCCATCCGGTCCGCCGCGCGGATTGCCGGACGGTTCGCCGACGGCAGGCTCAAGGAACGCATGCTGGTACGCGGCGACGACGATATCGCCCGGCTCGCCAAGGCCTTCAACGAAATGGCCGAAAGCCTGTCCAACCAGATCAACCAGCTCGAGGAATTCGGCAATCTGCAGCGCCGCTTCACCTCCGATGTGAGCCATGAACTACGGACACCGCTGACCACGGTGCGTATGGCCGCCGATCTCATCCACGGCAGCAGCGACGATCTGGATCCCGCGCTGGCGCGCAGCGCCGAACTGCTGGTGACCGAACTGGACCGGTTCGAAGGACTGCTCAACGATCTACTCGAGATCTCGCGCCACGATGCCGGTGTCGCCGAACTCCAGGTGGAATCGCTCGATGTGCGGATGTGCGTGCGGGCCGCGATCTCCACGGTGCGCCATCTGGCCCGCGACGCCGGGATCGAGGTGGTGATCGACCTCCCCGAGGAACCCGTGGTCGCCGAGGTCGACCCGCGCCGGGTGGAGCGGGTGCTGCGCAATCTGCTGGCCAATGCCATCGACCACAGCGAGGGCAAACCGGTGCTGATCCGGATGCGCGGGGATACCGAGGCCAATGCGCTGGCGGTAGTGGTCCGGGATCAGGGTGTCGGGTTGCGGCCGGGGGAGGAGAAGCTGGTCTTCAGCAGGTTCTGGCGTTCCGATCCCTCACGTATGCGCCGCTCCGGTGGGACCGGTCTCGGATTGTCGATCAGCGTGGAAGACGCCAATCTGCACGACGGAAAACTGGAGGCCTGGGGACGTCCCAATATCGGCGCCAGTTTCCGGCTGACACTGCCGCTGGTGCGCGGTCAGAAAATGGGTAAGAGCCCGCTGCCCCTGGAACCGGGTATGCGTAAGGCGCCGCGCCGCCCGCAGGCCGAAGGCGATCAGAACGGGTCCGAGCGAGTGGAACTGGGCCCGCCCGTCACCGAGACCGAGCCGTGGGCTCCCCGGCCCGCGGGTGCGACGGAAGCCGGCCGGGCCGCCGCCGAGGGCGCTTCTACTACGGATGCCGCCGGACCGAGCGGCGGCAGTCCCGCCGCGGACGGTCCGGACACCGAAGCTTCCGGTACCACCGGATCCGATGCGCAGAGACCAGGTGAAGTCGACGGCCCCGGCGCGGCCGAAGCCGGCGACGCCGATTCGAACGGCCCCGGCGCAGTAGCCCCCGGTGTGGCCGAAGTCAGTAGGGGTGGCCCAGGTACTGCCGGGGCCAGCGGCGGCAGCCCCGCTGCGGATAAGGCGGGTACCGAGGCCTCCGGTGCGGATAGGCCTGCCGAGGGCAGCGGCCCTGGTTCGGCTGAAACCGGCGCTGCCTCGAACGGTCCGGGTGCCGAGGCCCGCGGCGCGGCTGAAGTCGTCGAGGGCGGTGCAGGTGTGGCAGCTCCTGGTGGCGACGGACCGGCAGGCGGGGCGGGTGCCGAGGTGCCCGGTGTGGGCGGTCCGGGTGCGGCGGAATCCGGGGTGAACAGCCCCGGAGTGAACGCCCCGGGTGGGGACAGACCCGGGACACCGGGGACCGAACGCCCCGCACGTGGAACCGGTTCGCCCGCAACAGATTCCGCCGAATCCGCGCCCCCGACCGTGTTCACCGACAGCGGAGACCAGAAATCATGACCGTGCGACCCCGACGCTCACGCTGGTTCCGGCTGCTGACCGCAGTCGTCGCCGTGGCGGGGATGGTGGTCGTTGCCGGTTGCGCGAATCTGCCGGACTCCTCACAGCCGCAGGCGCTGGGAACCATCAATCAGGAGCCGACGGCAGAGGGGCCGCCGCCGCCGGCGCACGGTCGCGACCCGGATCTGCTGTTGCGCGATTTCCTGCAGGCCACGGCCGATCCTGCCGACGGGCATCTCGCGGCCCGGCAGTACATGACCCCGGCCGCGTCCACCCAGTGGAACGACGAGGAATCGCATGTCATCGTCGAGCGTGCGGATACGCTGCGTGAATCCCGTTCCGAGAACGAGGCGACGTATGTGCTGCGGGCCCGGAAGGTGGGGGAACTCGCCGAGGACGGTTCCTATCATGTGGCCGACGGGATCATCGAGCACAAGATCGAGATGGCCCGGGTCGACGGCGAATGGCGGATCGACGAACTGCCCGACGGCGTGATCATGGAGTATTCGGCCTTCACCCAGTCCTACCGGCGGCACGCCCTGTATTTCGTCACCGCCGACGGCCGTCATGTGGCGCCGGACCTGCGCTGGATTTCGGTGCGACCGGACGATCTGACCCGGCGGCTGGTCGATATGCTGATCGCCGGCCCCCAGCCGTATATCGCCCCCGTGGTGCGTAATTATCTGAGCCCGCCCGCATCTGTGCGCGGAACGATCACCAAAGCCAACGGTGATCCTGTGGGTGTCGGCGTCGGTCTCGGTGGGGTGCGGATCGATTTCGCCGGTATCGACGAACTGTCCCAGCGCGACCGTGAACTCCTCGCCGCGCAGGTGGTGCTGACCCTGTCCGCCGCGGATGTTCTCGGTCCCTACATTCTGCTGGCCGACGGGCGCCCCTTGGACGAGCGGTTCGCCGAAGGCGGGTGGTCGGTCACCGACCTGGGCCCGGTGGTCGATTCCGTGCGACCGGAAACGCAGGTGGGCCTGCACGCGCTGCGCGACGGAACACTGGTGGAGGTCGAATCGGAGGGCGGTCCGCGGCCCGCTCCTGGATATTTCGGCACCGTGCAGAATCTGCAGTCGGTGGGGCTGTCGCCGGACGGTAAGCGTGTCGCGGCGGTGGCCGATGCGGGCCGGGAGCCGCCGGAGCCGCAGCGCACCCTGATGATGGGAAGTTACGGCGGTGATGCGTTCCCGGTGGAGGAGGGCGGTACCATCACGCGCCCGTCCTGGACTGCGGACGGCAGCGCGGCCTGGGCGGTTGTCGACGGTAATCGGGTGATCCGGGCCGTCACCAACCGGGAAACCGGTACGGTGCTGCCGCAGGGCGTAGACACCACCGAGTTGTTCGCCGGTGGTTCCGGACCCCCGGTTCAGGGGCCGATCACCGAACTGCGGATTTCGCGTAACGGGGTGAGTGCGGCACTGATCGCCGACGGCAATGTGTATCTGGCCATGGTCGTGGTTCGTCCGGACGGCACGTATGCGCTTACCGAACCCCGGCGGGTCGCCATCGAGCTCCCCACCACTGCCACCGCTCTGGACTGGTACAGCGACGATACGATCATCATCGCCGGTAGCGGCACGGTGGATCCCGTGCGCACCGTCAAAATCGACGGTTCCGGTATGTCCTCGCTCGGGGGCCGCAATCTGACCCCGCCGGTCCGGCAGGTCACCGCCTCCATCGAGCGGCAGTATGTGGCGGATTCGCGGGCGGTTCTCGAACTGACCCGTACCCCGGAGGGCGGGGACCCGTACTGGCGTGAGGTTCCCGGGCTCGGCGCGGACGCGGTGCCGATCCTCCCCGGCTGATACCGGGCCCGACGTTGTGCCGCCGGTCTGTCGGTGCTCGGCGGCACACTCGCCGCTATGCGGACACTCCTGGATCTGGTTCTACCGGCCGAATGCGGTGGTTGCCGTCGCTCCGGAACGCTGTGGTGCGGTGAATGCGCTCGCAGTGTGGCGGGCCCACCGGCGCGTATCCACCCCCGCCGGGACCCAGGGGTGCCGTGCTGGGCGCTGAGCCCGTACCGCGGACCCGCGCGGCAGGCGGTACTGGCGGTGAAGGAACGCGGCCGGCGTGATCTGGCGGAGCCGCTCGGGCTGGCGCTGGCCGCCGGGCTCGCCGAGTTGCGGGCTCCCGGCCGGCCGCTGATACTTGTACCTTCGCCGAGCCGCCGGGCCTCGGCCCGGCGCCGCGGCGGTGATCCGGTGCTGCGGTGCGCCCGGTCGGCGGCGCGGTCGCTGGATGGTTGCCAGGTGCTGCCGTGTCTGCGAGTCTGGTGGGGAGTCCGCGATTCGGCCGGTCTGTCGGCGCGCGAGCGCGATCGCAATCTACGCGGTCGGATCCGCGCGGTGCCGCTACCGGCCGAGGCGGCGAAGGCGCAGGTCGTCTTGGTCGACGATGTGCTGACAACCGGGGCCACGGCGCAGGCGTGCGTCCGGGCTCTGGCGGCCGTCGGTACATACCTCGATGACATCTTGGTGACCTGCGCCGCGTGAATACCCCGAAATTTGCGTGAACAGTGGCGAACCTCGGATCGGCGTACTAGCGTCGCGTTCACACACCGGAGTTCCGGGAGTTTGGAGGTGGGCCTGCGATTCGAGTGCCGGCCGACTGATGGGACGCGGCCGGCAACGTTCATCCCGCCGCGCGCATCGGAAGTGTGCGGCCAGATCCGGGAGGTACGCGTGACGACATCTTCACGACCTTCAGTTCAGGACACAGCCCAGCCGCAGCTGGAAGACCAGCTCGACCGCCCACGAGAGACCCGCGCCGATATCGTGGTCAAGGGGCGTAACGTCGAGGTCCCCGACCATTACCGAATCTATGTGTCGGACAAGCTGTCCCGGCTGGAACGCTTCGATCCATCGATCTTCCTGTTCGACGTGGAACTCTTCCACGAGCGCAACCGTCGTCAACGCAAGAGCTGCCAGCGGGTGGAGATCACCGCGCGGGGTAAGGGCCCGATCGTACGGGCCGAGGCCTGCGCGGACAGTTTCTACGCCGCCTTCGAGGCGGTCACGGCCAAGCTCGAGAGCCGGCTGCGTCGTACGAAGGACCGGCGGCGCGTGCATTACGGTGAGAAAACCCCCGTATCGGTGCACGACGCCACCGCGGAGCTGGTCGAGGAGAGTCTGCCCGGTGAGCTGTCCGGATCGTCCCACGACCATTCACCGCACAGTACGAAGCGGGCGGATTTCGCTGCCGACTACCCCGAATACGAGGGTCCCGGCCATATCGTGCGCACCAAGGTGCACCCGGCCGTGCCGATGACTGTCGACGACGCGCTCTACCAGATGGAATTGGTAGGTCACGATTTCTTCCTCTTCCAGGACAAGGAATCCGATCGGCCGTCGGTGGTGTACCGCCGGCACGCATTCGACTACGGGCTGATCAGGCTCGCATAAGCCGAGAGCACAGCCGGCCGGCCCCGTAAGGGCCGGTCGGCTGGTTCATTGTCCGCGTCCTGTCTCGTAGCTCTCGTAGTGCACGGCGTCGGTCAGTTCTCGCCTGCCGCGCCAGCCGAAACGTTCGAGGTCCGGGATCCGCTGGAATTCGCTCACCGGGCCGATACAGAGCCAGGCCACCGGCCGGATGCCGGCGGGTAGATCGATGAGTTCGGCGAGGAACGGCGCATCGTAGAACGAGACCCAGCCGACCCCGATCTGTTCCGCGGTCGCGGCCAGCCACAGATTCTGGATCGCGAGAATCGTCGAGTAGACGCCGGTCTCCGGGACGGACGCGCGGCCGAGGATATGCGGCCCACCGCGGGCGTCGTCGTGGACGACGACGATCCCGGTACCACTCTCCTCGATCCCCTCGATTTTGATCGGATCGAAGGTCGCGGCGCGCTCGGCCGGTAGCGATCGGGCGAATTCGAGCCGCTTCTCCGCGACATGGGCCGCGAACTTCCGCAGGGTGGCCCGGTTGCGGACGAGCACGAAATCCCACGGCTGGGAGTTTCCGACGCTCGGTGCGCAATGCGCCGCCTCGAGGATCCGCCACAGCACGGCATCGTCGACCGGTTCGCCGGTGAACTCGGCGCGGACATCCCGCCGCGTCCGGATCGCCTCGTACAGACTCATCTCCACAGCACCCACCACGCCAGTATCGCCGGTGCACGGGGTTCACCGGGCACGTTCGTGCTCTTCGCGTCGTACCGGGAGGTGCGAAACGCGCCCGTACCTGCTTTCGGACGTGACAGCAGCAATGGCCCGCGCGTCATGTGCGGGCCATTGTCAGGCCGAACCTCGGTACGCCTACGACGCGGCGGTCACCGGCGCGGAGGTACGCCGAGTGAGCCGGCGGCGACCCTCGGCGATCGCGGTACGCAGGCCGCGTCGTTTCCCGGTCACCGGATCGATCGTGCCGACGGCCCGGCCGTCGAACCGCCGTTCCGACGCCGTTTCCGGGGCATCGTCGGCGGTGTGACGCAGGTATTTGTTCGGTAGCGACAGCTTCGCAATGGTGCGCCACGCCTTGAAGTACTGGACGGGCAGTGAACCCGTCGTATACGGGAGGTCGTATTTATCGCACAGTTCCCGTACCCGGACCGCGACCTCGGCGTACCGGTTGCTGGGCAGATCCGGGAAGAGGTGGTGTTCGATCTGGTGGCTCAGATTGCCGGTCATGAAATGCATGAGCTTGCCGCCGGAGATGTTGGCGCTGCCCAGCATCTGCCGCAGATACCACTGCGCGTGGGTTTCGTTGTCGATATCGGCCTTGGTGAACTTCTCGGCGCCGTCGGGGAAATGACCGCAGAAGATCACGGCATTGGACCAGATATTGCGGATCACGTTCGCCGCCAGGTTGGCGGTGAGCGTATGGAAGAAGGAGGGGCCTGTCAGTAGCGGGAAGACAACATAATCCTTCAGCGCCTGCTTTTTGACCTTGGCCACTACCTCGTCGACCTTCCGGTCGAATTCGGCCCGCTCCGGCGTTCCGGGCTGGACCTTCCCGGCCGCGATCTTGCCGAGTTCCAGGTGCTGGATCGCGACACCGTACTCGAACAGTGATTGCAGGACCAGGTTGTACACCGGGTTACCGATATTGAACGGTTTCCAGCGCTGATCGCGCGTGACCCGCAGCAGGCCGTAGCCGATATCGTCGTCCATCCCCAGGACATTGGTGTACTTGTGGTGCAGGTAGTTGTGGGTGTGCTTCCAGTGCTTGGACGGACCGGCGTTATCCCATTCCCAGTGGCTGGAGTGGATCTCCGGATCGTTCATCCAGTCCCACTGCCCGTGCATCACATTATGGCCGATCTCCATGTTCTCGATGATCTTGGAGGTGCCCAGCAGGGCGACGCCGGCCAGCCAGGCCGGGGGCAGGAAGCTGGCGAAAAGTACGGTACGGCCGCTGATTTCGAGTGCACGTTGCAAGCGGATGACATTGCGGATATAGCGGGCGTCGCGCTCTCCGCGGGTGGATTCGATGTCTCGGCGAATCGCGTCGAACTCTGCTCCGAGCGCTTCCACATCCGCTTCGGTGAGGTGTGCGTATTCCTTGACATCCGATATAGCCATGCGGGCTACCCTACCGTAAGTTACGACACCGTAGGTTTGGGGATATCGGTAGAAAATGTGGCGTGCGCCCTATTGCAGGTCCCAATACACGGGTGCCATGCCGAGACGGAAGGCCGATGGCGTGGATCACCGTGGCGGCTCGATCGAATCATCGATGGATTCCGGCTGGACGTTACACCCGAATCCACGCGGCCGCGCGGCGAAATATCCGGCTCCGGCAAAAGCTATCCGGCCGGCTGGGCGGTATTCGCCTTGCGCAGCGCATACCGGGCCCGCCGCAGCAGATCCCGCTCGTGGCGGGCCTTGGCCCGCACCGAACGCTGGGCAGCGCGCAGAACTTCTTTTTCGTGCTCGGCCTTGGCTCGCAGGGCGACCTTCGCCTCCGACAACGCCGATTTCAGGCCACGCCGTTTACCGGTGGCCGGGTCGATACTCCACGGCCGGTGTTCGGCGCCGGAATGCGCGATCAGACCGGCGAACTTGCGCTCCGACGAGGTTTCCGGCGCATCGTCGGCCGTACGCCGCAGGAATCGGTCCGGCAAGGCGAGTTTGTGGATGGTGCGGAAAGCCAGCAGATACTGCTTACCCAGCGATCCTGTCGTATACGGCAGATCGTATTTCTCGCACAGCTCGCGTACCGCCACCGCGACCTGTGGGTACCGGTTGCTCGGCAGATCCGGGAAGAGATGGTGTTCGATCTGGTAGCTGAGGTTACCGCTCATGAAACCCATCACCGGTCCAGCGGAGAAATTGGCGCTGCCCAGCATCTGCCGTAGATACCATTCGCCGCGCGTCTCGCCTTCGAGCTGCTCTTCGGTGAACTTCTCCGCACCGTCCGGGAAATGGCCGCAGAAGATGACGGCGTAGGCCCACAGATTGCGGATCAGGTTCGCGGTGGCGTTTGCCTTCAGGGTGGCGGTGAAGGCGGGGCCGGTGAGCGCCGGATAGATGAGAAAGTCCTTGGCGACCTGCCGGGCGATCTTGCCGCCGAACTGTTTGTTCGGTTCGGAATCGAGCTGGAACCGGGGCACCCCGGACAGTTGTTTCTCGATCTTCCAGTCGTGTAGCGCGATCCCCCATTCGAAGGCCGCCGCCAGGACGATATTGGCGATCGGCTGCACCAGGTGGATGGGCCGCCACTGTTCGTCACGGGTCATCCGCAGGATGCCGAAGCCGAGATCTTCGTCGCGTCCGAGCACATTGGTGTAGGTGTGGTGCGAATAGTTGTGCGCGCGCCGCCACTGTGCCGACGGCCCGGTCATATCCCACTCCCAATTCGTGGAGTGGATTTCGGGATCGTTCATCCAATCCCACTGGCCGTGGCTGATGTTGTGCGCCAGCTCCATGTTCTCGATGATCTTGGCGACCGACAGCATCGCCGTCCCGGCCAGCCAGGCCCAGCGATTACGGCTGCCGAACAGGACGGCCCGGGCCGAGAACTCCAGACCGCGCTGGGCGGCGATGGTACGCCGGATATAGCGGGCATCGCGTTCACCCAGCGACTGTTCTACCGACCGCCGGATACCGTCGAGTTCCTGACCCAGCATCTCGACATCCGCGGCCGTGAGGTGGGCAAAGGCTCTGATGTCGGTGATGGCCACCGGCGTCCCTTCTGTCAGCGCGATATGCGTAGCCGAGCGCGGCACGGTTCGAAACGATTATGTGATCGCGTGATCTTCCCGGGTTCCGGGAAGTGCCCCTGCGGTACACCCTGAGCGTACCTGTGTGCGGTGAACGCCGGGGGTGTCCGGTTCGGTCACACGTCGAGGGTGCAGTCCCCGGCCGCCGCCGAAATGCAGGTCTGCACCTTTTCGCCTTCGAAGCGTTCGGTGCCGTTGCGTAGATCGCGGGCATGCCCCGAGGTCAAGGTGACCACACAGGTCTGGCAGATGCCCATCCGGCAGCCGAAGGGCAACTGGACACCCGCGGATTCACCGGCCTCCAGCAATGTGGTGGCGCCGTCGACGGTTGCCGTGCGACCGGATTTCCCGAAGGTGACGGTGCCGCCCTCGGTGGTCGCCGACCGTTCCACCTCGAACCGCTCCACGTGCAGCGCGCCGTCGAGCCCGGCAGTGCGCCAGTGCTTCTCGATATCGTCGAGCATGCCCAGGGGGCCGCAGGCCCAGGTCTGCCGTTCCCGCCAGTCCGGGTACAGCTCGTCGAGCGCGGTGGGCGCGAATTTGCCGTTGTCCGCGGTGAGATGGATATGCGAGACGAATCCCGGATGCCGCCGGTGCAGATCGGCGAGCTCGTCCGCGAACATGACCTCGTCGGCGGACCGGGCCGAATGGATATGCACCACGTCGGTCACCGAGTCACGGCGATCCAGGGCGCGCAGCATGGACATGACCGGTGTGATCCCGGAGCCCGCGGTGAGGAAGAGCACCTTCGAGGGTGCCGGCGACGGCAGGACGAACGCACCCTGCGGGGCCGCCAGCCGGACGACGGTACCGGGGGTGACGCCGTTGACCAGATGGCTGGACAGGAAACCCTCCGGCATCGCCTTCACCGCGATGGCGATGACCTTCTTGCCGTAGCGCGGATCGTTCCAGTCGGGCGGGCTGGTGAGCGAATAGGACCGCCAGTGCCAGCGCCCCTCGACCAGGATGCCGATACCGATGTACTGGCCGGGCTCGTACCGGAAATCGAAACCCCAGCCCGGTTTGATCACCAGTGTCGCCGAATCGGCGGTTTCCTTGCGAACGTCGACCACACGACCGCGTAGTTCCCGGGCCGACCACAGCGGATTGGCCAGGTGCAGATAGTCGTCGGGCAGCAGCGGGGTGGTTGCCCGGGCCACCGCCCCGCGGAGGACGTTGAGCCGTCCGCCGCGTTCGGCGACCTCGGCCGCCGGAGCTTCCAGCCACTCCCGGACATTCTCGAGAAACATCGGTGCCGTTTCGTCCTTCTGTCGTCGTGGCCACCCGCGGCGACCGCCTGCCCACAGGTTACGGCATCGTAGGTTGTCCGGGGTTCGTGCGCCGTCACAACGATCGGGCGCTGCTGCCGGGCCGCGGCTCGCCGGCGGCGGACCGGCCGATCGTCACAGCAGATCGAGCAGGAAGGGCAGCTCCTGGGTGGCGTACCAGGCCAGCTGGTGGTCCTCGGCGTCACCGAGGACGAATTCCGCGTCCTCGTCGCCGAGATCGGCGGCGTCGATGATGTCCACGGCCTTGGCGACGGCGGATTCGGCCTCGGCCAGATCCATATGGACCGAGCCGACCCGTTTGTACTCGATCGGGCCGTCCAGCTTCACGACGGCATCGTCGAGATCGGGCCGCAGGGTCGCGCCCGTGACGTCGACCGCGATCACCGCGCGCCGGTACATCGGCGCTGTCGAACTGTGCACCTCGTCGGCCAGCAGCCGTAGCGACGCCCGCGCCGCCTCCGCCATGGCGGCCTCCGCGAGTTCCTCGTCGTCGCCCGACGCGTAGGCCTCGCGTAGGGCGGGGGTGAGAGCGAAGGCGGTCCCGCCCACCGCGTGCAGTTCGCGTTTGTCCACGAGGTCCCGCAGCATCGGCACCGTGGCCGGTACGTACACGCGCATGGTCTTGCGGTCAGAGGCAGGCACCGAGTAACTCCTCCATCGATTCGGGCACCGACGCGGCCAGCACACCGATATCGGCCATTGCCTCGCGGTCGGCGTTGAGTCCGTAGCAGACCCGTCCGTCGTAGGACGTGATCCCGATACTCGTCGCCTGGTTGCGCAGCAACGGCGAAACCGGGTACATCTCCAGCATCCGCGCACCGCCGACGAACATGGGCGTCTGCGGGCCCGGCGCGTTGGTGATCACCACATTGAACGTATGGTCTGCGAACGTACTCGCCGCCCGCACACTCATCGCGTGCAGGCTGGCAGGGGCGAAGCCGGCGAGGTGCACCAGGGTGCGGGCGCGCACAGCATGACGCGGGCGGCCTTCCGCCGAGGTGGCGTGAGCGATATGCGACAGCCGCATCACCGGGCTCGGTTCGCCCACCGGCAGCGAGATCAGCAGGGGAGTGATCGCACTGGGCAGACTGCGCCCGGCGCGCGGTTCACCGCCGTATCCCGACATCGGCACGACCGCGCGCAGCACGGTCGATTCGGTCAATCCCTTGTTCCGGGACAGCAGCCAGTTGCGCAGCGCACCGGTCACCACGGCGAGCACTACATCGTTGATGGTGCAGCCGGCCTGCTGATGGATCCGTTTGTAGTCGGCCAGGTCGGTCACCGCGGTGGCGAACCGGCGTTGCCGGCAGGTGCGGGCGTTCAAGGGGCTGTCGGGGGTGCTGCTGGTCGCCGATCGCACCGCCGACACCACCGTGTCCAGCGTCCGGCCCGCCGTACCGATCAGGCCCGCCGCGTTCGCCCCCGCTTCACGTATGACCTCCACGGCCGAGGTCGGCTGTGCCACGAGATGGCCCAGCGCGCCCATCAGCAGATCGGTATCGCTGGGTTCGCGGCCGGGTTGCCACTGATCGTCGGCTATCTCCCGCGGGGATTCGGCGTTATCGGCGACGACATGCCCGATCTCCAGGGCCGCGACACCGTCCACCAAGGCGGCATGGGATTTCGTATAGATGGCGCAACGCCCGCCGGACAGGCCCTCTATCAGGTACATCTCCCACAGCGGCCGGGTCGGGTCCAGCGGCCGCGAGCCCAGCCGGGCCGCCAGTTCGTGCAGCTGCTCGTCGCTGCCCGGTGCGGGCAGTGCCGAACGGCGGATGTGATAGGTGATATCGAACCGGCTGTCCTCGACCCAGACCGGCCGGCCCAGCGACAGCGGGACCTGCCGGACCTTGCGCCGGTACCGGGGAGCCAGGGGCAGGCGTGCTTCGACCAGATCGACCAATGCCGGATAGTCGAGCGGCCGATCGTCACCGGTGGCGTTGTCGAGGACGATCAGCGATCCGATGTGTACCGGGTGCGTGGTCGATTCCAGCCGGAAGAAGTCGGCGTCCTGCGGTGTCAGCCTGGCTATCACGCTGGTGTCTGCCCTTCGGAGTCCGGAATCCGGACTCCATTGTGACCAGTCCGCAGTCGTTCCCGCACCATTGTGTGGATTTTCCGATACTCGTTTCGCGGGCTTGCGCGGTAGTTCGCGGTGGTATATCGGTCGTGACCGTTGTCGGCGTAAATGTGACGAAGGCGCGGTGGCCGGGTCCGCGGCGACGCCTACCATGGGGGCCGCATTACCATGAAGCAAGCTGCGGCTACGCACACCGGTAAGGACGGTAACAACCGCCGGGCGGAGTGCAGCCGTGAACATCGGAGCCGAAACCGACCCAGAGGACTGACGAGACTCGTGCCTGCGCTGACACTGACGAGGTTGCTACGTTTTGGTGAGGGTCGCATGGTCAAGCGTCTCTCCCATCTCGCCGACGAGGTGATCCGGCTCGAGGACGATTACTCCTCGGTCACCGACGCCGAGCTACAGGCCAAAACCGACGAGTTCCGGGAGCGCTACGCCGACGGCGAAACCCTCGACGACCTGCTGCTGGAGGCCTTCGCGGTGGCCCGCGAAGCCTCGTGGCGGGTACTACAGCAGAAGCATTACAAGGTGCAGATGATGGGCGGCGCGGCCCTGCATCTGGGCAATATCGCGGAAATGAAGACCGGTGAGGGTAAAACCCTCACCTCGGTGTTGCCCGCGTATCTGAACGCGATCAGTGGTGACGGCGTGCATATCGTCACCACCAACGACTACCTGGCCAAACGTGACTCCGAATGGATGGGCCGGGTCCACCGTTTCCTCGGCCTCGAGGTGGGCGCGATCCTGGCCGGGATGACACCGGCGCAGCGGCGCGACGCCTACAACGCCGATATCACCTACGGCACCAACAACGAATTCGGCTTCGACTATCTACGCGACAATATGACCCATTCGCTGGACGATCTCGTCCAGCGCGGCCACAATTTCGCCGTGGTCGACGAGGTCGACTCGATTCTGATCGACGAGGCCCGTACCCCGCTGATCATCTCCGGCCCGGCCGACGCCTCGAGTAAGTGGTATGGGGAATTCGCCCGAATTGCGCCGTTGCTGAAAAAGGATCTGCACTACGAGGTCGATATCAAGAAACGCACCATCGGCGTGCACGAGGCCGGGGTGGAGTTCGTCGAGGACCAGCTCGGTATCGACAACCTCTACGAGGCGGCGAACTCGCCGCTGGTGAGCTACCTGAACAACTCCATCAAGGCCAAGGAGCTCTACACCCGCGACAAGGACTACATCGTCCGCGACGGTGAGGTGATCATCGTCGACGAGTTCACCGGACGTATCCTGGTCGGCCGCCGCTACAACGAGGGTATGCACCAGGCGATCGAGGCCAAGGAAGAGGTCGAGATCCAGCCGGAGAACCAGACCCTGGCCACGATCACCCTGCAGAACTACTTCCGTCTGTACGACAAGCTGTCGGGTATGACCGGTACCGCCGAAACCGAGGCGGCCGAGCTGCACCAGATCTACGACCTCGGGGTTATCCCGATCCCGACCAACCGGCCGATGGTGCGTGTCGACCAGGCCGACCTCATCTACAAGACCGAAGAGGCGAAATTCAACGCCGTGGTCGACGATGTGGTCGAACGGTACGAGAACGGGCAACCGGTGCTCATCGGTACCACCAGCGTGGACCGCTCCGAATACCTGTCCAAGCAGCTCACCAAGCGCGGCGTACCGCACAACGTGCTCAATGCGAAGTTCCACGAGAAGGAAGCGCAGATCATCGCCGAGGCCGGCCGCCCCGGTCAGGTGACGGTCGCGACCAATATGGCCGGTCGCGGTACCGACGTCGTGCTCGGCGGTAACCCGGACATCATCACCGACACCCTGCTGCGCCAGCAGGGGCTGGATCCGGTGAACACGCCCGAGGAATACCAGGCCAACTGGTTCCACGCCCTGGAGAAGGTCAAAAAGCAGGTTGCCGAGGACGCGGCGGCGGTGAAGGAGGCCGGCGGCCTGTACGTGCTGGGCACCGAGCGCCACGATTCGCGGCGTATCGACAACCAGCTGCGCGGCCGGTCCGGCCGTCAGGGTGACCCGGGCGAGTCACGGTTCTACCTGTCGCTCGGTGACGAGCTGATGCGGCGGTTCAACGGCGCGGCCCTCGAATCGATCATGACCCGGCTCAACCTGCCCGACGATGTGCCGATCGAGGCGAAGATGGTCTCCAAGGCCATCAAGAGCGCGCAGACCCAGGTCGAGCAGCAGAACTTCGAGATCCGCAAGAACGTGCTCAAGTACGACGAGGTGATGAACCAGCAGCGCACCGTCATCTACAGCGAGCGCAACCGTATCCTGCGCGGCGAGGATATGGAGGGCCAGGTCCAGAGCATGATCACCGATGTGATCACCGCGTATGTCAACGGCGCCACCGCCGATGGTTATGTGGAGGACTGGGATCTGGACAAGCTGTGGGGTGCGCTGAAGACCCTGTATCCGATCAGCCTGAAGCATCAGGACCTCACCGGCGAGACCGAGGTCGGCGAGGCCGGCGAACTCACCCGCGAGGACCTGCTCGACGTTCTGCTCGACGACGCACACGATGCCTACGCCCACCGTGAGGCCGAGATCGACGGTCTGGCCGGTACGGGCAGTATGCGCACGCTGGAACGCCAGGTCCTGCTGTCGGTGCTGGACCGCAAATGGCGCGAACATCTCTACGAGATGGATTATCTGAAGGAAGGCATCGGCCTGCGCGCCATGGCGCAGCGCGATCCGCTGGTGGAATACCAGCGCGAGGGCTTCGATATGTTCGCGAACATGCTGGAAGGGTTGAAGGAGGACGCCGTCGGCATCCTGTTCAACGTCCAGGTCGAGGTTCAGCAGCCGCAGCCCGAAGGTGTACAGGTCGATGGCGGTCTGCGGTCGCCGGTCGGTGGGCTGTCCGGTGCGCAGGCGCCGCCGGAAAGCCAGTACCCGACCGAGAAGCTCCCGATCATCAACGGTGCCCCGCCTGCGCTGCGGGCCCGCGGTATCGATCAGTCGGGGCCGCGCGGGCTGAGCTATTCGGGTCCGGCCGAAGGTGGCGCCACGGCGGTGCACAGCGACGCCGAGGAATACGGTTCCGAGTCCGAGGACCGGACGCAGGGTACGCGTCGCCAGCGTCGCGAGGCGGCGCGCGCGCAGTCCAAACAGGGCAAGGGTCCGAAGTCACGCCGTAAGAACTGAGTCCGGCAACGGCGGCGCCCCCACCACAGTGGTGGGGGCGCCGCCGTTTTTCGGCATGGCCGGGCTGCGGTGGCGCCGCAACGAAAATCCGTTCAGTTACCGGCGGAATGCCGCGGGCAGTAGGAACCGACGGCAGCCTGTAGGAAGAGATAGGGATACTCCACGAACGGCCGGGACTCCTCGGCGAGATAGGTGCGGTTCGCCGCGTTGTTACCGGATTTGTCGAGGTATTCACATTGCGCGCGAGCCAGGGCGATGGCCGCGTCCTGTAGCGGGCGCGGCTCGTCGTCGAAGGCGCTGGCCCGGAGGAATTCTCGATCGGTGAAGGGTAGCTGGGCGACGGAGTCGTCCTTGCCGGCCGGGTTGTGCAGACCGGTGGTGCCCGAGGCGTCGGGCCGGGTGGCGCCGGAATGAGGATGCGCCCAGGCGGCCGTGGCGCCGCCGAACAGGAGTGCGGACGCTGCCGCGCTGATGATCAATGTCTTGAACATCGTTCCTTCTGTGCTCGTTGACATGCAGGGTAGGGAAACAGCTGTCGTACACAGATTTCCGGACGGGTCATCCAGAGATCACACCGGTATCCCGCGATTCGCCCGCGGTGGAACTGTATCGATGCGCGGGCATAGTAACCGGAATCGATGCGGGCTGTGCGCTCTTCGGGGAAGAACCGCCGAGACGGCCCGAACATGGTGTCGTCTATTGTTTCCCGGTGAATCGGGCGCGCCTGATCAGTCGTGCCCAGCGGCCGCCGGCAGAATCACTCCTCGTGTTCCAGGTTCCGGTCCAGGCGTAACAGCACCTCGGCGATCTGCTCGTGCGTCCATTCGATCATGCGCTTGGTGCCCATCCCGGTCGCGACCTCTACCTCCTGGTTCATGGGAATCACATAGCGCCCGTCGTCGGGCAGATCCCGCCAGCGCAATCCCATATCGACCCGGCCGCGCGGCCCGAACATGGAGCGGCCCTGGAAAACCTGGACCGTCCCGGTCGCGGTCGCCGGTGTCGCGAGGAAAGCCGCACTGCGATAGGCCTCGTCGTCCTCGGGTTCGTCGTCGTCGGAGATCATCGGGACGTACGGCCGGGCATCCGGCAGTGCCTCCGAATCGATCAGCGTGATCTGTGGCAGCCGGCCCGCCCCGGCCTCCGGCAGCAGGGCCAGGACCGAATCGGCGAGGTCGTGCGGATCGCAGGCCGTTACGTCGAAACCACCGCTGTGCCAGACGGTTTCGCCGGGACGCTGATTCACGACAAATCCGCGTGCCCGCTGCCGGACGGCGTGCACACGGATCCAGCTCGCGGGTTCCTCGATGGCCTGTTCGTCCCAGACCGTCGCCAGGATGGTGACGTCCGGGCGCGCGATGGCGTCCGCCATCGCGTAGAGATCGGAATCGTCGCGGTCGCGCAGCGCGCGCAGCGTTTCGGCCTTCTCCTTGCGGTAGTCCGCGGCCAGCCGGGTTCGGCTGGTGAACGTGAACGGGTCCGGTAACCCGCCCTGCCGGAATTCCTCGCACAGCACGACGAATTCCAGATCGGTCAATTCCCAGGTGCGGATCATTGTTCGATCACCGGCCGCACCTTGGACGGCGTCTCGTCGAAGACCTCGTCGAGGTTCTCGCGGGAGGTGAGGAACTCCCCCGGGGTGTGGTTGCCGGACTGCCCGGGTGTTGTGGCTGCGCCGGCACCCGCGGCCGGCGACCCCATCATGGGCATACCCGGCGTTGCGCCCGGCGTCGAGGCGCCGTGTGCCGCCGAGTAACCGGCGAGTTCCACTCCCGGGGTGGGCAGGGACGCCCGGGGGAACGCGGTGCCGCTGGGCTGGGATCCGGGGTACGGAGCGAGAGGCGACGACGAATCCCCGACCGGCAGGCCGGCTCCACCCGGACCGCCACCCATCGCCGGCACCGTCGCCTCCGGATCCAGCATTCCGCTCAGATGCTCTTGAAGCTGAGCGGGATCGAGCATCCGGGCCAGCTGGTCCATTCCGGGCATGGTGTCGGCGCCGTTCAGGGTGAACGCCTGAATGCCTTGGGTCAGCATGTTCACCAAGCGGTCCAGGACGTTCTGGCTCTGCGCGGAGGTGTCTCCGGACGGTATCGCGCCGGGTTCACCGGCGAGCAGCGCGGAGAGCTGTTCCGACTCTGTCGGCCTCAGCTCGCCGGTGGTCAGCGGCTCCACGCCCTCGACTCCGGAATTCTCTGCCGTGTCCCCGAACAGTGTGGAGTCCACTCCATACGGTGAGTCCGCCGAGTACAGGTGCTCCAGCGAGGTGTCCTGCAGTTCCTGCGGCATCTCGTCCACGGGGATCCCGGTGATCTTCGACAATGCGTCGGCGAGGGTCGGTTCCTTGCCGTCCTGGCCGGCGATCGGCATCTTCTTCAGGGCATCGGGCAGATGCGATTTGGGGATACCGGTGAGTTTGCTGAGGATATCGGCTGCCGTGGGGTTCTTCGGCATGGTGGTGCCGGTGACCGGAGTCGGGATCGGGGTGCCCTCGGTGTCTCCGGCGGGCTGATCCGCTGTGGGGTCCTGCTGCGTATCCCCGCCTGGATGGTTGCCGGAGCCGTACTCGGCTTCGTCGTAGCTGGGCACCTCGGGTACTTCTTCACCGCCGCCTTGGCCGCTGCCGTGGCCTTGACCCCCGCCTTGGCCTGCACCGCCGCCCTGGCCCTGGCCCTGGCCTTCACCGCCGCCCTGGCCCTGGCCTTGACCCCCGCCGTGGCCTTGGTCGCCGCCCTGTTGGGAGCCCTCCTCGAAGCCTTTCTCGTATCCGGCGTCGTAGCCCTCGTCGTACGCTTCCTCTGGAGTCTGCTCGCCGTTGTTCTCCCCGCCGCCGTTGTTCTCCCCCCGCCGCCGTTGTTTTCGCCGCCGCCGCCGTTGTTTTCGCCGCCGCCGTTGTTGTTGTTCTCGTTGTTGTTATCGGTGTCGTCGTTATCGGGCGGCGGCTTGGGCTCGGCGATCGGCCCTTCGATCACCGGCATCTCCCGGAGCGAATTCTTCATACCCTCTGCGTAGTGCTTCTCCCACTCCTCGCGATACCGCTGAAGGACTGCCTGTTTGATCGATTCGCTGGTGAATTCGAAGTCCTGCTGTGGCATCGACATCTGGGTGCGTCGCAGCCACTCCGCGCTGTAGTGCATGTTCTCGCTCATCGAGAACATCGATTTCCAGAGCGGGGCGATCGCGTCCGTGTAATTCTTGGTCGCTGTCCGGGCCTTGTTCGCGGCATCGCCGCGCCATTTGTTCTGGATGCTCTCGATGGATTCCTCGAACTTCTGCAGTTCTGTTCTCGTATTCGCGGCCAGCCGCCACCAGCCCTGCGAGTTTCCCGCCAGTCCGAATATTCCCCACCCGGTTTTGTCCGCGAGGCCCCGGAATTCCCGCATACCGAGTGACGCGCTGTTCTCCAGCCCGACAGCTTCCGGCGAGATCGACTCCTGCCGGCCGACATAGTCGTGCAGTTCATCCGGTACGTCGTAGGCATCGGTGTACCGGAAGTCGTCCTCGGTACCCGCGTTGCCCGCATCGCGCTTTTCCCCCTCGGGTAGATCGAGATCGCCGAATCTGGAGTGGGTCAGCGCCACCTCCGCCGATGATTCGGTCGGCACCTTGTAGTCGTTCAGCTTGTCGAGCGCATCCGAGTTCTCTTCCTCGACCCGCTTGTAGTACAGCCCGGCCTGGATGAACGCATTGGCCATCTCGGTGCCGATATTGATGTGGTCCTGTAGGACGACCTTCAGCCGCTCGGCCCGCTGGATGTAGATCTCGGCGAGCTCCCTACTCGAGCCCAGCACGCCGCCGGTGAAGTCGATAACGCTGTCCATGCCGTAATCGCTGATCGCAGCCTTCATGGCCATCATCTGTTCGATCATCCGCCCGGCGGCGTCCGCCCCGGTGACCGCGGCGGCCGGATCGAAATACAGCAAATTCTGGGACGCGTCATGTTTCAGACCGGCCCAGGTGCCCGGCTCTTGAACCATCGGAACTGACCTTCCCTTCGCAACCCGCACCCGGTACGGCACGCTTCACGGGTATGGCGCACGCCGGACACGCCTCGGGATTACACCGCATGACATTGAACTTCCCATGGCGCACAGGGAAATTCGGCGCGATGACCCGGCGGGGTCCTTGCTCCTGTGTCGTATCGAGGTGGCCCGACGCCCCTCGGACTGCCGGGTTGGATTCGCGCTGACGCAAACGGTTCAGCGTTCGTATCCGCCGCCGCACTATGGCAGGCAGCCGAATCACCGACCGAGGAATGAAGCCATGCCAGGACGCCTGAAACCCCGAGTGCACCGTCGGCTACCCGGCTCGGCGGTGACCGCACTGGCCGCCGCCGTGTTGTTGCTGCTGTGCGCCTGTGGAGCCGGCGGCGAGGTGGCCAGGACCGCCGACGGTAAAACGATCCTGCGATATCAGGGCTGGTCGGGAAAGGTGGGCTTCCACGAACTCGCCGCGGACCTCGGCTACTACGAGAATGTGCAGCTGGAGTGGGTCGGGGACACCACCAGCGGCCCGCAGGACATCCAGTCCGTCGCCACGGGGCAGATCGAGTTCGGGTCCGCGTTCAACGGCGCGGTCGTGAAACTCGATACCGCCGGCGCGCCGATCACCTCGATCCTCAGCTCCTACGGCGCGGATGCTGCCGAATACACCGGGTACTACGTACTCGAGGACAGTCCGATCAGGTCGGCGCGCGACCTCATCGGCAAGAAGGTCGGGATGAATACGCTCGGCGCACATCACGAATTCCTCACCCGGGAATGGCTCGCGCAGCAGGGGCTGACGCCGGAGGAGATCGACAGCGTCCAGCTGACCGTGGTGCCCCCCGTGAACACCGAACAGGCACTACGCGAGGGACAGATCGATGTCGCGACGCTGAACACCGTCTACCGGGAGACAGCGCTCGAACGCGGCGGTCTGCGCGCGCTGTTCACCGACCGCGACCTGTTCGGTGCCTTCAGCTACGGAACCTATGTCATGCGTGACGATTTCATCGCCGCCGATCCAGAGGTAGTGCGCGATTTCGTCCAGGGTACGGCGCGCGCGGTCCGCTGGACGCAGACGCGGCCGCAGGAGGAAGTGATCGCGCGCTTCGCCGATATCATCGCCGCCCGCGGCCGCGCGGAAAGCGCGGACACCGTGCAGTTCTGGCGTAGTTCCGGTATCCCGGCGCCGGGCGCGGTCATCGCGGAACGCGAACTGCAGGTCTGGATCGACTGGCTGGTGCGTAACGGCGAACTCGACGACGGTGCGCCGGCCGCTGGCGACCTCTACACCAACGAGTACAACCCATACGCCAACGGCACCTACCCCGCCGACGGCGGACCCGACGGACAAGTATCGGCCGGTGAAAAATGACCAGCACACCCAAACTCCGCCTGAACCAGGTCAGCAAGAGTTTCCCGATCCGGGGCCGTAAGGCCGAACTGAGCGCGGTTCAGGACATCACCCTGGACCTGGCCGCCGGTGAGTTCCTCGTCCTCGTCGGTCCCAGTGGTTGCGGAAAATCCACACTGCTCGATCTGCTCGGTGGACTGAGCACCCCGACCTCGGGACAGATCCTGCTCGACGGCACCCCGATCACCGGACCCGGCCTCGATCGCGGAATCGTGTTCCAGCAGTACGCATTACTGCCGTGGCGATCGGCGCGCCGCAATATCGAATTCGGGCTGGAAGCCAAGGGCGTCCCGCGTGCCGAACGCCGGGAACGCGCCGAACACTATCTCGAACTGGTCGGGCTGGCCGGGTTCGCCGACCGGTATCCGCACGAACTGTCCGGTGGGATGAAGCAGCGGGTCGCGATCGCGCGCAGCCTGGCCTACGACCCCGAGGTTCTGCTGATGGACGAACCGTTCGCCGCGCTCGACGCACAAACCCGCGAATCGCTGCAGGACGAACTGCTGCGCATCTGGGAACGCACGGGTAAAACGATCCTGTTCATCACCCACGGCATCGACGAGGCGATCTACCTGGGGCAGCGGGTCGCCGTGCTCACGTCCCGGCCCGGCCGGGTGAAGACGGTGGTCGATATCGATATCGACCGCACGGCAGCCGATATCCGGTCCGGCGCCGAATTCCGGGAACTGCGCCACCGGATCTGGTCTCTGCTGCACGACGAGGTCGAACGCGCCCGCTCACTCGAACTCGCCGCTATTTCGACCACGGAAGAGGTTCAGCATGTCTAGTGCACTCGTCACCGGCACTCTCGACAGCGTGCCGGCCCCCGGATCCCAATACTCCGAAGCCCGGCCCGAGGCAGCCGCACGCCGTGTACCGCGATGGGGGCGGCGCACGGCGGCGGTGGCGTGGCGGGTGGTGAAACCTTCGGTGGCGATCCTGACCTTCCTCGCGGTGTGGGAGGTGGCGCCCCGGGCGGGCCTCGTCGACGAGGTGTTCCTACCGCCGTTCACCGAGGTCGCTCAGACCTTTTTCGAGCTGATCGCGAACGGTCAGCTGTGGGAGCACATATCGACGAGCCTGACCCGGGCACTGACCGGTTTCGTGATCGCGGTCGCGTTCGCGGTGCCGTTGGGGGTCGCGATCGCCTGGTACCGGCCGGTGGCCGACTTCCTCAACCCGGTTCTGGAGTTGTTCCGCAATACCGCGGCACTGGCGCTGCTGCCGGTATTCGTCCTCGTCCTCGGTATCGGTGAAACGTCCAAGGTCGCGCTGGTGATCTACGCCTGCGCTTTCCCGGTTCTGCTGAACACCATCTCCGGGGTTCGCACGGTGGAACCACTGCTGGTGAAATCGGCTCGTTCGCTGGGATTCTCCCAATTCGCGATCGTGTACAAGGTGGTGCTGCCCGCCGCGGTACCGACCATCTTCACGGGCCTGCGGATGGCCGCGGCATCCTCGATCCTGGTACTGATCGCGGCGGAGATGGTCGGTGCCAAGGCCGGGCTGGGCTATCTGATCACGGCCGCCCAGCTCAATTTCCAGATCCCCGATATGTACGCCGGGATCATCGCCATCGCGCTGGTCGGGCTGGTCTTCAACGCGGTACTCGTATTCATCGAACGCCGGCTGTCGCGCTGGCGCGTGGCGCTGTAGATGCTGTTCGGGGATCAGCGGGTGGCGGCGGCGCGGACGAGCTCGATGAGTTCGTTCTCGTCCAGGCCCATCTTGCGGGCGGCGGCGACGAGCTGTCCGGCGAGGTCCACAACGGCGGCCCGGCCCGCCGGGGCGCCGGCGCGGATCGTCGCGCCCCGGCCGCGGCGTAGTTCGATCAGGCCTTCGTCGCGGAGCCGCTGATATCCGGCCAGCACCGTGTGGATGCTGACATCCAGCGAGGCGGCCAGGTCGCGGGCGCCGGGCAGGCGCTCGCCCGCGTGCGCTTCACCGTCGGCGATGGCCCTGCGTACGCAAGCCGCGATCTGGTCGGCCAGGGGTTCCGGACGCGCCGGATCGACACGGATCAGCACCGTCACGCGGCCCTCTGTACGACACCCGCCAGAACCCCGGCGCCCGTTTCGGCGTCGTCCACCGAGACCGCGAACTGCCGGCCCGAGCGGCGGGTCACCACGATGCCCGGGCCGCCGCGCAACACCACCGCGGTGGCGCCCGGGGTCAACCGGATTCCGTAGCCGCCGTAGTGGGCGGGCGAGATATCGGTGGCGGTGACCTCGGAGATTTCGGCCGGCGCCAATCGCCACCGGGGCCAGCCCAGCAGACCGGTTCCCACGGTGAGCCCGCGCTGATCGACGACGACCCGCACGAGCGCGAGTTGTCCCACCAGCACCCCGGCGAGTACCGCGATCACACCTGCACCGGGGTGTACGGCGAATCCGACCGCCACCCCGATCAGTACCGACGAGACACCGGCCAGCAGCATCCACGGCGAGGTCGCCCGCCGCGACCAGCTCACTCGTTCCGTGCGTCCGATGGCAAGGGGTTCGGCGGGGGCGGGCACATTCTCGGCCACCGGGCTGGCCGGCGCGATGAGCCAGCCCACGGCGCCGAACACCAACGCGATCACCGCCGCCACCGGGAACATCCAGGCGGGCAGGGTGGCCTGTGCGGGGTCGGTCAGGCCGAGGTTGGCGCGGGTGCCCGCGAACAGGAGGACGCCGAGCAGTGCGCCGACTCCCCAGGAACTCGAGACGAGCAAACGGTTGGGATCGAGGGTGGTATCCGGCCGGCGTGCCGGTGCGCCCTTCCGGTTGGCGGCCACCAGCATCGCGGCGAACAGTGCACCGAAGCCGACGGCCAGGGCAGCGGCGATACCCATGGTGGCGACCCGTCCGGTGAAACCGTCGGCACCGCCGGCGGCGAAGTGGGTGGCCAGCGGATCGGGCAGATTGTCGGCCGCGGTGGCCAGCAGGACGAGGTTGGGGACGGCGAACAGGATGGGCGGGAGCCCGGCCAGTATGCAGAGCCGGAGCGAGCTGGGTCTTGTCACGGGAACTCCTTTGTTATGTTTGAAGCATAACAAAGGCGTCAGTGTCCGCTCGTTCCGGGTGGATCTGTCGGCCGGGACGCGCACACTGACCCCATGGCATACGACGAAGAACTGGCGGAGCGGATTCGGGACGTGGTGGGCGCCGCGGCCGATACTTCCGAACGCAAGATGTTCGGCGGGCTCGCCTTCTTGTTCGGCGGGCATATGGGGGTCGTGGTGCTGGGCGGTGGCGGATTGATGATCCGCATGGCGCCGGAGGCGGCAGCCGTGCTGGTCGACGATATCTCGGTGGCGCCGATGGTGATGCAGGGCCGGGAACTGGACGGTTGGCTGCAGGTGAGCCCCGACGCTGTCGCCGGCGACCCCGACCTCACGGAATGGGTGGACCGTGGCGTCCGGTTCGCTCGGTCGTTACCGCCCAAGAAGCCGAAATCCGGGAAGCCGAAACGCTGACCGATCCACCGCGAGAAGTATTGCGGCGGACCGTTTTCACCAGGATTCGTTCGAATTCAGCGCGACCAGCAGCCGGCGGATCGCGGCCACCCGGCGCGCCTTGTCCGGGAGTTCGTCGAGGGCGCATTCCGGATCGGCGGGCGGCCCGAGATGGGTGCACCCACGCGGGCAGTCCTCGATCGCGGCGGCGAGATCGGTGAACGCGGCGAGCACATCGTTCGGGGTGATATGGGCGAGACCGAACGAGCGCACACCCGGGGTGTCGATCACCCAGCCGCCGTCCGGCAGCGCCAGTGCGACCGACTGCGTGGAGGTGTGCTTACCCTTGCCGACGCCGGAAACCTCCCCGACCGCCCGCGCCGCATCCGGAACCAACCTGTTCACCAGGGTGGATTTCCCGACTCCCGAATGCCCGAGGAAGCAGGTCAGGCGGCCGGCGAGTAATTCCAGGGTGGTGTCGAGGGGGTCGTCGACACCCGCGTAGACAATGGTCAGGTCGAGATCGGCGAAATCGCCGGCGAACTGCGAATCCGCGGCCAGATCGTGTTTGGTCAGGCACAGCACCGGGGTCAGGCCGCCGGCGAAAGCGGCGACCATCGCACGTTCCACGAAACCGGTCCGCGGCGGCGGATCGGCCAGCGCCACCACGATGAACAACTGTTCGGCATTACCGACGACCACCCGTTCGAACGGGTCGGTATCGTCGGCCGTCCGGCGTAATACGGTGCGCCGCTCGGCGACCCGAACGATCCGCGCGAGGGTATCCGGCCGGCCGGAGAGATCGCCGACCACATCCACTTCATCGCCCACCACGATCGGTGTCCGGCCCAACTCCCGGGCGCGCATCGCGACCAGCGGCCGCGCCGGATCGCCGTCCAGTACACAACCCCAGCGCCCCCGGTCCACCGACACCACCATCGCGGGCTGCGCATCGAGATGCTCCGGACGGGTTTTGGTGCGCGGACGCGAACTGCGCCGCCCCGGACGCACCCGCACATCGGATTCGTCGTAGGAGGCGCTGCTGCGGCCGCGGCGGCTCAGTGGGCCGCTCCCGGTGCGGCCGATTCCGGGTCGAGCATGGACTCCCACAGGCTGACGAAATCGGGCAGGGTTTTGGCGGTCGTGCCGATATCCTCGATCTCCACACCGGGTACGGCGAGGCCGAGAATTGCACCGGCCGTGGCCATCCGGTGATCGGCATAGGAATGCCAGCGGCCGCCGCGCAGCGGAGCCGGAGTGATCGCCAGCCCGTCCTCGGTCTCGGTGACCTGACCGCCGAGCCGGTTGATCTCGGTGGACAGGGCGGCGAGCCGATCGGTTTCGTGGCCGCGCAGATGCGCGATACCGCGCAGCCGTGATTCCGAATCCGCGAGCGCGGCCAGCGCGGCGACCGTGGGCGTCAGTTCGCCCACATCGTGCAGGTCGATATCGATACCGGCGAGCCGGTCGGGGCCGGTCACGGTGAGTGCGCCGTCGGAGAAACCGGCTTCGGCGCCCATCCGCACCAGGATCTCCCGGATCACATCGCCGGCCTGGGTGGTCAGGCGCGGCCAGTGCGGGATGCGTACCTGCCCGCCGGTGACCGCGGCGGCCGCCAGGAACGGGGTGGCGTTGGACAGATCGGGTTCGACCTTCCAATCGACCGCGCGGATTTCGCCCGGCGCGACCGTCCAGACCTGTTCGGCGCGGCTGTCGGCCGGCGCCTCTACCGTCACATCGGCGCGGCGAAGCATTTCCACCGTCATCTCGATATGCGGCATGGACGGCAGGGCGCCACCGGAGTGCCGGACCACCACGCCCTCGTCGAAACGAGCGGCCGAGAGCAGCAGGCCGGAGACGAACTGCGAGGAACCGGAGGCATCGATGGTGACGGTGCCGCCGCGCAGCGCACCGTTACCGCCCACGGTGAACGGCAGGGCATCGCCCTCGATCGTCGCGCCGAGTCCGCGCAGGGCGTCGAGAATGGTGCGCAGTGGCCGGACGCGGGCGGCGATATCGCCGTCGAAAGAACTGTCCCCGGTCGCCAGCGTGGCCACCGGGGGCACGAAACGCATCACCGTACCCGCCAGTCCGCAATCGACCCGGTCGCCGCGGAGCGGGCCGGGAGTGACGGCGAGGGTATCGGCGTCGCCGATGATCTGGGTGCCGAGCGCACGCAGGGCATCGATCATCAGTCCGGTATCGCGGCTGCGTAGCGCCCCGGTGATGGTGGACGGACCGTCGGCGAGCGCGGCCAGGACCAGCGCTCTGTTCGTGATCGATTTGGAGCCGGGCAGGGTGACGGTCGCCTGCACGGGGGCGTCGACATGGGGCGCTGGCCAGAAACTCACTGCACCATCTTGGCGCATCGGCCCGGCATGCGTGCCGGTGGTGCTCCCGAGTGTGTCGCCGAGCACCACCGGCCGCCTGTTCATCTGTGCCGGACTATCACTTGTTGCGGCCGTGCAGTAGCGGCACCATCTTGCGCAGCATCTTCATATTCGCCGGGGTGCGGCTGTAGCTCATCAGCGCCATACCCGGGATCGCGAACCGCTGGACCGCGATCGAATGCGGGCGGACGAACTCGCGCAGGCCCGGTTCGCCGTGGATGCGGCCGATCCCGGAATCGGCGCTGCCGCCGAAGGGCAGGCCGGGGATGGCGGCGAAACCGAGTACCGAGTTCACCGAGGTCGCGCCGACTTTCAGGCGGCGGGCGATCTCGAGGCCGTTGTTCTTCGAGTACACGGCCGAGGCCAGGCCGAAGGTGGTGTTGTTCGCCAGTTCGATGGCCTGGTCGATGTTGTCGACCGTGGTGACGGTGACGGTCGGCCCGAAGGTTTCTTCCTTGACCGCGGCGGAGTTCTCGTCCACATCGACCAGGACGACCGGTTCGATGAACGGCCCCTTCACCGATTCCGGACCACCCAGCAGGGCCTTGCCGCCGCTGGCCAGTGCCGCCTCGATATGCCGCTTGACGATATCGATCTGGCTCGGCATCGTCATGGGGCCGTAGGCGGCGCCGTCTTCGGAACCGGGCTTGACGTCCTTCAGGATCCGGGTCAGTTCGGCGAGGAACTGGTCCTTCACCGATTTGTCCACGTAGACGCGTTCCACGCCCGCACAGGTCTGGCCGCTGTTGGAGGTGGCGCCCCAGGCCACGGCGTCGGCGGCGGCCTTCACATCGGCGTCCGCGGCGACGATCACCGGATCTTTACCGCCACATTCCAGCAGTACCGGGGTGAGGTTCTCGGCGGCCGAGGCCATGATCTTGCGGCCGGTGGCGGCCGAACCGGTGAACGCGATCTTGTCGACATCCGATTTCACCAGCGCGGCGCCGGTGGCCCCGAAACCGTTGATCGCGACGAAGACGCCCTCGGGCAGCTCCGGGTTGGCCTCGGAAAAGGCTTCGGCAACGAAATTGCCGATACCCGTGGAGAATTCGGACGGCTTGAACACCACGGTATTACCCGCGGCGAGGGCGTAGGCGATGGACCCGTTCGGGGTGTACACCGGATAGTTCCACGGGCCGATCACACCGACGACGCCCAGCGGCCGGTATTCGATCCGGGCGGCGAAATTGGCCATCATCGGACCCGAGGGGACTTTCTGCGGCGACAGCTTCTTCTTGGCGTGCTTGGCCGCCCAGGAGATGTGCTCGAGCGCCAGCATGAGCTCCAGGAAGGCGTCGTCTACCGGTTTGCCGTTCTCGGCATGGATGAGGGCACAGAACTCATCGGATTTGGCGACCAGCCGGCTGGACCAGCGCAGCAGTGCTTTTTTGCGACCGTCGAATCCGAGATCTGCCCAGACGCCGGTGGCGGCGCGGGCCTTGGCGACGGCTTCGGCGACCGCCGCGTCATCCGCGATCGGATACGTGGCCAGCGTCGCGCCGGTGGCCGGATCGACCGAAGTGAGCACCGAGTCTTTCTCGGCGGCTTTTTCTGTGGTTGTCACAGGGTCTCCTCTGCGGGAAGTAGGGCGGTAGCTGCGCGCGCGGACGGTGCAGCCTGTGACCGCCACGTCCCCGTTGAGAGAATGCTAAGACATAACTCTCAACACGTCACCCAGTACCAGCCCCATTGTCGTCCTCCGGGTCGCAATTGTCTCGATCTGTCGGTATTCAGTGCGACCATCGGAGTATGTGCGGACGTTATGCGACGACGACGAATCCCGGGCGCCTCGCCGCGGAGTTGGACGCCATCGACGAAACCGGACCCGCCCCGTCCGATATCCGTGCGGGGAGCACCGGCGAATCGGGCGCGGCCGAATCCGGTGCCGGCCCCGACCGGCGGCAGTGGGCGAACTACAACGTCGCCCCCACCACCCAGATCCTCACCGTGGTCGACCGGCACGATCACGACGACCGCGGCGACGACGTACACCGCCGGATCCGCCGGATGCGCTGGGGCCTGATCCCGCACTGGACCAAAGCTGCCGAACCCGGCGTCCCCGTCAAAGGAAAACCGCTGTTCAACGCCCGTGCCGATAAAGCAGCGAGCCTGCCGTCGTTCCGGGACGCGGTGAAATACCGCCGCTGCCTGGTCCCCATGGACGGCTGGTACGAATGGCTGGTCGAACCCGATCCCGCCGGGCCGGGGCGCGGTAAGAAACCGAAGGTGATCAAACATCCGTACTTCATGTCACGGGCCGACGGTTCGCGGCTCTACATGGCGGGTCTGTGGTCGGTCTGGCGCGACCGCACCCTCGACGATCCGCGGCCGCTGCTGTCGTGCACCATCCTCACCACCGACGCGATCGGGGATCTCACCCGTATCCACGACCGCATGCCGCTTCCCATGCCGCAGGAACACTGGGCAGCCTGGCTGGATCCCGACCACCCTGCCCCCGCCGAACTCCTCGAATCCCCCCGTGACGAACTGGTCGCACAGATCACGGCACGCCCTGTGCCGCCACTGGTGAACAGTGTGAAGAACAACGGCCCGGAACTACTGGCCCCGGCCGACGGCACCGCCGAACAGCCGACACTGCTGTGAAACGGGTGCTTCCGGGGCATGCGAACCACCCCGGAAGCACCTGCACCGTCAGCTACCCAGCGGGCAGCTGACTGCCGGGGTCGCGATACTCAGACCGCATTTGAGCAGGTCGGCGCTGAGGTCGATGGTTTCGGAGAGAATTCCGCCGCCCGCCTTTTCCGCACGTTCGGCCGGCCCGTTCTCCGATTCACCGTCGTCGGTGGAACCCTTCTCGCCGCCGAGCGGATACTCGCTCGGCGCCGCATACGCGGCCGGTGCCGCGAGCGAGGTCGTCAGCAGGGCGGGGGCAACGGTCAGCGCCGCGGCCGCGGAGACGGCGACGAACACGGTGCGCAGGGGTTTGCGCGGGGACATATCGCATCACATCCTCGGGTCGGTCCAACTCCTCGCCCACAAGTAACGCATACAAGGGCGCGCTACCAGCGGATTCCCGCGCGGTGCGCGGGCGAGTTGCCCGGTTTCGAAGTGTGTGCGCCCGCAGCCGGGAGCACGCGCGGCGCAGCGGTCGGCGACGAGGCCGATGCGCCGCGCTTTCCCGAGGCGGGCAGATCAGTTCCCCGGGACCCCGGCCAGTTCGCGATCCTCCGACGTGGGGCGGGCCGCGAACGGGCATTGCCAATCGGCGGGTTTGGGGCGGCCGGAATAACGGCGCGCTTCGGAGAGCTGTTCGTACTCCAGCAGGTTGGGGTTGATATCGCCCTGCAGCGTGATGTCCTGCTTGCGGATCTTCTCCGCCAGGCGGTCCCACATACCGGCCGCTTTGATCAGCCCGAACTGTTCATGGGAGTTGAACGCCAGCATCGGAAACGGTGGCCGGCGGCCCAGCCGCCGATGCGTCTCGTGCAGCCCGATAACGAAGAACGGGTGGCCCGCCACGCTGTATCCGAACTCGCCGGATTGCGGATCGGACGAATACCCGGGCGCCCACGCGTACGTATCCGCTTCCGCCTCGTGCAGCAGCTGTAGGTGCTCCCACAGCAGCTCCTCGAAACGCAGCTCGTCCACCCCGCGAGGCTGCTCGAAGGTGGCGATGAAGCTGGTGAACTTCCGCGGATTCCAGTCCGCGTCGCCGACGTATTCGGCAAGATCGAGTGCCATCAACCGAGCCGAATCCTCGCCACCCATTACGTCGTAATGGCGGTGGGTGATACCGCCTCTGCGCCAGGCGGAGCGGCCCGCCAGACAGGCGAACCGGTCTCCCAGGAGGAACTTCTCCAGTTCAGCTCGCGCGTCCGTCGTCAATCCCGGTGTTCCTTTCAACCACGTATCTTCGTTCGAAGGACAGGTCGGCGATCCACCTGGTGAACCCACCCGCCTCGACCGCACTGCGTTGCCGATCCTGTCAGTCGATCGGCACTGCGCGCGAATCGGGGGAATGCGGCAGATCGGCACCCGGCAGCGGGGGGCCTGCTACGGGGCAGCAAACAGTGATGCGGACATGTCGCGGATCACACCAGCGGCGGCTCCGTCCCGGTCGTCGAGCGATGGGTTCGCCTGTGCTGTTCTGCTCGGTTGACCTGCCGCTTCGCGATCGAAAGTGTGTTCCTCGTACTCCGTGCCCACTCGAACCGGTCGATCACCTTCCGGCCCGCCGGCGGGCGTATCCGGGCCGGCCGCGACGACGCTGTCCGGTCTAGAGCGTTCAGGCAGTGACCGGTGCGGTGACCGCGCCGGCCAACCGGATCAGATCCGCGGGCGCGACTTCGATCTCCACTCCGCGCTTACCCGCGCTGCAGAACACGGTCTCCCAATTCAGCGCCGAGGCATCGACCACGGTCGGGTGGCGGCGGCGCTGCCCCAGTGGTGAGATCCCGCCGAGCACATAGCCGGTGGCGCGTTCGGCCTTCGCCCGGTCGGCCATCGTCGCCTTCGGGGCCCCGAGCGCGGCGGCCGCTGCCTTCAACGACAAAGTCTGCGGGACCGGGAGCACCGCTACCGCGAGCGATCCGGTGGACAGCTCCAGAACCAGAGTCTTGAAGACCTGCCCGGCCGCTGTCCCGAGCCGCGCGTGCAGCACGTCGACTGCTTCGGTGCCGTAGGAGTCGTTACGCGGGTCGTGGTCGTAACTGTGCACGGTATGTCCGGCCCCGTCCGCAAGCAACGCGCGGATCGCCGGTGTGGCGCCTGCTGCCATGGCCAGCACCTTAACCCCGGGAACACTTGGCGACCGGTGCGGGTTGTACGCGGCAGATACAGCGCATCGGGCGGGCCTTCCCGGCCACCGGTGCCCAACCCGTTAGAGCGAAGGAGCGACGGTGCCCGTTCTTGTCGAACAACGCCCGATGACTGCGGATCCGGCCCCGGCGCGCACGCGGTTCTTCTCCGACTTCACACTCCCGGTAGATTTGGCTGGTGAACCTATCGAAGGGACACGTGTGACGAGCGAGGACGACGTGGCGACCGGAACCGGCGCCGACGAGCGGCCTGCCGAACAGCCGGAAACCGGCGCCGAACTGGACCGGCGGTTCGAGCGGGACGCGCTACCCATGCTGGACCAGCTCTACGGTGCCGCGCTGCGGATGACGCGTAACCCCGCCGATGCCGAGGACTTGGTCCAGGAGACCTATGTCAAGGCCTATGCCGGTTTCAAATCCTTCAAAGAAGGCACCAACCTGCGGGCCTGGTTGTACCGGATCCTCACCAACACCTACATCAATTCCTACCGGAAGAAACAGCGCCAGCCCGCGCAGTATCCGACCGACGAAATCACCGACTGGCAGCTCGCGGCCACCGCGGAGCACAGTTCGACCGGTCTGCGTTCGGCGGAGGTCGAGGCCCTCGACGCGCTCCCGGACGACGACATCAAAGCTGCCCTCATCCAGCTACCGGAGGAATTCCGGATGGCGGTGTACTACGCCGATGTCGAAGGTTTCCCGTACAAGGAAATCGCCGACATCATGGGCACACCTATCGGTACGGTGATGTCCCGGCTGCACCGCGGCCGGAAACAGCTGAAGGGTCTACTCGGCGATGTTGCGCGTGAACGCGGGTTCAACCGCACCGCCGAGTCCACCGAGGTGCGCCAGGAGGTCAAGCAGTGAGCACCGAGCACGATCCCGATATGGAGCTCGACTGCACGGCGGTACTGGCCGATGTCTGGTTGATGCTCGATGGTGAGTGTGACGACCGCACCCGCGAACGGCTGCAGCACCATATGGACCACTGCGCGCCCTGTATCGAGGCCTACGGTATCGAAGAGAAGATCAAGAGCCTGCTCAGCCGCAAATGCGGCGGCGACAAGGCCCCGGATTCGCTGCGTGAGCGCCTGATGGTGGAGATCCGCAGCCGCTCGGTGACGATCACCACCGAGGAGACTCCCGCCGAATAGGCCGAGGCCCCGTCCACGAGAAAACCCGCACTCCTCGGGAGTGCGGGTTTTCCTACATTCCGTACCTGTGCCGGCGGCTCAGGCGTTGGGACGTTTGCCGTGATTGGCGGCGTTGCCCTTACGGCTGCGCTTCTTGCGGCCACGCTTACCCATAGGTAGCTCCCTCCTGGGGACATTTCCCGCGACTGCGGGGAGTAGATACTGATCCCGGCCATTGTTTCACGTGTGATTGGCTGTACCGACGGCGGTACATCGGGGCACGTAACCCGATACCGGAACGAAGCGGACGAACGAGGTGTCATGGCCGAAGAAGTGCGGGCGGAAATGGTGTCCACGGTGCTCACCGTCGAGGTCACGGTAGGCGACCGGGTCGCCACGGACCAGACACTGGTGCTGTTGGAATCCATGAAGATGGAGATTCCGGTGCTCGCCGAGGTCGGTGGTTCGGTTGCCTCCGTCGCCGTCGAACCCGGCCAGGTCCTCCAGGCGGGCGACCTGATCGCCGTGATCGATTGATTTCACCCGGTGCCGGGGGGCTATACGTCGCGGTAGTGCCCGGCGACCGCGGCGAAGGCCTCCTTGGGTTCCCAGGGCATATCCGGGTAGGTCCGGCCTCGACTGTCCGGTAGGACCTTGACGATGCCCAGGCCGGCGAGGTCGAGGTCGTCGCGCGGGTCGCCGGTCGTGCGGTGGGGATAGTTGTACAGCGCGAAGAGGAATACGAAGGTGCTGTCGACGCCTTCGGAATCGAAGATATCCAAAAGTTCACGCAGGTAGGCCGCCTGGCCGGCCTCGTCTCGGACGTAGTCCCCGGTCAGGCGGACGGGGTCGCCGTATTCGTCGTATTCGACGATTTCCATACTCCGCGGCGCCACCTCACCGGCACCGCGCCAGGTGGCTGTGCCGGAGCCGGTGACGGCCACCGGTTTTCCCTGCGCGACGAGGCCGCGGACGCCCGCCCGGAACTGGTCGGCGACTTCGGCGGAGCGGATGAGTTCGATGGCGAGGAAGTCGAACGGGGACCAGTCGATGCGTTCGAACGGTATGCAGGCGTAAGTGATCTTGCCGCACCGCGCCACCGCAGAGACGGGGAGCGGTCCGCGGTTGCTCGCGCGTTGCGGGTTCGGCTGCGCCGCCGCGTCCATGACCGTCCAGTTCCTCATCACCGCCGGGTGCCGCCTCCGGATCACCGGGCAGGCTCTCCCGATCGAATGACGGTCCATCCATCGCATGAGACATCGGTCGCCCATCGCGCGGGCAAATTCACCGATGGCAGCCGTGACGGAGTGGATCGGCGGGGGCCGCAACTCCGTACGCGGCGGGCACGCCAGAATTGGCTCATGTCGACACTGAGTGATCTGCTGGCCGAACACACCGATCTCCCCGGGGTGGCGGTGGATCATCTGCAGCGCGTCGTGGGGGACTGGCAGTTGCTCGCCGACCTGTCGTTCGCCGATCTGCTGCTGTGGGTCGGGGCGGGGCCCGTCCAGGATGGCGCCGATATAGTGTGCGTCGCGCAGTGCCGGCCCACAACCGCGCCGACCGTCCACCTGGGGGACCTGGTCGGCTCGGTGGCGCGCCGCGCGGATCACTCGCAGGTTTTCGATGCGCTGATCAGTGGGGAGATCGTGCGTACGGATACCGAAGGGGAAGCGACGGGGGTGTATCACCCGTACCCGGTGCAGGCGATCCGCGAGGCGATCCCGGTGCGTTGCGGTGACGATGTCATCGCGGTGCTGAGCCGCGATACCGACCGGCAGCGTTCCCGGGTGCGCAGCGGCCTGGAGATCGCCTATGTCGCCTGTGCCGATGATCTGTGCCAGATGATGGCCGACGGGACCTTTCCGACCACCGAAGACCGTGCTGCCACCCATTCCAGCCCGCGGGCCGGGGACGGGTTCATCCGCCTCGATACCGACGGCATCGTCACCTATGCCAGCCCGAACGCCCTGTCGGCGTACCACCGCATGGGTTTACAGGCCGATCTGGCGGGGCAGGATCTGGCGACCACCACCCGATCACTGATCACCGACCCGTTCGACGCGCAGGAAGTAGTGGGCGATATCCAGGCCGCGCTCGCCGGACGCACGGGGAGGCGGATGGAGGTCGAGGCACGTGGGGCGACCGTACTGTTGCGCACCCTGGTGCTGCGCCCGCACGGTGAGCTGGCCGGGGCCGCGGTGCTGGTGCGGGATGTCACCGAGGTCAAACGGCGTGACCGCGCGCTGCTCAGCAAGGATGCCACCATCCGGGAAATCCATCACCGGGTGAAGAACAACCTGCAGACGGTGGCGGCGCTGCTGCGGTTGCAGGCGCGGCGTACCGAGAACGACGAGGCGCGGGTGGCGCTCACCGAATCGGTGCGGCGGGTCACCTCCATCGCCTCGGTACACGAGATGCTGTCCATGTCGGTGGACGAGGAGGTCGATCTGGACGAGGTCGTGGACCGGTTGCTGCCGATCATGGCCGATGTCGCGACCGTGCACACCGCCCGGATCACCGTGCGCCGGGCGGGTTCGCTGGGAGTTTTCTCGGCCGAACGCGCCACACCGCTGGTGATGGTGCTGACCGAACTCGTGCAGAACGCCATCGAACATGCCTTCGACGGCGGCCAGAACGGGACGGTGACCATTCGTGCGGAACGTTCGGCGCGCTGGCTGGATGTGATCATCAGCGATGACGGACGCGGGCTGCCGGCCGATTTCAGCCTGGAGTCGTCGGACAGTCTGGGACTGCAGATCGTGCGCACCCTGGTCACCGCGGAACTGGGCGGATCCATCGGATTACACCCGGGTACCGATATCGGAACGGATGCGGTACTGCGGGTGCCGTTGGGGCGTCGGGCGGCACGCTGATACCCGACGGAAACTCGCCGGTTTCAATTATGCATACCGCTGATCGGCCATGGTCTGAAACGCCGGTTATTTCTCGGGTGTCTTTCCGGCAAATTGCGGATTGTTCCCCGGCCGGCGGCTCTGAATAAAGTACGGCCCGGCACCAGATTCACTGGTGCCGGGCAATCCACGACTCCCCGGGCCGGGCTGGGAATGGTCCGGTAGTCGCTTCCCCGCGTTCTCAGACAGCCGTACGAGTGCGGGTGCGCGCATTGCGACGCTTGAGCGCGCGCCGCTCGTCTTCGCTCATACCGCCCCATACACCGGCGTCCTGCCCGGAACCCAGAGCCCAGGACAGGCATTCGGCGGTAACGGGGCAGCGGGCGCAGACCAGCTTGGCATCGGCAATCTGCGCGAGCGCAGGACCACTGTTGCCCACCGGGAAAAACAGTTCAGGGTCCTCATCGCGACAGATGGCCTTATGGCGCCAGTCCATTCCTTCTGCTCCTTTGTAGGGCGCCACAGGGCGCCGATCGGTTGCTGGATCGTTCACTTGTGCGAACTGAATGTTTCCGCACGGTTGCTTGTGAATGCTTTCACGAACACCGTAGATGTCAATAGGTATCCGACGCACCGTGGGGAAGCTCACGCACTGAAGGCCCCACGAGGAGACCTGCCGCAGTCCTTTTTACTCGCCTACGCCGGTTTCCGCAGCACAAACGGGATTTATTTCCCGGATGCGCCACGTCATACCGGCCGTGGAGCGACCACATCGAGGACATCCGGCACAGCGGTGAAATCCACCACGTCGCGCCTGCCGATGAAGTCGCCGTCGATTTGCAGGCCGATCGGCTCGGCACTCGATATGCGCACCGACGGGACGTCGTCGTCACGAAATAGCTTCCGCGACTTCGGCTCGGAGTGTGGCGACAACAGTTGCGTCGCCAGCCGAAGTGTAGGCAGTAATGCCATGGTTCGCACGGCGAACACACCGAGACCCGATTCGAACCTGGTACCGGGATTGGTACATACCGGTGTCGCATTCAGATACGTCCACGGACTGGTGTTGGTGACGAATGCGTAATGCACGCCCGAAACAGGCTCGCGCCCCGGAACGTGCACGGTAACTTCCGGTTGCGCCCGTTTCGTGCGGAAGAACTGCGCCACTGTGGTGCGGACATAGCGCGCCGGAGTCGCCGATCGTCCTTTGGCGCGTGCCGAATCGATGGCGGCACACACCTCCGCGTCGAGACCGACCCCGGCGCTGAAACAGAACCACCGGTCATCGGTGATACCCAGCCCGATACGGCGATCCCCGTCACCGGCTTTGAGAAGGTCGATCAATTGATTGGTCGCCGCTACGGGATCGGGCTTGATATCCAATGCGCGCGCGAACACATTGGCCGAACCACCGGGAATGATGCCGAGCCGGGGCCGCCACGCCTGGCCGTCGTCCACCTGCGGCAACGGTACGAAACCGTTGATCGTCTCGTTGACCGTCCCGTCGCCGCCGTGCACCACGATGAGATCCATCTCATTGGTTGCCGCCCACTGCGCCAATTCCGCGGCATGGCCACGATGCTGGGTATGCGCGACGGTCAGCTGCGTTCGGCTCTCCAGGGCGTGCGCGAGCAGGTCACGGGTCGCCGCCGTGGTAGAGGTCGCATTGGGGTTGACGATCAACAACGTCCGCATGAGGTAATTCTGGCCCGCCCGCGGCACACGGGTCCAAATGCCTCGGACTCGGCGCCGAACATGCGCCCGCGAGCATCGGGAAAACACAACTTAAGCTGGCGGGGTGGTCGAGCGAAAAGACGTTGGTGTGCCCGGGACCGTGCGTGGCGCCGGTGGGCTGGTGACACTGGAAGGCGCCGTCGCGGTGACCGTGGCGGTAGTGCTCGTGGTGCGGGCGCTGCTGGGCCACGAAGAGGACGCGATCAGCGGTTACGGTACGGCGATGTGGTTCGGGATCCTCGGCGGTGCGGTGCTCGCCTCCGGGATCGGCCTGCTGCTCGGACAGCGCTGGGGGCGGGCCATCGCGGTGATAACCCAGCTGTTGCTGCTGCCGGTGGTGTGGTCGTTGCTGTTCGGCTCGGGGCAGCCGCTGTTCGGGACCCTGCTCGGTGTGGTGGCGCTGGGCGCGCTGGGTCTGCTGTTCGCTCCGCCCACCTCGCGCTGGGCCGCCCAGGAGTACGGGGTCACGGACGAGGAATGAGCGCCGCGTCCCGGATATCGCCGGGCGCGGGCCGTTACCGGTGCGAGCCGGTAGTCGCGGCGAGCGCGGCCAAGGCCGGACCGCTGAGCCGGTAGCCCACCCAGTCGTCCTGGACCTGGGCGCCCAGCGATTCGTAGAAGCCGATCGACGGCGTGTTCCAGGTCAGTACCGACCAGCTGACCCGGGTGTAGCCGTGGGAGTGCGCTTCGTGCGCGAGAGCGGCCAGCAATGCCCGGCCCAGCCCGGTACCGCGCGCCTCCGGAGTGACATACAGGTCTTCGAGATAGATCCCGTGGACGCCGTCCCAGGTGGAGAAGTTCAGGAACCAGATGGCGCATCCCGCGACCGTGCCGTCCACGAGTGCCACATGGGCGAAGACGGCAGGGTGCGGGCCGAACAGTGCGGTGTGCAACTGCTCGGCGGTGAGCGTGCACTCGTGCCGCGCCTTCTCGTATTCGGCCAGGCCGTAGACCAGGTCGACGAGTGCGGGGACATCGCCGGGTTCGGCACGACGGATCACCGGGTCGGCAGCGTGGGACACGTAGTCTCCTTCGGTTACGTCAGCGGCAGGAATGGCGAAGTAGGCGGCGAGGTCGGCGTCCCGTCCGGTGACCGTCTCATACAGTGCCCGGTTGCAGATTGTGCGCCCACAATGTGGGTTCGTCGCGCTCGTAGCCCAGGACGCTGACCGCTGCCGTCGCGAGCGCGAACCGGCGGCCCTCCCGGACCGGGAAACCGAGCCAGCGGGCAATCAGGGCGCGGGAGAAATGCCCATGCCCCACCAGGACCACGTCGCGCTCGCCGAGCGCGGCCGTCGCGGCGGCGAGCACACGATCGGCCCGCACGCTCACCTCGGCCGCGGACTCACCGCCGGGTACCGCGCCGGTCCAGACGGTCCAGCCGGGGTCGCCGGTACGGATCTGGGGGGTGGTGCGGCCCTCGTAGTCGCCGTAATCCCATTCGGCGAGGTCCGGTTCGATCCGTGCGCCGGCCAGCCCGGCCAGTTCGGCGGTCCGCTGCGCGCGGGCGCGCGGACTGACCAGAATCATCGGGTCCCGCAGCCCCAAACCGGCCACGACCGGACCGGCCGCGGTGGCCTGGTGCTCACCGGCCGTGGTCAGCGGTAGATCGGTGCGGCCGGTATGGCGATGCTGTACCGACCAGCTGGTCTCGCCGTGGCGCAGCAGCACCACACGGGCGTTCTCGGAGCCGGGCATACGCACCATGATGCCCGGTGCGGTCAGCGGGCCGGTCCTGGGCCGATGACGGCACCCGTACATCGGACCTCGGTCAGCGCGAGCCGGCCAGGGTGAGGATCACCAGGGGGATGGGACGTTCGGTGGTGGCCTGGAAATCGGCGAGTAGTGGATTGTTCGCCAACACCCAGGCGGCGAATTCGTCGTAGCCGGCGCCGGTGAGGACCCGGGCGGTGGCATGGTGCACGTGATCGCCCAACTCCACGATCACCGCCGGATCCGCCTGCACATTGTGATACCAGGATGGATACCCGTCGTCGACGAGTGAACTGATGTAGAGGGTTTTCCCGCGATACTGCGCGGCGAGCGGAACCACATGCCGCTTACCGGTTTTCGCACCCGTCGTGGTGAGCAGCAGCAGCGTTGCATCGGCATAGGCGCCGCCGACGCGCCCCCCGTTCGCCCGGAATTCGCGGATCACCTCGGTGTTCCAGACCGCGGGAGCGTTCTCGGTGTACTGATTCCACGGCGCGTCGGGATCGTCGTAGCGGGCGTTCTCGGCCGTGGGGGCCGCATCGGTGGGCCGGGCTGCTTCTGTCATACCCGCCAGTGTGCCCGCGGGTACCGACAAAAACGTTTCACCGCAGTGGTTTTGCCGGTCGGTTCGCCTCGGCCTCGCCGGTATCGGGGGCATCCGGATCGGCCAGTGCGACGAGTACTCCGTCCCGATGTTCCAGAATCGTGTTGCCCAGTACTCCGAGCGAGATCGGGCCGCCGCGATAGTCCGGCCGGTCCACCGGGATTCGGGCGATCTCGGTGCCGTCGGCGGGATCGAGGGCCGCGATCGCGCCCGGTACCGGAATCAGGAGCCGGTCGGCCATGAGCACGGGTGCGCCGAGTGCGTCGGCCGCGGTCCACATCGGGTCGAAAGTACTGGCCTGCAGTGCGATCACGCTGTTGCCGGTGAAGACGAGGAATGCGGAACCGGACCGGACGGTGGTGGTGGTTTCGTCGAGTGGTGCCGAGAGTTCCTGTACCACCAGCGGATTACCTTTGGCATCGAATATCGTCAGGCGGGGTGCGGCCACCTCGGGGCCGCTCGTTCCGGGCTGATAGACCGCGATCCGGTTGTCGGAGACCGCGATAACACGTGCGTCGGGCGAATCCGCGCCGGGACCTTCCAGGATCCGCGAACCGTACTCTTCCGGCACATTGTCGTCCTTGGGTGCGGGCGCCAGCACGGTGAGGCGGCCGGCCGGATCGCCCGGGCAGCGTTCCAGCACCACCAGCCGCGACGAACTCGAGGCCGCCGATTGCAGCTCGCAATCGTGCCGCGGCTGGGTCTTCCAGTTCTCCTTGGCGTCGACATAGCCGTATTCGAGGGTGCGGACAAGATCGGAGCGCCACATCTCCAGCCGCCGCGGCCCGTGCGCCACTACATACGTGCCGTCGACAGACAGCCGCACTTGATCGTCCATATAGCTGCTGCGGGCGGTGCGGCGGCGGCCGTCGGCGCCGGAGAGCATGGTGGTCTCACTGCAGCCGCGTTCACTGCGGTACACGGCGATCACCATGCCGAACTGTGCTTCGACACCGCACAGCGGTAGATCGCGGGTGTAGCGCCATACCTGTTCACCGGTCCGCCGATCGTGACCGGTCACGGTACCGCCGTCCGCGGTGACGGCCACTCCTTCGGAAGTGAGTGCGCGGTCGGTCGCGGTATCGGGCGCACGCCACAGTTCGCGCAGTTCATCGGGAAGATCACGGGCCGCCGAGGGGGTGCGGGCGGGCTTGTCGGCGACCACCGATTCGGTTCCGGCGACATCGCTGCTCACCCACGCCACGATCCCCGCGATCACCACGACGACGGCGATCGCGGCAGCGGTGATGACATCGGCGCGCGTTCGCCGCTCAGGTGCGAGCACGTACGCGAGCCTAACGGATGCGGGCCGGGCGCCCGGACGGTGCTCGCGGCCCCGCCCGGCCGGCGCCGCGGACGAAATGACTCGGGCCGGCGGTTCGGTAACCGCCGGCCCGAGTCCTCGTCCTGTTCAGCGTCACTCCGGTGTCGAGGCGCCGTTCGACATGCTGGGCGTCGCGTCCGCGGATGCGGCGGACTCCGACGTGCCGGAATCGTCGCCGGCGCTCTTGTCGGCCGGTTTACGGCGCCGCCGGCGCCGTGCGGGTTTCCCGGCGTCGGCGTTGTCGCCGGTTTCCGCGGACTGCTCGGCGGCCTCGCCGCCGTTCGCGTCCACCGGCTCCGTGCCGTTGTTCGCGTCATCCGTGGCACCCTCGCCGGTGGCAGAACGCCGACGGCGCCGCTTGCGGCGCGCCGGGCTCGCTTCCGGGTCCGCGTCCGTCTCCGCGGCGGCCGGGCCGCCGCTCACCTCGGAAGTGGCCTCGGCATCTGTCGAATCGACTGCGCCCGTGCCATTTTCGAGAGATTTGCCCCCCCGGGTCCGCCTCCGGTTGCGTTTACGCGGGGCACGCTCCGGGCGTTCGACCACCACGGCGTCCGGATCGCGTTCCGGTTTCCGCGCGCCGACCGTACCGGTCACACCCTCCGGGATCCCCAGATCGGAGAACAGATGCGGCGACCGCGAATATGTTTCCACCGGTTCCGGGATTCCCAGCCCGAGCGCGGCATCGATCGCCGCCCAGCGGGTGAGCTCGTCCCAGTCGATCAGCGTGACCGCCACACCGGTGCGACCGGCCCGGCCGGTGCGGCCGATGCGGTGCACATAGGTTTTCTCGTCCTCGGGGCACTGATAGTTGACGACATGAGTGACATCGTCGATATCGATACCGCGCGCGGCGACATCGGTGGCGACCAGCACGTCGATCGTGCCCTTACGGAATTTCGACAGCGCTTTTTCGCGGGCGATCTGCCCCAGATCGCCGTGCACGGCGCCGACCGCGAACCCGCGTTCGCCCAGTTCGTCGGCGACTTTCTGCGCGGTCCGCTTGGTCCGGGTGAAGATCATCGTGGCGCCGCGGCCCTCGGCCTGCAGAATCCGGGCGACCAATTCACCCTTGTCCAGCGCATGGGCCCGGTACACGAATTGTGCCGTGCGATCGTGGACCGCCGAATCGTGCGGTTCCTCGGCCCGGATATGCGTCGGCCGGGTGAGAAAAGTGCGGGCCAGTGTGATGATCGGCCCCGGCATGGTCGCCGAGAACAGCATGGTCTGCCGTTTATCGGGCACCATGCCGAGAATACGTTCGATATCGGGGAGGAAGCCCAGATCGAGCATTTCGTCGGCTTCGTCCAGCACCAGGACGCCCACTTTTCCGAGAATCAGGTGCTGCTGATCCGCGAGGTCCAGCAATCGGCCGGGAGTTCCGACGACGACATCCACGCCCTCGCGCAGGGCCGCGATCTGGGAATCGTAGGGACGACCGCCGTAAATGGAGGTCACCCGCAGCGGTCCACGTTCGCTGCTGACATATTTCGCCGCGTTCTCCAGGTCCTTGGTCACCTGCAGGCACAGTTCGCGCGTCGGCACGATGACCAGGGCGCGCGGGGTGCCGTCCAGCGGGGTGGTCCCGGATTCCACGGTGCTGATGCGATGCAGCAGCGGAACCCCGAACCCGAAGGTCTTCCCCATCCCCGTGCGGGCCTGGCCGATGAGATCCTCGCCGGCGAGGGCCAGTGGCAGGGTGAGTTCCTGGATTGCGAAAGTACGTTCGATACCCATCTCGCCGAGTGCGCGGACGATTTCGCCGCGCACTCCCAATTCGGCAAAAGACGGTGCGGTATGTCCGGCGTCCAGCTCGGCTGTCAGCAGCGTTTCCGCCAGTCCCGGTTCCGGTTCTACAGTGATCTTGCTCAGCTTCGTGCCTTCCCTCGTTATCGCGCTACACGCGCACGAGGCGTGGGGCGGACCGGTCGGCCCACGACAACCACGGATCCGCCCTGCGATATTCACCCGGGCCGCCGCCGGATGTCGGCAGGTGCCCGGATGACGGACAGCGAAGCTCGGACATCGGCGCAGCGCATCGGTGACGCGGATCTGGTGCGCGCACATTTTCCGTGGACTCCGTAGAATTCCTCGCTACCGCTCCGCCCACCCGCGGTGCGCGACTTTCGGCGCTGCCGATTCCAACGGATCGACCGAAATTCTTCGGATGTCCGTTCGCGATTGTAGCTGTGTTTTTTTGCGTCGCCTCCGGCGACGCCGGTTTTGGCCCCTGAGGTCCCTGCGTTCAGCACTCGACACTCGCGGCTGCGCCGCATCGCATCGAGCGCTGAACGCAGGGCCGGGCCAAAACCTTTGAGGGCCTCGCTGAACTCGGCACCGCCGTTGGTCGAGTTCTCGGGCCATCGGGTGTTCGTTACGACGACGCCGATGGTGATTCGCGACACACCGTTGCGGGGCGGCTCTCACGCGACGGGCACGGTGGCCCGCACCGTTCCTGTGTTCTCCCCGACCGTTCGACCCGCTCGGATCCTGTGGTCGTCGGCAGTTCCACCAGCGGGGTCTCCGTCGGTCTCGAACCACGCCAGGGGGGCCGAACCCCGGCGCGCCGGAGGCGCGCCAAAATAACACAGTGAGTATCGCTGATCGAGGTATTGCTCTGGCGGATCGTGCCGTGCGCGCGGTCGATCCCGAGGGGGAGGTGACACGGGCCGTCGAGCGGGCCGCGCGTAATGCGTGGGCGCTGACGTTCGGTGACGGTGTGGAGGGGCTCCGACCGACACCGGCGACGGTGCTGTGGGACGAACCGCATCGGCAGTTGCGGCGTTTCGAACCCGCGCCGGTGGCCGGCCGGGGCCGGGCGCGGCCGCCGGTTCTGCTGGTGCCGCCGTTGGCCGCGCCGGCCAGTTGTTTCGATCTGCGGCCGGGGCAGAGTGTGGCCGAGTTCCTGCTGGAGACCGGCCGGGCGCCGTATGTGATCGACTACGGCGAGATCTCCTACGCCGACCGGCGGATGGGGTTCGAGGACTGGGTGCACGACATCATTCCGGAGGCGATCCGGCGCACGGTCGCCGACCGGGACGGTGCCGGCGAGGATCCGCGGGTGGATCTCGTCGGCTGGTCGCTGGGCGGCACGATGGCGCTGTTGGCTGCCGCTGCCGATAGCGGGTTACCGATCCGGTCGATCACCGCGATCGGGTCACCGCTGGACTACAACGCGATGCCCGGTACCCCGCAGCTGGCCGCGCTGGCCCGGCGTACCGGAACCGGTGCCGCGGTGGGGGCGGCGCTCGGCGCGATGGGGGGTGTGCCGGCGCCGCTGACCCGGCTCGCCTACCGCATCACCGCATGGGACCGGGAGGTCAAGCGGCCCTGGTTCGTGGCCGGGAATCTGGCGCGCACCGAATCGCTGGCCCGGATGGAGGCCGTCGACCGGTTCATGGCCGATATGCCCGGCTACCCGGGCCGGATGTATCAGCAGCTGTGGAACCGGCTCGTACTGCGTAACGAAATCGGGCGCGGGGTGGTGAATTTCGGTACCGGGCCGATCCGGCTGGCCGATATCACCGCGCCGGTACTACTGGTGGGCGGGCCCTCGGACGTGATCACTCCGGCGCGCGCGGTGGAACGTGGATTGCGCACTCTCACCGGCGCCGAAACGGTGCGCTACGAGACGGCACCCGGCGGGCATCTGGCGATCCTGACCGGCGCCACCGCCCGTGACACCACCTGGACCTACCTCGACAAGTTCCTCACAACACCGGCGTGACCGCGATCGCCCGGCGCCGGCAGGTACTACGCTGGAGTTCCATGGGAGCACAGTCACCCGCCGCGCTGGGTGTTACGCCGAGCGAGCCGATCGCATCACCTATCCCCGCCGAGCATCCCGGCGTCACCGACCTGTTCGCGGTCCTGGCCTACGGTGAGATCTCTGCCTTCTACCGGCTCACCGAGGAGGCGGCGCTGTCGCCGAGCCTGCCCGGCAAGGTCGCGGTGGCCCGTATGGCGGCGGCCGAACTCGCGCATTTCGAACGTCTCGAGGCCGCGCTCACCGCGCGCGGTGCCGAGGTGTACGCGGCGATGGCGCCGTTCACCCGGGCCTTGGACGACTACCACCGCTCCACCGACCCGTCGACCTGGTTGGAATCGATGGTGAAGTTCCATGTCGGCGACGGTATTGCCGCGGACTTCTACCGGGAGATCGCCGGAGCGTTGAGCCCCGATGTGGCCGCCGTGGTGCGCGATGTGCTGGCCGATACCGGGCATTCGGAATTCGTGATCGACGAGGTCCGCCGGGCGGTGGCGGCGAGCCGTTCGGAACGCGACCGGCTCACCCTGTGGGGCCGCCGCCTGCTCGGTGAGGCGATCACCCAGGCCCAGTATGTGATGGCCCAGCGCGACGAGTTGACCGAACTGGTCCTCGCGGCCACCGGCGATCTCAACGGTATCGCCACCCTCTTCGACCGTATGCAGACCGCCCACTCCGAACGCATGGCGGTCCTCGGCCTGTAGTTCGGATGGGTGCGGCCGGTGTTCGCTGAGGGCGCACCCGGGTATCTGCCACGGTGCGACAGGGCTCAACTAACCTTGCGGGGACAGCACAGAACTCTAAGGTTCGGAGGTTGGCCGTGGAGGTCAAGATCGGTATTTCGGATAGCCCGCGCGAGCTCGTCATCTCCAGCGCACAGACCCCGGACGAGGTCGAGGCACTGGTATCCGAAGCGCTGGGCGCCTCGGGTGGGGTCCTCACGCTGGCCGACGAGAAGGGCCGGAAGTACCTGATCCAGGCTGGCAAGATCGCCTACGTGGAGATCGGTGCGGCCACCGGCGGCCGGGTGGGTTTCGCCGCGGTCTGAGGCCGGCGCCCCGTAGCATGCCGAAGCCCCCGCCCGGATCCGGGCGGGGGCTTCGTATGTCTCAGACCAGCGGGTGCAGCGGGACGTGTTTGAGGCCGCCCCACGCCAGCGCGACCGTGGTGTCGACGGCCTCGTCCTTCGGGATCGGCCGATCGGCTTCGAGCCAGTACCGGGCGGTGAACTGGCTGGCGCCCACCAGGCCGACGGCGAGGATGCGCGCACGGTAGGGGTCCAGGCCCGAATCGTGGGCCACCAGGTCGTAGACAGCGTCGACGCATGCTTCGGTGGCCTGCTCCACCCGGCGCTGCACCTGCGGCTCGTTGGTGAGGTCGGATTCGAAGACGAGGCGGAAACCCTGCATCTCGTTGTCGACGAAATCGAAATAGGCGGCGACGGCCGCCCGGACCCGCTGTTTGTTGTCGGTGGTGGAACGCAGCGCCTGGCGCACACTCGATACCAACATGTCGACGTAGTTCTGCAGAACCGCCAGATACAGCTCGAGTTTACTGGTGAAGTGCTGGTAGAGCACCGGCTTGCTGACTCCCGCACATTGGGAGATCTCGTCCATTCCGGCGGCATGATAGCCGCGGAGTACGAAGACCTCGCTGGCTGCGGCCAGGAGTTGCAGGCGTCGTTCGTCACGTGGAAGCCGGGTGCCACGTTTGGGGGCGGTGCCGGAAGAGGAGCGCGACGTCATCCGGTCCACGAGGTCGGTCATATTCGGATCTCCCAGTCGATTCCCCGGCAAAGGGGTGTGTACCGGGTCTTTTGAGCACCATACTCGCTCACAGTGCTGTTGCCGACCCGGGTGGGCGAACCCGGTACCCCGGCCACCGCAGTTGCCGCCGGTCCGGACCGCCTGTGAGAGTGTGGACGCTGTGACCGACCGACCGGACAGCTCTTCCGGCGGCGGGCGCAGCGCGCACCGCCCCCACGATCCAGACCTCGCCGCCGACGACGCGACGACGATCGGGGCCGGTTCCGCGGTCGAGCGGGCGGATGAATCCCGGCAGCCGCTGGTCGCACGCTGGGATCCCACCGCGACCCCGCCGCCTGCCGATTCCGGGCCGGCCGGTGGGAAACGGGCATGGTTGCGCCGTTTCGCCGCACGCTACGGCTGGCGTGCCTACGCACTCCCGGTGTTGGTGGCCCTCACTGCTTTCGTCGCGGTCGATGCCGTCCGGTCCGGGCCGGGGATCACAGCAGAACCGGCCGATCCGGCGCCGGGTGTGCTCGGAACGCCACCGGCCAGTGCGGGGATCATCGGGGCGCCACCGGGCGACGGGCATTTTCCGGAAGATCTGCCCGTCGGAGCCCTGCCGGCCGGTGGACAGTTCACCGAGAACGGTAAGGGCGCCTGGCGAGTGGTGCCGGGAACATCCGAACAGGCCGGGGCGGGGGAGCAGTACACCTTCAGCTATACCGTCGAAATCGAGAACGGGATCGATACCCGGGCGTTCGGCGGCGACGATTCGGTGGCCAGGATGGTCGAATCGACCCTGGGTAACCCGAAGAGCTGGGTGCACGACCGAAAGTTCGCCTTCCGGCGGATCGACCGCGGCGACCCGGATTTCCGTATTTCGCTCACCGCCCGCAACACCACCCGCGAGGCCTGCGGATTCGAGATCCCGATCGACTCGTCCTGTTACAACTCCGACCAGGGGCGGGTGGTGCTGTCGGAGGCACGCTGGGTCCGGGGTGCGCCGGCGTTCGACGGGGATATCGGTTCCTATCGGCAGTACCTGGTCAACCACGAGGTGGGTCATGCCATCGGCTACCACGCACATCAGCCGTGTGAAAGCGAGGGCGGGCTGGCGCCGGTGATGATGCAGCAGACCTTCGGTACGGCGAACAACGAGATCGCCGCGCTCGACCCGTCCGGGGTGGTGCCGATGGACGGGAAGACCTGCCGTTTCAACCCGTGGCCTTATCCACGCGGCTGATCGGGAAGAATGCTCGGTGGGCCCGCGTTGTAACCGGAACCCGGCTATTCGATACGAGGAGTTCGCAGACGTGTCATCACCGAAGTCTCTGCCCCCACTTGTGGAGCCTGCGGCGGAGCTGACCAAGGACGAGGTCGCCCGGTACAGCCGCCACCTGATCATTCCCGATCTGGGGATGGACGGGCAGAAGCGGCTGAAGAACGCGAAGGTGCTCGTGATCGGTGCGGGCGGCCTGGGCTCGCCGGCTCTGCTGTATCTGGCCGCCGCCGGGGTGGGGACGATGGGCATCGTCGAGTTCGACGAAGTGGATGCCTCGAACCTGCAGCGGCAGGTCATCCACGGGGAATCCGATATCGGCCGGCCCAAGGCCGACAGCGCCCGCGATTCGATTCTGGAGATCAACTCCACTATCGACGTGCGGCTGCACAAGATCCGGCTGGAGCCGGAGAACGCGGTGGAACTGTTCTCCGAATACGACCTGATCCTCGACGGCACCGATAACTTCGCCACCCGCTATCTCGTCAACGACGCCGCCGTCCTGGCCGGTAAGCCCTACGTGTGGGGTTCGATCTACCGGTTCGAGGGCCAGGTTTCGGTGTTCTGGGAGGACGCGCCCGACGGCCGCGGGATCAACTACCGCGACCTCTACCCGGAGGCGCCGCCGCCCGGGATGGTGCCGTCCTGCGCCGAGGGCGGTGTGCTCGGGGTGCTGTGCGCATCCATCGGTTCGATCATGGTGACCGAGGCGATCAAACTCCTCACCGGTATCGGCGAACCGCTGCTGGGCCGGCTCATGGTGTACGACGCCCTCGATATGAGCTACCGGACGATCAAGTTGCGCCGCGATCCCGCGCGTGAGCCGATCACCGAACTGATCGACTACGAAGCGTTCTGCGGTGTGGTGTCGGAAGAAGGCCAGGCCGCGGCGGCCGGTTCGACCGTGACCGCGCGTGAGCTCAAGGATATGCTCGCCGCCGGTGATGTGGAGCTGATCGATGTCCGCGAACCCGTGGAGTGGGACATCGTGCATATCGAGGGTGCGACGCTGATCCCGAAGGATCGCATCCTTTCCGGTGAGGCGCTGTCGGAACTGCCGCAGAACCGGAAGATCGTGCTGCACTGCAAGACCGGAATCCGGTCTGCCGAGGCGCTGGCCGCGCTCAAACGCGCCGGTTTCGCCGATGCGACCCATCTCCAGGGCGGTGTGATCGCCTGGGCGCACCAGGTGGATCCCTCGCTACCGGTGTACTGACCGCCGAATTCCCGATGCGCCGGGCAATGGATCCAGGGTCCGCCTCCCGGTGACTCGGTTGTCGCGGAGAACGGATCGCCAGATGCGATCCGAGGGTGCTGGTACATCCGGCGTACAGCCGATGTGGCGCCGGACGATCCAGTCCGCTTCTGCACCGTGTTCCGGGGTTGTGACCGGCGCGTCGCGGCACGGCTACGGCTCGGTGTGGCGCACTCGACGTGCTGGGCGCCGGGAGTACGGTACGGCGCGTGACCACCACAGTCGAACCCCCCGAACATGTGCGGGCCACATTCGGTCTGCGTGAATTGGACCCGGTCGCTCTCGGTGACTGGGAGGGCGGCTGGCGCCTCGGTGATGTGGTGCTCAGCCCGGTCGCCGATCATGCCCGGGCCGCGTGGTCGGCCAAGACCCGGGAAAACCTGCGGGTGGACGGGTTGCGGCTGGCCCGGCCGGTGCGGGCCACCGACGGGCGATATGTGGTGTCGGGGTGGCGTTGCGATACCTATATGCCCGGCTCCCCGGAGCCGCGGCACGACGAGGTGGTCTCGGTATCGCTGCGGCTGCACAAGGCGACCGCCACCCTGGAGCGGCCCCGGTTCTTGTCCCAGCCGCCGGTGACACCGTGGCTGGATGTGGATGTTTTCGTGGCCGCGGATCGGGCGGCATGGGAGACGGTGCCGTTGCGTACGCTGCGCGCGGCGGGTGCGGTGATCGAGAATTCACCGGACGGCCGGCACAGCCTGGACCTGATCGGCCAGCTGTCCACGCTGCGCAAACCGGTTCGCACCCCGGCCCAGCTGGTGCACGGCGACCTGTTCGGCACCGTACTGTTCGCCGGCGCGCAGACTCCCGGGCTCACCGATATCACCCCGTACTGGCGGCCGGCCGCGTGGGCGGCGGGCGTGATCGTGGTGGATGCGCTGTCGTGGGGCGGCGCCGACGAGGGATTGCTCGAACGATGGGCGGATCTGCCCGAATGGCCGCAGATGTTGTTGCGCGCGGTCATGTTCCGGCTGGCAGTGCATGTGCTGCATCCGCGGTCGACGCCGGAGGCACTACCCGGGTTGGTGCGTACCGCGGATATGGTCCGGTTCCTGCTGTAACCGAGGTGGTCGCGCCGGAACCTTCTCAGTGTTCGGGATAATCGGCCAGGAGGGTGTCCAGGAAACAGCGGGTGGTCTT
>NZ_BAFV01000057.1 GCF_000308515.1 Nocardia carnea NBRC 14403 | reverse complement strand
GCAGGCGGAGGCCTCCCCGGACGCCATGCTCACCGTGACCGATATCCGGTTGAGTCGCCACGCGGGCTTCGACCGGGTCGAGTACTACCTGGGCGGACCGGGAACCCCGGGGTGGAGTGTGTGGTACACCGGCCGGGCCGTACAGGACGGGAGCGGCCGGGAGCTCGAGGTGGCAGGCGATTCGGTACTCGAGGTGCGGATCACCGGTTCGGCCTATCCGTTCGACAGCGGGGTGGCGCCCTACGCCGGACCGGACCCGGCCACCGATCCGGCGGTTCCCGATATCGCCGGGGTGTATCGGACGACGGTGTTCGAAGGGATCACCCAGTCGTTCATCGGAGTCGCCGGCGACGAGCCCGGCTTCACCGTTTCGGCGGCCACCATGCCGAACCGGCTGGTCGTCGACGTAGCCACGGGTCAGTGATTCCGGGCACGGGTATCGGTTGATCGACAATGCGGGCCTGGGCAGCCGGGAATCGTCTCGACACAGTACGGTTGTCAGCACCGGCGGCTCAGATGTCCGGCGCGCCGGGGCGAGAATACGGGGTCGTGGGCATCCGAGGGGAGTTTCAGATCGATGCGACGATTCGAACGAGCCGGCCTCGCCGCCGCACTGACCGCGCTGGTCGCCGGTGGGTTCCTCGCCGCCTGCTCCACGACGGTGACCGGTACCGCCGAGGTGAATCAGAGCGAGTTGCAGCTGTACACATCGGAGATCAAATCTTCCTCGGCCGCGGCGTCGTCGTCACGGGCGGCCGCCGCCGAGGCAGCCGCGACCGATGTATGTGAGGCGCTGCGCGATAACAACAATCCGGCGGTCGACGCCTTCAACGCCTATATCGATGCCAGCGACAACAAGGCGCCGGATGAGGGGCCCAAGAAGGATGCCGCGGTCACTGCGTTGCGCGATACCGCCGGCAAGATCGACGAGCAACTCAGTCCCGATGTTCCCAACGACGTCTCGTCACCGATGCGCACCTACCGCGACAATCTGAAAACCCTGGCCGACCTTCTGGAGCGCAATGCTTCGGTGGAAGAGGTCAACGGTCAGATCGATTCGTTCAACGCTGACAAGGACGCCGCCTTCGACGCCTGCAAACCGTACTGAGCCGGCACCCGGTCAGTCGTAGAGACCTTCGACGTACCAGTGATCGTCCCGGGCGAGTAGCAGCAGGCTGTGCGGTCCGGGTAGTTCCACCTGGGCGCGGGCGGTCGGGGCCGCGCCGGGCGCCCACCAGAGCTCATCGAGTAACCAGGGCCCGGCCCACGCGGTGAGCCGCCAGCTCGACCGGCCCCAGCGCAACCGTGCGGGCGGGCTGCTGAACAGTCCGCGTGCGGTGATCCGGACGGGAGTCCCGTCGGCTGCTTCGAGCGCGATACGCGGGCGGTCGCGCATGATGACGGCGGGGGCCGGTTCCGGTATCCGGCCCGGCCAGGGCGGCGCCGGATCGGTATCCGGTGCGGGTTCGTCGCCGAACGTGACCATGGTGACCCGTTCCGCGGGCCCGCGGCCGCCGCTGAGCACCCCCACCCGCACCGCGTCCCCGCCGAGCAGGCCCTGGACGCGGACCAGGGCGCGCAGGGCGCGTTCGTCCCCGGACCCCGCATCACCCCACAGTCCGAGCTGCAGGGCGGCGGCCGGTGCCACCTCCACCGGTATCAGGTGCAGCACGGTGATCGCGGCGGTGGGCCGATCGCCGGCCGGCCGGGTGAGCCAGCCGTCCAGTTGCCAGCGCACGCGGTCGGCCACGCCGTCGGCGGTCAGCGGTTCGGCGCAGCGCCAGACCCGCGAAAGTTCTTCTCCGGCCTCGGTTTCCGCCCGGATCTCCAGCCGGGTGCAGGCCACCGACGCTGCCGACAGGTTCGCGGTGAGCCGGGTGGCGAGTAGCCGGCCGGCGAAGGCCGCGGCGTCGACCCGGTCGATCGGTGGCTCGCACGGCAGCCGGACCGCGACCTCCGGGGGCAGGGCTCGGGGTGCCGGCGGACGATCCGATAGTGCCCGGGCGAGCCGGTGGGCCACGATCGCGTCCGCGCCGAACCGTGAGGTGACCTGTGCGGTCGTCAGGGCGGCGAAATCCCCGATGCGGCGCAGCCCCAGCCGGTGCAGCAGATCCAGCAGCGCAGCGCGTTCCCGTTCCGCGGGGCCGGGTTCGGCCGCCAGTTCGGTGATCGGCAGCGGCGCCAGGAACCGGGCATCCCGGCCGGGCGGTACGAGGGTGCTGTGCCGGGCGGCGATGATCGCGGTCGGGAGTTCGTCGGCGATCCCGATCCGGGCCTCCACCCCGGCGGTCGCCGCCGCAGCGAGTAATTGCCGCACGGCCGCCTCGGCCGATCCGAAATATCGGATCACGCCGCGCGCGGGCAGGACGAGCAACCCGGGGCGCAGTACCTCGACCCCGGAGGCGAGGCTGTCGACGGCCGCGGCGACCGGTTCGAACAACCGCGCGTCCCGGTCCGGATCGGGCGCTGCGATATGGAGTTCCGGGCAGCGGCTCTGCGCCTCGCGTTTACGCATAGCGCGGCGCACTCCTGCCTCGCGGGCGGTGGCCGAACAGGTGATCACCCGGTTCGCATGCACAATCGCCACCGGCTGTTCCGCGGACAGTCCGGCCCCCGCCGCCGCCGCGACCGCGGGCCAGTCGGGGCACCAGACCGCCAGCACCCGTGTCGCCGGGCGCGGGCTCATCGGTCCACCGTTCTGCGCCGGAATGTGGCTGATCTGCGAGCGTGCCCGGGAGATCCGGAAGAGCGCCGGCACACCGCGCCGCCGATCAGGTGGGGGCGCCGCATGGGTTCGATGCGGGTGCGCCGCGTGGAATGGGTGCGGGGGCGTCGCGTGAATTCGGCGCAGGCCGGCTGGAGCGTTCGGGCGTTCACCCCGCTGCTCGGCCGGAGTGCCCGATGGAATTCTCCGGCCCGCCGAGCCGAGTGGCCGCCACCCGACCGGGACCCCGGAGCGAATATGTTGCCGATCTGTGGAGCCGGCCGAGCGGGCTTGTCGCCGGACGGGGGCAGTTCCCAGTACGCGCAATGAGCGGGGAGGGCGATACCGGGCGGGGTCAGGTCAGGAAGCAACTGAGTCCTCCTGGCTCGATGTTTCCGGCTGGTCCGAGGTGTGCGCGGCGGCGATCTCGTCGAGAGCGATCCATTCCACCCGGCCGCCGATCGGGCGCGCGGTAAGCCGGCCCCGGCGCGGGCTCCCGGCTCTGGTGCGGGCTTCGATATCGAGGCTTATGGAACGGATCCGCCCGTTGCCCGTACCGAGCCCGGTGTAGCCGGCCACGCGGCTTTCCAGGCTCAGGTCCGGCGCGGGCCAGTTACCACCGGTGACGAGCAGGGTGGCCCCTTTTCCGCGGGCTTTCGCGGCGAGCACCCGGGCGCGGGCGGGCGGAACAACGGCCGTGCCGAGGCCGAGTACCACCAGATCCATCCCGTCCAGCAGGACCGCCGCCACTTCCATCGGGTCCTGGCCCGCGTCGGGGATCACCGCGAGCCGGTCCAGCCGGGCGCCCATTTCCACGGCGGCGAGCAGGCCGAGCCGGGGCAGGCCGACCGCGGCCGCGTGCCCGCCCGGCCCGGTGACCGCGGCGAGCAAACCGGCCAGCAGTGTTCCGGCGCCGCTGTAGGACACCACCGATCCTTTGACGAGTCCGCGGTCGGGCAGCAGCGGAGCGAGCGCGGGCGGTACGGGAAGTACCTCGCGACCGACTGTGGAGGCCGGGGCGACCGGTGCCCGGGTACCGGCAGTGGTGCGGGGTACGACAGCGGATCCGCGGGCGCATCCGCTGCTCGCCCGTGCCCGGCGCAGTTCGGCCAGTTCACGCAGCCGTGCCCCGCTCGCCTTCGGTGCTCGTGCCGTCATCACTCATCACCCACTTTCCGTGCCGATGCCGGAGGGCCGGGTGGCGTCACCGAGGTGGTCGGCGCCGCCCCGGCTACTTCCTGTTTCGAACATACATTCGACAGCCTAGCGTCGGAAGACCTGAGCCCGGAAGCCTCCCCGGGCAACTACGACCCGCTGTAGTGAATGCCGTCACGTGTCACCGGCCGCCGTTCCCGAAACCGGCCAGCTACCACCGAATTCGACTAGTCTCACAGCATGATCGATCGCCCCCGTCCCATCGTCGGCCCCGATTATCTGGTGGCCGGCCGGTACCGCCTGCAGTCGAAACTCGGCGGCGGCGGTATGGGCGCGGTATGGCTGGCGCACGATCGGCTGCTGGACCGGGACGTCGCCATCAAACAGGTGCTGTCCACGGCGGGCCTGGACGAGGCGGAAGCCCGCAAGGTTCGCGATCACATCGTGCACGAGGGGCGAGTTGCGGCCAAGCTCTCGCATGAGCACGCCATCGCCGTCTACGACGTGGTGCTCGAAGCCGGTGAACCCTGGCTGGTGATCGAGCACCTGCCCTCACGCAGTGTCGCCCGGGCACTCGGACTGGTCAACACGCTACCGGTGATCGAGGTCGCGCAGATCGGCGCGCAGGTCGCCGACGCGCTCGCCGCCGCGCATACGGTCGGGATCGTGCACCGCGATATCAAACCGGGCAATATCCTCGTCGCCGACCGGGGGCCGGGGGTCGGGATGGCGAAGCTCAGCGATTTCGGTATCTCCCGCAATGTCACCGAGGCCTCCGACGAACCCGACGGCACGATCACCGGCACCCCCGCGTACCTGCCGCCGGAGGTGGCTCGCGGCGCCCAGCCCACCGCCGCCAGCGATGTGTTCTCGCTCGGCGCCACCCTCTACACCGCCATCGAAGGTCAGCCGCCGTTCGGTATGGACGACGACAGCGACGCCATCGTGGAACGTGCCGCCATGGCGCAGATCAACCCGCCGACGCGCAGCGGCGTACTCACCCGCGTGCTGCTGCACATGATGGAACCGGCACCGCAGCGCCGCCCCAGCATGGCGCAGGCGCGGGAGGAGATCCTGGCCGCCGCGTTCGGCCCCGGCGCCGCCGACAACATCCTCGGCGCCCCGGTGCGCACCGAGGACGGCACCATCCCCGCCTGGGCGGCCCGTAACTCCGCCGCCGGGCTGCGCAGCCCCCGATCCGGCCCGCTGCCCCGCCGCGCCCAGTCGCAGCCCGCGAACCCGGCCCCGGCGCCCGTTCAGCAGATCGGCCGCGGGGGTTCCGGGCAGTCGCCCAGCCCCACCGTGGCCGTCACCATCGGCCTGTTGATCGGGTTGGTCATCATCATCGTGATCCTCATGATGGTGATGTGACGAAAGCGGCCGTTGCCGCAGTGATAGGCAAATGCCTCGCATTATCGGATTCGCCACGGTGCGCACAGCCGATATTCCGGGTCCGCCGAGGTCGGGCGCGGACAATCGGATCCGTTTCGTGGACCGGTCCGTGACCCACGGCGGCCCGTCCGGCGGTAAGGTCCGGTTTGTCTGTCTTTTCGGCACACCCCGGGAACTTCGCCAGGGGTAGTGATCGTTGGATGGACAGTTGGATATCGAGTAACAGCTCGAGCCGACGGTCGTGCTCCGGTATGGCCAACGAACTCCGAGAAAGGGATTTGCGGTGCGCGCCACAAGCAATCCGGTATTCAAAAATCTGCCGAAGCAGGAAACCGGCTACGCGAGCTTCGGCTCGGCTGCTGCCGGCGCGGGACAGCTGGGTTACCAGTACGGCAACCAGCAGTACCCCCCGCAGTACCAGCAGCAGCCCTACCCGCCCCAGGCGCCGACCCGGTCGCTGACCATCGACGATGTGGTCACCAAAACCGGGATCACACTCGGCGTGCTCGCGCTGTCCGCACTGGTCACCTACATTCTGACCAGCGCCAACACCGCGCTCGCCCCGATGTTCGTCATCGGCGGCGGCATCATCGGCCTGGTCTTGGTCCTGGTCGCCACCTTCGGCCGCAAGATGGACAACCCCGCCATCGTGCTCGCCTACGCGGTCGCCGAAGGTGTGTTCGTCGGTGCCCTGTCGTTCATGTTCACCGATATCACCTTCGGTGGCGCGGGCGGCGCGGGCATGATCGGGCAGGCCGTCCTGGGCACCTTCGGTGTGTTCGCCGGCATGCTCGTCGTCTACAAGACCGGCGCCATCCGGGTCACCCCGCGGTTCACCCGCATGCTCATCGGCGCCATGATCGGCATCCTGGTGCTGATCGTCGGCAACCTGGTGGCGAGCTTCTTCACCGACGGTGGTTTCGGCCTGCGTGACGGTGGCCCGATCGCGATCATCTTCAGCCTGGTGGTCATCGCCATCGCCGCGTTCAGCTTCCTGCTCGACTTCGACGCCGCCGATCAGCTCATCCGCGCCCAGGCCCCGCCCAAGGCGGCTTGGGGTGTGGCGCTCGGCCTCACGGTCACCCTGGTCTGGCTCTACGTCGAGATCCTGCGCCTGCTGAGCTACTTCCAGAGCGACTAGTAACCCGGCCGCTTCAGCGCGGTCAGAACATCAAAGAAGGCGGTCCCTCACGGGGCCGCCTTCTTTTGTGGCGTTTCGCTGTCTGTGCCCGAGTCGGTTCAGGGAAGAACCTGGGGAACGACGTCGGGATTCACCGCACCGACCAGCGCGCCGATCAGCCCACCGAGAATCGGCCCACCGGAACCGGTGGCCGATCCGACCGCCGAGCCGATCCCGGCTCCCAGCGCAGCGCCGTTCAGCACTGGATCGGGGTACTGGGCGCCCGGGTTGGTAGTGACGTCCTGCGGCTCCTCCAGCGGAATACCGGCAACCGGCGTAGCCCGCGTTTCGGCCGTCGAGCCGGCGTCAGCGGAGGAGCCTCCGGCGACGACGGTGGTGGCGATCAGCGGCAGCGCCGAGACGACGACGGTTCTGAGGATTCTCTTCGAGATCATTGTTCGCCTTTCGAGCGAGTTGCGAAGCAGCCGAAGAATATCCGTCAACACAAACAATCACCACCGCTGGCAAGGCTTCGGACATTCAATGCTGTAGCCGCGCTCGCCGCCTCGGCGCGTCAGTTCCCCGACCCGGCTCTGCTCACGGATCTGGTAACCGCGACCGGCGCATTCGACGGCGGGCCGTGAAGAAAGCTCTTCACGGCCCGCCGGGATTACGATCGGCTATGTCACCGATCAGTCGGTATCACCCCGTCGCCGCCGGTTGGTGCGTTCGCCCGGATACCCTCACCGCCGACGATGGCCTGTAATGCCGCGATATGGCCGTCGAAGGCTTCGCGGCCGGTGTCGGTCAACCGGGCCCGCACTTTCCGGCGGCTGCCGTCGAGGCGGCGTTCGGTGGTGACGTAGCCGGCTTCTTCGAGAGTTGTGAGCTGTTTGGACAGTGCCGAGTCCGACAGCCCCAGCCGATCTTTGAGAAACGCGAACTCCGCCCAGTCCGCCGCGGCCAATGCCGCTACCAGCGAGAGCCGGGTGCTGGGGTGGATCAGTTCGTCGAAGCGTGCCGGTGTCATGCTCGTGCCCAGCGCCGTAGGAGTCGCAGGATCTCCGGCCCGCCGAACCCGACTACAGCCGCGACCAGCGCGGCCGCCCATATGCCTGGGTGCTCGGCACCGTCGGCAGCCAGCGCGAATGCCGCACCCACGGTGATCACGACGAGCCCGATCAGCATGCCGATGACGAGCAGCGGTATCCGCTGACCGGCTACGGCCGCGCTGACCTGCAGTTTGTTCGTGCGCCGCCGCCCATCCAGCAGACGGGCGGCCAGCAGTGCATGCCCGGCCCCGAAGGCCAGGGTGGCGATCGTGGCGAGCCACCACGGTCCCAGTGCGCCGATTACACCCAGTACCAGCCAGCCGGCCGCCATTGCCCACCAGTAGCCCCGGGGCAACCCGATTTCCTCGGCCACCCGGCGCTGTGCTCGATCGGCCGTATCGAGTGCGGCGCGAGCCTGTTCCGCAGCGATGTCATCCATGTCCAACCCCACTTTCCTGTATGGAAAGTGACGATCCCACTTTCCTGGCGGGAAAGTCAAGGGTGGATGTGAGTTCGGGGCACCTTCTCCGCCGTCGGCCGAGTGTCCGAACAGTGTCGGAGCAGCGGAAAAACCAGTTGTCCACGTTGGGCGAAATGCACAAGGTGTAGGCCATGGACCTGGACTGGAACGCGGAAATACGAGCGCAGCTGGAAACGCATTGGGTCAGGCAACTGCGCACCAGGCTCGATGGGCTCACCGACGAGGAGTATTTCTGGGAGCCGGTGCCGGGTATGTGGTCGGTTCGACCGGCGGAGGGCGGATTCGTCTGCGATTTCGCGATACCGCCGCCCGAGCCGGCTCCGGTGACATCCATCGCGTGGCGGCTCGGGCATGTGATCGTCCTGCTGGAGGCGGGCCTGGAAAGGTTCGGCCATCCGCCCGTCGATTTCGCCTCGTTCCGCTACGCCGGGACAGCGGCGGCGGCGCTGGAGCAACTCGACAGTGCTTACCAGGCGTGGGTCGGCGGTATCGCCGGTCTCGGTGTCACCGGACTGGCGGAACCGGCGGGACCGCCGGGCAGCATGCTCGCCGACTGGTCGACTGTGGGGATCGTGCTGCATACACAACGCGAACTACTGCACCACGGTGCGGAGATTGCGCTGCTACGGGATCTCTATCGAGCCGGTCTTCGCTGACGATCGGTTGCTGGATTCCACTGCACCGTCGATCGACGGTGACAGCCGTCGGCTGCTGGTGCCGGTGCACAAGTAAGGTCCGGTACGAAATCAGGTTCCGTACCGGACCTTGCTCATGGATACATTTTTCGGCGCAACCGGCAGGAGCGCGACACTCGAGACTTCCCGCTCTGCACCGGCCGGTTCATCTCCGGTGTAGAGGCTGAACCGGCGGCGGGGTTCGAAGCGGAGGAGGGAAAGCCGGGGTCGACGGGGCCCCGGCCCGCGCAGCCGGAAGCGGCGCGATCAGCTCAGGCGTTCGATGATCATCGCCATACCCTGACCGCCACCGACACACATGGTCTCCAGACCGAACTGCTTATCGTGGGTCTGCAGGTTGTTGATCAGCGTGGCGGTGATGCGGGCACCGGTCATACCGAACGGGTGGCCGAGGGCGATGGCGCCGCCGGAGACGTTCAGTTTGTCCTCGTCCATGCCCAGTTCGCGGGCCGAACCCAGGACCTGCACGGCGAAGGCCTCGTTGATCTCGTAGAGGTCGATATCGCCGATGGTCTTACCGGCCAGCTTCAGTGCCTTGCGCACTGCTTCGATCGGGCCGAGGCCCATGATCTCGGGCGACAGGCCGGAGACACCGGTGGAGACGATGCGGGCCAGCGGGGTCAGGCCCAGTTCTTTGGCCTTGGTATCGCTCATGACCACCAGCGCCGCGGCGCCGTCGTTGAGCGGGCAGGCGTTACCGGCGGTTACTGTGCCGTCGGGACGGAACACCGGCTTCAGCTGCGAGATCTTCTCGTAGGAGGTGCCGGGGCGGGGGCCGTCGTCGGTGGAGACGACGGTGCCGTCGGGCAGGGTTACCGGGGTGATCTCGCGTTCGAAGAAACCGGATTTGATGGCTTCCTCGGCGCGGTTCTGCGACCGCACACCCCAGTGGTCCTGGTCCTCACGGGAGATACCGGTGAACGAGGCGACGTTCTCCGCGGTCTGGCCCATGGCGATGTAGATATCGGGCAGGTCGCCGTTTTCGCGCGGGTCCTGCCAGCCGGCGCCGCCCTGCGCCCGGGTGGCGGTGCGCTCTTCGGCGGTCGCGTACAGCGGGTTGTGGCTATCGGGCCAGCCGTCGGCGGTGCCCTTCGGGAAACGCGACACGGTTTCCACACCGGCGGAGATGAACGCGTGCCCCTCACCGGCCTTGATCGCGTGGAACGCCATCCGGGTGGTCTGCAGCGACGAGGAACAGTACCGGTTCACGGTGGTGCCGGGCATGTAGTCGTAGCCCAGCTGGGTGGCGACGGTCTTGGCGATATTGAAGCCCGCTTCACCGGCCGGCTGCCCGCAGCCGAGCATCAGGTCGTCGATATCGGCGGGAGACAGGGCGGGGACCTTGTCCAGTGCGGCGCGCACCATCTGTGCGGCGAGGTCGTCGGGCCGCATGCTCACCAGCGACCCCTTGTTGGCGCGTCCGATGGGAGAGCGAGCAACGGAAACGATGACGGCCTCTGGCATGAGGACTCCTTAGTCGAGGAGTGTGCGCGATCCGAAACTGCCCGATCACGCACACTCGCGGGGTACGATCCCTTCGAATCTACGTCGCGGGGGCCTGTGGGGAAATATCCGCCGTGGCCATATCCCGCTGACCGAGCGCGACCAGCAGTTCCGGTAGCAGATGGTCGGCGGCCAGCGCGTAGCCCGCAGCCGAGGGATGGAAGCCGTCGGCCGAGAACAATTGTTCGGGCGCGGCCCGGAAATCCTTGCTCAGCAGATCGCCCATCGCCACGATCCGCCCGCCGGCCGCCCGGGTGGCTGCCGCCTGCGCCCGGGCCAGTTGCACGCTCCACCGTTGCACCACGGTGCGCAGCGGTTCCGGGATGGCGGTGACGCTGCCCAGGTCCGGGCAGGTGCCGACGACCACGATGCTGCCCGCGCCGTGTAACCGGCTCACCGCCGCGCCGAGCCGTTGTGCGGAGCGGCCGATGGAGTGTTTTTTGGTGACATCGTTGGCGCCGACCAGGATCACCGCGGCGTCCGGCGGCGGCCCGGCCACGAACATCGCGTCCACCTGCCCGGCCAGTCCTTTGGAGGTGGCGCCGGATATCGCCTTGGTGCTCAACCGGATCCGCTGCCCGGTGGCATCGGCCAGACCGTGTGCCAGCCGGACCCCGGGGACTTCGGCGGCGGTCCGGCAGCCCAGACCGGCCGCGGTCGAGTCGCCGAAGATCATCAGGTGCAGGTCGGCGTACTTGCCGGTGCGCCAGGGTTCGTGCCCGTCCGGTGCGTAGATCCCGTCGGCTTCGGGCGGCTTGGAGGTATCGCGGCCGATCATGCCACGGGCGGCACCCGCCTGGGTGGTGAGCAGTCGATAAGCCGCCCACGAGACGGTCCCCGCCCCCGAACCGAGCGCAACCGTAGCGGCCCCGGCCACCGCGGCCGTCCGCCATCCGATCCGAGTCTCGCTCATGTGCAGCGATTTTACTGGCTCCGCGGCGACGGTTCCGGCCACGCGCGCCGCGGCTGAAAGACTGCCGTTCGGGCGGGTACTTCGCCCGAACGGCTATCACGTCCCGCCTGATCAGCTCAGCCGAATCGGGTAGCCCACCGCCGGGGAGATCGCGGCGGGTCCGACCTTCGGCCGCCGAGGTCTCCCGGCTCCCGCGAATATGGACCGCGTAGGCAACGCGGTATTCGCTCCGGCCACCCGCGGTCTGCTCGCCTCGGTGGCGGTACGGCTCCTCCGCGCCACACCGCGCCGACTCCGGTGGACACACCAGAAACCGGAAGATATTCCACCGGTTCAGTGAATCCGGGCTCAGGCCGGGACCGTGAAGCTGCCGTGGGCGGGGATGCTTGCGTGGTTCGTTGTCACGGTGACCTCCACACGTCCGGGTCCGGTGTCCTGGAACAGGGAGTACTGGATGCTGCCGTAGATGCCGGTCACCACATTGTTGACGTAGCTACCGGTGGCGCCCGTGTCGAGATTGCGCCAGGACACCGTGGTCATCACCTCGCACAGGGGAGCGAAGGGGTGGACGCCGGAGCCCACGCCGACGACCGGGTTGGCGCGGACGTTGATCACCGCACGACCCGGCCATTGCGGGCTGGTGTCGGCCCAGGTGCGGATGCTGGTTCCGCACAGCCCGCCGTAGGCCAGGGTGGGGACATCGGGGAAGGAGTGGGTCGCGGCGCCGGCCGGTGCTGCGGCCGCGATCAGCGCTATCGCCGATCCGGCCAGAAACACGGTGGCGCGCGCGAGCTTCGGCAGCCTCATAGGTACCGGATCCTAGATGCTCGGGCGCGGCGCCGCCGGATTTGCGGGCGGTGACGCGGTAGGAGTGGCGGACCACGCCGAGGCCACCGGCAACGCCTCTGCAACGATGGGGGTATGCGCATCGCGGATCATGTCGTGGACCTCATCGGCAACACCCCGCTGGTCCGATTGAACTCGGTGGCTCCCACTGGGGCCGGGCTGGTGGCGGCCAAGATCGAGTACCTGAACCCCGGCGGTAGCTCCAAGGACCGTATCGCGGTGAAGATGATCGAGGCGGCCGAGAAGTCGGGCGACCTGCAGCCCGGCGGGACCATCGTCGAACCCACCTCGGGTAACACCGGTGTCGGGCTGGCGCTGGTGGCGCAGCAGCGCGGATACCACTGTGTCTTCGTCTGCCCGGACAAGGTCAGCGAGGACAAGCGCAACGTGCTGCGGGCCTACGGCGCCGAAGTGGTGGTGTGCCCGACGGCGGTGCCGCCGGAGCACCCGGACAGCTACTACAGCGTGTCCGACCGGTTGACGCGTGAGATCGAGGGCGCCTGGAAACCGGATCAGTACTCCAACCCGAACGGCCCGGACAGTCACTACGAGACCACCGGTCCGGAGATCTGGCGCGATACCGAGGGCACGGTGACCCATTTCGTCGCCGGTGTCGGTACCGGCGGCACCATCACCGGCGCCGGGCGCTACCTCAAGGAGGTGTCGGGAGGGAAGGTGAAGGTCATCGGTGCCGACCCGGAGGGTTCGGTGTATTCCGGCGGTACCGGCCGGCCGTATCTGGTGGAGGGTGTCGGCGAGGATTTCTGGCCGTCGGCCTACGATCCGGCGATCCCGGACGAGATCATCGCGGTATCCGACGCGGACTCGTTCGATATGACCCGCCGCCTGGCGCGTGAAGAGGGGCTGCTCGTCGGCGGTTCGTGCGGGATGGCCGTGGTGGCGGCGCTCGAGGTCGCCCGGCGTGATCCCGACGCCGTGGTGGTGGTCCTGTTGCCCGACGGCGGGCGCGGTTATATGTCGAAGATCTTCAACGACCGGTGGATGAGCTCCTACGGGTTCCTGCGCACCCCACTGGACGGGTCCACCGCCGAAACCCTGGTCGGCGATGTCCTACGCGGTAAGTCCGGGGCACTGCCCGATCTGGTGCACACCCATCCGTCGGAGACGCTGCGCGACGCCATCGAGATCCTGCGCGAGTACGGGGTATCGCAGATGCCGGTCGTCGGCGCCGAACCGCCGGTGATGGCCGGTGAGGTGGCCGGCAGCGTATCCGAGCGGGATCTGCTCTCGGCCGTGTTCTCCGGTCGCGCGCAGCTGACCGATTCGGTGGCGCAGCATATGAGCCCGTCGTTCCCGTTGATCGGGTCCGGTGAGCCGATTTCGGCGGCCACCAAGGCCTTGTCGGATACCGATGCGCTCATGGTTGTCGAGGACGGTAAACCGGTCGGTGTGATCACTCGCCACGATCTGCTGGGCTTTGTCAGCACCGGACGGACTGTGCACTAGCAATTATTCCGCAATCCTAGGTTCGGCCAGCTCTCTCGGGGTATAACCAGTCCGGTACCGATCGTGGCAAATGCCACGTTCGTTCGGAGAGCGAAGGGAAGGGCTTGTGCGAACCTCGAGTTTGGCAATCGATTTCCAGCAGGGTTTCTCTGACGCATGGAGTTCGATAGCGACCTTCGTGCCCAAGCTCGCCGGCTTCCTGGTCATCCTGCTGATCGGCTGGATCATCGCCAAAGTTGTCGCGACGATCGTCGACAAGGTGCTGGAGCGGGTAGGTTTCGATCGTCTGGTCGAGCGCGGCGGCATCGAACGAATGCTTTCGCGCAGCAAATACGATGCCTCGGATCTGCTGGCGAAAGTGGCGTACTACGCGATCCTGCTGATCGCCTTGCAGCTGGGCTTCGGTGTTTTCGGGCCGAATCCGGTGAGCGATGTGATCGACGGAATCGTCGGCTGGCTGCCCATGCTGGCGGTGGCGATCCTGATCGTCTGCATCGCGGGCGCAATCGCGCATGCGGTGAGCGATCTGGTGAGCAATGCACTGGGCGGGCTGAGTTACGGCCCGATGATCGGGCGGATCGCGTCGGTGTTCATCTGGGGTATCGGCATCATCGCCGCACTGAACCAGATCGGTGTGGCCACCGCGGTCACCACACCCATCTTGATCGCGGTCCTGGCGACGGTCGGCGGAATTCTGGTGGTCGGTGTCGGCGGCGGTCTGGTGCGGCCGATGCAGCAGCGCTGGGATAACTGGCTGGGCGGGCTGGAAGAGGAGATGCCCGCGGTGCGCGGTCATGCCGAGGCCTACCAGCGTGGCCGCGAGGATGCGTCCCGGCAGCGGGCCGGTGCTCAGCAGCAGGCTCCCGGGCCCCGGAATCCGGAGCAGTGGGATCAGCCGCAGCCCGCACAGGGCGGATACCGCGGCGACCCCGGTGAGTTCGGGCAGCAGATGCCGGGTAGCGACTACCGGCAGCAGTACGGCAATCCCTACGGCGGCGGTCAACCGCCGTACGGTGGTCAGCCGCCCTACGGTGGTGGTGGGGAACCGCGCCACCTGCGGTAGCTCACTTCGTCACAACGATTCTTCCGCCGTGTGCCGGTTCCGGTACACGGCGGAAGGCTGTGCGGAGACTGTTTCGGCGAGCGGTCGTTGTCCCTCCGGGCTCCAACGGCTCCCGACCGGGCACACGCGGTTCCCGCAGTCGGCGCGCCACCGCCCGGCGTCGCACCCCTTTCGGGCCACGGTGCGAGTGAAGACCAGGGAGGTCAGAATGCCTTCGGTGCCGCGGGGGCCATGCAATAGGTGCTGTTCAGGCAAGCACCGGCCAGACGCAGATGCAGCCATTGTGCGGTGGCCCAGTCGGTCGGCTCGGTGATGGGTTCGGTCAGCTCGGACAGCAGTCCACGGATATATCCGGCCAGCAGGACGGTGGCCGGGATCTGCTCGGCCGAGTCGACGCCCAGATCGAGGATGTCGCGCACCGCGGCGGCGTGCTGGTCCAGTTCCGCGGACACTCCCGGCAGCGCTGCCGCGGCGGCGAGTGCCGGGGCCCCGTGAGTTCGGTGGATACCCTCCAGGAAACGTCGGGCGGAGATTTCGAACAAACGGGGACCCAGGGCGAACATTGCACAATCGTAACAACACGCGGCGATTTATCGAATTGTGATATTCGGCGCAATTCCGCAGGTGAAACGTGGTGGAAGGATCAGCTGCGGCGGCGCACCGGTTCGGCTCCCGTGATCAGATCGGTCCATTCGTCGGCGAGCAGGGCCAGCCGGTACCACGCCGCGTGCACCCGCTCGTCGGATACGCGTTCGCAGTGGTGCAGCAGATGGTTCGCGTGTACATGTGCCGCGGCCATCCGGTCGATCGTCGTCCCCAGTGAATCGGCGCGCAGCCGGTGGGGCCGGGCCGCGGTGGCGGCAGCACCGATCCAGCGGTCGATCAATTCGACCACCTCGGTGCGGCGGCAATCTATCCCGGCCGTCGACAGCGGATCGCCGTGCCGGCTCCGGTGCAGATGCGCCAAGGCGTTCGCCCATGTGAGCAACGGTTGTCCGGCCGGTTCGTATTCGGCGGCGGTGAACGCGGCGACGAGCTCGCGCTGATCCGGTAATCGCAGGGCGGCCGGGTGAGCGCGCGAATTCCGCACCACTCTCGAATTCGGGGCGGCTGTGGCTGTATTGGCAGGCCGCCGATTTCCCGGTCCGGGCGACTGCGGATTCATAACGCACCTCCGTGTACTTCACCCGGGACGTTCCCGACCCGCCTCGGGTGCGATATCAGCGTGCGCTGCCTGCCCGGCAAATGGGTGACATGAAGATGGCCCGAGAGTGACGGTTGGTGACAATATGCTCACCTCGGGCGGGACGCGTTGTGAGGCAGTGTATTCGCCGCGAACTCCGGGTGGAGCGTGCCGAAATGACAAGTGGTGCGGGCTCGCTCGCTGCGGGCGGGCTATCGAAGAACCGGCAGTAGGAATTCGCGCCGAATCCCGAATTCCGGGCCCGCCGGGGTCGTGGCCGCGCGGGGCGGTGGCGGTACCCGTCCTGCGGCGGCCGAGCTGCGGCTTCCGGCCCCGGCACGCGCGCGGGACACAAGACCCGACCGGCGTGCAGCAACCCGGAACACGACGTTTATGGTGGGGTCATGAGCGAACTGGGATTCACCACCAGGGCTGTACACGCCGGTTACGATCCCGATCCGCGCACCGGCGCGGTGAATGTGCCCGTGTACGCCAGCTCCACTTTCGCCCAGGACGGTGTGGGCGGGCTGCGTGACGGGTACGAATACGCCCGCACCGGCAACCCCACCCGCACGGTGCTGGAGGCCAACCTGGCCGCCCTCGAATCGGGCCGGTACGGCCGGGCGTACGCCTCCGGTATGGCCGCCACCGACTGTGCGCTGCGGGCGATGCTGCGGCCGGGCGACCATATCGTCATCCCGGACGACGCCTACGGCGGCACCTTCCGGTTGATCGACAAGGTCTTCACCGGCTGGGGGATCAGCTATACGGCGGCCGCCGTCGCCGATATCGACGCGATGCGCGCCGCCATCCGGCCCGAAACGAAGCTGATCTGGGTGGAAACGCCCACCAATCCGCTGCTCAATATCGGTGATATCCCGGCGCTGGCCGATATCGCGCACACCTCCGGCGCCAAACTGGTGGTCGACAACACCTTCGCGACCCCGTACCTGCAGCAGCCGCTGCTACTCGGCGCCGATGTGGTGGTGCATTCGACCACCAAGTACCTCGGTGGCCATTCCGATGTGATCGGCGGCGCGCTGATCACCGACGACGCCGAACTCGATGCCGCGTTCGCCTTCCTGCAGAACGGTGCGGGTGCCGTCCCGGGCCCGTTCGACGCCTTCCTCACGCTGCGCGGCACCAAAACGCTGTCGCTGCGGATGGACCGGCACTGCGACAACGCCGAAACCCTCGCCGAGTTCCTGTCCCGGAATCCGGCTATCAGCAAGGTCATCTATCCCGGTATGCCGGAACATCCCGGCCATGCCGTCGCGGATAAGCAGATGCGGCGGTTCGGCGGGATGATCTCGGTGCGGCTCGCCGGTGGACTCGAGGCCGCCCGGAAGCTGTGCTCCCGAACCGAGGTGTTCACCCTCGCCGAATCGCTCGGCGGTGTGGAATCGCTGATCGAACATCCCGCCGCCATGACCCACGCCTCCACGGAAGGCTCCGATCTGGAGGTTCCGGCCGATCTGGTGCGCCTTTCGGTGGGGATCGAGGACATCAGCGATCTGCTGTCCGATCTCGAGCAGGCGCTGAGCCGATAGGGGCGGCAGGGAGAGACGAATATGAACGAGCGGCCGCATCCGGGAACTCGGATGCGGCCGCTCGTGTCGTTGCCCGGCTCCGCGGCGCGCTACGCCGCGGCCGTCACATCAGCTGTGGTAGGGCTCGGCGCTGACCAGCGTCACCTTCATGGTGTTGCCGTTGGGCAGGGTGTATTCGCGGGTTTCGCCGACCTTCGCGTCGATCAACGCGCCGCCCAGCGGGGAGCTGGGGGAGTAGGTCTCCAGGTCGCCGTCGCTCATGCCTTCCTCGCGGGTCGCGATGAGGAAGGTCTCGGTATCGTCTTCGTCACCGTCGTAGTAGACCTTCACGACAGACCCCGGCAGCGCGACACCGGACTTGGTGGGCGCCACGCCGACCTTGGCATTGTTCAGCAGTTCCTGCAGCTGCCGGATCCGGGCTTCCTGCTGGCCCTGTTCCTCGCGCGCCGCATGGTAGCCGCCGTTCTCCTTGAGATCGCCCTCTTCGCGGCGCTCGTTGATCTCGGCGGCGATGACCGGACGGTTGGCAATGAGCGCGTCGAGTTCGCTCTTGAGCCTGTCGTGCGACTCCGGGGTAAGCCAGGTCACTTGGGTCTCAGTCATCTCGATCACTCCCTAGTAGTTGTCCCCGGCAGGCCGGGATTCCTGATCACTGCCGCACGACCCACCCGCAGGCAGGCATGCTTCAGCCGACGGCTATCGCGATCTGCGGGAAGTTCGAATACCCCGACAGCCTGATGCCGGACCCTTTCGCCTTCCCGGCATCGACCGCGTCGGCCGCCAATGCAGCAAACACGGCTCCGTGCCCCGGAACCGTGTGTGAAGCCATTTTAGCATGAATCACAAAGATGCAGGTCGGAGAGTTTTTACTGGAGGGTCCGCAGTGTGAGAGCCGAATTCACTCGGTTTTGAGATACCCGGGCACGTTGTCGGTGCAGGTGTAGATCGCGGCCGAGGCAGGCGGCTCGCTCGTCGCGATAACGGTGCTCACCTGAACTGTCTGCTCCGCACCCGAGGGGGCGATCACGACCTCGCGGCGGCCGATCTCGACGAGGTCGCGGGACATGGCCCGGACCACGCACACCACCGGTACCGACGGGTCGGACCGGGTGAGCCGGATCCGCAGTTCCACCGAGGAATCGTCGAGCACCGAATAGCCGAGCTGTTCGGATTCGATGTCCTTCGGTCCGAATTTCGTCCAGCCCACATAGGCGATCCCGATACCCGCCAGGACCACTACGCCGGTGAGCAGCGCGCCCATTCGGCGCCATCGTTTCGGGTCCGGGGTGCGGCCGTAACGGTCGGTGTAGTGGTCGTCACTGCCCGCGCCGGTCTCCCCGCGGGAGGCGCCGGCGGGATCCGCCGCGTCGGTGCGCCCGGGGTCGGACGTGGGCTCGGTCATTATCAGGTGCTCCCGGGGGGTAGGTCGGAACAGAATGGGTCCGGATGGAACTATAGGTAATGAAGTCCGAACACCCGCGACCGAGAGCGACGGTGAACGAGAAGTGAGTGGCCTTCGCCTCATGGCGGTGCACGCCCACCCCGACGACGAGTCCAGCAAAGGCGGTGCCACCACCGCCCGCTATGCCGACGAGGGCAATGACGTCCTCGTCGTCACGCTGACCGGCGGTGAACGCGGCAGCATTCTCAACCCTGCCATGGACACCCCCGGGGTGCTGGAACGGATGAACGAGATCCGGCGCGAGGAGATGGCGGCCGCGGCCGCCGCCCTGGGCGTGCGGCAGACCTGGCTGGGTTTCATCGACTCGGGGCTGCCGGAGGGCGATCCCATGCCGCCGCTACCCGAGGATTCCTTCGCCCTGGTACCGCTCGAGGTGGCCACCGAGGCACTGGTCCGGGTGGTCCGCGAATTCAAACCCCATGTGATCACCACCTACGACGAGATGGGTGGCTACCCGCACCCCGACCACATCCGCTGCCACGAGGTGTCGGTGGCGGCGTACGAGGCCGCGGGTGATCCGGAGAAGTTCCCGGATGCCGGAGAACCGTGGACGCCGTTGAAGCTGTACTACGACCACGGGTTCTCGATCCGGCGGATGGAGATTTTCGCCGAGGAGTATGCCCGGATGGGTGAACCGTTCCCGATGCAGGAATGGCTGGACCGCTCCCGCAAGTACGCGGTCGAACGGGGCGACATCATGGCCAGGGTGACCACCCAGGTGGAATGCGGTAAATACTTCCCGCGCCGCGACGATGCCCTGCGCGCGCACGCCACCCAGATCGATCCCAACGGTGCCTTCTTCGCTGTCCCGATAGAGATGCAGCAGCGGTTGTGGCCGACCGAGGAGTTCGAATTGGCCCGTACCCGTGTGCGCACCGATATCCCGGAGACGGACCTGTTCGCCGGCATCACCGATGAGTACCGCTGATGATCGTGACGCAACTCTCCGTATTCGCCTCTGAGGTGCTGGCGCAGACCCCGGGCACCCCCACCGGCCCGGAGTTCGGTAAGGCTTCCCCGCTCGGCCTGGCGGTGGTGCTGATCCTGCTCGCCGGGACGTTCCTGCTGGTCCGCTCGATGAACCAACATCTGAAGAACCTGCCGGAAACCTTCGAACCCGAACATCCCGAACCGGACCAGGCGGCCGACGAGGGTACCGACCCCGGCGCGGCGCGCCGGACCGAAGAGTCTTCGAACGGTGCCGCAAGCGATTCCGAGCGGTCTCCCTAGCTGCCTCTGCCCCGTCCGGCGGATTCATGCCGGCTCGGGACCCGGGGCTACCAGTCGAGCAGCCCGAGTCGGTGCAGATGCCGGAACACCATCAGTGACCCCGGCGCGACCTCGGGCATGGCCGCGTACTCGCCACCGCTGAAATACCGGAACTCCGCGATCTCCCCGGTGGGCCTCGGCTCGTCGGTGACCTCGGCGAGAAAGCAGGTCATATGCAACTGGGTTCCGCTCGCGTGGCCGTACGCCTCTGCCCGGAAAACACCCAGTTCGCTGACCTCGGCGACCCCGACCCCCAGCTCCTCCCGGATCTCCCGGTGCAGCGCCTGTAGCGCTGTCTCGCCGGCATCGATCTTGCCGCCCGCCATGTAGAAAACGGACTTTCCGACCGAACGGGTCTGGATCAGCCGACGGTCACGAATATGGGCAAGCGCGGCGGTTCTGATCACAGGTGCACAGTAGAAGACGACACAGGTGTCACCTGGTTACGGGTCGGGCCGCACGACCGCACCCCTGAAACGCGCACCGCCCCGGGACAGTTGTTCAGCACTCGTTCGGCGCCGGGTCGCCACGCAGGCGCCCGTCGATCCAGCCGCTGAGTTCGGGATAACCGCTGACGTAACCGAGCAGGTGCTCGCCGCCGACCACCCGGAACACGCCGGGAACACCGCGATCGCACTGTTGGCGATACATGCGCTCGGCGTCGTCGAGCGGAATCCACGGATCGTGCAAGCCGTGGTAGATGAACAGCGGCACCGTCGACGTCCGGTCTGTCAAGTCCAGCTGCTCGAACACCTTCGCGGCGAACGGGGTGTCGAGTGCGTTCGCGGTGTTCGCCGCGACATCGATCGGAATGCCGACCACACCGAGCGGTCCGGAGGTGTCGCCGCAGATATCACGCAGCGGTGAGGAGGCGACCCATTGCCCGAGATGGTTCATGTGCTGCAGGATTTCGGGACGTTCCCGCGAAACGGCCAGCGCTACTGTCAAGAGGATCCCGGACGAGATATTGCCGTTGAACTGGTGGGCGACGTTCGCATTGTCGGTGACCAGGCCACCTGCCGCCGCGCCCACCAGCGAATCCGCCAGTTCCGGTGCGTACTCGTCGAGCAGCATCGCCGTCGCGTAGGCGGCGATGGCGCCACCGGAATAGCCGACGGCCACGTAGCGGCTGTCACCGAATTCGGCCGGTTCGTGGGCGCGGACAGCGCGAATCGAATCGAGCATCACGTGTCCGGCGATATTGGGCTCGGCGTAGGCCATCAACGGGCCCTCGTGGTCCGGCATGAGGACCGCGTATCCCTTGCTCAGCGCCCACCACACCGACGGCAGGAAGACCGGGAAATCGCCGTTCGGCCGATCCAGGAGATCGTGCGACAACTGGAAGCCGGGGGTGCAGTGCGTACCGAGCGAATTGATCGGCATCGCGTTCACCTCCACCGGGCGCGGCCCGGGGCCGGTCCATTCGGTCGCCGGGACGATCAATGTCGCGGTACCGAAAGAAGGACCACCCGTGGCGGAGGTGGACCGGAACTTCAACAATGTTGCCCGGGCGATGGGGGTCGCCATGCGCAGGGCGGCAGTTGCCGTGATGTCACGCGTTTCGATGATCTGGCCGGGGGTCAGTTCAGCGAGGTCGGTGGGCCAGGTGTCGAAGATCGGGTCGTCGACCGCCGACGGCAGAACCCCCCGCCACAGCGTCTCGTCGGGTTCGTCACCTGTGAATTGTGGTGGAGCCGGGATCGTGTTGTCGATCCACTCCTGCATAGGTGACGGATTCGGCCCTACCGGCTCTGTCGAGGGATCCGCGTGGGCGTGCCCGCCCAGCGAAGCACAACCGACAAACACCGTAACCATGATCGCCAGAAGCGACTTCACGCGTACCTCACCCTCTGTTCACCACACTCGCACCAGTATCGGCAGCCGCCTCCGACGAGCCGCAAACCGAGGCGCGAGATCGGTGCAATCTCACAGTGAATCATCCGTGCAGCCTGTGGTTTTCGCCACGGTGCCGACCGGACCAAGATCAGTAGAATAGCTGCGCTGCTCGAAACGCACATGCGTCACAGCGTTCGGCGACGAGTCGGCATCGATCAACAAGGCTGCCCGAAATGCCTGTTGTCGCGGACCTGTTCACCGATCGCTGAAGGATGTGCAATGAACAATCGACATGCGCGGCTCTCTCGCGGGCGGTCGTTACGCATGCTGATGATCACGAGCACGATCGGTTGCCTGCTGCTGACCGGACAGCATTCTGCCGCCGCCGAACCGGCGACACCGTCCGAACTGCAGGAACAGATCGATGAGGTGATACCCGCACCACCTATAGCGCCGGCCGCAGCGCCATCGCACGCCGATATGTCCCCCGAACTCGCAGCACTGTGGCGCGCGGTGCAGTCCTCGCCGACCGGCGATTCGCTCTTCGATACATGGCCGGAGAGGCTGGGTGATTCGAAACCCGGCGATATCCTCGAGCAGCGCGATGTGACCGCTACGGCAGGTGAGGTGATCGGCGCGCCCGTCGGCCGCGCACAGTTGCTGAAATACCGTTCGACCTCCGCGAACGGCGAACCCTCCTATGGCACGGCAACATTGGTGACACCACCCACCGCATGGACCGGGCCCGGCACCCGGCCTGTCCTGGTCGACGCCCGGCCGATCAACTCTCTGGGCAAGCGTTGCACACCCGGTTACGTGCTGGCACACGGTCTGCTCAGCGGCGGTAACGTGAGTGGAAGCAGCGCCACCGATGCGTTCCCGCCGACCGCCGCCACGGCCCTGAGCCGGGGCTACGCGGTCCTGATCCCTGATCACGAGGGGCCCTGGATGGCCTATGCGGAACCCAATGTCGCCGGACAGGTCATCCTCGACGGGATCCGCGCCGTCCGGTCGCTACCGGGGGCCGAATTCGCCGACAGCCGTGTCGCCGTCGGCGGATACTCCGGCGGCGGGATCGCCTCCTATGCGACGGCCATGCTGCTCGACGAATACGCGCCGGACCTGACCGACGTCGTCGTCGGTGTGAGCACCGGCGGGCTCGTCACCGACAACCGCGATATCGCCGACCGATTCAACGGCAATTTCGCTTCCGGGGTCCTCCTGGTCGTCGTGCTCGCGATGGCCCGTGAGCATCCCGAAATCCTGGGGCACCTGAACAACCTGGCGCAGTGGGCGGCGACCTCTCCCATCAAGAACGCCTGCGGGGAAGTCGCGGGCCCGATGGGCGTGGTCGGGATTCCGATCGATGTGGCCGCGAACATCGCCAACCCGCTCGACAGCGATATCGCCGAAGAGGTCTTCGCGCGCACAGACCTGAGCGACCACAAGTCCGGGGCGCCGCTGTACATCTATCACGCGGCGCACGATCTGTGGATACCCATCGAAGGAGCTCGTGTGCTCTACCGGCAGCAGTGCGCACGTGGCGTTCCCGCGGTGTTCCGCAGCGAACCCGGTGAGCATGTGACCGGCCTCGGCACCGGTTTCCCCGGTTCCTTCGCCTGGCTCGACGCCCGGCTACGCGGCGAACCGGCCTCCGACGAATGCGGGTAGAGGCCGGCTACCCGGCTCGGCCGTTTCTCAACGTCCGAGCACGGCCTCGACCGCTTCGACGATGGCAGTGGGTTGTTCGATCGGAATCCGGTGACCGGCGTGCTCGGCGACCGATATCTGCCCGTACGGTGATTGCCCGGCCAGGGCCCGGTGATCGGCGTCGAGGTGTGCCAGCTGTGCCGCCGGCATCCTGGGGCGTTTACCGGCGGTGACGACGCGTAGCGGGACGGCGGGAAAGTTGCTGTGCCGGCGTGCTTCCGCTACCTCCTGTACAGCATTCTGCATACCGTCCAGTGTTGTCGCCAAGCTGCGTAGTGACCGCGCGTTCTTCCCGGTGAACGGCGCACTCAGCCGCAACAGGAGCGGTGCGAGCGCGAAAGATGCCTTTCGGGCGAGGGCCGAGCCCGGTGGCTCCCGCGTCGCGGTCGGGTCCACGAAGACCAGGCCCGCCACGTTTCCGGGATGACGCAGGGCGTACATCTGAGTGACGAGCCCGCCGTAGGACCAGCCCACGAATACCGCGGGTAGTTCCGCATCCAGGACGACAGCGAGCCGGTGCAGATCTTCGGCCATTTCCGTGATCGTGCGTGCCTGCGTTCCGGTCGATCCGCCGACCCCGGCGCGGTCGTAGGTGATCACGGTCGCCCGCGCGGCCAGCGCGGCTTCGAGTTCCTCGCCCCAGCCCTCGACGCCCTCTCCGGCGCCGCCGCATTCCAGGATCACGGTTGGGCCGCTGCCGCGGATCCTCGCGCGCAGCAAATGATGTCCCGTATCGATCATTCTCGGTGTTGCGACTCTCGTGGGCTCCCTATCCACCATGAAGTCAATTTAAGTTGACGATAGCGGCTTGTCAACCTGAATTGACCGCCGCTGTGCGGGGTCGGGTATCGGCGGCTGTGGGATGGGTTGCCGGGCTGCCAGGAATCGCATCTGCCCGGCGATGACTGCCAATATGTCCGCCACTGTTTTCGTCCATGGGACCTCAGAGGAGCAGCATCGGCCCGGTGTAGGACTCGAGCGCTGCTGTCCACCGGCCCGCGTTCGTCTTCCGTTCGTCGAGGTAGCGCATGAGATTGCGCTGAACGTGTATCCCGTTACCGGTGGAGGTGGCAGCCACAGTTGGTGCAACTCGGGGTCGGTGAGTGGGTGGCCGAGTGATGCGCGGATTGCGCGGCGGTAGGTTCGCTCGCCGCCCGCCGCCGCGAGCACGTCGCCTACCGGGGTATTCATCAGGCGTTGCAGAACTCGGGGGCGATACAGGTCCGGGTAGAGCCCGCCGTTTGAGCCACGCGACCCGAGTGACGGCTGCGCCGCGCTGCTGGGCGTCCATTCCTGTCCACCTGGACAGGAATGGGAGGGCATCATACTGTTCCTGTCCATGCGGACAGGAACAGTGCCGGTGCCCGAGGTCGGCGCATCACCGGACCGGCTGCACTACCTCGACTCGATCCGAATCGCCCTATCGGTGCTGGTCATCCTGCATCACGCGGCCCAGCCCTACGGTCCGGCGGACTGGTGGTACGTCGAGAGCCTGTCGAAAGCGCAGTGGATCGAGGACTTCGCCGTGCTCAATGCGCCGTTCAAGATGAGCCTCTTCTTCTTCATCGCCGCCTATGTCCTGCCGCCCGCGGTAGACCGGCGCAGGCATCGCCCATTTCTCCGGACGAGGCTGACGAAACTCGGTGGACCGATCGTGATCGGCTTCTTCCTGGTGATTCCGGTGCTCATGTACGCCCACTACCTCGAGTTCCGGCCCCACGGGCATATCGGATTCGGCGACTATTACTGGAACGTCTACCTCGGAAACGGCGAGGAGCCCAGGGGCTGGAGCGGACCGATATGGCCGGACCGGCAGTTCGGGCACCTCTGGTTCATCCAGCACCTGCTGGTTTACTCGCTGGCCTACCTCTTCTGGCGGGTTGCCGCCGAGACGGTCCGCTCCCGGCGCAACCTGCCCCGGACCCCGCCTCCTCGCGCGGCACCGGAGCAAGTGAGCGGCCTCGGTGTGTTCGCGTTCGCCGCCACGGTAGCCGTCGGTACGGCACTACTGCGGATCCGTTACCCGGTCGATCAATGGCTGCCGGTTGCCGAGATCATCCAGACCGAACCGGCGGATCTCGCTCAGCACATCCCCTTTGTCATCGCCGGAGTCATGGCCTTCCGGCGCGGCTGGCTGACGACGCTGCGTGCTCGCGTGGCCTACTCCTGGCTCGCGGCGGCGGTAGCGCTCACGGTCCTGTACCTCGTGTTCCGCGACGAACTCACGGGTTACTTCGCATGGGGCGGTGCGGAAACGGGTCAATTCGCATGGGCCGGCTACGAGACCGTGCTCTGCGTCGGCTACGCACTCGGCCTGCTCGTCTTCTTTCGCGATCGGAATGGCGGAACCAGTGACCTGCAACGCTCCACCGCCCAGGCCACATTCGCGATTTACCTCGTGCACCTGCCCATCGTCGTCGGCCTGCAATATTCGGTGCGGAACTGGACACTGGATGCCACCGGGCGTTTCCTGGTCGTGGGTGGGCTGGCCTGTGTGTTCAGCGTGGCCGCCGCACTCGTACTGCGCAGGACGCCGGTGGTGCGCACCATCCTCTGATCGCTAATCTCGACCGGTGACCGGGACCGACCCCAGACCGAACCGTGGCGAGGCGCGCGCGGCACTACTGGCCGCGGGTCGCCGGCTCTTCGCCGAACAGGGGTACGCCGCGACCACGACGCGGCAGATCGCGGCCGAAGCGTATGTCTCGCACGCGCTGTTGCGCTACCATTTCGGGTCCAAAACAGGTTTGCGCGACGCCGTGGACGCGGAACTCCTCGGTTCGTTCGGACGGGCGCTCGCCGATGCCCGGGAGGAAGGTGCCGAGCACGGCAGCCTGGCAGAAGCCGGCCGTGCGGCAGCCCTGGTATTCGGTGCCGACAAGGAACGACGCCGCTACCTCAGGCGTGTTCTGCTCGACGGTGACCGGCGCGCGGCCGAACTGCTGAAACGGCTGGCCGACGGTGCCGAACGGGAAGTGGAACGGCTCCTCGCGCATCCCGGCGATATATCTCCCGAGGATCGGCGCTGGGCCGCCTTGCAGACACTGTTCCTGATCCTCGGCCCATTATTGCTGGAACCGGCCCTTGCGCAGATATGGGGCGAGGATCTGTTCGAGCCCGCGGTACTGGCCGAACGCAGCGCCGCGAATCAGCGCCTACTCCGGCGCGGCCTACTGGACGGCCACTGACGGAGAGCTTCGTGCTCGCCGTGGCCGGTGCGGATCCACGCTATCGGGCCACGCCTCGCGCCGGCCTTCGGCATACCCGGGGCGGCGGAAACCGGCCGGCTGCGTAGGCACCGGGTGGGACACCCATCACACGCCGGAACTCGGTGGTCATATGAGCTTGGTCGTAGTATCCGGCTGCCCCGGCCAGTCGCGCCAGGCCACCGTCCCGGACCAGATCGGCGACCCGGCGTACCCGCAGCAGGCGGGCGAACAGCTTGGGCGATAAACCGATCTCGGTGGTGAACACGGTTCGCAGATGACGTTCACTGATACCGAGGCTCCGGGAAAGTACCGCCATGTTCGCCTGGCCACCGGCTTCCGCGAGCGCATGGTGCGCGTGGTCGAGCAGTTCCCGATACCGGGAGAAGTCGTCGTCGAGTCCGTCGGCCAGCGCATCGTGCAGACGCAGGATCACGGCCGACGGATCTGCCTGCATCGCGCCGAGCTCTCGGGCGAGTTCGGCGCCCCGCGTTCCCCACAGCTCTGTCAGCGGCACCACGCGATCCACCAGATCGGCCGCCGACAGCCCGCCCAGCAGCCCCCGGAGGCGGCCCGGGCGAATACGGGCCACCGCGCACGGCGGCACATCCGGTTCGGTGCGATCGTAGACAGCGGCTGTCCGTGGGCCGAGCACGACGATATCGGCGCGGCCCCCGGCGATCCGGCGGACCATGACGGTCGCGGCCACTTCCGGCGGATGGATATGGATCCCGCTCCCGTCGGCCCGCAGAGTCGCGACATCGATATACCGGGCGCTGCTCACATGCCCACGGTAATTGTCATTTCTGCTGCCGGCACCGCCGAAACTTCCAATACACGGAGTGGGTCGGCACAGCACAGTGGCGTCATGATTCTTGTCACCGGAGCCACGGGGACCGTCGGCCGCCCTTTGCTCGAACTGCTCAGTGCTGGTGATGAGCCGGTCCGGGCCATGGTCCGCAACCCGGCTGCGGCGGTTGTTCCACCGGCCGTGGAAGTGATGCGCGGCGATTTCGACGCGCCCGCTTCCCTGCCCGGCGCCTTGGCCGGGGTCTCGGCGGCCTTCCTGCTGACGGCGCCGTCCACACCCAACGGCGACCACGATGCCGTCTTCGTCACCGCGGCTCGCCAGGCCGGTGTCGAGCGGATTGTGAAGTTGTCGGCCATCGGAACCGGTGCGGTAACCCCGGAAGGAGAAGTGATCGGAAGTCAGCATGCCGACGGCGAACGCGTGCTACGCGATGGAGACGTGGAATGGACCATCCTGCGCCCCAGCGTATTCGCGTCCAATACGCTGTCGTGGGCGGACGCGATCCGGCACGGCCGGCCCGTCGCCAACCTGACCGGAGCGGGCAGACAGGGCGTGATTCATCCACGCGATATCGCGTCGGTGGCCGCGACGGCCCTGACCGCCGACGGCCATACCGGCCGGGTCTACACATTGACCGGTCCCGAGTCGTTGTCGGTACCGGAGCAGGTGACGATTCTCGGCGAGGTACTCGGCCGCACCGTGACCCACACCGATATCGATCCCGGCACGATCCGTGCGCAACTCGCCGGTTCCGGTATGACGAACGCTGCCGTCCGAATCATGGTGAACGGACTGTCCTACGCCCGGTCGGGACGCAACGACACGGTCACTTCCGATGTGTACTCGGTCACCGGCCGGTCACCGATGACCTACAGGTCTTGGGCGGAAGAACACCGGACCTGGTTCGGTACGCAGGCCCGCGGCGGCTCGGATGCGGTTCGCTCGTAGATCTTCCGACAACCGAGCATCGGTCGCAGCCGAAGCCGATTGCGAGCCCGGGGGTGAAATCGCCACGGCCGCTGTCGATTCAGTCGGTACGAATCCGAACGGCAGCTGTGGATCCGGTTCAGCCGAAGGAAGTGACCAGTAACGGAATTCGACGCAGGTCGTCGACGTCGATCCAGACGTTGTGGTGGCTCCGAAATTGTCATAGACGAATGTCCACTCGCCGACCTGCCCCGCCAGCAGAATCGCAGAGTAGTGCGGCTCGATTCCGACGGCCTCCGGCGACAGCCATGCCAGCTCATCCGGCAGTTCCCATGGCCGAAACAGCCGCGGCTTGGCCCCCAGCGTCTCCAGTGCCGCGGCGGGATCGAGCCCCCGAACCACGTGCACACTGTGATTCGGATCCTCGTTCGCCAGCCCGCTGATCCACAGCGGCGTTCCTTCATCATCCAAAGAATCCGATGAAAACCCCGCCGCACGGTCGGTCGGAAGATATCCGTCCCCATCCCGTCGAACGGGACAGTGGCTGAGTTGGCGGCCGGCGCGATCCGGCCGGCCGGGTGTGGCAGGCTGGGATGTATGAACCGATTAGGTGGTGCCACGTCGCCCTACCTGCGCCAGCATGCGGACAACCCCGTCCACTGGCAGGAGTGGGGAGAGGAGGCGATGGCAGAAGCAACCAGGCGGGACGTACCCATTCTTCTTTCAGTGGGATACGCATCCTGCCATTGGTAGCTTCGGCCAACCGATCATTGGTGCCATGTGATGGCGCACGAATCGTTCGAGGACGAGGCGACGGCGGCGCAGATGAACGACGAGTTCGTCTGTATCAAGGTCGATCGGGAGGAACGCCCGGATATCGACGCCGTGTACATGAACGCCACCGTCGCCATGACCGGTCAGGGTGGCTGGCCGATGACCTGTTTCCTCACCCCGGCGGGCGAACCGTTCTACTGCGGGACGTACTACCCGAAGATGCCGCGCGGCGGGATGCCGTCGTTCACGCAGCTGCTCACCGCGATCACCGATACCTGGCGCAACCGGCGCGCCGATGTGGATACCGCGGCCGGTCAGGTTGCCGATGCGCTGCGTGCCCAGGCCGGTGGGCTGCCCGAGAGCGAACTGCGGATAACCCCGCAGCTGCTGGACCATGCCGTATCCGCGGCGGTCCGCGATTTCGACGAGGCCCACGGTGGTTTCGGGGGTGCTCCGAAATTCCCGCCGGCCGCACTGCTCGAGGGCCTGCTGCGCAGCTGGGAGCGCACCGGCGACCCTGAGGTGCGCGCGGTGGTGGACCGTACCGCCGAGGCGATGGCCCGCGGCGGTATCTACGACCAGCTGCGCGGCGGTTTCGCCCGCTATTCGGTGGACGCCGCATGGGTGGTCCCGCATTTCGAGAAGATGCTCTACGACAATGCGCAACTGCTGCGGTTCTACGCGCATCTGGCCCGGCGTACCCCGGACGATCCCTTGCCCCGCCGGATCACCGAGGAACTGGTCGGGTTCCTGTTCGACGATCTGGCCACCGCGAACGGTTTCGCTTCCGCACTGGACGCCGATACACAGGTGGAACCGGGTGCGCCTGGGGTGGAGGGCGCGACCTATGTATGGAATCCCGCCGAACTGGTCGGCGAACTCGGCCCGATCGACGGGGCCTGGGCGGGCGAGCTCTTCGGGGTCACCACGGGCGGCAACTTCGAACAGGGCAGTTCCGTGCTCACCCGTGCCCGCGACCCCGAGGACACCGAACGATTCGACCGCATCCGTACGGCTCTGCGCGCCGCCCGGGACCGCCGCCCGCAACCCGAGCGGGACGACAAGATGGTCACCGCCTGGAACTGTATGGCGATCACCGCGCTGTGCGAGGCGGCCCGCGCACTGGACCGGCGCGACTGGTTCGACGCCGCCTACGAGCTGTCCCGGGTGATCCTCGACGTCCACGTGGTCGGTGACCGGGTGCTGCGGGCCTCCCTGGGCGGGGTCGCCGGGAGCTCGGCAGGCGTACTCGAGGACTACGCCTGGCTGGCGACCGCGCTGCTGGCGCTGCACCAATACTCCGGGTCCGCCGGGTGGCTGCCCGATATCCACCGGATCCTGGATTCGGCGATCACCCATTTCGCCGATCCGGACGAACCCGGCAGCTGGTTCGATACCGCCGACGACGCGGAAACGCTGATCGCCCGCCCCCGCGACCCCATCGACGGCGCCACCCCGGCGGGGGCGTCCGTGCTCGCCGAAGCTCTGCTGACGGCGTCCGCGGTGGTGGAACCCGAGCACGCCGGCCGCTACCGCGAACTGGCCGAGCAGACGTTGACGCGAGGCGCGGTGGTACTCGCCAAGGCGCCGCGTTCGGCCGGGCAGTGGCTGACGGTGGCCGAGGCCGCGCTGCAGGGTCCGCTGCAGATCGCGATTTCCACGACCGGCTATGTGCCGGTGGGTGATGTGGAACTGCTGGAGGTCGCCCGGGCCCACGCCCCCGGCGGCGCGATCATCGTGCGGGCGACCGCGGATACCGTCCCGCTGCTCGCCGACCGCCCCGCGATCGAGGGCACCGCCGCGGCCTATGTGTGCCGCGGTACGGTCTGCGATCTGCCGGTGACGACGCCGGATGATCTACGTGCCGCCCTGACCGGTGAAGCCGCCGGGAACGTGCCGGAGTAGTCGGCGGACCTCCCCGCGGCGTCGTACCGCAAGACGGCTCGAGGCCGGTTCCTACGGTGTGGGCTCGGGTTCGCGGTCGGTCCACGAGGAGGTGGGTTCGGTGATACCGCGGAGAGCTACGGCACCGTGTTTCACCCACTGCTCCCGCTCGTCCGCCGCGGCGGCATCGACAACGCTCTGCGATACCAGGATGCGCCGCGGCACCTCCTTGGCGCGGGTGGTGAGCCGGGCGGCGGCGTTCACCGCGTCGCCGATCACGGTGTATTCGCGACGTGTGTCGGTGCCGAGGTCGCCGGCGAACACCCGGCCCCGGGCGACCCCGATGCCGATATCGAGTTCCCCGGCCGCCGCGATCTCGTCCCGGATCCGGCGGGCCGCGCGCAGCGCGGGGGTCGCGTTGTCCGCCAGGGCGATCGGTGCGCCGAAAATACACAGCGCGGCATCGCCTTCGAACTTGTTGACCAGCCCGTCGTTCTCCTCGGTGGCCGCGACCACGGTCGCCATCAGCCGATTGAGTTTGGCGACGAATTCCTGCGGCGGCAGTCCGGTGGAAATCGCCACCGATCCGGTGACATCCACGAACAGTGCTGTCACCTCCCGCACATCGCCGGTCAGGTCGACGCCGCCGGCCAGGGCGCGTTCGGCGACCTCTTCGCCGACATGCCGGTCGAACACATCGCGCAGCCGCAGCCGCTCCCGCAGATTCGCCGACATCTCGTTGACGGAATGTTCCAGCCGCCCGATCTCGCTGGCACTGCCCACCGGCACCCGCACGTCCAGGTCGCCCTGGGTGATGCGGTCCACTGCGATCCGCAGGGTGCGTAGCGGGGTGGCCACGGCCCGGGCCAGCGCCCAGGTGGCGCCCACGCCGACTGCCAGGCTGATCGCCGCGAGATAGATACCGGTGCGGATCCGGTGTTCCTGGGTGGAGGAGGGATCCGCCAGCACCACGATCAACGCGCTCAGCGGCATCGCGCCGGAGACCGCCCAGGCCAGCGCGACCCGGACGAACACCGAGGAACTCCAGTGCATGGTCGCGCCGAGGACGCCGGCGACGATGGGCACCACGGGCCGGATCACCCGGTCGACGACGAGATAGGTCAGGCCGGCCGATTCGAGCCCGCCGATGGTGAACATGGCGAGCAGGACGACGAAATCGTTCTCCTCGGTGAGCCGGGCCAGCAGCACCGCCGAGATCACCACTCCGGGGGTCCACATGGCGATCGCCCGCATCGATACCGCGATGGGCAGGTGCAGGAGGCGCCGCGCCTCGTTCGGTGTGGGTTTGCGTGATTGGTCGAGCCAGCCGAAATAGGCCACCCGGTCGCGGATGGCCAAACCGATCCCTGCCAGGATCGCCAGGGCCGGGTAGACGGTGACGGCGGCCAGCCCGCCCAATTGGTCGGCGCCCACACGACTCGGGAATCCGATGAGCCAGAGTTGGGTGACGATCACGGCGAGACCGGCGAAATGCGCGGCGATGACCATCAGCGACAGGCCCCCGCGGGCACGGACGCTCCACAACATCAGCCGGGAGATCGTGCCGGTCCGGCGCCGGACCGTATTGCCGTCGCTCATCGCCGGACTACCCGCGGCGGCCGCGGTCGCCGCAGCGGCCGGTATCGAAGGACACGAATCAGCAGCCTAATCGACACAGCCGGGCATATTCCGAACTATCGGTTGCGATCCCGCGCCGGGCCGCGGCCGGTCAATCCAGCAGCACCAGCCATATCGCTATGTAGTGGCACAGCGCGGCGAACACGGTCGCGGCGTGGAAGAACTCGTGGTGGCCGAAAGTGGTGGGCCACGGATTCGGCCACTTGGTCGCGTAGAGCACCGCGCCGATGCTGTAGGCGAGCCCGCCGGCCACGAGCAGCAGCACCGCCGCCGGCCCGACCGACCGGTAGAGTTCCCCGCCCACCGGTACGACGGCCCAGCCGAGCAGCAGGTACAGCGGTACTCCGACCCAGGGCGGGGCGTGTGGCCACAGCATCTTCAGTGCGACCCCGGCCAGCGCCCCCGACCACACCACCGCCAGCAGTACCCGGCCGGTCGAGGTCGGCAGACCGAGCAGAGCGAACGGGGTATAGGTGCCGGCGATGAAAAGGAAGATCATCGAATGATCGGCGCGTTTCATCCGGACCCGCGCCCGCACGGTGGTCCAGGTGATCCGGTGGTAGGTGGCGCTGATTCCGAACAGTGCGCAGATGGTGAGCCCGTAGACGGTGGTCGCGACGACGGCGGTGGCCGAAACGGTCGTGGCGGCGGCGACCAGCGCGATCACCGCGATGGCGGCGATTCCGGTGGCCCAGGTGTGGATCCAGCCGCGCATCCGGGGTTTGGCAAGCGCGACCAGGGATTCGGCGGGGTTGGGCACCGGGTCGTCGTCATCGGTGACGGATCTCGGGTCTGCCGGGTCGAACACGGAACCTCCTGGATCGGCGGGGACGTCGCGGTGTCGGTTCGGACTGTCGTCGGCGGCCCCGATGGTTCGTCGCCGAACCGCCGGGCAGTCATTGACTCGCCAGTAACCTACGGCAGCGTAGGTTGCTTCGTTTGTCACTGTACCGGGTTCGCCGCGAACGCGGGCCACTGTGGCCCACCCCACGTTCGGCGGCGAATGCGGATGAAACCCGGAACAGGCGTACTGTAGGTCGTCGTGGAATTTCCGAGTCGGCTGCGGGGCTTTCCCTATCGCATCTACGAGGCCCGTCTGGCCAAGAAGCTTGCAGATAAACAGCATCCGCGCCACGTCGCCGTGGTGTGTGACGGCAATCGCCGCTGGGCCCGGGAGAACGGGTTCACCGATATCACCCATGGGCACCGGGTCGGTGCCCTCAAGGTCGCCGAACTGGTCAGCTGGTGTCAAGCCGAGGGAATCGAGCTGGTCACCGTCTACCTGCTCTCCACCGAGAACCTGCACCGCGGTCAGGAAGAACTGGAAACACTGTTCGAGGTCATCACCGACGTGGTCGAGGAACTGGCTGCCCCCGAGCAGAACTGGCGGGTACGGATCGTCGGTACCCTCGACGGGCTACCCGACCTGGTCGCCAAACGGATGCGTACCGCGACCGAACGCACCCGGGAACGCACCGGTACCCACGTCAATGTCGCCATCGGCTACGGCGGCCGCCAGGAGATCGCCGACGCCGTCCGCCAGTTGGTCCGCCAGGAGATCGCCGCGGGCGAGACCGGTGAAGATCTGGTCCAGTCGATCACGGTCAACGCCATCGGTCAGCACCTCTACACCTCCGGCCAGCCCGATCCGGACCTGGTGATCCGCACCTCCGGCGAACAACGGCTCTCCGGCTTCCTGCTCTGGCAGAGCGCCTACTCCGAAATCTGGTTCACCGAGGTCTACTGGCCCGAATTCCGGCGCGTGGACTTCCTGCGCGCCCTCCGCGACTACGCGGCCCGCCACCGCCGCTACGGAACATGACGTGAGCTAGAGCTTCCGGAGGCGCAGGCGGTTGATGCTGTGGTCGGAATCCTTGCGCAGGACCAGGGTGGCGCGCGGGCGGGTCGGGAGGATGTTGTCCACGAGGTTCGGGCGGTTGGTCGAATTCCAGATGTCTTTGGCGGCCGCGGTCGCCTCGGAATCGGTGAATTTCGCGTAATGGTGGAAATGGGCCTTGGGATCGGCGAATCCGGTGGCGCGCAAGCTCAGGAATCGGCGTACGTACCAGTTCTCGATATCCTCGATCCGGGCGTCCACGTAGATCGAGAAATCGAACAGATCCGAAACCATGAGGCGCGGACCGGTTTGCAGGACGTTCAAGCCCTCGACGATCAGGATGTCGGGTTGCCGGACACAATGGAATTCGCCGGGAACGATATCGTAGGAAATATGTGAATACACCGGCGCGCACACCTCTTCGGCGCCCGATTTCACCTCGGTGACGAAACGCAGCAGTTTGCGCCGGTCATAGCTTTCCGGGAAACCCTTGCGGTGCATGACGCCGCGGCGGGTGAGTTCGGCCGTGGGGTAGAGGAACCCGTCGGTGGTCACCAGATCGACCCGCGGATGGTGATCCCAGCGGGACAGCAGTGCCTGCAGAACACGAGCGGTGGTGGATTTACCGACGGCGACACTACCGGCGACCCCGATCACGAACGGCACCTGTTTATCGGGATGTGCTTCGCCGAGGAAGGTGGCGGTGGCGGCGAACAGTCGTTGTTTCGCGGCAACCTGCAGGTGGATGAGTCGCGCGAGCGGCAGATAGACCTCCGCGACCTCTTCCAGATCGATCTGCTCGCCCAGGCCCCGCAGCCCGATCAATTCTTCTTCGGTGAGTACCAGCGGAGTCGATTTGCGCAGTTCGCGCCATTGCTTCCGGTCGAATTCCACATAGGGACTGGGCTCGCTCGCCTTGGCCATCTACTCAGCGCTCCACTCTGCCGGACACTCGTATTCACGGTGCCGTACCTGTGAGATGCCGTGCTCTCGGTGACCTCTGGTGCGGTCGGTCCGGCGCTCTGGCTGTGCCCTCATGGCTGAATTCTGCCCCTCGGGTACGAGTGGACCGACGAGGGGGTCCATTACAAGTCGGTATAACTACAGCGCACCCGGGTCATTCGAACAGGTGAGGAGGTATGCGCCGGGCCGGACCGCGCGAGACCGCGTTCGCGGCTATCGTCGGATGGATGCAAGCCCATCCTGTGGTAACGGAATACCTGCGGCTCGGATTGGCATTCGACCGGCTCGAGGAGGGATTCGTCGACGCCTACACCGGCGCTCCGCAGCTGCGGCGCGATGTCGAGAACGCGCCCCGGCCCGAACCCCGTAAGCTGGCCACTACCGCCACGCGGTTGCGCGCCGAACTGCTGGCCGCCGGGCTGGGTCCGCAGCGCACCGCGTTCCTCGACGCGCATCTGCGGGCGCTGGAGTGTTCCGCGCGCAAGTTCGCGGGCGAGGAGATCGGCTTCGTGGACGAGGTCGCCAGGTACTTCGATGTGGATATCGCTCCCGGCGATCCCGCCGAATACCGGGAGGCGCACCAGAAGATCGACGAGGTGCTGGGCGGCGAGGGGCCGCTCGCCGAACGGATGGCCGCGCACCGCAAGGCCGACGAGATCCCACCGGACCGGCTCGAAGACTGTGTGCATGCGTTCTCCGGCGCATTGCGCGAGCTCGTCCGTGCGCGGTACCCGCTGCCCGACCACGAACACGTCACCTATGAGGTGGTGGGGGACAAGCCGTGGTCCGGGTTCAACTACTACCTGGGTAACTACCGTTCGACGGTCGCGATCAACTCCGATCTGCGCCAGCAGATGGCGGTACTGCCCAAGCTCATCGCGCACGAGGCGTACCCGGGGCATCACACCGAGCACTGCCGCAAGGAAGCCGGGCTGGTGGCCGCCGGGCACGGCGAACAGACCATCTTCCTGGTGAACACGCCACAGTGCTTGATGGCCGAGGGGCTCGCCGATCTGGCGCTGCGCTCGATCATCGGTCCCGGCTGGGGGAAGTGGGCGCAGGAGATCTACGCGGATCTGGGCCTGCGGTTCGACGGTGAGCGCGCCGAACGCCTGTCCGAGGCCTCGGCGCAGCTGCTCGGTGTCCGCCAGGACGCGGCACTCATGCTGCACGATCAGGGCAAGGACGCCGACGAAGTGGCCGGCTTTCTGGAACGCTGGTCGTTGACGACACCCGACCGCGCCCGCCAATCGCTGCGCTTCCTGTCGTCCCCGCTGTGGCGCGCCTACATCAGCACGTACGTGGAGGGCTACAAACTGCTCGGCGGCTGGCTGGACCGCGCCACGGACGCCGACGACCGCGCCGACCGGTTCCGCCGCCTACTGGACGAACCCCTCATCCCGTCGTCCTTGCGCTGATCCGGTCTGCGGACAGCATCGCCCGAGAACAGCGCCGACGGCCCCTGGACCCCGCGCCTCCCGAGGCGCCGCCGTGAACATAGACTGGCGCCGTGACGCAGACGACCGCCTCTGTCAATACCCAGTCTCTCGGTGAGCTCGATCCGGAGCTCGCCGCCGCGATGGCGGGTGAACTCGCCCGTGAGCGCGACACCCTGGAGATGATCGCGTCGGAGAATTTCGTGCCGCGCGCGGTGCTGCAGGCGCAGGGAAGTGTGCTCACCAACAAGTACGCCGAGGGGTACCCCGGCCGCCGCTACTACGGCGGTTGTGAGCACGTAGATGTCGTGGAGAACATGGCCCGCGAACGCGCGAAGGCACTGTTCGGTGCGGATTTCGCGAATGTGCAGCCGCATTCGGGCGCGCAGGCCAATGCCGCGGTGCTGATGTCGCTGATGGATCCGGGCGACCGGCTGCTCGGCCTGGACCTCGCGCACGGCGGCCATCTCACCCACGGTATGCGACTGAACTTCTCCGGCAAGCTGTACGAGGTCCACTCCTACGGTGTGTCCAAAGAGGACCACCGCGTGGATATGGACAACGTTGCGGCGATCGCCCGGGAATCGCGGCCGAAGGTGATCGTGGCCGGCTGGTCGGCGTATCCGCGGCATCAGGATTTCGCGGCGTTCCGGGAGATCGCCGACGAGGTCGGCGCCTACCTGTGGGTGGATATGGCGCATTTCGCCGGGCTGGTCGCGGCCGGGCTGCATCCGTCGCCGGTGCCCTACGCCGATGTCGTCTCCTCGACCGTGCACAAGACGCTCGGTGGCCCGCGGTCCGGTCTGATCCTGGCCAAGCAGGATTACGCCAAGAAGCTGAACAGCTCGGTGTTCCCGGGCCAGCAGGGCGGCCCGCTCATGCATGTCATCGCCGCCAAGGCCGTGGCCTTCAAGATCGCGGGCACGCCGGAGTTCGCGGAACGCCAGCAGCGCACGATCTCCGGCGCCAAGATCCTCGCCGAACGCCTCACCGCGGCCGATGTCGCGAAGAACGGGGTCAGCGTGCTGACCGGCGGTACGGATGTGCATCTGGTCCTGGTGGATCTGCGCAATTCCGATATCGACGGCCAGCAGGGTGAGGATCTGCTGCACGAGGTCGGTATCACGGTGAACCGCAACGCGGTCCCGTTCGACCCGCGCCCCCCGATGGTGACCTCCGGTCTGCGTATCGGCACCGCCGCCCTGGCCACCCGCGGTTTCGGCGATACCGAGTTCACCGAGGTCGCCGATATCATCGGCACCGCCCTCGCCGGTGGCGCCGATCTGGACGCACTGCGCGCCCGGGTGACGAAACTGGCCCAGGACTTCCCGCTGTACCAGGACCTGGAGGACTGGAACCTCCTCGGCTGATACCCATGCGACGGAACCGGCTCGGGCGCAACACGTCCGATCCGGCTGTCCGGGCCCTGCTGCCGGTTGTCCGCAGCCGGTCCTCGGGTGCGGCGGTCGGCGACAGGGCCGCACGGAAACCGTTCGCGCGGTAGGTGTGACGGCTACTGTGCTCGTGTGGGGATTACCGAGTACGCACCGGGCGACGTCGTCTACTTTCCCAGCGGGCCGTTCTGGGATGTCTGTGGCGTCGTGCGGGAGGTCGACACCCGTCGCGGCGAATTGCGTGTCGACTTCGACGAAGGGCTGGTCCATCGCGAAGGTGGTGTACTGCGGTCCCGGCGGCACAGTATGACCGTCCGGTTCGACGAGGTCGAGCTGCTCTAGCTCCCCGGACCCGGCACCGGACTTCCGGCGTCGAGCACCGGCGCGCAGCGTGGACCTGCTCTAGGCTCGTGAAATGGAAACCGAGTTGAACCAGGACGCGGTCACCACCGTCCGCGAATTCTTCACCGCGCTGGAGATCGGCGCGATCGGCGAAGCGCTGGAACTGGTGCATCCCGATATCGTCTGGAAGAACACCTCGCTACCGGATGTGCGCGGGGCGCGGCGGGTCGGCAAACTGCTGCGCGGGCTGGACCGGGAGCAGTTCGGGTTCTCCGCGCGAATGCACCATATCGCCGCCGACGGCGCGGTCGTGCTCACCGATCGCACCGATATTCTCCGCTTCGGGCCCGTCGGTATCGAGTTCTGGGTGATGGGCACTTTCGAACTGGTGGACGGCCGGATCATCCTCTGGCACGACCACTTCAGCTGGGAAAACTTCCTCCGCGGTACCGCAGTGGGTCTCGTCAAGGCCGTTCTCGGTCGCTGAGCACCACGTCGTCCTGATCGGCCGACCCGTTGAAAGCGGCCGTTCGAGGGCGCCGTGGCGGCCCTCGAACGGCCTCGCCGGTCGGTTCGAATGCGGCCGGCGCCGTATATCGCGAACCTGTGCGGTCCCGCTATACGGCGCCGACCGGCTATGCGCGCATCAGGCGCTCGGCGCGTACTCCTCCAGCATCTCGGTGACCAGTGCGGCGATGGGCGACCGCTCGCTGCGGGTCAGGGTGATATGCGCGAACAAGGGGTGACCCTTGAGCTTTTCGATCACGGCCGCGACACCGTCGTGCCGGCCCACCCGCAGATTGTCGCGCTGCGCCACATCGTGGGTGAGTACCACGCGGGACCCGCTGCCCAACCGGCTCAGAACGGTGAGCAGCACATTACGTTCCAGCGATTGGGCTTCGTCCACGATCACGAACGAATCGTGCAGTGACCTACCGCGAATATGGGTCAGCGGAAGTACTTCGAGCATATCCCGGCTGAGAACCTCCTCCATCACCTCGCGGCTCGCCAGCCCGTCGAGGGTATCGAAAACGGCCTGCGCCCACGGGCCCATTTTCTCGCTCTCGCTACCGGGGAGATAGCCGAGTTCCTGTCCGCCTACCGCATACAACGGCCGGAACACCACGACCTTGCGCTGCGCGCGCCGCTCCAGTACCGCCTCCAGGCCTGCGGTGAGTGCCAGCGCCGATTTACCGGTACCGGCCCGGCCGCCCAGCGAGACGATCCCGACGCTTTCGTCCAGCAGCAGATCCAGCGCGATCCGCTGTTCCGCGGAGCGGCCGTGCAGGCCGAACGCCTCCCGTTCCCGCACCAGCTGTACGCGTTTGTCCGCGGTGACCCGGCCGAGTGCACTGGAGTTGTTACCCAGCAGCCGGATCCCGGTGTGGCAGGGCAGTTCACGCGCCTCGTCGAGATCGACGACCGATTCGCTGTAGAGCTGGTCGACGATTTCGGAGGCGGTGTCGATTTCGGCCATGCCCGTCCAACCGGAGGTCACCACGTCCTGGGCGTGATATCCCTCCGCGCGCAGACCTACCGCGCTGGCCTTCACCCGCATCGGGATGTCCTTGGACACCAGCACCACCTGGCGGCCGTCCGCGGCGAGATTCAACGCGCAGGCCAGGATGCGCGAATCATTGCTCTCGGTGCGGAAACCGACCGGTAGCACCGTGGGATCGGTGTGGTTCAGTTCCACCTGCAATGTGCCGCCTTCGGTGCCGATCGGCAACGGCTCGTCCAGCCGGTCGTGGGTCACCCGCAGATCGTCGAGCATGCGCAGGGCTTCCCGGGCGAACCAGCCGAGTTCGTGGTGGTGCCGTTTACCTTCGAGTTCACTGATCACGACCAGCGGTAACACCACCTGATGTTCACCGAACCGGGTCACCGCCCAGGGGTCGGACAGCAGCACGGAGGTGTCGATGACGAAGGTCTTCAAACCTTTCTCAATGAAGCGAGAATTCGCCGAGGGGGCGGATACGGAGCGATTATCAGTCACGGTAGGCTCCTAGGTCTGCGCGGCACCCACACAGACAGTCTCGCTGGGCCGGTCGGTCCGGATGGCTGCTGACGGGGTGCGTCAGCGGCCACGAGGGCCGGGTGCCGGCCCCCTCGTACTGAGTTGCTCAGTCACGGTCAGGACCTCCCGAGCGAGCCACAACGCGTGACCCGCCACTCCGAAGCTACCCCGTACCAGCCCCTGTGCGCTCGCAGAAATGCGGGAGGGTTTGATGAATTCGGTGTGAACGGGGCCCCGAATCGGAATATTCGGGCAGGTCAGGCAGGCTATTCGCGACTTCGTCGGGATCTCGTCAGGGTATGGCCGCCACTGGCGGTCCGAGGGCCGGGTTCGCCCCGTATTCGCCCCGGCCGATCCGTCCGGCGCTGTCGCCGGCTATTCGCCCAGGGACTGCATCAGTACGGGAATATGGCTGTTACCCGGATCTTTGACCGCGGTGACGAGAGTGACGGGCGGGTTGGTCCGCGCCAGGCCGCGCAACCGGACGAGAACCTCCCGGGCCGTCCGGTCCGCGAGTTCTTCGCGATACCGGTCCGCGAAATCGTCGCGGCGGCTCTCCGGGTCTTCGTGGAACCAGCGGCGCAGCTCTGTCGAAGGTGTGAGGTCCTTGGCCCATTCGTCGATCCGGGCCGCGGATTTGGTCACCCCGCGCGGCCACAGCCGATCGACCAGCACCCGGTAACCGTCGTCCGGTTCCGGTGCCTCGTAGGCCCGTTTGACCTGGAAGCCGCTGGGGACGGGGTAGGTCTCGTCGGTCATCGTGCCATCGCATCACGCGCGTCGTCCGCTCCGGGAGCGCCACGCGGGTCGAAGCTCGCGGCCGGAAACGCGACCGGACACGACGGGCGGGATTAGAGTCGGCGGTATGGGCACGAACGAGGAGTTGGAAGGCCTGTCGTCGAAGGAACTGCACGATCGGGCGGTCAAGCTCGCGGTGCGGCACGGCGATATCCGTTTCCTCTGGCAGCTGCTCACCCGCATACCTGCCGCGGAAGCCACGGCGGGGCGCGTCGGGGAGAGCGAGGCCGATATCAAATGGGTGGTCCCCATGCTCGACGATTACGTCCATGCCGGTGACGGCGATCTCGCGGAGGCGCTGCGTGGCTTCTACCTGGATTACCTGCGCGAACATTCCTGACCGCGGAATCGGTCGCCGGATCTGCCCGCGTAGGCGTCCTGCATCGCGCGTACATCGATCTCCTTCATCGAGGACATCGCCTTCAGCGACCGCTCGACCGGCGGTCGGGTCGCTTCCGCGCCGAACAGGGCGTCCCACAGCCGGACGACTCATCGCAGTCCGCCGGTGCCTCTCGGACCGTCCGGAACCCGGATTATTTCCGGGCCCGGACGGTCGTAGGGCACGACCCGGGTCAATCGGGGATATCTGCTCCCGTCCGCGGTGGTGGCGCGGATTCCAGTTGGAGGAATTCGTCGTCGGTGAGCAGCCGGGAACGGATCAGGAAGCGCACACCCTCCGGCGCCTCGAGCGAGAACCCGCTGCCGCGGCCGGGCACCACGTCCACTGTCAGATGGGTGTGTTTCCAGTATTCGTACTGGTCGGCGCTCATCCAGAACGGCGTATCCGCGTCGATCTCCCCGAGCAGCACATCCTGCCCGCCGACCCGGAACTCGCCCCGCGGGTAACACATGGGCGAACTGCCGTCGCAGCAGCCGCCGGACTGATGGAACATCACCGGGCCGTGCCGCTCGATCAACTCGTGCAGCAGGCGGGCCGCGGCCGCGGTGAGTTCCACCCGGTTCGGCTCCGGCATCAGAAGAATCCGAGCTTCTGCGGTGCGTAGCTCACCAGCAGGTTCTTGGTCTGCTGGTAGTGATCCAGCATCCGGGCGTGGTTCTCCCGGCCGATCCCGGACTTCTTGTACCCGCCGAACGCCGCGTGCGCCGGATAGGCGTGGTAGCAGTTCGTCCACACCCGGCCCGCCTTGATCCCGCGGCCGAGACGGTAGGCGGTGTTGGCGTCGCGGGTCCACACCCCGGCACCCAGTCCGTACAGGGTGTCGTTGGCCAGTTTCAGGGCTTCCTCGGTGGAATCGAAGGTGGTGACCGAGACGACCGGCCCGAAGATCTCCTCCTGGAAGATCCGCATATCGTTACTGCCCTTGAAGATGGTCGGTTCCACGTAGAAGCCGTTCGGGTAGCCGTCGACCGTGCGCGCGTTCCCGCCGGTCAGAACCTCGGCGCCTTCCTTCCGGCCGATATCGATATAGGACATGATCTTCTCGAACTGATCGTTACTGGCCTGCGCGCCGATCATGGTGGCGTCGTCGAGCGGGTCGCCGCCCACGATGGCCTTCGTCCGTTCCACACACCGGGCCATGAATTCGTCGTAGATCGACGAATGGATGAGCGCACGCGACGGGCAGGTGCACACCTCACCCTGGTTCAGCGCGAACATCACGAACCCCTCGACCGCCTTGTCCAGGAAATCGTCGTCGGCGGCCATCACATCCGGCAGGAAGATATTCGGGCTCTTACCGCCCAGCTCCAGCGTCACCGGGATGATGTTCTCGCTGGCGTACTGCATGATCAACCGCCCGGTGGTGGTCTCCCCGGTGAACGCCACCTTCGCCACCCGCGGGCTCGACGCCAGCGGTTTACCGGTCTCCACCCCGAACCCGTTCACCACGTTCAGCACACCCGGCGGCAGCAGATCGGCGATCAGTTCGACAACCTTCAGAATCGACGCCGGCGTCTGCTCCGCCGGTTTCAGCACCACCGCATTCCCCGCCGCCAACGCGGGCGCCAGCTTCCAGGTGGCCATCAGAATCGGGAAATTCCACGGAATGATCTGCCCGACCACTCCGAGCGGCTCCTGGAAGTGATACGCCACCGTATCGGCATCGATCTCGCTGATCCCGCCCTCCTGGGCCCGGATCACCCCGGCGAAATAGCGGAAATGATCGACCGCCAGCGGCAGATCGGCCGCCTTGGTCTCACGGACCGGTTTCCCGTTCTCCCAGGTCTCCGCGACGGCGAGGGCCTCCAGATTCTCCTCGATCCGATCGGCGATCTTGTTCAGCATATTCGCGCGCTCGGTCGTGGAGGTCGCCCCCCAGCCGTCGGCGGCGGCATGCGCGGCATCCAGCGCCAACTCGACATCGGGCGCGGTGGAACGCGCTACCTCACAAAAGGTTTCACCGTCGACCGGCGACGGATTGTCGAAATACTTCCCTTCGACAGGCGCGGTCCATTCACCACCGATGAAATTGTCGTATCGATTCGCATAGCTGACGATGCTGCCGTCGGCACCGGGCTTGGCGTAGGTCATGAGGAGCTCCTCGTTCGACTCGGACGCAGTGATACGCGCCGGGTTGATGTGGTGATGTAACTCACTATGCCGCGCTTGGGGTCGGGGTGCACGGGGTTCCTGAGGAATGGGAGGTCGGGGGTTCGGGGTTGCGAGTGGCCGCCGGTGGGTGGTCGCATATCGAGACCTCCGGGTACGGCGCACGCAGCCGGATAGGCGCTCTTTGCCGTGCTGTCGGACGCCCGCGGATATCTACTTCGGGATGCGGACGTCGAGATCACCGGTACTACGCTGCGGCGTGGAGGGTGGAAAGATCCAGTGCCGCGGGGCCGGTCGAGTCCTGTAGGGCAAACAGGGGAACCGGTTGAAGTTGGGGTGCGTCCATTAGGGTGAGTGAAGTTTTACGAAGGGTGGGCCGAGCCTATGGATGTCGGGCAGGGGACGGCGAACGCGCTGTACCAGCAGGCGGTGTCCGGGACGTTCCGGATGGAGCGGGGAGTCGCGGAGCGGTGTGCGGCGGTGTACACGCGGCTGGTCGACACCTGCGTGGACCAACAGATCACGAACTCCAAACGCTTGCAGGAGGTATCGGGGTTCGGAGGGTTCAACTCGGCCCAGGAGCTCCAAGGAAAATTCGCGGATAAGGGCGGCTCGACGACAGACGCGCTGAAGGGCATCAAGGAGGCTGCATTGCGTATGGCTGCGGCCTACCTGCACGCCGGAGGAGCTTTCGAGGAGGCAGATGCGATGAATAGTCGGGCACTGACTGTCGCAGGAGAGGCTGTGGAATGAATTCACGGAAGCTACTGGCGATCATTGCCACAGCCGGATCGCTCGCAGGCCTCGTGGCTTGTGCTGGTGTGGATGAACCGGCCGAGACGGTGTCGGGCACGCCCGAGCCCTCTACGAGTTCCTCGGCCGGACCGTCCAGGCCGACCTTGACGGCCTCGCGATTGCAGCCGCCTCCGCTGGACAACGAGTACACGGCAGACGATCGGCCTGAAGTGGTTTTTGATCCGTGTACATGGATGAGTGATGCCGCTGTCAGGAAGGCTGGCCTCGACCCGGCTTCGCGTCGTCGGGGCCAAGATATCGTGGCGGAGTATTCATTTCTTACCTGCGATTTCGATGGTGAACTTCGTGGTCTTTCAGTCAATTCGGGCAACGTGTCCTGGGAAGAAGATCTACAGAAGAATGGTGCACATAGTGAGCCTTTGACCGTGAACGGGCGCGAGGCCCTCTTGGTGAAGTATCCAGATATGGATGATGTTTGCAGTGTTCATGTACGGTCCAAGGCCGGAATCGTCATGTTCAGCTCCACTCGTACCTTCGAAGGTGTTGAGGCAGGACTGCAACTTTGCGATGGCGTTGTGGAGATCGCTACTGCTCTGGAGCCTGAAATAGGTGCGGAGAACTGACCTATGAGCGATGAGAACACCGGTTCGCCACTCGGGCAGTTCGGTCCCGCACTGGGTATCAATCCTGAATCCGTGCAGGAGCGACTATCGGGACAGCAACGCCTGGACGGTGCGCAACATTTCGGTTCCCAGGTCTCTCATGGGGGGCAAGATCCCGCATATATAACGCGGATGGAGTTGTTCGAGGGCCTCTCACATGAAGAGATTCATGCGAAGGTCGAGGAGATGAAGCCCGGCTTGATGCATGCTGTGGCAGAGAATTATCAGTCTATTGCGAACTCACTGGGGGGTGCCCTGTTCGGTTCCCTCCTCTCCATTCAGCGCGAGCTCTCCGACGGTATGGCCGGCGAATTCGCGGATGCGGCGAATCAAGCCTCGCGGACATTCTTCGACCAGGCGACCGACGTCCAAGAGGTCATCAACGCTGTCGGTATGCGAATCGACGCGGCCGCCTACGGTGCAGAAGTGGTGAAGAAATCCGTACCGCCGCCGCCTACCCAGGCGACGCCGGGCGGCACCGCCGTGACCACATCTGTGAACGACCCCTTCGTGGTTGCACAAACCGTGGTCGGCGCGGCTGATCCGGCGGCCCAAGCCGCGTTCGACACTTACAAGGAAGAGCAGCGACTGGCCGCCGTCGAAGTGATGAACATGGCCTACAAGCCCACCTACCAGCCCGCGGGCGAGGGTGTGCCGACCTTCGTCCCGGTGCAGATGCCGGGCGATCAGCCCGGTCCGATAGGACCGAACGGGACATCTACCGGCGGAACCGATGGCACCACCTCCGGACCCGGTTCGCAGGCGCCGAACGGTGAGAATCCGGGGCAGAACGAAACCGGCGAGCAGCCGCAGGAAACTCCCGGTTCGGCGGAAGACCCCCAGGCGACCACGGCGAGCAGCACCGAGAATCCCACCACCACGACGCAACAACCGGGGACCACTCCGGGCACTCCGACCGGTGATCCGCAGCGGACCACGTCCTCGACCACCACGCCCGGTTCGCCCGGCGCACCTACCGGAACTCCCGGTTCGCCCGGGATGCCCGGCGGTGCACCGCCGCAGAATCAGGCACCGGGTAAAACCGTCCCGGGAGCTCCCGGCGGTACGCCGAACGGCCCGGCCGGCGGGCCCGCGGCCGCGGCTGCCGCTGCGGGTGCCAGTCGCGGCATGTCGGGTATGCCCGGGATGATGGGCGGCGGCGCGGGGGCCAGGCGAGGTGAGGACGACGAGGAGCACAAGGTGCCCGACTATCTCGTTCATGATCGCGAGGAAGAGTTGTTCGGTGCCCGGCCCCAACTGCTGGACGGTGTGCTGGGCGGCGACGCCCCTGCCGCGCAACCGGCCGATGATCGTGGAGACCGTCGGTGAAATGGGAATTCACACCGGACGAGTTCATGCACGTCTGGAAGGAGACGGGTAAGGATCGCTACCCGTATCCGCTGGAGTTGCGTTCGTCGGTGCAGTGGGAGGACGAATACCAGCGGCTGGCGGCCCGGATCGAAACCGAGTACCCGCGTGGTGCCGATCCCGATCTCACGGCCGCGTTGCGGGCGGCGGCGGATCCCGAATCCACGCTCACGCTGTCGGGCAGCCGGCGCCGCCGAATCCGCGCCTACGGTGCCTTCGCGGGAACGGCCGGAGTCACCGTGGTGCAGTTCCCGGGCACCGAAACCGATTTCGACGGAAAATTCGTGGTGCAGATCGGGACCACGGCGATCGTCCCGCGAATCTTCCTGCAGATCCTCGGCGAACTGCCCAAAGGTACCCGTCCACCGCTGGTGGAGAGTATCGATCGGCTGCGCGACACCTACGAGATCTGGAACGGTGGAAAACCGCAACCCGCGGACCATATGCGCCGGATGCTGAAAGCGCCCCGGGCGGGATCGGGCTTCCTGCAGGCACGCCACCGGCTCCGCGATCCCGAGCCGCCGGAACCGCGCTACCTCAGCTGGTTCGATATCGCCGACGACGGCCGCTACGTCTACCGGCACCGCTACCGGGACTTCCATATCGACCCGGTCTCGCATGACGAACTGAAACGCGCACTCACACAACTGATCGCCCCGTTCTGAACGATATCCCCCGGCCCCCGCTGTTCCCACGGCAGCGGGCGCCGGCGGGTATGAGCCGCCGCTGGTAGCGGTCAGTGGCGCAGAAGCGCAATCGTCCACCATCTTTCACTCCTCGGGTTAGTCTTGGCCTACGCCCGGCGCAGGATCCGGCGGGGGCACATGGACAGTGCCGGACCCTCCCACAAACTTTCGGTGTTGCAGTGGGGACGTTTCGTGAAGGTAAGTCACGGAACGCCTTGCGTGGGGCGTATCTCCAGTAGATAGGACAGCCACGCAGTTGCGCTGCCTCTGCACTGGGGAAATGTCGTGGTAGAGCGGGATTTCCACCGCGGCGCCTTCCATATCGAGACAATCCAGTTAGCGAGGGTAATCATTGTGGGTAGTGGGTCCATGCTTCCCCGCCGTGCCTTGGGCCGGCAGCTTCGCAAAATGCGCCTGCGGGAAGGGATGACACAGTCCGGCGCCGCACGGGTTGCGGAAGTGTCACCGCAGTCCTACGGACGATTGGAGGATGGCCGGCCGACCAAGGTCACCGATCTGGCCATGAACGCACTGTGTAACGCATTCTCGAGTACGGACGAGGAGCGGCTCATCGTGCTCGACCTCGCGCAGGCTATCAGGAAGTCTGCCGGTTTCGATGGTGCTTGGTGGCTGTCGTACGGGGATGCGGTTCCGGGAAACTTCAGCGATTTCATCAGCTTGGAAGAATCTGCGATACAGATATTTTCGTGGCAAACCTGCCTCGTTCCAGGATTGCTGCAAACCAGGGAGTACCGTCGCGCACTGCTGTGGGCAGAGTTTCCGGATATGCCGTCGAATGAGATCGAGGAGAGTCTCGATGTCGTTCTTCGGCGTCAAGAGCTGTTGGACAAGCAGGATTTTCGATTCGAGGGACTGATTGCTGAGTCGGTCTTGGAAACGGTCATCGGTGGGCCGACCGTACTCGCAGACCAGTTGTCGTACCTGTTGGAGGCCTCTCATCGGCCAAATGTTCACGTGCAGATCGTCGGCAGTAGTGCCAAAGATCCGATCGGTGCGGTCACGGGGCCATTCGTTCTGTTCGATCTCCCACCATTACCGACATCAAGGCTGCGGCAGGCCCCGGTAGCCTATGTGGAAGGACGTTTCGGCAGGATCTACATCGACCACGAGCCAGAGGTTGCCGAGTATGCGCGCGTGAGGGAAAGGCTGCGGCGGACAGCTCACTCGGAACAGGATTCCGGTGAGCTCATGCTAGCGGCATCGAAGGAGTTGAAGCAATGAGGGACCTATCCGCCGCCCAGTGGTTCAAAAGTAGTGCTAGTAGTGGGCAGGGCGATTGTGTAGAGGTTGCGTTTCTGGATGCCGGAACGGTGGCAGTGCGCGACTCCAAGTATCCCACCGGCCCAGCCCTGATCTTCGGTGCGGAGGACTGGGTCGGTTTCCTTACCGGTCTAGCGCGTGCCGGGCACAGTGCAGAATCTGATACCGGCTCGGTCGGATAGTTGCTTCCGTGTGAACTTCGCCGTTGGGCATATCCGGCGACCGTGCGATTCCGGCGATCTGAGCCGGGCATCCCGGGTGACGCCATATGGTAGCGACGGATAAAGAAAATGACCGATTCCCCGACGTGGAATGGCGCGAGCACTGGCCGGTAGACCGCTCTGTCGGCGCTGTTGTAGTCCCGCTGGTCTTCGCGCTGTTGTTTCTTGCGCTGGCGGCACTTCCCTTGGCCATGGTCCCACTCGATGCCGGGTGGATACCGGTTACCGGTGCGTGCGGCGGAGCGCTGATGATGCTCGGTGCAGCATCCGCGTCAATCGGGAAGCTGTCCTGGTTGTTCCCTCGGCGCAATTCGGGCGTCAGGCATCACATCGATAACACGCGCGGGCCCGGAATCCGGCTGGTCATAGGGCATTCCAATCAAATCCTCGGTTTGTGTGCCCTGGCGGGTTGTGCGCTGTACGGGGTATGCGCCTGGCTGGATTGGAAAAACGGCGGCAGCCATTTATTGCCCTTGTCCAAGGCCGATCGGGCCGGTGCCACCTGGATCCTGGTCCTCGGGTCGACGGCGGCAGTAATCGGTATATTTCTGGCCATCGCGTTCAGATGGATGATTACGGTGGAAATCTATCCTGGCGGAGTGGCCAGAAAAACCGCCCTACCGTTCGGGAGGGTCCGCGAGGAGTTCATTCCTTGGGGTAAAATCACCGCGCTCAGAGCGGCATCGATTGCTACGTACAACTCATCGCACCCGATGATCGAAATAGAGTACTCGGGCACCGCGGTAGAGCCGCGGAACAAGCTGTTCGACAAGCCGGGTGTGCTGGGCCTGCCGATTCATCTGGTCCGATGCGACCTCAATTCTTTGTTGTCGATCATGCAATATCTGAAAGAGTATAGTCCGGCGCGTTCGCTTTTGGCCGCGCCGGATCTGCCCCGATGGTTTCTGCAAGTGGAGAAGCGGAACGATCTGCGCCGGTCGTCGCGGCAGCAAGAGAAAGACGAGGCGTTGTGATTCTCGCCGAGTGGCAGCGCGGCAGCCCGGACGGCAAATTTCCCCAGGTGGACTGGATCGAGGGCTGGCCGAGAGATCGATCGAGGTCCGCTGTGATCGTACCGGTTGTTCTTGCGGGCTTCTTTTCGGCGCTGGCTGTCACGCCGGTTCTGGGGGTGTCATGGGATTCCGGACCCGTTGTTGTTCTGGGTTCAAGTGGTGGAGTTCTGGCATTTCTTGGCCTGGCGTACTTCTTCGCTTCTCTGTTGTTCGAATATCTTCCCCGTAGGAATCCGGGAATCACACCGTACAACGATGATGCGTACGGTTCGGGTATTCGATTGGACGTTGACCGCATCGAGTCGACCCGTCTACTTCCGGCCCTGACGGGAATGTCGGTGTACGGGTTCTGTGGATGGTTGGATTGGCGGGTGGGCGGAAGTGCCCTTCTCCCGATATCCAAATCTAATACGGGTGGCGCGACGGTGTCCCTGGTTTTCTCGGTGACTCTGGGGTGTGCGGTACTGTTCTTCGTCGCACTCAGTAAGTGGGGAGTCCAAGTCTGCATCCATCCTTCGGGGATTGTTCGACGCCTTTCGGTACCGTTCGGTAAAGGGAAAGAGGAGTTCGTCTCCTGGCAGGATGTGTCCACACTCGGTGCGGGGATGTTCTCTTCTGGGAAAGCCAAGAATTTGCCATTGCTGGAGTTTCATCTCTCGGATTCGTCTGTACCTGCTCGGGATAAAATGTTCGACCGGCCGGGAATATTCGGAGTTCCCCTGCATGGCCGCAAATGTGATCCGAACTCATTGCTTTCGATAATGGAGTTCCTGCATGAACACCTGGCGAGGAGAGATTTGCTGACCTGTCCTGAAGTTCCGCACTGGTTTCTTCAGGTCGAGCGGTGCGGCAAATAGTTCGGATGAAATGCCCAACTCTGGGGGCGGACCGGCCCCTGCGATGACCTAGACCAGTTGCAGAAGTGGCTGCGGAGGGCTCTCGAAGTTGTCGAGGCAGAGGAACTGCTCGTCTGACGGGCGTGACCCTCCTGAATCTCCCGGTGACCGGACCGCACGCGTGGCGCGCCAACCTCGTGCTGGTCCGGCATAGGGTCGAGCGCGCCTCACTGGAATCGGAGGGGTCGGGGACTGCCTTCCGGGATCACGGTATCGCCCGCTCCGGCCATCGGAACTGCGGTACGAGCAATCGTCACAGCGTCGTTGTAGTTGTGCGAGTCATGTCGGAAACCTCTGTCGCTCAAGAGTTGTCGGTGGCGTCGGCTACGTTGCGTGCTATGCCTTCGACCCCGCACGAAGTGGTGATCGATATGTTCACGGAGCGGCCACAACTGGTCGCTTCGCTGTTGTCCGCGCTCGGTTACGAGCTACCCGACTACGAGACGGTGGAACCCCGCTCCGAACGAGCGGCTGTCGTGGCGCCCACCGAGTACTACGCCGATGCGGTACTGGCGTTCCGCCGTGGCGGCGAAACGGTCCTGGCGGTCGTGGTCGAAATCCAGCTACGCCCGGACCCGGATAAACCATGGGCGTGGCCGGTGTACACCACATCGCTGCGGGCACGGATGAAATGCCCGGTCCTGCTTCTGGTCGTCTGCGCGGATCGGCGGACCGCGAAGTGGGCTGCCAAACCACTCGAAATCGGCTTCGGTAACCCACCCACCACACTGACGCCGCTGGTCCTGGCCCCGTCGACGGTACCGGTGGTCACCGATCCGCAGGTGGCAACGGAACTGCCGGAACTGGCCGTATTGTCTGCCGTCGCCCACCCGCACCACCCCGATCACGCCCGGATCTGGATGGCCCTGGCCACGAGTTTTCGAACACTGGGGGCGGACCCGGCCCTGCGATACCATGACTTCATCCTGACGATGCTGCCGCGTGCTGTTCGTCCTGCTTGGGAGGCTTTTATGTCCACCGGTCTGCGTGATTACAACTTCACCAGCGACTTCGCCCGCAAGTACATCGCCGAGGGCAGGGCCGAGGGTGAGGCAAGGGGTGAGGCAAAGGGTGAGGCGAACTCGATCCTGACTGTCCTCGACGCCCGTGGAATAGATGTGTCCGACCAGGTCCGAGATGTCATCACTTCTTGCGATGACCTCGACCAGCTGCAGAAGTGGCTGCGGAGGGCTCTCGAAGTTGTCGCGGCGGAGGAACTGCTCGCCTGACCATCCGGAGCCGCGCGGTGACTCTGGCACACGTGGGCGGGCGTACGCGGAGCAGAAGCTCGGCCGCCCGCGCGCCCTGTGCTTGCCGTGGTTCCGGCCGTTCCGATAATCGCGCACTTCGGCCACTTGCTGTCCTGGTCGATTCCGGGGCATCCCACAATCCTCGACGCCGACGGCCTGCACTCGCCGAAGGACGGAGTGCGGATCGGCTGGGAAGCGCTGCGCGAGATCAGGATCGTCGCCCTCCGGGCGACAGCCCGCGACCGCAGACAGGTGCTCGCCTTCATACTCCACGACGACCAGATCTACCTGCGCCAACTCCCGCGCTGGCAGGCTCTGCTCGGGAAGTTGAACAAGAAGACCTACCTCTCGCCGCTGGTCCTCATGGACGGCATGTACGACAAGTCGATGGAGGAGGTCGCCGTATCGGCAGCCGCACTGTCGGGTATCCCCGTATCCACGGCGCCGAGACAACGCCAGTAGTTGCAGTCGGATCGTACTATGTGGCGTGATTCGCCAGTGGCAGTGTGGATTGTGCGCTCGAACGAACACGTGGCGGCTGAGGTCGTGTCAGCCGCCATGTGTTTCGTTCAGCGGGCCTTTCGTGCCCGGTCGAGGAGAATGAGGGGGATAGCGGCCGCGGCGAGGGCGGCTCCGATCAGGCACACCGATGTGAGAGCGGCCCCCTGGGTGAGTGGAGCGGCTGCCAGAACGGGCGTGATGCTGATGCCCAGCTGGAATGCCGACACGGTGGTTGCGCCGGCGAGGGTCGGGGCGTCGGCTGCGATCGCGAAGACGCGGCCGTAGACGGCGGGGTTCAGCACGAACGCGACGACGCCCAACAGGAATACCGTAGGTACCACCGCCCAGACTTGCCCGATCGCGACAAGCATGACGACCGACAGGACCACGATCGCCGGTGCGCCGGTGAGCAGTGCGAGGTGAGGGCGCTTATCGGAGATTCGACCGCCGATGGACAGACCGATGAAGGCGCCGACTCCGAACAGGGCGAGGATCGCCGGGATCCATACCTCGGGGACGGCGGTGATGTCGGCGAGCATGGCTGCCAGGTAGTTGAACGTGATCATGTATGCCGCCGTGGTCAGGATCGTGATCGCGTAGATCCCCCAGAGGGCCGGGTTCCGCATCGTGGCGAGCTCCCGCGACACGCTCGGCCCGGAAGCCGAGTCGGTGCCCGAGCCGGCTGTGGGGAGTCCGAGACGACAGCAGATGATCCCGACGACCGTGAGGGCCGCCACGGCCCAGAAGCCGCCGCGCCAGTCGGTGAAATGGCTGAGCAGTGTGCCTGCGGGACCGCCGGCGACCATTGCCACGCTGAGGCCGCTGACCACGACTCCGGAGGCACGGGCATTCCGGTCCGGTGTCACCAAGCTGATCGCCGTCACCGACGCGACAGCGAAGAAGGCCGCGTACGCGATTCCCGAAATCACCCTGGTGAGCAGCAAGACTTCGTAGTTGCCGAACAGTCCGACGACAATGCTGGCTGCGAAGACACACTGGGTTGTTATCAACGCGGTCCGGCGAGGCCAGCGCAGACTGAGCACGGCCAACGGTGGCCCGCCGAGCACGACCCCCAGCGCGAACGCGGTGATCAGAAGCCCGGCCGAGGCGAGCGTGGTGTCCAGATCGGCGGCGACCGCAGGCAGTACACCTGCCAGCAGGAATTCCGCGCTTCCCATGGCAAACAGGCTGAACCCCAGCAGGTAGACACCGGCCGGTAGCCGTTGGGAGCGACTGGTTCGAGAACTCTCTGTATCGGTGCTCACCATCAGCTCGCCCCTCCGACGTCGAGCAGGTCGGCCGAGACGGCAGCAGACAGCTCCTGGTCGAGCAGCCAGCCGGTCATCCCGATGGCCGCAGTCGAGCCCGCGCCCGCGGCGCCGATGACTTGGGCCCGGGGGTTGACCACGTTCCCGGCCGCCCAGAGCCCGGGGCAACTCGTGGTGCCTTGGGAGTCGACGGCAACGAGTCCGGTCACCGGGTCCCTGGTTGCGCCCAGCTCGGTCAGGATCGCATCGTGGGGCGCTGGGCGAGGCGCCACGAAGATGGCTGAACACCCGACTGTCTGGCCGTTGTCGAGCTCGATCGCGACCGGGTTCCCGGCCACGGTGTCGGCGCCCGTCACGACCCGCGTGACGCCCGCATCGATCAGGCGCACGCCGTACGCCGTGAGACGCTGCCGCTCGGTAGCACTGACCTCGATGCCATTGACGCAGAACGTCACCGACGAACTGTAGCGGCGCATCAGCGCGGCAAGATGTTTCGATGCCGCTTCCATCGCGCTGCCGATCACGGCGATGGATTGCCCCCGCACTTCGTAGCCATGGCAGTGGGGGCAGTGATGTACCTGCGACGCCCACCGCTCGGACAGGCCCGGGATGTCCGGTAGCTCGTCGGTCAGCCCGGTGGCGATCAGCAGCGACCGTGCGCGCAGGGCGCGGTCGTCATCGAGTTGCAGCTCGAACGTGGCGTCCGACGCATGCCGCAGGCCGGAAACCGACGCCCGCTCGAGCCTCCCGCCGTAACGGGTCAGCTCGGCTCGCCCGGTCGTGAGGAACTCTCTCGGCACCATGCCATCCCGGGTCAGGTACCCGTGCATGCGGTCGGCGGGCCCGTTCCGGGGTGCACCGCCATCAATGACCAAGGTCGTGAACTGAGCCCTGGCGAGCACGACCCCGGCCGATAATCCGGTGGCTCCACCACCGACGATTACCGCGTCCCAAACCGCCTCTGCAATTGATCCATTGGTTGGATCTGTTGTTGCGTCCATTCGGATCACCTCCCTCCACAGGATCGGGAAATCCATCGATATCGACAAGCATCGTTGCCGATTCCGGGACACATTTGATTGACTGCATCCCATGGATGAGCAACCGACCGTCGGTGCCGTGATCGAACAGATCGCTCCTCGCCTGCGGCGCGCCCGTGAGAAGAAGGGCGTCAGTCTGGCCGATCTCGCACGAGCCACTGGTATCTCGACCAGCACGCTGTCGCGTCTGGAATCAGCTCAGCGCAAGCCGAGTCTGGAACTTCTCCTGCCGATCACCGCAGCGCTCGGCATCCCCTTCGACGAGATAGTCTCCGCGCCCCGGATACTCGATCCGCGCGTGCCGCAGCAGCCCACCACGACAGGCGGCCGAATTTTGATTCCGCTGTCGCGGCATCAGGGAGAACCACGCGCCTACAAGATGACCATTCCCGCGCACGACGAACAGCCCCATCTGCGGACCCACGCAGGCTACGAATGGCTCTACGTTCTCCGGGGACAACTCCGCGTGAAACTGGGCGACCACGACTTCATCATGGGAACAGGTGAAGCAGCCGAATTCGACTGCCAGATCCCGCACTGGTTCGGTGCCGCCGGACGCGGCAGCGTCGAAGTACTCAGTCTCTTCGGAAAACAGGGCGAACGCATCCACCTGCGCACCTCACGGTGATGACGCAGGATGATGTGTGATCCGTGAGCCGCCCCCTGCGCCTCGCACGGCCCAGCGTCAAGAAGGTCCTTCCCTGCGACAACGAGCCCGCCGAGGTAGACGATTTCCCCGCAATATGCGCGGATGCGAGCAGCATGTCGCCATTGCCCTCACTTTTGCGATGACCTCGACCAGTTGTAGAAGCGGCTGCGGAGGGCGCTCGAAGTTGTCGAGGCCGAGGAACTGCTCGTTTGACGGGCGGGCCTTCCCGACTCTCCGGGTGACTCAGAACGCACGCGTGGCACGCCAACTTCGGGCGGGTCCGGCATAGGGTCGGGTTATGAGCGAGGAGACGCAGTATCGCATCGAGCACGACACTATGGGCGAGGTCCGGGTTCCGGTGGATGCGCTGTGGCGGGCGCAGACGCAGCGGGCGGTGGAGAATTTCCCGATCAGCGGGCGCGGGCTGGAGCGGTCGCAGATCCGGGCGCTCGGGCTGCTGAAGGGGGCCTGCGCTGTCGTCAACCGGGAGCTCGGTCTGCTCGACGCGGAGAAGGCCGGCGCTGTGATCGCGGCCGCCGCGGAGATCGCCGAGGGGCGGCACGACGACCAGTTCCCGATCGATGTGTTCCAGACCGGGTCGGGAACCAGTTCGAATATGAACGCCAACGAGGTGATCGCTTCGATCGCGGCGAACAACGGGGTCGCGGTGCATCCGAACGATCACGTGAACATGTCGCAGTCGTCGAATGACACCTTCCCGACTGCCACCCATCTGGCGGCGACCGAGGCCGTGATCAAGGATCTGCTGCCGGCGCTGGAGCATCTGCGGCTCGCGCTGCTGGACAAATCCAGTGAGTGGCGGACGGTGGTGAAATCGGGTCGTACGCATCTGATGGACGCCGTGCCGGTGACGCTGGGCCAGGAGTTCGGGGGATACACGCGGCAGGTCGCGGCGGGGATGGAACGGCTGCTGGCGACGCTGCCGCGGCTGGGAGAGCTGCCGATCGGCGGGACGGCGGTCGGTACCGGTTTGAACGCGCCCGCCGGGTTCGGCACGAAGGTGGTGGCGGAACTGGTGCGCACCACCGGGATCGACGCGTTGAGCGAAGCCGAGGATCATTTCGAGGCGCAGGCCGCGCGGGACGGCCTGGTGGAGGTTTCCGGGGCGCTGCGCACGGTCGCGGTGAGCCTGACGAAGATCGCCAATGATATCCGCTGGATGGGATCCGGGCCGCTGACCGGGCTGGGGGAGCTGCAGTTGCCGGATCTGCAGCCGGGGAGTTCCATTATGCCCGGCAAGGTCAATCCTGTTCTGCCCGAGGCTGTTACGCAGGTGGCGGCGCAGGTTGTCGGTAACGATGCCGCGGTGGCGTTCGCCGGGGCGGGCGGGCATTTCGAACTGAATGTCTACATTCCGGTGATGGCGCGCAATGTGCTCGAATCCATTCGCCTGCTGGCGGCGGTCTCCCGGTTGTTCGCCGACCGGTGTATCCACGGACTCACCGCGAATGCCGAACGGCTTCGCACGCTGGCCGAATCCTCACCTTCGATTGTGACACCGTTGAATTCGGCGATCGGATACGAGGAGGCCGCGGCGGTCGCCAAACAGGCGCTGCGGGAGGAGAAAACGATCCGGCAGACGGTGATCGACCGAGGGCTGGTCGGCGAAAAGCTCAGCGAGGAAGAACTGGACCGGCGCCTGGACGTGCTGTCCATGACCAAAATCGACAAGGACTGAAGCCGGCGGCTTGCGGCTGTCGATTCGAAGTTGCGGGCGGCCGGAATTCACCGCCCGGACTTCGACGGTCGGGCCGGTAGCCGCCGGAGTCGGCAGATTACAGCAATGTGCCGCCCGCGCTGTCCGCAGTCGCTACGAATATCGCACCGCAGATGGCCGCGCGGCGACCGCCTGCAGCGGCAGGGCGCCATGGCAGGCCGTGGCTGCATACCGCAACCCGCCTGGTGTACCGGGGCCGGGGGAGGGCTGGCCCCGGTATCGGTCAGGAGCGGAAGCGGTCGAGCTCGGCTCGCGCCGCCTCGCCGGCTTCACCGAGATCGGTGCGGCCGAAGATATTCCAGCGCTGCAGCAGCGGGGCGAAGACCAGCTCGTCCTGTTTCGCCGGATCGTAGATTCCGGCCTCGGCCAGCACCTCGTCGCTGCTGCGGCCGTCGGGCAGGGTGACCGAAGGGACCCGGAACGCGGCGATCTGGTCGGCGACGGCCCGCACGGCCTGGTCCGGTGCCTGCTCGAATCCGGCCGCCAGCAGATCGGCGAAAACCTCCGCTTGGGTTTCGTCGTCCTGCGCGATCCGCTCGCTGATGGCGGTGACCAGCTCGTTCTCTCCGAGCGCTGCGGTGTTGCGGTGCCGGATGGCGGAGGCCTTCTCTTCGAACGCGCAGGCGGCCAGCACGTCGAGCAGGTGCATCGGTTCCCGGCGGAAACCGTTGGTCATATGACCCATGCGCAACCGTTCCAGTTCCACCGGATCGCAGGCGCGGCTGGTCATCAGGTAGTTGCGGATCAGGACGGAATGCCGGGCTTCTTCGGCGGTCCAGCGGCCCACCCAGCGCCACCATGCACCGGTTCGCAGATATTTGCCGATCTCCCGGTGATAGGAGGGCAGATTATCGGCGATGAGCACGCTCACGGTGAGCGCCGTGCGTGCGGTATCGCTCAGTGTGGACTGGGTGGGGTCCCAGTCCGTGCCGCCGAGGAAGGCGAAGTTGCGTCCGGCGTCCCACGGGACGTAGTCGTGCGGCTGCCATTCATCGGCGGTTTCCGTATGGCGCCGTATGGTCAGTTCCACCTCTACCGCGAGGGATTCCAGCAGGTCGCGGTCGGTCAACAGATTCTGCACGCACACACGGTAGCCGGTCGCCGGGGAGATCGGGTGAGCGCCGGGGCGGGTTGGGAATTATCGGTCACAGGTCCAGCTCCGGTGGTGATCATGAACGGTTTCCGAAGCACTCGAGAAGTGATCGCGGATTCTGGTCGGGGTATGCCGCGGCAACAGTTTTTCGGCCGGATTCCCGCGGACAGTAGAAGGGGCGCCCGCCGCGGCGAGCGCCCCTGTGCCGGAAATCAATTCTGGGTGACGGTGGTGGAGCGGTCGGAGGAGTTCCAGGTGATGGTGCCGCCCTCGAACTCGCTCATCTTGCCCTCCGGGGCATCCTGCTCGTCCGAGACCGGGAACCCGAGTTCGCCCTCGGCGCCGCCATTGGCTTCCCATGCCTCCCGGATATCGCCCCACACGATGTGGGCCCCGGTGTCCTCACTGAAGAAGATGGTGCCGCCGACGAAGTTCTGGTAGCGGCCACCGTCACCGGCGACCTGCTCCTCGCCTTCGGGCATACCGAGCGTGCCGGCCGGGCCGCCCGCCTCGTTGTATTTCTGATAGATGCTGCCGGACACCGTGACCTCGGTGCCGTCCGGTGTCTGCACTGTGGTTTCGCCGGCATCGGCGTTGGGATCCTGGTCCGGGGTGGGCGATCCCTCGGCACCGGTGGTTTCGGTGGGCGACCCCTCCGCTCCCGGCGACCCGGGTGGAGTGTTGCCCTCGCCGGTGTTTTCGCCGGGCATCACCTGTGAGGTGACCGAACCGACAGTGTCCGAGACCGTGGTGTCGTCGTCGCCGCAGCCCGCAACCAGCAGGCCTGCGGCCGCGAGCGCAATCGTGAATCCTGCTGAACGTCGAGCGAAGTGGTGCATGTCCATCCTCTCGCGACAGGCCGGCGTGATTCGCGGCCGCGGCCGCGTGGCTCATCACTCCGGCACATTGAGGTGGCAACGCAACGGCTACCCAGCGCGAAATCCGTGGCGTCACCACCTTCGGTGGTCACGGGGATCGTACCTGTAATCGACAGGCGCAGGATCGTATGCCCGATATTTGCTGTGGTGGGTGTGCCGACGCGCGGATCACGCGCCGGCACCCGCTGTCACGGCAGGGGCGGATTGGCGTGTTCGTCGCCGTGGAAATCGACCGAGGAATACTCGCGCAGCTTGGTGAGCCGGTGGTAGGCGTCGACCATCCGGACCGTGCCCGATTTCGACCGCATGACGATCGACTGGGTGGAGGCACCGCCACCGTAGTAGCGGACGCCGCGCAGCAGGTCGCCGTCGGTGACGCCGGTGGCGCAGAAGAAGACGTTGTCGCCGGACACCAGATCCTCGGTGACCAGGACACGATCCAGATCGTGGCCGGCATCGATCGCCTTCTGGCGCTCGTCGTCGTCCTTGGGGGCGAGTTTGCCCTGCAGCGTGCCGCCCATGCAGCGGATGGCGGCGGCAGCGATGATGCCTTCCGGGGTGCCGCCGATGCCGACGAGGATATCGGTGCCGGAATCGGGGCGGGCCGCGGCGATCGCGCCCGCGACATCACCGTCGGAGATCAACCGGATCCGGGCACCGGCTTCGCGGACCTCCTGGATCAGGCCGGCGTGCCGCGGCCGGTCCAGGATGCAGACGGTGATATCGGACACCGACGCGCTCTTGGCCTTGGCGACCTTCCGGATGTTCTCCGCCATCGGCGCCGAGATATCGATCACATCGGCCGCATCGGGGCCCACGGCGATCTTGTGCATATAGAACACGGCCGACGGATCGAACATGGCGCCGCGTTCGGCGACCGCGAGTACCGAGATGGCGCCCGGCGAACCCTTCGACATCAGGGTGGTGCCGTCGATCGGGTCGACCGCGAAGTCCACTTCGGGGCCGGTGCCGTCGCCGACGTTCTCCCCGTTGTAGAGCATGGGCGCTTCGTCCTTCTCGCCCTCACCGATCACCACGACACCGCTCATCGACACCGAGCTGACCAGCTGCCGCATCGCATCGACGGCCGCTCCGTCGCCGCCTTCCTTGTCGCCGCGTCCCACCCAGCGGCCCGCCGCCATCGCACCGGCCTCGGTGACGCGGACGAGTTCGAGCGCGAGGTTGCGGTCGGGCGCCTCGCGGCGGCTCGAAGGGGTCGCGGATGCCGTCATAGCGGGTGCCTCCTTGGCGTCGGAACTTCGGGGTAATTGTCGCATTGACCCGTTCCGCGGAAATGATCAGCTGGTACGGCAGTACCGGGGGCGGGGCGGGGTGGTGCCTCTACCACGGTGGATACTGGGAGCGTGCCGAACAAGAAGCCACGCATCATGAACGACTACCGGGATCTCGTCTGGTCGCTGATCCCGTTGGTACTGATCGCCGTGGTGTTCGCCGGGCTCACCAGCCAATGCAGTTTCGCGGCCAACGGTCCGACACAGGGCACGATCCCGAGTTTCGATGCCGCCGCGGCCCTGCGCTCCGACGCGCAGAACCTCCGGTTCCCGGTGCGGGAACCGGCGCTGCCGGAGAACTGGAAACCGAATTCGGGCAGCCGCGACACCATCCCCGCCGCCGGGGGCGGCACGGTGAGCACCATCGGTTACATCACCGGCGCCGGCACCTACATGGAACTGAACCAGAGCGACGCCACCGAAGAAGTGCTGATGGACCATGTGGTGGGCACCCGGTACGCCACCGGCACACGGGAAACGGGCGGCCAGAAATGGGTCGTGTACGACGAGCCGGACGCCGAACCCGCATGGGTCGCCGATTTCGGGGACAGCCGGGCGCTGATCCGCGGCGCCGGCGATACCGCGGCCTTCGAGACGCTGGCCGCGGCGGTGACGGCCGCGCAGCCGCTACCGTCCCGGTAACCGGCTATTCCCGCTCGGAGTCGGCGAGCGCCTTCTCCACCCGTTGCCGGGCACCGGCCAGATGCTCCTCACAACGGTTGGCCAGGGCCTCGCCGCGTTCCCACAGGGCCAGAGCATCGTCGAGATCCATACCGCCCTGTTCCAGCATCTTCACCACATTGACCAGTTCGTCACGGGCGCGTTCGTAGCCGAAACCGGCGATCTCGCCCAGTTCGTCGGTGGCGCTGGTATCGGGCACGGTCAGGTCCTCTCGGTGTGGTGCGGTTCAGCGGTATCGTTCGCGCCCGGCTCGGCGCCGCGCCGGGTCGGGGAGCGGCCCTCGCCGAGCGGGATCGTCCCCAGGCCGGCGGCGGAAATCGCGCCGTCACCGACCCGGATCCGTAGCTGACTACCCGCGGGTGCGTCCTCGATACTGCGCACCACATGGCGTTCGGGGCCCGCCACTCGCTGCACGACAGCGTAGCCGCGGGCCAGCGTCGCGGCCGGTCCCACAGCGGTCAGCTGGCGCCGCAGATGCCCGGCGGTGGTGGATTCGGTCCGGAGCAGATCCGTGACGGTGCGGCGGGCGGCGGCGCGCAGGCGTTCGACCTCGTCGTGGCGGTGGCCGAGTTCGCGCAGCGGGTCGGCCAGGACCGGCCGCGAACGCAGTTGCGCCAGCGCCGCGGCCTCCCGCTGGACCCAGCCGCGCAGGGCGGCGGCGGAGCGGGAACGCAGCTCACGGACCAGCGCGGTTTCGGCGGCCGCATCGGGGACGACGCGTTTGGCGGCATCGGTCGGGGTGGCGGCGCGCAGATCGGCGACCAGGTCCGACAGCGGGGAATCGGGTTCGTGACCGATCGCGCTGACGATCGGCGTGGTCGCGGCGACGATCGCGCGGCACAGGGTCTCGTCGGAGAAGGGCAGCAGATCCTCGACGCTGCCGCCGCCGCGCGCCAGCACGATCACCTCGACAGCGGGATCACGATCCAGGTCGGCGAGCGCGTCGAGAATCTGCGATACCGCGGAAGGCCCCTGGACGGCGGTATTGCGCACCTCGAACCGCACCGCGGGCCAGCGGCCGCGGGCCACGGTCAGCACATCGTGTTCGGCCGCGCTACCGCGGCCGGTGATCACACCCACGGTCGCGGGCAGGAACGGGAGAGGTCGTTTGATGCGCTCGTCGAACAACCCTTCCGCGGCCAGCAGCGCCTTGAGCCGTTCGATCCGGGCCAGCAGTTCACCGACGCCCACCGGGCGGATCTCGGTGACCCGCAGCGACAGGGTGCCGCGACCGGTGAAGAACGACAGTTTGCCGTACACCACCACCCGGCTGCCTTCCTGCAGCGGGACCGGGGCGTCGCGCAGCAGCGCCGGATCGCAGGTGACCGATAGCGACATATCGGCGGCGGGGTCGCGCAGGACGAGAAACGCGGTGCGGGTACCGGGCCGCAGATTGATCTGGGTCAGCTGTCCCTCGACCCAGATACTGCCGAGCCGGTCGATCCACTGGGCGACCTTCATCGACACCGAACGCACCGGCCACGGCTGTTCGGCGGAATTGGCGGGGGCGGGCGGCTGCCCGGACCGGCCGGAACCGGCCCGGCCGGCCGCGGACACCGAATCGGCTCCCGTCACTGGGCTCGCACGGTGGCGATCCGGTTGGTCAGCATGGTGACGAATGCCGCGCGGTCCCGGGTGCGCTGCTCGTAGTCCAGCAACGCGACCAGGTCGGCAACGGTCAGCGTGCGCAGACGGCCGCGCAGCTGGGCGAGCGTCATATTCGGGTAGTCGTAGCGGGCGCCGACCTCCGGAAGTTCGGGCTCGGCGGTATCCGCCGGCCCCGAATCGTTCTTCGCCTCGGCTCGGGCGGTATCGCCTGCCTCCGGCTCCGCGGCACTCGTGGCTTCCGGAGCAGGCGCAGTCTCGGGCTCCGGGGCGGAGGTGCCGGTTTCCGGGGCGGGCTCCGTCGCGACCCGCTTCTCCCACGCTTCGGTCTCGAAGGTGGTGGCCTCGGGTACCGCACTACCGTTCTGCATGGCACGCAGCCCGGCCAGAGTTTCCTGCAACGCCAGCTCCACCTCGACCGGATCGGAATCGAAGCGGTCGAACCCGCTGTCCCGCGCCGGTGCAGCCGCACCGGGCCGGCGTACCGGCAGGTCGTCGTCCTCGTCGAAGGTCGCCCATTCCGGCTGCTCCTCCGGACGGTTGACGATCCGGTCGAAAACCGAATCACCTTTGATCGCGAGACTGGTGACGAACTGCTGGGCGTGCATCCCTGCTTGTAGCAGCTGGCTCACCGCGGTTACGGGGAACTTGACCGCTGCGGAAGGCAGCCGTCGCGTCTCTTCCAAGACGTAGACGGCGGCTCCGGCGGCGACACGGGCCAGGAACGGTGGTCGAAACATGGTACTAGCCTGCCCGATATCGCATGGTCCGCAAAAGAGGGTGAGCACACTCGGCCCGGCGCGGCGACAGCGGGCGGGTGTGCCACTGCGCACGGCCGCAGCAGGGGCTCGGGTACGCACGTATCCTGTCGGCATGTCCTCGGCCATACCGTTGAATGTCGGAATCACTCGCTCGGCAGGCGCCGCCACCGTCACCGCCGAGGGGAAACGAGTGCTGCTCGCCGAACCGCGCGGCTACTGCGCGGGCGTGGACCGCGCGGTGGAAACCGTGGAGAAAGCCCTGGAGAAACACGGCGCGCCCATCTACGTCCGTAAGGAGATCGTGCACAACCGCCATGTGGTGGAAACCCTGCGCGAACGGGGCGTGATCTTCGTCGACACCACCGACGAGGTACCCGAGGGCGAACTCGTGGTGTTCTCCGCCCACGGCGTCTCCCCGGCCGTCCACACCACCGCCGCCGAACGCAACCTGCGCACCATCGACGCGACCTGCCCCCTGGTGACCAAGGTGCATCAGGAAGCCAAACGATTCGCCCGCGACGACTACGACATCCTGCTGATCGGTCACGAAGGCCATGAGGAAGTGGAAGGCACCGCCGGCGAGGCGCCCGACCACGTGCAACTGGTCGACGGACCCGGCGCGGTCGACGGGGTGCGGGTGCGCGACGAATCCAAGGTGATCTGGCTGTCGCAGACCACGCTCAGCGTGGACGAGACCATGGAGACCGTTTCCCGGCTGCGCGAGAAGTTCCCGGCGCTGCAGGATCCGCCCAGCGACGATATCTGCTACGCCACCCAGAACCGGCAGGTCGCCGTGAAGGCGATGGCACCGGAATGCGATCTCGTGATCGTCGTCGGATCCCGGAACTCGTCGAACTCGGTGCGCCTGGTGGAGGTGGCGCTGGGCGCCGGCGCGAAGGCGTCATATCTGGTGGACTACGCACGCGAGGTCGATCCGGCCTGGCTGGAAGGCGTGCAGACGGTCGGAATCACCTCCGGAGCCTCGGTCCCGGAGATCCTCGTGCGCGGAGTGCTGGACATGCTGGCCGAATACGGTTTCGGTGAGGTGCAGCCGGTGACCACCGCCAACGAGACCCTCGTCTTCGCTCTACCGCGAGAGTTGCGCGCCGCCCGGCGCTGACCCGGAACCACACCGGCCGCCGGTCATCGGTCCGGGCAGGTTCGCCACCTTCGGCGGCTGCCCGCCGATGGCCGGCGGTTTCGATTACGCCCGATCCGGTACCCGGGTCGATTACGCCGATAGGCGGCCGCGCGAGGATAGGGAGTTCTGCCCGCACTGGGCTGACGGCTGTGGTTCAGCAGCGATAGTGGGTGCCGGGCTGTCGACCCGGCCGTTCACATCCGTTCCGGGCGCCGGCGTTCCGGGATGGGCTCCCGATCGCGGAACCGGGCGACCTGTGGCTGGCGCGGTGGTTCGCCGCCACCGCGCCGGGGGCGCGCTCGGGCAGGTTCTTCCGGCATCGGGGCGCCGGCGCGCGGTGGGCGGGGTGGATGCACCTCCCGGCCCCGCGGCTGGGCCTCTCGGGCGCGCGGGGCGGCCGCTCGCGCCGGTTGTTCGCCGGCCGGCCGGCCGCGCCCACCGCGCCGTGAGGGGTCGGGGGCGGATTCGCGGGTGTAATCCGGTTCGGGGTTCTCCGGACGCTTCGGACGGGGTTTGGCCTTGGTCTTCGTGCTTGCCTTCGATCGTGCGGCCAGTGTTTCGGCGCGTGTCGGTTTGGCCCCGCGTGCCGGTTTTCCCTCGCCCGCCACCGGACGCTTGGATTGTCCACGCCCGGGCCGTTTGGCGGTATCGCGGCGCGGCCGGTCTTCGGTACGGCTCCGCGGCTCCGCGCGGCTCGTGCGCCGTTCGCGCCGCGCCCAGCTGGTACCGCGCCGTGCCTCGACGGTTTCCCGGGCCGTTTTCTCCGACCGGTACTGCGCGATCCGGATCGCGGCCACCAGCAACACCAGCACGGTGGCCAGCATCATCGGCGGAAAGCGGTGAACCAGCGGGATGGCCAGGTTCAGCAGGATGTCCTTGAGCGAGGAGGTACTGCTTCCGGTGAGCTGGCGGTAGGCGATCGGGACCGCGATGAACAGCAGTAGCGGCGGTAACACCATCGTCGTGAACAAGCCACGGAACCGCACGACCGCCACGGCCGCCAGGCAGCCGACGATATAGAAGGTACTGAAGGTGCCGGTGAGGTCCGTGACATCGCCGAGGGCGTCGATGAGGAAGCCCACGAATGTGCACGCCGCCGCGATGAGCACCGCGGCATACGCCGGTACGCCCGGCACCGTCGGCAGTATCGAACGTTGCGGCGCGGGCACCCGGGAATTCACTCGTTGGGAAGCAGCCACGTAATGAACACTATCGCCCGGAAGGGTCGGCCGCGTTACGGCACGGCGGGTCCGGCGCCACGATTGTGCGGAAACCGTGCTCGGCGGGCGTATTCATGACTGTCCAGTCCCGTAGGTGGCGCCCACCACGATGGCTCATTCGAGACACGGGGCCGGAGTGGGACACCGTCGCCGGCGCGCGATACGGCCGGATCGGCGGGCGGAGAACGACGTCGGCGTGTTGCCGGTGTGGCGTCGCCGGGAATCGGATTCGCATTGAAAGGTGTCGGTGGGTTGCCCTAAGTTCGCGGTCATGCGAATCCTGCATACGTCGGACTGGCATATCGGGCGCACCTTCCACGGCGTGGACCTGCTGGCCGACCAGGAGCGGGTCCTGGAGGCGATAGCGGGACTCGTCGCCGTGGAGGGGGTGGACACCGTTGTGCTGCCGGGCGACGTCTACGACCGGTCGATCCCCAGTGCCGACGCTATCGCGGTGTGCAACAGGGGTTTCGAGGCGATTCGTGCTGCCGGGGCGCGGATCGTGGCCACCTCGGGAAACCACGATTCCCCCACCAGGCTCGGCGCCGGGGCCAGTTTCGCCGCCGCCGGTGGGTTGTATCTGCGCACCACCGTGGCCGATTCGCACCGGCCTGTCCTGCTGTCCGATTCGCACGGGGAAGTCGCGTTCTACGGGATCCCCTACCTGGAGCCGGAGATATGCCGGGCCGAACTCGGGGTGCCGCAGGCCCGCTCCCATGCCGAGGTGCTTGCCGCGGTGCTGACCCGTATCCGCGCCGATATCGCGGAGCGCCCGGGAGTTCGGGCGGTACTGCTGGCACACGCCTTCGTGACCGGTGCGACGGCCGGTGGTTCGGAACGTTCCATCTCCGTGGGCGGGGTGGAGACGGTACCGCTACAGCTGTTCGCCGAACTCGCGGCCGACTATGTGGCCCTGGGACACCTGCATTCCCCGCAGACACTGGCCGAAACGGTGCGCTACTCGGGTTCGCCGCTGCCGTACTCGTTCGGCGAGAGCTCACATCGCAAGAAGGTGTGGCTGGTCGATCTCGACGCCGCGGGCCCGGCCCGGGTACGGGAACGCGAGCTGCCGCAGGTGCGCGGTCTGAGCAGACTCACCGGAACCCTGGAGGAACTGCTCGGCGATCCCGCCTGGGAACCGGCCGAACAGCACTACGTCTCGGTCACCCTCACCGATTACGCCCGGCCGGTGGACGCCATGCGCAAACTACGGGAGCGGTTTCCGCACGCGGTACACGTGGAATGGGAGCGCCCACAGGCGAGCACAGCACTGAAATACCGGGAGCGGGTGCGCGGCCGCGACGATACGGATATCGCCCGCACCTTCCTCGGCGATGTCCGCGGCGAACCCAGCGAAACCGAGATGCAGTGGCTGGCCCGGGCAATGGCCGCCGCGGTACGTGAACCCGAATCCGGCGGTAGCGCCACCATGGAACCGGCGGCTGCCGGAACGGAACTCACGGCATGAGATTGCACCGGCTGGAGATAACGGCGTTCGGTCCGTTCGCCGAAACCACGACGATCGATTTCGACGAACTCGGTGCGGACGGGCTGTTCCTGCTACACGGCCGTACCGGAGCGGGAAAGACCACGATCCTCGACGCCATCGCCTACGCGCTCTACGGCCGGGTCCCGGGCGCCCGCGGAGACAAACGCCTGCATTCCGATCATGCGCCCGCACAAACCCGGCCGGAGGTGAAGCTCGAGGCGACCCTGGGGGGCCGCCGGGTCCGGATCATCCGCAGCCCGGAATTCGAACGGCCCAAACTGCGCGGCAGCGGAACCCGGGTGGAGAACGCCAAGGCCACTCTTGCCTGGCTGGACGGCCGCGGTACGAATCTGTCGCGGATCAACGAGATCGGCGACGAGATCATCCGCCTGCTCGGTATGAGCGCCGATCAGTTCTTCCAGGTCGTGCTGCTGCCGCAGGGAGATTTCGCCCGCTTCCTGCGCGCCGAGAACGAGGACCGGGAACGACTGCTGGAGAAGTTGTTCGACACCGGCCGCTTCGGCACGGCCGAACAGTGGCTCGCCGCGCAGCGCAAGAACTCCGGTGAACAGATCGGGGCCCAACAGCGCAATGTCGAGGACCTGATCACCCGGGTCGCGGTCACCGCCGGTATCGACCGCACCGAACGGATCGACATCCTCGACGCGGTCGAATGGTCACAGGATCTGCTGACCACCGCCCGCGGCGACCTGGAAAGGGCACAACGCGAACTGGCGCTGCGCCGGGAGGAATCGGCGGACGCCGACGAACAGGCGGAAAACGAACGGCGTGCGGCCGAACGCCGGCGCCGGCTCACGCTCGCCCGGCAGCAACTCGACGACTACGCGGCCGGCGCCCGGCAGCGCGAAGCCGACCGCGCCGAACTGGAACGCGCCGGGCGCACCGAGCCGGTCGCCGCCGCGCTGGCCGAGGCCGAGGCGGTGGCGGAATCCGCGCGCGATCGCGATGCGGAAGCCGAAGAGGCGGCTCGGCGATTGAGGCGACTTGCCGAGGAGCCCGAAAGCCTGGATGTTCCGGGTATTCATCTGGTGCGTCCGGGGGCGCATATCGATCGGTCCGCCGGGAACAGGCAGAGTGGGACCGCTCCGGGAACATCCGCGGCCGATGAACTCGCCGCCGGGATGGAGCCGAGTAGCGACGAAGACGGCAACGACTTCGCTCTTTTCGCCCTGGATCCGGAGCCGGCACCGGGTGTATCGGCACCGCCCGAAGCCGAAGCCGAAGCCGAAGCCGAAGCCGAAGCCGAAGCCGAAGCCGAAGCCGAAGCCGAAGCCGACAAGGCGACTGGGCCGGGCGCGGGCGTCGATTCCGGAGCGAGCACCGCGACCGGCGCTGGTACGCGGCCCGCTGCGGCGACCCCGGACGAGGATCTCACGCTGGATACCGCGATCCGCGGGTGGAGCGCGCACCTGGGCAAACTCGAAGAGATCCGGTCTGCCGCCGGGGATGCCGAGAAGCTGCGGAGCGAACTCGGCGCACTGCACGAATCCGATGCGCGGCTGCGCGAACGGGCGGCCGAACTCACCGCCCGCCGGGCACAGCTACCGGAGACCCTCGCGACCGCCCAGACCCGGGCGCGAGAGGCCGACGACGCGAAGGCGGCACTGCCCGGGCTGCGGTCCGAACACCAGCGGTTGCAGCAGGCGGCCACTGCCGCGGTCGAACTCGCCGGGGCGCGAACCAGGCTCGATCGGGCGCGTGTCGATTCGGACACGGCGCGGGCCGGCCATCTCGAAGCCCGCGAACGGGTGCTGGACCTGCGTGCGCAGCGTCTGGCCGGGATGGCGGCGGAACTGGCCGGGCACCTCGTCGACGGGCAGGCCTGTGCCGTCTGCGGATCGGCCGACCATCCACAGCCCGCGCGTCCCGGAGCCCTCTCGATCTCCGAAGAAGACGAAGCGGCAGCCGTTGCAGCCGAACACGCCGCTCACCTCACCTCGGAGCGTGCCCAGAGCGCGATGGCCGAGGTGGAACGCGAAATCGAAGCATTCATCGCCCGCGGCGGGGATACCGATCGCGTGGAACTCGCCGCCGCCCTGGACCGGGCGACCGACCGCTGCGGTGACGCGGAAGAACTGGCCGCCACGGCCGATGAATGCGCCGCCGAGATCACGCGTCTGCGTGCGGAGGAGAACCGGCTGCACGACGCCCTCCGCGAGACCGAAACACAGCTCGGTGCGGTGGCCGAGCAGATCAGGGCCGGACAGAACCGGCTCGCCGACACCGAGCGCAAGCTGCGCACCGCGGCCGGCCGCGACGCGACGATCGGCCGCCGTCGCGAACGCCTGTACGCGCTGATCGCCGCCGCCGGGGACCGGCGCGAAGCCCTGGCGGCCGCGCGGGCAGCGTGGGAAAGTGTTGCAGGTGGCGTGGTACGCCTTCACAAGCTCGCGGCCGCCGCAGGGTTCGATTCGGGTACGAACGCGATCGAGAATGTGGACCGTTCAGGTATCGCGGCCGCTGCTCCCGCGACACTACTGGCCGCATTGCGCTGGTACGCGCCCCTGGTCGCCGCCGCGACCCGAACCCGGGAACGGCAGGAAGCCCTCCGTACAGCTCTTTCCGCCGCAGAAGAGTTGCGGGCGGCGGCGCAGGCCGTGGTCGATGAGCCGGAGATCCAGGCGGCGGCTGCTACCGAGCCCCGTGACCAGGAGGGGCTCGCGGAGGCGGTGCACAAGGCCCGGCAGGCGCTGGACGAGGCGGTGGCTGTCCACGGGGCCGCTGTGCAGCGGGTGACCCGGCTGGAAACACTGTGCGGACAGTTGTGGGCGGCCGTGGATCTCATCACCCCGGCCCAGCGGGCGCACCGGGAATTGGCGGAGCTGGCCGAGGTGGTTGCCGGCCGTGGCGAGAACAACCGCCGGATGTCGCTGCGGTCCTATGTGCTCGCGGCCCGGTTGGAGGAGGTCGCGGTGGCGGGGTCGGTGCGGTTGCGCCGGATGTCGGGCGGGCGTTACGAATTCGTGCATACCGACCGCGCCGGTACGCACGGCCGGCGCGGCGGCCTGGGACTGGATATCCACGACGACTACACCGGTGCCGTCCGCCCCGCCCGCACACTCTCCGGCGGGGAGACATTCATGGCATCGCTGTCGCTGGCACTGGGTTTGGCCGATACCGTCGCCGCCGAGGCGGGCGGGATCATCCTGGACACCCTGTTCATCGATGAAGGTTTCGGCAGCCTGGACGCCGATACTCTGGACGCGGTGATGGGCGTGCTCGACGAGCTGCGTGACGGCGGCCGGGTGGTGGGCCTGGTGAGCCATGTCGACGAGATGCGCCAGCGCATCCCCAGCCGCCTGCACGTGATCCGCGGAGCCCACGGTTCCCGGGTGCAGACCACCGTCGTCTGAATCGCGCTGATCCCGGCCCCCAGTTCCCGGCGCCTTGTAGTGGTAGCGCGGAGGGGCCGTTGAGCCAGTGGATCACGACGTCGGTCAGCATCGCGTCACGATCGACTGCGTCCGGGGGTACGTCCGCCGAACCGGTCCGGTCCTCCGCTGGTCCACGATCCAGGCCGGCCGCTCCACCGGTGAATCGGCGCGTGCGGAGGACAGTGTTTGTGGCCGGGTGCCTGCAGCAACGCGTAGGCACCGAGCGCGTCCGCCGGCGAGCTGTTGAACGTGAGCAAACCGGCACTGGGGGTTGCTCACGACCGGGTGTCCGGAGTCGTCAGCCGACGGACTCGTGGTCGAGCAGCCAGCGCTTGGCGGGCAGCCCCCAACGGAAACCGCCCAGGGTTCCATCGGTGCGCAGGATCCGGTGGCACGGTACGAAAAGTGCGGCGGCATTGCGGGCACAGGCGCCGGCGGCGGCGCGGGTGGCGGCCGGACGGCCGGCGCGGGCCGCGAACGCTGTGTAGGAGATCGGGTTTCCGGCGGGCACCGTGCGCAGCACATCCCAGGCGTGTGCGAGGAATTCGCCCGACCGCTGCCGTACCGGGACGGCGTCGATGGCGGTGACGTCGCCGCGGTGGTAGGCGGTAACTGCCGCGGTCACCGAGCCGAGTTCGGTGCGGGCGCGCAGATCGTCCGGCCGCAGCGTGGGGTGGACGAGTACGCGCAGGTCCTCCGGTGCCGCGGTCCAGCCGGCCGCCAGTACCGCCCCGTCCGTGGCGACGATACTGGTGAACGGGCCGAGTGGGGTGTCGACGGTCGCGAAATCGGCGGTGCCGGTACGAGCGGGGGAGATGGTGGGAGCAGACATCACGAGATACTCACTTTCGCTTCGGAATCAGCGGTTTTCGCGGCAGCGGCGCCGGTCGCGGTGCGGGCACGCAGCTCGGATCGCCACAGTTGCATGGACAGGTAGGAGCGCCAGGGGGACCAGCGCGTGGTGTCGGACAGGTCGATCCTGTGCCGGGCTGCGCCGCGGCGGACCACGAGATCGGTGGTGAGCAGGATGTCGGGGTCGGCGAGCAACCGCATGGTCACGTAGTCGGCGGTCCACGGGCCGACGCCCGGAAGCGCCATCAGCTCGCGGCGTAGGTCGGCGGCCGTCCGGCCTTGGTGCAGGACCAGCTCGCCGCTCGCCAGCGCGGCCGCGGCGGCCGTGATCGACCGGATGCGCTGGGCGGGGCCGGCCAGTACTTCCGCGCCGTGCTCGGCGATCGTGGCGGGGGTGGGGAAGAGTCGCGGTATCGGGCCGTCGGTGGGTTCGCCGAGCGCGGCGACCAGGCGGGCGGTATGGGTGTTCGCGGCCGCCACCGAGATCTGCTGCCCGATCATGGTGCGCAACAACAACTCCGCGGGGTCCGCGCAGCCGGGTACTCGGATGCCCGGGGTGAACGGCGCGGCTTCCCCGGGGAGTTGCCCCGAGTGCAGGAGTGCTTCGTCGACGGCGACCGGATCGGCGTCCAGATCCAGTAGATGCCGGATCCGCGCCACCGTGGGTGCGAGATCGCGCATATCGCGCAATGCCAGTTCCGCGCGGACATGGCCCGGCAGCACGCTGAGCCGTATCCCCGCGTAACCGTGCGGGGTGCGGAGATTGCGCAGGTAGGAGCCTTCGCCGGTCGGCCCGGTCTGCCATATTTCCAGGCCGGGGGTCGTATGGGCCGACAGGAACCATTCGAGCCAGTCACGGTCGAGTGGTTCGCGATAGGGCAGGCGCAGGGTGAGGGTGCCGCAGGCAGTGGGGGTCGCCGGGTCGTTCGACCACTGCCCGTCCTCGCGGCTGTGCCGCTGACCTCGCCGCTGTGATTCGGCGCTGCCTTCACACTGTGCCCCGGAGCGACCCTGCCGCTGCGAATCCGTGCGACTCCGCCGCTGGGCCTCCGCACGCATCGTGCTCGGGCTCACCGCGAACACCTCGCGCACGGTGTCGTTGAACTGGCGGATACTCGCGAAACCCGCGGCGAAGGCGATATCGGACATCGGCATATCCGTGGTCTGGATGAGCAGCCGCGCCGTATGTGCCCGATGGGCCCGGGCCAGTGCGAGTGGGCCGGCGCCGAGTTCGCTGGTGAGGACCCGGGTGAGCTGGCGCTGCGAATAGCCCAGCGTCGCCGCCAGCGCCGAGACTCCGCCGCGTTCCACCACGCCGTCGCCGATGAGTCGCATGGCCCGGGCCGCGAGATCCGCGCGGGTGTTCCACAGTGGCGATCCCGGCGCGGCATCGGGCAGGCAACGCCGGCACGCCCGGTAACCGGCCTGCTGCGCGGCGGCCGCCGTCGGCAGGAAGGTCACGTTGGCGGGTTTGGGGGTGATGGCCGGGCAGGAGGGGCGGCAGTAGATCCCGGTGGTGCGGACGGCGGTGTAGAACTGCCCGTCGAACCGGGAGTCGCGCGCGGTGACGGCGCGATAGCAGCGCTCGAAATCCAGGACCGTGATGCTCACCCGATTTACGATGTCATCTCGCGCCGACCATGGCTAGCGGAAAACAGACATCGCAACGGGTGAGTCTCCGAGGTGCCGCGCCGGCTGTTTCCCCAGGTGTCAACGCTGCGGCGAATGGTCACCGGCTGTATCGCCGCGGAGCGAATACCAGGGCCGACACGCTCCGGCCGGCCTCGAAACCGATCGTGCCCGTATCCGAGCAATGCTGTTGTTCCGGCATCGGCCTGCTCGAGCACGGCACCGATGAGGCTTGTTCGGCGTCCCTGGCCGGGGGCTGGGCGGCTACCGGTGCCGGCCGGATCGTGGTACCCGGTGTTTCCGTCAGCAGCAGCGGGCGCCCGGGTTTCGTTCCGCGTCGGCATACCGTTCACGCCAGTACGCGCTTTTGTCGGCGATCGGCTTGTCCGGGTGGACACGGCGCATATGGGCGACGTATCGCTGGTAGTCCTGTCCGCCGACGACGGAGTCCAGATACCAGCCGACCGTCCGCACCGCCCGGATCACCGCGGCGGCCCCCGCACGCCACGGTGTGTGACGTGCGGGGGCCGCCGGGGCGGCGCGGCGAATCAACTGCGGACCTCCGCGTGCGCCGAACCCGGCGCCGCGACCTCACCCTTGGCGATCAGCTCGTCCCACTCCTGCTGCACTTTCTTCTCTGCGGGGGTCGGGAGGAAGCCGCTCGGCGCGAAAATCTTCGACGGCTCCTCCGGCGATTCCGTGGTGGACGTGCCACCGGATTTCCAGGCCCGATAGCACACCCGGGCCCCGGCGAGCACCACGATCAGCACCAGCACAGCGAAGATGATCGACAGCGCCCCTTGGATGAACGTATTGCGGATCACCGCGTCCACATCGCCGGGGGTTTTGGCGGTCAGGCAGAGTTCGCCGGCGTCGCGGGCGGCGCGGCAGATGCTGTTCTGCTTCCAGTAACCCACCTTCGGATCGGCGGAGAAGATCTTCTGCCAGGAGGCGGTCATGGTGACGATCAGGTCCCAGGCCAGTGCGATACCCGGGATCCACGCCCACTTCGTCAGGCCCTTCTTCACCAGGATCGTCACCACCACCACCAGCGCGATCGCCGCCAGTAGCTGGTTGGCGATCCCGAACAGCGGGAACAGGGCGTTGATCCCGCCCAGCGGGTCGGTGACGCCCATGAGCAGGATCGAACCCCAGCCGGCCACCACGATCGCCGAGCACAACCAGGCGCCGATCCGCCAGGACGGGTCGGAGAACTTGCGGGCCGGGCCGCGCAGATTACCGAGCGAATCCGAGAGCATGAACCGTGCCACGCGGGTTCCCGCATCGACCGTGGTGAGGATGAACAGCGCCTCGAACATGATCGCGAAGTGGTACCAGAAAGACTTCATGGCGCCGCCGCCGAGGAAACCGGAGAATACCTCGGAGATGCCGATCGCGAGGGTGGGTGCACCGCCCGTACGCGAGATCACCGATTCCTCGCCGACGTCTACTGCCGCTTGGTCCAGCGCGGCGCCGGTCGTGGGCGGCCCCGAGAGACCGAGGCCGTTTGTATAGGCGGCGGCGGTTTCGGCTGTCCCGCCGGTTGCACCCGCCGGCGCGTTCATCGCAAAGTACAGGTGCTGGTCGATGATCGAGGCCGTGATCAGCGCCATCACCGCCACGAACGACTCCATCAGCATGCCGCCGTAGCCGATCATCTTGATATGGGATTCCTTCTCCACCAGCTTCGGCGTCGTTCCCGACGACACCAGCGCGTGGAACCCGGACAGTGCACCGCAGGCGATGGTGATGAACAGGAACGGGAACAAGCTGCCTGCGAACGCCGGCCCGGTGCCCGAGGTCGCGAACTCCGAAACAGCGGGCGCCTTCAGAACGGGCATCGTGACCAGGATGCCGATCGCGAGCAGGAAGATCGTGCCGATCTTCATGAATGTGGACAGGTAGTCGCGCGGCGCCAGCAACAGCCAGACCGGTAGCACCGAGGCCACGAAGCCGTAGGCGATCAGCATCCAGGAGAGCGTGACCGGCGAGAAGGTGAACCAGCCGGCCCAGGTCTCGTTCTCGTTGACCCAGCCGCCCCCGATGATCGCCAGGATCAGCAGTACGAAGCCGATCGCGGATACCTCGCCGACCGCGCCCGGCCGCAGGTACCTCAGGTAGACACCCATGAACAGGGCGATGGGGATGGTCATCGCGACGGAGAAAACACCCCAGGGGCTCTCCGCGAGCGCATTGACCACGACCAGCGCGAGCACTGCCAGCAGGATCATCATGATCGCCAGTACGCCGATGATCGCGGCGCCGCCGCCGATCACCCCGAGTTCGTCACGCGCCATCTGGCCGAGACTGCGGCCGCGCCGCTTCGTCGACACCCACAGCACCAGGTAGTCCTGGACAGCGCCGGCGAATACGACACCGACGATGATCCAGATCGTCCCCGGCAGATACCCCATCTGCGCCGCCAGCACCGGACCGACCAGCGGACCGGCACCCGCGATGGCCGCGAAATGGTGCCCGAACAGCACCCGCCGGTCCATCGGCATGAAGTCTTTGCCGTTGTCCAGGATCTCGGCGGGCGTCGCGAGGTCGTCGCGGGGTTTGACCACCTTGTATTCGATCAGCCGGGCGTAGAACCGGTACGCGATGATGTAAGTACAGACCGCGGCGATCACGATCCAAATGGCATTGACCGACTCACCGCGCGAGATCGCGAGGATTGTCCAGGCCACCGCCCCGAGCACCGCGATGGCCGCGAAGATCGCCTTCTTCGCGGGGGTGATCGGGGAGCGGTCGACCACACCGACCGGTGGCCGATCGGGGTCGGTCTTGAGGTATTCGATTGTCCCCATCGGGCAACTCCTGTACAGCGAGCGGACATGCCTGTCACATGAAGTTAACCGATGGGTACCGGGCGGTCGGACGATTGCGCCGAACGGTCGCTGTGGCGCGGCGAGCGGACGACGCCGGGTTCCCGCACCGCCGCCGAAGTGAGCAATTTCGGTCAACCGTTGCGGGCCCGGGCGCGCTTACGGTGGGGCGATGCGCGAAACTCCGGAAGAACTGACCGAACTGCAGGCCCTGCTCGACTCGTCCCTCGCGGGTTCCACGAACCACCTGCGCTCGATCATCGCCGCCGACCGCACCTTGACCGCGGAACAGCTCACCGCGGTCCTCACCGGTATGCGCACGCTGGCGTTGTCCACCGTGACCGCCAAAGGAGAACCGCGGATCAGCGGCGTGGACGGGCACTTCCTGCACGGCCGCTGGTACTTCGGCACCGCGCGTGACGCCGCCAAGGCCCGGCATCTCGCCGCGCGTCCGGGTGCCAGCGTCGCGCATATGGACGGTGAGGACCTGGGCGTGTTCACGCACGGCACCGCGGAGATCCTGAACCCGGCGGGCGGCGAGCCCGACGCCGAATGGCCCGAACTGCTCGCCTACCTGAAAGACCAGTACGGCGACGACGGTTTCGACTGGGACAACGAGGTTGTCTTCTACCGGTTGCGCCCGCACTGGATGACCGTCTACGCCCCTGATTTCGCCAAGCTCACTGCGTCCTGACAGTGGCCGCGGCGAACTGTCCTTCGGGGACATAGGACCAGGTGACGCCCCGGAACTAGGATGGCACCGCCGTTTCCGTCGCGAGAGAAGGTGCCCATGGCAGTCGATCCCGGTAGAGCCGACCTGCAACGCCTGATCAGTGAGGACCCGGGTGGTCCGGTGGTTATGCTCAACCTGCTCCGTTTCGCGCCGGACGGCGCGACGAGCTACCAGGAATATGCCCGCGCTGCCGCCCCTTTCCTGAAGAAGTACGGCGCCGAGCTGATCTATTCGGGACAGGGCTCCACCGCATTGGTCGCCGAGGACGGCCAAGCATGGGATGCGGTACTGCTGGTGCGTTACCCGAGCCGGGAGACGTTCCTGCAGATGGTCCGCGATCCCGGCTATCAAGGGGTGACGACTCTGCGGACCAGCGCGTTGTCGGAGGCGGTATTGCAGGCGACCATTCCCGGATTCGCCGGATAGTCGCGGAGTGCCCTGTGCGTTGGTTCGGAAAGGATCTATTGACGATCCAGTGAACGCGTTGGCGGGGCCGTCTGCCCGGCACCGGATCGCCGTGAATTCCGGACGCCGCGGATCACCGGCAACCACAGCACGGCGATGACCGCCAGCGCGAGCGCATGCCAGGGTGAGCGCCACCACCAGGCGGTTACCGGCGGAAAAGGTAGCTCGCCGGTGGCGGTCGGCGCGGCGAAGGACCAGGCCAGAAAGGCGTCGCCGATGGGGAGGACGCCGAAGGCGTAGCGCTTGGACGCTCCGAGAGTGACCGGTACGCCCAGGCTTTCGCCGAGGCCGGTGAGTGCCCCGGCCAGCGGGCGATCGCCGTGTACGCGGGCCGCGCCGAGAGCAACCACGGTGGCCGAGGCGCTGACACCGAGAATCAGTGGCCCGGAATCCACATCGCCCGTACCGTCGCGGCCGTGTGGGTACTCCCGCACTCCTGGCAGGCCGAGCGGGGTATCGACGAAAACGCGGCGAAACGTGCCGTACTGCTCATCCGCCCAGTCCTTGTCGATTTCCGGCAGGAACCGCTGGATGAGCGCTTGGGATGAGCCGCGCGCGCCCTCGGTCACGGGGGCCGCCAGATGTGGAAGCAACCCGGTCGCCGGGTCCAGCCGGCTGCGGGCCGATACCAGCCATTCGGATATCACCGGTTCGAACCGAGGTTCGGCCACCCGGTCGTGTAATCGCAGGGTCGCGACGGCAACCACACTGTCGACCGGCCAGGCCTGTCCCGGATATGCCTCGAGGAACGGCCCGTCCGCCTCGAAAGCTGCCGCGAGTGCCGTGCAATCGGCGGCGAACTGCGCTGTCTCCGGTGCACCGGGGCCGGCGAGTTCGATCACCGCTCCGCGTAACCGACTGGACCAGCCGGTGTAGAAAACCCCGTGCGCCGGAAGCAGGCCGGCATCGAAACCTTCTCGCCCCGCGGATGTGTCGAGCCGGGCCAGCGCCCATCGGGACTCCCGCAGGGCCTCTTCCCGGTACGACGGATCCAGGCGCGCGATATCGGTCCACGCCAGTCCGTACAGAACATGGGAGAAGAAATATCCTTCGGGAAACAGCTCCTGCATCTGCTGCCCGAGCCCGGATTCCAGTTCGGGCCGGAGAAAGTGCAGTTGCGCCACAATATCCGTGGGCGGCTGTTCCTCCCGGTACAGCCGTACCTGCGGGACGAGGACCGAGACGGTGAGCACGGCCGCGACGCCGATATACAGTGCCCGCACGACGGTGCGGTAGGAACTCATTCACCGACCCTAGACAGCCGCCGATCGCTGGGCTCCCGAACTCGGCACAGCAGTCGCGGCACCGCGTGACCGAATATCGCCGACGAAGATCTGCGGCCGGTGACCGGCATGTTTCCGCTGCCCACCGAGAGCGCTGTGGGGAAATCGCTTCGTGCCGGAGCGGAGGGACCCACGTATGGCGGTGCCGATCCGTTCAGGATTGCGGCCCGGGAGCGCTCGGGCGGCGTTCGGTGGATCGCTGCGTTGTCGCCGCTGCGACTTCGTCCAGTGCCGTCCGGATCATCTCTCCGTAGGCGTCGTCCGGGAGCGCGTTCAGATGTGCCCGGGCGGCGGAGAGCTGTTCGGTGGCCGCCTCCCACGACCCCAGCCGCCGGTAGTTGTCGGCAAGGTTGAGGTGTAACGACGGGTAGAAGCCGGCTACCTGCAGACTTGCGTGGTACCGCTGGGCGCGGTCGTCGCTGAGGGTGTCGGCGGCGTCGAGTGCCCGGATATCCCAGGCCAGTGCCCGGGCGGGATCGTCGTAGAGGTCGGCCAGATAGTGGGCGAGGCTGCAGCGGTGCAGAGGGTCGCCGGCGGCGCCGAGCTCGGACCAGATATCGAGCAGCCGGGTGCGGGCGGTTTCGGTATCGCCGGTTCGGCCGAGCGTGACAGCCTCGGTGATGGCGATCATGGTGGTATCGGGGGACAGCTGGTCGGTGGTCAATTCAGGGCTCCGTCTTCTGTGTCGACAACTGTGGGGTCGGCCGGCATGGCCAGGGTGGTGAGGTCGCCGTTGTCTGCGGACCGGACGACCATCGGGTCCCGCGGGCCGCCGATATCGAGGCGCACATCGGGTCCGATGGCGGTCGCGGCGGCCGGGTGCAGGATGGTGAAACCGAAGACGAGGTCGGCGGGTGGGCCGGTGACCACCGCGGGTAGTTCGATTCCGGCTTCGTCCTCGGTATCCGAGAGTTTCAGTGAGCCCGGCGAAACCGTGAGCCGGAGATAGCGCGCCCGCTGCTGTTCAAGCGCGCGGATGAGCTCGTGTTTCGACACCATCACGTGGGTCCGGGCCGTGGGGAGCGCGGCCAGCAGTGCGCGGTGATCGGGGAACGCTTCGGTCAAGGTCCGGCAGGCGCGCACGACCCCGTCGGCCGAACGGAACCGCATGCTGTGCTCACCGGCCTCCAGATCCACCAGGTGAGCCCGGCGGATCTCCTGCAATGCCGCGCGCAGATCGGCGCCGTCCACGGTCGCCGCCCAGTCGGCGGATCCCGCCTGTTCGGGGACAACGGTGCGGGTGGACAGCCGGTACCGATCGGTGGCGGTGAGGGTCAGCGATTCAGCGGTCGCCTCCAGTCGCACGCCGGCCAGTACGGGCAGGTCGGGGTCGGTGCCGGTGGCGGCGAGGATCTGCTCGACAGCGGCCGCGAGTACCGGCCCGCGCACCGTCGCCACCGGCCATCCGGCGGGTTCGCCCAGCGCGGCCTTCACGATCTCCGCGGTCCGCCGCGCCTGCCGGGTGCGCTCGACCAGCCGCGCCATATGGTCGTCGATCAGCCGGGCCGCATCGTGCGCGCCGGCCGCGAGCACCCGGGCGATACCGTCCAGCGGCATATCGATATCCCGTAACCGGCGGATGGTCACCGCCCGAGCCACCTGCTCGGGGGCGTAATAGCGGTAGCCGGTGCTCTCGTCGACCCCGGCCGGCGCGAGCAGACCGGAATCGTCGTAGAACCGCAGCGCGCTGGCGGTGATACCGCAGGAGCGGGCGAACATACCGATGGTGATCAGGTCGGATTCGGGCACCGGCCCATCATCGGGCTTCGAGCAACCTGAAGGTCAAGACGGGACGCGGCGACTATCCCAGCGCATCCAGCTGCTGCATCAGGGACAGATCGGCGCCGTGCGGCCAGTACTCGGCGAGCCGGTCGTCCGCGACGCGGAACAGGTCCATACCGGGGTAGCGCACCCGGGTGCCGGCCGCGGCCCGGATACCGGCAATTCCTCCCGTATATCGTCCGGCGAACTCCCATCGGGCCGTGATCCACTCGCCATCCACGATGGGGCCCGTGAGCAGCGTGACCGAGACGTCGTCGAACACGGTGTAGGTCTGTTGTACCCGGGCGGCGATGGCTTTCGGGCCCACCGGATCCTCGCCACTACCCCAGTGGCCCACCGCGTCCGCAGCGAAGATCTCCTCGGCGATGACCGGCATCGTCTCGGGATCGGAATTCCACAGTCCGGGTAGCCATTTGCGGTACAGGGTCCGCATAGCGTCGTTGTCCATCGGCAGTATCTCCCCATCGGTAAATGTCCGGACGAAGTCGTAACGGCACGTCGCGGCCGGTCACTGGCCCCGGTAGGTTCCGAAGCTCCAATAGTTGCCCTCCGGGTCGGCGACGGTGAACCCGCGCGACCCGTAATCCTCGTCCTTCATTCCCCTGATCGTCTCCGCGCCCGCGGCGGTGGCGCGCTCGTAGAGGCCGTCCGGGTCGCTGCACACCACGTACACGGACTCGGTACCCGGCGTGCGCCGCTCCGGCAGGCCGCCGTCTTTGTCCACGGTGCCGAACATGATCCCGCCACCCTCGGGCCGGCGCAGTTCGGCGTGTTCGATCACCGATGGATCGTCGTCGCGCGCATACATCGCGGTCAGTTCGAATCCGAAGGCTTTGACCAGGAAGTCAGCGGTGCCGCGGGCATCCCGGAATGCCAGGCACGGCCAGACGGTCGGCGCAGGTGTGGTTGTCGTGGTGGTTTTCGCTGTTGCTGTCATGGTCTCAGCCTGGCTCGCCGGCGAGCTCCGGGTCTTGGACGGATGGAATCTCCTCGGCCAGCCACTGGGTGGGGCTGCAACCGGCCAGACGCGCGAACTCGCGGTTGAGATGCGGTTGGTCGTAGTACCCGCAGGCGGCGGCGACCTGCGCGATCGAAACGAACGATGGAGTGCTCAGCAGCATCTGCTCGGCTCGCTCGAACCGTGCGATCCGCCCGGCCACCTTGGGGCTCAACCCGAACTCGCTGCTGAACCGTTTGGTGAGGTACTGCCGGCTCCACCCGATCCGTTCGGCGAGCGGTTCGACGCCCATCGTCCCGTGCGACCGCGCCACCGCCCGCCACGCCCAGGACAGTTCCGGGCCGACGGCCCGTTCCGGGATCAGCAGCCGGGTGAGCACCCGATCACACGCCGCGAACCGCTGTGGCCAGCCGGAATGCTCCTGCAGTTCCTCCCACAGTTGCCGCCCGGGCGCACCGATCAGATCGGCGAATTCGAGCGACATACTCCACAGCTCCGCCGCCGGCAGCCCGAACAGCGCCCGGCATCCCATCGGGGTGAGCTTCACGGCGACCCCCTCCTGGTTGCCGTCGTGCGCGATCATCGCCGGCGTGTCCTGGAGGCCGCCGAGCACGCAGCGGTAGTTGTCCGGGGACTGGCGGGCGTCGGTCTGGGTGATCACGTCGATGGCGGGCCCGATGGCGACGATGAACGTCATATGCCGCGACGGCAGCCCGCGATGCAGGCCCGCTTCGAACCCGGTCATCCGATACCCGATGTATCCGTCGATGAAAGCCGCCAGCGCCGGGGCCGGGTGGGCCGTCACCACCTGAGAGGTCGGCTCCATAGTTGTCACGCTACGCCGGTGCGGAGCCCGTCGCGCCCCGGTTTCCGTCTCCACCCACGGCCGACCGCCGGCCCGGCCGTCGTCCCGCGTAGACTCCAGTCCTCGTGAGTCTCACCCTCGGAATCGTCGGCCTGCCCAACGTCGGAAAATCGACGCTGTTCAACGCGCTGACCCGCAACGACGTGCTCGCCGCGAACTACCCGTTCGCGACCATCGAGCCCAACGTCGGCGTGGTTCCGCTGCCCGACCCCCGCCTGGACGAACTCGCGAAAATCTTCGGCTCGGCCCGCATCATGCCCGCCACGGTGTCCTTCGTCGATATCGCCGGCATCGTGAAGGGCGCCTCCGAGGGGGCCGGCCTGGGCAACAGGTTCCTCGCCAACATCCGCGAAGCCGACGCCATCTGCCAGGTGGTCCGCGTTTTCGCCGACGACGATGTGGTGCACGTGGACGGCCAGGTGAACCCGGCCTCCGATATCGAGGTCATCGAAACCGAGCTGATCCTCGCCGACCTGCAGACCCTCGAGAAGGCGGTCGTCCGCCTGGAGAAGGAAGCCAAGGTCAAGAAGGACCGCAAACCGTACGCGGACGCCGCGAAGCAGGCGCAGGAAATCCTCAACGGCGGCCGGACCCTGTTCCACGCCGCGAAGGAGATCGACGGGGAACTGCTGAAGGAACTGTCGCTGCTCACCACCAAGCCGTTCCTCTACGTCTTCAACGCCGACGAGTCGGTGCTCAGCGATGAGGCCAAGGTTGCGGAGCTGAAAGCTTCTGTGGCCCCGGCTGATTCGGTGTTCCTGGACGCAAAGGTCGAATCCGAACTCCTCGAACTCGACGACGAATCCGCCGCCGAACTCCTCGAATCCATCGGCCAGACCGAGCCCGGGCTGCACGCCCTGGCGCGCGCCGGTTTCCACACCCTCGGATTGCAGACCTACCTCACCGCCGGTCCGAAAGAAGCCCGCGCGTGGACCATCCACCAGGGCGATACTGCCCCGAAGGCCGCCGGTGTCATCCACACCGACTTCGAACGCGGCTTCATCAAAGCCGAAGTTGTCGCGTTCGACGACCTGGTCGAGGCCGGGTCGATGGCCGCGGCGAAGGCGGCGGGCAAGGTCCGGATGGAAGGCAAGGATTACGTCATGTCCGACGGCGACGTCGTCGAGTTCAGGTTCAACGTCTAGCTGTATGATGGCTGCCCGTTGGTGACACCTGTCCGAAGGCGCGAGGCGGCGCCAGCGTTCTGTGTACGCGAGTCGGGGGAAGCCGTCAATCGCCGAGTGCGTAGACGGCCCCAGACCCCATGCAGGTCATCGAGCAGGTGAGTCTTGGTCGGGTGGGGTCCGCGGTCCTCGTCAGTTGAACTCGGCCGCATGGTCGACTGCCCACCTCGCGAAGGTACCGGCCGGGTGGCCGGCGAGGCGCTCGACATGATCGGTGACGCGATGGGACTCCTGTCGCCACACCGAGGCAGCAATCAGGGCCTCCACGAGTGGCTCGGGGCGACCGTCTGCGAGCATCCGTGATCGCGCGAGACCGGCGGGAAGCACCTGGAATCGCAGATCGCGCCGGAGCGCTGCACTGAGGTGAGCAACCTGGTCGGCGCGGCTGAGCACCTCGGGACCGGTCAACACATGGGGGCCGTGGTCCAGTTGATCGTGAGGTGCGAGCAATACGGCTACGGCCGCATCAGCGACATCGCGCTCGTCGACGACGGCTGTGCGCACCGCCTCTGGGCCCGAGACGACATCGCCCGCCCGCACCTGTTTCACCCAACCGCGGGTGTTGGAAGCCAGCGTGTCGCTTCGCAGCACTACGGGTCGCAAACCGGCCTCATGAAGCAGGGCTTCCATGTCCGCGTGCACTTGAACGATGGGATCACTCTGACGAGCGGCTTCGTCGTCTATCGCGGTAGAGGACAGGTAGACGACACGCGGCGCCGCCGTGGTGAGTTCTCCGATCAGGTCGTGGGCAGCGGCCGAATCGAGCAGCGGCCAGATCAGAAAGACTGCGTCGATGCCCACGAGCGCCTCGCGCACGGCACCGGGGTCTGTGAGGTCGCCGACCACCCACTCGACTCCTGGTCGCGGGCCACCCTGATCGCGCACAAGGCATCGTATGCGCGCGCCGTGGACTGGGAGGCGGTCGACGATCTCTCGGCCGAGGTTGCCAGTCGCGCCGGTGACCAGGATCGATGGACGGTACGGGGAACTCGTGGGGTTGGTGGTATCAGGCATGATCGTGACGCTATGGGTTCAGGTCGACATGAAGGCAAGATGCGTGTGGTGATGAAGATCGGGGAAGTAGCGGCAGAGCTCGGCGTTGAGGCTCACGTGCTGCGGCACTGGGAAGACGTTGGCGCCCTCACCGTGCGTCGCGATGGCAACGGCTACCGCATCTATGACGACAGTGCGCTGGAACAGGCACATACCGTGCTGAAACTGCGACGCGTCGGGCTCTCATTGCCCGAGGTCGCTGCCGCGATGTCACCGACGAAGTCGGCGGCACAGGCCGTTGTGAAGGCGAAGATCGCAGCACTCGAAAATGAAGTCGTCCACAGACAGCGGGCAATCACCTTCTTGCAGCACACCGTCGAGTGTCGCCACAGATACCTCGATGAATGTCCGGACTGCTCGACCTTCGTCCGCGGCGCTTGAGCGCATTCCCGCTGGGATCGACAGCCCCGACGGCGCCTGCGCCACCGTCATGAACGTCACGTCCCGCAACATCTGGCGGTACGCGTTCCTGATGTGGTCGGTCGACGGCGGGCGTGGTGCCCGGATGGCTCGTTCTGCTCCGGCTCGGTTCCTGCGGCGCGGTGGCGACCGCGCTGCTCGCTGTATCGATTCCTTTGGTCGTAGTCGGTATCCTCAGTCTGGTATATAATCAGCTATATAACCAGAGGAGGGGGTTGTTATGACAGTCACCAGCGTCGACCTGGATCCGCAGCTCATCGAGCGTGCCAGGGAGCTTACGGGCGAGCGATCGAACCGAGCTGTGCTAGACCTTGCGTTGCGCCGGCTCATCGCCTCGAAGCAGAAAGGCGCGATGATCCGCGGCATCGCGGGACTGACCGACCTCGAGAACGAACTCGGCGCGCCGGTGGTCTCTCCGGACGAGTCGCAGTCCGCGTGACCGACTACCTGGTCGACAACTCGGTGTGGGCAAGGCTGGCCACTGGAGACCCGGGGATCACTGCGCGGCTGCGGCGCATCGAGCGAGCACCGGCCGACCTTTTCGTCACCTGCCCGCCGCAGGTGCTCGAGTTCTGCCACAGCGCCCGGACACCCGAAGAACATACGAACTACCGAGAGCAGATCTCGCTCGGATTCCCGCTCGAGCATGCACCCGATGAATCGCTGGTGCTCGATCTCCAGGCAGCGCTGTGGAACGAGGGGCTTGTCCGGGCGGCCGGCTCGCACGACATCCTTATCGCCGGCTATGCCATCGTGAACGATGCGACCGTGCTTGCCGCGGACCACGACTTCGAGCACATCGCGAAGGTGTCCGACCTGCAGTGTGAATACATCGCGCCTTCGCCGTGACGTTGGTTGGCGGCGGAACGTGGTCGAGTTCCGGTTTAATGTATAGAAGTCCAGGTCAGAGATTTGTGATCGTCTGATCCAGAGTGGTCCGGTGGGGACCGATGCGCGATGAGGTGTCAGCTGGGGTTGGCCGCCGGGCTGACGGGCGCGGCCATTGTTCGGTGATGTCGGTGAGCCAGAGTTCGTTGGCGTCCTCGGCCGAGAAGCGGTAGCCGAACTCCGGATCGGCGCGTGCCGGCCGCGGTCGCCTGGCCGGAGGGCTCGTTCACTGCCTGGGAGTGGTGCGGACGCGGACATGTGCGCGCTCGCCCTGCCGACCGATGAGGCAGAGGTACTCCACGGGCCGGGTGGTTGCGGCGCCGAACCAGTGTGGTGTGCGGGTGTCTAACTCGGCGGCTTCACCGGGCGAGAGGACCATATCGCGTTCACCGAGCACGAGCCGTAACTGTCCGTTGAGGACGTAAGCCCATTCGTACCCCTCGTGGGTCTGGAGGACGGGCTGATCCGAGCCGCGGCTTCCGGGGAGGATGAACTTGTAGGCCTGGATACCGCCGGGGCGCCGGGTCAACGGCAGGACCGTCTGCCCTCCCTTGCCGTGGATAGGGCGCAGGTGAACACGTGGGTCACCGGTGGCTGGAGCATCGACCAGTTCGTCGAGCGTGACGCCGTGCGCTCTGGCCAGCGGTAGTAGCTGTTCCAAGGTCGGCCGCCGAGAGCCGGACTCCAGCCGGGACAGCGTGCTGATGGAGATGCCGGTAGCGGTCGACATCTCGGCCAGCGTGGTCTCACGTTCTCGGCGCAGGTGGCGCAGCCGGGGTCCGACGGCGTCGAGGCCCTCGCCCTTCTCGGTGTCCATGGCAGCCAGTTTGCCAGAGCGGCAAAAGTGTTTGCAAGGATTTGTGCTGCCGTTGCAGTGTGGCACCTGAAGGGCGCTCGTTTCGGGCGTCGACCGGAACAGGAGGATCTATGTCTACTGAGGACTCCGGCCACCCGGGTGTGCCGGTGGAGTACGCGACCTGGCGGAAGAACCGTTGGGAGGAGGTTGCCGGCCCGGGCGGCAAGGCGGGCACCGTCCAGCTGGCCATGGTCTCGCATCCCGAACCGGGGGTGCCGGGTTTGCCCGGTCGGTGGGAGGTGAGTGCCTCGGGGGTCTTGACCCTCACCGTCACTGCCGCGGACGGAGCGTCGATCGGCGGACGGCCGGTGACAGGTGCGGTGGAAGTCGAATCCGGAAGCCAGGTGGAGCTTGCTGACGGGCGGGTATGTTTCGTACAGGGACGGGGCGGAACCTACGGCATGGTCGTCTGGGACCCTTCCGCACCTGTTCTCACGAGGCTGCGCGATATCGCGAGCTATCCCTACGATCCGAACTGGGTCGTCGACGCCGAGTACCGGCCGGCGCCAGGACGTACCGTCGAAGTAGGGCGTCTGACCAGCCCTCGGAGCAAGGAGACCGTCTCCGCCCCGGGAGACCTGGTCGTCGAGCTCGGCGGCCAGGAGTACACCCTGGTGGTGCTGGAAACCGTCCCGGGCCTGCGTCTGGCGGTCTTCACCGATCCCGGCAGCGGCACCGACACACCCGAGATCGGTCGATGGCTGATCCTCCCCCCGGACGAGGGCACCAACCTGCGGGTCGACTTCAACAAGGTGACCCTGCCCCACCATGTGTTCTCCACGGCGTTTCCGTGCCCGATCCCGCTTGAAGCGAACCATCTTCCGGTCGTCGTCGACGCCGGAGAACGTGCACTCGTTCTCGACGGAACGAGCCCGAGCACGGTGACAGAGCCCGACGATAGAGGACAGGACGAAATCATGGAACCGGAATTGAGCGAGAAGGCGGTCCAGTACCTGCGGCATCTGGAGCACTTCGACTTCGCGAGCATGCGAGCGATGTGCACGGACACGGCCACTGTCTGGCACAACGACGGCAAGGGCGAGCAGACGATCGCGGAGAACCTCGAGCAGCTCGCGCAGATGTCGAGCGGCGGGGGTGTCGTCGCGTTGCGGTACGAGATCACCCGCCAGTTCCAGAAGTCCGACGAGGTGCTCCAGCAGCACGTGCTGCATGTCGACATGCCCGGCGGGGCCGGCACCGAGTTGCCCGTGGCGATGTACTTCGGTTTCCAGGACGGTCTCATCGACCGCATCGAGGAGTACGCGAACATGACGCCGCCCAACGAAGGCAGCGCGAGCTGATCCGACGCTGCGCGATCTTCGGCACCTGGGCACAACCGTCGCCCAGGTGCCGAATCTCTGTCAGCCCCTGTCCTCGCCTGATCCGGTTTGCCGATCATCAGCCACGCACGGCTTACGTCCTGCCAGTGGTGACCTGCCCGTGGCGGTGCAATCTTCTTGGGCAGGAAGAGGGCTGAGTCTTCTCGCGCAGCTTTATCAGGATTACCGGCTTCTAGTGCCATGGCCACTGAGTGAATACCTACGTTCGCGGGGCCGAAAAGAGTGCCGTACAAGTCGGATTCACCAGGCATCGCCGGGGCCAGATGACGTGCGTGTTCGATATGCTCGGCTGCGGTGTCGGGATGAAAGCCACGCGCGGCCACAATCGCACCGCACAAGTGCGCGTATCCACGCCGGTGCAGACGAAGGCCGCGTGTGCTTTCGCATACGGGACTCGCAGACGGTGAACGCGAACACCCCCAGCACTGCCGTGCCCACAGTCGCCGTCAGCGCGACGCCGGGCCGGAACCATGCGGGAAGGTCGGTGAACAGCTCGCCGGCAGTGAACACCACGCCGATGAGTATCACGACGGTCAGCAGGATCCCGCCCACCGCTACCGCCGCACTGCACCCAGCCAGGAATCTCCACGCTCGTGCTCGCAGCGCTCCGGGGCCATGAGGACGGAATGGTTCCAGCGCTCTGCTGACCTCGGCGGGCCACCGGACGACGAGTACGTCGTCCGGGTCGTCGGAGTCGAGCCTGTTGTGGCGGAACCCGATGGTCTGTCCGACGAGTCGGCGACCGCTTCCGGGCATCGACAGCGGACAGGTGATCTCGCGGTGGAGGATCCCGTGCCCCGGCACCTGGGCGCTGATGATGAGCGTATCGGGCCCCTGGACCTCGCCGGGAGCATCCTCGATCGCGTCGTCGATCACGCCGGCGGCGAGGTGCCCCTCGGCGAACCGCGCCTCGACCGACCGCTTGTCAGGGTGACTGTGGCTCATCGCGGGCCATCCTTCGCGTGGGCGGGCCATCCGTCGAACAGGACGTCGTGTAGGACGTCGGGGTCGAGGGTGTTGTGCCGGAAGCGGATGGGCCTTCCGATCCGCCGGCTCGGGTCGTTACCGTCCCGGTAGACCTTCCGGTGAAGCACCTCGCCGTCAGGCATCACGGCGCTGACTCCGAGTTCATACCAGGCCTGGTCGTCGCCGACGGTCCGCTGCTCGATCACTCGGTCGACACGGCCTGTGGAGACGTACCCGTCCGCAAAGCAGGCTGCGCGGCGCCGGCTGCTGCCGACGGTCATGAGGATGCCTCCGACGAGCGGCACCCCGATGGCGACACTCCACAGCAACCAGTACACGTCGATGCGGTCGATGCCGGAGACATAGAACCAGATGATCAGCGCCACCGTTGCGATCGGTGCGGTAACGAGCACTACAAGGCCGGCCAGCGCTGCCATGACGCCGATGGCCTCCAGCCGAGACCAGCGCCGGATGCGTGCGCAGGTTTCGGGCGTGCGGGCCTTCGCCATCCAGTCTGCGGTCTGATCATCAGCGTTGTGAAGCTGGATCCGCTGGTCGAGCCATTTCATCGTGTGCTCCTCCGTGCGGCCGTCCGACGGAGTTTCGCGTGGATGCGTAGCGGCGGCGAGGAACCAGCATCCTCTCACAGGCGCTGCTCCCGATCACCGAAGCTGAGGAAGTAGCTCGCCATCGATTCGGCCGTCGTATGCCTGGACGGCTCCACCTGTGCGATATCATTTGATGGAAAGAATTGATATCGTGCGTGATCGGGGTGGGTCGAGGAGGGATGAGCGATGGCCAGGACCGTCATTGATCTGGACGAGGAGATCGTCGAGCAGGCGATGCGGGTATACGGGGTGACGACCAAGGCCGCAGCAGTACGGGCAGCAATGGAAGAGGGAGTGAAGCTACGGCTACGCCGGGAGCTGTTCGACGCCATCGACGAGGGTGAGTTCGAGGACGCGTTCGCGGAGATCCGGTCACAGACCGGGCCGCGGAAGCCGGACGGTTCGCTCGAGCGTGGAAATGGAGCTTCGGTGGCGTGAAGGGGCGCTATCTGATCGACAAGTCCGCGCTGGCCCGCCGGAGCACGCCTGCAGTGCGGCAGCGACTGGATGCGCTGGACCACGCGGGGCTCCTTGCGGTGTGTGCACCGACCGAGTATGAGGTGCTGTTCTCGGCGCGCGGCAAGCCCGAGGCGCTGCGCCTGCGTACTCTGCTCCGCGGCTTCGACTACCTGCCCTGCAATGACGAGGAATTCGAACGCGCGCTCGAGATCCAAGAGCTGGCACTGAACGCCGGCTTTCACCGGGCACTGTCGCTGGCCGACGTCCTCATCGCGGCAACGGCCGAGCGGCACCGGGCCACGGTTCTGCACTACGATGGCGACTTCGACATGATCTCCTCGGTGAGCGGGTTGCAAGCCGAGTGGGTCGTCGAACCCGGCACCGCCGACTGAGCGACGTAGACCGCTCAGCACGCCGACCAGTTCAGTTGTTTGGTCGGCGCCGCGCGATGGCCGATTCGGTCAGCGCAGAAACCGGCACAAACCCTGCCAGGCACTTTCGCACTCGGATTCAGCTGGGATGGTGCAGCCGGCGCCGGGATTGCCGTGGTTTGCTTGTCGCCGTGAGCGACTGGAGGGGCGATCGCGTTCGGTCCGCGATCGAGGGCCGGAATCCGACCGTTTTCGCTGAGCTCGACACGGCGTTCGCGGAAGTCGGTGATACGCAGTTTTTGCCTGGTTACTCGCTTGCGCTGCCAAAAAGCCCGGTGTCGGCCGGCTCACCGATCTTCCGCGGTACCGCTTCGGCATCTAGCGGATCGGGATCTGCGAGGCGGTGGTTCAGCAGTGCACCGCTGAACCACATGAGGCCGTGCCGGCGGTGAATACGCGGTTGACTCAGGAGCAATCGCCTGGTTCGCCGATTTTTACGACGGACAGGACCGCATCGGCCTCACCGATGGGTACGCCGGCGGCGGGTGTCTGTGCGACGACCACCCAGTTGCGATCCATCACCTGTCTCCGGCCCGCGCCTGTCGCGTCTTCGCTGCGGGAGAAGAACACGCCTGCGGCCTGGATGCGGTCCTGGGCGTCCTGCAGGTTCATGCAGACAACGTCCGGCATCGGGACGGTTTCGGACTCGGTGGCTGTGCTCGGCTCGGTCGACGGCGGTTCGGCGGGGGCGGTCATCTGCGGCGGCATCGAGGTGCTGGCCGGTACGAGTGTCGCGACGGAATTATTGGTTTCTTGTTCGATGGCGGGCGTTTCCGTTGCTGCGCATGCGGTGGCGGCAGCCGCAGCGGCGATGGCCAGGTAGGCCGCGATTGTCTTCATGATGATGGTTGTCCTCACCCTGGGATCGACTGTGGCTCCGATCACTGGCAATCGCTTCGCGATGAGCGCGGCGTTACAGGGGGCTGTCGGTCCGTGGGCGGTGGCGGCTGATCGTGGTCAGGCCCGTACCGCCGCCACTGCCTCGTCGTAGAGTTCGGCGAGATCGTCGGCGCCGTCCGATGCGATCCATGCTTCGGAGGCCGTGTCCAGGCAGGAGAGTGCCGCCGCGACGATAGCTGTGGCGCGTAGCGTCGCCCGTTCGGCGGGGCCGTCCATTCGTGCTGCGAGCAACGGTACGAACATTTCCTGCCAGCGCAGCCGTTTCTCCATCAGTCGCGCCCGCAGTGACGGGGTATCGAAGAGCATTTTTCCCAGCGCGAGGTCGGCGCTCGTATCGGCGACGGTGGTTTCGTGGGCGGCGTGGAGGGCGGCCAGGAGGGCTTCCCACGGGGTTTCGCCGGCGGGCCGGGCGGCCAATTCGCCGGCGATCATCTGGCCGCGGGAGATCAGGCCGCCGAGGACGATGTCCTCTTTGGTGCCGAAGTAGCGGAAGAAGGTGCGCCGGGAAACGCCGACTGATTCCACGATGCGGTCGATCGGGGTCTCGTCGAAGCCGTCGGTCAGGAACATCTCGAGGGCGGTCTCGACGATTTCGTTCCGGACGGCCGCGCGCTGGCGGTCCCACACGGTTTCCTTCGCCATACGAGGAGCATAGCCCGTGCCAAACTGGCACTTGGTGCCAACCTGCCCTACGGTGGCAGTCATGTCGATTGCATATTCAGGTCAGACCGTGTTGATCACCGGAGCCAGTTCCGGAATCGGGCAGGAATTCGCGCGGGCGCTCGCCGCGCGTGGGGCAGCGGTGGTGCTGGTGGCCCGGCGTAGTGACCGGTTGGAGGGACTCGCCGCGGAATTGCGGTCCGCGCACAATGCGGTGGTCGAGGTGATTTCCTACGATCTCGCGTCGCCGTCTGCCGGACCGGATCTGCGGGCGGCGGTCGCCGAGCGGAATATGCGAATTACGAGCTTGATCAACAACGCGGGGTTCGGCACCTTCGGGAACTTCCGCGACGAGGATCCCGAACGGCTCGCGCAGGAGGTCGCGGTGGACGTATCCGCGCCCGTGCAGCTCAGTTCGGCATTCCTGCCGGATCTGGTCGCGGCGGGGAACGGATTCCTGATCAATGTGGCGAGTATGGCGGCCTATGCGCCGACGCCGCGGATGGCGGTCTACGGCGCGTCGAAGGCGTTCGTGCTCAACTTCACCGAGGCATTATGGGCGGAACTGCGCGGTAGTGGTGTCGCGGTTTTCGCGTTGTCACCGGGGGCGACCGATACCGAGTTCAATGCGGTCGTCGGTACCGATGACGCTACCGCGGGCGCACGAATGCGGTCGGCGGCCGAGGTGGTGGCGACTGCGCTGGCACATCTCGACCGCCGGTCGCCGGGACCGAGTGTCGTCGACGGAGTGAGCAATCGGTTCGCCGCGGCGATGAGCAGACTGCTGGGCCGGCGGACCGCGGTCGTCCTGATGGATCGGTTGTCGGACCCGAGCCGCCGGCGTCCGTCATGATGGGTGCGATGACAGTCGATGGATCCCGACCTACGCTTGGATGACCTCGACCCGCACCAGTGCGCCCGGTGCGTCGCAACTGGCCCAGGACTGATTCTGTCCGTAGTGCACCGGCCCGTACTTCCAATAGGTGAACGGGACGGGCCATGCGACACAGGTGAGCTTCACCTGGTGCCAGGCCGGTAGCTCGCAGTGGGCCATCCCTCCGGTGTTGAAGATGTTGTAGACGTGACAGTTGGCCTGCCACACCGGGACATCGGCCTGAGCTACACCGCCCCCTGCAAGTACAGTCCCGGCGGTTGCGGTGGCGACGATGGCGCCGGCGGCAAGCCGTTTCGCAGACAACATATCGGACCTCCTGAATCGATGTTGTATGGATCACATCGCTGAGAAGTCGCTCTTGTTACCTGGATCGGTCGTGACGTGCGCGGAGAGCGGTTGCTGCGCGGGCCCGTGCGGTAGCGCAGATCATGTCCGGTGCGGGAGCGCGAAGAGGGCTCGGCGCTTCAGTGTCTCCGCGCCGCTGGTCTCGGATATGCCGTACGACGCATCACGCCCCAGGCGGCGCTTCGCCGGTGCCGGTCCGGCGGCGTGACCCACGCAAGGCGGCGAGCAGGAGTTGCTTCGTTGTGGGGTGCTGTGGATTGCGCAGGACCTGCGCGGTCGGGCCCTGTTCGACGATTGCGCCGTCGGCCATCACGAGGACGCGGTCGCAGGTGTGGGCGGCGAGGGCGAGGTCGTGGGTGATGTGCAGGATCGCGGTGCCGTGGTCGCGGGCGAGGTCGCCCATGAGCTGGGAGACCTCGGCGCGGAGGGTGGCGTCGAGCATGCCGGTCGGTTCGTCGGCGAGGATGACCGCGGGCCGGGTCACGATCGCGCGGGAGAAGGCGACGCGCTGGCGTTCGCCCCCGGACAATTGGTGCGGGAACCGGCGGGCGTAGTGCGCGGGGTCGAGGCCGACCGCGTGCAGTGCCGATCGGGCGGCTTCCGTTCGGGTCGCGGTATCGCCGATGCGGTGGATGACGAGGGGTTCGGCGACGATATCCAGGATCCGGCGATGCGGCGGCAGGGACGCGTAGGGATCCTGCATGACGAGGTGCACGGCGCGGCGGGCCGCGCGGCGGACAGAGGTGGAGGCGGCGAGCAGATCGACGCGCTCGTATCGGTCGCCGCTGTTCGCCGAGATATCGAGCAGCGCGGACCCTTTCGACGGGATGACCAGCCCGGCAATTGCTTTGGCGATGGTGGATTTGCCCGCTCCCGAGCCGCCGACGAGGGCTACGGTCTCGCCGGCCTGGAGTTCGACGTGCACATCGCGGACGGTGACGGTTTCGCCGTACCGCACTGTCAGGTCGGCCACGCGGAGAACCGGCTCCTGCCGATGGGCCGGGTGGTCGTCACGTGCCGCCGCTGTCCGGATCATTTCGGTCGTCATCGTCACAGGGCCCTCTCGAACTCGCTCATATCGGGCATCGCGCCCATCAGGTCGCGGGTGTAGGGATGCTGCGGGTCGGTCAGCACGCTGCCGGCCTCGCCCTGTTCGACCACCGTGCCCGCCCGCATGACGGCGACGCGGTCGGCGGTCTGCGCGACGACCGGCAGGTCGTGCGTGACGATCAGCACGGTCAGGTGCAGCCGGGCCCGTAGTTCGTCGAGCAGGTCGAGGATCTCCTGCTGGACGAGTACGTCGAGGCCGCTGGTGGGTTCGTCGGCGACCAGTAGTTCGGGTTCGTTGGCCAGTGCGATCGCGATGACGACGCGCTGCCGTTGCCCGCCCGACAGTTCGTGAGGGAACGCCCGGTATCTTTCCGCCGGCAGGCCCACCATCCGCAGCAGTTCACGGGCACGTTCCAGGGCGCGATCGTGGGTCATCTCGCTGTGGACGAGGACCGCCTCGCAGATCTGGTCGCCGATGCGGTGTACGGGGTTCAGTGCCGACTGTGCTTCCTGTGGCACGAGACCGATACGTGAGCCGAGCAGCGCACGACGCTCGCGGTCGCCGAGGGCCGGCAGATCGAGGCCGCCGAGCCGGATTCGTCCCGAGATGATTCGGGCGGCCGCGGGCATGAGACCCACGATCGCGGCCGCGACCGTCGACTTACCCGACCCCGATTCCCCGACCAGACCGAGGACCTGCCCCCGCGGTATTGCCAGTTCGACGTCGGTGCACCCGCCACCTGCGTTCTCACCTTCGCCGTAGCGCACGGTGAGGCCCTCGATGCGGAGCAGGGTGTCGTCGGCACCACTATCCGGGACAGCGGCGGCCACCGGTGGGCGGCCGGGTTTGCTGCGCCGGACGAACTGGCGGGTGACCCCGGCCGTGGTGCGTTCCACGGCGCCACCGGCGAGCGCGAAACCCAGCACGGTCAGCCCGATGAGGACCCCCGGTGGTACGACCCACCAGAGCCAGGCGTCGGTGAGGAAAGCGCTGCGGCCGCCTGCGACACTCAGCATCATGCCCCAGCTCATGGAGGTGATATCGCCGAGACCGAGGAATGCGAGCGAGGCCTCCAGCAATACCGCGTTCTTGACCGCGAGCACGAGTTGCGGCACGACGAGTACGCCGACCGCCGGAACGATATGGCGGGCCAGGACGTAGCTGTGGCGGGCGCCCATGGCGCGCAACGCGTGGATATGGTCGCGTTCGCGCACACTCAGTACCTGGGCGCGCAGTTCGCGAGCCATCGGAGCCCAGAGGGCGATGGAGATGACGAAGATCTGCGTGACGATCCCGGGTCCGGCCAGGACACCGATCACCAGAGTGAGCGGTACGACGGGCAGCGACAGGACCACGTCGACTATGCGCATGAGCACGGTATCGGTGGCTCCGCGCAGGTAGCCGGCTGTGATGCCGACGGCCGTCCCGACCAGGGTCGCCGCGATGGCGGCAATGAATCCGACCAGCAGCGAAGGTCGCGCGCCGTAGATGAGAATGCTGAGCAGATCGTGGCCGACATCGTCGGCGCCGAGCAGATGCGCTGCCGACGGCGCGGCGAACGGCCGGGTAACGCGTTCGCCGGGGTCGTACGGAGCGAGCCACGGAGCGAAAATCGCGACCGCGCACAGCGTGAGCACGATGGCGATCCCGATACGGCTCGTGATCGACAGTGATCGCCAACCGGTGCGCAGGCGCGTCATGCGGGGACCACCTGACGTGCGTGCCGAACCCGTGGGTCGAGCAGGGGGTAGAGCAGATCGGCGACGATATTCGCCAGGATCACGCCGACCGTGGCGAGCAGGAACGCGCCCTGCAGCATCGGGTAGTCGCGGGCGGCGACCGCATCGGCGATGACCTTCCCCAGACCCGGATACGAGAACACGGTTTCGACCACGACGGCGCCGGAGACGAGGGCGCCGGCTGCCATCGTGGCGTTGGTCGCGATGGGCAGCAGCGCGGTGCGCAGGGCATGTCCGGTGGCGACGCGGCGTTCGGGCAGGCCTTTGGCGCGGGCGAGCCGGATGAACGGTTCGCCCAGCACGGTGGTCATCGATGCCCGGGCGAGCAGGTAATAGGTGCCGATCGAGGTGATGATCATCGTCAGCAGCGGCATGATCAGCCGGCGGCCGGATTCGACCAGCCAGGCGAAGGTTTCGTCGGGCAGCTCCGCCGACGCGTACGACGGCAGCCAGCCGAGCTGTGCGGAGAAGACCGTGATCAGCAGCATCCCGATCCAGAACCCCGGCATCGAATCGACGGCCAGGACCCCGACGAGTGTGCCCTTGTCCTGGCCGGGACGGCCGGCTTCGCGCCGCCATGCCGACCACGCCCCGAGCAGGGATCCCACGATGATCGCGCCGATGAGCCCCAGCCCCACCAGAGTCAGCGACCAGGGCAGTCGTTCCATGAGGACATCGGCCACCGGCCGGTTGTGGACGGTCGAGAGACCGAGATCGCCGTGCAGTAGATCCGTCCAGAACCGCCAGTACTGGACGAGAACCGGATCGTCTAGCCCGTACAGCGCGCCGAGCTCGGCGAGCTCTTCCGGGCTGGGATCACCCTCGCCGGTGAACATGACCAGGGCGGGGTGGCCCGGAGCCAGCCGCGGCAGCGCGAAGTTGAGGGTGACGGCGACCCACAGCACTACGGCGTACTGCCCGAGCCGCGAGAGCCAGGATCTGTCCGGCCTCTTCATCTTCGGTCCTCTCGATGAGCGCAGACGACCGGCCGCCCTCATCGCGGCCGGTCGCCCGATCGTCAGTGCCCGTGCTCTTCCGAGGCCGGGGGCTCGGTGACATCCGTGGCCGGAGCGGTACCGCTGAGCTCGGTGATCGCGTCGATGGTGCTCGAATGAGCCGCTTCGACAACCTCTTCCGGCAGGAACGACCATTTGTGGACGATGCCGTAGCCGGGGCTCTCGGCCCACCCGCCGTACGTATGCGAGACGGCCCAATGCTCTTCGGGGTAGAACAGCGGAACGGTTGTCGGTGCCGCGTTGTGGACGGTCTGCAGACCCTGCATCACGCGGATACGGTCCTCATGGGTGGTCTGCGCCAGCCATTCGGCGTATTTCGTGTCCCACTCGCCCCAGGCGACCTTCGTCGCCCAGAGATAGCCCGAGCGATGCGACATGATGAACTGGTCCGGATCGGCGACACCGTGCGCGCCGATCGAGCCGACGAGCAGGTCGTAGGTCTTCTCGGCCGACCGCTCCGACAGCGCCGCGGCGTCCATCCCCTCGATCTCGACTTCGATACCGACCTTGCCGAGGTCTTCGGCAACCAGTTCGGCGGCCCGGACATCCTGGGGAAGGCCCGAATCCACGTACATCCTGAGCACGAGCGGTTTGCCGTCGATCTCGCGGACACCGTCACCGTCGGTATCGGTATAGCCGAGTTCGTCGAGTGCGCTGCCGGCGGCCGCGCGATCGGTCGGCGTCGAGTTGCCGGGGTTCGCGAAGGGCGCGTCGGGATGGGGGTAGCCCTGGGTCGCGGCCCGGCCCTGGCCGAGCGCGACCACATCGAGCATCTGTTCCTTGTCGACCGCATCCGACAGGGCGCGCCGGAACTTCGGCGTGTCCAGCGGTTTCCGCAGGAAGTTCATTTTGATCTCGGGGAAGCTCAATGCCTGCGTCGTGAGCGAGTCGAGGTTGCCCGACTGCTCGAACTGTGCGACGAGCTCGGGGCTGAGTGCGCGGGTGGTCGCATCGATCTCGCCGGACTGCAGCGCGGTGAAGGTTGCCGACTGATCGGTGATCACCGGCATTTCGATCGTATCGACCGTGGGTTTTCCGGCGAAGTATTTCTCGTTCGCGGTGAGCGTGTACCCCTCGGTGGGGCTGTAGGCCGTCAACTGGTACGGGCCGGTGCCGATCGGCAGGTCCTGCACCGTTTTCGCCTCGGCCGGGTCGATATCGGCCCAGATGTGCTCGGCGACGATCGGGAGATCGGCGAGCGTGACGCGGGCGAGTGAGGGGCAGGCGTCGCGGCATTCGAAACGCACGGTGTCGTCGTCGACCTGCACCACACGGTCGACGTACGGGGTGTCGTTGACATGGTGCGTATAGCGGCCGGTGGGTGCGTTGTGCATGTACTGGAACGAGAAGACGACGTCTTCCGGCGTGAACCGCTCACCGTCCTGCCAGGTGACATCCGTGCGCAGATCGGCTTCCCAGACGGCCGGGTCGAGCTGGCGCACCTCGGTGGCCAGCCACGGCTGCGGATCGTCGACATAGGGCGAGGGGGCCAGCAACTTGTCGTAGACGAGTTCGACGAGCTGATCGCTCGCTCCGGCGAACAGGTTGATGGGGCCGGAATCCTTGTCGAGCGCGATGGTCAGCTGCTCGGCGGTGGCGGGACCGCTCAGGTCGCCGAACGCCGCGGTCCCGGAGCCGGAGTCGGAGCCGGCGGTGCAGCCACTCAGGGCGACCGTGAGTGCGACCGCGGCGCCGACGCCGGTGGCGGCGCGGCTCGGACGGTTGATCATGGATCCTCAATTCGGGGAGTCAAGGACGGCCGGGGTGCGGGCGGTGGGGGTGCCGTCACCCCGCCGGTGACTGGAGGTTAGCCTAACCTCATGTCAATTGTGAAGTTTCTGCGGTTCAGAAACTCGATCCCGTGCTGCGCAGTGGCCTGGCTCCTCGGCTAGGTTAGCCTAACCTTTATATCTCGTGCCGTTCCGTTACCGGTGAAGGAGTCTTGATGCCCCCGGTTCTGCAACTCGTCCAACGTCGCACCTCACCATCGGAAGACACGCCCCGTATCGCCGTCCGCGATGTGTACGACCTCGACGGGATCGACCTCGACGCCTACGTCGGCATCATGGTCAGCGGAGCCTGCGATCAGCGCTTTCTCGCCGCCCGCACCGACCGGCTGTCGGCCTGGGTGCGCGCCGGCGGGCGCATTCTCGTCAACGGCCATCCGCTGGAGCGGTTCGTCGAGAACATGCCCGAATACCGCAAACTCGACTTCCATACGACCCGCGACCTATGGCTCACCGAAATGGGATCGCACCCGATCTGGGACGGAGTCGACCGCCGCGACGTGCTCTTCAATACCGGGGTGCCCGGCACGCACACTTTCGAAGATCTCGAACATATCGGCGTCGCGGGGTTCTATGCCCACGCCTACCTCGTCGACCTGCCCGAAGGGGCTGTCGTGATCACCGGGATCGGCCAGGGTCGCCTACCGGTCGACGTGGCCTACCCGCTCGGAACCGGCGAGGTCATCCTGCATCTCGGCAACGATATGCAGGCTTTCAGTCGCCCCGGCACCTCCGCCGCCGACCTCGGCGAACGTACACTCACCTACCTCGAGGGCGCCGCGGCGCTACAGGAGACGGCCCGATGACCCGCGTCGCTTTCGTCCACACCGCCAGCTTCTTCCACCTCGCGGACCTGCGCGATCCCGCCGTACGCGCCATGGACCCGGTCGATGTCTACGCACCCGATCTCGAACCGGGCGGGCTCGACGGTTTCGACGCCGTCTACGTTGCGGCCAGACTGCATCCGGGTGTGCTGGCCCGTATCGCCCCGATCCTCGTCGGCTTCCTCGATACCCCCGGCGCGCGGATGTACATCGACGGCGAGAACACCGTCGGCGACTGGCTACCCGGCACCACCGAAACCGGCCGCGGCACGAACTTCTGGGCCTGGCGGATCGGCGAGGATGTCGGACGCCGCTCGGTCAACCGGGAACACCCGTTCTGGGACGGCCTCGCCGACGACGCCGTGCACTGGCATTATCACGGGGTTCTCACCCACCCCGCCACGGCCGTACCGCTCGTCCGGCTCGAAGAACTGCCGGACCATGCGGATACCGAGATCGAAGACCCCTGGGGCACCCCGTACCGGGCCATTCCCGGGCACAGCAACACCGTGATGTACTACGACGCAGGCACATTCGCCGCAGAAATCGTCGTCAGCACCATGGACGCCTCCTATCACCACGGCTCGGGTTTCATGCCCGGCGCCACGCAGCTGATGTACCGGATGATGCACTGGCTGCGCGGCGCACACGCTGTCCCCCGTGAAACGGTGGAGGCCCGCTGAAGTCGCGGTGACAGCTGTATCCGTGCCGATCTCATCCCGGAACCGGACGCACATCGGGCTCGCTTCGGCCGCATGCTGTCCGCCGTCTCACTACTCGAACCGAGTGATGAGGATGCGCATCGGCTCGGCTACGACGTGGAGAGCCGGCCGGCCGCCGTTGTGGTGCCCCGGGGCGGAGCCGGCCGCGGACTGTCCCACACTTCGCGCACACCGCTGGGCCCCTTGCCGCGATCTGTCGCGATGATCAGTACCGCGCAACCGAGACCGGACAGGACCAGGCTCGACCCGAACAGGGCCGGGTAGCCGAGGAGTTCGCCGACCGTCCCCGCCGCGAAACCCGCGATCCCCTGCACCGTCACGACCGCGCAGGCCAGCAGGGTGTAGTCGCTACCGGCGTGGTCGCGGTCCGAGGCGTCCATCATGAGGGTGAACACCGCGACGGTCGCGGCGCCGCCGAGGATGTGCTCGGCGAGGCTCGCGGTGACGATCAGGCCGAAACCGCCGGTTCCGAGTGAGGCGATCAGATAGAGAGCCAGGCCGGCTGTCTGGGTGACCCCGCCGATCAGCAGGGCGCGGCGGCGGCCGTACCGGAAGCACAGCCAGCCACCCAGCGCCGCGCCCGCGAGCGCGCCGGCCGATGACAGCGCGCCCTTCACGAGGGCTATCTGGCCGAGGGTGAGTCCGGCATCGGACATGAACGGGCCGACCATTGCCGAGCCCATCGAATCCCCGAATTTGAAACCGCCGATGAGCAGGATGAACGTGAGCATCCCCGGTCGTCGTAACCGTTTCCACCACCCGGTCGTCAAAGCGGTCGGGCGGGGCGGTGTCTTCTGTTCAGTGCGTTCCGGGGTCCGCGGTAACCACCACACCGGGATAGTGGTCAGCAGAAGCAGAATCGCCATCGCGGCGAACAGGCTCCGCCAGCCCGCGAGCGCGAACAACCAGAGCAGCGCGCCGCCGCCGACGATCATGCCGATCCGGTAGGCGCCGACCTGGATCCCGTTCCCCAGACCGCGTTCCTGCGGACCCAGCAGCTGGACGGCGAGTCCGTCGGTGGCGACATCCTGGGTCGCGGATACGGCGTTCACCACGGCGATCCCGATGAGGAGCCAGCGCAACGACGAGGAGAGGTCCAGGCAGGCGAGCCCGAAAGCGATCGCCGAACTGGTGAGTTGCAACGTCAGCAGCCATTGCCGCCGGGTGCCGTAGCTGTCGACATAGGGCGCCCACAGGAATTTCAATGCCCACGGCGCGAACAGAACACCGGTGGCACTGATCTCGATCAGGGAAAACCCGGATTCGCGGAGCACCACGGGCAGCGCCTGGGTGAAGAACCCGTACGGCAGCCCCTGCGCGAAGTAGAGAGCGGTCAGCAGAACCAGAGTCCCGGCGGAGATCGTGCCGGGTCGCGCCATGGTTCTCATGCGGTCATCCTGGCAGACACCGGTGCGGTGCCGGATATCCTGCAGGCCGGTGGCGATGGAAGGTCGGGATGAGCTCGAGCGGCGGAGAGAGGTTGCCGGTGGCCGGTGGTGCCGCGGCGAGGATGTGGGTCGCCTTCGCGGCGCTGGCCGGCGTCACCGGCGTGCATCTGGTTGCTCAGATCGCGGCGCCGGAGGGGGTCGTCTCCGATATCACGCAGGTGCTCCTCATGCCATTACTCGCCGCGGCACTGTTCGCGGGGACGAACGGACCCCGTAGCCGGCTGGTCCGGCTGGTCCTGGTCGCGCTGTTCTTCTCGTGGCTCGGCGATACGGTGCCGCGTTTCGTTGCCGGGGACGGCGGATTCCTGGCCTTGGTGGGCTGCTTCCTGGTGGCGCAACTGTTCTACGCCGCGGCTTTCTGGCCTTACCACCGGCAATCACTACTGGCCCGGCCCGCCGCGGTCGCGGTGTACGCCGTCGCGCTCGTGATTCTGGTGGCGCTCTGTCGGGAGCAGGCCGGCACGCTTCTGGTGCCGGTCATCGTGTACGGCCTGGCATTGGTGACCATGGCGGTGCTGGCGACCGGGCTCGGCCGGACGGCCGGGGTGGGCGGCGCGATCTTCCTGATCTCCGATTCCCTGATCGCCCTGCGCGCATTCACCGATATGGAACTACCCGGGCACGGCTTCTGGGTGATGCTCACCTATGTGGTCGGGCAGGTTCTGCTCGTGATCGCTGTCGTGACCGTCGATCGGGCACCGGCCGGGAAGTGACGCGGCCGCCGGCGGCCCCGGGACCCGAAAGTGCGGTAGCGTCCACGGAGTTCGCCGGACAGAAGGAGTGACAGTGCTGGGGGTGGGTGCGACCTTCGCCGGATACCAGGTCGAGGGGGTCCTCGGCCGTGGTGGGATGGGGACGGTCTACCTCGCCCGGCATCCGCGGCTGCCGCGCAGTGTCGCATTGAAACTGCTGAACCGGGAGGTGTCCACCGATCCCGAACTGTCCCGTCGCTTCGAACGCGAGGCCGATGTCGTCGCCCGGCTGGAACATCCGGGGATCGTGGGGGTGTTCGATCGCGGAACCGACGACGGGCATCTGTGGATCGCTATGCAATACATCCGCGGAACCGACGCCGCATCCTGGGATGCCAGGGCGTATCCGCCCGCGACGGCGGTGCGGTTGCTCGGCGAAACCGCGGCGGCGCTGGACTACGCGCACAGCTGCGGAGTGCTGCACCGTGATGTGAAGCCGGCCAACATTCTGATCGCGGGAGCGGACGCATTCCGCGAATCCCACGCGGTGCTCACCGATTTCGGTATCGCCCGGCTCACCGATGCCACGAATACGAAACTCACTGCCACCGGGACCTTCACCGCAACACTGGCCTACGGGTCGCCCGAACAGTTGACCGGGGAGCCGGTGGACCACCGTAGCGACCAGTATTCGCTGGCCTGCACGCTTTTCACCATCTTGGCCGGGCGGTCGCCGTATGCGGCGACGAACCCGGGGCAGGTGGTGATGGGACATATTTCGCAGCCGGTGCCACGGCTCACTGCCGCTCGCCCCGATCTTCCTCCGGCCATCGACGCGGTCCTCGAACGCGGGATGGCCAAAAAGCGTGAGGACCGGTTCGTCAGTTGCGCCGAGTTCACCACGGCAGCCCGCGACACGCTGGAAGGCCGGCATATCGCGGCGCCTGTTTCCCGGTCCGTGCCGACTGTGGTGAACCGGCCACCGCACGTGCCGAGGACCCCGCCCGCCGCTGAGCCTGCCCCGCCGCCATCCGCTCCATCCGCCTGGCCGCTGCCCGGGCCCGAGATAGGCCGACATCCCTACCCATATCGGCCTGACATGGGCGGCCGGCAGGAATGGGCAGGGCCGAAGCCATCCAGGGTTGCACCCTTCACCGCGGCAATCATCACCTTGCTCGCCGGACTGGCTCCCACCGGTCTGTTCTTCGTTCTCCTGGTGTTTTCTATTGATCTCGCTACCGGCGATGATCCTTTTCGCGAGCTGGATACGGCGATTATCGGGTTGCTGGGGGCGGCGATGGCGATGCTGCTGTGGACCGCCGCCGGAATGTATCTGTTGTCGGGTAACCGTATCGGGCGCATTCTGACGATCATCTGCTCTGTCATCGGAATGCTCATCCCGGCGATCGGTCTCGTCGGGCTCACCTTCGACGGAGAACTGGTTCCGATAGCCGTCGTAGTGTTCGGGAGTCTCATGATCATTACCGGGCTTGCATTGGTGTGTGCTTCGTCCAGTTCGACCGGGCGCTGGATCCAGTACCGCACCGCCATCCGGAACGCGCGCATTCGGCGCTGACCGCGTTTCAACTGCGGCGATGCGGGCGGCGGGCACCCAACCGGATCCGGCGTAACCGGGTGCCTTCGACCATCGCGTCACTCCCCGGGCTGCCTCGTATCCGACCTGTTTATTGCGTCGCCGATGAACGTGTCACCGCCGACTGCCGGCCGATGGCGCCGTCCTCATCGCCGGCACCGGTGCGCCGGCTCGCGCTCGGCCGCGTGAGCATGAACAGGCCGCTGCCGAGGAGCACGACGAGCGGCGCGAGTGGCAGGTAGGACACCCACATCGGTCCCTGCAACGCCAAGGTGGCGGTCGTGACGGCAATGCTCACCACGAAGAAAGCGGCCGCCGAACGGTGCAGCGCCCGCACTCCGGTCGAACGAACTCGAGCACGGCGAGGCCCGGTCTCTGCGGTCGGCTTGCCGACGTACGGCCGCACGTACAGATACAGGCCGGAGAACAGGAGCAGGGCGAGTGGGGGCAGTGGGAGATAGGAGACCCGGACCGGTCCCTGCGCGGCCATGACCGCGACCGTGACGACGACGGTCGCCACGAATGCGATCGCCACCACCCGGTGCGTCTGCCGGGTTCGTTTGTTCCAGTTCATCTCGTCCTCCTCGGCCGGTTCGCGTCCGGCTGGGTGCCCCGCGATCTCGATGAGGACGACGTTAATGACGGTGCGGTGACCGGTGCTTCTCGATTCCTGACCACTCTCGCGGGCGGTGCCGGCGGGTGCGCAGACCTCTTATCAACAGCCCGACCATTCGCCGCGCGTGGTAGCGGGGATCACCACCGGCGCCGACACAGAGGTTGCCCACGCCGCGCATCAATTCGTAGGGCTCGATATCGGCCACGATCTCGCCGGCGTCCACGGCCGCGTCGAGCAGTTCGGTGCAGACCGGAAGCAGCCGGTCGATGAAGTAGGCGTGCAGGGATTCGAAGGCGGCGTTGTCGGATTGGAGTGCCTCGGCGAGACCGTGTTTGGTGACCAGGAAGTCGACGAACAGGTCGATCCAGCGGGTCAGGGCGGCGTGCGGAGTGGGGCCTTCGGCCAGTAGTTCGGGGCCTGCTGCGGCGCAGGCTTCCACCTGGTGGCGGTAGACCGCGACGATGAGGTCGGCGCGGGTGGGGAAGTGGCGGTAGATGGTGCCGACGCCGACACCGGCGCGGGCGGCGATATCGCGGACGGGTACGCCGACTCCGGATTCGACGAATGCGGTGGCGGCCGCGTCGAGCAGGGTTTGCTCGTTGCGCCGGGCATCGGCCCGTTTACGTGGGGCCGGTTCGGGGGTGTCTTTTTCGGCCACTGGGCAGCGACCTCCGTCCTTCCGGTTGGCAAACGGAACATTGTTCCGTATGTTGGTTATCGGAACGTTGTTCCGCTTTCAGGATGCCAGGGTCGCACCGCCGGAGTCGAGCGGGTCGCGTTCCCACTCTCATGGAGGAAAAAATATGCAGTACCGCAGCTTGGGCCGGACCGGCGTACAGGTGAGCACCCTCGTACTCGGTGCCATGAACTTCGGGGGTATCGGGAAAACGACTCAGGACGAGGTCACGGCCATGATCGACGTCGCGCTGGACGGCGGTATCAACCTCATCGACACCGCGGATATGTACAGCCAGGGCGAATCGGAGCGGATGGTCGGCAAAGCCATCGCCGGGCGTCGCGACGATATCGTGCTGGCCACGAAAGCGACCATGCCGATGGGCGACGAACGCAACCATCGAGGCAGTTCACGGCGCTGGCTGATGACGGCCGTGGACGACAGCCTGCGCCGGCTGAACGTCGACCATATCGACCTCTACCAGATGCACCGGTGGGATCCGGACACCGGCGACGACGAGACCCTGTCGGCGCTGACCGACCTGCAACGCGCGGGCAAGATCCGCTACTTCGGTTCCTCGACGTTCCCCGCCTACCGGATCGTCCAGGCGCAATGGGCGGCGCGGGAGAACCGGCTGAGTCGCTACGTTACCGAACAACCTGCCTACTCGATCCTGCAACGCGGGATCGAAGCCCACGTACTGCCCGTCGCCGAGGAGTACGGGCTCGGGGTACTGGCCTGGAGCCCACTGGCCTCGGGCTGGCTGTCGGGCGCCATCCGGGCGGACCGGAAAATCTCGACCAGCCGGTCGGCGATGCTCCCGGACCGTTTCGATACCACGATTCCCGCCAACCGTGCGAAGTTGGATGCCGTCGAGAAACTGGCCGTTCTCGCCGCCGACGCCGGGTTGTCCCTGATCCGGCTGGCACTCGGTTTCGTGACCGCGCACCCGGGCGTGACCAGCGCGATCATCGGCCCACGCACCCTGGATCATCTGCAATCCCAGCCGGCAGCGGTCGATACTGTGCTCTCCGCCGATGTCCTCGACGCGATCGACACCATCGTTGCCCCCGGTATCGACCTCGCCCCCGGCGAAAAGTTCGATACGCCACCCGCATTGCTCGATCCGGCGCTGCGCCGCCGGTGAGCTCCGCGCTCCGGCCGGTCTCTGCGTTCGGCCGAAAGGACTGATCCCATGCCGCAAACAACGCCGACCTTCGGCATCATGACCGCGCCCATGCAGGTCGACTACCAGGACATTGTGCGTGTCTGGCAGGAAGCCGACGCAATCCCGGAAATCCGGCACGCCTGGCTGTTCGACCATCTCTTCCCGATCGCGGGTGAAATGACGGGACCGATCTTCGAAGGCTGGACCCTGCTTTCGGCCCTTGCCGCGCAGACCTGCCGCCTGCGCCTCGGGCTGCTCGTCACCAGCAACCGTTTCCGGCCCCCGGCGATGCTGGCCAAGATCGCCACAACCGTCGATATCGTCTCGGGTGGCCGGCTCGATTTCGGGATCGGCGCGGGCTCCCGGCCCGGCCTGCCCATGGCTCGCCGCGAATACGATGCGCACGGCCTGCCCTATCACGGCTTCGGAAGCTCGGTGGAAAACCTGGACGAGGCCTGCACGGTGATCCGGCGGCTGTGGACCGAACCGGAACCGTTCGATTTCCAGGGAAAACACCTCCGGCTCGCCGGTGCGTTCGGCAACCCCAAACCGGTTCAGCGGCCGTATCCGCCGATCATGATCGGCGGTCGCTCGGACGCGGTGTTGCGGGTGATCGCCGAACATGCCGACCTGTGGAACATTCCCGGCGGCGATACCGCCGAGATCGTCGAACGCGGCGCCCGGCTGGACCGCTACTGCGTCGCCATCGGCCGCGACCCGGATTCGATCGTCCGGTCGACTTTCCTTCCGGTCTCCTACGACCGGCCCGGCGCCGTCCGTGCGGCGATCGCCGAAGCCTTCGAGGCCGGTATCCGGCATTTCGTCCTCGGTCTCGAATCGCCGTATCCGGCGGGTGTCGCGCAGTGGGTCGCCGACGAACTCATCGCGCCGTCGTCGTAATGGCGGACCCGCGTGTGCTTTCGACGCGGCGGTCCCGGCGCTAGGGTTCTCGCGATGTCCGAGTACATCCGTTTCCAGAGCGCGGTTCCCAACCGCCACGGGCGATACCCGGGAGTTTTCGCCATGGCGAACGGTCTCGCCCGCAACGGTCTGCTCGGCCCCGCCGACGGTGAATGGTTACGGGTGGCGAACGCGTATATGGAGATCGCGTATCCGGATCCGACCACCATCACGCCCGATTGCTATGACCCGCACGAAAATCCAGGCGCCCGAGCGTGGTTCAAGGGTGATGCGTCGGACCTGCTCGAGGCAACCCGGGGCTATCTGGACTTGCTCGACCGTTCCGGAGTCCGGTGGGTCGAGTTGCGTACGGCCCACCCTGGGCGAGTCGTCCACGAGGACGCGGTGCAGGTCGTCGCCGTGCCCTACACCTACTCCGGCGACTGGCCGTTGGTTTCGCCGTGATCCGGGCGAAGCGAACTGTCGGCAAGCGCTGCGGGTGTCAACCGTCCGCAGCGGCGTCCGGTCGTGCCGGCTCCCTATTGACCTGAACTTATGTTCAGGTCTTAGCGTTTCCGGCGGAAGGGAGCTGACAGTGACGATATTGGTAACGGGCGCAACAGGAAATACGGGACGGCATGTGGTGGCCGAGCTGCTGAGACGAGGGTATTCGGCTCGGGCGCTGACCCGGGATCCGCAGCGGGCGGAGGCCCTGCTACCTGCGGGTGCGGAAATAGTGGCGGGCACCCACACCGAGCCGGGCACGCTGGATGCCGCGTTGGACGGTGTCACCGGGATGCATATCACCGTGACCGCCGGAGTGGCCGAGACCGGGCCGGAACTGGTGCGCCGGGCTGTCGCCGCGGGGGTCGAGCGGATCACCATCCTGTGGGGTGGATACGTCGGGCCCGCCGAAACCGCGGTCGCAGAATCCGGTGTGGCCTGGACCCGGCTCGAACCCCAGGAGTTCATGTCGAATGCGCTGACCTGGCGGGAATCCATCCGAGCGGAGGGGGTGGTGCGGGAGCCGTTCGATCTGCCGAGTGCGGTGGTGCACGAAGGCGATCTCGGTGCGGTGGCCGCGCTCGCCCTCACCGAGGAAGGACATGCGGGTCGCGTATACAACCTCAACGGGCCGGAGGCGCTGACCACGCAAGCACGGGTGGATATCCTTTCCGCCGCGCTGGGCCGGGAGATCGCTTTCGAGCAGATCGGCGGCGCAGCGGCCGTCGAAAGATTGCTGAGCGAAGGGGTCTCCCGTGCAGATGCCGAGTATGTCGTCGGATGGCATGCGGATCCGCCGGCGGCGGCGCGGATTCCGGACGGCACTGTCGAACGGCTTCTGCGGCGCCCCGCCCGGACGTTCGCCGATTGGGTGATCGAGCACAAGGATCGTTACTGAGCTGTAGGTTCCGAGCTCGCTGCCGTCGTCGCCAGGCCGGACGGCAGTAGCGGGCCGGGCTCGACTCTGTGCGCCTTCGACCCTCCGCGATCGGACTGGGTAACGTCGGAACCGATCCGACCAGCACAGAAAGGTGGAGCGTGTTCGATATCGCGAACCTGGCCGTTCCGATCATCGCGGCGCCGATGGCGGGCGGACCGTCCACGCCGGACCTGGTGGTGAGTGTCGGCGAAGCCGGTGGTCTCGGCTTTCTGGCGGGTGGATACAAGACCCCGGACGCGCTGGAAGAACAGATCCGGGAAGTGCGGGCACGCACGGATGTGGCGTTCGGGGTGAATCTGTTCGTTCCACAGCAGCCTGCTTACGATGCGGCCGCCGTCCATGAATACCGCGACCGGTTACGGGCGGCTGCTCAGCGGTACGGGATCGAACTGCCGCCCATCCGGGAACGGGACGACGACTGGTTCGCGGCAAAGGTCGAGCTGCTGATCGAACAGCGGGTACCCGTGGTTTCGCTGACGTTCGGCCTGCCGCCGGTAGCTGCCGTCGGTCGGCTGCACGCAGCCGGAGCATTGGTGATCGCGACGGTCACCACGGTCGCGGAGGCTCGTGCCGCAATGGACGCGGGAGCCGGAGCGCTGTGCGTCCAAGGACCGGAGGGTGGCGGGCATCGTGGAACGTTCCGGGTCGAGGACGAACCGGAGTCGACGCCCCTGCCGGTCCTGCTCGATGAGATAACGGCGTGGTGCCCGCTGCCGGTGGTGGCCGCCGGTGGAATCGGTGACGGGGCCCGGATCGCGGAACTGCTCGCCCGCGGGCCGGCGGCCGTACAGCTCGGTACCGCGTTCCTCCGGAGCCCTGAATCGGGCGCGAAAACGGCGTACAAAGAGGCACTGAGCGATCCGCGGTTCACCCGCACAGTCGTGACGCGCGCGTTCTCCGGACGAGCGGCCCGCGGCCTGGACAACAAGTTCATCGCCACCTACGGCCCGGCCGCCCCGGCGGCATATCCCCAGGTCCATCACCTCACCAGCCCGGTTCGTGCGGCCGCGGCCGAGCAGAACGCGCCGGACGATATGGCGCTGTGGGCCGGCACCGAATATAGGTCGACATCCGCGGACCCGGCCGCGACGATCCTGCGGCGGCTCTGGAGCGAGGCAGTTGCACACGGGGCCGGTGGCGGTGACGGCGCCGATCAGGTGAAGCGCTGATCCGAGGAATCCTCGGGGCCGCCCGAATCACCGGCATCGGCCGGTCACCTTGCTGTGCCCGCAAACATCTGCCGCTCGGGGGCAACACTCCCGGCCCGCCCTACGGATGCCTGCACCGAACCGCCGATACGCTGTGCAAACGGTGGCGAACCCCTATCGAGGTAGGGACAACCCTGGCTCTGACGGGCGGTCTCGGCGGCGGTTGTGATCGCCGAACTGTCGACCGATGACGGAAATCGTCGTAGCGTCGGTGTGGTGACCATGCCAACAGACCTGCCCGCCACCGCGGGCGCGTTGCGGGCGGCCGGGTATGTGCCGCGAAGCGTGAAGGCCGAGATCCGGGAGAACCTGCTGGCCCGGCTGGGGTCGGGAGAGGACCCGTGGCCGGGGATCGTGGGATTCGAGCGGACCGTGCTGCCGCAGCTGGAGCGGGCGCTGCTGGCCGGTCACGATGTGGTGCTGCTGGGGGAGCGCGGGCAGGGCAAGACCCGCCTGCTGCGGACACTGCTCGGGTTGCTCGACGAATGGACCCCGGTGATCGAGGGCCTGGAACTGGGCGAACACCCACTCGAACCGATCAGCCCACAGGGGTTGCGGCTGGCGGCCGAACTCGGCGACGATCTGCCGGTCACCTGGCGGCATCGATCGCAACGGTATGCGGAGAAACTCGCCACCCCGGATACATCCGTGGGTGACCTGATCGGCGATGTGGATCCGGTGAAGGTGGCCCAGGGGCGCAGTCTCGGCGATCCGGAGACCATCCATTTCGGGCTGGTGCCGCGGGCGCATCGCGGCGTCGTCGCCGTGAACGAACTGCCCGATCTGGCCGAACGGATCCAGGTTGCACTGTTGAATGTCATGGAGGAGCGCGATATCCAGGTCCGCGGTTATACGCTGCGATTACCGCTGGATGTGCTGCTGGTGGCCACGGCCAACCCCGAGGACTACACCAACCGCGGCCGGATCATCACCCCGTTGAAAGACCGTTTCGGCGCGGAGATCCGGACCCACTACCCGCTGACCGTGCCCGCCGAGATGGCACTGGTGCGGCAGGAAGCCGACCTCGTCGCCGAGGTGGGCGATCCGCTGATCGAGGTGCTGGCCCGGTTCGTGCGACGGTTGCGGGAATCGCCCGCCATCGATCAACGTTCGGGTGTGTCGGCGCGTTTCGCGGTGGCGGCGGCCGAAACGGTGGCCGCGGCGGCGTTGCGCCGGGCCGCGCTCACCGGGGAGAATCCCGCCGTCGCCCGGCCGGTCGATCTGGAATCGGTACCGGCCGTCCTGCGCGGCAAACTGGAATTCGAATCCGGTGAGGAAGGGCGGGAGCAGGAGCATCTCACCCATATGCTGCGGCGCGCGTTCGCCGAGACCGCACGGGAACGGCTCGGCGGGCTGGATCTGCGGCCGCTGGCGGAAGCTGTCGAACAGGGACATCTGGTGACCACCGGTGAGCGGGTGCCCGGGGCGCAGGTACTGGCCGGTCTTCCGGAGCTGCCGGTACTGCACGAGGTGGCCGCCCGACTCGGCGTGGACGCCGGGGAGGCGCCTGCGCGGATCGCGGCCGCGGTCGAATTCGCCTTGGAATCTCTGTATCTGGCGCGCCGGGTGGCCAAGGATTCCGATGATGAGGGTACAGCGGTGTACGGCGCGTGAACGTTGTACCGGCCGGAGAAGAGGCGGCATGACAGCGGCGGACAGCTATTCCTACGGGCCATATCACGACGGGCCGGATCCGCTCGCGCCTCCGCTCGACCTGCGTGAAGCGTTGGCCGATATCGGCCGTGAGGTGATGGAGGGCTCCTCCCCGCGGTCGGCCCTCGAGGAACTGTTGCGGCGTGGAACGACCGGATTGCCGGGGCTCGAGGAGCTCACCCGGCGGTTGTGGGAACGGCGGGCCGAGATCTCCCGTAACCATCGGCTGGACGGGACGCTGCAAGAGGTTCGGGAGCTGCTGGACAAGGCGCTGGAAGCCGAACGCCGGGCACTGTTCCCCGACCCCTCCGACGACGCCCGGTTCGCCGAAATGCAGCTGGATGCCCTGCCGTCGAGTACCGCGGGTGCGGTCCGCGAACTCGGTGAGTACCAGTGGCGTTCGGAAACCGGACGCGAGAACTACCGGCAGATTCGTGATCTGCTGGGCCGGGAATTACTGGAATCCCGCTTCCAAGGTATGAAACAGGCGTTGCAGAGCACGACCCCCCAGGATGTCGAGCAGGTCCGGCAGATGATGTCGGATCTCAACGACCTACTGGCCGCGCACGGCCGCGGCGAGGACACCACCGCGCAGTTCGCCGAGTTCATGGCCGAACACGGCGAATTCTTCCCCGAGAACCCTCGCAATACCGAGGAATTGATCGACAGCCTGGCCGCCCGCGCCGCCGCCGCGCAGCGGATGCTGAATTCGATGTCGGATCAACAGCGGTCGGAGCTGAACGAACTGCTCGGGCAGGCGTTCGGCGATCCCGCACTGGCGCAGCAGATCGCGGCATTGGACGCCAATCTGCGCGATCTGCGCCCGGGCGAGGACTGGGAATCGGGCCGGCGGTTCCGCGGCGAGGATCCGCTGGGTATGGGGGACGCTGTGGAGGCGATGCAGGACCTCGGTGAACTCGACGAACTCGCCGCGCAGCTCGCGCAGTCGTATCCGGGTGCGCGGCTCGAGGATATCGACCTGGAAATGCTGGAACGACAGCTCGGCGCCGACGCCCGGGTCGATGCCGCCCGCCTGGCGGAACTGGAACGTGAGCTGCGCCGCCAAGGCCTGTTCGAGCGGGCGCCCGATGGATCGTTACGTTTGACCCCCAAGGCTTTACGGCGGCTCGGTGAGGTGGCGTTGCGAGATGTCGTCGGCCAGTTGCGCTCCCGCAAAGGCGAGCGGGAAACGGCCCGAGCCGGGGCCTCCGGGGAACCGACCGGGGCGAGCCGGCCGTGGCAGTTCGGCGATACCGAACCGTGGGACGTCTCACGGACAGTGCGCAACGCGGTGCTGCGGACGGCATCCACCGGGAGCCCCACGGTGACCTTGGATGTCGCGGATGTGGAGATCGCCGAGACCGAGCAGCGCTCCCGTGCGGCAGTCGCGTTGTGTGTGGACACCTCGTGGTCGATGGTGCAGGACGGGCGCTGGGTTCCCATGAAACGCACCGCGCTGGCGCTGCAACACCTGATCAGCACCCGGTTCCGCACCGACGCACTCGAACTGATCACCTTCGGCCGCCATGCCACCACGGTGGAGATCGGGGAACTGACCGCGCTGGAACCGGTCTGGGAACAGGGCACCAATCTGCACCACGCACTACTGTTGGCCGGCCGGCATCTGCGCCGCCACCCCGACGCCGTGCCCGTGGTACTGGTGGTGACCGACGGTGAACCCACCGCCCATCTGGAATCCGACGGGACATCGTTCTTCAACTGGCCACCGGACCGGCGCACCCTCGCGACCACCATGATCCAGGTCGATTCCCTGGCGAAACTGGGTGCATCCATTTCGGTGTTCATGCTCGGTGAACAGCCGCGGCTGGCCGCCTTCGTGGATATGGTGGCCCGGCGCAGCGGCGGCCGGGTGGTGGCGCCGGATCTGGACGGTCTCGGTGCGGCCGTGGTCAGCGACTACCTGCGAGGCCGGCGGCGCTGACCCACGGGTGTGGACGCGAGGAGAGCGGATGCGGTTGGACGAACGGCAGGCTCGGGAGCGGTTCGCTGCGGCCCGGGTCGCCCGGCTCGCCACGGTGACCCCCGAGGGCGGCCCGCATATCGTGCCCATCGTTTTCGCTGTCGACGGCGATACGATCTACACGGCCGTGGACGCGAAACCGAAATCGACCACGGCCCTGCGCCGGCTCGCGAATATCACAGCGAACCCGCAGGTCGCAGTGCTCGCGGACTTCTACGACGAAGACTGGGCCCGCCTGTGGTGGGTACGCGCCGACGCCGCCGCAGCCACGGTCACGGGAGTGCAGGCGCGCACCGGTATCGAGCGATTGACCGCGCGATACCCGGTCTACCGGGACCAGCCGCCGCCCGGGCCGGTGCTCGCGCTCGAGGTCACCCGCTGGTCCGGCTGGTCCGCCGGGCCGACTTGATGTGCCGAATCCACACCCCGCGGGTATCACAATGAATGACGGGCCGGACGCCGAGCTGTTCGCCGCGGATGCCGATTCGGCGATCGAGGATACGGCCCATGGATTCGCCTCGGCGACGGCCGGTTCCGATCCGGTCCAGGGGCGCGCCCCGGCCGTTCGGGTCAGATGTTCCCCACCCGCTCCGGGTGCCGGGCCGCCGCATCCCAGGCGACAATCGCGCCCCGATCGTGGCCGACCAGGTGAACTTGCCGCGGGCCCAGCGCATCGGAGAAGCGACAGGCAACGCCGGCGGGGGAGCCGGCGTATGCCCGTTCAGGTCTTGTTCACTGACCGCCCATGGCGAACCGCAGCAGCGCCTGCTTATCGCCCTGCTTGATCTTGCCCTTGCGGTTCAGCACTTCCAGCTGCCAGGCATTGCCGTTGCGGAACGCGCGGGCCACGGCGTTCGCATTGTCGGCCCCCAGCAGCGACGGCCAGATATCGGCCACCTGCTGGCTGCTGCCACCGGACGCGTCGTACACCTTGAAGGAGATATTGTTCGCCTTCTCGAAGGAGGTTCCCTTCTTGAACGCGGCCGCGACGAAGATGACCGCGTCGATACCGTCGGGAACATCGCCGAACGTGACGTGCACGGTTTCGTCGTCCCCGGCGGCCGCACCGGTCTGCTCGTCGCCGGAGTGCAGCACCGAGCCGTTGCCCAGCGGGTCCAGCGAGTCCAGGCCGGCGAACCGCACCGGTTCACTGCCCTGCATGAGGATGGCGATGAGGTCCAGGTCCACCCCCTTCTTGCGGCGCGCCCAGCCGAGCGCGCCACCGCTGGCGCCCGCGGAGGGATCCCAGCTGACGCCGACACTCAGCTTGGTCATCCCCGCGAGATCCGCAGCGCCGTCTTCTTTTTTGAGCGTGATCATGGGCTCAACGGTACCGGCTGCCGGAGAACACCACGTGACCGGCGAGTTCGTTCTTATCGACCGCCCGAACGCGCGGGCCGGTACGGGCGCGGCCAGGGGTGGCGCACGACTCCTTCGACGCTTTCGTTGAACCGCTCCATCAGCCGGACCAGCTGGTCGATTTCGTCGTCGGGCCAGTCGGCGAGCATATTCGCGACTCCGCTGCGCTGCAGTTCGAGATCGGCCTCGATGAGCCGGATTCCCTTTTCGCTCGGCCGGATCTTGCGTGCTACCCCGCCGTCGGGGTCGGGGACTCGTTCCACCAGGTCCTGTTCGATCATCGCGGCAACCTGCCGGTTGATCGTGGAGACATCGAGACCGAACGCCTCGGCCAGTTCGCGCAGCGACAGCGGTGCCCCGAGCTGTAGGCGGGTCAGGATCAGATACGCGGATCTGTCCAGCTGGAACGGGGTTCTGCGGCGCGCGGCGGGATGGTGCCGGGACAGCAGGGTCAACTCCAGGACGAGCCGTGCAAGGACGGTCGGATCCCGGTGATCCGCCGCACCGGCGGGCAGAGCCGAATCGGACATTCGGCCACTATGGCGTCTGATTCGTCCGATTGCAAAATTGTGCACCATACACAGGCTATGTAACGTGCATAGGCGTGACCGCCGTTGCCGATGACCCCTCCAGATCCGGCGAACGGGGTCGTCCGGGCGTATCGCCGACCATCCTGATCGCGACGCTCAGCACCATCGGCATCGTCGTCTCGCTCATGCAGACACTGGTCGTCCCGCTCATCCCGAGCCTGCCGGCCCTCCTGAACACCACGCCCACCAATGCCTCCTGGGTGATCACGGTGACCCTGCTGGCTTCGGCGGTGTGCACGCCGATCAGCGGCCGTCTCGGCGATATGTTCGGCAAACGCCGCATCCTGCTGTTCGACCTGCTCGCGATGGTCATCGGCTCGGTGCTGTGCGCGATGTCGTCGTCGCTGATTCCGTCGGTCGCCGGGCGCGCGCTCCAGGGGGTGGCGATCGGTGCCATCCCGTTGGGGATCAGCATCCTGCGCGACGAATTACCGCCGGAGCGCGTCGGTTCGGCCATGGCGGTGATGAGTTCCACGCTGGGCGTGGGCGGGGCGATCGGATTACCGCTGGCCGCCGTCATCGCCGAGCACGCCGATTGGCATGTGCTGTTCTGGGCCGCGGCCGCCATGGGCACGGTCGGGGCGGGGCTGATCTTCCGGTTCGTCCCCGAATCGCCGGTGCGCACACCCGCCCCGTTCGATTTCGGTGGTGCCGCGGGATTGGCTACCGCCCTGCTGGCCCTGCTCATCGCGATCACCCAGGGCGCGCAATGGGGTTGGACCAGTTCCTCGATCCTCACCCTGTTCGCGATATCGATCCTGGTCTTCCTCGGCTGGGGCCGATACGAGATCAGCCGCCGGCACCCGCTGGTGGATCTGCGGGTATCCGCGCGACCCCGCGTGCTGTTCACCAATATCGCCTCGATCGCCGTCGGATTCTCCCTCTACGGCATGTCGCTGACCTTCCCGCAGCTGTTGATGGCCCCGGCCGAAACCGGCTACGGATTCGGCTTGTCCATGGTTGCGGCCGGGCTGGCGCTGGCACCGAGCGGCTGCGTGATGATGCTGCTCTCCCCGGTATCGGCGCGGATCTCGGCCCGCTTCGGCCCGAAACTGACCCTCGGGATCGGGTCGGGCGTGGTCGGTCTCGGCTATCTGTGCGCTTCGGCGATGATGAACAGTGTCTGGCAGATCATGCTGGCGTCGGTCCTGGTCGCGGGCGGTGTCGGGCTGGCTTACGCCGCGATGCCCGCGCTGATCATGGGTGCGGTCCCGGTCACCGAAACCGCGGCCGCGAACGGGTTGAACGCACTGATGCGTTCGGTCGGCACATCCACCTCGGCCGCGGTGATGAGTGCGGTGCTGGCCAATATGACCATCACCCTCGGCAGTCAGGCCCTGCCGTCCCGGGATGCGTTCCACACCACCTTCCTGATCTCCGTCGCCGCCGCCTGCGCGGCCATCGCGCTCACCGCGCTGATCCCGAAACAGGCCGACGTGGCGGATACCGCATGATGAAGCGGTGCGACCCTGTGGTTACCGCGGCGCCCGGTGCGTACGCTCCGTGCCGTGTGTTCACGAACAGGGCATCGGATCCGAAGCAGCAATGGTGAACACGAATAACCGATACGCCCTCCCGCGGAGTCGGCCGGCGCGACGCGCGGCAATTTCCTGGTGTGCCCTGGTAGCCGTGATGGCCGCGGTGTCAACCGGTTGCGCGCTACCCGGATCCGGCGACGGTATCGTCGGGGATCGGCTCACCGAATTTCCGGCCGTCGACCGGTCCGCACTGACATCGGCGCAGGCCAGGATCGTCGACGCTGCCGCGGCCGAGTTCGCCGCGCCCCGCTCCGGGCCCGGATACTCCGAAGGTGCCACCGAACCCTGGTGCGCGAACTTCGTGAGCTGGGTGTTTCGCGCCGCCGGGATGCCGCTGGTCAACCCGAATTCCGGCTCTTGGCGGATCCCCGGCGTGTACACCCTGCAGGAGTACTTCCAGAGCCAGGGCCGGTTCGTCCCGTATCGGCCGGACTACCGGCCGGACACCGGAGAAGTGATCCTGTACGGCCCGGACAGCAGGTTCGGACAGCACACAAACATCGTGCTCGTTTCCGAAGGCGGAGTCCTGACAACGATCGGCGGCAACGAAGACGACGAGGTACATATCGAACGGTGGAATCCGGCCGTCACCGCCGATATCGCGATCGTCGGATACGGCCGGTTGTAGCCGACCGGGACAGCTCCACCGGGCCGAAACCTCGATCGCGTAGCGTGAGCTCCAGCGGTGGAGGTGAAGGTGTCGGAACGGCTCATGGAACCGGTCGAAGCAGTCGAGATGGAATGGATCGACTACGCCGAATTCGGCGAACGATTCGTCACCCACGCGGTGACCGAATCCCGGATCGAGGCGGCGGTCGCCGGGATCACCGGACGTGGGCTGAGTATCGGCCCGTTCAATCTCGGCCCGGCCGGGCTCGCCGGTTTCCGGGCCGAAGGCCGGATCGGCCGGCCCGAGGTGGTGCGCCGCGGTTCGCGGGTCAGCTTCGATGTCCGGATACCGGTCTCGCTGGCCGCGAAAATTCTGCTCGGTGGCCGTCGGCTCGGGCTGGAAACGGTGGTCTCGATCGACCTCACCTTCCACGCCCGCACCGCTGACCCGCTGCTCATCGTGATCGATATCCCCGAGGTCCGGCGGTCGGATGTACGGGTGCTGTTGCGTCTGGCCGCGGCGGATTCGGTGGCCGAATGGATGCTCGACCCGATCTCCGGACTGCTGCAGAACGAGGTGGCGAACCGGGTGAATGCGATGCTGTGCGATCCCGGTGTCATGCGCAGCCGGATCTACGATGTCGAGGCCATCGTCGACGGCCGGCGTTCCCCGCATCGTCGCCGCACCGAATTCGAGTGGATCGACTACGCCGAGTTCGGCCGCCGTTTCTTCCCGTGGATGGTCACCCGGGAACGTCTTGGCGGTTTCGTCGCGTATCTGGCCGGCCGGCCGATCGAAATCGGCCCTTTCCGCACCGGTCCCCGCGCGGCTGCCGAGGTCACGGTGCGCGGCGAGGTCGGGCAGCCGCTGCTCACCGACCTACCGGCGGCGCCGGCGGCGGACGGCGATATCGCTTTGGTGCGTTTCGATCTCACGGTCCCGGTATCGCTCGACATCACCGTCAACGTCCTCAAGGACAACCGCTACCGGGCCGACCTGGAGATCCCCCTGGTCCTCACCGCCCACGCCGCCGACCCGCTGCTGATCGTGGTCGAGGTGGATCCACCCGCCCGCGAAGACGTCCGCCTCGAATACGCGGCCCAGGGTATGCGCGCGGCCGCTCTGGGAGTCCTGGGCGGAATCAGGAAACAGATCATCGCCCAGGTGGTGCGAGTCGTCCGTGCCGAACTCTCCGACCCGGCCACCCGCACCCTGGATGTAGCCGCACGGATCGACCGTCTGCTGTAACACCGCCGCCGAGTACCGCAGGGCCCCGCGCGTCAGCGTGGTAGAGCACACCGCACGTGTTGCAATGGTTTCCGCGTTCGAGGTTGTCGATGCGCACTGTGGCGGGACGGCACCCGAACGGACTTTTGCGGTTTCCAGCGGGTGCGAAGGAGTCTTGGATGGTTTCGCTGTCACGACGTGCGCTGCTCGGGTACACCGCCGCCGGTGTCGCGGCGGGAGCGGTGGGTTCGGTGTTCGGGGCCCGGCCCGCCGCGGCCGCACCGCGGGGGACGTTGCTCGACTATGCGGCGGGTGTCCCGTCGGCGGCGGCGATCAAGGCAGCAGGGCACGCGGGTGTTATCAGGTATGTGTCGGATCGCCGCCCGGGAGCGGAGTGGATGGAAGGGAAACCGCTGCTGGCCGTGGAGGTCTCGGCATTACGCGAGGCCGGGCTCGCGATAGTGTCCTGTTACCAGTTCGGCAAGGGACCCACCGCGGACTGGCGGGGCGGGCTGGAAGCCGGGAAGCGGCATGCCGAACGCGGGCTGGAATTGCACCGTGACGCGGGCGGTCCGGAGAATCGGCCCATCTACGCGTCCATCGACGACAATCCCACGCCGGTCGATTTCGCGACCATGATCCTGCCGTACCTGCACGGCTGGCAATCGGTGGTGGGGCGCGAGAACACCGGTGTCTACGCCAATGCCCCCACCATCGAACTGGCCCGGATCGCGGGGTGGGGGCATGGTTCTGGCAGCACGATTGGGGCACCCCGGAGGGATTCGTCCATCCGGCGGCGAATCTGCACCAGTTCGAGATCGACGATCGCACGGTGGACGGGGTGGGGGTGGATGTGAACAATATCCTCACCGCGGAATACGGCGCCTGGTGAGCGGCGGTTACCTCGTCGCAGGCTTCGGCCGGTTCGCCGCCACATACATGTAGATCAGCGGTACCACCGCCCCGCTCAGGAACAGCAGCAGTGTCGGCAGATCACTGCGCAGCGGGTAGTCACCGCCCGGACCCCGGCTGGCGGCGATCAGGAACGCGGCCAGCCAGGCGCCGACCGGCAGGAAAAGTACCGACAGCCGGGTGCTCACCGTCGCAACCGCCCACACCAGCGCCAGATTCACCGGTCCGGCCAGGATCGCGGTGATCGGTACCGGCACCGTGCCGATATAGAGCGGGAGATAGAGCACCTCGAGGATCAAGGCGATCACCGCGTCCATGACGAGTACGGCGATGATCAGCGGGCCGGGTATCCCGATCACGGCAGCCGCGGCCCAGCCGCCGATCCGCGACCGCGGGCTCCGGGCCGGGGCCGCCGAATCGTCCACGGTGGCGGTCACCCGCGCGGCCGAGTCGCCGGCGGTGCACCTGCTGTCACCCGTGCCGCGCGGGCCGGGCCACCCTCGAATTCCCAGTACTGCATGCGGACGAGTGTATTCGGCGCCGCGGTACGCGGCGGCTACGCCAGTCCGGCGAACAGATCGTCTTCGCGGCCGTCCTCGGCGCGCGGCCCGATCCGGCCGCGGGCCAATATGTAGTGCTCCTCGGGAAGAACCGGCTGGGCGACCATATTGGTGAGCGCGAACTCGCGCCCCGAGGGCGCGACGGCGAGCTGGGTGGCATGGGCCCGCAGCGCGGCACGTTTACCGGGCAGCACCTCGGCAACATCGATCGTCGTGGTCACCGAAGCGCTCGGTACACAGGCCAGTTCGTTCTCGGCCGCGAGCCGCCAGCCGGGGGGCAGGGCGCCGGGCAGGCCGTCGACGGTGCGCCGGGCCAGTGCCCGCAGATGATCGTGCAGGATATCGGCGTCGGTCACGGTCCAGTAGAGCTTGGGAGTGTCCCAGCCCGCGGCTGCCGCGGCCGTCACCGCGGTGGTGGTGACCTGATGTGCCCGGATATGGTCGGGATGCCCGTAGCCGCCGTGGGGGTCGTAGGTCACGACCACGCGGGGCCGCAAGCGCAGGATCACCTCGACCAGCGCTTCGACGGCGGCGTCACCGGACCGGACGAAGGCACGCGGATGTTCGGCGGCCGGGGTGCCTGCCATACCGGAATCGCGCCAGCGGCCGGCACCGCCGAGGAAACACGGGGGCCCGGCGCCGAGTTCGGTGAGGGCGCGGGTCAGTTCGCCGATGCGGTAGCCGCCGAGCTGGTCGGCGTGATCGGCGGCCAATCCGGCCCATTCGTCGCCGATGATCTCGCCTTCTTCACCGAGCGTGCAGGTCACCACGGTGACCGGGTACCCGAGTCGGCGGTAGTGCGCGATGGTCCCGCCGGTGGTGATGCTTTCGTCGTCCGGGTGGGCGTGCACCAGCAACAGCCCGCCTTCTCGCCCGGCGCCGGACCGGTCGGCGGACGTCACGGTATCCGCCGCCACATCGCCGCGTCACCGAAGATGCCCGCCTGGATGGCTCCGCTGAGCGAGGCGCCGTCCACCGAGGGGCCGGCCGCGGCGACCACGTTGTCCTGCACGATCGGCAATACGATGGATTCGCCCCACAGCCGTGGTTCGGCGTCGGCCAGGGTGCGCGGCACCTCGACCCCGTGCAGGGCGCCGGCGATCGCCGGCTGGAATTCCGGATCGCAGACACCGGACAGGTTGCTGGGCGCCTGGCGCGCCGCTTCCACGGCGGCGGGCACCTCGGTTTCGGTTTCACCGTCTTCGCGCGACCCGGCGGGGGCCGCGGGCGGACAACCGTAGCGGGAGGCCAGTGCTGTGGCGGGGTCACCACCGGTCGCCTCCCAGCCGACCACGGCGTCGATGGTGTTCTCGACCAGTTCCTTCCCGTACAGCTCGTCGGCCGGCAGGCTGCGCACCGAGGCATCGATACCGGCGCTGCGCAGCTGGTCGGCGGCGGTATTGGCGACGGCCAGGGCAGTATCGTCGCCGGTCACCGCGCCGATTCGCAGGACGAGTGGTTCACCGTTGCGGGCCAGTGAACGCGGTCGCGGTGCGGGGGAGGTCGCCGAGACCGGGGGTGGTTCCGGTGCCCGGCCGAAACCGGCCTCGGCCAGCAATCCGAAGGCCTGGTCGGCATTGAGCGGCGGTGGCTGGGTGGATGTATAACCGGGGTCGGAGGGGGAAAGCACCTGTGCGCGAACCGGTTCCACCCAGTTCCCGGTCTGGGCGCCGACGGTGGCCAGTAGTGCCGGGTCGAGCAGGGCCAGTACCGCCGTGCGCACCCGGTGATCGGCGAGGACACCGTCGCGGCCGTTGAGGGTCAGCCGTAGCTGCCGGGATTGCGGCATGATCGCGGTCCGCACCGAGGGGATCGCGGCGAGCTGGGCTTCGGTGGCGACACCGCCGTGTACGAGTGCCATCTGGGTATCGCCGTTGCGCAGCGAATCGGCGAGCTGGGCGGTGGTGCCGCCGCGGCGCAGCAGGATTTGGTCGGGCCGGGCGGGGGTGCCCCAGAACCGGTCGTTGCGCTCCAGCAGGATCTCGTCGCGGCCGGGGTCGGCGGATTCGATGGTGAAATTACCGCCCGATACCGGGATCTGCTCGACCAGTGTGCGCTGGAAGCCGCCCGGCGAATCCTTCATCAGATGTGAGGGCAGCAGATTCGCGAACAACTGCGACCATGCCGGATACGGCTCGTTCAGGACAACGGTGACGGTTTTTCCGCCGCCCGACGAGCGGACATCGGAGATGAGCCGGTACCCGGCGGGGTCGATCACTCCGGGCTGGGTGATCATCTGCTGCCACAGGTACCAGAAATCCTCGGCCGCGATGGGCGCGCCGTCGGACCAGTTGGCCTGGTCCTTCAACTGGTAGGTGATGGTGAACGGCGCCTGTGAGGTGACCGTCGCCGATTCGAGCAGGGCGGTATCCGGTACCCACAACGTCGCGCCGGGCGCGGCCGGATCCGGGGTCGGCCGGAAGGGACTCGGCAGCACCATGGCCGCGACCGCCGACGTCGCCGGGGACTGGTTCGACCGCAGATGCGGATTGAACCCGATCCCGATATCGTCGACGGCCACCACCACCGTGTTCTTGGTCGGCTGCGCCGGTTCGGTTTTCGGGCTGTCGGTACTGGCGATGGGCGGCGGTGGGTCGGCGGTGCAGCCGGCCAGTACCGGAACGAGCACCGCCAACAGCACCAGCAGCCCGCGCCACACCGCGCGCCTCCCCGAAATCATCTTCGGCACTCTACCCAACGCCCGGCAGTCACGTCCGGCGGCGAAACCGGTTACAGCGCGGCCCGGTCGCGGGCCTTGCGGCGGGACAGATCCCGGGCCCGTTCATTGGCGCCCAGCGTCACCTTGCGCACCCGCACGACCTCCGGGGTCACCTCGACGCATTCGTCGGCCGCGCAGAATTCCATGGCCGCTTCCAGATCCAGCTGCAGCGGTTTGGCGAGCGTCTCCATCACATCGGCGGTGGAGGAGCGCATATTGGTGAGCTTCTTCTCCTTGGTGACATTGATATCGAGGTCCTCGGCGCGCGGGTTGACCCCGACGACCATGCCCTCATACGTTTCCGCACCGGGCTCGACGAAGAACTGCCCGCGATCGGCGAGCTGGATCATGGCGAACGGGGTCACACTGCCGGCCCGGTCGGATACCAGCGATCCGGTGTGCCGGGCGCGGATCTCGCCCGCCCAGGGTGCGTAGCCGTGGAAGACGGCATTGGCGATACCGGTACCGCGGGTCTCGGTGAGGAAATCGGTACGGAACCCGATCAGCCCGCGTGAGGGCACGATGAACTCCATCCGCACCCAGCCCGCGGCATGGTTGTTCATCTGCACCATCTTGCCCTTACGGGCGGCCAGCAGCTGGGTGATGGCGCCCAGGTATTCGTCCGGGCAGTCGATGGTGAGCTCTTCGAACGGCTCGTGCACCTTGCCGTCGACCTGCCGCGTCACCACCTGCGGTTTGCCGACGGTCAGTTCGAAACCCTCGCGCCGCATCTGCTCGACCAGGATGGCGAGGGCGAGTTCACCACGGCCCTGCACCTCCCAGGCGTCCGGGCGGCCGATATCGAGCACCCGCAGCGAGACATTGCCGACCAATTCCTGGTCGAGTCGCGATTTCACCATGCGGGCGGTGAGCTTGTGCCCCTGTACCCGGCCGACCAGCGGCGAGGTATTGGTCCCGATGACCACCGAGATGGCGGGCTGGTCCACCGTGATCCGGGGCAGCGCGACCGGCTCGTCGGGGTCGGCGAGGGTATCGCCGATCATGATGTCGGAGATACCGGCGACGGCGACGATATCGCCGGCCACCGCGACCTCACCCGGCTGCCGCTCGACCCCGACGGTCTGCAGCAGTTCGGTGATCTTGACGTTCTTCACGCCGTCCGCATGCATCCACGCAACGTTCTGCCCCTTGCGGAGTTCGCCGTTGTGGATCCGCACCAGCGCGAGACGGCCCAGGAAGGCCGAGGCGTCGAGGTTGGTGACATGGGCCTGCAGCGGTGCGGCCGGGTTGCCCTTGGGGGCGGGGATGTTGTGGAGCAGCACATCGAACAGTGCGTCCAGGTTGTCCGCGTTCGGCACCTCGCCGTTCTGCGGCTGTTCCTTGGACGCCTTGCCCGCGCGGCCCGAGGCATAGAGCACGGGCAGATCCAGGGCCAGTTCGGCGGCCTCGGCGGCGTCGTCGTCGAGATCGGAGGCGAGGTCCAGCAGCAGATCGTGGCTTTCCTCGACGACCTCGGCGATGCGGGCGTCGGGGCGGTCGGTCTTGTTGACCACCAGGATCACCGGCAGGCAGGCCGCGAGGGCCTTGCGCAGCACGAACCGGGTCTGCGGCAGCGGCCCCTCGGAGGCGTCCACGAGCAGCACCACACCGTCGACCATGGACAGGCCGCGTTCGACCTCACCGCCGAAATCGGCGTGGCCGGGGGTGTCGATGACATTGATGACGGTGACGCTGCCGTCCGGATGGTGCCGGTGTACGGCGGTGTTCTTGGCGAGAATGGTGATTCCCTTCTCGCGTTCCAGATCGCCGGAATCCATCACTCGATCGACGAGTTCGGCGCGTTCGGCGAAAGCGCCGGACTGCCGCAGCATGGCGTCGACGAGCGTCGTCTTGCCGTGGTCGACGTGTGCCACGATGGCGACGTTGCGAAAATCGCGTGCAGACGACACGCCGGTTCCTCCTGCTGGTTGGCTTTTGCTTATCGGCCGGACCCTGAGATCGGGGAGATACGGACTTACCGGCATCTGGGCCGTTTACACCCTACCGGGGTCGAGGTCGCCTACTCGCGCCGCCCGAAGGTAAGGGTATGCTAACCCGCATGGGCAAGGTCAAGGCGAAAGAGGTATCCGGCCTCAAGCCGAAGAAAAAGTGCTGTCGGAAGAAGACGCGCTGCGTGAAATGCCCTGTCGTCATCATGCGGATGAAACGCCTGGAAGCCGCGGGCGCCACCGGCAAGGAATTGAAAAAGGGCCTGAAGAAAGCGCGCGCCGCCTGAGCCGACTTCGCCGACGGCGAATCGTCGGCGGCCACTGTTGTGAGAATGTGAATTCGCGGGGTACCACGTGCGTATGACCACACCACTGCTCACCGAAACCGAGATCACCGACGCCCTCGATTCGCTGCCGGAATGGTCGCGTGCCGGCGATGCGATCAATCGCACCGTGCAGGCATCCTCTTTCCTCGCCGGTATCGAGCTGGTACGGCGCGTCGCGGAGGCCGCCGAGGCGGCGAATCACCATCCGGATATCGATATCCGCTGGCGCAAGGTGACCTTCGTCCTGTCCACGCATTCCGCGGGCGGGCTCACGGCACAGGACGTGGCGCTGGCCCGGGAGATAGATCGGCTGGCGGGGCGGTGATCCGGGATACCTTCCGGCCCGCCCAGATGGTCCAGGCGTAGAGCGCGAGCACACCGATCATATCGACGGCGCCCAGCCACGACCACAGCCCCCACCGCGAGATCGTCCAGATCGAATCCTGCAGGAACGACAGCACCCAGGGAGCGCCCACCAGAGTGGTGAGCAACCAGTACCCGGCCAGGATCTTCGCCCCGGCCACCTCCCGGAACGGTCCATAGAGCAGCCAGAGGACCGTCGGCAGCAGCCAGCCCCAGTGATGGGACCAGGAGATCGGCGAGATCAGCAGTCCGAACAACTGCACGATCAGCGCGGTACCGAGCAGGTCGTCGCGGCGCAGCGCCCGCCAGGCGAACCAGCCCAGTGCCGCCATCACCACCACGCCGGCGATCCACCACGGCCCGGTGCCGACATCGGTACCCAGCAACCGGCTCAGCGCTCCGCGCAGGGACTGGTTCCACACCGATCCCACCGGGCCGATCCGGTCGGCATCACCGAGCAGGGTGCCGAAGTAGCGCCGGGTCTCCTGCGGATTGATCAGGAAACTGGCCCCGACCGTCAGGCCGAAGGCCACCGCCGACCAGGCCGCCGCGAGCCAGCGACGCCGCGCCAGGAAATACAGACCGCTGATCGCCGGCGTCAGCTTGATCCCCGCGACCACCCCGACCAGCGTCCCCGAGATCCACCACCGCGTACTGCGGACGGCGAGCATCACCCCGAGCATCAGGAAGACGTTCACCTGCCCGTAGTCGATCGTCGTGCGTACGGGTTCGAACCACAGGCCCACCGCCGTCCACGCCACCGCGGCGGTCCGCCACCGCGGCTCGGTCAGTGCCTCCGGGCCCAGCATCAACTCGAACGCGATCCGCACCACCCAGTAGAGGGCGGCGACGATCGCGAACAACCACAGCACCGCGACCACGGTGAACGGCAGGAAGTGCAGCGGGAAGAAGACGACCGCGGCGAACGGTGGATAGGTGAAGGGGAGCGGGAAATCGGGGGTCTTCTCGGCGTAGGTGAAATCGTAGAGACGGTCGGTGAGCAGCGACGCCGAACCGTCCACGTAGACGTGCAGATCCACCAGGTTCATACCGTTGGGCGTCAGCAGCATCCACAGCAGGCGAACCGCCACGCTGATTCCCAGTGCCGCCAGGGCCAGGCGAAACGGTGTGAACCCCCGAAGGTCGGTCCGGGCGCTGGGCTGATTCAAGACATGGGCTTTCGAGTCGGTCCGGGTCGGTGGCCGGACCCGGCGCGGCGGCAGGAGTTTCCGGCGCGGAATACATTAACCCGACCGTGTGGGAGCGCTGTGCGACCGGTTGGCTGGATCGTCCGCGGGTGTCGGCGAGCGGAAAACCGGCGACGCCCGGAAACATCGGGCTACCCACGCGACACACATATACATTCGACTCAAATTTCACACATGTCACAATGGTTACCCGCTACTGTCTGGTATCACAGCGAAATAGGGGTCGCAATCGCTACCCCGGTGCTGTACAACGCGCGCCAGTGTCCTTAGAGTGACCCCGAAACGACGGCTTTTCAGCGTCGCCCAGATGTACCCGAGGTAAGGACGGCTAGACCAGTGCTTCGCACCCGAGGATCGCGGATCGCAATGTCCGCGCTCGCCATTGCGGCGGGCGCCTCCCTCGTGGCGCCCGCGACGGCCGTCGCGGCCCCGGCCACCGAGACATCGGTGAACAGCGTCCCGATGGTCCCCGAAGGGGTCCCGGTCGACGTTCTCGCCGCCCTGGCCCCGGTTATCGTCAATCCGCCGGCGGCGCCCATCGCCCAGGATGTCGCCGCGCCGGGTAGCCCCCAGGCCGCGATCCTGGCGCAGGCCCGCGTGCTGCTGGACACGGTGAATCTGCCCCCGCAGATCAAATCGACCCTCGAACGGGTCATCACCTTCCTGGACGGAAGCGGTGGCGGCGGTCCCGATATCCCGGAATCCGGACCGGTGATCGCCCAGTTCCTCTACCCGACGATCGGTAAGGACTGCATCGCCCCGTCCGGCGATTCCGTCGGCACGGCCCTCGCGGTCCCCGGTCCGGCGCAGCTGCCGCCCCCCGGCCCGGCCGCCGGCCAGACCGGTTTCGTGTTCACCGCGCTCGGCACCGAACGTCCCACGGCCGAACAGCCGCAGCCGATGACGGTGCAGTGGCGCAATATCGATACCGGAGCCGTCGGCACCGAGGTGCTCACCGACGAAGCGAAGATCAACCCCGACGGTCCCGCGACGCTTTCGGCGATTGCGAACACGGGCACCGGACGCGTTGTCGCGGTCATCGGCGGCGGGCTCACCACCCAGGCCACCGAAACCGAGGCGCGCACCTGCTCCTTCGCCCCGACACTGGGCTTCTTCACCGTCGGCTAGTCGAACCCGCTGTATTTCCGGCGCATTCGTGCGCCGGAAAACAGTCCCGGTTGTGGTAAACCGGGGATATGGCGACTGTCGAGCATTCGCACAGGTCGATCCGGAGTCGGCGCGCGTCGCGGTCGATTCTTTCCATCAGGTCCGAGGGGTCGATCCTGTCGATCGGATCGGCGTACTCCATCCTGTCCATCGGCAGTGCCGGATCGGTGTTGTCGATCGGTTCGATCGGATCCTTCGGATCGCTCATCTCCAGCGGGTCGTTCCTGAGCCTCGGTTCGGCGCTGTCCGGGCTGTCGCGCTGGTCGCTGCTGTCGTGGATGGGTAACCATTCGAGTCCGGACGAACGACCCGGGCTGCGGGTGGTCGCGGACGAACCCGATCTCCGGGTCGCCCCGACTTGTCACTGCCAAACCTGAGGTGTGTTTGTTCGTGGCGTCTTCGGCGCCGAAACCTAGAGATCAGGGGTGACCTTTTCGATCAGGGGGCGAACCTGCTCGAGAGGGATGTCCGGGATCGAATAGACCTTCTTGCCGGCGGCGGTGGCCGCCGAGAGCGTGGCCAGACCGGCGCGGCGCTGCCAGAAGGTCTGCCGGACCGTCCAGCCGATGATGCCGGGTGCTTCCAGGCAGGAACGTTCCCGGTCGAGGGAGCCGGAGCGGACCACCAGCCAGGTCGGTGCGCCGGCTTCCGCGGGCAGGACCGCGTGGCCGAGGCCGCGGTAACGATCCTCGGCGAGCAGCGCGCAGATCGGGACGAGTGCGATCGGGATCAGCCACCACCACACCGCGATCTGCCATCCGGCGGCCGTGGGAATTGCCAACGCCGCCAGCACCAGTGGTACCGGCCAGCCTGCCCGGATATGGCGGCGGCGCCGAGCCGCCGGTCCGTGCGGGGTGAGCGGGATCCGGGCGGGTGCCCGAAGATGCGGTAGCGCCTCGAGATCCGGGGCGGGCTGATCACGCCGGGGGCGGAGCAGATCGGCGAGGGTGCGTTCGACGGCCGCTCGTGGGGATTGCGGCAGAATTTTCTGCCTCGGGTTCTCGCCGGTCATGATCGCTTCGAGCTGGGCGGCGCCGGCCGAGCGCAACAGCAGCGGTTCGATGATCGTGGCCCCGCGCAACCGGGCCGTATCGAGAGTGATCTGCCGCAGCGTGAACAGGCCGCGCCGGACCTGCAGGGTGCTGCCGTAATCGGTGACGCGCAACCCGAAGTACGTGATCAGATAGTGCGCACAGGCTGCCACGCTGACCACCACCACGATGGCGGCCAGGAGCAGTACGCCGAGGATGATGAGCGCCGCGACGCCGACCCCGCGCACCGTATCCACGGTCTCGCGGTCGACCCGGATCGCGGTGGAGCCCAAGCCGAACTGGGTGGCGATACCGAGGGCGGAGGCGGCGAGGGCGAACCCGGTCAGCGACAGCGGTGCGTAGCGCACCCACTCGGCCCGCCAATGCCCGATTTCGCGGCCCGCTGCGGTATCGATCCCGTGGTCCGTAGCGGAATCGGTGTCACCGCCCACCGCCGCGCCCGCGTGGCCACCATCGGCGCCGGCGGGAGCGCTGGTGTCGTCCGGATCGAGTTCGGATATTCGCGGGCCGTCGGCGGAGATATGGGGCCGACGGGTGTGTGCGAGCAGTTCGGTCCGCAGCGGGCGCACCTGATCGGCGGCCAGTGCGTCGAGAGTGAACCGGTCGTCAGCCCCGGCTTCCTGCCCGGTACCGATCACCACCGCGGCCAACCCCAGGACCCGGTGCAGCGGGTCGGCCTCGATATCCACCGACCGGATCCGGGCCCGCGGCACCGATAGTCGTTTCCGCTGGATCACACCGGTGCGGAGTTCGACGTGGGTGGGACTCATCCGGTAGGTGGTGGTGAACCAGAGTGCGAGACCGTACGGGATGACGATGACCGGGCCCAGCAGGGCCCACAGTGGATTCCCGGAGCTGACCCCGAGTATCGCGCCACCGATCACCGCCGGCAGGAATTTCATGACCGCCTGCACCGGATGCACCAGCAGCATGCGGCGGTCCAGGCGCTGCCAGGGGCCTTCGCCGGTGGTCACCGCCGCCGGCGCGCCGGTATCGGGACGGGCTGCCGGCTGCTCGTCGGCTGGGCCGCTCATGTCGCGTCCCCACGGTGCCGGGCCGCGATCTCGGTCAACTGCGCCACGGTTTCGTCGGCGAGCGATTTGTCGAGCAACCCGATACGTACGGCGCCCGCCGAGGATGCCGTGGTGACGGTGATCGTCGACAGGCCGAGCAGCCGCTCCAATGGGCCACGTTCGGTATCCACGGTCTGCACCCGGGAAATGGGCGCGACCCGGCTCTCCAGGGACAACCAGCCCACCCGGGTGTACACCGCCTCGTCGGTCACCTCCCAGCGGTGCACCCGATAACGCCAGCGGGGCACTACGATCGTCGCCAGCACGGCAACGGGAACGACGACCACCGCCGCGGCCACCTGCCAGGGGCGGCGGTCGGGATCGACAACCATCCATGCCACCAGCGCGGCGATGAGGACCAACCAGGTCAGGGCGATTTCCACCGTCCACAACGTCTTCGCGCGGGGGCTGGGCCGCCGAGCGGGATCGAGCAGCGGATCGGTGGACCGAGGCGGGCTGTCCGGCGACATGTACTCATGGTCGCACGCTTGTTCGGAGTTTCGGCCCGGACAAGATCGAACGGTGGTCCGGCGGTTCCCGCGCACAGCCCCGACCTGCACGGAATAGCCCGCGTTACAGCGGGGTTGTGAACGCTCGACGACCTGGGAGGAGACAGTTCCGGATGTGTACCGCATGATCGAGGGCGTGACCGAACTACCCGAACCGACCGTCCCGACCCCTGTGCCCACGCCGTCCGCGATGCGACGGGCGTTGCGCCGGGCGCGCGACGGGGTCACGTTGAACGCCGACGAAGCCACCGTGCTGCTGCACGCCCGCGACGATGATCTGGCGGATCTGTGCCGCAGCGCCGCCCGGGTGCGCGATGCGGGTCTCGAATCGGCCGGCCGGCCGGCCACCATCACCTACTCGCGCAATGTCTTCATCCCGCTCACACACCTGTGCCGGGACACCTGTCACTACTGCACGTTCGTCACCGTGCCCGGCAAATTGCGGGCAGCGGGTCGCGGGATGTTCCTCGAACCCGACGAGGTGCTCGAGATCGCCCGGCGCGGCGCCGAACTGGGCTGTAAGGAAGCGCTGTTCACCCTGGGCGACCGCCCCGAGGCGCGCTGGCCCGAAGCCGCGCAGTGGCTCGACGAACGCGGTTACGATTCCACGCTGGACTATCTGCGCGCGGTCTCCATCCTGGTGCTCGAGGAAACCGGCCTGCTGCCGCATCTGAACCCCGGGGTGATGTCCTGGGAGGAGATCTCCCGGCTGAAACCGGTCGCCCAGTCGATGGGGATGATGCTGGAGACCACCTCGACCCGGCTGTTCACCGAGAAGGGCAACTGCCATTACGGCAGCCCCGACAAGGATCCCGCGGTACGGTTGCGCGCGATCACCGACGCCGGCCGGCTCTCGGTTCCCTACACCACCGGGATCCTGGTCGGTATCGGGGAGACCATGGCCGAGCGGGCGGATACGATCCTGGCGATCCGCAAGCAGCACAAGGCCTTCGGTCATATCCAGGAAGTCATCGTGCAGAACTTCCGCGCCAAGGACGATACCGCCATGCGGCACGCCCCCGACGCCGATATGTCCGAATTTCTGGCCACCATCGCGGTGACTCGGCTGCTGGTGGGCCCGGATGTCGCGGTGCAGGCGCCGCCGAACCTGGTGTCCGGTGCGGAGTGCCGGGCGCTACTCGAGGCCGGAATCGATGATTGGGGCGGCGTCTCGCCGGTCACCCCCGATCATGTCAACCCGGAACGGCCGTGGCCCAACCTCGATACGCTCGCCGAACTCACCGCGAGTGCCGGGTTCGAACTGGTGGAACGTACTTCCACGCATCCGAAGTACGTTCGCGCCGGCAACCCGTGGATCGATCCGCGGATCGGCGTCCACGTCGCCGCGCTCACGGATCCGGAGACGGGGCTGGCGAAACCCGGTGCGCTGCCGACCGGCCTGCCCTGGCAGGAACCCGACGAATCCTGGGAATCCGTGGGTCGCACGGATCTCAACACCGCCATCGACACCGCCGGGCGTAATACCGATACCCGCAGCGATATCGACAATGCGTTCGGCGACTGGGACACCATCCGCGAACAGGTCCGCGATCTTGCTGCCGCGCCGCAGCGGCTGGACGCCGATGTATTGGCTGCGCTACGTGCCGCCGAGAAGGACCCGGCCGGCCTCACCGATGCCCAGTACCTGGCGTTGGCGACCGCGGACGGGCCCGACCTCGAAGCCGTCGCGGGTCTCGCGGATCAGTTGCGCCGCGATGTCTGCGGCGACGATGTGACCTATGTGGTGAACCGGAACATCAACTTCACCAATATCTGCTACACCGGCTGCCGGTTCTGTGCGTTCGCGCAGCGTAAAGGCGACGCCGACGCGTTCACCCTCAGCACCGACGAGGTTGCCGACCGCGCCTGGGAGGCGTACGTCGACGGCGCCACCGAGGTCTGTATGCAGGGCGGTATCGACCCCGACCTGCCGGTCACCGGTTACGCGGATCTGGTGCGGGCAGTGAAGGCCCGCGTGCCGTCGATACATGTGCACGCGTTCAGTCCGATGGAAATCGTCAACGGTGCCTCTCGCGGCGGCGAAAGCGTCCGCGACTGGCTGACCGCCCTGCGGGAAGCCGGGCTCGGCACCATTCCCGGTACTGCCGCCGAAATCCTCGACGACGAGGTCCGCTGGGTGCTCACCAAGGGCAAACTGCCGGCGTCGGCCTGGATCGACGTTGTCACCACCGCGCATCAGGTCGGGATCCGGTCGAGTTCGACCATGATGTACGGGCACGTCGACAATCCGAGCCATTGGGTGGGGCATCTGCGCGTACTGCGCGGCATCCAGGACGAGACCGGCGGTTTCACCGAATTCGTGCTGCTGCCGTTCGTGCACCAGAGTGCCCCGCTCTACCTCGCCGGCGCCTCCCGTCCGGGCCCCACCAATCGCGACAACCGCGCCGCGCACGCCCTGGCCCGGATCATGCTGCACGGCCGGATCGACAATATCCAGACCAGCTGGGTGAAACTCGGTACCACCGGAACCCAGGTGATGCTGAGCAGCGGCGCCAACGACCTCGGCGGCACCCTGATGGAGGAAACGATCTCCCGGATGGCCGGCTCCCAGCACGGCTCAGCGAAAACGGTGGCCGAACTCACAGAAATAGCCGAAGGAATCGGTCGCCCCGTCCGCGAACGCACCACCACCTACGGAATCCCCCCGAGCCGCGGCCCGGTCCCCGGACTGGAACTGGTCTGAGCAGGGTAACCAGCGCGGACGCGGTCACTGCGCTGGCCCCTCCGGCCCCTTCGACTTCCCTGGACCGTTCACCTCCCCCGGGGTGGGGCCCGCCCGGTTCTGGAGCGACGGAGCGGGGGAGCGAAGCGGAGGAGCGGAGGAGTGAAGAACCGGGCCCATAAGGGCCCCACCCTCGAGACGCGGAGCGTCTCCAAAATTACAGAGCGTCTCCAAAATTACAGCCCGCCCCTTCGCGGATGGACGACCTCGAGAAGGGGCAACCGGTCCCGGCCGCGCCGGCGTAGGTGGCGCAAAATATTAGGACAGGCTCACCGGGGGTAGCGTTTGTGGCGCCAGGGATACTTGTGTGCGGGCGCAGTTACCCGGAGAAGAAGGAAGACTAGGAGAGCGGGAGTGACCTACATCATCGCCGAACCGTGCGTTGACGTGTTGGACAAGGCGTGCATCGAAGAATGCCCCGTGGATTGCATCTACGAGGGTGGCCGCATGCTCTACATCCATCCCGACGAATGCGTCGACTGCGGCGCGTGTGAACCGGTCTGCCCGGTGGAGGCGATCTTCTACGAGGATGACACCCCCGATCAGTGGAGCGGTTACGTGAACGCGAACGTCGATTTCTTCGACGAACTGGGTTCGCCCGGTGGCGCGACCAAACTGGGCAAGGTCGATTACGATCCCCCGTTCATCAAGGAACTGCCGCCGATGGCCGAGGAATAAGAGCGTCCGGTAGATGAGCACTGAGGTAACGCATCGCCGTCGGGTGAGCGCGGCACTGCCCGATTTCCCGTGGGACACCCTCGCCGAGGTGAAGGCGAAGGCGGCGGCGCATCCCGGCGGGCTGGTCGATCTGTCGGTCGGCACCCCGGTGGATCCGGTGGATCCGCTGATCCGGGCGGCTTTGAGTTCGGTCGCCGAGGTGCCGGGGTATCCGACCACCCACGGCACCGCGGAGTTGCGGGCGCATGCCGTGGCCGCACTGGCCCGGCGGTTCGGGATCACGGGTGTGGCCGAGGCGGCCGTGCTGCCGGTGATCGGTACCAAGGAGCTGATCGCGGGTCTGCCGCGGCTGCTGGGGCTGGGTGCCGCGGATCTGGTGGTGATTCCCGAGGTCGCGTATCCGACCTACGAGGTCGGTGGCCTGCTCGCCGGCACCCGGATTCTGCGTGCCGACGGGCTCACCCGGCTGGGGCCGGAGAAGCCCGCGCTGATCTACCTCAATTCCCCGGCCAACCCGACCGGCAAAGTGCTGGGTGTGGAGCACCTGCGCAAGGTGGTGTCCTTCGCTCGGGAACGCGGCGTGATCGTGGCCTCCGACGAGTGCTACCTGGGCCTGGCCTGGGACGAACCGGCGGTATCGATCCTCGACCCCCGGGTGTGCGATGGCGACCACACGGGCCTGCTGGCGGTGCATTCGCTGTCGAAGACATCGAATCTGGCCAGTTACCGGGCCGGTCTCGTCACCGGCGATCCGGAGCTGGTGGCCGAACTGCTGGAGGTGCGGAAACACTCCGGCATGATGGTGCCGTTCCCGATCCAGGCCGCCATGTCGGCGGCGCTTGCCGACGACGAGCACGAAGCCGTTCAACGGGAGCGCTATCGGGCGCGCCGCGAAACCCTGCGCTCCGCGTTGCTGGGCGCGGGTTTCCGGATCGACCATTCCGAAGCCGGCCTGTACTTGTGGTCCACGCGCGACGAACCCTGTCGCGACACCCTGGACTGGCTCGCCGGTCGTGGCATCCTCGCCGCCCCCGGCGATTTCTACGGTCCCACCGGCTCGCGGCACGTCCGCATAGCCCTCACCGCCACCGACGAACGAATCGCCGCCGCCGCCGACCGTTTGTGAGCCCGGCCCCTGCGGCCGGGTCGTCCCGAGTTCGTATCGGCCCTCAGGTGACCGGCGGCGGTGCCGAGTCTTACGAGGCCCTGAGAGGTTTTGGGACCAAGGGGGGCCAAAACCCGCGTCGACGGAGGCGGCGCCAAAAAATACAGCTAGCCTTGGGGTATGGACGCTGTCACAGTTGTCCCGACCCCCGTGAACGAACCGGTGCACACCTACGCACCGGGTAGCCCCGAGCGGGAGCGACTGCTCGGCAAGCTGGCCGATATCTCGGGCACCACCCTCGACATTCCACTGGTCATCGACGGTAAGCACCGTCCCGGGATCGGTGAGCGCCGCGAGATCGTCGCACCGCATCGGCATCGGCAGGTGCTCGGGACCTATACGAATACCACTCACGACGAAGCCGCCGCCGCGATCGAGGCCGCGACCGCTGCCGCACCTGCCTGGCGTTCCCTGCCGTTCGACGAACGCGCCGCGGTGCTGCTGCGGGCCGCGGATCTGCTGTCCGGTCCGTGGCGGGAAACCGTGGCCGCGGCGACCATGCTGGGCCAGTCGAAATCGGCGGCGCAGGCCGAAATCGACGCGCCGTGCGAATTGGTCGATTTCTGGCGTTTCAACGTGTCGTTCGCGCGCGGCATCCTGGCCCAGCAGCCGCAGTCGAGTCCGGGGGTATGGAACCGCCTCGATTACCGGCCGCTGGAGGGTTTCGTCTACGCGATCACCCCGTTCAATTTCTCGGCCATCGCCGGGAATCTGCCCACCGCGCCGGCGCTGATGGGCAATACCGTCGTATGGAAGCCGTCGCCCACTCAGACCCTCGCCGCCTATTACACGATGAAGTTGCTGGAGGCCGCGGGGCTGCCGCCGGGCGTGATCAATATGGTCACCGGGGACGGGAAAGAGCTTTCGGAAGTGGCGCTCACCGATCCACGGCTGGGCGGTATCCATTTCACCGGGTCGGCGCCCACGTTCCAGTATCTGTGGAGTCAGGTGGGGGCCAATCTCGGCCGGTATCGCGGCTATCCGCGTCTGGTCGGGGAGACCGGCGGTAAGGATTTCATCGTCGCGCACCCCTCCGCGGACCCGGCGGCCCTGCGGACGGCGCTGGTCCGGGGCGCGTACGAGTATCAGGGCCAGAAATGTTCGGCCGCGTCGCGCGCCTATCTGCCGCGTTCGCTGTGGCAGGAGATGGGTGACGATTTTCTGGGGGTCGCCGATTCGCTGAGCTACGGGGATGTGGCGGAACTGTCGAATTTCGGCGGTGCTCTGATCGACCGGCGTGCTTACGACAAAAGTGTCCGGGCGATCGAACGGGCCCGTTCGGCGAATGTGCCGATCCCGGTGGGCGGCACCTGTGACGACAGCGAGGGCTGGTTCGTCCGGCCGACGGTGCTGCTCGCGGAGGATCCCCGCGACGAATCGTTCGCCACCGAATATTTCGGCCCGATTCTGTCGGTGTATGTGTACGACGACGCTGCGCCCGGCGCCTGGGAGAGGGTTCTGGCGGAAGTGGAATCCGCGGCCCCATACGCGCTGACTGGCGCCGTTTTCGCGCAGGACCGGCAGGTGGTCGAGAAGGCTTCCGACCGGTTGCGGTTTGCGGCCGGCAATTTCTATGTCAATGACAAGCCCACCGGCGCCGTGGTGGGCCAGCAGCCGTTCGGTGGTGCTCGTGCCTCGGGTACCGACGACAAAGCCGGGTCCCCGCTGAACCTGCTGCGCTGGGTGGCGCCGCGAGCCATCAAGGAAACCTTCGTCCCGCATACCGACCACCGCTATCCACATATGGAGCGGGAATGAGCAGGCGAGCTTCCGCCGCCGGTGCGGTCCGGTGCAGGCGGGAGATCCGGTGAACCCGCTGCGACCGGCGATCCTCGCGGCAGCCGGGTCGGACCGGGTGAAGAGGACGCTGACCACCAGCCCGATGACGGCGGGTCTCGTCCGGCGTTTCGTGCCGGGAGAGACGCGGTCCGAACTGGTCGCCGCGGCCCGGGAACTGCTGGCGAGCGGCCGGGCGGTGAGCGTGGATTTCCTCGGTGAGTACACCACCGATCGTGCGCAGGCCGAGGCCGCGGTCGCCGAGTATCTGGGGCTGATCAACGATCTCGCCGCACTGGATACCGCCGCGGTCCCGGCCGGGGCGGCACCGCTGGAGGTCTCGGTGAAACTGTCGGCGCTCGGCCAATGGCTGGGGCCCGACGGTCCGGCGATCGCCACCGAGAACCTGCGCGTGCTCTGCACCAAGGCCGCGGAGACGGGCGTGTGGGTCACGGTGGACGCCGAGGACCATACGACCACCGCGTCCACCCTCGCCGCGATCCGGCAGGTTCGTCCGGAATTCCCCTGGTTGGGCACGGTGATCCAGGCCTATCTGTACCGCAGTGTGGACGACTGCCGTGACCTCGCGGACGCGGGCGCGCGGGTGCGCCTGTGCAAGGGTGCCTACCGGGAGTCGGAGACCGTGGCCCACCAGCACCGTGCCGATGTGGACAGTGCATATCTGCGCTGTCTGCGGGCGCTCGTTCAGGGTGCGGCCCGCCCGCTGGTGGCAACGCATGATCCCGCGCTGATCGCCGCCGCGACCGATCTCGCCGCCCGGACCGGCCGCGGCCCCGGCGAGCTGGAGTACCAGATGCTGTACGGCATCCGCACCGACGAGCAAGAGCGGCTCGCCGGCCGGGGCAATTTCGTTCGCGTCTACATCCCGTACGGCAACCAGTGGTACGGCTACCTGATGCGCCGCCTCGCCGAACGCCCCGCCAACCTCGGTTTCTTCCTCAGAGCCGTGGCGACCCCGGTGCGGAGCTGACACCCATCCGACCGGCGTACAGATCGACCCGATCCTGGACCTGACGTAACCAGCGGCGGCGCCGAGTCTTACGAGGCCCTGAGAGGTTTTGGCCCGTCCCTGCTGTCAGTGCTCGATGCGATGCGGCGCAGCCGCGAGTGTCGAGTGCTGACAGCAGGGACCAAGGTGGGCCGAAACCCCGCGCCGACGGAGTCGGCGCCAAAAATACAGCTCAGACCAGCGGTTTGCCCTTGCGCATGCGACGGCGCATATCCCACAGGTAGTAGTTCATGGGGAACTGGCGGAGGAAGCGGGGCTGGATTTTCAGGGCGAAGCCGATGATCTTCATCGTCCGGTCGAACCAGCGCTGGTTGCCCGCGGTCCAGTCCATGTACATCGCCTGCCGGATCTGCGGGGGCAGGCAGCCGGAGACGACGAACCGGTGGAACTTCGCCGATACCCACCGCACCGGTAGCGGCAGCATCTTCAGATCGATGAGGTCGTTGAAGTAGGCGCGGGTGGTGTCGTCGATTTCGAGGTTGTCCAGGTTGTCTTCCCAGAATTCCCAGAACGCGGCCCGGTTCGGCGGCCACATTTCCGGGCGCACCTGCAGAGTGGTGCCGAGCCGGATGCTGTGCGCGTAGAAGGTGTCGGCGGTGGCGTCGTCCATGGGGCCCTGGACTTTTTCCAGGAGGTCGACGAAGCCGAAGTACAGGCAGGCCGCGACCCAGAGCTGGAGTTTGGGGTCGAAGGCGTTGTACTTGACCGGGCTGGTGGGTTTGGTGCGGATATGCCGGTGGGAGGTGTTGACCGCGAGCCGGTAGGCGTTGCGTTCCTCCTCGGTGCCCAGCATGGCGACCGACAGGTAGGTGAGGGTGGTCCGGAGCCGTTTGAACGGGTGCACCATCACGTTGCCGCTTTTGACGTCGCTTTCCATGACGCCGTAGGCGACCGGCCGCAAACCCAGCTGCATGATCACGTTCGCGGTGCCGCCGAGGAACGCGGTGATTCCGACGATATGGTCTTCGACATCGAAATCGGGGGCGTAGAGCGGGCGGGGTTCGGGTTCGCTCTGTGACATGGGCTGGGGAGCGGTCATCGGTGACCTCTTTCCTATGAGAAGATTATATGATAACCATCTCATTCACTCGATGTTGCGTCAACCGCCATCGTAGTTGTGCGACACTTACTGTGTCATTGCATCACCGAGCGCGAGAGGTGCCGAGATGGGTGCGCTGGCTCAATTGTTGCCACTGGTGCGATCGTCGCGCCGCGATCAAGATCAATCGGTTTTGTCCGCCGCACTGCAGGCGTTTCTCGATTTCGGAATCAAACGCACCAGCATGGTGGAGGTCGCCCGCCGCGGCGGGCTCTCGCTGGCCACGCTGTACCGCCGGTTCTCCAGTAAATCCGACCTCATCCAGGCCGTGGGATTGCAGCAGACCCGTGAGTTCATCGAGGGTGTCGATGCCGCGGTGCAACAGCAGATCGACCGCGATGCTGGCGCCGAAGACCAGATCGTCGAACTGTTCGTGGCCTTCCTCGACGGCCTGCGCAGTAACCGGCTGCTGGACCGCCTGCTCGATACCGAGCCCGAGATCGTATTGCCCTACCTCACCACCAAAGGCGCCCCGGTGATCGAACTCGGCCGCGACTACCTCGCCGAGTTCGTCACCCGCCTGCAGGCCGAAGGGAAATTACCGGCCTACGATCCGCTGCCGGTGGCCGAAATGGTCGCGCGTACCGCATTGTCGCTGGCGCTGACTCCGCAGACGGTGATTCCGTTGGACGACGATATCGCCGTCCGGAAATACGCGCGAGATCATGTCGCCGTCTCGTTCCGGGTGCCGGGCGCGGATTCCTGAATTCGAACCGGGCTGTTTCGCATGCGTATCCGAGCCCAGGCGGTTACCGGCACACCTCGCGACGGGGGTAGGCCCACTGAGCCGCGGAAGCGCCGGGCGCTAGGTTGGGGCCATGTCCCTCGCGCCGCGTCTGCTCCGATCGCTGGACCCACTGGCTGTCGCCGCGGGAGCCGATATCCCCGACGCCGTCACCATCGACGGAATCACCCTCTCGCGCAGTGATCTGCTCGGTGCGGCCACATCTGTCGCGGAACGGATCGCTCGGGCGGAACGGGTCGCGATACTGGCCCGCCCCACGGCGTCCACCGTGCTCGCCGTCCTCGGCTGTCTGATCGCCGGGGTCACCGTTGTTCCGATACCGCCCGATTCCGGTACCGCTGAACTCGACCATATGCTCACCGATTCCGGGGCGCAGGCATGGCTGGGTGAGGCCCCGGAAGGGACCGCGCTACCGGTGGTCCCGGTCCGGCAGCATGCCCGGTCCTGGCATACCTACCCCGAGCCCGACCCCGCCGCAGCGGCTTTCGTGCTGTACACGTCCGGAACCACCGGTTTGCCGAAGGGGGTGGTGCTGGGCCGCGGCGCGATCGCCGCCGGCCTGGACGCGCTCGCCGAGGCCTGGTCGTGGACCGCGGCCGATGTGCTGGTACACGGTCTACCGCTGTTCCACGTACACGGCCTGATCCTGGGTCTGCTCGGCCCGCTACGCGTCGGCAGTCCGCTCGTCCACACCGGAAAACCGACGCCCGCGAACTACGCCGCGGCCGCGGGCACCATGTATTTCGGCGTCCCCACCGTCTGGACCCGGATCACCGAGGACCCCGATACCGCGAAACAGTTGAGCGCCGCCCGGCTGCTGATCTCCGGTAGCGCACCGTTGCCGGCACCGGTATTCGAGCGGCTCGCCGAACTCACCGGCCAGGAGCCGATCGAACGCTACGGGATGAGCGAAACGATGATCACGCTCTCCGCGCGGGCCGACGGTGAACGCCGGCCGGGCTGGGTCGGGGTGCCGGTGCAGGGGGTGCAGACCAGATTGCGGGACGAAGCGGGACAGCCGGTACCGCACGACGGTTCGAGCATCGGCGGACTGCAGGTACGCGGTCCGATGCTGTTCGACGGATACTTCGGCCGCCCGGAGGCCACCGCCGAATGCTGGACCGAGGACGGCTGGTTCCGCACCGGTGATGTCGCGGCGATCGATGCGGACGGGTTCCACCGGATAGTGGGCCGCGAATCGGTGGACCTCATCAAATCCGGCGGGTACCGGATCGGCGCGGGCGAGGTCGAAACCACGCTGCTGGGTCATCCCGGTGTCGTCGAGGTAGCGGTGGTCGGCCTGCCGGACGCCGATCTCGGCCAGCGGATCGTCGCCTTCGTCGTTGCGCGCGATACCGCGCCGAGTGAACAGGAACTGATCGACCATGTGGCCGGCGAACTCTCGGCCCACAAGCGGCCACGGGAAATCCGCTTCGTCGCATCCCTGCCACGAAACGCCATGGGTAAGGTGCAGAAGAAGCAGCTCGGTTAGGTGGCCCCGGACACCCAGCGGCTACGGAATCCCCAGTGCTACAGCGAGTGCGCGATTCACCGACACGATCGAGCTCGGCGACAACGTGCCGAGGTAGTCGCCGAGCTCATCTTTTCCGAGCGTCTCGATATTGTCGGTGTTGACATAACCGCCGAGCGGATCATTGGACCCGAGGGGGACCCAGGTCGGCAATTCCCGGGCGGTCGTAGTCAATCGCACCGCGAGCACATCAGCCGTTACGCGGTTGCGCTGGTTGTTCGAGACGATCAGCCACGGCTTGGCGCCATACCCCAGATCAGCTCGATATACCTGACCGCGAACCGGTGCCGCCGTCACGCGTTCGCCTGCTGCCGCGCATTACGGCGCGTCCGCAGGGTCGCACGCTCCTGTTCATTCTCGTACGGATAGCTCGGTGACTCTGCCACTGCGGCCTGATACGCCTGGAGCAGCTTCTCTTCCTGTAACCGTTCCCATGCGGTACGGATTGCTTCGACAACCGCCGCCGAACGCGACGGAGCGGACTTCTCCAACTCCTCGAGCCGCTCGAACGTCTCGTCGTCCAAGCGGACTGTCATCGCATGTGTCATACAGAGATGATACCGAGAACTGAACCGGATGGCGAATACGCTACTGAGCGCTACTAGTTGTGGGCGTGGAGAGCCTCATTGAGCTCGATCCCGGTACCCGAGCGGGGAACGACCTCCACCGCACCGGTCTGCGAATTACGGCGGAACAGCAGGTTGTTCGTGCCGCTGAGCTCCGCGGCCTTGATCACCTTGCCGTCGGGCGTGGTGACCTTGGTGCCGGCGGTGAGGTAGAGCCCCGCCTCCAGCACGCAATCGTCGCCGAGCGGGATACCCAGGCCCGAGTTCGCGCCGAGCAGCGAGCGTTCGCCGATCGAGATGACGCTGGTTCCGCCGCCGGACAGGGTGCCCATGGTGGACGCGCCGCCGCCGATATCGGAGCCGTCACCCACGACGACGCCCGCCGAGATACGCCCTTCCACCATGGAAGTGCCCAGGGTGCCGGCGTTGAAGTTCACGAAACCCTCGTGCATGACGGTGGTTCCGGCCGACAGATGCGCACCCAGCCGGACCCGGTCCGCGTCGCCGATGCGGACACCGGCGGGGACCACGTAGTCGACCATGCGCGGGAACTTGTCGACGCTGTACACGGTGACCGGACCGCGGGCGCGCAGTTTCGCCCGCGTGGTTTCGAACCCTTCCACCGCGGCCGGTCCGTGGTTGGTCCACACGACATTGGCCAGCAGGGCGAACTGCCCTTCCAGGCTCACCGAATGCGGACGGACCAGGCGATGGGACAGCAGGTGCAGGCGCAGGTACACATCGTGCGCGTCGGCCGGGGCGGCGGACAGATCGGCGATGGTGGTGCGGACGGCGATCACCTCGACACCGCGCGCCGGGTCGGGGCCCACCAGATCGGCCAGTTCGGCGGGCGCCTCGGCGAGCCGCTCGGTACCGGTCTCGGTGAACTCACCCAGCTGCGGGGCGGGGAACCAGGTATCCAGAACGGTTCCGTCCGTGGTCACGTTGGCGATGCCGATAGCGGTTGCTCCCTGAGTGCTCACGACACCGCAGCCTACCCACCAGCGTCTCCGCAGTGGTGGGGCACCTCTACGCTCGTATCCCGTGACCCTCGACTTGTACGCCGATCCCGTCGCGCTGACCGCGGCCCTCGTCGATATTCCGAGCGTATCGCGGGAGGAAGCCGCGATCACCGACGCCGTCGAAACGGCGCTGCGCACCCAGACCAGCGGTTTCGAGGTGGTGCGCCGCGGCAATGTGGTGCTCGCGCGGACCGACCGGGGCCTGCCTACCCGGGTGGTGCTGGCGGGCCATCTCGACACGGTGCCGATCGCGGACAACGTACCGGGCCGGTTCACCGTCGAGAACGGGTCCGAGGTGTTCTACGGCTGCGGTTCGGTCGATATGAAATCGGGGGACGCGGTATTCCTGCATCTGGCCGCCACCATCGCCGAACCCGCACACGACCTGACCTTGATCTTCTACGACTGCGAGGAGATCGCCGCCGAATTCAACGGCCTGAACATCGTCGAACGCGAACTACCGGAATGGCTGGATGCCGATCTCGCGATTCTGGGTGAACCCTCGGGCGGCTGGATCGAGGCGGGCTGCCAGGGCACGCTGCGGGTTCGGTTGAGCACGGCCGGGGTGCGGGCGCATTCGGCGCGAGCCTGGCTCGGTGACAATGCGGTCCACCGGCTGGCCCCCGCCCTGACCCGGCTGTCGGAGTACCGGGCGCGTGCGGTCGATATCGACGGCTGCCTCTACCGGGAAGGTCTGTCGGCGGTGCGTATCGAGGGCGGGGTCGCCGGCAATGTGGTGCCGGATGCGGCCGCGGTAGAGGTGAACTTCCGGTTCGCGCCGGATCGTACGGTCGAACAGGCCACCGAACACGTCCGGGAAGTCTTCGCCGGCCTGGAACTGGAGTTCACGGTGACCGATGCGGCGCCCGGCGCGCTGCCCGGGCTCACCGCCCCCGCGGCGAAGGGACTCGCCGACGTGGTCCGGGCGCACGGTTCGGCGGGGATCCGCGCCAAATACGGCTGGACCGATGTCTCCCGGTTCGCCGCCCGCGGTATACCGGCGGTGAACTTCGGCCCCGGCGATCCCAACCTCGCGCATAAACGCGACGAGCATGTCCCGCTGGCCCAGATCACCGCCGTCACCGAGATGCTGCGCGCCTACCTGGAGGGGAACCAGTGAATCCACGACCGTTCGCGCTCTGTGTGTACTGCTCCGCGAGTACCACCGATTCCGACCAGCTGACCCTCGCGGCCCGGGTGGGCACCGAAATAGCCCGGCGCGGCTGGCAGCTGGTCTCCGGCGGCGGGCATGTGTCGATGATGGGGGCGGTGGCCACCGCGGCCCGCGCCGGTGGCGCCAACACCATCGGCGTCATACCGAAACATCTGGTGCATCGCGAGGTCGCCGATGTCGACTCCGACGAGCTCGTGGTCACCGACACCATGCGCCAGCGCAAACAGGTGATGGAGGACCGCGCCGATGCCTTCCTCACCCTGCCCGGGGGGATCGGCACGCTCGAGGAGTTCTTCGAGGCCTGGACCGGCGGTCACCTCGGCCAGCACACCAAACCCATGGCGATTCTCGACCCCGGCGGCCATTACACCGGCCTGTTCTCCTGGCTTGCCGAACTTCGCGACCGTGGTTTCGTACCGCAGGCAGCGCTCGATCGCATCACCGTCACGCCGGATCTGACCGAGGCCTTCGCCGCGCTGAACCCCGAGCCACCCCAGGATGGGGTGCTGCGGGCGATCTGACGACGACTCCGGGCGGGCCGAGGGCCGACCGATATCTCGGCCCGCATCCGGGCCGAAGCATCCTGCGGTGCCGCTCGCGGAGAGTGCCTCCGGTAGCGGTGCCGGCCGCCCCACCGACTGTGACAGCGAAATGCTCTCGGCAGCGCTTCAGGGACGGGCGTGACTGTTACCTGTTCCAAAATCGTGCGCGCGCTTTGCACCGGTCGGAAGCATCCGGGGCGATTCGGGTCGCGGAGATCAGCAGGAGAAGCCGACGGTCTCACTCCGCGCGGAGCCGGGCGACCCCGGCGACGGCGCCCGGATTCGGCGAGGCCCTCGAAGGTTTCGGCCCGCGCTGTCGATCCGTTCCCTGGGCTGTGCGGCGCAGCTGTGAGTGCCGGGGACGCAACGACAACGCCGAGGGGGGCCGGAACCCGCGCACCGTGGGCGCGCAAATAAGCTCGGATCATGTTCGATCCTGTCCGTCCGGCGCCGACATTGTGCGGCCGGGCGGTGGCGACGGACCGTGCGCTGGTCATGGCCATTGTGAACCGGACGCCGGATTCGTTCTACGACCGGGGCGCCACCTTCGGTGACAGTGCTGCGCTGGCAGCGGTGGACCGGGCCGTGGGCGAAGGCGCCGATCTCGTCGATATCGGTGGTGTGAAGGCGGGCCCGGGGGAGACGGTGGACGCCGCGGAGGAATCGCGGCGCGTAGTGCCGTTCGTCGCGGCGATCCGCGCGAAATATCCCGACCTGCTGATCAGTGTCGATACCTGGCGTTCGGAGGTCGCGCGGGCCGCGGTCGCCGAAGGCGCCGACCTGATCAACGACACCTGGGCGGGGGCCGATCCGGAACTGGTGCCGGTGGCCGCGGCGACCGGAGCCGGGATCGTCTGCAGTCATACCGGCGGCGCGGTCCCGCGCACCCGCCCGCATCGGGTTCGTTACCCCGATGTGGTGGCGGAAGTGACCGATACCGTCGTGCGTGCCGCGGAGGCGGCGGTGGCCGCGGGCGTACGCAGGGACTCTGTGCTCATCGACCCGACCCACGATTTCGGCAAGAACACTTACCACGGGCTCGCTCTGTTGCGCGCAGCGGACGTTCTTGTAAAAACCGGGTGGCCCGTCTTGATGGCGCTGAGCAACAAGGATTTCATCGGAGAGACATTAGGTGTCGGACTTTCCGAACGGCTGGAGGGCACATTGGCAGCAACTGCGTGGGCCGCCGCGGCCGGTGCCCGCGTTTTCCGGGTGCACGAGGTCGCCGCGACCCGGCATGTGGTCGACATGATTGCCGCGATCCAGGGTATCCGGCCCCCGGTACGAACTCTGCGAGGTCTCGTATGAAACTCTCACACCACGAGCCCGGCTGGGCCACGACGAATACCTGGGACACACCCGAGTGGGCGGTGGGCGATCTGATCGCCGCCAAGGCCGGACGCACCGTTTCGGTGGTGCTGCCGGCGTTGAACGAGCAGGACACGGTCGCCGATGTGGTGGCCAGTATCCGGCCGCTGCTGGGCAGCCTCGTGGACGAGCTGGTGGTCCTCGATTCCGGATCGACGGATGCGACCGCCGAACGTGCCCGTGCCGCCGGCGCCGAAGTGGTCAGCCGGGAGCAGGCCGTACCCGAACTCGAACCCGTACCGGGCAAGGGCGAGGTGCTGTGGCGTTCGCTGGCGGTGACCAGCGGCGATCTGGTGGCCTTCGTCGATTCCGACCTGATCGACCCGGATCCGGCCTTCGTGCCGAAACTGCTCGGCCCCCTGCTGACCACCCCGGACCTGCATCTGGTCAAGGCCTACTACCGGCGCCCACTCCGCCACGGCGGTGAGGTGGACGCGCACGGCGGCGGGCGGGTCACCGAACTCGTGGCCCGGCCCCTGCTCGCCGCGCTGCGGCCGGGGCTGACACCGGTCCTGCAACCGCTCGGCGGCGAATACGCGGGCACCCGGGAACTGCTCACCGCGGTACCGTTCGCGCCCGGGTACGGAGTCGAGATCGGGCTGCTGCTCGACACCTACGACCGTTTGGGCCTGCCCGCCATCGGACAGGTCAACCTGGGTGTGCGGACCCACCGCAACCGCCCGCTGGCCGATCTCGGGGTGATGAGCCGGCAGATCCTGGGCACCGTACTGGCTCGCAGCGGGGTACCGGATTCGGGCGCGGCACTCACCCAGTTCCCACTGGTCGGCAACGAGTTCACCCCCCACAGCACCGCCGTGGACCTGGTCGACCGGCCACCCATGAATACGATCCGCCCGGACGTGGCCGCCGCCTGAGCCGGGGGCCGGTCTGCCGGCGGCGACGGTGACGGCGGCGCAGGTGCCTTGCAGACGGTCGCGGCCGCGAGCTACAACGACCTACGAAGATCGATCGTCCGTGGACTTCTTCGTCGCCGGATCCGGGGCGTCGGGCGCCGGCTCCGCTACGTCCTGATCGGGCTCTTCCTGATCTGCCTTACCTGACGGCCCGCCTGCGGCCGTGGTTTCGTCGGTGGCCTCTGTGGTGTCGCCGATGGTGGTGTCACCGTCGGTTCCGGTTTCCCGGGGCGTTCCGGAGCCGGAGCCCGTGGCGGGGGTTGTCTCGGGCTCGGGCTGGGCGGCCGCCCGATCGGTGGCGCTTGCCGCGGGAGGCTCGCCGCCGGTGGTCGACGCGGATTCGGGTGCTGTCCCGGATTCGGTCGTCGGGGATACGCCGGACGTGTCCTCGGCGGCCGACGTGGCAGTGGCGGCGGACGGGGGTGTGGTCTCGGCCGCGGTACCGGACTCCGATGAGGTAGTGGTCGGTTCGGTGTCGCCGTCCGTGCGGTCGGAGGATTCCGCGGATTCGTCCGGCTCGTCGTGTTCGTGTTCCAGGCGGGCCTGGAGTTCGGCGACCGTGACGTATTCGGTGTCCGCCGAGCCCGGACTACGCAACCACAGGATCACCGAGACCAGCAGCCCGGCAACGACCAGAACCACCGCCACGATGATCAACGCGTCCACC
>NZ_BAFV01000058.1 GCF_000308515.1 Nocardia carnea NBRC 14403 | reverse complement strand
GGGAATTCGCCGACCTGTGGGTGGCCGCGCTCACCGCGCTCGCCGACCATGTCCGCCGACCGGACGCGGGTGGTTTCACTCCGTCCGATATGCCACTCGTCCGGGTTTCCCAGAGTGATATCGAACGGTGGGAGGGCAACTACCCGGCACTGTCGGAAGTGTGGCCGCTGTCGCCGCTGCAGGCCGGCCTGCTGTTCCACGCCCAGTTCGTGGGCGCTGGGCGTGACGTCTATACGCTGCAGAACTGGGTCGGCCTGGCCGGAGCTGTGGACCCGGCGCGTCTGCGGCGCGCCGCAGAGGCCATGATCGGCCAGTACCCGAACCTGCGGACCGCGTTCGTCGCGGATTCCACCGGCGAGTGGGTACAGGTCGTGCTCGACTCGGTGCCGGTGCCGTGGCGTGAAATCGACCTGCGTGACCTTCCGGAACCCGAACGTGCCGGTGCACTGGAACGGCTGCTGGCCATGGACGAGGCCGAGCATTTCGATATGTCGGCCCCGCCACTGATCCGCTTCCACCTCGTACGGATGGCCGAGGACGACTGGCGGTTGGTGATCACCACCCATCACATCCTGCTCGACGGCTGGTCCATGCCGCTGCTGATGCGGGAACTGCTGGCACTGTATGCGGTGCGCGGCGATACCACCGCGCTGCCGCGGGTGGTTTCGTACCGGAACTTCCTGTCCTGGCTGGCCGAACGTGATCGCGAAGCGTCTGCCCAAGCGTGGCACGACGCATTGGAAGGATTCACCGAGCCTGCGCTGCTGGCCCGCGAACCGGTCGAGGCCGAAACCTACGAGGTGGACACCGTCGTCGTCGAGATCGACGCGGACCGTACCAGGCAAATCGCTGCGCGCACCGCCGATCTCGGAATCACGATGAACACCCTGTTGCAGGCTGCCTGGGGTGTGCTGGTCGGCTGGATCACCGGCCGCGACGATGTGGTATTCGGCGCCACGGTATCCGGCCGCCCGGCCGAACTTCCGGGGGTCGAGTCCATGGTCGGCCTGTTCATCAACACCCTGCCGGTGCGAGTGCAGATCGATCACCGGGCGACCACCAGCGATCTGCTCACCGCACTGCAGCGCGAACAAGCCGCCCTACTGGACCATCATTACCTCGGTCTGACCGATATCCAGCGGGCTGCCGGGGCCACGGTGCAGTTCGACAACTTGTTCGTCTTCGAGTCCTATCCCACCGATGCGGCCACCGCTGCTGAGGCCGGTATCGACGGCATGTCCATCACCGGTGTGGGGACACGCGGCGAGACCCACTATCCGTTGACCCTCGAGGTGACGGCCGACAGCACGGTCCATATCGTGCTGAGATACCTGACCAGTCATTTCGACGATGCAACCGTCGAAACCACGGCAGCGCGGCTGCTGAGGGTGATCGACCACCTGGTCGACGCGCCGGGGCGGCCGGTGGGGGATGCGCAGTTGCTCAGCCCCACCGAGCGTGCGGAACTGGGTTCGCGGTCGGGCGGGCCTGCGGAGCCGGCGCGGACCTTGCCGGAGTTGCTGGCGGCCGCGGTGGCGGTCGATCCGTCGGCGCCGGCTGTGGTGTTCGAGGGTCGCCGGTACTCCTACGAGGAGTTCGACGAGCGCTCGAACCGCTTGGCGCGGGCGCTGATCGTGCTCGGCCTCGGTGCCGAGGATGTGGTGGCCGTGGCGGTGCCGCGGTCGGCGGATTCGGTGCTCGCCGAATGGGCCGTGACCAAGTCCGGTGCGGCATTCCTGCCGATCGACCCGACGTATCCGGAAGACCGGATCACCCATATGCTCACCGATTCCGGTGCGTCCGTGGGTATCACGGTCTCCTCGGCGCGGGCCGACCTGCCGGATACGGTGGAATGGCTGGTACTCGACGAATTCGAGATCTACGGGTACTCCGCCACCCCGATCACCGACGCGGAACGAGTACGGCCGGTGACTCCGGCGAACACCGCCTACGTCATCTACACCTCCGGTTCGACGGGCCTGCCCAAGGGCGTGGTGGTGTCGCACGCCGGCCTGGCCAACTTCAGTGCCGAGCAGGTCGAGCGGTACCGGCTGACTCCGGCGTCGCGGGCGCTCGCGTTCGCGTCGCCGTCGTTCGACGCCTCGATCCTGGAACTGCTGCTGGCTGTCGGTTCGGCGGGTGCGCTGGTTGTGGTGCCGACCGGTACCTACGGTGGCGCGGAACTGGGTGAGCTGATCTCCCGTGAGGGTGTGACGGTCGGCCTCATCACGCCGTCGGTACTGGCCTCGCTGGACCCCGCGGACCTCGCAGGGATGCAGGTCATCATCGCTGGTGGTGAAGCAGTATCGGCAGATCTGGTGGCCAAGTGGTCCACCGCGCCCGAGGGCGTTCAGCGCCGGTTCCACAATGCCTACGGCCCGACCGAAGCGACCATCGCGACCAATATCAGTGGCCGGTTGCTCCCGGGTGATCCGGTCACCATCGGTGGCCCGGTGCGCGGTATGCGGGCGCTGGTTCTCGACGACCGGTTGAATCCGGTGCCCGAAGGTGTGGCCGGGGAGCTGTATGTCGGTGGTATCCAGCTGGCGCGTGGTTATCACGCGCGGCCGGGTTTGACCGCCGAGCGTTTTGTCGCGGACCCGTACGGTGAGCCCGGATCCCGGCTGTATCGCACGGGTGACGTAGTTCGCTGGCGTCGCGATGCCGCGGGTGATCCGGCGGTGGAGTATGTGGGTCGTAACGATTTCCAGGTGAAGGTGCGTGGTTTCCGTATCGAGCTCGGCGAGATCGATGCCGCGCTCACGGCGCACAACACGGTGGATTTCGCGGTCACCCTCGGCCACGAAAGTATGGCCGGCGCAGTGTCTCTCGTCTCGTATGTGGTTGCCGTACCGGGGCGTTCGATCGACGCGGCCGAATTGCGCGACTACGCCGGGCAGCGGTTGCCCTCGCATATGGTGCCGTCGTCGATCATGGTGCTCGACGCGATCCCGCTGACTCCGGCCGGCAAGCTGGACCGCCGGGCCCTGCCCGAACCGGTGTTCGCCGGCGAGGCCGATTTCCGCGCTCCGCGCAGCCCGCTGGAGCATACGGTTGCCGCGGTCTTCGCCGAGGTCTTGGGCGTGGAACGGGTCGGAGTGGACGATTCGTTCTTCGCGCTCGGCGGTAACTCGCTGCTCGCGACCAAGGTCGCGGCCCGGCTCGGCGCCGAGACCGGTATCGATATCAGCGTGCAGTGGTTGTTCACCGACGCGACCGTCGGCGGCCTCGCCGCCCGGCTCGCCGAACCCGCCGGAGCCGATGCGCTGGCCGAAGCGGCGCTACAGGTGGTCCTGCCCATCCGGGAAACCGGTTCCGCGACCCCGATTTTCGCCATCCACGCCAGGGACGGACTGGCCTGGAGCTTCACCGGGCTCGCCCGGCTGTTGCCGGCGGATCAGCCGATCTACGGTCTCCAGTCGCCGGCGTACTCCGATGCCGGCTACGACCCGGCCTCGTTGACCGAGATCGCCGACCGCTACCTGGCCGAGATCCGGCGCATCCAGCCCAGCGGCCCGTACCGTCTCCTTGGCTGGTCGCTGGGCGGCGTCCTGGCCCACGCGGTCGCCACCGCATTGCAGGCGGCCGGTGAACACGTCGAAATGCTGGCGATGCTGGACAGTCATCCCGGTGTCGACCCGGGCGTTTTCGAGACGATCCTGCGCGCCGCTCTGCTGGAGCAGGGCATCATCACCGAGGACACCGACCGCAGCGTCGGCGAACTCGGCGACGCGGAACTGGCCCGCCTGCACGAACTGATCCCCCCGGAGCTGCTGCGGCTCCCGGTGGACCGGCTCCGCACGGTGTACCGGACCGCGGCCCGCTCCGCGGAATTGATCGCCGGCCACGACCCCGGCATCTTCCGCGGCGTCGTCGACTTCTTCCGCGCCGACGTACCCACCCCCGGTGCGCAGCAGGAAGGCCCCCGGGCAGGCGACTGGTGGCCGTACGTCTCGGGTGAGGTCGCCGAATACGCGGTCCCGGCGACACACGAGGAGATGACGACCGCCGAAGCTCTCGGCGTCATCGCCCCGCACCTGCTGGCCCGGCTCGGTATCACGTCCGGAGAGGACTGAACCACGCATCCCCGCGCACGTTCCGAGCGCGGGGATGCATTACCGGGCAGGCGGCCGACTGTGCCGCCTGCCCGGGTAATACCCGGGCAGGCGGTCGCGGGCGCGGTCTCGGCTGCCGCGGGACTTCATCCCGTTGGATGGCGGTCAACGGAAGCTAAAATTCTGGCAGCGACCGCGGAAGTAGGCGGTCGGCGAATCGAGCTGGAGGTGGTCCGATGGCTATGCCTGCCCCGGGACTCGACCGGTGGACCTCGGCCGATCTCGATCGGATGCCGGAAGACGGATTGCGATACGAGGTGTTGAATGGCCAGCTCGTCTCGAATGCGGCGCCCAAACCCCGGCACCAGTGGCTCATCCAGCGGCTGGGCCGGATTCTCGACGGTGCTGTACCAGTGGACTGTGTAGTCCTGGAAGGTGTCGGCGTCTTGATCGGAGACGATGAGCCCATCCCGGACCTGATAGTGGCCGCGGGGCCGATTTCCTGGGATGCGCGGGGAATACCTGTGGAACAGGTGCGGCTGGCCGTCGAGGTGGTTTCCGGGTCCACCACACTCGCGGATCGGATGACAAAACCGGTGGTTTATGCCGCCGCCGGAATCCCGCACTACTGGCGTTTCGAGATCGACCCGTTCAAGGGCCGGCTACCGGGGGAGGAGCTTCCGGTCCTGTTCGCCCACACGCTCGGGTCCGAGCAGGTCTACGAACAGACCCACCGGGTCTGCGCGGGCGATACCGCGGCGCTGCACGGCCCGTTCGAGATCACCCTCGCCCCGGCGGACCTACTTCCCTGACTGGACCGGGCGGCAGATCGTCCGCGACCGTTCAGTGTGAGGTGCGATCCAGGCGGATCGATGCGGTCAGGGCGCGATGGTCCGCGCCGGGCATATCGAGGGTTTCGACCGCGACCGCATGCCCCCCGGCGATGAGTATGTGGTCGATCCCCACCAGCGGCGGCCACCGTTTATCGGTGGGATAGGTGACCAGATGACCGGCACCCGCCTGGACGACGGCACTGTCGAAACGTCCGGACAGCATGGCCCGGAATTGGGCGTGATCGTATGTCGCGTTGAAATCGCCGCCGACGATCGCCGGGCGTTCCGCGGGAACATTCTCCAGAATCGTATCCAGACGGGATAATTCGTCCGCCCAGACGTCGATGTCGTATACCGGGGGAACCGGGTGGAAGGCGAATATCGAAACCGGCCCCGCGTCCGGGATCGCGGCGGTCGCCGAGAGTTGGTTCAGCACGTATCCGTCGTATTCGACGGTGTCCGAGAGCGGGTAACGGCTCCAGATCCCGGTCCCGGCCGCGGTCCGGGCGGGCGAGAGGTACCGATAGGGCAGCAACCGGTCGAGACCCGCCCCGCCGAGCGTGCCGATCGCCGCCGGGGTGAGTTCGTTGACGGTGAGCAACTCGATATCGCGCTTCCGCACTTGGTCGACGAAAGCCCGCGGGTCCGCACCGTCGAACAGGAGATTGGCCTGCATCACCCGGACCAGCCGGCCGCCCTCGTCGCCGGCGCGACCGTAATACAACGGAACCTGGGTCCACACGGCCACCGCCACGACGACGAGCGCGACCCCTGCACCACTCCAGCGTCGCAACCCCAGAAACGCCATCACCCCGAGAATCGACAAGCACATGAGGTACGGCGCAACCGATGCCGCCAGAACAGGTAAGCGAGCCGATAAAGGGCTGAAATGCAATATCACCCCGGCAGCCCCGGCGGCGGTCGCGAGCCATGGGAGCGAGTCCACGCCCACCCGGACGAATTTCGACAGCACGCTCGACAGACAACCACAGTCCTGCGCTCGATATCTGTGCCGCCGGTGGCGGCACCGGCCGACCCGAGGACGGCTGGAGATCCGTCGGTACAGGGTCGGCGGTGATCTGATTCCACGTTCTGCGCACAGTGATCGACCGACGCGATATCACCCGGCCGGGTGACCTGTTGTTTCGGCGTGCCGCCGGGTGATTACGCAGATCCGGCCGATCATGACCGCATGGCATCTCGACGGATCAGTGGCTCGGCGCATCTGTGGCGTAACGCGGGCACCGTGATGTGTGGTCTGTTGTTCTACTACTTCGTTCCGGTGGGATTCGATTTCCCCGGCTACTGGCCGACGCGGGTGGTCACCCTGGTCGCGTTCGTCGTCGGTGTGGCGGGGCTGGCATGGCTCGCCTACCGCCGGATCGGGCAGTTCCTGGCGGCGAGCCGCGATACCGCCCATCGGGTCGACGGTCTGCTGTATCTGGTCTGTCTGGTGGTGTTGTTCTTCGCGCTCTTCTACTACGTGCTCGAAATGCGTGATCCCGGCCAGTTCACCGAACTGCGCACCCGCAGCGATGCGCTCTACTACACCGTCGCCACCCTGGGAACTGTCGGTTTCGGCGATATCCATGCCGCGGGCCAGGCAGCCCGGATCGCCACCACGGTGCAGATGGCGTTCGACCTGGTGGTGGTCGGCACTCTGATCACGGTGACGAGTACCGGCATCACCCGGCGTTTGGACGCCGCGAATGTCAGCGCCCCCCGGTAGCCTGGTCGCGTGCCCGAACTACCGGAAGTGGAGGCGCTGGCGCAGTTCCTGCGGGAACATGCGGTCGGTGCGGTGGTGGGGCGGATCGATGTGGCGGCGTACAGCGCCATCAAAACCTTCGACCCGCCGGTGACGGCGCTGTCCGGGCGCGACGTCACGGGAGCCGCGCGCTGGGGGAAGTTCCTCGGCATGGATTGCGGCGGATTGTGGCTGATCACCCATCTGTCCCGGGCGGGATGGTTGCGCTGGACCGACAACCCGAGCGCGAGCCCGCCGAAACCCGGCCGCGGGCCACTGGCGTTGCGGGTGCATTTCTTCACCCCGGAGGGGGCCACACCCGCCTTCGACCTCACCGAGGCCGGGACCAGAAAACGGCTGGCGGTCTATATCGTGCACGATCCGGCGGAGGTGCCCGGTATCGCCCGGCTCGGGCCGGACGCGCTCGCCGTCACCGAACCGGAGTTCGCCGCCATCCTCGGGGCGGTCTCGGGCCGGATCAAGAATGTGCTGGTCGATCAGACCGTGCTCGCCGGGATCGGCAACGCCTACTCCGACGAAATACTGCACACCGCCCGGATCTCCCCGTTCGCCACCGCGAAGACCATGCCGGCCGCCAAGCTGTCCGCGCTCTACGACGCCCTGCGCTCGGTGCTCACGGATGCGGTCGCCCGGTCGGTGGGGCAGGACGCCGCGCGGCTCAAGGGGGAGAAACGTTCGGGTATGCGGGTGCACGGCCGCACCGGTATGCCCTGCCCGGTATGCGGGGATACGGTCCGTGAGGTCGCGTTCACGGACCGGTCGTTCCAGTACTGTCCGACCTGCCAGACCGGTGGGAAGATCCTCGCCGATCGCCGGATGTCGCGGCTGCTGAAGTAGGCCCGAACCGAGACCTGTACGAGCACAACCGGTGACAGTATCGACCGGTCAGTCGGCGGAGTTCCGGTCCGAAGTGGCCGGCGACGCCGCTCGCCCGGATTCCAGGACCGGGTCCGCGCCATCGTCCGACCCGCTTTCCGAGCCGGTCTCGGTGGGGGTTTTCGCGTCGCTGTCGGTTCCGGCGGTGCGGCGCCCGGTTTCGCCGGTGGTGGGCGGCTCGACGCTGTCGGCGAGCTTCTCCGCAACTGTGGCCGCAACTTCGGTCGGGGTTCCCGCCGCGTTCTCCGAGGTGATCTTCCCCAGCAGCGTGCCGTCGCCACCTGCCTCACTCTCGGTGGCACCGCCGGTGGTTGCTGCGGCGGCGCCGGGTGTTGCGGCGCGGCCGCCGGCCGAAGTTGCCGGGGTAACGCTGCCCGCCGGCACCAGTTGGGGCGCCCGCACTCCCGCCCACAGCTTGCGCTGCAAGCTGTCGGGATCGTTGTCCACCCGGCCGGGATCGTCGATGATCAGCGTGCTGCGTTCCGCTTCGGTGTAGCGCGGCCACACCGGCAGCGGCTCGCCCGTGCGCGCGAAGTTCAACCAGTTGTCCTGGATCTGGCGGGTCACCGCCAGCAGGCCGCGCCGACTGCCGCCGATGGTCAATGCCCGGCTCCACGGTTCGTAGACGGCACCGAAGGTGGGCAGCAGATCGGTTGCGTGGGTCGCGCCCAGTTTGTACAGCTGCAGCAGCCGGGGCGCGAAATCGTAGCGGTAGGCGTAGGTAGGACTGTGCCGGCTGTGTCCCTCCATCACCTCCAGCGAGGGCCGCCAGAAGAAGTAGTCGCCGCCCGCACGGATGGCCGCCGCCTCCCCGGGGAAACCGGGATAGGTGTAGAACACCTGGGGATAGCGGTCCGGACCGGCGACCGAGAGCGCACGCTTCAGCCGCTCGGGCCGGGTGGGCAGGGAATCGGTGAACCGGTTGAACAGGGCACCCTCGTTACGGCAGGTGCCGATGATCAGCGGAACCCGATGGGTATATCCCTCGGCGAACGCATCGATCGGAGTGCGCGGCAGAAGATCCCCATCGGCCACCGGCGCGGCGGGGAAGAAGCCCGGGCATTCGGCCATGGACGCATTGGATGCCCGGTTGAACGCGCGCCGGATATCGTGCGGATCCACTTCGCGCAGCAGCCGGTTCGCATCCGCCGGGGCCATCCGGAGTTCGGCCAGGACCCGGTGGGCGAATTCACTCGCCTCGGCCGTCGTCAAACCCCAATCCGCGGGCGCGCTCTGGGCGATACCGCGGTGGAACAGGCCGGCGGCGGACGGAGTGGCCATCAGACTGAGAACGGCGTGGGCTCCGGCCGATTCACCGAAGATCGTCACATTGCCGGGATCCCCGCCGAATTCGGCGATATTGGTCTGCACCCAGCGCAGCGCGGCGATCTGATCGCGCAGGCCCAGGTTCGATTCGTACGGGCTGCCGGGCGTGGAGAATTCGGAGAAATCGGCGTACCCGAACGCGCCGAGCCGGTAGTTGATCGACACCACGACCACATCGCCGTCGGCCGCCAGCTGCACCCCGCCGTAGAGGCGCAGCGCGGAGGTGCCGAACAGGTTGCCGCCGCCGTGGATGAACACCATCACCGGCCGCGGCCGGACAGCGGCAGAAACGGGAGCCACGACATTGAGTGTCAGTGAATCCTCGCTCATCTCCTGCAACTTGCGCGGACCGATCCGGACACCGAAGCTGGGCTGGATCCCCGCCGCCCGGAAATAGGTGGCATCGCGGATATCGGTCCACGGCTGTACCGGTTGCGGAGCGCGGAACCGCAGGTCGCCGACGGGTGGCGCGGCGTAGGGCAGCGATCGCCAGTACCGGACGCGGCGACCCCGCCCACCTCGGACGATACCGTCCGCAGTGGTGACCTGTTCGGTGACGTGCCCGCCGGATATCGGCGAAGGCCCTCCGCCGATACGCTCCGCTGCCGGCTCCGGGACTGACTCGCTCATGTGGCCGATGGTAACGACGACCGGTCGGTCTCCAACAGTCGTAACCAGAATTCGCTCACCGCGGGGAACGCCGGCACCGCGTGCCACAGCGCCTCCAACGGAACCCGCCCGGCGACCGCGATCGTGGCGGCATGTAACTGTTCCCCGATATCGGGACCCACGAAGGTGGCACCGAGCAGAGTGTCGGTGGTGTTGTCGACAACCAGCGCGGCGTGGCCGCTGTAGTCGTCGCGGGTCAGCGCCGAACCCGCGACCTCGATATCCAGTTCCACCGTGCGGATATCGTGCCCCGCACGGCGGGCGGCATCGGCGGTGAGCCCCACAGCGGCGACTTCGGGATCGGTGAAAACAACCTGGGTGACAGCATATCTGTCCGCGCTGGCGCGGTATCGGGGATCCGTCAGCGGCCGGCCCGCGGCCCGGGCCGCGATCACATCGCCGCATACGCGCGCCTGGTACTTGCCCATATGAGTGAGTGCGGCACGGTGGTTGATATCGCCGACGGCATACAGCCAGTCACCGGGTACTCCGGTGACGGTCAGTTGATCGTCCACCTCGACATGTCCCGGCTCCAGCCCGACCGTGTCGAGGCCGATATCGTCGCCGTTCGGGGTACGGCCGGTGGCCACGACGATTTCGTCGGCGAGCACGGTGGTCTCACCGCCGGGCCCCTCGGCGTGCACCGTGACCGGTCCGCCGTGGATCCTGCCTTCCCCGTGGTCCGCCGCCGCCGGGCGCCGGACCCGCTGCGGGCCGGTCCCGAACGCGATATTCACGCCGCGGGCCGTGAGCGCCTCGGCCACCCGTTCCCCGGCGAACTGTTCGACACCGGTGAGCAGCCGGTTTCCGCGCACCAGGACGGTCACTTCGGCGCCGAGCGCCGATAACCAGGTCGCCGCCTCGCAGGCCACCACGCCGCCACCGATCACCACCACTCGTTTCGGGATCTCGCGCAGGTTGGTCACATCACGTGAGGTCCAGGGCAGGGCCTCGCGTAGGCCGGGGATATCGGGTACGGACGCCCGGCTGCCGGTCGCGAGCACCACGGCCAGGCGGGCGTGCAGTTCGTGTTCGCCGATCCGGACCCTGCGTTCGCCTGCGAGCCGGCCGGCGCCGCGGATCACGTCGATGCCCTGTTGCGCGGCCCAGTCGAGCTGGCCCGAATCGTCGTGGCCGCCGTCGCGGGCGTGGACGAATTCGTCGCGCCGGCGTAGTACCGCGCCCACATCGGGGCCGCGGGCTTCGACCCCGGGCAGGCCGCGCGCGGAACTCAGTACATGACCCGGGCGCAGCAGCGCCTTACTGGGGATACAGGCCCAGTACGAGCATTCCCCGCCGACCCGTTCGCGTTCCACAATGGCCGCGGTGCGGTCGCTGCCCGCGATCGCATAGGCGGCGGCATTCTCACCGGCCGGGCCGCCACCAACGACGATGACATCGTATTCCGTTGCCGCCGAGTCTATTCCGGTCATCGCGGCGGCCTACTGCAGGTATCCCTCGACCTGTCCCGGTGGTCGTGGCGCAGCCTCGTCGGGGGATTCGTCGCGATCGATACGGGCCCGTCGCTGCCGGAGCAGATCCCAGCACTGATCGAGCATGACCTCCACCTCTGCCAGCCGGCGCCGCTCCACATCGGGATCGAGCTCCCCGCGTGAGGCCCGCGACCGCAGGTCGTGCTCGTGGTCGACCAGTTCCTTGATCCGCCCGAGTATGTCCTGTTCGGTCATGGGAGCCATGCTACGACCCGCAGGCCGATTACCAGCTCATTCAACCGGGCGCAGCAGATAGATATCCATGATCCAGCCTTTGCGTGCCCGCAACTCCGCGCGCCGGCGCACGATTTCCGCGCCGATCTCGCCGACCCGGCCGTGGCACAGCGTTTCGTCCGGCATTCCGAGGTAGGCGCCCCACCAGATGTAGGTGTCGCCGGGGACTGAGGTGAACGCACAGTCGGCGTCGAGCATGACTACCGTCGCCCCGCCGCCCATGCCCTCGTCGCGCAACCGGCGCCCGGTGGTGATGTGCACCGGTTCGCCGATCCGGTGCAGGACGATCCGATGCCGGGCCGCGAGGGCATGCACGCTGGTCACGCCGGGGATCACGGTGTAGTCGAAGGCCAGTGTGCCGCGGGCCAGGACCCGCTCCACCATCCGCAGGGTGCTGTCGTAGAGCGCCGGATCCCCCCACACCAGGATCGCCCCCACCCCCTCGGTGCCGGCGAACGCCTCCTCCAGCAGTAGCGAACGGCGTTCGTGCCAGTCGAGCACGGTCGCGTTGTAATCGGACGGTGCGCGGTCGCGCGGCGGGTCGGGTATCTCGACGATCCGGTAGGGCCGACCGGCATGCTCGTCGAGGATCGCGGTGCGCACATCCACGAGCTGCTGTTTCTCGGCACCCTTGCCCATGACGAAGAAGACGTCGACCTCCCGCAGGGCCTTGACGGCCTGCATCGTCACCTGATCGGGGTCACCGGCACCGATACCGATCACATACAGCTTCCGCATGGGGTCAGCTTGGCAGGCCGGAGGGGGCGGCATCCGAACGGGACGCTCGTACTCCTGGCGGCCGGCCGGAGCGCTGCGGCCGCGGACCACCGCACGAACCGCAGGCCGCAGCAGATTGCTGCGCCCCAGCGGTGCACCGCTGCGCCGACGCGGGGGTCGCCACTCGTCGCCGGTGGCGGCACAGGGCTCGGCGTGACCGGGCGCCGGTCGCGCTTTCGCCGGTTCGATTGCGGGTTTGCGGCCCGGGGCAGTCATCGATCATCCGGATCTGTGCCCGCGCACTGTGTGCGCTGACCTGGGACCGTCTCCGTGGTGTGCGCTGCGGGCCGTTGCGCGGCGGCGCGCGTGCGGGGAGTTAAGCTCGGCCCGTGGCGAGCGCAACGAATAGTACGGCGGGTGTGGCCGGCGATCCCGGTGCGAGCGCGGCGAGCACCCGAAACGCGGACCGCGTTCCCGATACCCAATACGAGGACCTCCTGCGGCGGGTACTGGATACCGGTACCGCCAAGGCGGACCGCACCGGAACCGGGACCCGCAGCGTGTTCGGGCATCAGCTCCGATACGACCTCTCCGCCGGTTTCCCGCTGATCACCACCAAAAAAGTCCATCTCAAATCGATCGTGTACGAGCTGCTGTGGTTCCTGCGCGGGGATTCCAATGTGCAGTGGCTGCAGGAGCACGGGGTCAGCATCTGGGACGAATGGGCGGGCGCCGACGGTGAGCTGGGGCCGGTCTACGGCGTGCAGTGGCGGTCCTGGCCGGCGCCCGACGGCCGCCATATCGACCAGATCGCGCAGGTACTGCACACCCTGCGGACCGATCCGGACTCCCGGCGCATGCTCGTTTCGGCCTGGAACGTGGCCGAACTCGACCGGATGGCGCTGGCACCCTGCCATGCCCTGTTCCAGTTCTATGTCGCCGACGGCCGGTTGTCCTGCCAGCTGTACCAGCGCAGCGCCGACCTGTTCCTCGGGGTGCCGTTCAATATCGCGAGCTACGCCCTGCTCACGGTGATGGTGGCCCAGCAGAGCGGGCTCGAACCCGGCGATTTCATCTGGACCGGCGGTGACTGCCATATCTACGACAATCACCGCGAACAGGTCGCCGAACAGCTGACCCGCAGCCCCTACCCATTTCCGGAGCTCGACCTCGCCCGGGCCGCGTCGCTGTTCGACTACCGGTACGAGGACGTGCGGATACTGGACTACCGGCATCACCCGGCGATCAAGGCTCCGGTGGCGGTATGACCGCACCGGGTCGCGTTATCGGCATGATCTGGGCGCAGACGCCCGACGGAGTGATCGGGGTGGACAACACCATCCCGTGGCGGGTGCCCGAAGATATGGCGCTCTTCCGGCAGACGACCACCGGTCATCCCGTGGTGATGGGCCGGCGGACCTGGGAATCGCTCCCGGAGCGTTTCCGGCCGCTGCCCGGACGCCGCAATATCGTGGTGACCCGGCAGGCGGCTTGGTCGGCCGAGGGGGCCGAAACCGCCGGTTCCGTTCCGGCAGCCCTCGACCTGGCCGCCCCCGCGACCACCTGGGTGATGGGCGGCGGCGAGGTCTACCGCGCCGCGCTGCCGTATGCGACCGAACTCCTGATCACCGAGGTGGATACCGAGGTGCACGGGGATGCCTTCGCCCCCGAGCTCGGGCCCGAATGGCATTCCGCCGATGCGCAGGATTGGCTGGAATCGTCCGGCGGCCTGCGCTACCGCATCCGCCGCTTCACCCGCTGACCGGCGGGGCCGCCCCAGCGTGCTGCTGGATGGCGCCGTCGGATGTCCGGAGCGCGTTACCCGGGCGACCCGGCATGCCGAGCACATTGCGGGCCGGGGCCGGAAGTGTGTCGCCCGGCCGCAAAAGGAGCACAGCTCGGAGAAACGCGGGAATGCCGCGTCCGGGTCGGGCATACTCGGCGATACGACCCCGCGATCATCAGCCCGGTCGCGGGTACGTGGAGGCGAAAGGCGGTTCATGGACAAGAAATCGCTGACAGCGGTGGCCCGGCAGCAGCTCAAGATCGCCGCGACCACCACCAGTGGCCGCAGTTCCCAGACCATCTACGGCGGGCATGCCAATTCGTTACGCCAGACGGTTGTCGGATTGTGCGCCGGGCAGAGTCTGGCCGAGCACGACAATCAGGGTGAGGCCACCCTGCAGGTTCTCTCCGGCACCCTCACTCTGAACAGTGGGGACAACGAGTGGAAAGGGTCGTCCGGCGATCTGCTGGTGGTGCCCAAGGCCCGGCACAGTGTGCTGGCGATCGACGATGTGGCCTTTCTGCTGACTGTGGCCAAGTAGCCACCGGGAATATGCGGGGCCGGGGCGGCCCGCCGGTAATGTGATCGCCTATGGGGCAGCCGCAGCCGATACTCGAACCACTCACCCCGGCCGCGCATTTCCTCGTTGCCACCATCGAACCCGGTGGTGAGGCGGTGGCGCGGGATCTGCTGGCCGAGCTGCCGGGTCTGCGGCGCGCGATCGGTTTCCGGCTCCCGGGTGCCGGGCTGGGATGCATCACCGGTATCGGGTCGGCGGCATGGGACCGGCTCTTCGGCGGCCCCCGCCCGGCCGAACTGCACGAATTCCCCGGATACGACGGCCCGCTGCACCACGCCCCCGCGACCCCGGGCGATCTGCTGTTCCATATCCGCGCCCAGGCGCACGACGCCTGTTTCGAATTGGCGATGGCCATCGGCGACCGGTTGGCCGGGGTGGGCACGATCGTCGACGAAACCGTCGGCTTCCGGTATTTCGAACAGCGCGATCTGCTGGGATTCGTCGACGGCACCGAGAACCCCGAGGGTGCGCTACCCGATTCGGCCGCCGGTGCGGCCGCGCTGATCGGGGCCGGCGATCCGGACTTCACCGGCGGCAGCTATGTGATCGTGCAGAAGTATCTGCACGATCTGCCGGCCTGGCGGGCCCTGCCGGTGCAGGAGCAGGAGCGGGTCATCGGCCGGACCAAACTCGAGGATTTCGAACTCGACGAGGCGGATAAACCCGCGGATTCGCATATCGCGGTGAACCAGGTGATCGAGCCCGACGGTACCGAGCGGGAGATCCTGCGCGCGAATATGCCCTTCGGGAGTATCCGCGAGGGCGAATTCGGCACCTATTTCGTCGGCTATTCGGCGACGCCCCGGACCACCGAGATCATGCTGGAGCGGATGTTCCTCGGCACCGACGAGGCCACCCACGACCGAATCCTGGATTTCTCCACCGCCGTCACCGGCACCCTGTTCTTCGTTCCGCCGCAGGATTTCTTCGACGATCTGCCCGCGCCGCCGGCGGCGGATACCGCGGCGGAACCGGTCGGGAAAACGGCGGTACAGCCGGGTCCGGCGCCGAGCGCGGACGGTTCACTCGGTATCGGCACATTGAAAAGGAGCAGCAACGTATGAACAACCTGCATCGTGAGCTCGCGCCGATCACGGACGCGGCCTGGGCCGTTATCGAAGAGGAGTCCGCGCGGACGTTCAAACGGCATAACGCCGGCCGCCGGGTGGTGGACCTGTCCGGACCGCACGGCACCGACTATTCGGCGCGCGGTCTCGGCCACACCACGTCCATCGCCGCCCCGAACGACGGGGTCGTGGCGCGGCAGCGGGTGGTCGCGCCGCTGGTGGAGTTGCGGGTGCCGTTCACGCTGTCGCGGGAGGAACTCGACAATGTCGAGCGTGGCGCCCAGGACACCGACCTGGACCCGGTCAAGGACGCCGCCCGCAAGATCGCCTTCGCCGAGGACCGGGCCGTTTTCGAGGGCTACGCCGCCGCCGGGATCACCGGTATCCGGGCGGCCTCGTCGAACCGGGCGATCGCACTACCCGACGATGTGTTCGGGGTGCCCGAGGTGATCGCCCTGGCAGTGAGCCAGTTGCGGCTGGCCGGGGTCGACGGGCCGTATTCGGTACTGCTCAGCGCCGACCTCTACACCAAGGTCAGCGAGACTTCCAACCACGGCCATCCGCTGCGCACCCATTTGGAACGCCTCGTACCCGACGGGGAGATCATCTGGGCGCCCGCTATCGACGGGGCCTTCGTGCTCACCACCCGAGGCGGGGATTTCGACCTCACCCTCGGTCAGGACCTGTCCATCGGCTACCTCTGCCATGATGCCGACACCGTCCAGCTGTATTTCCAGCAGAGCATGACTTTCCAGGTCTACTCCGCCGAGGCCGCCGTAGCCCTGCACTGAGTGGGTGCCGCGACCCCCCGCTCCGGGGCTGGCGATCCGGTACCGTGTGGCCGGCAACACGTGTTCTCGGGTGAGTGGAGTCGGTATGCACAGGGTGCACGCGGGTGTGGTGCCCACCGGGCGGGTGCTGGGTTACGGTCTGGCTGCGACGGCGGTCATGGTGGCCGTGACTGTGCCGACGGTGCTGCTGTTCGGGGCCGGCCGCGTCTTCACCGGGCTGGTGCTCGGGGCGCTGCTCGCTGTGGCGGCCCTGTTCGCCCTGTTCAAGCGGGATGCCGTCGTGCTGACCGAAGACGCGATTCACCGGCGTACGCCGTGGTCGGTGACCAGTATCGAATGGGACCGGGTGGTCGCCGGGCGGTTCGGTCTGGACGAACGGTCGCGATGGTCGCTCGCGCTGGATCTGACCGGGGGTGAGGAATTGCACAGCGAGCTGATTCTGCTTTCCATTCCGCCGGTGTCCGGACCGGTATCCGGCGCCTATGACCTGCGGAAACGGGAGCAGATCACCGAAATCCGGAATATCTTGCGGCACAAGAGGATTCCCGTAACCGTGTTACCCGATATCGCCGGTGCCCTGGAAAAACACTGGCAGATCGCACCGCCTGTCCGCTGACGCAGGGACACGCCCGGGCTACCGGCGCGAATACGCCACCGTATACGCGGGATGTCCCGATTGCTGCGATCATGTACTGGGCCGCCGTGAGATAGAGGAGAGGGCTGGTGCGCGTAGTCCGGACAATCGTGGGGGTTCTGACGTTGGTCGCGGCGTTGTGCGCCGGACTGCCGGTCGTCGCCCATGCGGATTCGGCCTGGCACCCCGGACTCCTGCTCTCGGCCGAACCGCTCGACCGCGAATGGGGCGGACTCGACGAGGTTCATCGCATCGGTTACGTCACCACGGGCCCCGGCGGGCGACTCGTCGCCGCGGAAGCCGTCGTGCGGATCCCGGACGGTCCCGTTCCGGAGGGTGGCCGGCGGGTCATCGCCTGGGATCACGGCACCTCCGGTGTGGGCCAGCAGTGCGGGCTGACCGGTTCCCCCGAACTGGAGCAGGAGACGGGTCCGGTGGTGCGCCGGTTCAACGACGAGGGCTACGCAGTGGTCGCACCCGACTACATCGGTTTGAGCCCGGGCTCCTCGGGCCCGCACCCGTACCTGCAGACCGCCACCGCCGCCACTGCCACCATCGACGCGGTACGCGCCACCCGCAGCGCCTTCGCCGAACTCTCCGCCGATTGGGGGGTCGCGGGATTCTCGCAGGGTGGTCACGCCGCGCTCGGCACCGGCCGGTACGCCGCGGAGTACGCGCCCGAACTCGATTTCCACGGCACCGTGGCCCTGGCACCGGTCAGCAATATGGAGACCGTTTTCCTCCGCTCCCGTCCCGACCAGCCCGAGATGCCGGGCTTCCCGGGGCGCGCCGTCACCATGGTGCTGGCCGGTATGGCCGGTGCCGGCGTGGATATCGACGACTACCTGACCCCGGCCGGGCAGGATTTCGTCGGTGAACTCGGCACCGCGTGCAATTCCGGTACCGCCGAAATGCTGGCCGATGCGGAGATCGGCGCCATGTTGCAGCGACCGCTCAACGACCCCGAATTCGCGCCGGTGATGCGCGACTATATGAGCGTGCCGGTCAGCGGCTACCGGGACCCGATCCTGATCGTCCACGGCGCCTACGACACCGTCGTCCCGCTACCGTTCACCCTCGCCCTCACCGGCCAGTTCCTGATGAACGGAACCCAGCACCAGCTCCGAATCCTCGAGGCCGGTCACGATGTACCCCAGCGAGGCGGGGTCGACTACGCCGTCGACTTCTTCGCCCGCGAGCTTCCGCCGGACTGAACGCCGCCGGCGCGGATGGCTAGCCTGAGCTGATGCGCCGGCTGAGCGTTATCGACGGTATCTTTCTGCGGACCCATCAGGGTATGGGTACGCCCATAGCGCTCCAGGGGCTGTGGCGGACGGCGGACCCGGTGGATCGCGCCCGGCTCGACCGGTTGCACGACGCCCTGCGCGTGGGCCCGCTCGGCCGCCGGGTCGTTCGGTCCCGAATTCCCGGCGCCCGGGACCGCTGGCAGACCAGTACTCGCGCCCACCCGCTCGATATGGCGTCGGCACCAGTCCGGGTGGATGACATCTTGCCGTGGGCAGACGGACAGGGTGCAGCCTTGGATCCATGGCGCGGTCCCGGCTGGCGCCTGTCGGCGGCGCCGCTCACCGACGGTGGCACGGTCGTCGCCCTCACCTGTTCACACGTTCTCGCCGACGCCCGGGGACTGGTTATCGCTGTTGAGCAGGCGCTCGGAGTGCCGGCCGAAAACGGGCCAGAGCGCGAATCCGGGCCGGGCTGCGAACCCGCGCCGGGCCGCGACAACCGCACCGGCGGCAGTGCGCAACCGGGCGGCGATCCGGAGTCGGACTGGGTCGATGCCGCCGAAACCTGCGCCACGGTCCTTGCCGGTACCGTCCGTGCCGCGCGGACCGCACTCCGTCGAGCGCTGACCGCGGAGCGTGTTCGACTCTGGCGGCGGCATGAAATGCCGGCAGGGATGCCCGGTGGAAACCGGTCAGACAGGGAAAACGGACCCGCAGAGTTGTGCACCGCTTCGGATCCGGCGAGAAACGCGCCGTCAGGGTCCCCTGCCGACTCGGCCGGATACAGGGCGGGGTCTGTCGTGGTCAGCAGCCCCGGCGAGACAGGCAACCGCGCCACCGTCCGCGAATCCGGCGAATCCCGCGAATCCCGAGGCGGTGATCGCGCGTCCGAATCAGATTCCAGCGATCCTGTCGGTCCCGCCGTCGCGCACGCCGACCTGCCGGTGCCGGCGCTCGTGCTGCGCTGTCCCGCCCGGGAATGGGATCGGGTAGCCGCGGTAAGCGGCGGTACACCGAACAGCTTGTTCATCTGGTTAGTGGCGAACCTGCTGTGGACCAGCGGTTTTCCCGAACGGGGGATCGTGGCGAGCCTGCCGGTGGACACCCGCGACGAACCCCGGATCGACAACGATCTCGCGATGACCGAGATCGTCGTTGCCCCCGGTGACGATCCCGGCGCGATCCGCGCGAAGAGCCGCGCCGCTTACGAACGCCGGATCTCGAGCCCCGGCGGCCTACCGGAGGAATTCCTGCATCTCGTCCCGGATCGGGTGGCGTATCTGCTGTCCCGGGGTGCCGGGGAACGCGACATCCTGTGCTCGAATATCGGCCCGATACCGGCGCCGCTGCACGCCCTCGGCCCGCACGACTGCACCGGTGTCGCCGCCCGCGCCATCCATCCGGGGCTGACCTACGCGCGCCGCCCGCGGACCCGGTTGTCCGGTTACCTGTGCCGGTTCCGCGACGACTATCTGCTGACGCTGGCAAGTCTCGATCCCGCGCGGGTACCGGATGCCACCGAGCTCCACCGGCTCGCCGCGGATACCGCGTGGCGTATCGGCCTGCCGATGGTCCCGTGGTGACGGACGATCATGGCGGGACGACGGCGTAAAGGCGTTCGCCGCTGCGAGCGAAGGTCAGCGGTTGTCGCGGTACCAGCGGATCAGGATGTCCGTCGAGGAATCGCCCTGGGGCGCGGGGGCTTCGGCCGAGGTGAGCAACGGCGCCAGCTCGAGCGCCTGCTGCTTACCGAGTTCCACACCCCACTGGTCGAAACTGTCGATACCCCAGACAACCCCTGCTACGAACACCTGGTGTTCGTAGAGTGCGATCAGTTGCCCGAGTACCGCGGGTGTCAATTGCGGTGCCAGGATCGTTGTGCTCGGGCGGTTCCCGGGCATCACCTTGTGCGGCACCAGTTCCTGGGGCGTGCCCTCCGCGGCGATCTCCTCGGCGGTTTTCCCGAAAGCGAGCACCTTGGTCTGCGCGAACAGGTTGCTCATCAGGATGTCGTGCATACTGCCGGTGCCGTCGCGGGTGGGCAGATCGTCGGTCGGCCGGGCGAATCCGATGAAATCGGCGGGAATGAGCCGGGTCCCCTGGTGCAGCAGCTGATAGAACGCGTGCTGGCCGTTGGTGCCCGGTTCGCCCCAGAAGATCTCACCGGTGGAGGTCGTCACCGGGGTGCCGTCGGCGCGCACCGATTTACCGTTCGACTCCATGGTGAGCTGCTGTAGATAGGCCGGGAACCGGGCCAGATCGTTCGAATACGGGAGTACCGCACGGGATTGGGCGCCGAAGAAATTCGAGTACCACACGCCCAGCAACGCCAGCAGCATCGGCGCGTTGGTTTCCGGCGGCGCTGTCGCGAAATGGCGGTCCATGGTGTGCATACCGGCCAGGAACTCGGCGAACCGATCCGGGCCCACCGTGACCATCACCGACAGCCCGATGGCCGAATCCACCGAGTACCGGCCGCCGACCCAATCCCAGAAGCCGAACATATTGGCCGTATCGATCCCGAATTCGGCCACCCGCTCGGCGTTCGTGGAAACCGCCACGAAGTGTTTCGCCACCGCGTCCACCCCCAGCGCGCCGGTCAGCCAGCGGCGGGCGGCCGTCGCGTTGGTCAGGGTCTCCAGGGTGGAGAAGGTTTTCGAGGCGACGATGAACAGGGTGGTGGCCGGGTCCAGACCGGCCAGTTTCGCTACCAGATCGGCCGGATCGACATTGGATACGAAACGGGCGTCGATCCCGGCGTCCACATAGTGCCGCAGTGCCTGATGCACCATCACCGGACCGAGATCCGAACCGCCGATACCGATATTGACCACGGTGTGGATCCGTTGCCCGGTGGCGCCGCGCCACTGTCCGGAACGGACGGCGTCGGCGAAAGCGCGCATCCGGTCGAGCACCTCGTGGACCGCGGCACCGGCGTCTTCGCCGTCGATCGTCACCGAACTGCCCGGCGGTAGCCGCAACGCCGTATGCCCGACCGCGCGATCCTCGGAGGTGTTGATATGGCGGCCCTGCAGCATCCGGTCCCGCTGCGCCGCCACCCCGGCCTCGTCCGCCAATTCGACCAGCAGGCGCAATGTTTCCCGGGTGATCCGGTGTTTGCTGTAATCGATCAGCAGATCACCGGCGGTCACTCTCAGGTCACGGCCACGCGCCGGATCGTCGGCGAACAGATCCCTGAGCCGGAGGGCGGCGATCGCCTCGTGATGATCCTGCAATTTCCGCCATGCCGCCGATGCGGTGATGTCGACGCTCACACCAGCCGAGCGTACAAGCTCTGCCGGTGACGCGTCGGAGGCGCCGCCAGGAAACTGTCTTCGCGAGCCAGGGATATTCGGCCGGATGCGACCTAGGCTGAGGCGTATGGCCTCAGAAACCGACGTACTCGATTCTGTACCGAAGCAGCTGTGGATCGGCGGCCCCGTCGATGCCACCGGTGGCGGCACGTTCGCAGTGCACAATCCCGCGAACGGGGAAGTGATCGCCGAGGTCGCGGACGCCACCCCCGAGGACGCCGTGCGTGCGCTGGATGCCGCCGCGGCGGCCCAGGCGGACTGGGCGGCGACTCCGGCGCGGGAGCGGGGCGAGATCCTGCGGGCGGTGTTCGAGCGAATCACCGCGCAGGCGGAGGATTTCGCGTTGCTGATGACACTGGAGATGGGCAAGGCTCTGCCGGAGAGCCGCAACGAGGTGCGTTACGGCGCCGAGTTCTTCCGCTGGTTCAGCGAGGAGGCGGCGCGGATCAACGGCCGCTATCTGCATGCCCCGTCGGGGACCGGCCGGATCCTCGTGCACAAACAGCCGGTGGGGCCGTGCCTGGCCATCACGCCGTGGAATTTCCCGCTCGCCATGGGGACCCGCAAGATCGGCCCGGCCCTCGCCGCGGGCTGCACCATGATCGTGAAACCGGCGTCGGCCACCCCGCTCACAATGCTGTTGCTGGCGAAACTCTGCGCCGAGGCGGGGCTGCCCGAGGGTGTGCTGTCGGTGATCACCTCCCGGCGCTCCGGTGCGGTGACCCAGCCGCTGCTGGAGGATCCCCGGCTGCGCAAACTCACCTTCACCGGATCCACCGAGGTCGGCCGGACGCTGGTCGAGAAATCCGCGCGCGGTCTGCTGCGCACCTCGATGGAGCTCGGCGGGAACGCACCGTTCGTGGTGTTCGACGATGCCGATATCGACGCCGCTGTCCAGGGGGCCATGCTGGCGAAACTGCGCAACGGCGGGGAGGCCTGTACGGCGGCGAACCGGTTCCATGTGCAGCGTGGGGTGCTGGCCGAGTTCACCGATAAATTCGCCGCGGCCATGAACGAGCAGGTCCGGATGGGACCCGGTACCGACCCGGACACCACCCTGGGCCCACTGATCAACTCCGAGCAGCTCAGCACGGTATCCGAGCTGGTCGACGACGCGGTATCCGCCGGTGCGACCGTGCGCCTGGGCGGTAAGGCACCGGGCGGCCCGGGCTGGTTCTACCCGGCGACCATCCTCACCGATATCCCCGACGGCGCCCGGATCCTGCGCGAGGAGGTGTTCGGCCCGGTCGCCCCGATCATCGCCTTCGATACCGAAGACGAGGGGCTGGCCGCCGCCAACGACACCGAATACGGGCTGGTCAGCTATATCTACACGCGGGATCTCGACCGGGCGCTGCGGGTCGCGGAAGGCCTGGAGAGCGGCATGGTGGGAGTCAATCGTGGCGTCATCTCGGACCCCGCCGCGCCCTTCGGTGGTGTGAAGGCCTCCGGCTTCGGCCGGGAGGGCGGAACCGAGGGGATCGAGGAATATTTGTCCACGAAGTACATCGCGATGACCTGAGCCGCGATATACGACCGCCCCGGGGCGTCTACACCCGGGGCGGTTCGCGGCAGTGCGGCGGTCTGCGGGCCGCCGCGTGTGGTTTCGGTGGGCCTACCGGCCGAGCCGGCCGCGACCCAGCCGCAACAGCAGCATCGCCAGCGTATGCCCCTCCTGGCCCAGCTCGCTGAAGCGTTCCAGCACCTTCATCTCCCGGCTGTGCACCAGCCGGGTACCGCCGGAGGCCATCCGGGTGCGGCCGATAACGCGGGAGACCTCGGTCCGGCGTTTGATCGCCGCCAGGATCTCCGCATCGAGCTGGTCGATTTCCTTACGAAGCTTCTCGATCTCGGCTTCGGTCCGAGGGAGCTCCGATTCCGTGCCGGTTGTCGAATCCGACCCGGTCGCCGTGGCGGGTGTGCTCATCATTCATCTCCTCGTGTCAGAACCTGGATCGCCGCCGCACCGCTTCGCGTTACCGGTCCAGAGTTCCTTCACCGTGAAACAGACCCGATGGGTCTGGTAGTCCCGTTACCCCCTACCTGCCCCTTCCGGCCTCAGGTGCCCGGGCTGTGGTCCCGCTGTGCACACAGCCGGAGCGGTTGTTTCACAAAAGGGCAAACCATGCTGCCAGTTTGCCACGCCCCGGAGGGCTTGCAAAGTCAAGATTGCGTGCCCGGCGCCGGGAGCGGCCTGCGTTTTCGTCCGAGTGTTCGATCGAGTCGGGGCGTAGCGGTAGCGTGAACAACCGATGGACACCACGGCTGCAACTCGTTCGGATTCGCATTCCCGCCCTCAGCGCTCGGCCGCCGGTCGCTCGGGTTCCGGCGCGGACGAGCACGGTCCGGACGCGCCGACGCTACCCGGGCTGGAAACGGCGGGCGTCCCGCCGCGTCCGCCGGTGACCGGCACCCCGGCGAGCGGCGGGGCACAGGGCGGGCTGGCGGCGCTGCAGCGGCGGGTACAGGCCGAGCAGGCCCAGCAGCGTACCGAGACGGCGCAGCGGCGCTCCGCGGAACTGCTGGAAGGCCTCAATCCGCAGCAGCGTGCGGCCGTACTGCACAGCGGAGGGCCGCTGTTGATCGTGGCCGGGGCGGGGTCGGGTAAGACCGCGGTGCTCACCCGCCGGATCGCGTACCTGCTGGCCGAGCGTGGGGTCACCCCCGGCCAGGTGCTGGCCATCACGTTCACCAACAAGGCCGCGGCGGAGATGCGGGAGCGCGTTATCGAGCTGGTCGGTCCGCGGGCCGCGAGCATGTGGGTGTCGACCTTCCACTCCAGTTGTGTGCGGATCCTGCGCACCCAATCGGCGCTGCTGCCGGGGATGAACTCGAATTTCTCGATCTACGACGCCGACGATTCGCGCCGGCTGCTCACCATGATCGGCCGGGACCTGGAGCTGGATCCCAAGAAATTCTCGGCGCGCATGCTGGCCACCGCCATCTCGAACCTGAAGAACGAGCTGATCGGTCCGGAGCAGGCGAGTACGGACGCCGAATTCGAGGATGCCGAACTGCCGCGGATCGTCGCCCGCGTCTACACCGAGTACCAGCGGCGGCTACGGGCCGCGAACGCGCTGGATTTCGACGATCTCATCGGTGAGACCGTCGGCCTGCTGCAGAAACACCCGGAGATCGCCGAGTACTACCGCCGGCGTTTCCGGCATGTACTGGTCGACGAATACCAGGACACCAACCACGCACAATATGTACTGGTCCGGGAACTGGTCGGCCACGGCGCGGCGGATCCGGCGGCGGCGACCGAAGCCGCCGATACCGAGGCCGGCGCGGCGGCCGCCGTCGACACCGAGTCCACGTCTGCGCGGTCGGTACCGCCCAGTGAACTCTGCGTTGTCGGTGACGCCGACCAGTCCATCTACGCGTTCCGCGGCGCCACCATCCGCAATATCGAGGAATTCGAACGCGATTTCCCCGATGCCGAGACCATCCTGCTGGAGCAGAACTACCGCTCCACGCAGAACATCCTGACCGCCGCCAACGCCGTGATCGCCCGCAACACCAACCGGCGCGACAAGCGGTTGTGGACCGATGCCGGTGAAGGCGAGCTGATCACCGGGTACGTCGCCGACAACGAACACGACGAGGCCGCGTTCGTCGCCCGGGAGATCGACCGGCTGGTGGACGCGGGCGAGGCCGGGTACTCCGATATCGCCGTGTTCTACCGGACCAACAACAACTCCCGCGCGCTGGAGGAGATCTTCATCCGGATGGGGCTGCCGTACAAGGTGGTCGGCGGGGTGCGGTTCTACGAGCGCAAGGAAGTGCGCGATATCGTCGCCTACCTGCGGGTACTCGAGAACCCCGACGATGCGGTGAGCTTGCGCCGGATTCTCAACACCCCGCGCCGCGGGATCGGTGACCGCGCCGAGGCCTGTGTCGCCGTACACGCCGAACAGCGCGGTATCGGTTTCGCGGAGGCCCTGCGTGATGCCGCCGCCGGTGAGGTGGCGTTGCTGAATACCCGTGCGCGCAATGCCATTGCCGGTTTCGTCGCGCTGCTCGAGCAGATCCGGGCCGCGGGGGAAATGGACGAACTCGATTTTCCGGATGTCGGGGCGGTGGTCGAAGCCGTTCTGGACCGCACCGGCTACCGGGCGGAACTGGAATCCTCGGACGATCCGCAGGACGGCGCACGCCTGGACAACCTCAACGAACTGGTCAGCGTGGCCCGCGAATTCAGTTCGGAGGCCCGTAACGCCGTGGAAGCCGCCCGCGCCGAGGGATTCGTACCGGAAGCGGGGGAGGGGGAGCCCGAACCGGGTTCGCTGGCCGCGTTCCTGGAGCGGGTCTCACTGGTGGCCGATGCCGACCAGATTCCCGACGAAGGGTCGGGCATGGTGACCATGATGACCCTGCACACCGCCAAGGGCCTGGAGTTCCCGGTGGTTTTCGTCACCGGCTGGGAGGACGGGCAGTTCCCGCATCTGCGGGCCCTCGGCGATCCCGCCGAACTGGCCGAGGAACGACGGCTGGCCTACGTCGGTATCACCCGCGCCCGCCGCCGCCTGTACCTCACCCGCGCCGTGGTCCGTTCGGCCTGGGGGCAACCGGTGTTCAATCCGGAGTCCCGGTTCCTGCAGGAGGTTCCGGACCATCTCATCGACTGGCAGCGGCTGGAGCCGAAACGGTCGTCCGCGCCCGGCCAGTACGGCCGCCGCCGGGATACGGAATCCACCGGCGACGATTGGACCGGCGGCTGGCCCCGCGGCCGGGAAACACGCCCCGGCCTGCGTGAGGGCCGGTCTGCGCGGGTCGCCCGCAACAATGTCGGGCTGGTGCTGGCGGTCGGTGACAGGGTCAGCGACGACAAGTACGGGCTGGGCCGGGTCGTCGCGGCCGACGGGGTCGGGGATATGGCCAGTGTGACGATCGATTTCGGCAGTAGCGGCAAGATCCGGCTGATTCCGAAGTTCAGCCAGACCCTGACGAAGCTCTAGCGGAACACCCGGTGATGCGCGGTAGGTTTCGGTCATGAAGTCTGTTGCGCAGCATCTGATGTGGTTCCTGCCGATGCTCTGGCTCGGCATGGTGCTGGCGATCTCGTTCCTGGAGACGCCACTGAAATTCCGCGCACCCGGCGTGACCACGGCCCTCGGCCTGGGGATCGGCCGGATCGTTTTCCGGGCGCTGAACACGGTCGAATCGGTGCTGGCGGTGGTGCTGCTGGCGGCCGCGGTGGTGCTCGGCCCGCCGGGCGGCGTCTGGGTATGGCTGGGTCTCGCCGTGGGGATTCTGCTGGTCCAGGTAGCGGTCGTGCGGCCACCGCTGTCGCGACGGTCCGACCGGGTGCTGGCGGGAGAGGAGCTGCCGCGCTCGACAGCGCACTACTGGTACATCGGTACGGAGGTGGCCAAGGTGATCATCCTGATCGGGCTGGCGATCGTCGCGGCGCCCTGACCGTAGTGCCGGTGAGATCCCCCGGGGTGAACGGGGGGATCGTCGCGAGGAAGGCCGCTCAGTCGCTGTTGCCGGTGAGGCTGATACCGCGGGTGGCGAGCCAGGGAATCGGGTCGATCTTATCGCTCCCGTTGAGCCACACCTCGAAATGGACGTGGGGGCCGGTGGAGAAACCACGATTGCCCATCGTGGCGATCTGGTCGCCCGCGAGAACGTACTCGCCCACCGATACCGTGGTGGTATCGACATGGCCGTAGACGGTGATGGTTCCGTCGGCGTGTAGCACCCGGACCCACATACCGAAGCCCGCTGCCGGCCCGGCGTCGATGATCTCGCCGTCGGCGACCGCATAGATCGGGGTCCCGATCGGTGCGGCGATATCCACGCCCAGATGCTGCACACCCCAGCGGGCACCGAAACCGGAAGTGAAGGATCCGGCGGCGGTGAAATGGGCGAACAGCGGCCGGTATTTGGCCTCCTCGGCCGCGGCCAGATCCTTCGCGAACTCCGCGCCGTTGGCCAGCATCTCGCCGAAGCGGCTGGTGTCCAGCGGTGCCCCTCCGGTGAGCATCTGTGGTGAATGCGGATCGACAGCCGGACCTTCGGTGGCCATCGACTGGGCGGCGATTTCGTGTACCGAGCCCGCCGCCTCGTAATCGGTAGCCTGTTCCGCTTTCTGCTGTTCGCCGGGCGCGGCGGTGGCACACTGCCCGGCCGCGACAACAGCGCCGGCCGCGACCGCAACCACGGCGGCCCGGCCCTTGAGCGCGGCCGGCGGGGCAGCGACCCGGTGGGCACCGCGGGAGCGGGCCGATCGCGATTCGTCGTCGGTTTCGGGCTTCGCGGGCCCGTTCGCCAGCGCCTCGGCGATCGTGCCGGGCCGGTTGTGCGGCGCGGCGTCGGCGGTGCTGCCGGCGGCGGGCTCGTCGGCCCAGGTCTGCGCCTCGCCCCAGCTCTGGTGGCTGTTCCAGTTCGGATCGCTGTGCCAGGCGGGTTTATCGCTGCGGTTCCAGCCGTCTTCCCCCTGCCAGTCGCGACCCGACCAGGCGGTGGTCTGCGGCTCCGGCCACGGTCCGGCCTGCGGCGCCGACCAGGTGGGCTGGTGTTCCTGACGGGCCGGTTCCGGCTCGGACCACGTGGTGTTCTGCGGCTCGGGCCAGGCAGCGGCCTGCGGCTCGGACCACCCGGCCGTTTGCGGACCGGACCATGTAGCCGGTTGGGGTTCGGACCACATGGTGGGCTGCGGCTCGGATGAGCCCCGGCCGGTGTGGGCGTCGCCGGATTCGGCCCAGCTCTGGTTGGTCGACCAGAAATCGTCGGCGGCGCTGCGCTGGGAATCACCGCGCTGGGAATCGGCGGCGGCGGAGGCCGCGGCGGTGTTCAGCGGACGCCTGCGTGCCCGGCTGTCGCCGGGGGTGCCGAAAGCGTTGAACGGCTGGGGGGCTTCGGCGGCCGGTGCACTGTTGCTCCGGGGCCGGCGCCGGTGGCCGTTGTGCTGGGCATCCAGGGTGCCGTGGTGGTTCATCAGCGGATCCGCATCCGATCGGCCATCCGAAGAGTTGTACAGGGGATACGTCCGGCCGGGGCAGAACGCGGTGGGAAGGCTGTCACCGAACGGCTCTGCGACTGCGGAGCGGTGTGCTGCGTCAAGCTGCCGTCCTCTCTAAACCTGCTCACGGGAGCAACATCACGGAGATCTCTACTCGCGCGACAACCGGATGCGCAAGCAACCACGCCTGGCGACGCTCGTGATCGGGCTGTGACATCGATCGGTTCGACGGTAACGAAACGATTGCGACGCGGCAAGCGGTAGGACGATTCCAAACGTTACTGTGACATTGATCACGTTTCAACGTTGTGATAGCTCACCAACGAAAACGTCGCGCAGTGATCCCGGAATCCGGCCGCCCGGAATCCGCCCGTCGCATCCCGGCGCCGCCTGGGAATCCGCCGAAAAGCTACTCGCCGGTAGCCATGGCCTGCGGGTTTGACCTCCCCGCGCCCGCGCCCGTGACCTGTGCCACTTAGGATGAACGTGCCCGATCGGCCGTCCTTATGAGTGGTTAGAGTCCGAACGACCCGCTACCGACGTCGGGCCGCCAACAAAGACGTTGTCATAGCAACGCAGACGAGACGGTGAATACATGGATCTCTTCGAATATCAGGCGAAGGAGCTCTTCGTAAAGCACGGGGTGCCTTCGTCGGAAGGCCGCGTGACCGACACTGCCGAGGACGCCCGCGCGATCGCCGCGGAAATCGGCAAGCCGGTGATGATCAAATCCCAGGTGAAGGTCGGTGGCCGCGGTAAGGCCGGTGGCGTGAAGTACGCGGCCACTCCCGAGGACGCGCTGACCCACGCGAACAACATCCTCGGCCTGGACATCAAGGGGCATATCACCAAGAAGATCCTGGTGGCCGAGGCGAAGGATATCGCCGAGGAGTACTACATCTCCTTCCTGCTCGATCGCACCAACCGCACCTACCTGGCCATGTGCTCGGTCGAGGGCGGTATGGAGATCGAAGAGGTCGCCGCCACCAAGCCCGACCGGCTGGCCAAGGTGCCGGTCGACGCAGTCAAGGGTGTCGATCTCGCGTTCGCCCGCTCCATCGCCGAGCAGGGCCACCTGCCCGCCGAGGTGCTGGACGCCGCGGCGGTGACCATTCAGAAGCTGTGGGAGGTCTTCGTCGCCGAGGACGCGACCCTGGTGGAGGTCAACCCGCTGGTGCGCACCCCGCAGGACGAGATCCTGGCGCTCGACGGCAAGGTGACGCTGGACGAGAACGCCGAATTCCGGCACGCCGACCACGCGGAGTTCGCGGACAAGGACGCGACCGATCCGCTGGAGCTCAAGGCCAAGGAGAACGACCTCAACTACGTCAAGCTCGACGGTGCGGTCGGCATCATCGGCAACGGCGCCGGCCTGGTCATGTCCACTCTGGACGTCGTCGCCTATGCGGGCGAGAAGCACAGCGGCGTGAAGCCGGCCAACTTCCTGGATATCGGTGGCGGCGCCTCCGCCGAGGTGATGGCCAACGGCCTGGACGTGATCCTGAACGATTCCCAGGTGAAGAGCGTTTTCGTCAACGTCTTCGGTGGTATCACGGCGTGTGACGCGGTCGCCAACGGCATCGTGAAGGCGCTGGAGATCCTGGGTGACGAGGCGAACAAACCGCTGGTGGTCCGCCTGGACGGTAACCGGGTGGAGGAGGGTCGCAAGATCCTCGCCGAAGCCGCGCACCCGCTGGTGACGCTGGCGCAGACCATGGACGAAGGCGCCGACAAGGCCGCCGAACTCGCGGCCCGCTGAGTCGACCTACTAGGGCTCGCCCAGTAAAGGACAAACAGAACTATGTCAATCTTCCTCAACAAGGACTCGAAGGTCATCGTCCAGGGCATCACCGGCGGCGAGGGCACCAAGCACACCGCCCTGATGCTGAAGGCGGGTACCCAGGTCGTCGGCGGTGTGAACGCGCGTAAGGCGGGCACCACCGTCGCGCACACCGACTCCGACGGCAACGCGGTCGAGCTGCCTGTGTTCGCCACCGTGGCCGAGGCCATGGAGAAGACCGGCGCCGATGTGTCCATCGCCTTCGTGCCGCCGAAGTTCTCCAAGGACGCCATCATCGAGGCCATCGACGCGGAGATCCCGCTGCTCGTGGTCATCACCGAGGGCATCCCGGTGCAGGACACCGCCTACGCGTGGGCCTACAACGTCGAGAAGGGTGCCAAGACCCGGATCATCGGCCCGAACTGCCCCGGCATCATCACCCCCGGTGAAGCGCTGGTCGGCATCACCCCGGCCAACATCACCGGCAAGGGCCCGATCGGACTGGTCTCCAAGTCCGGCACCCTGACGTACCAGATGATGTACGAGCTGCGCGATTTCGGCTTCTCCACCTCCATCGGTATCGGTGGCGACCCGGTGATCGGCACCACCCATATCGACGCGATCGAGGCGTTCGAGAAGGATCCGGAGACCGAGCTGATCGTGATGATCGGCGAGATCGGTGGCGACGCCGAAGAGCGGGCCGCGGCCTACATCCAGGCCAACGTCACCAAGCCGGTCGTCGGTTACGTCGCCGGGTTCACCGCGCCCGAGGGCAAGACCATGGGTCACGCGGGCGCCATCGTGTCCGGTTCCTCGGGTACCGCCCAGGCGAAGAAGGATGCGCTGGAAGCCGCGGGTGTGAAGGTCGGCAAGACGCCGTCCGAAACCGCCGCCCTGGCGCGCGAGATCCTGGAGAAGGCTGCCGTCAGCGCTTGATCCGGTGGTCCGGTAGAACTCGGGAGGCCGTCCGCATACGCGGGCGGCCTTCTGCTTTCCGGGCTGCGCTGCGGCGATACCGTCCGTGTGGTCCCGGGGTTGTCCACAGCTGGGTTGTTCGGTGATGACCTGTTTGCGTGTGTGCAGTAGCGTCAAAGGGAATTCAGCTGTCAAGTACGTATGACTCGACCTAGGAGACGACGACATGTCATACCCGACCGGGGGCTCCGGGTACAACGCACCCGTTCCGCCCTCCGTACCGCCCAATCCCGGCCAGCCACAGGCGGCCGGTGGTGCGAATGCCGCTGAGGCCGGCGGGAAAGGCCTGCCGTTCTTCCTGACCATCGGTGCAGCTGCCGTGGGCGTGCTCGCCTTCCTGCTGGGCTTCCTCGCCTATGTGGGCGCGGATACCGATATGGACCTGCCCTCGTCGGCCGATACCAGCCTGAATCTCTGGGAGTACCAGGAAGCCTCGATCGGCGGCTTGCTGCTGATCGCGGGTCTGCTCGCAGGTCTTTCGCTGCTGCCGAAGCAGAACTGGGTCGGGGTTTCCGCGGCCATCGCGACCGGTACCTTCCTCACCATCCTCTTCCAGCTGTTCACGCTGCCCGAGGGCGCCAAGGCCGAGATCGGGCTGTACCTGATCCTGGTTCTCGCGCTGGTCCAGGCCGGTCTGGCGATTGCCGTGGTGCTGTTCGATGCGGGCATCCTGTCCCCGCCGGCCGCCCGCCCGTCCGCGCCGTCCGGTTTTCCGGCCGGTCAGCAGCAGCAGGGCTACGGCCAGCAGCAGTACCAGGGTCAGCAGGGCTACGGCCAGCAGCCGGGCTACGGTCAGCAGCAGTACAGCAGCGGCCAGCAGCAGCAGCCGGGCTACGCCCAGCCGGGCCAGCAGCAGGGTTACGGTCAGCAGCAGGCCTACGGTCAGCAGCAGCCGCAGCAGGCTCAGCAGCAGTACGGTCAGCAGCAGTCGCCGTACGCCGGCGGTCAGCAGCAGCAGTCGCCGTACGGGCAGCCGCAGCAGCCGCAGGCGGGTTACGGTCAGCCGCAGCAGCCGGGCCAGCCGGGGCAGCCGGCCCAGCCGGCCCAGCCGTTCGGCGGTGAACAGGGCTCCGACCCGGCCGGTGACGCCACCCGCGCGTTCCGCCAGTCCGACGACCAGAAGTGATCCTCGGCGGTCCCCGGCGCGGCGCGCCTGAAGCGCCCGCGCCGGGGCAGCTGCCACTCTGAAATCCATGAGTGCCCCGCGTACCTCGTCGAACCGGCCGTTCCGGGGCGGGCGCCGGGTCTCGGCGTCTTCGGCCGGTGAACCGGGTTCGCTCGCTCTACCACCCGACCGCGCTCGGGTGTTGCTCTACGTCGCATTCCGGCCCGCGGCCTTCGCCCTGGCCGTCATCGTGGTCGCGATACTCGCGACACTGCTCACCGCAGGCAGCGATCTCACCGGTCTCAGCGGTGCCGTCGCCGCGGGCTGGCTCGCGGTACATCAGGTGCCGCTGACCATCGGCACCACCACCTTGGGCCTGCTGCCCGTGCTGGCCACCGCGCTGGTGATGTGGGCCGCTGCCCGGGAAGCCGTGGCCGCCACCGGCTCCGATCCCACACGTGCCGAAATCGGCTGGCTGCTCGGGGCCGGGGCCGGTGGGCCGCTACTCATCACCGCCGTCTGCCTGGCGGTCACCGAAGACGCGTCGGGATCCATTGCCCTGCAACGCCCCAACCCGCTGGCCGCCTTCGCCTGGGTGCTCGTTCTGCATCTGCTCGCCGTGGGTGCCGGGATCGTGTTCCGTTGCCGGGAGCGGATTTTCGACCGCCTGCCCTACGACGCGATCGCCGCGGCCTATGTGGCCGGGCGGGCGGCCCTGCGATTGCTGGTCGCGTCGGCCGTCATGATCGTGGCCGGACTCGTGCTGAACTGGTCGCAGGTCGGCGATACCTACGGTGGCGCCGAGAACTTCGTGGATGTGCTCGGCCTGACGTTGCTCTCGCTGGTGTATTTCCCCAACGCGGTGATCGCCGGAGTGGGTGTACTCGTCGGCCCGGGGGTGCAGTTCGGTGACGCCTCCGTCGGGGTGTTCACGGTGGTCGGCGGTCCCGTACCGGCGGTTCCCGTGCTCGCGGCCGTGCCGACCGGTCCGGCGGCACTCTGGTGGGCCGTTCTGCTGCTCGTACCGGCGGCGATCGGCGTGTACGCCGGGGTGGAATCCGCCCGGGTGAGTTATGACCGGCCGGCCGCGCCGTGGGCGTTGTTCGCCGCGGCGGGTATGGGAAGCGCAGCGCTCACCGCACTGGCCGCACTGGCCGGGGGGGAACTGGGGAATTTCGGCCGCCTGGGTGTCGAGTTGCCGATCTTCGCGATCGCGGTCTTCGCCTGGCTCTCCATTCCCGGGTACGCCGGTTTGCTCTACGCACGGACCTTCCTGGTCTCGTTCCCGACCCCTCTGCTGCGCCATCCCGACGCGTTGTTCGATCCCGCGGACGCCGACGAGGACGATCGCGACGAGTATTTCCCCGGCTATCCGGAGCATATCGCCGCCTTGCCGGCCGGGAAGCTGCCCGAACTGCCCGCGGATACCGCCACCTCCGCCGACCGCTATGCGGATCTGCTGGAGCAGCCCCGCGACGAGCCGGTCGGCCCGCAACCACCGCTGGATGTCGAGGTCGTGGACGGGGAGCCGGCCGAGCCCGGATCGCGGCCACTGTCGGATTCGGTGGAATCGGAGACCGAAATCGTGGACGCCGAAGTGGTCGAACCCGGCCCGGCCGACGACGAAACCAGCGACCGGCGCTAGCCGGGGCGCCGGCTGCGGCATCGGTCAGCCGACCGCCGCCGGATCCGCCGCGAATCGCGTCTACTAGGCTCTATCCGTGCCCGCGGGCCCGGTCATGCCACCGGGTGGCGCCCGCCCACCGCCCCTTCGAACTCCAGGAGTAGAGCCCTGACCGCCCCGGAACCCACCGATTCCCTCCCGGCCGGCCTGGTCGTACTCGCCTCGGGAACCGGCTCGCTACTGCGCGCGCTGATCGAAGCGGCCGCAGATACCGCATATCCGGCGCAGATCCGGGCCGTGGGTGTAGACCGGGAATGCGCCGCCGCCGAGCATGCCGCGGCCGCCGGTATCCCCGTGGTGCGTATCCCGGTCGGCGATTACCCCGACCGTGCCGCCTGGGATCGCGCGCTCACCGATTCGGTCGCCGGATACGCGCCCGACCTGGTGGTCTGTGCCGGTTTCATGAAACTGCTCGGCCCCACATTCCTGGACCGGTTCGGTGGCCGCATCATCAATACCCACCCCGCGCTGTTGCCCGCGTTCCCGGGTGCGCACGGCGTGCGCGACGCACTCGCCTACGGTGTCCGGGTGACCGGTAGCACGGTGCATCTGGTGGACGCCGGGGTGGACACCGGACCGATCCTGGCGCAGGAAGCAGTACCGGTGCACCCCGATGACGACGAGCCCACCCTGCACGAGCGCATCAAAATCGTGGAGCGACGGTTGCTGGTGGACATTGTCGCCGCCGTCGCCACCCGCGGAATTGTCTCCGATGGACGAAAGGCAGTGATCCCAGATGAGCGAGTTCTCCGGTGAGTGAACGCAAGACCATCCGCCGGGCGCTGGTGAGCGTCTACGACAAGACCGGGCTCGGGGAGCTGGCGACCGCGTTGCACGCGGCGGGAGTCGAACTGGTGTCCACCGGTTCGACGGCCGCCCGGATCGCCGACGCCGGTGTGCCGGTGACGAAGGTCGAGGAGCTGACCGGTTTCCCGGAAACCCTGGACGGCCGGGTCAAAACCCTGCACCCGCGCGTGCATGCGGGCATCCTCGCCGATACCCGTAAACCCGAGCATCTCGCGCAGCTCACCGAACTCGGGGTCGAGGCGTTCCAGCTGGTGGTCGTGAACCTCTACCCGTTCAGCGAGACGGTGGCCGGCGGCGCCACCCCGGACGAATGCGTCGAGCAGATCGATATCGGTGGCCCGTCGATGGTGCGCGCCGCGGCGAAGAACCATCCGTCGGTCGCTGTGGTCGTCGACAGCGGTGACTACGACCGGGTACGCAAGGCGGTGGCCGAGGGCGGATTCACCCTCGCCGAACGTACCGCGCTGGCCGCCAAGGCCTTCCAGCACACCGCGAGTTACGACGTGGCCGTGGCGACCTGGATGGCGGAGACGCTGACCGACAGTTCCTCCGGCGATACCGAGTTCCCGGCGTGGATCGGCGGGAGCTGGCAGCGTTCGGCAGTGCTGCGGTACGGCGAGAACCCGCATCAGGCGGCCGCGCTGTACACCGGCGGTTCCGGCGATCGGGGTCTGGCGCAGGCACAGCAGTTGCACGGCAAGGAGATGTCGTACAACAACTATGTCGACGCCGACGCCGCCTGGCGCGCCGCGTACGACCACGCCGAGCCCGCGGTCGCGATCATCAAACACGCCAATCCCTGCGGTATCGCGGTGGGTGCCGATATCGCCGCGGCGCATCGCAAGGCGCATGCCTGCGATCCGGTGAGCGCCTACGGTGGTGTGATCGCGGCGAACCGCGAAGTCACCGTCGAGATGGCGCAGCAGGTCGCGGAGATCTTCACCGAGGTGATCGTGGCGCCGTCCTACGCCGACGGTGCGGTGGAGGTATTGCAGCGCAAGAAGAACGTGCGCATCCTGATCTCCGAGCCGCCACGGCGTGCGGGTGCGGAACTGCGCCCGATCAGCGGTGGCGCCCTGCTCCAGCAGCGCGATGTCCTCGACGCGGCCGGTGACGATCCCGCCGGCTGGACGCTGGCGGCCGGCGATCCGGCGGACGCGGAAACCCTCGCCGATCTGGCATTCGCGTGGCGCGCCTGCCGGGCGGTGAAATCGAACGCGATTCTGCTCGCCCACGACGGCGCCTCGGTCGGTGTGGGGATGGGACAGGTCAACCGGGTCGACGCGGTCGGTCTCGCGGTCCAGCGGGCCGGTGATCGGGCCAAGGGCTCGGTGGCCGCCTCGGATGCGTACTTCCCGTTCCCGGACGGCCCCGAGACGCTGATCCAGGCGGGTGTGCGGGCGATCGTGCAACCCGGCGGTTCGGTCCGGGACCAAGAGACCGTGGATGTGGCCCGAGCGGCCGGGGTCACGATGTACTTCACCGGCGCCCGCCACTTCGCCCACTGAGCTGTGTCTTTTGCGGCGCCTTCGGCGCCGCGGGTTTCGGCCCCCTTTGGTCCCTGCTGTCCGCACTCGATGCTCGCGGCTGCGCCGCGTCGCATCGAGCACGGACAGCAGGGACGGGCCGAAACCTTTCAGGGCCTCGCTGGACTCGGCTGCGCCGTTGGTTGCGTTCGGGGCACGGCCGAAATCCTGTCAGGCCTCACTGGAATCGGCGCCGCGGCTTTCTCGGCGCTACAGCGGTTGGCAACCCGGGCCGCATGGGTCGGCGGAGAAGGTGCCGACGAGGTTGAACATGAGGCTCAGAACTTCGGCGGATCCGGAGGAGACCGGGCCGGACAATGCGGAGCCGCTGGGTTCGTGCATGAAGCCCGAGCCACTGGAGGTGTCGTTCACCGGCTGCGGAGCGGGTACGGCCGGGGCGGCCGGTTCGAGGGGGAGACCGGGAGCCGCTGCTGCTACGCCGGTGATCGAGCCGAGCGTCAGCGCGGCCGCGAATACGCCGGAGACCAGTACACGCTTCATTCTGTTGTTTCCTGTCGTCGACCGCCGGGGCGGTTCGGAGATCCTACTCGCAGTACGTTAGGGAAACCCGTTCCGAACGGATAGCCGAGATTTGCTGTGCCCCTAGAACTCTGGTCATCAGCGGGTGCGGTGACAGGGAGGGGCCGGATAGCGGACCACCGGCTCAGACCGCGCTGAGTACCCGGCGTTCGCCGAGCGGAGCGTCCAACTGGATCTCCAGTGTGCCGAAGACCGCCATCATCACGCACATCTTGTCGGTGGCGTCGGCGCGGGTGCCGCTGCGGAGTTCTACGGTGACCGTGGTTTCGGTTTCGGTGACCGAGGCATCCACGCCGTAGCACTCAGGGACCCCGGATTCGAAATGCACGGCGATCCGGTCCTCGGCGACGCGGGTCCAAGAAGTGAAGGTGATGGGGTGGGCGCCGACGATGGACGGGTCGGCGGTGAACATCTGCCCGGGGTCGGCGGTGGGGTCCTCGGTCGGTGTGCTGGGTGGTTTTTCCGAGGTGGTGGTCGCCGACGGTCCGGGGGACAGACCCGGCTCCGCGCCGGTGTCGTCGCTGCCTCCGCAGGCCGTGACCGACAGCGCGGTGCAGATGGTGAGAATCGCCAGGAACCCGCGCGCTGAGATCATGCGGACGACTCTAGCGGCCGGGGCCCGGCGTCGCGGGCCGGTGGCCGGGGCTGCGGGGCCGGTGCCGGTGGCTGCGGGCAGGTGACCGGAGAGCTACGGTGCCCAGACAGTTGAATGCCCGGTACCGCTGTGCGGTACCGGGCATCGCAGCGTTAGGTATGCGATCAGCGGTTGGTGAAGGGAAGCAGCGCCATTTCGCGGGCGTTCTTCACCGCCACCGCGACCTGCCGCTGCTGCTGCGGGGTCAGGCCGGTGACCCGGCGGCTGCGGATCTTGCCGCGATCGGAGATGAACGTGCGTAGCAGGTTCACGTCCTTGTAGTCGACGGTTTCGATCCCCGCGGCGATGAGCGGATTCTTTTTCGGCCGGCGGGCCTGCTCGGCGCGTGCCTTCTTCGACGGGCCTCGTCTGATTGCCATATGACCGGCTCCTAACTCACGAGATCAGTGGGTTTACCAGCTCGATTTGTGCACACCGGGTAGTTCGCCCCGATGGGCCATCTCGCGTACGCGCACCCGCGAGAGGCCGAACTTCCGGAGGTAACCGCGCGGTCGACCGTCGGCGGTGTCCCGATTGCGCAATCGTACCGGACTGGCGTTGCGCGGCAGGCGGCGCAGGGCGGCCTGTGCGGCCAGGCGTTCGTCGTCCGGGGTGGTGGGTTTGCGGATGAGTTCTTTGAGCTCGGCCCGGCGTTCGGCGTACCGCACCACGACCTCGCGGCGCTGGGCGTTTCGGGCAATCTTGGATTTCTTGGCCATTACCGTTCCTCGCGGAAGTCGACGTGTTTGCGGATTACCGGGTCGTATTTCTTCAGGATCATCCGGTCGGGATCGTTGCGGCGGTTCTTGCGGGTGACGTAGGTGTATCCGGTGCCGGCGGTGGAACGCAGCTTGACCAGCGGCCGGAGCTCGTTGGATTTGGATGCCATCGTGGTCTCCTCAGATCCGTTCGCCGCGGGCGCGCAGGCGCGCCACCACGGCCTCGATACCGTCGCGGTCGATCGTCTTGATGCCCTTCGCCGAGACGTTCAGGGTGATCCGGCGGCCCGCACTGGGCAGGTAGTAGGTCTTGCGCTGGATATTGGGGTCCCAGCGGCGGTTGGTGCGTTTGTGGGAATGCGAGACGGATTTGCCGAACCCGGGTTTGCGGCCGGTGACCTGGCAGTGGGCCGACATAGCGGCTCCCTTCGACGGAGAACGATGACGACCGCCGTCGGAGCGATGATGATGACAATCGTTTTCGACAACGGCGAGTCGACACTGTAGCGTGTGTTCGGTCCTAAATGAAAATCATTGCCGAAAGGGTCGTGGTGTCCATTTCCGCAAAAGCATCCGCAGGCCACCGCGATCGCCGTACTCCGGTCGTTGTGGTCGCCGGTCTGCACGGCGATCCGGCCGAAACCGCCGGTCTGGTCGCCGGTGCCCTCGGCGCGGCCGACGGCACCGTGATCGTCCGGCACGATCTCACCGAACTCCGGCAGGGGATAGTCCGCCGAACCGTGCACTCCGCCGGAAAGACCTCCGAATCCGTACACGAGCTCGCCCACGGCTGTGTGTCGTGCACGCTGAAGGCGGATCTGCTGCCGCTGCTGTGCACATTGGCTGCGCGCGCCTCGGTGCACCGCATCGTGCTCGCACTGGATCCCGCCTTCGAGGCCGAGGCGGTCTGCGAAGGGATCGCCGAAATACCGGTCACGGGAATCGTCGGCCGAGTGGACGGGCCGGCGGCGCGCGATGTGCGTGTGGCCGCAGTGGTGACCGCGATCGACGTCCGTATGTGGACTGCCGCGGCCACGGGGGACGCGACGCTCGAAGAGCTCGGCTGGGCCTGGGCCGACGACGACCGGACGGTCGCGCAGCTCGCCGTCGGGCAGGTCGACTTCGCCGACGCGCTCGTGGTGGTGGGCGGTGCGGATGTGGACCCGCTGGAGCGCGCCCGGTCGGGCGCCGTACTTTCCCGGTTGGCCCCCACGGCGCCGGTGCTCTGGCCCGAATCGGCCGCCGCGATCACGCCCGCCGCGATGGACGCACTGCTGAGCCTCGTGCCCCCGGAATCCCGCCGCGGCCGGATCTTCGACGCGCATGCGCCGCTGCTGCGCGGCCGGCCACCGCTCGGGGCGGACAACGGGGTGGAACTGGTGGAGTTCGCCGCGCGCCGGCCGTTCCATCCGGAACGGTTGCACGGTGCCTTGGACATGCTCTTCGACGGCGTGGTGACCGCCCGCGGCCGGATCTGGCTGGCCACTCAACCGGATGAGGTGGTGTGGCTGGAATCGGCAGGTGGTGGCCTCCGGATCGGTGGAGCGGGCCGGTGGCTGGCGGCCATGTCGGCCGACGAGCGCGCCGCCGCCGATCCGGAACGACTGGCCATGGCCGGGATGCGCTGGGACGAGCGATTCGGCGACCGGGATATCTCGCTGGTCATCCTGGTGCACGACGCCGATCCGAACGAGATCCGGGAGGCGCTGCATTGGGCGCTGGTGGACGACACCGAACTGCTGCAGGTCGAACGGGCCCCGCAGTTGGTGGCCCGGTGGCCGGATCCGTTCGGGGAATGGCATACCGACCCCTGCGCGACGGATGAACCCGACCCTGCCACCGCCGGCGAGGCGCGGGGAACCGAAACGGGCGAACGTGCCCGGAAGGAGAAATGATGAAACCGGGAATCCACCCCGACTACCGGCCGGTCGTCTTCGAGGACGCGAGTACCGGCAAACAGTTCCTCACCCGGTCGACGGCCGGCGCGGACCGGTCGATCACCTGGTCGGACGGCAACACATATCCGCTGCTGGTCGTCGATGTCACCGCGGATTCGCATCCCTTCTGGACCGGTGCGAACCGTCTGCTGGACACCCAGGGCCGGGTGGAGAAATTCGAGCGCAAGTACGGCAAGCGCGGCGCGCGCGCCCGGAAGGAGAGCTGATATGGCGGTCCCCAAGCGGCGGATGTCGCGGTCGAATACGCGTAGCCGGCGGGCGAATTGGAAGGCCACGCCGCCGGATCTGGTTCCGGTGACGGTGGGTGGCGCCGTGTATCGCGTACCGCGCCGGTTGGTTGCGGCGGTGCGGCGGGGTCTGATCGATCCGGACGAGTGGAAACGCCGCTGATCTGTCATGCCCCCTAGATATGAATCCGCCTCCGCGGCAGGTCTATCCGGCTCGTTTCCAGGCCGAAAATCGGGGTCCGGGCAATCGACCGGCTAGCGGTGAAATGTGCTCGACCTGGTATTTCCGCTTGCTGGACGATAGCCGACCGATGGACTGCTGGACACCGCGATTACGGACCGGGACACGGCGAACAGCGGAAAAACTTGCCGGAGGTGCTGATTTCGGGGCCGGCTCCTATTGTCCTCGTGCGTGAGGGCGGGTCTCCCAGAAATGGGAGACCCGCTCATCGCCACTTCAAGGGGTCTCGCGCACAGTTTCCGGCAGTTCTTTTCGTGCCGGATCACATTCCGTCGTCAGGGCACGTGCCAGCTCGTCCACCTGCCGGATCAGCGCCAGCGTCAGCGCGGCCGGCAGTAGGAGCAGCGAAACCGGCCACGGCAGCTGTATCCGATCGGCCTCGTCCGCCCCGTCCACGAGATCGGCGACGGTGGCTTCCAATTCGCTGATTTCGACCCGCAGGTCCGACACCTCCGCGCGGAGCGCGCGCATCTGCGCCCACAACTCCCGCAGCAGTGTGTCCTGCTCCCCGGCCACGAGTTCTGTCTCCACCGGGCGATCAGCGCGCGGGCTCGGGCAGCGGCCGTGCGCGTTGCGCGAGCGCTGCTGCCGCGGACGGCCGGAGTTCGCGCCCGGGTGCGTCGGATCCGGTGCCATCGGCCGAATTACCACCCGCCGGACCGTCATCCGATGTGGTGGCCGAGTTCCCGGGGCCCTTCCTGGCCGGGGCGGGTTGTTCGTCGCGGCGCTCGGGCGCCACCAGAACCGCGGTGATCGGCACGGCCAGCGACAGCAGTCCGATGACCAGCATCGGGAAGGCGTAACCGAACAATTCCATGCCCTGGGCCGGCTGCGCCTCGGGATCCGGCCGGAATTCCAGGCTCGCGATACCGGTGAAGTAGAACACCGCCACACCGGCCGCGAACATCACGATCGACCCCACCCGGGCTGCCGGGAAACGGAACCGCTGGAACAGCCATACACACAGCGACGAGGCGAGTACCGCGATCACCACTGCGATCACGTACAGCCAGACGGTCACCGATACCGAGCCCTGGATAGCGGCCGAGGACAACTGCAACCACAGCATTATCCCGAAGCCGACGCCGATGGCCCCGGCTGCGCTCCCCATCCGTTTCACATCGAATTCGCGACCTGCGAGCAGCAATCCGGTGAAGACCGCGGCGATGGCGAAGACGAGTGAAAGTGTGAGGTCGGAGATGTCGTAGCGCAGGACCGTACCCGGAACGGAGACACCCAGCAGGGATACGGTGCTGGCCAGCCATACCCCGACCCCGCCGATCGAGACGGCGGCGGCGGCGATCCAGATCGGCCGGAACCGCACCGAACGGCGGCCGTTGATCGCGCACGCCAATCCGACGAACATGCCGACGGCGGAGACCAGTGCGGTCAGCAGAGTGAGCCAGTAGCCCATGGTGAACAGCTCGACGGTCGCGACCGTCTCCGCGGCCAGCAGGTCAACCATGCCGGGCGACTCCCTCGTACTCCTGTGCCTTCAGCCGATTGATCGCGTATTCGGTGACGGCCGCCAGCGCTTGGCGGACCTCTTTGGCATCGCGGGCATCGATATCGACGATCGGCACCCCCTCCCGGACCGACAGTGCCTCCCGCAGTTCGGCCATGGCGAACCGTGGTGCGTTCGGGAAACGGTTCACCGCGATGAGGAACGGCAGATTCCGCGCCTCGAAGAAATCGACCGCGGCGAAACTGTCTTCCAGCCGGCGGGTATCGATCAGGACGACCGCGCCGATCGCGCCGCGGATCAGGTCGTCCCACATGAACCAGAACCGGCGCTGGCCCGGGGTACCGAACAGGTACAGCGTCAGATTGCCGGGCAGGATGATCCGCCCGAAGTCCATGGCGACGGTGGTGGTCTGTTTGTCCGGGGTGTCGTCCAGATTGTCGACGCCGTCGGAGAAACTGGTGACCATGGCCTCGGTGCGCAGCGGCACGATCTCCGATACCGCGCCGACAAAGGTGGTCTTTCCCGCGCCGAAGCCGCCCGCGACCACGATCTTGGTCGACGCGACGCGGGTATCGGATCCCGCCGCGGCACCCCCCTCGGCCTTGTTATAGGGCTCGGAGTCCACGCAATGTCCTCTCCATCAGCGACCGGCGCTCGTCGTAGCTCGCCTGCTCGGTCAAAGTCGAATGCACTCGCAGGTTGCCGTCCACGACGAGGTCACCGATGACGACGCGGACCATACCGAGCGGGCGATCGAGATGGGCGGCGATTTCGGCGACCGACAGCTGGTGGGTACCGAGCCGAAGGATTTCGGCCCGGATATCACCGGACGGCCAATCGAATTGTGCATGATAGGAGATGGTTTCGATAACCGCCTCCATCGGCAGATCTACCGCCGGCTGGGTGCGGCCCGAGGTCAGGGCATACGGCCGGACCCGTCCGGCTCGGCGCGGGGTACTCGGCGCCGGCTCGGGGCGGAAACGGTAGGCACCGGTGTTGAACTGCGCGGATGCGGGATCACTCTGCTGGGCTCCCGGCCCGAAATTATGTGCGCCGGGCCCGTAGTCGGGCCCGCCGGTATTGAAGTTGGGGGTCGGTTGGCCGAATTGGGACATGGTGCTCAGACGGTTGATCGGGCGGTTGCGCTGACCACCGAGCCGACGCGGTCCACAAGCAGTGCCATTTCGTAGCCGATCCGGCCGATATCGTGCTGTTTGTTGGCCAGCACGGCGATATGGGACCCGTTGCCGACACTCATCACCAGCAGGTATCCGCGCTGCATCTCCACGATCGACTGCATCACCTTGCCGCCGTCGAACAGCTGGGCGGCACCGGTGGAAAGGCTTGCCAGACCGGCGGTGACCGCGGCCAGCTGTTCGGCCCGGTCGGCGGGCAGGTGCGGGCTGACCGCTTGCAGCAGCCCGTCCGCGGAGACCAGGACGGCGTGGGAGACACCCGGGACATCCCGGGTGAATCTGGCGACCAGCCAGTTCAAGTTCTCGTCTGTGTCGGTGCTGCCGTTCGAGGTGGTCATGCAAGCCCTCCGTCATTGTGCTGTGCGTCGGCCCGCCCAGTGCGGACGCCGCTCAGATGTCTGGTCAGATTGCTCCGGATCTCCTCCGGGTTCCGCGGGGCCTCGTCTTCGACGGGGGCGAGCCCGCCGGGCACGAGCTGTGCGCCCGGCCGGCGGATCGGGAGCCCGTTCGCGGTGGTGGAATCCGAACTGGGGCGCGCCGCATCCTCGGCGGCCAGCCAGCCGGCATCAGCCGGCGACGTCCAGTCCTGGCGTGGCTCGTCCTGTGTGGAGGCCGGCTCCACCAGCCACTCCGACACCATGCGCTGGTAGATCGGGGTGGGAGTGGCGGCGCCGACGGGCTGTAGCCGGGTGGAGGTGGCCGGGCCGGTGGCTGCTTCGTCGAGGCGTTGTTCGGCGCGGCCGAACGGATCCTCGCGTTCCATCCCCGGGCGGCGGATCGGCAAGCCCGAGCGGGAGGTGATCGATACCGGAGCGTCGTCCACCTGTCCCGGCCCGGTGTACGTGGATTCGACCGGGGCCGGGAACGATTGGGTCTTATAAGTTTCCGACCACAACCCGGTGGGGGACTCATCGGGTTCCGGCTCCTCGACGGGGTCGAACGCCGAGAACGTATCCCGCGTGCCGTTCGCGCCGGACCGGCCGTTGCCCGCGCCGGTCATCGGCGGGAGATCAGCGGCCGGCCGCCGCTGGGGCAGTCCGGAGGCGGTCGTGCCGAGACCCGAGGCGGTGGGCACCGGTGCCGGCTGCGGTGCCGGATCCGTCCGTACCGGCCAGGACTCGCTCTGCGGCAGGCTGGGTACCGGCATCAACTGTCGTGGCTGTGGCTGCGCCGGCAGTGCGGGGGAGGAGTGCAGCTGCGGCGGCTGCGGTGGCAGCTGGGGTGGGGTGCCGAGAGAGAAATCCGCCGTGAGGGTGGTGGAGTTGCCGGTGTCCGGCGAGACCAGCAGGCCCGGTAGATGCAGGCTGGCGGTGATCCCCGGTTGCTGGGCCATGGTCGAGGTACGGCGCAGCCCGACCGTGATCTGATGGCGTTTGGCCAGCCGGCCGACGACGAACAAGCCCATCCGGCGCGCGGTTTCGACATTGATCTCACCACCGGAGGCCAGCCGGGCGTTGGCCGCATGCAGGTCTTCGGTGGCCATTCCCAGGCCACGGTCGGTGACCTCGATCAGGTATCCGCCGTCCACCGCGCGCGAAACCGTCACTGCCACCGGCGTATTGGGTGGTGAGTAGCGCAGCGCGTTATCGATGACCTCCGCGAGCAGATGTTCGATATCGACAGCCGGCTCACCGGCCACGACCCCGTCGGGGACATGTCCGATCTCGACCCGCTGATAGTCCTCGACCTGAGATACCGCACTCCACAGCATATCCGAGAGCGGGACGGGGTCGAGCTGACCGCGGCGCAACGCGGTGCCGGCCAGCACCAACAGGTTGTCACCGTTACGCCGCATCCGGGTGGCCAGGTGGTCGAGCCGGAACAGGCTCTGCAGCCGGCCGGGATTCTCCTCGTCGTGTTCGAGTTCCTCGATGATCCCCAGCTGCTGTTCGACCAGTGATTGACTGCGCCGGGACAGAGTTTCGAACATATTGCCGATCTGCACCCGCAGGCGGGACTGGTCGGCGGCGAGGTTGAGTGCCTGCTGGTGCATTTCGTCGACCGCGCGGGCGAGCTGGCCGATCTCCTCGGTGCCCTGGACGCCGACCGGTTCGATCTCCGGGGTCTCGGCGCCGCCGCGCACCTGTTCGAGTTCCTCGGGCAGCCGGACATGGGCCACCTCCAGCGCGTCGCGGCGCAACCGGCGTACCGGTATGACCAGGGTCCGGGCCACGGCCAGCGCCAGGGTCAAGCCGCCCAGTAGAGCCCCGATCAGCAGCGCGGTTTCGCGTAGCGCGATGTTCTGGGCGGAGATGGTGGCGTGGTGCAGCGCGCCGGTGATGGTCGCGGACAGCTGTTCGGTCGTGGCGTCATAGCCCTGCAGGCTGGCGTCCAGTGAATCGCGCGCGGCCGGATCGTTCAGCGCGCCCTGGGTGCCCTGGCTGAAGATGGCCAGCCGGGTCTGGACCGCGTCCAGCAACGGCCGGATACCGCCGGCCGTATCCGGCAGGAACTGGCCGTACTGCTGGATCATGGTCAGTTCCGCGCCACCAGAGGTGAGGACGCGGGCACGGAGAGCCGGATTGTCCACGGCGCTGGGCGAACTGATCACCAGGCGCTGGGCGGTGAGCGAGCGCCGCGCCGCCTGGACGGCGCTCAGCTGCAGGAAGTAGCGCTGGACGGAGAGATTGTCGACGGTGGGCGACTGTGCCAGTGCGTTACCGACCCGTACCGAGATCTCGTCGGCCTGGTCGCCGAGCATGGCGGGCGAGCCGTTGCCGATACCGCTGCGCATGGTGGAGCCGAGCGTGAGCGCCGAGGAGAGTTCGCGGGAGACCGCCGGTGAGATGGCGTTGCTGTCCATCGCGCGTTCGAGGACCTGGTGGGCCGAATCGAACCGGGAGAGTGCTGCCGTGGTCCGGGACTCGGTATCGGACCCTCGCGCGGTGGCCGTCACCGCCAGGTTTTCGGCCGCGGCGTTGTAATCGACGACCGGCTGGATGACACGGGACTGTTCGGTCGCGGCTTCGAGCTGTTCCAGGGTGCGCAGCTCGTTGTTGATTCGTAGTACGGCGAACAGGGTTGCCAGGACGACCGGCAACACCAGGACGATACCGACCTTGCGGGTGACCGACCAGTTGGACAGGCTGAATTGCCACGGTCGCGGGGTTTCCATCCGCCTCTGTCGCCTCCGCATCACGATCGACCTCATTTGGTGCGTGGCCGTTTCAGTTATGGTTGAATGTCACACCGAACCCGACCAGAGGTCTAGTTTTTCCCGCTCGGAACATACCGTGCATGTTAGTCCTGGGCAATCGGGACGTTCAGCCGGTTATGCCGCGAATAAAGCGGATGACGAACGGGTTTCGTTACATATCACAGATCGGTAATGGCCGGTCTGTCGATCGATGAATTCCCAGGTCGGCGCCGCGGCTCGCGAGTCGGCCGGGGCCTCTCAGTAGCCTCTCAGTCGCTGCGGTCAAACTGGTGCAATGCGCATTCTGGTGGTCGACGACGATCGTGCGGTGCGGGAATCGCTGCGCCGTTCACTGACCTTCAACGGCTACACGGTCGATCTGGCGGTGGACGGCATCGACGCCCTGGAGAAGGCGACCGCCGATCGGCCCGACGCCCTGGTGCTCGACGTCATGATGCCCAGACTGGACGGCCTGGAAGTATGCCGCCGGCTGCGCAGCACCGGCGACGACCTGCCGATACTGGTACTCACCGCCCGCGATTCGGTATCCGAACGGGTCGCCGGTCTCGACGCCGGCGCCGACGACTATCTGCCCAAACCGTTCGCGCTCGAAGAACTGCTCGCCCGGCTGCGGGCGCTGCTGCGACGCCGCACACCCGACCCCGGAGAGATCTCGGAAACCATGCGGTTCGCCGATCTCTCCCTGGACCCGGTCACCCGGGAGGTCGCGCGCGCAGACCGGTCCATTTCGCTGACCCGCACCGAGTTCTCACTGCTGGAAATGCTGATGGCCAATCCGCGCCGGGTACTGACCCGGGGCCGGATCCTCGAGGAGGTATGGGGTTACGACTTCCCGACCTCCGGTAACGCGCTGGAGGTCTATATCGGCTATCTGCGCCGGAAAACCGAGGCCGACGGGGAACCCCGGCTCATTCACACCGTGCGCGGCGTCGGCTACGTGCTGCGCGAAACGCCTCCGTAAGCCCGGGATATGGCACGAACCCCCCGCTCGGCGGCCAAGAAACATACGGTGGCGACGCTCGGCCGGCCCTGGCCGGACGAGCCCCCGCCCATGCGCCCGCCGACCCCGTTGACACGTACCGTTTCACTGCGGTGGCGGGTCACGCTGCTGGCGGCTTCGCTGGTGGCGATCTTCGTGGCGATCACCTCCATCGCGGCCTACGCCATGGTCGCCCGGGAGCTCTACGGCCAGGTCGACGCTCAGCTGCACGCCCGCGCGGCCACCATGATCAGCGGCGATATCGACGATATGGCGTTCCAGTCGCTCGGCCTGGCCACATTGTTCTCCAACGATATCGGCGTCGCGCTCATCTACCCGATTCCACCGTCGGAGGCGGAGAAACCGGGGACCTTCCCCGTCTACCTGCCGCCGCAGCCCACCACACCGCCCATCGGCACCGAAGAGGTCGCGGTGGCACAGGGCAAACGGGAATCGTCGCTGCGCACCTACAACAGTCAGCGGGTGCTCGCCGAGCGGATGGACTCCGGGGTCACCCTGGTCATCTCGCAGCGGCTCGAACCCACCCGCGAGGTACTGGACCGGCTGGCCTGGCTGCTGTTCGCCGTCGGCGCCTGCGGGGTCGTGCTCGCGGCCGGTGCCGGTACCACCGTCGGTCGCACCGGGTTGCGGCCGATCGCGCGTCTCACTGCCGCGACCGAGCGAATCGCCCGCACCGATGACCTGACCCCCATCCCGGTCACCGGTGACGACGAACTCGCGCGGTTGACCGAGAGTTTCAACACCATGCTGCGGGCGCTCGCCGAATCCCGGGACCGGCAGCGCCGGCTGGTAGCCGACGCCGGCCACGAACTGCGGACTCCGCTGACCTCGTTGCGCACCAATACGGAATTGCTGATCGCCTCGAGCCGCCCCGACGCCCCGGCAATACCCGAGGAGGATATGGCCGAACTGCGCTCGGATGTGGTGGCGCAGATCGAGGAACTGTCGAATCTGGTGGGCGATCTGGTGGACCTGGCCCGCGAGGACGCACCGGAAACGGTGTACGAGCGGGTCGATCTCGGTGAGGTCACCGAACGTGCCCTGGAACGGGTCCGTCGCCGCAGTGCCGTGGCCTTCGACGCCGAACTGCGGCCCTGGTTCGTCTACGGCCACGAAGCCGCCCTGGAACGGGCGATTCTCAATGTGCTCGACAATGCGGCGAAATGGAGCCCGCCCGGTGAACTGGTCCGGGTGCGGATGGCCGAAACGGGACGCGGACTGCTCGAACTGTCGGTCGCCGATACCGGTCCGGGGATACCCCCCGCCGAACGCGAACTGGTCTTCGAGCGCTTCTACCGGACAACGGCGTCTCGTTCCATGCCCGGCTCGGGACTCGGCCTGGCCATTGTGAAGCAGGTCGTCACCAAACACGGCGGCACGATCGCCATCGACACCTCCGAGGGCGGCGGCGCGATGATCCGGATCGTATTACCCGGTCAGAGCCAGTGACCTGCCTGTCTTCGACAGAACCGGATCCCTGGCTCACCCTGGAGCACGCCCCGCACCTCAACGCAACCAACGGCACAACCGAGTCTTGCGAAGCCCTGAAAGGTTTCGGCCCACGAACAAACCCAACGCAACCAACGGCGCAGCCGAGTTCAGCGAGGCCCTGTGAGGTTTTGGCCCGTCCCTGCTTTCCGTGCTCGATGCGATGCGGCGCAGCCGCGAGTGTCGAGTGCGGAAAGCAGGGACCAAGGGGGGCCAAAACCCGCGGCGCCGAAGGCGCCGCAAAAAACACACTGCACTCTCAGATCGTTCTCAGTCGTGTTCGGCACCCTGGACAGGGAATATGAGCAGAATAGAGAGACTATGACCGAGGATTTCACCAATCGGCCGGACCGGCCGGAAGAAGGACCGGTGCCGCCCTCGACTTCGCATCCCCAGCCGGGTGCGGCTCATGACCCCGGCGTCCCCGCGCCGCCGGGGCAGGCCGGCGGCGCCCCCTATCCGGGTGGGCAGCCGTTGCCGGGGCCACGACCCGGCGATACGGCCGCCTATCCGACGATGGGTCATCCGTACGGCGGACCGCCGCCCCCCGGGGGGCCGCCCCCCGGTGATACCGGGCAGTTCTACGCCGGCCCGCCACCCGCGCCCCGGAAGGGATCGCTGCGTACCGGTCTGGTGGCCGGTGGGCTCGCGCTCGCATTGGTCAGCGGTGGTGTCGGCGGTGTGGTCGGTGCCCTGGTCACCGATTCCGGTAGCCGGCCGGTAGCGACCAATGCGCTCGATGCGCCGGTGCCCGAGATCAAGGATGCCGCGAATGCGCCGGCGGGTTCGGTACAGGCGGTCGCGCAGGAGGTCACTCCTTCCGTTGTGATGATCGAGGTGGCGAGTAATCGCGGGCAGGGCGAGGGCTCCGGTGTGGTGTTGTCCTCGGACGGGCTGATCCTGACCAACAACCATGTTGCGGCCGGTGGCGGCGCCGGGGGCGATATGCGGGTGACCTTCGCCGACGGCAGTACCGCCCCGGCGACCTTGGTCGGTGCCGATCCGGTATCGGATCTGGCGGTGATCCAGGCGCGCGGGAAAACGGATCTGAAACCGGTCGAATTGGGCAGTTCGGCCGGTCTGCAGGTCGGACAGCCGGTGGTGGCCATCGGCTCGCCGCTCGGCTTGGCCGGCACCGTCACCACCGGGATCGTTTCGGCGCTCAACCGTCCCGTCTCCACCACCGGTGAAGGTGGTGGCGACCCCACCGTGCCGAATCCGGTGATCGACGCCATCCAGACCGATGCCGCGATCAACCCCGGTAACTCGGGTGGCGCACTGGTCGACGGGCAGGGCCGGTTGATCGGTATCAACACCGCGATCGCCAGCCTGGGCTCTTCGGGTGCGGCCGGTCAGCAGAGCGGTTCGATCGGGCTCGGGTTCGCGATTCCGGTGGATCAGGCGCGGCGGGTCGCCGATGAGCTGATCGAGACCGGCCACGCCACGTACGCTCAGATCGGGATGACCGTGCAACGTGACGAATCCATTCACGGAGCGCGGGTTCTCGAGGTCACCCCGAACGGCCCGGCGGCACAGGCCGGAATTCCGGCGGGATCGATCGTGACCAGGCTCGACGACCGCACGATCGATTCCGGGGATGCGCTGGTGGCGGCAGTGCGCTCGAAGCAGCCCGGGGACAAAGTGCAAGTGACGTACACGGATCGGCAGGGCGGTGGTTCGGAGACGGTCGAGGTGACCCTCGCCGCCGCCGCGGTGGAAGGAGCACGGTGATGCAGTTGGTGAGCGGGGGCGGCCACGCCGCGACCGATATCGGCGCTACGGTGAGCGGTATGGAAATCGATGCTCCTGTGGCGGGGCGCGCACTGGTGGTGGTCGTCGACGATCGAACGGCACACGGCGGCGAGGATTCGCTGGGGCCGTTGGTCACCGAACTGCTGACCGAGGCGGGGTTCCTGGTCGATGCGTCCGTTTCGGTGGAGGCGGACGAGGTGGCGATCCGGAACGCCTTGAACACCGCGGTGATCGGCGGTGTGGATATCGTGATCTCGGTCGGTGGTACCGGGATGTCGCCGCGTGATGTCACGCCCGAGGCGACGGCCGAGGTTCTCGACCGGGACCTGCCCGGGATCAGCGAGGCGCTGCGCGCCTCCGGCCGGGTGGCGGGATCGCTGGACGCCGGTCTCTCCCGCGGCCTGGCCGGTATCTCGGGTAGCACCCTGGTGGTGAACCTGCCGGGCACGCGGGCCGCTGTCCGCGACGGTATGGCCACTCTGGGGCCGCTGGCGAGTCGCGTCATCGGCGAGCTCTCCGGTCTACTGGAGTGAGCCGGGCATGCGGTATGAGTGAGGGTGAGAGCCCCGAGGTCCCCCGCCGGGCACGACGCCGGGCAGGGGGCCTCGCACGTGTGGACCGGGTTTTCGGTGAGGTGCTCCCGAGTACCACGCGCGATGAATGGGACGACGGTTCGTCAATGGACCGTGACGGCGACGACTGGCTGCGCTCGCAGGTTCCGCCGCATCACGGGGACGCGGGCTGAGTCGCAGAAGACTTGGCGCTCAACGATTTCCGTTCCAGTTCGATATGATTTCGCTATCTCGAGGGAGTAACGGGGTGGGGTTTCGAGCCAATTGTCCAGAACTGGGCTCGAGAGGATTTTGACGACGCGTGTCCGGGTGGCGCGCGTCTTTTCTTTCTTCCATATGCCGGCGGGTCGATCTGTTTACGGATTTTTATCGTTTCGGCGTGGTGGGGCGGCATTTCTGCTACGGGCAGTGACCTGCCCGTGCGCGCGTCGCTATACGTGGATGTGAAATGGATCACATCAACGTATAGCGAAAAGAAGCTTTGTCCAATCTGTTATCGACCGCTTAATCTCGGTGCGTCGACCGCCGCAAAGGCGGTCCGGCGGGCTTGCAATACGGGGTCAGCCGGTCGCTTTCGTGTGCATTGTCTGTTTTGGGCGTTGCACCGAAATAACAACGGGTCACCTGTAGGTAACAAACGAGCGAAACACTGGTCGGAGCCGGAGAGCGGTGTGTCCGAGCTCGAAGGCCTGCTGTTTGTCCGAATGATGAGGGGAAATATGAGCGAGAACCGCACCGACGGTGTACGTAGTGGCGCCAGGATCGCGGGTATCGGTGCCGCGGCCGCTGTCGCCGTGGGCCTTCTGTCGGTGGGCGCTGCCAACGCCGATACCTTCGTACCGCTACCGGACGGCCAGAAAGCCGGCCCGGGTGTCACCATCTCCCGCACCGGTGAGCATGCCGTTATTTCGCCCTCCATGGCGGCCAACGGCGCGGGCCGGGTCGTGTGGGTTTCCGGTAACGCGATCGCCGATGTCACGGTGACCCCCGAAGGTGAACCGGGTCCGAACAACGGACCGACCGGCGCAGACGGCACCAATAATTCGTCCACCCACGGGGCTTCACAGCTCAACACCGGTTATATCGTCGGCTGCCAGGTCAGCATCGGCGACGAGGCGATCGGTCTGGGCGGATCTCTCGGTTTGAGTCTCGACGGCGGAAACGTCGGCGGTTCGGTCGGGGTGGAGGTGGGCCCGGGCGAGGTGAAGTTCGTCCAGATCGACTACAAGGACATCACCAAGCCCGGCAAGTACTCCGTCGAGTACCAGGACGCCGAAATCGAGATCCAGGGTTGCGCGGGTTACGCGCAGGCGCGGTCGTACACGGTGGTCGAGATCATCGGCGACCACTACTCGAAGACGACCCTGTACGGCCAGCCGTTCAGCATCGGCTGAACCGTCCGGTCCGTCCCGTCGCATCGAAACGAACCTCGTCTCGCGTCGATTCGCGAGCTTTCCCCTCGAAGGGTCCAACCATGATCAACCGAAAGAAACTGGCGCGTTTGGCCGGTGTCGGCGCCGCTGCCACTCTCGCCCTGGGTCTGTTCTCGACCGGAGCGGCCAATGCCGATACGTTCGTGCCGCTGCCCGGCGGTGAACTCGTCAAAACGCTGTCCGACGGCACGGTGGTGACCGTGCGCATGGTCGGCGAGTCGGCCACCATCAGTCCGTCGATGGGTGCTACCCCGGTGCATCGCAACGCCTGGGTCTCCGGTAGTGCGCAGGTCGAAGTCGCCGGTGGCGAAGATATCGGCGGCAAGATCTACCCCGGTTATGTCGTCGGTTGCCAGGTCAACATCGCGGGCGGCGGTGCCGAGGGTGGCGCCGCCGCCGATATGGATACGGAAGGAAATGTCAGCCCCAGCGCCGAAACCGGCGCCAACCTGACCGTCGGCCCCGGCCAGGCGAAATCGTTCTACGTCCTCGATATCGAGAAGCCGGACGACTACGGCAGCGAGGATCACTCCACCAACAACAGTTTCGGCGGCAACACCGGTTCGGTGACCTGGTCCGACCAGACCATCGGCCTCAACGGTTGCGGCGGCTACGCCCAGGCACGGTCGTTCATCAGCGTCGAGGTGGAAACCGAGAACGTGATCAGCTACGTGACCCTCTGGGGTCAGCCGTTCAGCCTCGGCTGACAACCGATCGAACGGTAGTACCGGCACGGAAACAGGCCCGTCGCAGCAGCGGCGGGTCTGTCTCGTGTCCGGCAGGCCGGTTATCTGTTGCCGGGCGGTTTCCCCAGCGCCCGTCACCTTCTGGTTACCTGCGAATCATCCGGATGCCACACCGAATCGGTGGCGCAGTAGCCGAGTGTTCACCGGCTGTGTGGTTTCGGGTTCATCTAGTGGCTACAGCCGTAACCCAAGCTCTATGGAGCCTGTTCTCGGGCCGCCCCGGCGTCGATCGCTGCGAAGTCGGGTGTCGCTGTAAAACCTTGATGAGGGGAAATATGAGCAAGAACCGCACCACCGGTCTGCGCCACGGCGCGCGCGCCCTGGGCGTGGGCGCTGTCGCCGCTGTGGCCATGGGTCTGTTCTCTACCGGTGCCGCCAACGCGGACACCTTCGTTCCGCTGCCGGACGGTGAGAAACTGGGCCCCGGTGTCAAGATCACCCGCACTCACGAGAGCGCACTCGTCTCGCCGTCGATGGCCGCCAACGGTGCGGGCCGGACCGTATGGGTCTCGGGCAACGCCGCCGCCGACGTCTCGGTCACGCCCGAGGGCGAAGCCGGCCCGAACAACGGCCCGACCAATGCGGACGGCACCAACAACTCCTCCACCCACGGCGCCTCGCAGCTCAACACCGGCTATATCGTCGGCTGCCAGGTCAGCATCGGTGAAGACGCAATCGGCCTGGGCGGATCCCTCGGTCTCACCCTGGACGGCGGCAGCCTCGGCGGCTCGACCAGCGTGGAGCTGGGCCCGGGTGAGGTGAAGTTCGTCCAGATCGACTACAAGGACATCGAGAAGCCCGGTGTCTACTCCGTCGAATACCAGGACGTGGAGATGGAGATCCAGGGTTGCGCCGGTTACGCGCAGGCCCGCGCCTACACCGTGGTCGAGATCATCGGTGACCACTACTCCAAGACCACCCTCTACGGGCAGCCGTTCAGCATCGGCTGACACCGGCACCGGTTCACCCACCACAACTCTCGCTGTAGCGAATTCAACCCCAGAGGGGCATCCACACATGTTCAACCGTAAGAATCTGGCGCGCCTCGCCGGCGTCGGTGCGGCCGCCTCGGTCGCACTGGGTCTGTTCTCCACCGGCGCCGCCCATGCCGATACCTTCATTCCGCTGCCCGGCGGCGAAATCGTCAAAACCCTCTCCGACGGCACCGTGGTGACGGTCCGCATGGTCGGGGAGTCCGCCACTATCAGCCCGTCCATGGGTTCCACCCCGGTGCACCGCAACGCGTGGGCCTCCGGTAGCGCGCAGGTCGAGATCTCCGGTGGCGGCGAGGACGTGGGCGGCAAGATCTACCCCGGCTACGTCGTGGGCTGCCAGGTCAACATCGACGGCGGCGGTGCCGAAGGCGGCGCCGATGCCGAAGTCGATTCCGAGGGCAATGTCAGCCCCTCGGGTGAGGTCGGCGGCAACCTGACGCTCGGCCCCGGTCAGGCCGACGCCTTCTACGTCCTCGATATCGAAAAGCCGGACGACTACGGCAACGAGGATCACTCCACCAACAACAGCTTCGATGGCAACAGCGGTTCGGTCACCTGGTCCGATTCCACCATCGGCCTGAACGGCTGCGGCGGTTACGCGCAGGCGCGGTCCTTCGTCAAGGTCAAGGTCGAGACCGATAACGTCATGTCCGTCGTGACGCTGTGGGGCCAGCCGTTCAGCCTCGGCTGACAGGCAACGCCTCGTTTCCCGGCCGAAAAGCCCCGCACCGGCGGGATCGGCTACCCGGAGGGCCCCTCGCGCAACTGCGCGGCGGGCCCTTTTCGGGTGTCAATGGAAGATCACCGTGAGCGCGCTGTTCAGCGAGGCCGCGGCGACGGCGGCCGCGCGCCGCGCATCGAGGGCCACCAGCACCACCGGCTCGGCCCGGCCCGCGCCCGGTTCGGCAGCGGGTTGCGGAACAAGCACCACCGCGGCGTTCTCGGCCAGTGTCGCGGCCAGCGCCGGATCCGTGCTGTCCACGGCGACAACATCCACTCGGTCGCCGGCGCGCAGGATTTCGGTGATGGCGGAATCGGCGAGCCGGATGGGCACGATGCGGGCATCCCGAGATCCGGTCGCCACCTCGGCCAGGCGTGGACCGACGATCCGGACATCGGTGAGGACCTCGCCGGGACGGAGGGCAGCGGTGAGGACCGCGCCGGTCAACGCGGTCGGATCGGTCTCCGCGCCGTCGGGCGCCACGCCGGGCGGCAGCTGTGCGAGCCGGAGATCCGCGGGCGCCAGCAGATGGCCGGGAGCGAGGTCACGGGCGGCCACCACCACGGAGATACGGGCGCGTTCGGGATCCTCGCGGAGGAAAAGTATCGCGGCCGCCACGGCGCACAGACCGGCGAGGATCCGCCGCAACAGCACCGCATCCGCCCATGGCGGCCGGTTGTCGAACGCGTCCCGCCAGGTTTCCCCGGACCCGAGCCGGCTGCGGGTGCGGGGTGCGGAGGGGCGGCGTAGACGACTCATAGGCCGAGCGTATGGGCGGAAACCCCGCCTCGGCTCGGCCGTGGATTGATTGTGGACAACATGCGGGCTGTGGATGAATCAGCGCGCGGGCACCGATCTCGGTGCCGGGTTATCGCTCAGCTGGCGGCGGCGGCCGGTGCCGAGGAGGTGCCGGAGGAACCGGAGGAGCTCGAGCCGGAGCCGGAGCCGGAATCCGAGGAGCCGGACGAGCTCGAACTGTCCGATTTCGCCGGTTCGCTGGCCGACGATGCCCCGCTGCGGCTATCGGTCCGGTAGAAGCCACTGCCCTTGAAGACGATGCCCACCGAGTTGAACAGCTTGCGCAGCGCTCCGGAGCACTCCGAGCACACCGTGAGTGCATCATCGGTGAACGACTGGACGATATCGAACCGGTTGTCGCACTGGGTGCACGCGTATGAATAGGTTGGCACTGGGTCCTCCGCGGTATTCGAGAATTAGCACTCTACAGGCCACAGTGCCAACAGTGCCAATCGCGGATTGATTCCCGCAGGTACGCGGGTGTGCTGAGGGTCTCGGTGGCAAGGTGAGCGGCCGGGTCGGGGGCTCGGTGAGCCTGGTCTTCACCCTATGTGTCGTCGGCGTCGCCTCGGATAGCGCGGATGCGCGGATCGATGCCTGGTCAACTCTCGGGGTGACTCCTGGTGTCGGTTGACTCGACTCCCTGGTCACGGGGTGGACGTCTGATCTGGGGAAGACAATCCGAAGAGGGTGGGGGCTGTAATTTTGGAGACAATTTTGGAGACGCTCCGCGTCTCGAGGGCGGGGCCCTATTAACCCCTGGTCTTCCCTCCTCCGCTCCTCCGCTTCGCTCCCCCGCTCCGTCAGTCCAGACCAGGGGCGGGCCCCGCCCGTGGGAGTCCTGAGAGGTGGTCAGGGGTGGGTGCTCAGAGGGATGGGGCCGGCGGTCGGGGTGAGGGCCCAGGGGATGCGGATGTCGTGGGGTTCTTCGGGGAGGTGCTCTACTACTTCGTCGTCGCGGACCACGACCGTCAGGCGGGCGGCGGGGTCGGCCAGGCCGAGCGTCCGGTCGTAGTATCCGGCGCCCTGTCCCAGTCGTACGCCGCGCCGGTCCACCGCCAGGGCGGGAACCAGGATCAGCTCGGCAGTGGCGACCGCTTCGGGTGGCAGCACGGGGCCGTCCGGTTCGAGGAGGCCGTAGCGTGCGGGGCGCAGGGCGTCCGTGCCGGTGAATTCGCCCCAGTACAGCGCACCGGCTTCGCGGGTCACCGGCAGTAGTACCCGGCTCCCGGCCGCCCGCAGCGCCTCGGCGATCGCCACCGATCCGGGCTCCCCGCGGACCGGAACATAGGCGCATACCCAGTCGGCAGTTCCCAGCCGGCCTGCCGCCGCTGTGAGCGCGGCGGACTCTGCGGCGCGTACCGAGTCCGGGACCTGCAGGCGCCTCGCGCGGATCGTCGCCCGCCAGGCCTGCTTGTCGATCTCCTCGGGCATCCGCACGGCGACAACCCTATGCGCCCGGTCCCGCGCCGGCCGATTACGTCCGGCAGTGGCACCGGTCCATCAGGATTCGGCGCAGCCGGCCACGTCAGGTCGAGCGTGGACCGGTCCACGCGATTCGGACCCCTGCTCGTCTGCTGCGGGGCTGAACGTACAGGCCGAGCGGCCGAAACCCGGGTGCGGGAGGCGCGCCGAGATAGACAGCCGTTTGAACGGGGAGCACCGTGGATAGGGTGTGTATATGACAGCAGAGGCCGCAGTGCAGGGGAGCGGGGAAGCACACCCGTCGAAACCGGAATTCCGGACGGCCGTCGTACCTGCGGCCGGGCTGGGGACACGATTCCTCCCCGCCACCAAAACCGTTCCCAAGGAATTGCTGCCGGTGGTCGACACCCCGGGCATCGAACTGGTGGCCAGTGAGGCGGCCGGATCCGGTGCCGAGCGGCTGGTTATCGTGACCTCGCCCGGTAAGGACGGGGTCACCGCGCATTTCGTGCAGGATCTGGTGCTGGAGAGCACCCTTGCCGAGCGCGGGAAGTTCCAGCTGCTGGAGAAGGTGCGCAAGGCGCCGGGGCTGCTCGATGTCACCTCCGTCGTGCAGGAGGAACCGCTCGGGCTCGGCCATGCGGTGGCCCAGGCCGAAGCGGTGCTGGACCCCGATGAGGAGACCATCGCGGTGCTGTTGCCCGACGATCTGGTCCTGCCGTGCGGGGTGCTGGATGTGATGAACCGGGTCCGGCGTAAACGCGGTGGATCCGTCCTGTGCGCTATCGATGTCCCGAAGGATCAGGTCAGCGCGTACGGCGTTTTCGATGTGGCGCCGGTGCCCGACGCCGTCAACCCGAACGTGATGCGGGTCAAGGGCATGGTCGAGAAGCCGAGCCTGGACGAGGCCCCGTCGACCTACACCGCCGCCGGCCGTTATCTGCTCGACCGTGCGATCTTCGGCGCATTGCGCCGGATCGGCCCGGGCGCCGGTGGGGAACTACAACTCACCGACGCGATTTCGCTGCTGATCGACGAAGGACATCCGGTACATGTGGTTGTCCACCGTGGGTCGCGCCACGACCTGGGTAACCCGGGCGGCTATCTTCGTGCTGCGGTGGATTTCGCGCTGGAGCGTGACGAATACGGTCCGGCGCTACGCGAGTGGCTCCAGCACCGGCTGAGTCCGGACTGGGACCCGCAACTCACCGTGGACGAATGAGATCGCCTGCGCCGGCGAGGACATCGGGAAGGGCTGGATGCGCTCTGTCGAGGATCAGCAGATCAAAGTGACGGCCGCGGCCGTCGCGCCGCGACCGGTGCGGGTCGCGATATCCGAGGCCCAGGGGCTGCTGTGCGCCGAGGATGTGGTGACCGAGCGGCCGCTGCCGGGGTTCGACCAGGCCGCGATCGACGGATACGCCGTGCGCAGTGTGGATGTGGCATCCGCCGGCGCCGATATCCGTGACGAGGACGGGGAACTGGTCGATCTGACCCTGCCCGTGGTCGGTGAGGTACTCGCCGGTTCGCGCCAGCCCATCCGGCTGCAGCCGCGGCAGACGGTCCGGGTGGCCACCGGAGCGCCGCTGCCCACCCTCGCGGACGCCGTACTACCGCTGGATTTCACCGACGGCGGCCGGGGGCGGCTCAAGGTGTACGAGCCGGTGCGGTCCGGCGATTACGTGCGCCGCGCCGGTGACGATGTGCAACCCGGCGATGTGGCCGTGCGGGCGGGCACGATCATCGGGCCCGCCCAGGTCGGGCTGCTGGCCGCGGTGGGACAGGACAAGGTGCTGGTGCATCCGCGGCCGCGGCTCTCGGTGATCTCCATCGGGGAAGAACTGGTCGATATCGACCGGCTGCCCGCGCCCGGGCAGGTGTACGACGTGAACTCCTATGCGCTGGCCGCGGCCGCACGGGATGCGGGCGCGGATGTGAACCGGGTCGGGATCGTCGACGCCGACCCACGCCGGCTGCGCGATGTGGTCGAGGGCCAGCTGGTGCGTGCCGAGGTGGTGGTGATCGCGGGTGCGGTCGGCGGCTGGGCCTCGGACCAGGTGTGTGAGGCGCTGGAAGGTCTCGGCGAGCTGGAGATCGCGCGGGTAGCGATGCACCCGGGCTCTGTTCAGGGATTCGGCCGGCTCGGCCGCGACGAGGTGCCGACCTTCCTGCTGCCGTCGAATCCGGTGGGCGCCCTGGTGGTTTTCGAGGTCATGGTGCGGCCGCTGATCCGGATCGCGCTGGGGCGGCGGCAGCCGATGCGCCGGATCGTGCGGGCCCGCACGATCACCCCGATCCAGTCGATGGCCGGCCGCAAAGGCTATCTGCGGGCCCAGCTGATGCGCGACGAGGCCACCGGTGAGTACCTGGTGCAGCCACTGGGCAATATTGCGGGGGGCTCGTCGCATCTGCTGGCCGCGATGTCGGAGGCCAACAGTTTGATCGTGGTCGAGCCCGACGACACCGAAATTCGCACCGGTGACAAGGTTCGAGTCGCGTTCCTGGCACAGCGCGGCTAGAAGTGGAGTCCATGAACGTATTCCGGGCTACACAGCATCCCGGGTGGCCCGCGCATCTGGGTCCGGTGCGGGTGGGGGCCGGTGCGGTCACCCTCCGGCCGGTGCGGTTACGGGATGCCGCGGCGTGGAGCCGGATCCGGTTACGGGATCACGACCATCTGGAACCGTGGGAGCCGACGGGACGGGGCGCCTGGGAAGCGCGTAATCATCCGTCGAACTGGCCGCCGTTGTGGTCGAGTCTGAAGGCCGAGGCCCGGCGCGGGGCGATGATCCCGCTGGTGATCGAGGTGGACGGCGCGTTCGGTGGCCAGCTCACGGTCGGCAATATCGTGCGCGGCGCACTGCGTTCGGCGTGGATCGGGTACTGGGTCACCCGGGACCTGGGTGGCCGGGGGGTGGCGACCGCGGCCCTGGCATTGGGGCTCGATCACTGTTTCGGCCCGGTCGGGTTGCATCGGGTCGAGGCCACGGTGCGCCCGGAGAATCTGGCCAGTCAGGCCGTGCTGCGCAATGTCGGCTTCCGCGAAGAAGGTTTGCTGCGCAGGTATCTCGATGTGGACGGCGCCTGGCGCGATCATCTGCTGGTTGCCATGACGGCGGAAGAATTGTCCGGCAGGGTGGTCGACCGGCTGGCCCGGGAAGGGCGGTTGACGCTGCGCTGAACCGGCTCCGGGAACGGGCCTGCTCGGTCTCGCGCTGGTGGAAATGTGACTCATGTGGCGTATGTGCACGGCGCGCCTGCCGTGCTGTACCCCTACTCGGAATTAACCTACGGACGTCGGTGGTGCGCCTCGCGCCATCGGCGGGAAGCTCGTACCACGATCTGCGAGACGTGCCCGCGGGGAAGAACTCCGGCGTCGGGACGCACCGGTCATGGCGTGGGCTGCGACGTTGACCGTGCGGACGGAGGTGCTGACGACGATGGCGAACTCGATCCTGTGGATCGGCCTGGTCGTGGTGTGGGTCTTCGTCCTGTTCCCTATCCTGGCCGACCGGCATCCGCGAATCCGCCGGACAACGGATACCGCGCTGGCTACGCGGGTACTGCATCGTGGAGATTCCAAACGGCGCAAGAGAAGTGGGTATGTCCGCAAGAAGCGGTCCGGCCGGCCCTATCGAAAGCGTCACCACGGCAACGATCCGGAGGATCGCATGACCACAACAGCCGAGGAGACCGTCACCGAGGCTGACGAGAAACTATCGCATGCCGACCCCGGCGACGAGCCGGCCGATATCGTCGACGATATCGAAACCCCGGAGGAATCCGAGGATCACCCGGACTCCGAAGACGACGGGGAAGCGGAGCCCACCGGCGATACCGCCGCGGAAACCGAACCGTTCGGCGGAGACGTGATGGATACCGCGCCCGCCCGGATTCCGCCGGTCCGCGCCGGCACCCGGCGTACGCCCGCACCCGAAGACCCCGGTGACGAGGGAGATTTCGTCCCGTCCCGGCGCGGACGGGGCGGCTACGACCCCGAAGCCGACGCCATTGCGCGCGCCGCCCGCTACACCTTCCGGCAGCGCGCCGTGGTCGCCCTCATCCTCGGCGCGGTGCTCTGCGGCGGTCTCGCCGTGGCCATCGGCCCGCTTTTCTGGTGGGGATGCGGCGGCGCGCTGCTGTCGTTGGTCACCTATCTCGGATACCTGCGTAAGCAGGTGCGGATAGAACAGGAGATCCGGCGCCGCCGGAGCGCCCGGCTGGCCGACCGCGCCCGGGACCTCGACGGTGAGCCGGACGAGACCGAGGAGTTCGACGCCTCGGCGGCCGCCCGGCCCGGTATGGACCGCGATACCGCCCGCGCCCTGCGGCGTCGCTCACATCTGCTCGAACCGGACGACGAAGACCCCGCCTTCGAGCATCTGGACGCCTATGACGCCACCATCGCCCGGACGGTGCGTCACCGTGCCAGCGGCGGCGATATCCGCCGCGCTGCGGGGGCGTGAACGGGATCGGATAGTACTGTCCGGTCTGCCCCCGGCTCTGAGTAATCGCAGGTCAGCACCTCGATTCGGTGTAATGTCACCTGGTTTGCTAGAGTGGCACAGCGCGGTTCACGGAGCCGTATGGGGCTATAGCGCAGTTGGTAGCGCGTCTCGTTCGCATCGAGAAGGTCGGGAGTTCGATTCTCCCTAGCTCCACCATTCGGTTCGAGAGTGGTCTCGAACCAGGGTCCGCATTGATCGCACGTAGAGGCGGTGCTCACGCTTCCGTTCGGTTTCCGAGCTCAGTGGCTAGTTCAGGCTTGGTCCTCGAGATTTCTCGGGCCTGGTGTCGATGCGGTCAGGGGTACTCGGCGTGTCCGCGGTCGGCTGCTGAGATCCGCGTCGCTAGTCTCGTTCGGTAGTCCACAGATCCAGCTCCAACGGCGGTCGGCCCGCCGTTGTGTCCAGCTCGAACGAGGCAGCGTAATCCGCCAGTTCGTCCAGCCGTGCCCGAATTCGCTCCTCGGTCTCCGGTCCGGAGGACGCCTCGAGATCGGCGCGCAGAGCCTGCGATACTTCGTCACCGAACAGCTCGATGATGTGGGCAAGGCACGGCCGCAGCTGGTCGGTGATGCCCTGCTCACGCCGAATTGCCACGTCTGTAGCAGTGGCTTCGGTCTGCGTCAGCTCGTCCACCGGCGACCCGAGTCGTAGGCGCAGTACCTGCCGCAGCCACGCTGTGGCCATGATGTCGGTCCGCTGCGGTGCCATCCAGATCGTTGTCGTCGACCAGTCGATGAGCGGGCGTCCCAGATGGGGCCTGCGCCGGTCCTGCTGATTCTCGGCCAACGGTATTTCGGCCTCGTCCACTTCCTGTTCGGTGAGCAGGCGGGTCCGCGACATCGCATCCTCGAGTATTGTGCGTGCCTCCTCGACCGGTACTTCCAGCTGCGCGGCCAGCTTTTCCACGCTGTGACCGGCGAAGCCGAGTATCTCCTGCTGCCAGGCCGCGCGACCCGGAAAGTTGTCCGGTCGCGGCTGCAGGGAGGGGTCCGCCGTGCCCTCTCGTACGATTCCGCGCGGCGCGCGTGGCTTTCTCCGCTCGGTGGGATCCTCGGTGGTGCCGTCCAGCGCGCGTCGGAGGCCGTCGATTATGGGAATCATATCGTCGAACCCGGTACCGCCGGTCGAATCGGCAGCGGTGGCAAGGGCGGTGACAATTTCCAGGAATATCCTTTCCTTCTCCCATCTGAACCGATGCATCAGCAGTTCGAGCGGTTTGGGGGGCGTGACTATGTCACGGTGCATCAGCGCTTGATAGCGACGGTCGGTCTGGGTTTCCTTGTCGGCGAACTGGCGGTCCACCCAGGCCTGGCCGAGACCGTTGATTGCACCGGCCGCCACGTACGGCATATCTCCGATACCGGATCCGTCCTCGCTACGGCTGGCCGCGGCCCGGTTCGCCATCGCGCTGCCCTCGGATACCGCTACATCCGAGCCGCGGGAACGAACGAGCATCTCACTGAATGGAGAACCGTGCCATTGCGCGAACCAGGCAGTGAGTATCGGGCGTAGTGACTCGGGATCGGCCGGGTCGTACAGGAGGTAGCTCGACGCATCGGCGTACTGGTCGGGGTTCGGTTTCAGATAGGTGCCGGAGCCAGGGAGGTTCGGCAGTATCTCCACGATTTCGCGACGGGGCGGTAGTTCCCCAGGGCGAGCAGTGATCACCTCGATGACATTGGAGGCGCCGAGCCGGATCACCGACTCCGCATAATCGTCTTCCTCGGCTGCTTGTTCGATCTCCGACACAACGTCGTCCACCTGGTGCCACGGTTGCCGCTCTATCGTGGCGGCCCGGTCGGCCCACGTCGCGGCCAGTTCCTGGAGTGCCGGATTGTCCGGGTACGCCTCGGCGGTCTGTTGCAGTCGTGCCGCGGTCGCACGAATGCTGTCGTAGGTTTGCAGGAGTGAACGTTCCCAATCGTCGGTGAGCGTCCGGGCGGTCGCCCCCGGGGGAAAGGCGCTCACGCGGTTGTTCAGGATGCGCTGCTCCTCTACCGCGTTGAGGATCGCGCCGAGACCTTCTTTGGTCACGGTGATTCCCGCGTTCGTGAGTTCGCGGACGGCTACTGCGGGATCCTCGGCGAACAACGCGAGCAGGCCCGGAACAACATCGCCCCCGAGGGCCCGCGCCAGGCCTCGTTTGATCAGCTCTCCCACCGGCATCCCGTGCATCATCCGCTCGCGGGCGAGTAGATCGTCCAGAGTACGGCGCAGTTTCGTCTCGTCGTTCTCCGGCAGATGGTGTCGCCACTGTGCCGGCAGCCGAATTTCGATGAGGCGTTCCCGGTGCTGTTCCCACCGAATACCCCGGTCCGATGACATCCCGCGGTGGTAGTCGGCGTCGCGGAAGGACACCAGCGGGAATTCGTAACTCTTATCGGAGTTGACAGAAAACGCGGCATACAGAACCAGCCGGCGCCCGTCATCCAAGGTTGTGCGGAGGGTGGCCAGCCGCGCGTCGTCGTCGCCGTCCGCTATCTTCTTCGCTTCGACACCGGCTACCGTGGTCAGCCCCGTCTCGCGGAGGACTTCGACCCGCATATCGTCGATCGCGTCGTGGTGTTCTGCCCATTCGTGGACGATTCGACTCACGGCGGTGAGGATGTTTTCGCCGGGAATGAGGCGGTTCGGTGCGTCGGCGTCCGTAGGGAGCCCGAGCCGTCCCAAGATTTCTTGCTGTTGGGCACGCTGAGAACTGTTCAGTTCCAGGGATCTTCGGCTGAGGTGTGGTCCCATGCCGGTGGAGGTTTCGAAGCCCAGCCGCTTCTGCATATCGTAGAAGGCGTTCTTCTGGTGGTGCAGACTTGCCAATTCGGCCCATACATCGGCGGGAATTGCACCGAATTCACCGCCGGCTCGTCCCAAGATCATGGCGGCTGCCAGCGGTGCGACACCCAGCACACTCGCCAGGCCGATGGTGATCGGTGCGTAGAGGGCGCCGTTGATGACCGCCGGCTCCTTTATCCGCGCTCCCACCCCGGGGAGATCGGCATACGCACTACCGACAGTGGACAGCGAACGGGAGAAATTTTCGAAGAATACCGCTGCCAACTCCTCATCCGTGGCGTAGTACAGATTGGGCCACAGGACCATTGTGAGGTGGAACTCGTCGAGCCTGCCGGTGTTCCGGAAGTCGATATAAGTCCTCGGCGTCTTGTCGCCCACGGCAAACCGATAGTATGCAGTCGACTGCTTTATGAATTGATTGCCCACCAGTGGGAAGCAATATGCGCCGTTCTCTTCCGGCAAAGAGGTTCCGCGCAACGGTCGCAAATGGAATTTCAACCACATGTTTGCCCCAGTATTCTTCGAGGCCAGAAGCTGCCACGTACCTTCCTCCACCCCACGCCTGAACGCACGCATGAGACTGTCGGCTCGGTGCAGGAGTTCTGCGGCCTGCTGCTCCGACAGCTGTATCATCTCCTCGGGCGCAGGGTACTGCGCCGGTGTGCGGCCGAGGGATTTCGCGACCACCCCGAGCATCTCGGCGGTCCGAAATTGATTCTCGATCACCTTTCGCCCGGGCGGTGCAATTCCACCGGCAGTCGAGGCCTCGTAGAGTTCGGCCAGCATTGCCTGTCGAATTTTTTTGTTGATGGCCGCGTATTCGGTGATCATCCCGCCGCCCTGGCGCAGTACACTGCCCGCCATCATGCCGGCCAGTGGCCACGGTAGGAATCCGATATCGAGGCCTGCCGCCAATCCCGCACCCGCAACGTATCCGGCGTTCTCCATCCCGGCGGTGAGTAGTTTGCCACGCACAATATTTCCGGGCGGAGCCTGCCGGGGCACATAGCCCTCACCGATCAACGAGCGCATATGCTTCTCGAGTTCGGCCCGGATCTGGTCCCGGCCGGCCTTCTCGTCGACGACCAGAACATACTGTTCCTTGTGGATCCAACGACCGCGGATGATCTCACCGGCGGGTAGATCTGCCGTACGAAGCTGAACCGTGGGACCCGATGTCCAGAAGACGCGATTGTATCGCCACGACCAGCTGAATACGGTGTCTGTCATCGGATGCAGGGCCCGCTGTGGGTCCGGTTCTACATACCGGTCGAGATCGTGCCAGAGCTCGGTCACCGGTGCCAGATCGGTCCACGAAGCACGGGCCCTGGTGATGGTGCCGAACTGCGCTTCGATACCGCCCAGATTCGCCCCGCACATCCATTCGGTCGCGTATGCCAATGACGGGTTCGGATGCTGTCCCAGGTCACGGTAGTCGTCGAGCCAGGCCACGGACCGTGGTGTGAATCTCGCCAGCCGAAGATCGCGGCCCGCCCGAAGACACCGGATGCGCTTCTCGGCCTCCTTTCCGGACGCTGTGTTCAGCCGGAGACCGTGGTCCCACCCGACCACCTCACCGTCGATGGTCCGGCGCGCGGCGCCGCCCACCAGGCGACGGATCCCGCTCTCGGTCTCTGTCAGGTTCGCCAACCACCGCTCGGTCTGTACTGCGTTCTCGCTGTGCGCTGTTACCGGCAGCGAGTCGATATATGCCCGGAACTCGGTTGACCAACGGAAATTCACGCCGAGGGCAGTGTTGAGCTTGCCGACCAGCCACCTGTTGCGTGCGATTCCGTCGGCCAGCAGCTCGAGGTTCGGCAGATCCTCGGCGGAACCCGGCCATTGATGTTTCGGGCGACGACCGAGAAGGCCGTGGATCTCGTGCAGGTACTGATCCTGGGTGGGCCCTTCGGTGTCTTGTTGCGGAATGAGCTGCAGACGTCCATCGGCATCTGCGGTGAAACCGGCCGCGAAGACGTCGCGGATTTCGCGATGAGATTGCGATATCTCCCGCTCCCACAGCTCGCGGGTGCGGACCCGGGGCGCGCGCTTCTCGGTACCACGTTCGCCGGAAAGGTTTTCGGGTGCGATATCCGGATCGGGAAGATCGGTATCGAAGATGACGACGACCCCCTCGACGGATGTCGCCATCCAGCTGTGGGCCCTTTCACCGTCATCTATGACGAAGACCACGGTATCGATCCCGCTGTCCGGATTTTCGAGTATGTTCAGCGTTCGCGCGATGGGGGAGTCGTCGGTGGCAGCGGTGCTCAGCGCGGCGGCAGGAATCCGGGCGAACCGGGTCCGGAGGCCGTCTTCCAGGTCTGCCCATGCGGTGGCTTGCCGGTCCGGCACAGTAGCGTCGTCGTAGCCGACCCCCCAGGTGGTACGCACAGTCTGTACCAGGCATTTTCGGGCGTATGACGGCATCGAGGCGGGGTCGGCTGTCGGCATCCGGTCGGCGGATCCCATCGGCCGATCCGGAGTTCGCGTGACACCTACAGGGCCCGGTGTTTCGGTACGCGGGTCGGGCCGGGTGGTGGTATTCGGTCGACCGGTGCCGTGAGCCGGCCGGACAGCGCCGGGCCCGGGGTCCGGATCCAGGTGTGTTTCGGGGGCGGACAGCAGGGTGGTGCCCGATTGGGCAAGCCAGGGTGCGACCACCTCTGCATGGAACTTGTCGACGGCCGAATCTATCGGGTCCGGGTTTTCGCCGGGCCTTGTATCCCGGGTGTATTGCGCTGTGTCGCCACCACTGCCGTGCCGCAGTACGAGGGTGAGCTCTCTGGACTCACCGAATACTACGTTCACCCGAAACGTGAGGATCAGCTGATCGGTTTCCGATTCTTTGCGCACGAAATCGACCCAGAAATCTTCGATACCACCTCGGAACATATCTTCCGCACCGGGCGTCGCCCGGCTGGTCGCCCGTCCCCCGCGGGTGATCAGTTCACCGACGGTGGGCACACCGGGCGGTTTGTTCCGCCGCCAGAGCGGGTCGTTTATCGTGTCGGTGAATTCGATATCGTCGAATCCGAGCACGACCCGTCCGATGGCACTGTGCATGGCATTTGTCTCCGGACGAGAGAACACCCCGCTTCCGAATTCGACGCGTCGTCGGTCCTCATCCATCCACCAGTGCCCGAATGCAATCGGATATTTCTCGTTGCCGTGGACACCGTGCGGATTCGCGGATGTTCGGTCGGTCGGTTTGTTCTGCGGAAAAGTGCTGTGCAGCTTCTCGTGTGAGGTCGGGTACGGCGCCGTGATTATTTCGTCGGGGTAGACCAAGAAGTAGTCGCCGCCCGGGCCGGTGTTATATCTGGACTCGTCGGGATCGCGGAGCACACCTCGGTTGTCGAAATGAACGTGCCGATAGTCGATGGTCTCCTCGACATAGGCGTACGTTCTGGGCGGTGCCACCGGGAGTTCCCCGGCTCGTGGATGCAGGAGAGAATCCGTCGCGTGGGAGATCGATTCGGCCACCGGGTCTGGATCGTCGGAGGCTGTCAGCATCCGGTGGGCCGTCTCGACACCGTCGATCAACCGCTGGGTTTCGACCTCTCGATCCGCCGGATCGTGGCCGGGTCGAGATCCGATGGGGCTGTCGCCTTGCCTGCCGCGATCCGACGGGTCGGCGCGTGCGGTCTCGTCCTCCAGGGCTGCGGCGGTCGGCCTCACCTCGGTGACAATCGGGCCGTCATATGGCTGATATCTCGGATTGGGGCGCCAGTACTGTCGCAGTTCGTCGGCGAGGGCTTCGAAATCCCGCTGCCATATGTCGGCGGGAATCTCGAAGCAACCCACGATCCGCTCGCTTCGGAGTCCACCCGGCCAATGCACCGCGACGACGCTGTCGAGCTCGTCGACCACACCGAACCCACCGGGCGCATCAATGACGAAAATCTGGTGGACGGCCGACACCCGGGACGTTCGGTCGTCCGTCTTCACCGATTCGCCGTAGTCGGCAGCCCTGTCCACACGGACCGTTGTGTAGACGACTCTGCCTTCGTGCTGCTGCCGCGGAACGAATCCCTCTGCCAACACATCGGTGTGAGGTCGTGCGCCGCCCCGGAACAGCAGTCCGCCGCCGGTGCGCCACCCCGAACGCGGATAGTCGTCTGCGATAACTTCCCATGCCTGCCGGATCGCGGCGAGGTCGATATCGGTATCGGCGGCCGCGGCCAGCAACTCGTCATCGTGCACCTGGGCTACCGGCTGCCACTGCACCGGGGCCGACGAACTGCTCGAGACCAGTGCCACCACCTGTGCGGCGTCGAATGGGTCCAGCGGGACGTTGGCCGGCGCGCTGCCGATGGTGCCGTCGGAATCCGGATGGACAGGCGACTGCGGTGGCCCGCCCGTATTGTCGGCGGGATCGTTCGATCCGAGCCGCCCGGTGGCACGTGCCCGTATCCATCCGGGGCGGTCCGCCCCATGCGGTTCGCGGACCTCTGCGCGGTCGCCACGTCCGACGAGTACCCAGCCGATATTGTTCAGACCACTGGTGGGTACGCGGTCCGGCCAATCACGCCAGAGGTAGTAGGAGGCATGCGGTTTGAATACGTTGCGGTCGAGCCGATCCGAGACCATCGTGAACTTGCGACCGGCCGGGACCTCGGTGGTCAGCACCGTCGCGCCGAACTCCGGTGAGGTCGGCGCCAACCCCAGACCGACTCCGAACTTGCTCTGGTCCGACTGGGGCGCACGCCTTCCCAGCTGGGCGACGGGATCGTCCGGATCGCCCAGGACCCACACCGGTACACCGAAATCATCGGCGTGTTCGAGGACCCAGCCGGTTCCTGGGGAGCCGGTGAGAATCACCTGGTCGATAATCCCGGCCAGGCGCCGGCCCTGCCCCGCGTAGCAGGTGGTGGTGGATCCGTAACTGTGCCCGACCGCGTTGAACAACCGCGGCATCGGTGCGTGACCGGGACGGCTGGCGTAATACGCGCGAGTCGCATGGATAGCGGTGGTATCACAGGCCAGGATGTCACCACCCTCCGCAGCCTTGTGCGAAACCGCGACCGAGGCGTCGGTGGGGCAGTGATAGCCGATATGGCCCACCGTCGCCACCGCCGAGCCGTCGCTACGCAGTGCGGCGATTTCGTTGAGGCTCATGGCATACCCGGAACGGTTGTACAGCGTCGCCGTGGTCGAGCCGAAACCATTGGCCATCATGTTCACGATCTCGGCGTTGTCCAGATCGCCGATGGCGATGATCACGCGGCCGTTCTCGCCGTGCACGGCCGGGTCGAACGCCACCAGCTGAACCTTCGGTTTGCCGGTCAGTCCCGCGGCCGTCGCCTCGACCAGCGGCAGCTGGCGTCGAAGGCGAAGCAGATTCGCCAGTTCGGACCGTTCGGCCGCAGTGAGGGTGGTGCGGAAACGCCGGTATATGCCTGGGCGTCGCTCCAAGAACTGTTCGATCCGCTGTTCGATTGCGAGCCGATTAGCTCTGTCGCGCACCGTGTAGGGAATGCCGTCGGCATTGCCGACATACCACGGATGGGCTTGGAATACCTCGAACTGCAGATCAGAAAGGTCGAGGTCGCGCTGCAACTGCGGTAGCCCGGACCGCTGCGGAGCCCCGTTGCCCAGCGACTCCCACCACTGCGCCACCTTCTCCGCGTGCGCGGTGGACGCACCGGTCACATCGTCGGGGTTCACCGTCTGGACCAATGTCTGCTCAGTGGCATCCGCGCCGAAATATTCGGCCAGCTCGGCGATGGGGCGGGGCTTCGCGGTCGACGGGCCGGCTGTGGGTTCTGCCTGCGAGGGTATGCCCGTACTCTGAACATCCGCCAGCCGCTGCCTGATGCGGGACCACGCAGAGTGTGACGGCCTTGCGCCGATGGCGGGACCGGTGGGGTCGTCGGGGGACGACAAGGGGAATGCCGTAGTGGGCTGGTTCGGGCTTTTCCGCGCTGAGCCCGCTGATTCCGGTGCGCCCGGTGGCTGTGTGGTTTCCCGCTGGGGCGCGGGGGCGGCCCCGATGACGTTCGCGATGAATGGAACTCGGGCGATTGCCGCCGGCGAATACCGGTCCAGGACGACCTCGCGCACCGTCCGTGCGTACCCCTCGGTCTCCGGGTAGTTGCGTTGCTGCAGATAGTGTCCGAAGTCGTAGGTGCCGGCGAGCAACTCAGAAACCGTGGACACGAAGTGCCACAGCGTGTCGTCTGCCGGCGCGGATATGCCGGCGCGGCGGCGCAGGTGAGTGCGCAGGGCGCGGTCGAGGATATCGGGCGCGGCATCGGGCGGCGCGGCCAGTGCCTCCACGGTTACGGAGGTGAACCAGCGGGCGACGTGATCTTCCGGAGCCGAGGAGGTGTCCCGGAACGCGTCGCGCAGTTGTGTGGCGTGACGAAGTTGATACGGTTCGATCCAATGATTCAGGAAGCGGTCGTATACCGCCCGGCACGCGATTTCGGGTAGCAGGCTGTCACCGGCGAACCGCGCCCGGAAGTAGGCAGGCTGATCCCGGGACAGCGCTCGGCAGCCCGGGTAGTTCGCCCCGTACACCCCATTGCGCGGGATCGGCTCGAGATGCTCGAACTCGGCCGGGGTCAAGAATTGCCGGGTCAGGTCGCGATCCACTTGGAGTATCGGTCGCGCTGCGAGCAGCGCAAGGTAGTTGTACTGCGCAAGCTCGTCCAGCGAGAGCTCACGCTGGACGTGGCCGACGGCGCTGGAACGTCGCGCGATATCGGGGCCGCTGGGTTGTTCCGGCGTATCGGCCGGCATCGTCCGGTACTTGTAGACGCGCAGCATTTCGTCCGGTGTCAGGGGGCGGGACTGCTCGATGAGCAGCGGTCCCGGACCGGTATTGGGCAGGCCTACGGTTTCTTCCGCCTCCAACGCCGCCGCCGAGAACGCGGAAAGCATGCTGAGGAGGGGGCTGCGTTCCCGCAGCCAGCTCAACTGCCAATCGTAGTAGTCGGGGCTGTCGATCCAGTCGCTTCCGTGCTGTTCGCCCTCGGCGATACGCAGCAGGTCGTCGATGTAGGCGAAGCTCGTTCCGAAGCTACGCAATTCCGCGGCGAGTCCGCTGATTTGCGGTACATACGAGGCCTCTGTCGCCGAACGACCGGCCGGGCGTGCTCGCTGTGCCTCGTCGTCGGAAGTCGGCTTACCTGCCGGTTTGCTGCCGATCTGGTCGCTCTGGCGCACGACTGACTCCCTGGCATCGGTTGCGAGCTCGATGAGTTCAGTCAATGTCGCCATGGTGTGTACGCGGCCGTACCAGTTGAACTGGACGGGGCCGAGAACGGTAAGGACATTCCAAGCAGCGGAGTATGTCCGGCCACTGTCGGGAACAGCACTGTTCACCTCGTCCACGAGACCGACCACGTCATTGAGCATGCGGACTGCCTCGAGTAGGGCGATCCACGGCCGGAGATGAAGGGGCGCGTTCTCCATATGGTCGACGCCACCCGGGTCGCGCTGCCAAATGATTGCGGCGTCGTAATCGGAGGGGCCGTAGACCATGAGGCCTGGGTCGACGATTTTGATAGCTCCGAGGGGGGTTCGGATGAGATTGCCCTTGGTCAGATCTCCGTGCTGAAGCTGGAACTGTTGAGATCTGATAGCGGGAACAAATACGTCCAATCCCCCTGTCAGTTGCTCGGGGAACCTCAATCTGTCGAATATCGCACGATACAAGGGGATTGTCCGGAGATGTCGATAGCGCTGCTCGTAATAGTCCCTCAGCATCTGGAAGAAGCCGACCGAATCCTCGGGGTAATCCTCGGGAAGCGGCAGCAACTCCTGGGGTACCGGGACCTGGCGGAGTAGGCGGTGAATGGCAACAAGCGCCTCGCCCACGCTACGGTCGGCAAGAGTGTGCACGGGCTGACCATGGATGCGGCGCTGAATCTCGAATGCCGGACGGCCCTGTTCGTCCAGCTCGGCATACAACACCTGCTGGAACGGAGATTCGAGCCCCTCCGGTATCGCCTGGGCAATCGCCTGCAACGTGCGGTGCTCCTGCGGCCAGAGCACGAAGTCGACCACCAGATCATTGTGTGTCCGGTAGTTCAGAACCGCGAAGTCGCCGAACAGATAGACATCCTTGTACTTGCCAGAGGCCTTCTGGCCGTGCCGGCGCGCGGTCTCCCGCAGCGCCGCGGCCACCTCTCGCGACATCCGCACACCTGCGGTGCCGCCCAGATGACGATAGGCGTCGACGGGCTGAAGGTTGGAGAGCCGACCCTGCTGCTCGGTGGCGGCCTCGACTGTCTCCGGGGAAAGTTCGACATCCATGGCCAGCACTGCATCCGGAAATTCGTGGACCATCGCCGACCGCTCGGCCGGGGTCAGCTGGACGTTCCACCAGGTCCCGAGGTCGGCCTCCGGCGGGCGTGCGTCCGGCACGGTGAGCCATTCGGGCCTCGCGTGCGGGCCGAGTTTCTGTAGTGCGGAGGCCCAAAGGGGCTGGGAGGACGGCCGCTCGGACTGTGGCCTGGCACCGATTCCGCCGGGATCGGTGGGGTCGTCGGGGGACGACGATGGGAATGTAGTACTGGGCTGGTTCGTTGGCGCGGTGAGGGAGCCCTCGGACGGCTTGGCGGTGTTGTCATGATCGCCGGCCGCTGGCGGTGCGGTCGGCATTCCGGGCAGGATGCCGGTGCGAAGGGCGAGCGCCACGCTCTCCTGCCGGTTGCGTGCGCCCAGCTTCTGCCGAATGCCGGCGAGAGCCACATCCACGCTGCCGTACGTCGTTTTGCGGTCCTTCGCGATGTCGGTGTTCGTTTGGCCGTTCGCGACTCGGTCGAGCAGGTCGACCTCTGCGGACGTGACATCGGCAATCTCCCGGGGTATCGGGTGGATATCGGGGAGCATGCCGCTGCGCAGCGCGACCGCCACCATCGCCGCCCGGTTGTGCACCCGCAACTTGCCGCCGATTCGCGTCAGATACTCGTCCACCACGGATGGCGACGTCCGGAGCGCCCGCGCGATGTCGTTGGTGGTCTCACCGTTCGCGACCCGGGTGACTAGATCGATCTCGCGGGGGCTCAGGTGGGGGTCGGCGCTACCCAGGGCGTCCTGAGGGGCGAGTTCGAGATGTCCGGCGCGCACGGCGGCGAGCACGGTCGCGGGCCGATTGCGGACCCCCAATCGGCGGCGGAGAGCGGTCACCTGCTGGTCCACTGCCTGCGAGGTGATGTCGAGGTCCTGCGCGATATCGTTGCTGGTGTCGCCGTTCGCGATCCGGATCATCAACTGAAGCTCACGGCTGGTCGGCTCGATCATCGCGGTCGCAGCCGATCGGTCGCCGACCGGGACTGTACTGGCGAGCACTCCGGCGCTGAGCGCGAGATACACCAGTTCGGACGCGGTGCGCGCGCCGAACCTGCGGCGTAGCTCGTTGCGGTAAATCCCGACGGTACCCGGCGAAAGCTCGAGTTCTGTGCCGATTCGGCCGTCTGTCATACCTGCGGCGATCAGCTGGAGCACCATGAACTGGCGGTTGGTCACCCCGCTGCCGGCAGGAGCGGTCGTGTCGATACCGCTGGGGTGCTTCCTCTCGGCCTCCAAGTCGTGCCGACCGGCCTTGTTCAACCGATCGAGTGCACCGCGCTGCACCACCGTAAGGCGGCCTCCGTGCTGCGCCGCAGCAAGGGCCTCGGCAGCGTGGCTGCGTTGCGTAGCATTCATTTCGAACCAGCCGGTCACCAGATTGCGCGCGATGCCGTGCAACCATTCGAGCGGGGCGGCATCCTGGACCCGCCAGCGGTACTGGTCCGCGATATCGAACGCCAAACGGTTGAGTCCCTGCGCTACCCGCACCAACGGACGTAGCTCGGGCGTGACAGCGGTTGCCGGAACTCCGAGATCCGAGAGCACTTTCGCGAACAATGCGCGCCCGTACTCCTTACGCAGCTGCTCGAATGCCGCTTTGTCGTTGCCCTGAGCACGGTGTAGGACACTGTTGGCTTCGGAAGATCTTTTGCTGCCGGGCATTTCGGGCGCATCGCCCGGATCGGAGTCGTCGGGTCGGCCACGGGCGGCGCCGCCGCCGTCCATGTGGAGGGGGTCCCATGGGGCGGGGTTGCGGCGCCCGGAGCGTAGCCGGAATGGGCTGTCCAGTGCGTCTTCCGTGGTGGGGACATCGACGCCGGAGCCGTGCCCGCGAATGTTCGCGCGAGCAGCGCGCCGCAGCCGGGTTTCCTCGTTCAGAGGGGCGTTGCGGACGCCGGTGGGACCGTGGGTCACGGGTTTCCCGGCAGGCTGTGACGGCGGGGCTGTCACGTCAGGGTCTTCGGAGGCGAGCTTCAGCGTGTAGACGCCGTCGGGAAGGGGCGGTCGACCGGCCAGTTCGACCACCGGCTCACCATCGAGCGAACGAACCTGTGCTATCGCCGGCGGTGGCGCGATGTGCTCGTTGCTCGGGTGGATCGGGGCTTCTCGGTGGATCGGGGCCGGCTTGCCGTCGATATCCTGTAGCGGTGATAGCCAATTGGCCATTCGGCGTTGGATTTCGAAGCGCCGCGCGATCGACGCGGTTGTGATCACTCCCATCCCCGCGGTCATTGCGGCGGCAGTGTTCACAGACCCCTGGTTGGCGATGAGTACCCCGCCGACCAAACCGAACGCCGAGTAGGCAGTGAGCCGTGCGACATTGATGAACGAAATCGCGCGCCCGAATCGGTCGCTCGGGACGTTGATGGTGAAGTAGGCGTTGGTCTGAACACCTGCGGCTCCTAGAACCGCCCAACCCGCAAGGTAGCCGGCGCCGGCGACGAACACCTGGTCGGTAGCGGCGGCTGTCAGTGCGCTGGCCGCCATAGCGGTCAAACCAACGTATCTGGCCGCGAGGAGCTTGTGGATGTCGACTTTGCTCAACCAGTTCTTGGGTAAGAAGTTTCCGATCATCCCACCGGCCGCAGGCATGAGTACTGCCGTGGCGGTCAGTGCCGGGGAGAGATCGGCCTGAGTGAGCAAATGGAGGTAATAGAAGTGTTGCGCGCCCAGATACCCATTGGTGGTCACGAGGTTCCACGTGTAGTTGCGCAGTACCGCATCCTGATTCAATGCGGTGAAACCGTCGACGAACATCGCCCGCAGGCGTTCTCGAACGGATGGCGACTCGGTTGGTATCTCTGGAGGCAATTCGCGAACGTGCCGCAACCCGGCCAGGTTGGCGCTCGAGGCCGCCGCGTCCAGCCCGAGGGAAAGCCACGGTGGCATCACTGCCGCGAGGCTCTGCCCGATCGTTCGACTGAGATTGAGCTCGAATGTTTTGTACTGTGAGTATCCCCGTTGTATGTGCTCATCGGTGCCGACGACCTCCTTCGTTACCCGGGATTGGGCTGGAGAGTAAAGGGTGCTGGCGGCGGTCCCCAACATCGTTGTACCGATGAGAATCGGAACCATCTGGGGCACATCGAACCCAGTTGCGAAAGCCGCACCGACCGAGGTGAGCGCCGCCGCCAAAGTGGCCCGTCGCATGATCCGAGTGGGTCGGCGGGTATCGGCCAAGTAGCCGGCGAAGGGAGCCAGCGCAATTTGCGGTACGGCGGAAAGGGTGGAGACCAGCGCCGCGGTGCCCGGGTCGATATCCATCAGCATCAACATCAGTGCGGTCTCGGCGCTCGAACCCCCGATACTCGATACCAGCCCACCGGTCGCCAGGTTCCGGAATTCTCGGTCCGTGCGGTACAGCCGCATCAGCGATCCGCTGGTTTCGGTCTCGGCGCGGGGAGTGCCGGTATCTGCCGGACCGTCGTCGGTGGAACGGTTCGGCAGGAAGAAGTGACCGACGCGCCGAAAGCCCTCGGGCACCGAGGGGGTGATCAACTTTCGGAGACTCCCGCGACCGATGGCCAGGTTCTCGGGCTCGCTGTCCACTTCACTGTTCGCGTGTGGTTCGGAGTCGTCGGGTCTGCCACGGTGGGCGCCGCCGCCGTCCATGTGGAGGGGGTCCCATGGGGCGGGGTTGCGGCGTCCGGCGCGTAGCCGGAAGGGACTGTCCAGTGCGTCTTCCGCGTTGGGGGCGGCGGCGCCGGCACCGTACGCGATCCGGTGACCGGCTCGAGCCGGCTTCGCAGCAGGGTTATCAGCTGGAGTGCTGCCCAGCGCGAGCTCACGCAGTATCGCGACATCGTGTTCCGAGATCCCGCTGCTCCGCGCCGGTCGGCTGCCGATGGCGCCGTCAGCGGTGGGAAGATTTACCACCAAGTCAGGAGTGATTTCGGGCGGGCTCAGGGTGGTGACGAAGTGGTGGATCACCCATTGCGGGCTGCCGACGACGGGACCATTGATCTCGCCATCGGCGAATCCGACCGCAATCGCCTCGTCCGGGTCGAGTGTGTCCTTCGTCCGGTCGGTGAAGGCCGCCGCCGATGATGCGGCGGACCGCGACCGTACTCTCGGCGACCACGAGCTGCGTGCCGCGACCGCCTTCCCGGTCCACATCTTGTTCGTCGGGTGTCCATTTGGGCAGTTTCGTGGCGACGCCCGAGGCGATCTCATTGGCGACCACGACGTGCACCTGCCGGTCGTCTCCGGCACCCCGAATCGTCAGATCGAGGACTTCCTCCGGGGCCAGGCCGGCCGACGAGGCATTGCTGTAGAGGTGCTTCTTCGCGTTGGTGACCAGTTCGCTCACCGCTCGCATGATGCTGTCGACCATGTCGCCGGAGATGTCCCCATCGTATTCCAGTAGCCGTGCCTCGACGGCATTGCGAATCCGACGAACCTCCCGCTGGTACGGCGGTGGCTCTTCGGAACCGGAGTCGCCGAACATCTCCATCAGACGGTCGAGATCGAGCTCCTCCGAAGACCTTTCGACCGGTGGCTCGGCGGCCCGCTCCACCGGACCCGGAGTGCGCCCCAGCCGCCACTCGACCCGCACATAGCTGTTATCCGCGGTGATGTCGACGAGATCAACGTGCACCGCATCGGCATCGAACTCGGCCCGGAGAGATAGATGCCCCTGCCCCCACCGAATCGACGCACCGACGGCCGCAGCGATCTCCCGCACGTATGCCGGATCCGACCAACCCTCCAGCAACTCGACGATCTGTCGTTCCACCAGGTCGGCCTGCGCCTCGTTACCGGCGGTGAGGTCATCGAACCGCAGGCCCGGAACATCCGTGAGCGCCGAAGCGAAGAAGTGGTCCTCGGCGGCAGCCAGGTCGATCGGGCTGATTCCGAGTTCCTGGCCGAGGAGTCGGAAAGTGTGTCGGCTCGGTATGCGTTCCCCGCGTTCGATCTGGCCAATATATTTCTCCGTCAGGCCCGCACGGCCTGCCACATCGGACCGTTGCAGACGATGGTGATACCTCAGCGCCCTGAGCCAGAGTCCTTGCTCCGCGGAAGTGTAGGCGGCCCAGTCCTGTTCGAACCTCGCCTCCGGGTAGAACTGTCCGGCAGCGCGACCTGTCACGCCGGGCTCGATACCCAGTGCATCGCATATCCGAAGGAAGACAACTACTCCGGGCGCTCGCTCGCCTAGTTCGATCGAGCGAAGGTGGATGGTGCTGATCCCCGCGGCCGCCGCCACCGCCTCGGGTGACATGCCGAGGTCGTAACGGACTGCTCGGAGCCAACGGCCGCGCTCCTCGCGCGTGTACGCAGTCGGGTCGAGGCCGACCCGCACCCCGGGGAAGAACCGGTCGGCGGCCGCGTCGATGGCTTGGCGGCCGAGGCCCAGCGCCTTACACAACGACAGGAAATCGACTACCCCGAGGTGGCGCTCCGCCCGTTCGACCGATCGTAGATATTCGGTGTCGATCCCTGCGTCCTGTGCCAGATCTTCGACCGATATACCACGGTCGGCGCGGTGCGCTCGGAGCCAAAGCCCGCGTTCCTCTGGAGCGTATGCAGTTGGGGCGAGATCGGCTGTCGTTCCCGGGAAGAAGTGGTCGGCTGCCGGACCGATGGCTTCGCTTCCGAGGTGCAATGCCTCACCCAGTGTCCGGAAAACAGCGGCCCCCGGAACAGTCTCGCCCTTACCGATCGAGCTCAGATATTTCGCGCTGATCCCGCTGGCCTCCGCCAGCTCCTCCCACGACATATCCCGGTCGTTGAGCATCGCCGAGAGCCAACGCCCCGGCGCGTCGAGAGGGTATGCGGTCGGTGTCAGGTCGAAGTCGGCGTCCGGGTACAAATTGCGCGCCGCAACCAGGAATTCTGATCTGGGCACACCCAGCGCCCGGCCGATCTTCACGAAGAGTCCGGGCCGCGGCCGTGTGCTTCCCTGTTCGATCCGGCTCATGGTGCTGCGATTGACACCCACAGCTCTGGCCAGGTCGGCCGCGGTCATAGTCCTGCTGTCGCGCCGGCCTTTGTCGTCACGTCGCGCGGTGATCCACTCGCCCCGCGCACGGTTCAACGCATTCGCGCCGTTCGGCGACGACGGATCGGCTGCGCTGTGCGACGGCCTACTGCCGATGCTGTACGGCGCGGCACGGGTTCGGTCTTCCGCAGATCCCGGGATCGGGCCCCACTCGTCGGCCAGGACGTACCCGTACGCATGGACCAAGCCGTCCTCATCGGCGAATGATCGCGTGATGACGTATCGAGTCCCCCGCATGAGTACGACTTCCGACGTCCGGGTGACGGATTCGGTGCCGAGCAGGGGAGTGCCGGCGGGTACCCGCAGGTGTACGACATCGGAATCCTGCAATCGGGCCGATGGTGCGCTGCCCATTTCGCCGCACAGGTAGCCCGGAGCATCACACAGTTGGCCGCGCATGGACGCCGGATCCGCGTTGTCGGCCGAGTCCAGTACGGTCTCGGCGACGACCCAGGAATCGGCGGTTGTCCGGTTGCTCAGGATGGCGGCATCCAGGTGGGGCACATGCGGCCGGGCCGGATCGTCGGTCGTCTTCTCTTCATAGGGCGTCGCCACATATCGGTTGACCGCCGAGTATCCGAACAACGAGGTGCCGTTGGCGTCCTGCTTCGCCCACTCGATCGACTCGGCATGCTCGGCTGCGATGGTTGCGAGGTGGGTCCGAGCGTATTCCGCGCCCGTGGCGGAATCGCCGAAATCCAGGGTTCCCTCGGATAGTTCGGCCTTGGCGACAGCATGTTTTTCTGCATCGGAGAGCGCGTCGAATTCCTCGGTGGTTCCCTGCCAGGGCCGATAGAACGGCATCGCCTCGGTCGAGTCGCCGCTGTAGGTCCGAACTCCTGCCACCCGAAGGCTTTCGTCGGCGGCCACGACCAGCCCGTCGAGCTCCCGGTACTGCTCGATCAGCTCGACGACGCGCTGCTTGTCCGCCACCGGCCCCGCACCTGCCCGCAGCTCTTCGCGCAGTTTCAGGTAGAGCACTTCCACCGGCCGTCTGCCGAACGGTTCGACATCCGCACCCGCAAGCCGGCGCAGCTGTGCTTGCAGGTCGTCCCGGCGCGTACGCAAGTGGTTCAGCCGGGCGCGATCCTGGACCAGCTGGATCACCGTAGGGAGGGTATTGCCGGTGGGCCCAAGGGTGTTCGCGATGTGGTCGGGGCCGTCGTGGGGTCGACTGCCGACCGGACTGTGTTCGTCACGGCGCGTATCGTTCGGTACCTCCCCGGCGGCACCCGGTCGAATCGGTACCGCTTCGCCGAAGCCCGGCAGCCCCACGAACGCCGATTCGACATCGTCCACCTGGTCTGTGGAGACGTGGGGTCGCTGTTGCCGTGGCAGCGTCTCGGCGTCGGGGGCTTCCGCGGGCGAGCGGGGGGCGTGGTTGCCGTCCCGATCGTTATCGTCCACCGTGTCGGAGGGGAGGTGGGTTTGCTGGGGCGGTGGCAGCGTCTCGGTCTCGGGGGCTTCCGCGCGCGATCCGGAGACGAGGTTGCCGTCCCGATCGAACTCGATGGTCTCGAACCGACGCTTGTCCGCGGGTATCCGGTTGATGAATGCTTCCTGCTCGCGGCGCCAATCGTCGAATCCGACGGCCCTGTTCAGCAAGGTGCGGCGGTTGCGCAGATCCTTAGGACCGTAGTCGTTTTCGGTGTTGCCATCGCGCGACGCCGCCAGATCGACAACGACCAGGTTCGGTTCGTCGACCGAGGTGCTGTCGTTGACCAGCAGCACCATATGGTCGTCGGCCTCGGTGCTGGTGCCGTTGGTCCTGGTGTCTTTCCATTTGTAGACCAAGACGGAGATTCCGCCGGGCCGGGACTTCAGCGATTCGGCTACTTCGTCCAGCGATCCGGTCTTCTCCAACCCGGCGCCGAATATATCGCGCACCGCTTTGCGGCCGTATCCCTCGAGGCGGGTCGGCGGCAACGGGAAGCGGCCGATGTTGTCGGGACACAGAACTCGCATTCCCGTCACGGCATTGTTGACACAACTGTTGGGACTGCGGCGATGGAACTGCACGACCGAATCGAGCAGGGCCGAGAGGGCCAAATATTGTGACGCGGCAGCAACGATATCGTCGGCCGTCCCGTGGTCGACGTCGTTGTTCTGCGTGTCGGACTTCGGAGCAGCGGCATCCTGGCGATCGTGTCCCACCGGCCCGGAATCCGTTGCGCCCGAATCAGTATCGTGACGTGTATCGGGTTCTGCGGTGTTCGCGGCGGGCAGGTGATCGCCTAGCGCTTCGCCGAGGATATCGCGTGCGATGGAGGGCGTGATTCCGGCGGGGGGATATCCCAGAGTTGCGGCGAGAGCGTCCCGCGCCTCGGTGAGCAAGGGATCGAGTGTGCGCATACCTTCGGCGCCGTCGATATTCGCGATCGGTATGCCGAGTTGTTCGGCGAGCCGGCCGCGTAACTGGCCCAGATGGATGAATGCGTCTTCGTCGTTGGACGTTGCCCGGTCCCGCGCCGCCGCGGGGGCGGTCTCGTCGACATGCTGTTTTATTGCCTCGGCCGCTGCCGGCGTGAGACCGGCCCGGTGGAGCAACTCGCGCATCGGGTCGTCGACACCGGCGCGTTCCAGTGCGGTGATCTGGTCCGCCACGGCGGGAGCCGGGATACCCAGCAACCCGGCCAGGCGTGCGGTCCGGTCCGCCGGCCCATCCGGTCGTACGAAGTCGACCTCGTCATCACGGCGATACTGCCCGGTGTCGGCCTCGGCGAGGGTCACGGTGGGCATGGCGGTCGAGAAGGCATGGTGCCGGATGAAATCCGCGGTGGAGTGCCGGAGCGCCCGCTCTTGCAATTCGGGCACCAGCTCGCGGACGGACTGGCGTGCATCGACCATCGCGTCGTGGGTCCGGGGGGTGGGATCGGCGGCGTGCGCGGATACGGCCTGGTCGTATTGGATCACCGCCTCACGCACCCCGCTCAGATGCATGGCATTGCGAATCAGCGCGTCCTGGGGCGACATCACCACCTGCGCGCTGCCGAGCTGGCCGTTACGTGCCGTGCGGTTCTTGGCCTGCTCGTGGATGTAGGACTGCTCCGGCGCCTCGGTCATCCAGACATGCATGCCGCCCATGGCTTTCACGTCATCCGATACCGAGATATCGACACCGCGCTGGCCCTGCCGGTTGATCACCAGGATCTTGCCCTGCTCACCGGCCTCGTCGAAAACTCGCTGTAACTGGGATTCCCAGTCCGCACCCCAGCCTGCGATCCGCTTGGCGTCGACCGCCTCGATCGCCTCGCGCGGCACCCCCGCCCGCACCAGCGCCTCCACCTGCCGCTGAACCAGGTCGTTGCGGTGACACAGGATCTCCTGGAATCGTCCCGCACCCCCATCGCGCATCTCGTTCGCATATTCGGCGATCGTGCGCAGCTTGGCATGGGTACTTTCGGCCACATCGTGTTGGCCCTCCACCAGCCGATGCGTCTGTGACCGTCCGACCTCGTGCGCCGGCTCCAGGCCGTAGATCTTCTGCAGCACCGGGTTCAGGTCGGTGAGCGTGCCGGACGCACCGGTCACTTCATCGAAAAAGGATCCTTCTCCGACACGGTAGATCTCGACCGAATCGATGCGTTTGGCGGAATCCGCATCCGCGCGCACAACGATCCGATGCTCCTCGGCGTTCTCCCCTCGGGCGACGGCCGCGCGGATCTCTTTCGCCTCGATTGCCTGCGCGAGGCTCGCTTTACCCGGTTCCGCGCTCCACCGGGATTCGCTCGAGGTCTTCGGGTTCCGTTGCAGCCCGTGCTCGGCCTGATCGATGATGACGATCTTGCCCGCGTCCATTTCGTAATGGACGCCTCTACGGACGAGGAATTCGGCGTTGGCCGCCGTCTCCAGCCGGGAGGCGCCCATTCCCTCCAGCCAGTTCTGGCCGTCCGGCAGCGCCTCGACCTTTGCCCGTCCTGCGGCCGTGAGCTCGGGCTGACCGTCGTACCAGTACATGAGCTCCGGTGTGCCGTCGGCCTGCACGCCGATTTCTTCGGCGATTCGCCGGAGACCGAAATCTTCGTGCGACAGCGTCCCGTCCGCCAGCGCCTTGCTGAGGAATTCGTCCGCGCCGAACACCTGCCGGGCCGTTTCCTCCGGAGCCGCCTGCTCGGGACCTTCGGACCGGAGGAACTGCCGTTCGCCGCGGTCGATGATGCCGTCCATCTCGTCGATCAGCACATGCCGCGGTGGCTTGACGCCGGCATTGCACAAGTGCCCGACCGTTTCGCCGGTGGCGACCACGATCGCCGGCCGGCCCTCCTTGATCGGTCCGAAGCCGTTCTCTTGATCGGCTCGGAACACGTCGATCCCGAAGTCGGACATCACCTTCTTGTTCGTGAAGTCGGTCAGCAACTTCTCATACGTGACGACTTCGCGATTGGCCAGCCCGTCGGTCGTGGTCACGAGCAGAACCGAGCCCTCGTGCACCGCACGTTGTATTGCGGTGGCCATGAATACCAGCGATTTGCCCTCGCCGGGTTTCATTTCCACCGGACGCGATTTCATCGCGTAGACGGCTTCCGCCTGCTCGACCCGCAGCACCATGCCGCCCGGCACCGCGTCACTGATCGTGCCGCGCCGGATGAGCTCCACTGTCGCCAGCATCGACTGGTGTTCATCGCCACTGTGTAGTCCGGCCTTCAGTACGTCGTCCGGAAGATTGGACAGGCGTTGACTTTCCGGGACGTGCTCGGCCGATGCCTGGTTGAAGTCGATCAGCAGATCGACCGCCCGATCGCGGTCGCTGCGTGGCAGACCGGCGGCTTCGGCGAGACTGTCATGATCGGCGTCGCGAAGACTCTGCTCGCCGCGCACGGACAACGAGTGTTCGCCCGCAGTAGTTGTGTCGGTGCCATCCGTCTCGGTCCGGGTCGAGCTCTCAGGTCTTTCCTGGCCGGACTGTTCGGCGGTCGTATCCCGCTGCGCGGTCGCATTCTCCTCGCCACCCGACGCTCCGCGTTCGGCGCGGGCGTCCGGCGACCCCGCATCGCCCTCGTCGGCCGGATGAGGGCGTGCCGATGCCTCGTTGCCGGGGCCATCCGGGACCGCGGCGTGTTCTCCGGCCGGATGGGGCCGTGCTGATGCCTCGTTGCCGGGGCCATCCCGGACCGCGGCGTGTTCTCCGGCCAGAGCACCTGCCCCTTGGGGAACCCCGCCGTCCGGTCGTGCATCCGCCGGGATCTTCGGCGGCGGCGAGGTTTCGCCCGCCGCCACGACCGGCCGCGGCGCGGGCTCTCTCCCCGCAGCGCCCGGCTTGTCCGCCTGCGGCCGATCGACCGGAGCGGGTGCCTCCGAACGCGGCCGAGCCGCGGCGGCGTCGGGCGAGACGGCACCGGCGGCGGCCTGCGACCCCGACGCCCGACCGCCTGTTCCCTCGGGCGCTCTACCAGCGGCTCCCTCGGTCGCTCGACCACCGGTCGCTGCAGGTGTTCGACCACCGGCGGCGTCGGCCGGAGCCGATGCCTGTTGCCCGCTCCGCGATTGTGGTGGCGCGGCCGCTGCCGTCCCTGCGACCTCGGCGGGAGTCCCGCCACGCTCACCTGCGGGCTCCGCAGCCGGTTTCCATGTCTGCTGTGCGGACGCCCACGCCCGTTTCGATTCCGCCGACACTTCGATCGGTTGCCGAGGCGCCGCGGCATTCGCGTCGTGCCCTGCCGGGATCGCATCCGGCGGGGTGAACGGTGCGCCGCCGTCGATCGCCGGCGGACCGGCGTTTTGGGCATATACGCCCCCCGAGAATGCGCCGTTGAGAAGTGGTCCCAGCACCTCCGTGTAATGCTGCGGCCAACCAGCAACCGAGAACGCCGCACCCATGCCCCCGATCGCCCCCGCCGTACCATGCACCAAACCCATGGCCACACGACTGGTCGCGATCTGGGGGAACATCGTCGAAGCGAACCGGCCCCCGAGCATGCCGCCGACCGCACCGCCGAGGCCGGACACGGCGGCGACCTCGATCGACTTCAGATCGATACCCGTGGGGTTGGAACCGTCCTCCCCGATGATCTCGGACGTTCTGTCCCCGGTGGCGACCTGTAGCGCCTGCACACCCACTTCGACGCCCACGGGCAGCGCGATCGCCGTGCCCATCCACTTGGCGAACTGTGCCGGCCCCATACCGCTCAGCTGGGCGGCCGCCCTGGCGCCACCCGCCTGAATGGCCCGCTGTAGGTTCGCGCGCATCACGGCGACCTCGGCGCGTCCCTGGATCAGCGTGGATTCGACCGCCGGCGCGGCCGCGACCTGACCGGCCGGCCCCGCCGCCGTGGCGGCGGCCACCAAACCGTAGACCTTCCACGCCAGGTGGATGCCGAACGTGAACATCACGCACAGCCACTTCTCCGCGTCGTTGGCCGCCGCCTGTGCCTGATCGGCCAAGGCGTTCACATCGTTGCCGAGCTTGGCCGCGCCCTCCCGGTAGGACCCCAACGTTTCACGCAGTTGTTCGGCCGTCTCGCCCAGCGAATCCTCGTGCGTCAGCAAGCTGTCGATATCGGCCGAATGGTCCTCCATTTCCAGGCTGTGGGCACGAAGCTCGGCCGCCATGCGCCGCATCCCGGATATATCGGCGCCGGGAAGCTCCCCGCCGAACACCACCATCTCGATCGGAGTACGCAGGAACCCGGGCAGAACTTCGAAGGCATTGCGCAGCTGTACGACCGGGCTGAGCAGCGAGCCGTCCATCGCCTCGACCTACTCCTGCCGGATTGCCGCGGCGACCAGTACCGCATACAGCAGTCGTGCCTGCATACCTGCCTGCTCGCCGTGCTGAACCACTTCGGCGAACGCGATGCCGAGCGCCTCCTCCACATCGAATCCGCCTGGTTTCGCGGCATTGCCGGACAGGTCCTCGCGCCACTCCCGGTAACCGCGCACGAGTTCGGACAGCGCAGGGCGGGGGCGCGGCTGGGCGTTCAGGTATTCCGATATCAGAACTCGTTGCGCCTGCCGGGCTGCGACACCACCACCGGCAGCGTCGAAAGCCCGGCCGAATGCTCGCAAGGTGGCCGCGTAGATACCCGGCTGTGCCGTGTCACCTGATTCCTCGGTATCGGCGGCGGTGTCCTCCGGGAGTGCGGGGGACTGGGATGGTGGGGCCGGTTCCGGCAGCTGTTGTGCGGCGTGCCGGTCGAGCGTTATCGACCGGGCCCCGCCCTCGCTGTCCGGCGGCGCCCCGGCCCACCGCACCGTTGCGAACTCGTCCTCGAGCTCGGCCACCGCGACGATCTCCAGCGCGATCATCGGATAGTCGGTGAGGACCCGGTCCACCGCGATCACGAACTCCTGTACCGGCGCGAGCTGGAGATCGGGGTCATCGAAACCTGTCACCTCGACGCCGTGCCGCTCGGCCAATGCGCGTGCCAGTCGTTGGATTTCCGGATCGGCTGCCGACCGCCCGCGGCCGCCCTGCCGATCACGGTCGCGGCCGTTGTCACCGGCCGGTGTGTTCGGTCGTGGCGGCGGACCTTGCTGCGGACCCGGCCCGGTGTTTGCGGGCCTTCCAGCGTTTCCGGGGGAGCCCGGCATCCCGGGTTGGCCGGGCGTGCGGGGCGGCGTCTCGGTCCACGGTGCCCCGGCCCGTCCCGCGGGTCCCGCGACCGGGCTGCGTGCCGGTGCTCCCGGCGTAGGGGGCGTATTACGCGACGGTGCTGATACCGGCGGGGGCGAGACCGGGGAGGACGGCTGCGGCACCGGCGGCCCGGGCCGCCGGCGGCCGGGGGCACCGGGCGCATCGTTGCTCGCCGGACCGGATCCGTTCGGGGAACGACTCCACGGCGACTGGGACCGTGGGCCGTTATCCGCAGCGGCTCGCCCCGAGGATCCGTCAGATGCCGGTGCGCTAGCGGGCCGGTTGTTTCCACCGGCCGGGAGTTGGCCGGTGCTCTGTGGCCCGCCGGCCGGATACACCGGTGAATTCTGCTCCGGCGCCACCGCGGCCGGATCGGATGGGGTCGGCCGGGGTCCGTCGACCGGCGATTGCCGACCGGCCGCATCCTGCGGGGGCGCCCAGGCTGGGGCGGCCGGGCCCGGGCCCGGCGCCGCCCCGGCCACTCGCGCGGCGGCGTCGTTATCCTGCGCACCGAATTCGTTCGCAGTGCTCATGATTCCGGCCGCGTTGCTGCGCATTCCTTCCGCCATGGCCTGCACGGTGGAAACTACTTGTTCGGCGCGCGGCGTGAACTGCTCGGCGAAGGTACGCCCCATATAGTCGTCGCCGAAGCTGCCTTCCGCCTGCTGCAAGCTGTACTGCAGCGCGGCGTGTGTCTGCTGTACCCGGTCGGCGATATCGGCCAGCCGTGCGCCACGCTCACGCAGGGCATCCAGGTCCAGTCGCAGTTCGCCGCTCATCTGCCACCTCGGGTAGCGGACATCGGTCCGCTGGTCCGCAGCCGGAATCGGTGTTCGAAATCGGTGATGAACGCCGACAGCGGTACCGACGAACTCGACCGTTCCACGACACCATCGTCTGCGATATAGAAGACCGCCCGGTCGAGGGCGATCTCACCGTCCGGCACCGGTGATCGCACCATCCAGCCCACGCTGATCCGCTCGGCTCGCAATGTCGAGAGCGGGAACCCGGTCGTGTCGTAACCCCGGCTGCGGACGTAATCACGGACGAGGTTCAGTGCCTCCTTCTCCCGGAGCCCCACGATGTCACCGGCGACCAGATCGGCGAGCACGAACTGGAACAGGGCGCCGTCGATATCGACCTCGGCGTCCTCACCGACAACCTGCACTATCGCCGCTCGGGTCACCGCCGCGGCCTGCGCGGCCGACACCAGCGGTTCAGCGGCATCCGGCGAGGGGCCGTCCAGCACGCCCGCCACCACTTTCGTCACTGCATCGGCTGTCCACACGGCGGGCAAGGCAGGCGCGCATTCCGCCATCGGAGCGGATTCGCCGCGGTACCACTGTCCTTGATCCCACCAGTAACAAAACGACAGCATGCCGGTCATCACGCGTGGGTTGAGTACCGGGTCGGTCACCCAATCGGGTGCTCCGGCAAATAATCGCGGCATCGCGCCGTGCCCGTTGTAGGCGGCTTCCAAGACCGGCGCATCCCGGACACCTCCCGACAGCACGGCCCGGTCGCCGGGTAGCAGCGTCAAGGTCGAACCGCTGTGTCCCGAACTTTCGAAGATGGCCACCGACGGGCCGATCCGTGGACCTCGTGCCGACCCGGCCGCCACGAAGACCGCGGCCAGCACCGCCCACCGTGCCCACACCACCGCCAGATCCGGCAACTCGCCGGTTACCGGCACCGCCTGTACGCCCGCCCTCCGATCCGCGCGCATACCCTCCGCGGCCGCGCGTGGTGATCTCGATTGGGGTACACCGCGTCCGATATAGGCAGCCAGCCACAGAGGTAGCCGCCTACGCGGATACCGTTCCAGATCCGCCAGATACGCCTGCGGCGCGAACAATTGCTCACCGGGAAACGGCTCCGCGCCCCGATCGGTGACGACCTCGGCCCCACGGTCATCGACATGCACCAGCAACCGCCACCACGGCCCGTCCTCTACGGCAGCAGACAGGGCCCGATGACGACGCACCAACTCCCACACCGCGTCCGACACCTGATAGCGGACCGGGGGGTCCCCGTCATCAGCGAGAAACAGCGCCGATTCGGCGACAACGGTCAGCGCGAACGCGGCCTGTAGTCGGCGCCGCCCGTCCGGCACCAGCTCACGCAGCCCCGCGACGATCCGATCGGCCAGCTCCGCAAGTTCCAGACTCCCGGACCCGATCACGGCACACTCCCACATCAGCGGACCTCTGTCCTGCCGGCCGGTATGCGAACCTCGATCCGGAAAGAGTCGTAGGGCCGTCAGGATCACACTCGGGTCGTACATTTTCGCAGTTCGGGCGCTGGCGCAACCAACCTCTCTTGCCAGTCATGGCAAGGGGTCGCGATCTGCAGTTGTCGCCGAGCTGTTTATACCGCCTGAACGAATTGTGCGCGCAGGACATTCGACGGCCGGGGTGCGGTCGGGAGCGCCTTCTGCTCAAAAGAGCGAATGCAATAGTGCGTTTCTCCGGCGCGCAGTGATGTGTATCAACTATTGTCACCGACTGAACAAAACCTATCCGATGTGCGGTACGACCGAATCGAGAGCCGATCATGTTTGAACAGAGTGTGATGGTGCCGGGTGACGTTCGAACGGGGCGGCAGGTAATCCCCCCGAGGGGCGGACTGCCCACGGCGACACAGCTGTTGTGCAGCTTCCAGGGGACCGAATTCGCAGATCACGATCTACTGAGCTCGGCGCATGCGCTGGCGGCGTTGCATGCGCGCCGGGCCACCATGCGGGACTCGCTGCTGGTGGCCGAGGTGGACAACCGCCGCCGCGAGCTGGTGGAGGATATCGACGACTGGATTCGCGAACGCGGATCACTACCGCGCGAGGGGATGATCCACATCGAGACCCTGGGCGCCGTGATCGACCGCTTGGCCTGGGGCTGGGTATCTGCCAACGAGGTGATCGAAACCGACGGGGCGCGCGATCAGCACGCGCGTAAACGCTGGCACCGCCTGGCCGAATTGATCGACGGCTACACCGAATTGATCGGCGATATCGTCGGCGGCCGCCGGCGGTTGCCTGCGCGGGTGTGATCTATCGCGGCGCCCGGCCTGTGCGCACCGGGCGCCGCGATACGGAATACGGGTGCCGCGCCGAGTCACTCGGCCGACCGATGAATCGGCCGGTCAGCGGTCCAGTACCGACAGCATTCCCGATACGGCTGCCGGCCAGGTGAACTGTTCGGCCCGCTGCCGGGCCGCGTCCCGCCGCTGGGCGGCCGGTCGCGCGAGCACATCGGTGACCGCCCGGGCGAATGCGGCCGGCTCGTCGGCGGCCACGGCGCCGCAATCGGCGGTCACGATATCGGCGAGAGCGGAGGACCGGCTGGCCACCACCGGGGTGCCCGCGGCGAGCGCCTCCAGTGCGGCGAGCCCGAAGGTTTCGTGCGGTCCGGGGGCGAGCGAGATATCCGCGGTGGCCAGCAATCTGGCGACTTCGGCGCGATCGGTGATGAAACCGGTGAAATGAACCGCGGGTACGCCTCCGGCCGGCACCGGCATCGAGCGGGCCCGGCGTTCCAGCGCTTCCCGCCGTGGCCCGTCACCGGCGACCACCAGGCGTGCTTCCACTCCGTGGCGGTGCAATTCGGCCACTGCCTCGATACTGCGGTCCACCCGTTTCTCCACCGACAGCCGCCCGCAGTGCACCAGCAGGGGATGACCGGGCACGGCGAGGTCGGCCCGCAGGCCGTGATCGTGACGGTGCGGATTGAACAGGTCCAGATCGACTCCCAGCGGCACCATTTCGACATTGGGTGCGCCGATCCGCCGGAATTCGGCGCGGGCGAACTCGGTGGTGCAGACAACCATGTCGTACTGATCGGCCGTCTGCCGGTTGGCGATATCGGCGAGGCGGCGGGCATACCGCTGCGGCATGATCTGGCCCAGCAACCGGTCGAGCCGTTCATGCGAAATCATCACTCCCGCCACCCCGCGGCGCCGAGCCCAGCGTCCGAACCCGCGCAATGTCAGCCGGTCGGAAACCTCCAGGGCGTCGGGGCGCAGGCCGGTGAGGGTATCGGCCACCCGTCGCGGGTCGGCGGCGCGGTAGCCACCGGTCCACGGGATGGGTAGTGCGGGCAGCGTGACGCGCAGGACCCCGCCCGGCAGGATCTCCTCGGCGCGGCATGGTCCGGGGACGATCAGTATTACTTCGTGTCCGGCGGCTACATACCCGTCGCCCAGGTGGTGCAGTGCGGTACGCAAACCTCCGGAACGTGGTCCGTAGAAGTTGGCCAGTTGCACGATGCGCACGCCGCCGATCGTGGCCGGGCACGGGTGCCCGCCGGAACCGGGCCGTCGAACAGCCGGTTAACACCCGGTGTTATTTGCTCCGGGCAGGCTAGCGGTCGGGCTGGCCGCGGCCGGAGCGCGGGAGATCGAGGTTGAGCGGGATCCGGCCCACGCTGAGATGTTCACCGACCTCGTCGGCGGGCAGCGGCCGGGCGATGAGGAAGCCCTGGGCCCGGTAACAGCCCAGGCCGACCAGGGTGCGGGCGGCGACCGGCGTTTCCACACCCTCGCCCACCACGCCGAGCCCGAACGACCCGGCCAGGCCGATGATCGACTTCACGATGGCGAGGTCGTCGGTGCTGGCGCCGAGCCGCTGGACGAATCCGCGGTCGATTTTCACCGCGTCCACAGGGAGCGCTTTCAGATGGGAGAGCGAGGAGTAACCGGTGCCGAAATCGTCGATGGCGATCTGTACACCCATCCGTTTGAGCCCGCGCAGCGTCACCTGGGTGCGGGCCAGATCCTGCACCACCACGTGCTCGGTGATCTCCAGGCAGATGGAGCTGCCGTCGATCCCGAAATGACGCAGGATGTCCTCGATACGTTCGACGAAGTCCAAGCTCACCAGCTGTACGGGGGACACGTTGATCCGCATGACCATATTGGTCGCCAATCCCTGGCGGCGCCAGCGCGCGAACTGCGCGCAGGCCGTGCGGATAACCCAGCGGCCGAGCTCACCGGCCAGGTTGGTGGCCTCGGCGACGGTGACGAACGCACCGGGCGGCAGCAGGCCGCGGGTGGGATGCAGCCAGCGGACCAGCGCCTCCATCGCGACGATGCGGCCGGTGCGCAGATCGACTTCGGGCTGGTAGTGCAGGATCAGCGATCCGTCGGAGACGGCGCTGCGCAGATTGAGTTCCACATCGTCCTGGAGCTCGAACTGGGCGCGCATCGCGTCGGTGAACAGGGCGACCCCGTTGCCGCCGCCGGATTTGGCGGACAGCAGCGCGTGATCGGCGCGTCGCAGGACATCGGCGACGGTGGTCTCGCCCGGGATACCGACGGCTACGCCGACGCTGGCGCCGCGGCTCACCGATTCACCGCCGACGGTCACCCGGCGGCTGATGAGTTCCCGGATCCGGGTCGCCTCGTGTTCGGCGGCGACGGTGTCCATGGGTTTGGCGGGCACGATGACGAATTCGTCGCCGCCGAGGCGGGCGATCATATCGTTGGGGTCGAGATTGTCCTGGAGCCGCTCCGACAGGGTGCGGATGAACTTGTCACCGGCGGTGTGGCCGAGGAAATCGTTGAGAGCCTTGAGCCGGTCCAGGTCGAGGAAGAAGGCCGCGACGGGCCCGGGACTTCCGGCCCGCAACCGTTGTTCCATATGCTCGAGTAGCGCACGCCGGTTCGACAGCCCGGTCAGATCGTCGTGCAGGGCGATGAACCGGAGCTGTTCCTCGGCCTCCACCCGCGCCTGCAGCTGGGCGAACAGGGTGGCGATCGCCTTGAGCACATTGAGTTCGCGGTTGCTCCAGTCCCGGTCGCCGACCTTGACGAAACCGAGCAGGCCCGGTGGATTTCCCCCGGGAAACCAGCGGGACGGCCGCGGAGCTGATATCGCCGAGCCCGGACGCGGAGTGGATGGTCTGCTGATAGTCGGCGGCACTGGCCGGGACCAGGAAGGGTTCGGTGGCGTGCTCGAGCGACCGGAACACCGAATCGGCCTGGTCGAAATAGACGACCTTGAGTGGATCGGGGTCGGGTACGTCCTGACGCGGCGGCCATTCGGCGACCAGCACCGTGGACCGGGTCTTGGGATCGTTGTGGCGCAGATAGCTGAAGTCCACATCGAAGTAGTCGATCAGCATGGCCAGCACCTGTTCGGTCGCCGACACCATGGTCGCCGAATCGACGCCCATCAGCTCCGCGGCGACTTCTGTCACCAGCGAGTCGAGTGTCCGCCGAGGCACCTGATCTCCGATCACACTAACCGCGGAGCTCGTCGCCCGGTACCGGGCGACGCTTGCTCCGCACGCTGGCAGCTGCCGCATAACTCAGGCGTAGTACCAGCGCCACGCTTTCTTGTTCCGGCACTTCCAGTATTTCCAGGAAACGACCCTGAAGTGTGGACAGTCTATCCGCGTACGCCGGAGAAAGTGCATCCAGTTCGGTACGGGTTTGCGAAAACAAGAACACCGGTGACATCGGCTGCACCGCCAGGCCCGACCGCTGCGCCTGGATCCAGACACGCTGGACCGCCGCTCCGGCGCCGGCGTAACCGGCCAATCCGCCGCCCCGGACGCCCGGTTCCGGGCGGAAGGTGACCGCGACGACGGCAGAGCTGGAACGTACCCGGTCGCGGGCATAATCACCGAGTGCGGCACCGGCCGACCAGCTGTGCAATTGGGCCATCACATCGGCGCGCCGCCCGATCTGCAAAGCGGCTCGTTCGTCGGGTGCCAGCTCCAGCGACCGGGTGTCGATACCGTCGGTGAGGTCGTCCCCGGGCCGGCGCATCTCGGCGAACATTTCGGTGTGCAGCTGCGGGGTCAGGTAGCGGACCCGGTCCGATTCGGCCAGCACCTCGGCCATTGCGCGCAGGGCCGCAGAATCGACGGCGGTCCGCAGCTGTGCGCCCTCGGCGGCGGCCGCGGCGGTGAGCCCGGCCAGGACGGACTCCGGGATCCGGCCGCCGTGGCCGATCCGGCGGTTGGTCTCCCGGGTCAGCGCCTCCGGGTAATCCGCGGCCAGCACCGGGTCGGTGCCGGTTTCCGGATGGAGAATCGCGGTGAGCGGGGGATCCACGGCTTCGATGAGCTCGTAGGGGCCGAGCCGATCGCAGGCGGCCGCTGCGACCCGAGCGTTGTACAGCGCTGCGCCCACCGCGACGGCGCTGCCGCGGTACCCGATGTCCAGGGCAGTGGTATGCCTCGGGTCGAGCGTGATGTGGATTTCACGCCCCACGGTATGCAGTGTCCACGGCTGGATATTTCCGCCCGACGGTGCCCGCTGCGCGCAATCGAGGATCCGCTCCAGCGGTGTGGCGGGCACCGGGTCCACCTCGGTATCGGCGCTGGGGCCGTCGATATCGAGGTCCGGATCGGAGAGGGTGTCGAGGGCCTGGTCGATATCGAGCCGGACGCGGCCCGACCGTAGCGGCCTGCCCAGCCCGATCCGGCGCACCGCAGTCGCGACACTGGCCGCGCCGAGTACTACATCGCCGCCCAGTTGCGGCCAGCTGTTCAAGGTCTCGCCCACCTCGACCAGACTCCCCGCCATCCGGGCGGACAGGTCGTGTGCGCCGAGCAAACCCACGACGTAGGGAGCCTTGTCCCGGGTGGACAGGTCGCGCAGCTGGTCGGCCGCGACATCACCGAGCAGGCCGTGGAAAGGCGGGCGGTCCGGTTCGAGGTCGAAGCGTTCCACATCGAGCAGGCCGCGGTCGCTGGTCTCCATGATCAGCGGTAGCCGCCGGCGGCGGGCCGTTTCCCGCACGAGCAGTTTGATATCCAGGGAATCGCATTCCTCGACGACGATTTGCAGTCCCTCGACGAATTCGTCGACGGTGTAGGCGTCCAACCCGCCGCCGCGTACATCCACCGGTATGTAGGGATCCAGTTCGGCGATCCGGCGGGCCGTGACGATGGCCTTGTTCACGCCGATATCGAACAAGGTGGCGGGTACCCGGTTCAGGTTGGACAGTTCGAGTTCGTCGTAGTCGGCGAGGCGCAGCGCCCCGCACGCGCCCTCCTGGGCCAGGGTGTAGGCGATGCCATGCCCCACGCTCTGCCCGACGACCCCGACCGTGAGGGTGCGGAGCCGTTCCTGTTCGGCGCGGGTGAGTTTGTTGCGATTGCGGTCGAGCCGGATAGCGCGAAAGGTCCGTGGCCCCGGCAGGACCAGTACGCTGCGCCGCCACGGGTAGTACACCCAGCGGTCGTCCGCCGGGCCCTCCATGGTTTCCGGGGGGTCGTTGAGTCTGCCGAACTCGGCGGCGAGCAAACCGCGCAGATCGTTGAATTCGATATGCGGTGTGCTGCGCAACCCGGCCAGTGCCCGTTCGTCGTCGGGATCGCCCGGGTTCAGGATCAGCGGGCGGTATTCCACCCCGAGATCTGCTTCACCGAGCATGTGACCGGCATTCCTCCCCACCGCGGCGCAGCGCCCGGATGGACCGCGAAGACCTCGGTTCAGCTACTCCCATAGCGCGAAGTTCACCACGCATCATCAAATACTGCAACCTGTCAGCAAACAGGTGATAGCTACCGGTATCCCACCAGATCGGCACTGTTCGGTAACGCTCGTCCGGGTACGGCACGGGCGGGATCGCCTGCGCGACGACGGCCCCGGTGGCGCGGTGTCGTTCTGTGGTGAAGTCGGCGACGGTCGCGAAGCCGTAGCGCACGCCCAGCAGCCGCGGCGCGTGCGCTATACAGCGCGAGATCGCGGCGGCCAGATCGCTGCGGCGGGCGGCATCGCGGTCGACCCAGGCCGCGCGCGATTCGACTACGCCCCGGGGAATGCGCCGGGCCATCATCAGGCTCAGGTCCGCGGCGCCCGGCCGGCCGGCCCATGGGGTGAGCGAGGCGACCTCCGAAACCCAGGTGTAAGGACCTTGGACCCGTACGCCGCCGACCACCGTGCCGGCGGCGTCGGTAGCGGCGAAGAACAACGCCGTCGACGAGCCGTCGGCGACGGCGTCGTAATCCAGTACCTGTTCGTTGCCGAAGCGGCGATAGGTGTCCTGTGCACCGGCCAGGTAGCGGTGCCAGAGATCGGGGGAGTGCTCGGGGGTGGTGGCGCAGATTCGGTAGCCGGAGACGTTGTCGCGAAATCCCGCTGCGAGGCCGTGGCGCGGGTGGTCTTCCTGGCCGACTGCGATCGTTTCGACAGTCATGGCAGTTCCTACTCTTTCGCCGTACACCCGTGTGGGGGTACGGGATATGTTGTCCAGCAGCTCGTCCGACGCCCCGGCTCGCCGACGTGCCCAGTGCAGTATCCGTCATCGAAACACAATTGACCAGAACTCTGGTTACTCTTCCGAAAACTCTTGCGAGATGCTGCTGTTATCGCAGGTCAGGCCAGGTGGTTCGAGAATGCTCGGTTACCAGGAGACCGGTTGGTTCGGAGTTGGTTAACGCTTGGCAACGAATTGTTCGAGCCGCTGTCACGTGGCGATGGAAATGAACAGCTCCACTGATTCCGAGCCGTGCCAGAGTTCGATCTCCTCGCGGTAGGCGCGAGTTATCTCGGCCGAGGCCGTGGCATCGTCGACCTGCGCCCATACGTCCTCGACGGGATCGTGGTAGTCGCCGTTGGGTACGAATCGTGCGTAGACGCCCCGCGGGACGCGGACGAGAACATCGCCGACGGTGGAATCGCCCGGGTCGGCATATTCGAAGCACACCAGGGCGTTGTAGGTGCCCGTGGGCGTGCGCACGTACACGGTGTACATCGGGCGCTCCGCCTCGGCCGAGCCGGCGAATTCGGCCGCCCGTTCGCTGAGCCTGTCCTTGAGGAACTCGATGAGTTCACTGTTGCTGACCTTGAAGCTGGGGCGCACCTTCGGCACCACCAGGCCGGCGTACACCGACTCGTCGCGCACCACGATCGTGTAGGTCATCGGGGCTCGACCGCCAGGTACAGATCGATCTTGTATGCGTGTGGATAGAACTCGAAATCCCCGGTGAAGGTGCGGTTTATCCGGTTGTGTTCCTCGGCGTAGGCGATCTGGGTCCACAGGCCGGTCATGATCTGCGGGAAGTTGCCCACCGAGGAGAACTTCGCATAGGTACCGCGCGGCAGGCGCGCCACCATATGACCGCGGGTGACCTCGTCGAAGGAGTGGCACTCGTAGCCGACGATCTGGGTGTTGTAGGTCCCCAGCTCGGATGAGTAGTCCGTGTACGCGGTGGCCAGTGGCCCGCCGAGTTCGTGATGCAGCACCGACGACCAGGCGCCCTCGAGGTCGCGGTCGCGTAGTTCACCGAGCGCGCGCTTGGGGCTGCGTACCGGAAGTCCGGCCACCCACGTCTCGTCCCGCTCGACGATTTCAAACTGCATGGAAGGGCTCTTTCGAGATGTCTCCTGGTGGGCAAGCCGACCGGGTGGTCGGCCGGATCCGCCATGCTATCAACCGGTGGCGGTGCGGGCGGCCCGCGCGGCTGCCGGATTTCGGTGGATTGCCGGGACGGTGCGGTGTAAACCCGTCAGTGTGTACCGAAATATGCAAACTGGACGGTTGTCCGGCAATTGCCGGGTAAATCCCCGGATCAATTCGGAAAACCCGTAGCACCGGAGCTTTTATTTGCGCATTCTAGCGGTATTCTCAATGCTGGTTATATCACTCGATATTATTTCGTAATTCACCCTGGTCGGCACAATCCGCCACTATCAGTTCAGCTGAACTTCATTCCGCGTGATTATCAATGCCGACATGACCGGCAGCACAGATCCGCGGGCGCTACCCGCGATATCCGGACGCGCGACAGCCGCGGCGCTCTGACGGCCGGCCGCAGTGCGTATTCTCGGTGGCCGCGGACTCCCGGCGTCATGGACGGGGCCGCGCCGGCGCCGTCTCTTCCGCGGCCTCCTCCTGGTAGCGATCCTCACCGTTTTTCCGGGCGGGCTGGGTGCAGTCGCCACGGCCCAGGACGGGGCGGGTGGTTCGGCGCCGAGCCGGATGGACGGTGTCGCCTGGATGAATATCCGGGATTCCGCCGGTGTGGAGCTGGCCGATTACACCTTCGTCAGCGAGCGCGGCGGTCTCCTCGACCCCGGCGCAACGGTGGTCTGGACTCTGATAGGCCTGGAATTCGTCGGCTATATGGTTATTGTGACCACGGCGATCTGGTTCATCGGTTATGCGCTCAGTTTCGCCTGGCTCGACCTGTTCGCCGCTGCGCTGCAGGGCGCAGTGAACACGTTCGCCGACCGGCTCGCCACTCCCGCGGTCTTGATTACGGCCACGAGTATCGGGGCATTCTTTGTGGCCTGGTTCACGGTGCGCGGCTATCACAGCAGGGCCATCGCCCAGACACTGACGATGCTGATCGTCGCCGTGCTGGGGCCGCTTTTCCTGGTATCCCCGCTGGCCGATGCCCTGGGGTCGGACGGCCTGCTGGCCCGGGGGCGTGATCTGGGTATATCGGTCGCCGCCGGTCTCAACGGGGCGGACTCGCGGAATCCGGACCTGGTGCTGAGCAGCCTGCAGGGGGAGATGGCCGATAATTTCGCGCGTCGTCCGGTCCAGGTGTGGAACTTCGGGCATATCGTCGATGACCGGCAGGCCTGCGCCGCAGCGTGGTCGGCCGGGATGACGGCCGGTGATCCCGAGCAGACCCAGCGCGAACTCGGCTCCTGTGGCGATACGGTTGCAGTCACTTCCGCTCATCCACGAGTGGGCCAGATAGGTACCGGACTGATACTCCTGGTCTCGGCGGCCGTGCTGCTGTTGTTCGCGGTTGTGCTCTCCCTTCGGCTGATGCGCGCGGCGCTCGATGCCATCTACCAGGCGTTCATGGCGGTGTTCGGATTCGCCGCCGGTGGTTTCGTCTACGGTCCGACCCAGTCCTTCCTGGTGCGGAACCTGGTGAATTCGGGTATCGCGGCAGCCCGGATGTGCGCATATACCGTCTTTGTCGGTATCTACCTGTTGCTACTGGGCAATATTTTCCAGCAGGCCCACGGTCGAGTGGTCGCCGTGATCGTGATAGCCGCAGTCGTGGAAATCGTCGCCATATTCCAGATGGGCCGTTTGTCGAAGAGCCTCACACGTGGTTCGGCGTGGGCTGCCAACCGGTTTGCGCTCGCGGTCCAGGGTGCGCCCGCGGGCTCGGGTGGGTCCGCACTCGGGATGGGCGGCGCCGGTGGGGGTAAGGGTTCGGGTGGCGGTTCCGGGATGGGGGTGATCGCGAGCCTGGCGGCACTGAACACAGTCAACGCCTCACCGTTGACTGCATGGCTGCTCGGTCGCACGCTGAGTCCGCTGCAACCGCTGGCTGCCGCCAAAATGCGCAACGAGCGGGTGAATGCCGCTACGGCGGCAAACCGGCTCGAATTACATCGTTGGCGCGCCCTGGGCCGGCAGAACTGGCGCCTGCTGGCGCGGCAGGAAGCCGAGCCATGGGGCGGTATCGAAACCGAACTCGGTCTGAACCGGGCGCTGAAGTATCTCGAGAACAACCGGGTGCCGGCCGAGATGCTGCCGGCGGTACTGCGGGATGCCGGGGCGAGTCACGAGCGGATCCACCACCATATGCGGGCACGGCAGACCCGTAACGAGACACGCTTCCGCAACCCGTACGGGTTCCCGCCGTTGCAGAAGGCCGTTGCCTCGGGCCACGCGGTGCTCAACCACCTCGGGACGGACGCCGAAATGGCATTCGCCGCTCAGGCCGTCAGCGATGCCGACAGCCTCGCCCGCCACACCCTCGCCCCCGACCCCCGTGCCCAGCTCGACCACGCATTCATCGCCCGCGTCCGCCAACACTGGGATTCCGACCGGGCATTGCGCGCGAATATCGCTCCGGACGAATGGAACACGGTCGGCCGGAACACACGTACTGCCATCGCTCACCAACTGGCCACCGATTATCTGGCCCAGGCCCGCAGCTACTCCGACGCGCCTAATGCCGTGCATCTCGCCCAGCTCTCGGCCACGCTGAAGCGACTGACCAATCTGGATCACACGTTGCCCGAACTCGGACTCGACCCCTGGGATCTGTAGCCGCCCGGACTGCTGCCGAAGCCGGTGCCCGCCCATCCACCGTGCCACCGTGCCACCGGGGCCTCGGCTCGGTACGCTGCTGCCGACAGCGCAGTCGTAGATCGGGAGTCGGCATGGGGCGGGTCAACCGCAGGAAATCGGTACAGGGCGCGAAAACGCTGGTCACAGGCGCCGCCAGCGGTATCGGGAAGGCGACCGCGCTGGCGGCCGCGGCCCGTGGTGCGCGGCTGGTACTCACCGATATCGACGCCGACGGGCTGGCCGCCACGGTCGCCGAGATCGAACGCGCCGGTGGGACGGTGCTCATCTCGCGGGTGCTCGATATCTCCGACTACGACGCCGTCGCCGAGTTCTCCGCCGCCGTGCACGAGGCTTTCGGCAGCCTGGACGTGGTGATGAATGTGGCCGGGACTTCCGTCTGGGGAACCGTCGACAGTCTGGAGATCCGGCATTGGCGCCGGATGGTCGATATCAATCTGCTCGGGCCGATCAATGTCATCGAACGTTTCGTTCCGCCGATGGTGCGGTCCGGGCAGCCGGGCGCGCTGGTGAATGTCTCCTCGGCGGCGGGGTTACTGGCCCTGCCGTGGCATGCCGCCTACAGCGCGAGCAAATACGGCCTCCGGGGTTTGTCGGAGGTGCTGCGGTTCGAGCTCGCCGAGCACGGGATCACGGTGCATCTGGTGACGCCGGGCGCGGTGGCGACGCCGCTGGTGCGGACCTTCGACCTGGTCGGCGTGGACAAGGAGAATCCGCGAGTGCAGCGGGTGACCTCGCTGTTCACCCGCCACGCCGTACCGCCGGAGAAGGTCGCCGCGGCGATCCTGAAGGGGATCGAACGCAACCGCTTCCTGGTGTACAGCTCCTTCGATATCCGCTTCGGTTACTGGTGGAAGCGGAAGTTCGCCTTCCCCTACGAACTGCTGATGCGGCAGGCCAACCGGCAGTTCAGCACGCTGAAACAGTCGGTGAATCGGGATCGGGCGGTAGCGAGCACACCGGATCCGGATTCTCCGGCAGCGCACTGAGCGGGTCGCCGGGGTCGTCGCACAGGCCCGGCTCCGGGCAGTTCAGGTGAACGTCGAGGACGCGGGCGCCGGGACCTTCGGCGCCGAGCCGGTCGTGTTCGTTGACCAGTTTGCAGCTACCCAGCGACAGGCAGCCGCAGCCGATGCATCCGGTGAGGTTGTCCCGTAGCCGGACCAGCTGAGTTATCCGCTCGTCCAGATCCGCCTGCCAGGCGGTGGACAGGGTTTCCCAATCGCGCCGGGTGGGTGTGCGACCTTCCGGCAAACGGTCCAGTGCGTCGCGGATTTCGCTCAGTGGGATTCCGACCCGCTGGGAGATGCGGATGAAGGCGACCCGGCGCAGCGTCTCCCGGGTGTAGCGGCGTTGATTCCCGCTGGTCCGGCGGCTGGAGATAAGGCCTTCGCGTTCGTAGAAGTGCAACGCGGACACTGCGACTCCGCTACGCTCGGAGAGCTGACCCGGGGTCAGCTCTCTGGTTTTCCAATCCGTTGTCGGCATCCGCCCTCCTCCGTCATCCTCAACCATACTTCAGGGTTGCTGGCGTTGTGGGCCGAATCCGGGGCAAATATGCCGCGAACCCGGCGCCCGCACGGATGCCGCCGGCCGCCGCGCGCATTACTGTCGGGACATGGGATCAGATGCCGCATCCGATACCCGGCAACGGGACACCGCCCACCCGGCCCCCACCTACGGGGTGACCAGTGAAGTCGGCAACCTGCGCGCCGTACTGCTGCACCGGCCCGGCGACGAACTGCGCCGGCTCACCCCGCGCAACAACGATCAACTGCTCTTCGACGCCATTCCCTGGGTGGAACGCGCCCAGCAGGAACACGACACCTTCGCGACGGCCCTGCGCGACCGCGGGGTAGAGGTACTGCTACTCGCCGACCTGCTCGCCGAAACCCTCGCAGTCAGCGGCGCCGCCCGTATCCAGGGCATCTCCGCGGCCGTGCACGCACGCCGCCTCGGCCATTCGCTCGCCGCCGAACTGGCCGCCCAGCTGCGTGGCGTCCCCGCACCGGAGCTCGCCCGAATCCTGATGGCGGGGATGACCTTCGACGAACTGCCCTTCGCCGCCGACGACACCTCCCTCGTCCGCCGTATGCACCACGGCGGCGATTTCGTCATCGACCCGCTGCCGAATCTCCTGTTCACCCGCGACTCTTCGTTCTGGGTCGGCCCCAAGGTCGCGATCACCGCACTGGCGCTGCCCGCCCGCGCGCGCGAAACCTCGCTGACCGATCTGATCTACGCCTTCCACCCGAGATTCCTCGGCGTCCGGCGGGCCTACGAATCGCATACCGCGCCCATCGAAGGCGGTGATGTGCTGCTGCTGGCCCCCGGGGTGGTGGCCGTGGGCGTCGGTGAACGCACCACCCCGGCCGGTGCGGAAGCCCTGGCCCGCAGCCTGTTCGACGACGGGCTCGCACACACCGTGCTGGTGGCACCGATCGCGCAGAACCGTGCCACCATGCACCTCGACACCGTCTGCACCATGGTCGATACGGATGCGGTGGTGATGTATCCGGGCGTGCGCGAAACCCTCACCGCGTACACGATCCGCCGCACCGATACCGACAGCTGCGTGGTCACCGGGCCCGACCCGTTCCTGCCCGCCGCCGCGGCAGCGATGGGGATCGGCAAACTCCGGGTGATCGATACCGGAACGGACGGGGTCACCGCCGAACGCGAACAGTGGGACGACGGGAACAACACGCTCGCCCTGGGCCCCGGAGTCGTGGTCGCCTACGAACGTAACGAGATGACCAATGCCCGCCTCGAAGATTCCGGTATCGAGGTGCTGCGCATACCCGGCTCGGAGTTGGGCTCGGGCCGCGGCGGTCCACGTTGTCTTTCCTGCCCACTTGCCCGGGATAGCGTATGAGAAGCGGCCGGATGCGGTAAGAACGGACGCATGTTCGAGATCACGGTGTCGCACGATTCGGGCGTCCCACCCTACGAACAACTACGTCTGGCCGTTATCGCCCGCGTGCGGGCAGGTGAACTCCTCGCGGGAACCAAGATTCCGACGGTGCGTGCGCTTGCGGCGCAACTGGGTCTGGCGCCCAATACCGTGGCCCGGGCCTACCGGGAACTGGAACAGGACGGCGTCCTGGAAACCCGCGGCCGGCGGGGCACCTTCATCGCCTCCTCCGGCGACCCCACCGCCGATGCCGCCGGCCGAGCCGCCGCCGAATACGTAGCGACGATCCGCCGGCTCGGGCTCGACGGCACAGCCGCCCTCCACTACGTCGAAACCGCCCTGATCGCTTGACCCGGGCGCCCTTGCTCATCGCCAGCTGGGTAGCCAGAGGTGGTCCTGCCAGCTGCCGGTGGTGATGGGCAGGGCCGTCAGGATCGGCCACAACCAGATGAAATTCGCGATCACCAGGGCGAGATACAGGCATACCGCGAGCAGTCCCAGACTGCGCCGTTCGCTCGGTTCGGGCGGGAGGAAGGGAGCGGTGCCGCCGCCCGGACTCCGGGCCGCTGCTCGTCGTGCGGTGCCGAGGATATCGCCGAAGACCAAAGCCAGCGCCATCACCAGGAACGGGGCCAGCGCGACCGCGTAGAAGTAGTACATCTGCCGGTCCAGCGTGAGGAACCAGGGCAGCAGCGCCGCGCCGTATCCGGTGAGTACGGCCGCGTAACGCCAGTCGCGGCGCACCACCCAGCGCCACAGCCCCCAGGCCAGCACCGGTAGTGCGACCCACCACAGCGCCGGGGTGCCGATCAGCATGACGGCTTTCACGCATTCGCTCTGCCCGCAGCCGGTGACCCCGTCGTCGGCGTAGTAGTAGAGCATCGGGCGCAGGCCCATCGGCCACGTCCACGGTTTGGATTCCCACGGGTGATGGTTGCCGGCCGAGTTGGTGAGCTCGGAGTGGAAGCCGAGGGTGCGGGAGTGGAAGTACCACAGGGAACGCAGAGCGTCGGGGAACAGGTGCGACCAGAAACCACCCGTGCCGATACCGTCCTCGGGAGCCGACGGGTTACCGGCCATATAGCGGTAGACCGCGGTTTCTTCGCGGAACCACGCGGCATAAGAGGCCAGGTAGACGCCCAGCGGTATCACGACCAGCGCGTACAGTGCCGGGCCGATATCGCGGATCGCGGTGCCGAACAGGGGTTTGCGCACACCGTAGGCGCGGCGCGCGGACAGATCGAACAGCACACTCATCAGGCCGAATGCCGCGATGAAATACAGGCCCGACCATTTGGTTCCGCACGCGAGCCCGAGCAGGACCCCGGCGCCGAACCGCCACCAGCGCACACCCAGCCGCGGACCCCACGGCGTCTCCGCGATCCGGCCCTCGGCGTCGGCGCGGGCCAGGCGCGCCCGGACCTGGTCGCGGTCGACGATCAGGCAACCGAAGGCGGCGGTGACGAAGAAGGTGATGAAGATGTCGAGCATGCCGATGCGCGACGAGACGAAACTCGCCCCGTCGGCGATCAGCAGGATTCCGGCGAATGCGCCGAGCAGCGTGGACCGGGTCATCCGCCGGACGATCCGGATGACCAGCAGTACCAGCAGGGTGCCGGCCAGCGCCGCGGTGAACCGCCACCCCCAGCCGTTGTAACCGAACAACGCTTCACCGAGCGCGATCATCTGCTTACCCACCGGTGGATGCACCACCAGTCCGTAACCGGGGTTGTCCTCGATACGGCCGGTCAGGATCTGCCACCCCTGCGGGGCGTAGTGCTTCTCGTCGAAAACCGGGGTACCCGCGTCGGTGGGGTAGCTGAGCATGGTGAACCGCGTGACGGCCGCGATCGCCGTCAAGAACAGGCTGACCACCCAGCCGCGCACGGTATCGGTCGGACCGAAATCCGGTGCGGGCCGCAGCGGTGCCGGGCTCGACCAAGTACGCGGCGGCCGCCAGGACGCGCTCGGGCGCGAGTCGGTCAGCTGATTCACGGCACCGAGTCTATGGGTGTGCCCACCGCGTGACGCCACACGCCCGAACCGGTCGCGGCCGGGTACGCGGCGAGGCGGACATATCGGTCGACCGGAGCAAATCCGCCCACCTCGCGCCGCCGAACTGCGCTGGGGTGTCGCCGGTATCTGCGGTGTGCTGATCTTGCTCGCCCCGCGCCGCCGAACTGCGCTGCGATCTGCTGCACTTCGCCCAGGTCATCGCCGCCCGGGACGTGCTGGGCGGTAGCAGGCGGAACTCGTACCACTCACCTGATACGTTCCAGGTAGTTGCGGACCGCCGAAACCAGGGGCCCGCGGTGGCCCCGGAGATGCACCAGGCTGCCGCACGACCACGGAACAAGGTGCGCACAACCACGGAACAGGGGTGCCTGAAGCGGACTGTGCACACGAGATCGCGGCCGCAGCCCACAGCAAGACCGACGTAACCAACGGTGGAGCCGAGTCTTACGAGGCCCTGAAAGGTTTTGGCCCGTCCCTGCTGTCAGTGCTCGATGCGATGCGGCGCAGCCGCGAGCATCGAGTGCTGACAGCAGGGACCAAGGGGGGCCAAAACCCGCGCCGACGGAGTCGGCGCCAAAAGACAAGGAGTTGTGGTGACAACGGGCGGACTGGTTCTGGCGGCGACACCGCTGGGGCAGATCGGGGATGCTTCCGCGCGATTGCGGGAAGCGCTGGGGTCCGCCGATATCGTCGCGGCGGAGGACACCAGGCGGACCCGGTCGCTGGCGGACGCGCTGGGTGTCGAGATCCGTGGCCGGGTGATGAGCTTCTACGACCATGTGGAGTCGGCGAAGGTTCCCGCACTGCTGGAGGAGATCGCCGGCGGCCGGACCGTACTGCTGGTCACCGATGCCGGGATGCCCTCGGTGAGCGATCCCGGGTACCGGCTGGTGGCGGCCTGCGCCGAACGGGATCTGCCGGTGACCTGCCTCCCCGGCCCCTCGGCGGTGACGACGGCGCTGGCGCTGTCCGCGTTGCCGGTCGACCGGTTCTGTTTCGACGGGTTCGCGCCGCGCAAATCGGGGCGGCGCAAGGAGTGGCTGGGCACCCTGGTCTCCGAGCGGCGGGCCTGTGTGTTCTTCGAGGCCCCGCACCGTTTGGCCGAATGCCTGGCCGACGCTGTCGAGGTGCTGGGCGGCGACCGCCGGGCCGCGGTGTGCCGGGAACTCACCAAGACCTACGAAGAGGTGGTACGCGGCACGCTGGCCGAGCTCGCGGAGTGGGCGGCCGGCGGTGTGCGCGGGGAGATCACGGTGGTCCTCGAGGGGGCGAGCGCGACCGTCGCCGAACCGGAGGACCTCGTCGCGCAGGTCGAGGAACGCGCCGCCGCGGGGCTGCGACTCAAGGATGCCAGCGCGGAGATCGCCGAGATAGCCGGAGTTTCGCGCCGCGAACTCTACGACGCCGTCCTGGCCGCCCGCCGCGCCGCTGTCGAGTGAAACGGCGCGGTCTCACGCCGCCCATGGGACAGGTCGGGTGAATGCGGCATTCGACCCACCTACTCGAAGTCCGGCCGGCCCCGGCCACAGTAGGGCGGCCTCGGAGATCACTCGTCGGTTTTGGGTTCCACGTAGCGCGGGAACACCGGTGCCGGTGCGGGCAGCGGGACGCCCGGGACCAGCGGTGTCGCGATATCGGCGAAATCGCGGCCCGGCTGGGCGAGGAGGTCCAGGATCTTGGCCGACGAACCCGGCATGGCCGGCTGGGCCAGGATCGCCACGATCCGGATCACCTCGAGGGTGACGTAGAGGACCGTCGCCATCCGGGCGAGGTCTTCCTCGGTCCCGGATTTGCGTAGCGTCCAGGGCGCCTGGGCGGTGAAGTAGCGGTTGGTTTCACCGAGGGTGAGCCAGATCTGTTCCAGCGCCAGGTGCATCTGCTGCGCATCGAATTCGGCCCGGCAGCGTTCCAGCAGGCCGTTCGCGCGGTCGAGCAGAACGCGATCGTCGGCGGTGAACTCACCCGGAGTGGGTATCGCCGCGCCGCAGTTCTTGGCGACCATGGTCAGGCTGCGCTGCACCAGGTTGCCGAACTCGTTGGCCAGATCGGCGTTGATCCGGGAGACGATGGCGTCGTGGCTGTAGCTGCCGTCCTGGCCGTAGGAGATTTCGCGCAGCAGGAAGAAACGGACGGCATCGAGGCCGTAGGTGTCGACGAGTTCCAGCGGGTCGACCACATTGCCGACCGATTTCGACATCTTCTCGCCCTTGTTGTACAGGAACCCGTGCACGAAGACGCGCTTCGGCAGTTCGACACCGGCCGACATCAGGAAGGCGGGCCAGTACACGGTGTGGAAGCGGGTGATGTCCTTGCCGATGATGTGTACATCGGCCGGCCAGAACGTGCCGAACGCGGCGGAATCGGTTTCCGGGAAGCCGATACCGGTGAGGTAGTTGGTGAGCGCGTCCACCCATACGTACATGACGTGATCGGGGTGGCCGGGCACCGGAATACCCCAGTCGAAGGTGGTCCGGGAGATCGACAGATCCTTGAGGCCGGCCTTGACGTAGCTGACGATCTCGTTGCGCCGGGTCGCCGGGGCGATGAATTCCGGATGCTCGGCGTAGAGCGCCAGCAGTTTGTCCTGGTAGGCCGAGAGCCGGAAGAAGAAATTGGATTCCTCGGTCCAGGTCACCGGGGTGTTGGTTTCGGTGGAGATGCGGCTGCCGTCGTCGAGCAGCGTCGTCTCCTCCTCGGTGTAGAACGCCTCGTCGCGTACCGAGTACCAGCCGGAGTAGTTGTCGAGGTAGATATCGCCGTTGTCGAGCATCCGCTGCCAGATCGCGATACTGGCACGCTGATGGTCGGCGTCGGTGGTGCGGATGAACCGGTCGAAGGAGATATCGAGCGATTTGTCCATCCGCTCGAACACATCGGAGTTACGCGCGGCCAGCTCTTCCACCGCGACGTTCTCCGCGGCGGCGGTCTGCTGCATCTTCTGGCCGTGCTCATCGGTGCCGGTCAGGAAGAACACGTTGTACCCGTCGAGCCGCTTGAACCGGGCGAGTGCATCGGTGGAGATGTACTCGTAGGCATGCCCGATATGCGGCGCACCGTTCGGGTACGCGATGGCCGTGGTGATATAGAAGGCGGGGCGTTCGGCTGCGCTCATGGTGCCTTGATTCCATCATGCGGACCGGTGTGAACCCGACTCGACTGCGTGTTCATGGCATCAGAGGTTACTGGTCCCGGTGCGCGGGCGGGAATCCATTCCGGCCCCCGGCTCTGCGACGTCGGTGGTCCGCGCCGCTGCCGGGCGTCGGCGCAGTGGCATCGCACCGGCAGGTGTGTGGCATCCGCACCGGCAGGTGTCCGGCCCGGTGGTGGCGGACTCTACTGTGAGGACCGTGCCCCTTCGTGAATCCGTGCGAAAGTCTCACCCGGCTGTGAACTCGGCCGGCCGGCGATCGGTGGCCCGCCGATGAGCGCCCGGCGTCCCGCCCCGCCGCTGCCCGAACCGCTGGCGCCGCTCGTGGATGCCCACACCCATCTCGACGCGTGCGGGGCCACCGATGCGGCTTCGGTCGCGGAGATGGTCGACCGGGCGGCCGGAGTGGGGGTCGGCCGGGTGGTGACCGTCGCCGACGATCTGGCCGCCGCCCGCTGGGCCGTGCAGGCCGCGCATTGGGACGACCGGGTGTATGCGGCGGTCGCCCTGCATCCGACGCGGGCGAACGCCCTCGACGATGCGGCGCGGGCGGAGCTGGAGAAGCTGGCGGCCGATCCGCGCGTGGTGGCAGTCGGGGAGACGGGGCTCGACTACTACTGGCCGGGCAAACTCGACGGCTGCGCCGATATCGAAACGCAGATCGAGGGTTTCCGCTGGCATATCGATCTGGCCAAACGGATCGGTAAACCGCTGATGATCCACAACCGGGAAGCCGATCACGATCTGCTGACCGTGCTGCTCGACGAAGGCGCCCCGGAGACGGTGATCTTCCACTGTTTCTCCTCGGACGCGAATATGGCGCTGTCCTGCGTGGCCGAGGGCTATATCTTGAGTTTCTCGGGGACCGCGAGTTTCAAGAACGCGCACGAACTGCGTGAGGCGGTGAAGGTGGTGCCGGACGATCAGTTGCTGGTCGAAACCGATGCGCCGTATCTGACTCCGCATCCGTATCGGGGCGCGCCGAACGAGCCGTATTGCCTGCCGTACACCGTGCGGTCGGTGGCGGAATTGCGGGCGCAGGATCCGGTGGAGTTGGCGGAGATCAGTACGGCGAATGCGCGCCGTGTGTACGGACTCACTGCCTGAAACCGCCGTCGGCGGGAAAGTGATTTACGACACAGTTTTTCCCGCGTCGTTTCGTCTAGCAGGGTCTCGGCGGGCGGATGGTGTCGCCGGACCGGCGGGTCGGTTCGTTGCGGTTGTCGGGACCACCGACCTTCGTTATCGTCCCGTGACCGTGTCACCCTTTGCGAGGATCAACTCCTCACGCTCGCTCATGCTCTACGTGGCGATCGCCGCCGTACTGCTGACTTTGATCATCGGTGCGGGCGCGGCCATCGTCGCCAACGGTTCCCACAGCGACCGGGCGCATTCGGCCCCCGCCGGTCACGCCATCGAACTGCCGGTGCCCCAACCCGCACTCGTCTAGCAGTACACACCGCGACTGCCGACCGGTAAGCGTGAAGCTCGACCGACCCTCCGATTCGACCGTGATCGCTCCCCTTGGCGGACCCCGGGGTGGGGCCCGCCCGGTTCTGGAGCGACGGAGCGGGGGAGCGAAGCGGAGGAGCGGAGGAGTGAAGAACCGGGCCCATAAGGGCCCCACCCCTCGAGACGCGGAGCGTCTCCAAAATCACAGCCCGCCCCTTCGCGGACGGTCCACTCCCGACCCCGATTCTGTTCATCCGCCGATCCGCGTCGCCGGGAGCTATCGCCGTGAACGCTGGTCGGCGGCGCTGCCGGAGGTTTCGCGATGGACTCCGATCGACACCGCCGGAGGTATTGCCGTAACCGCCGGCCGGCACCGCTGTCGGAGGTATCGCCATGGACTCCGATCCGCACCGCCCGCGGCGGCACCATAAACGCCGGCCGGCACCACCGGAAACGGCGCCGAAACCCCAGTTGGTAAGTTCGCCCGGTGTCGGATGCCGAGATGATGGCGCGTGGTGAGGTGGCTCTGCTGGGGCCCGCACAGGTGCGGGAGCTGGCTGAGCGGCTCGGTGTCCGCCCGACCAAACAGCTCGGGCAGAACTTCGTGCACGACGGTAATACGGTCCGGCGGATCGTGACCGCGGCCGGTGTCGGGCGTGCGGATACGGTGCTCGAGGTGGGGCCGGGTCTGGGGTCGCTGACGCTGGCTCTGCTGGATGTCGTGGATTCGGTGCTCGCCGTCGAGATCGACCCGGTGCTGGCGGAGCAGTTGCCCGATACGGTGCGGGAACGGGCCGCAACCCTGGCCGACAGGCTGACCGTGGTGCCCGGTGACGCACTGCGGGTCCGTGCGGGAATGCTGCCGGCCGCGCCGACCGCCTTGGTGGCGAATCTTCCCTACAACGTGGCTGTTCCGGTGCTCCTGCATCTGCTGGCCGAATTCCCGAGTATCACTACGGCTTTGGTGATGGTGCAGGCCGAGGTCGCGGACCGGCTGGCCGCGCCGCCGGGTGGCCGGGTGTACGGCGTACCGAGTGTGAAGGCCGGTTTCTACGGCACCGTATCGAAGGCGGGTGCGGTGGGCCGGCAGGTGTTCTGGCCGGTGCCGCAGGTGGAATCGGGGCTGGTGCGGGTGGATCGGTTCGCCGAACCACCCTGGCCGGTGGACGAATCGCACCGGTTGCGGGTGTTCGAGGTGATCGATCTCGCATTCGCGCAGCGCCGGAAAACATTGCGGGCCGCACTGGCGGGCTGGGCGGGTAGCCCGGTGGAGGCGGAACGAAGGCTGGTCGCCGCGGGAATCGCGCCGACCGCACGCGGGGAAACCCTCGACACCGCGGCCTTCGTTCGCCTCGCCGCGCAGGCCGGCGATCAGCTCGCCAGTTCGTAGCCCGCTTCGTCCACTGCGGCCGCGATATCGGTATCGGCGATTCCGGCGGCTGCGTCGACCACGACCCGGCCCGAGGCGAGATCGACGTCCACGCTGGTGACGCCGTCGATTTTGCCGATTTCCGTTTTCACCGCCTGGACGCAGTGGTCGCAGGTCATACCGCTGACGGTGTAAGTGCTGGTGGTGGACATGGTGTCTCCTTCGTGCTCGGTCCTCTGCCGGGACGCCACGAATATACCCCCGGGGGGTAATAGGCGCAAGGGTGGTGTGGTCCGGGTCCCTGCACGGTCTTCGGATGGTCCCCGCCCAACAGCACCTATTAGGCTTGGGCACCGTGCTGTCCGTTGTGCCCAGTCCCGTCACCGTGCGGGCACCCTCGAAGGTCAACCTCCATCTGGGAGTAGGTGACCTGCGCGCCGACGGCTACCACGAGCTCACCACCGTTTTCCAGGCCCTGTCCCTCGCCGACGATCTGGAGATCGCCCCCGCCAACTCGCTCACCCTGCGGGTCACCGGGGAAGGCGCCGCGGAAGTCCCCACCGACCGCACCAATCTCGTCTGGAAGGCAGCAGTCCGGCTCGCCCAGCTGGCGGGCCGCGCACCGCTGGTGGAAATCACCATCGACAAAGGTATTCCGGTAGCCGGCGGAATGGCCGGCGGCAGCGCCGACGCGGCCGCCACCCTGGTGGGCCTGAACGAGCTCTGGGAACTGGGCCTGCATCGGGACGAACTCGCCGCGGTGGGCGCCGAACTGGGCAGCGATGTGCCTTTCGCCCTGCACGGCGGGACCGCGCTCGGCACCGGACGCGGGGAACGGTTGCTCCCGGTGCTCTCGCGCAATTCATTCCACTGGGTGCTCGCCCTGGCGAAGGGCGGGCTGTCCACCCCGGAGGTCTTCACCGAGCTCGATCGGCTCCGCGTCCAGGGCAAGCCACCGCGCCTCGGCGAACCCCAGGCCCTCATGCAGGCCCTGGCCTCCGGAGACGCACACCAGCTCGCCCCGCTGCTCGGCAACGATCTACAGGCCGCGGCGGTCTCCCTGCGCCCTGACCTGCGCCGCACACTCCGTGCCGGGGTGGAGGCCGGAGCACTGGCCGGTCTCGTCTCCGGTTCCGGCCCGACCTGTGCTTTCCTCTGTGAAACCACCGAATCCGCCGTCGCCGTGGCAGCAGAACTCTCCGGTGCCGGAGTGGCCCGCAGTGTGCGGACGGCGACCGGTCCGGTACCCGGGGCGCGGATAACCGGCCAGGAAGAACCGCATTACCCGTCCCCGGAACCGCCGCCCCCCGGCCCCTGGCGGGCGTAACTCGTTCGGTCGTCCCGGCATCGAGCGCATCGACCGCCACCGGCTTCGAATCCAGTTCGAATCCGGGCGGATGCCCGGGCTGCTCGGGGGCGGGAGCCCCAGCCGCAGCCTGCGCCGGGGGTGATCCCTGCCGGTTCGGCATCGAGCCGGCCTGATTCCGGAGCTCGCCGCGCGCCTCGGTAGCCACGGTTCCGTCGGCCGGGTGGTGCTCGACCCCGGCGGCGGTCGACCGGTGCGGAGGCCTCGATAGGCTGGCCGGGGTCGCGTATCGGCGTGGCCGGCAGCGGAGGCGGAAGGATTCATGGCCAACCTGATCAATCTCGAACAGGTCAGCAAGAGTTTCGGGATCAAACCACTGCTCGACGGGGTCTCGCTCGGTGTGCATGCGGGCGAGCGGATCGGGGTGGTCGGTCTCAACGGCGGCGGTAAGACCACGCTGCTCGAGGTGCTGACCGGGATCGAGGAGCCCGACGGCGGCCGGGTCAGCCGGCTCGGTGGACTGCGGATGGCCGTGGTCACCCAGCGTGGGGTGCTACCCGAGGGCGCGACCATCGGCGAGGTCGTGCTCGCCGGGTTGGCCGACGACGCGCCGACGGGCGATATCGCCGAACACGAATGGGCCGCGGATCCGCGGATCCGGTCGGTGCTCGACGGCATCGGGATCGCCGGGCTGGGCCTGGACACCACCGTCACGAATCTGTCCGGCGGGGAACGCCGCCGGGTCGCGCTGGCCGCCGCCCTGGTGCGCGACCTGGACCTGCTGGTGCTCGACGAACCGACCAACCATCTCGACGTCGAGGGTGTGCAGTGGCTGGCCGAACATCTGCTGGCCCGGCGCAGCGCGCTGGTCGTGGTCACACACGATCGCTGGTTCCTCGACACCGTCGCGACCCGAACCTGGGAAGTAGTGGGTGGCCGGGTCGAAACCTACGAGGGTGGATACGGCGACTGGATCTTCGCGCGCGCCGAACGCGCCCGGCAGGCCGATGCCACCGAGGCCCGGCGGCGGAACCTGGCGCGTAAGGAACTGGCCTGGTTGCGGCGGGGCCCGCAGGCCCGTACTTCCAAACCGCGCTACCGGGTGGAGGCCGCCGAGGCGCTGATCGCCGATGTCCCGCCGCCGCGGGACAGTGTGTCGCTGGCTTCGTTCGCCAAGAAGCGGCTGGGCCGGGTGGTGGTGGAGCTCGAGGACACCACCCTCACCACACCCGACGGCCGCGAACTGGTCCGGGACCTGACCTGGCGGCTGGCTCCCGGCGAGCGGGTCGGCCTGGTGGGGGTGAACGGTTCGGGTAAGACCACTCTGCTGCGGGCACTGGCCGGCGATGTCGAACCGGTCGCGGGGAAACGGGTGCAGGGGCAGACCGTGCGGATCGGCTGGCTGCGGCAGGAACTCGACGATCTCCCGACCGAGATGCGGGTGCTCGAGGCGGTCCAGGAGATCGCCATGCGGATCACGCTCGGCGAGGGCAGCAAGGCGCTGGAACTGTCCGCCGGTCAGCTGGCAGAACGACTCGGGTTCACTCCGGCCCGGCAGCGCACTCCGGTCCGGGATCTGTCGGGTGGTGAACGCCGCCGGCTGCAGCTCACCCGCATCCTCATGGCGGAGCCGAATGTGCTGCTGCTCGACGAACCCACCAACGACCTCGATATCGACACCTTGCAGCAGTTGGAGGATCTGCTCGACAACTGGGCCGGAACGCTGGTGGTGATCAGCCACGACCGCTACCTGATCGAGCGGATCTGCGACAGCACCTGGGCGCTGTTCGGCGACGGTAAGCTCACCAACCTGCCCGGCGGGATCACTCAGTATCTGGCCCGGCGGGCCGAACTCGAGGCCGGGGATACGGCCCGGCAGGCGGCGTCCGCGTCCGCGAGCCGGGCGGAGGCGTCGCAAACCGATTCGGCGGCCTACCGCGCGGCCCGTAAGGAACTCTCCCGCCTGGAACGCGCCATCGACAAACTCGGCGAACGCGAGGCGAAGCTGCATACCGCGCTCGCCGCCGCGGCGACGGAGCCCGAGAAACTGGTCACCCTCGGCGCCGAGCTCAAAGAGGTGCAGGCGGAGAAGGAAACCGCCGAGGAACGCTGGATGGAGCTCGCCGACCAGGTCTGAGCGGTCACGGGCCACCGGCCGGTCGGTACATCGCGCCGGGCGCAGCGCCGCGTCGGCAATGACCGCGGACGACCCCGCGCCCCGGCAGGGACCCGCCCGGAACAGCTGTCTGCGCCGCCACGGGTCCTCGTGAACCGGCGGCGAGTGGCGCAGCTCAGCATACCGGGGGCCACCGTTGCCGATCGGCCGATGAACCGCCTGCGCCCGCCCGGCACCGCCGCACCAGGTGCTGCCGTATCAGGGTGTGCCGGTGGCAGGACCTTCCTCACCGGCAATGGGCAGGCTGGTCTGCACGAATTCGGCGCCGAAGGTGGTGAGGGCGATGCCCCGGTGCTGGAGCTTCCCTCGGCCGCCGGCCTGTTTCAGCAGGTCGGCCACCGCTGTCTGGGCTTCCAGGAGCTGGTAGCGCTCGGGGGTGCCGACCGGTTCGGGCAGTGTGTCGATCAGGCCCACCCGCCGCAGGTTGTTCAAATAACGCTGGATCCGTTCCGGATGCCGGAGCCCGGCGTGCTCACCGATCATGCTCACACCGAGATCGTCCGCTCCGGATCGTGCTTCCCCGGATCGGCGGGCGCGCCGTGACGCCCGGCCGCCGCGGACGGTCACGGTCGGCTGTGGTCCCTCGAGGCGCAGCAGCCGCAGGATGCGGGCTTCGTCGGAGGTGAGTTCGGCCAGGATCCGGGCGAACGCCGGATGTCCCTCGTCGGGTGCCCGCGTGCTGGCGGCCAGGCGTAGCAGTGCCGCGCCCTGTTCCCGCAGCGATCGTTCGGTCGGGGAGGTGGTGGCCGACGATTCCGTGGCGGTGACCCCGAGCGCCAGGCGCAGCGCCTCCCGGATCTGCCGGGTCGCATCGGTGCGGATCTCGGCGGGCGGCTGCCCGGCCATACTGCCGCGTACCACGGTCTCGGTGACATCCAGCGCGGTATGCACTCCCCACCGCGCGGTACCGGACACCACCGACGCTGCGACCCGCGCGACCCCGCTCACGGCGCGCACCGCCGCGACGGGACCGATGGGCCCCGCCGGATCGCGGTGTTCGCCGGGACCTGTCCGGCCCGGCTCACCGGTGTCCCGGGATTCCTCGTTCACAGCCATGTGGTCGCCACCCCCGTTCCGAACACCAGGATATGCGCGTATCCCGCGAACAGCCCGAGAACGCCGCCGTGCACGAACAGCAGCCATTCGTCCTGTTTGATGGCCGAACGCAACATATCGACGAAATCGTTCGGTGAGAGCTCCGACATCTGCTTGGCGATATAGGCGCCGATCTGTTTGCCCTGGCGTTCGTTGAAGTCGGCGTCGGCGAACGCCAGTGGCGCGATGGCCATCGCCTCGGAGGTCAGGGTCTGGGTCAGTGTCTCGTAGTCGCGGTTGCCGAGGACCAGTTTCACCGCGCCGCGCGCCGGGCCGAGGGCACGATCGGCGGCCGGTCGCAGGGTGTCCTCCAGCATCTGCAGGGTGCGATCCGATTTGGGTCCGTTGAGCAGTTCGTCACCGATATTGGCGACCGTCATCACCTGGGTGGAGACGAGTTCGGCGTAACCGTCGGTGATTTCGTTCTGCCGTTTGATCAGCAGACCCTGCCGCCACGGGCACCACCATTTCGGCTCGGCGGGCGCGAAGATCATATTCAGGCCCACCCAGTTGACCACCCAGCCGATGATCACCCCGCCGATCGGCAGGACCGCCAAGGTCGGCCATCCGGTCGTGTGCAGGATCGCCACCAGCACCACACCCATGGGGGCGCCGAAATAGAGACCGAAATTCTGCATGAACCGTAATTCTTTGGCGCCCAGCACCTGGAACAGCTGGTTGAGCAGTTGCGGCCGGGCCTGGAAATACCGGATCACCATTTGTTTGACGTCGAGCAGCTGATCGATGTTCGCGCCGAGTTCGTCGGTGAGTTCGCGCAGAATATCCGGTAGTTGCTGGCGGACCCGCGCATGCACCATCTCCCGGAGCTGGGACGGCAGGTTGTACCAGAGCTGCGGATGGTCGCGGCGCAGGATGTTCTCGACGATATCGCGGATCTGGGTTTCGGCGGTGAGCGCGAGATGCTCGGCGAGCGCGTCGGGTTCCAGTTCGCGATAGAAATCGGCGACGCTGCCGAGTTTCGAAAGTCCTTTGTCCACCGCGATACTGGCCATTTTGTCGGCCCGTGACGGCACGATGCCCTGCCAGCCGAAGCGGCCGTCGTGGCTCAGCAGCGGCAGTATCTGGATCCGCTTGGGCAGATACGGGTACAGGTACCGCAGGCCCGGGATCCGGATACCGTGAAAGGCGATCGGCCGGAACAGCATCAGCACGCCGGTCCAGTTGGTGATGTAACCGATGACGCCGGTGAACAGCGGAATGGTCAGTAATTCCAGGAGGATCGTCGGGTGCACCCCGAACACACTCTCCAACACGACACACCCTCCTGCTCCCGGTGATCGCCGCCTCACCGGGATTTCAAATTAGCACCACAACCGGACCGTAACCGCGCTGCGGCGGCCATCCCACCGGCAGCGCGACCGGCCGCGACACATTAGTGTCTCAGACGTGAGCCGGATCCATGGTCCGGCGCGGGGCTATCACCGTCGATGGGCAATAATCGGTGAGCGGGATTCGTTCATCTGGCGATATCGGAGTAGACGTGGCAGACGACAGGACCGGACAGGAGTTCACCCGGACCGGTTCCCGGCCCGTGCAATGGAGTCCACCGGCCGGTAACGGCCCGGGTCCGGCGCCGAAGACGAGTCCCGACCCGGCCGATGTCGTCCGGCGTCCGCCGTCGAGTGTCGAACGCAGCGCCGATGTCGAGCAGCGGCAGATCAGCAACGAGGCCCGTCTCATCCGCGGCGTTTTCCGTGCTGCCGGGGTCGCGGCGGGCAGTGTGGTGCGCGGTGGCCAGTGGGCGGCGAACACGTCCTTCGAGGTCACCCGGGAGATCACCCAGGCGGCCTTGGACGGGGAGTCCTCGGCCGAGATCGCCGAGCGCACCGGTAACGCGCTACGGTCGATCGCGCGCAGTGCGCTCGGGGTCACCGAGGGTTCGGTGCGCGAAATCGTCAGCTATGTGCCGACCGGGCAGGCCTCCGGTCCGCAGACGGTGGCGGTGGGCTCGTATATGCGTTCGGCCACCGTCGCCGAACTCCGTAAACGCGGGGATGCGCTGCTGGCCCGTTCGGCCGATGTCTACTTCACCGAAGAGGTGCATCCCGCCTACGACCGGATTCTCGACGAACTGGCCCCCGACGAGGCCCGCATCCTGCGCTATATGGCCCTCAACGGCCCGCAGCCGACGGTCGACGTCCGCACCAACCGCCCGCTGGGTATCGGCTCCGAGTTGATCTCCGGTGGGCTGACCTCGGTACCGGAGCAGGCCGGTGTGCGCTACATCGACCGGGCCCGGTCGTATCTGATCAACCTCAGCCGGCTGGGCTTGACCCATAATTCCGACGATCCCGTGGTGCTGAGCCGCTATATGGTGCTCGAGGTCCAGCCGATCGTGGAGGACGCTTTGAAAAAGGCGGGCCGGGCCCCGAAAATCGTGCGCAAAAGTCTGCGCCTGACGGAGTTCGGCGAGGATTTCTGCCGTACCTGTTTCACCATCGGCAACGGTCAGCGGCCCTGACAACCGCCCCGCCAGGGTCACGGAACGCCACGCGCACCCGGCCGGAAAGCCCCGCTGACCGGCCCGGATTCGACTCCCGTAATAACGCCGACGCTGGATAGCAATCCGATACAGATCTGAATAGCCTCCCAATTTGTCCATTTCAGGTGGGATGGTGGAGTTATGGACCAGGGCGAGGAGCGCAACGATCCGGGGCCGCACCCGGGTGGTTTTTCCCGGCGGCCGGGTCAGAGCAGTGAAACCATGGCCTTCTCCGGCGCCGCGCTCGCGGCGGCGCTGGGCGCCGGACTCGATATATCGCTCCCGCCGCGGCTCGAACCCGAAACGGATGTGCCGCTGACCATGGGACCCGCACGACCGAACCCGTCACGCCCGCCTGCATCCGCCGCATCGGAGGATGTCCTGGAGATCCATCGCCTCAAATTCCGCTATGTCCGGACCTTGGACAGCAAACTCTGGGATGACTTCGCCGAAACGATGATCCCGGAAGCGACGGCCACCTACAGCGAATACCTGCAGTTCGAGTCCCGGGAAGCCTATTTGACTTTCCTGCGCAACACCCTGGGCCCGCATGTCATCACCGAGCACCGCTGCGACCACCCGGAGATCGATGTGAACGGTGATCGGGCCACCGGAATCTGGTACCTCTCCGATACGGTGCTGATTCCCGAGAACAATATGCTGCTGCGCGGCGCCGCCTTCTACACCGACGAGTACGTCCGCTGCGACGACAGCCGCTGGCGGATCGCGCATACGGGCTACGAACGCACCTACGAGGTGGTGCTATCGCTCAGCGATCTGCCCAGTCTGCGGCTGACCGCCAACCGGTGGGGGCTGACCCAGCATTCGGACGGCGTCGAATCCGTCGAACGCGACCCCCGGGAGACCGCGACGCGCGACGAGCCGCCGGAGCAGGCCATCGGCGGCAGCGACCAGGAATATCCGGGTCCCGAGCACCGGGCAGCGGGCTGATCGGTCACCCCGCGCACCGCCGCCGGCCTCAGTCGGCGGCGGCGACCAGCGGTTCCAAGGTGAGTTTCGGCATTTCCTTCTGGATGTACTGCAGCCGCCATTTATCGCTGAACACCGCGAGGATCGCGCCGTCGCTGCGCGTGAACACCTCCACCCCGCGCTGACGGTCCAGTTCAGGGGCCGAGGCCGCGTCGGTGCGGCGGGCAATCGTGTAGGCGAGATTGTCGAGCTGGGTCTCCACCCCGAATTCGCCTTGCATCCGCGCAGTCACCACCTCGAACTGCATCGGGCCCACCGCGGCGAGCACCGGGGAGGCGTCACCGCGGGCATCGTTGCGCAGCACCTGCACCACGCCCTCGGAATCGAGCTGATCGATCGCCTTCCGGAACTGCTTGTACTTGCCGGCGCTGCGGGCTCGCAGGGCGGCGAAATGTTCCGGGGCGAACGACGGAATCGGCGGGAATTCGACCTTCTTGTCGACGAACAGGGTGTGCCCGGGTGCGAGCGCGGTCGCGTTGACCAGGCCCACCACATCGCCGGGGTAGGCGGTATCGACGGTTTCGCGTTCCCGGCCGAAGATGGTCAACGCGTATTTGGTCGCGAACGGCCGGCCGGTCTGCGCGTGGGTGACCACCATGCCGCGTTCGAACTCGCCCGAAACGATGCGCATGAACGCGAGCCGGTCGCGGTGGGCGGTGTCCATACCCGCCTGCACCTTGAACACGACCGCGCTGAACGGGTCCTGCGGGTTACGCGGGCTACCGCCGATATCGGCGCGCGAACCCGGCGCGGGGGCCAGCTCGACCAGTGTTTCCAGCAGTTGCCGGACACCGAAGTTGAGCATGGCCGAGGCGTAGATCACCGGGGAGGTCTGCCCGGCCAGGAACATCTCCTGGTCGTGGTCCTGCCCGGTGGCCGACAGCAGTTCGCTCTCCTCCGCCGCGGTGGTCCACGCCGCGCCCTCCCGGGCCTCGGCGGATTCCGCCGTGAGCGCTTCTTCGGGCGCGATGGTGGCGCCGCCGGCGGTCCGGGTGAAATGGATGTACTCGGCAGCCGCGCCCTCGGGGCCGCGGCGCAGCAGACCACGGAAATCACCCGCGATACCGACCGGCAGGAACAGCGGGGTCGGGGTGAGGCCGATCCGTTCCTCGATCTCGTCGAGCAGCTCCAGCGGGGCCCGCCCGGGACGGTCCCATTTGTTGATGACGGTGATCACCGGGATACCCCGGTGACGGCATACCTGGAACAGTTTCAAGGTCTGCGGTTCGAGACCCTTCGCGGCGTCGATCAGCATCACCGCGGCATCCACCGCCGTGAGCACCCGGTAGGTGTCCTCGGAGAAATCGGAGTGGCCCGGAGTATCGACGAGATTGATCACATTGTCGATATCGGAGCCCGCGGCCCGGTAGTTGAACTGCAACGCGGTGGAGCTCACCGAGATACCGCGCGCCTTCTCCATCTCCATCCAGTCCGAGACGGTGGATTTGCGGCCCGCCTTGCCGTGGATGGCACCGGCCTCGGAGATCTTGCGGGCATGCAGCGCGAGCGCTTCGGTGAGCGTCGATTTACCTGCGTCGGGATGCGAGATCACGGCGAAGGTGCGGCGCCGCGACACCTCGCCGGCCAGTCCGCGCGCGGCGGGCGCGGTGCCCTCGGTGGAGGCGGTCAACGGAGAAAACCTTTCGGCGGTGAGATCGGGAACAACCGTTCAGGCTACGTGACCGCCGTACCTGGACCGGCGCCGGCTCGGTACTACCCTCCGGGGTTCGATTCGAAGCGCGGGTCCGATTCGAACCGCACGTAAGCACTGCCCGGTGCCGAGTTCAGCGAGGCCCTGTGAGGTTTCGGCCCGCGTGGTCGTTCAGCCCTCGATGCGATGCGGCGCAGCCGCGAGTGTCGAGGGCTGAACGACCACGCCAAGGGGGGCCGAAACCCGCGCGCCGAAGGCGCGCCAATAAGCACAGCACCTCCCGATTCCGGACTTTCAGGGCTGCTGGGTTACAGTATTCGGGTTGTCTCGGCGAGGGTTCGCAAATTTGCGGCACCGTGATCGACGCGGCGCGGCTTCCGGCCGCTGGCGTTCGGTCTTCGCCTGACGAGCAGACCACCTGACCAGGGGCGCGATATCCCTGGCAACCGCCCATAAGCCCGGTAGAGCCGTAGGAGTTATCCAGTCATGTCCGACGTCAACCTTCTCGAAGCGAAGATCCGCACCGAGTTCGGCAAGGGTGCCGCGCGCCGCACCCGCCGCGCGGGCAACGTTCCGGCGGTCCTGTACGGACACCAGTCCGATCCGCAGCATCTTTCGCTGGATGCCCTGTCGTTCGCCGCCATCCTGCGCCAGCACGGCACCAACGCGGTGCTCAACCTGGAGATCGAGGGTAAGAAGCAGCTGGCGCTGACGAAGTCGGTCGTCGTGCACCCGATCCACCGCTACATCGAACACGCCGACCTGCTGATCGTGCAGCGCGGTGAAGCGGTCACCGCCGATGTGCCGATCAACCTGACCGGTGAGGCCGCCGCGGGCACCCTGGTGACCCAGGAGGCCACTACTGTTTCCGTCTCCGCCGACGCCCTGAACATTCCTGAGTCGATCGACGTCTCGATCTTCAATGCCGAGGCGGGCACCCAGATCACCGCCGGTGCGATCGAGCTGCCCAAGGGTGTCAGCCTGGTCGGCGATCCCGAGTCGCTGCTGGTCAACATCGTCGAGGCCCGCGCCGCCGCCGAGCCGGCTGCCGAGGGCGAAGGCGCCGAGGGCGAAACCGCCGAATAGGACGGGTCACCTTCCGCGATGGCCGATACCGCACCGGCGCTCGTCGTCGGTCTGGGCAATCCGGGTCCCGAGTACGAACGCACCCGGCACAACGTGGGCTTTCTGGTCGCCGATTCGCTCGCCGAGCGGATCGGCGGCCGTTTCACCGTCCACAAGAAGTCGGGTACCGATCTGTTGCAGGCCCGGCTGGACGGGCGGCAGATCCTGGTCGCGAAACCGCGGTCGTATATGAACCTGTCCGGGCGGCCGGTGGCGGCGCTGGCCCGTTTCTTCTCCGTACCGCCCACCGAGGTGATCGTCGTCCACGACGAACTGGATCTGCCGTTCGGCGCGGTCCGGTTGAAGCGCGGTGGCGGTGAGGGCGGACACAACGGGTTGCGCTCGATTTCCGGCGCCTTGACCACCAAGGACTATCTGCGCACCCGGATCGGTATCGGCCGCCCACCCGGCCGCCAGGATCCCGCCGATTTCGTTCTCAAACCGTTCGCGTCGGCCGAGCGTAAAGAGCTGCCGGTGGTCGTCGAGCAGGCGGCCGACGCAGTAGAGCTGCTGCTTCGGGTGGGTCTGGAAACCGCGCAGAACCAGCTGCACTGACGTTCAGACGCGGGCAGCGAGGGTCAGGGCGAAACGATTGTCGGGGTCGGTCCAGGTGTGCTCCGATACGAAGCCCGCGGCGCGGAGTTCGGTGTCCAGGCCGGTGGGGCGGAATTTCGCGGAGATCTCGGTGCGTAGCTGTTCACCGCGGGCGAAGTGCACTGTGAGGTCCAGATCGGCGACGGTGACTTCCATATCCGCGGTGGCCGCCAACCGCATTTCGATCCACTCGTTGTCCGCGTCCCAATGCGCGATATGGTCGAACGCCTCGGGGACGAAATCGGCTCCCAGCCGGGTGTTGAGGACGCGCAGGACATTCCGGTTGAATTCGGCGGTGATACCGGCGGCGTCGTCGTAGGCGGGGATCAGGATCGACGGGTCCACCACCGATCCCGTACCGAGCAGCAGTTGTTCGCCGGGTTCGAGCACATCGTGGATACCGCCGAGGAATTCGGCGCGTTCCGTCGGCACCATATTGCCGAGTGTGCCGCCGAGGAAAGCGATCATCCGCCGCCCGCCGCGCGGCAGGGTTGCCAGGGTGTCGGTGAAATCGCTGACCACCCCGTGTACGGCCAGTCCGGGGAACTCCAGCGCAATCTCGGCCGCGGAAGCCCGCAGTGCGGATTCCGAAACATCCTGCGGGACATAGGTCTTCAACGGTCCCTCGGTGGTGAGGGCGGTGAGTAGCAGGCGGGTCTTACTGGCCGAACCCGATCCCAGTTCGACCAGTACCTCCGCCTGCGCCGTCCGTGCGATCGCCCCCGCGACGGTCGCCAGCAGTGCTCTTTCGGTGCGGGTGGGATAGTACTCGGGCAGGGCGGTGATCTGCTCGAACAGTTCACTTCCGTGGGCATCGTAGAACCATTTGGGGGGCAGCCATTTCGGGCTGTCGGTGAGACCGCGACGGGCGTCGGCGCGTAGGGCGGTCGTCAGGTCGGCGTCGGTGAGGTGGACTTCGACTGTGGGTTCGTTCACCGGCCGACCCCTGCCGGGATGCCCTGTCGGTCCCGGGGGACGGAAACCGTGTGCGCCGCGGGCGCAGTGTGTTTACGCATCTCGACCTCCTGTGGTGGATACGGCGGGTTCCAGTGGTTCGACGTTCAGCCGGCCGGGTTCGGCATGGACGACCACCCGGTCGGGTAGCGACTGCCACCGCGGATCGTCGTCGTACGGTTCGGAGGACAGGATCGCGAAATCATCGGTGACCAGCGCGGACAGCGAGTGGTAGCACGTACTCGCCCAGAGCGCCCGGCCGTCGCCGATCAGCAGGTTCAACCGGGCGTCGGGCGCATGGTGCAGCACCGTGGTCACCAGCAGGCGCAGCGCGGTGCCGGGGTCTTCGGCGAGACCGGCCGGGGTATCGGGGTCGAGCAGGCGGCGCAGTAGTACCCACAGTGCGGCGGAATCGGTGAGCGCTTCGGCTTCGAGTAGGTGGCTCGTCTCGTAGCGGCGGGTCATTCCCGCGCGGGTGGCGGCCACATCGAGATCGGACAGGACGGCGGTGAGCGCCGTCCGCCACTGCGGAATCACCCCGTTATGGCTGAACGCCCAGCGATCCCACAGGAACGGCGCGCACGACGAACGCTGCACCGGCATTCCGACGGTGGCCGAACGGACACTTCCGAGGACCGCACGGGAGGTGAGTTGCGGCAGTACTTCCTCCACTGCGGGGTCGGTCCAGATCGGGTCGGGGTTGCGGTAGCGGGTCACCGCCGCCGGGTCCGGACCCCACCAGGCGACCCCGAACCCGTCGGCATTGATGGTGCCGCCGCCGCGCATATCCCGCGGCGCCCACGACTGGGTGCGCAGCGAATGCGGCCCGCGCAGCAGGAGTTCGCCCACCGACGCCGGTGGGCCCACATAACCCAGATGACGGCACATCATGCCTCCCGCGGGTCGAGGGTGCGGGCCAGCCGGAATCCGGAGAAGATCTGCCGGCGGATCGGATGATCCCAGTTGCGGAAGGTGCCGCGGCAGGCGACGGGGTCGGTGCCGAACGAACCCCCTCGCAGCACCCGGTAGTCGCCGCCGAAGAAGACCTCCGAGTACTCGCGGTAGGGGAATGCCCGGAAGCCGGGATACGGGTGGAATCCCGAGGAGGTCCATTCCCAGACATCGCCGATGAGCTGATGCACACCCGCCGCCGACGCACCCGCCGGATAGGCGCCGATATCGGCCGGTTCCAGATGACGCTGCGCCAGGTTGGCGGTGGCCGGACCGGGCTCGGTATCGCCCCACGGGTAGGCGCGGGTGCGGCCGGTGGCGGGGTCGTAGCGGGCGGCCTTCTCCCATTCCGCTTCGGTCGGCAGGCGTTTACCTGCCCAGGTGGCGTAGGCCTGTGCTTCGAACCAGCACACGTGCACCACCGGCTGTTGCGGCCGCAGCGGGCGGCGTACCCCGAATATGCGTCGCCACCATTGCCCCGCGGAATCCCGTTCCCAGAATCGGGGCGCCGTGAGCCCGGCCTGCTGCCGGTGTTCCCAGCCGCGTTCGGACCACAGTTCCCGCCGGTCGTACCCGCCGTCGGCGACGAATTCGAGATACTGCCCGTTGCTGATCGGGGCGGCATCGATCGCGTACGCGGGTACGTGCACGGGATGGGCCGGGCGCTCGTTGTCGAGGGCCCACGGGTCGGTGGACGTGCCCATGGTGAATTCGCCCGCCGGTATCACGATCTCTCCGCGGACCGCGGTGCCGGCGGCCGGTGGTGCGGGGGCGGACAGTACCGGGGTGCCGGCGCGCAGCTGATGAGTGGCCAGCATGGTTTCGTCGTGCTGCTGTTCGTGCTGGGCGATCATGCCGAACGCGAACCCGCCGTCGACCAGCTCGCCGCCCTGCAAGGGGCTGCGTTCGAGCACATCCCACACTTTTTCCCGCACGGTGCCGACATACCCGCGGGCCTCGCCGGGATTCAGCAGCGGCAGTTGCGGACGGTCGGGCCGGGCATGTTTGAACGCGTCGTACAGTTCGTCGATATCGGCACGTACCGGGTCACGGCCGCCGACATCGCGGACCAGCCACAACTCCTCCTGATTGCCGATATGGGCCAGATCCCACACCAGTGGGCTCATCAACCGGGAATGCTGGGCGACGAGTTCGGCCTCGTCCACACAGTCGGTGAGCGCGGCTGTCCGCTGCCGGGCCCGCTGCAGTGTCGACGCGATATGTTCGCGCAAGCGCTCGGTTCCGGATCGGTCGGTGTGCTGGATGGTCACGTGATCACTCCGCTCGACAGCATGGATCGGCGCCTCCCGGGGATACCGGTAGACGCCCTGCTCGACAGCCGCAGGTGCGGCAACAGTTGGGCGGTACCGCGCCGAGTACCCGTGGGGGCCGGGGGGAATCGAACCCCTGACCCGCACGCCCGAGGTGTACCCGGTGCGGGGACGGCAGGGCCCGGCCCGCGGCTCTCGGTGGCGGACCGGCTGAACAGTCGCCGACCGCAACCGGTGCGGTGCCCACGCTGCCGCGCCGCTCCGGTGTCGGTAGCAGGGCAGCGGCCGTGTGCGGATTTGCTGCGCGGATCCGGCGACCGCGGCGGTGGAACCGCACGGACCGGTCCACTGCGGTTCATGAGACTTCCGCCGGTTGTGTGCCGGCGGAGCAACGGCGTAGCGCTTCCTGCAGCTCCGGCGCAGGTGCCCGGCTGTGCGCTAGCGCTGCTTCCAGGAGCGCGACCGCGGCCGCACGGAGTTGCGGATCGGCGAGACCGTAACGCGCGGCATCCAGCCAGCGGTCCGCGGTATCCGCTGCGGCGGTGGTGGCATCGGCGACGGCGGCCGGGGTGGACAGCAGGGCGTGCAGCACCGCGATCGGTACCTTCCAGCTCTCACCGGGTTGGGCGTCGAGGTAGCGAACCTCGAAGTACCCGGCCGGGCGGACCGGTGGGAACAGGGTGGTGAGGTGGTATCGCAGATCGTCGATATCCGGCCGGCGGCCGATTTCGGCGTCCAGGCCGCCCGAGAGCCAATCGTCGAACGTGGCCCCATCGGGCGCGCGCCAAGCGACCCCGGGCCGGGCCGGACCTTCCTCGGAGCGGCGCACGCACAGCAGCGGCGCGTCCAGCGCCCAGCGGGCGTAGCCGGTGACGGGATCGGTCCATTCGGCGATCGGGGGGCAGGCGCGGGCGGGGTCCAGATGCAACCAGGTGCGCATACGTTGCGAGGCCCACTCGCCGGAGGGGGCACCGCGCAGAACGGGCGAGCACGCGAAAGCGGCCACCAGCGCCGGGCCCAGGGCGTGCAGGGCTGTCCAGCGGGCGGTGAGTTCCTCGCGGTCGGCGCCGATATCCACGCTGATCTGCACGGCCGCGGTATTGCTCATCATCAGCCGGCCGAACGGGCCGATCCGGCCGAAATAGTCCTCCATGGCCTGATAACGCGGCTGCCGTAACTGGCAGCGGGGTGCGCGGGCGGGGTCGGCGGCGGCGGAGACCATCCCGATCGACCGGGAGGAGAGCAGTTCGTGCAGGCGCCGGTGGTCGGCGCTGAGGCGCGCGCACAGGTCGGCAGGGTCGCCGACGGCGATGCTGGAGAGTTCGATCTGCCCGCCGGGTTCGACGGTGACCCGGCTGCCGCCGGACAGCGGCTCGGCAGGGGAATCGGGGGCGATGGAGTGGGGTGCGTGCGGGCCGAGGGCCTGCGCGAGGAGAGCGGGGGTGGGGCGGCGGCCGGTGAACGAACCGTGCGCGGAGTGGTGGCCTGTCGCGGTGCCGGGCCGGTGGACGGTGAACCATTCGAGTTCGGCGCCGATGAGTACCGGCGGGCCCAGTTTGAAACACACGCCGCCCAGATATGCTTCGGCTGCCGCGCGGCTGCTGAGGGCCGGGTGCGGGGATGAGTCGCTGGTCGATTCCGGATGTTCGAGGGTGACCGCCATACCAACCTCCATGCGGCTTCTCGGTGGTGCGGCTCTTGCGTGGAATCCAGCGTAGCGAGGGGGACAGACACGTTTTCGGCGCGAAATTGTCACGGGAACGGCACTAATGTCGGGGATATGGTCGATGAGCAGCGAGTACGCGCCGATACGCCCGGCGTCGGGAACGGCGCCGTTTTCCTGGACAGCGCGGGGTCCTCGCTTCCGCCGCGGGTGGTCACCGAAACCGTGATCGGTCATCTGCGCCGGGAGGCGGAGATAGGCGGCTATCGGGCGGCCAACGAGCGGCTCGACGACCTTGCCGGCGTCAAGGCGGCAATCGCCGAGCTGATCAACGCGACCCCCGATACGATCGCCCTCAGCGACAGCGCCACCCGCGCCTGGACCGATTTCTTCTACGCCGTGCCCTTGCGTCCCGGCGACCGGATCCTCATCTCGGGCGCCGACTACGCCAGTAACGCCATCGCCGCGCTCCAACGGGCACGCGCCACCGGCGCGCGGGTGGAACAGATCCCCGACGACGCCGAAGGCCGGATCGATATCGATGCCCTCGACGCGATGATGGACGAACGGGTCCGGCTGGTCTCGCTGCTGCATGTCCCCACCAACGGTGGCCTGGTGAATCCGGTGGCCGCGGCCGCGCGGATCGCGCGAGCCGGTGGCGCACTGGTCGTACTCGACGCCTGTCAGTCCGCCGGGCAGCTCCCGCTGGATGTCGCCGAACTGGGCGTAGATGCTCTGTCCGCTACGGGCCGGAAATGGTTGCGTGGCCCGCGCGGCACCGGATTCCTCTATCTGCGACCGGAATTGGCGGCCTCGCTGGAACCCGGCCGTCTCGACCTGCACAGCGCCGCTTGGATCGGCCCGGACGACTACCGGATGGCGCCCGACGCTTCCCGTTTCGAGTTCTGGGAGCACGATGTGGCGGCCCGGCTCGGGCTGGGCGCAGCCGTGCGCTACCTTCTCGATCTCGGACCCGATCAGGTCTATGCCGCGATCGCCGAGCGCGCCGATTATCTGAGGGGCGCGCTCGGCGAGTTGCCGGGGGTGATGGTGCGGGATCTGGGTGTCGAGCACAGCGGAATCGTGTCGTTCACGGTTGCCGGTGTGGAACCGGTGGAGGTCCGGGACCGGCTGCTGGACGCCGACATCACTGTGACGGTCAGTCATGCGAGTTCGACACTGCTCGATATGTCGTCTCGCGGTCTGGGTTCGGTGGTCCGAGCCTCCCCGCACTGCTTCGTCGACCGTCCGGAGCTGGACCGTTTCCTCGCCGTCGTCTCGGCGTTGTAGTGGCGCCACCGCACCCGAATGGACCGCCCACCACCCTCTACGACGTGCTGGCCGCCGAGGCCGACGAGGTAGAACTCGACGTATCACGCGACCGCTCCGGGCGCGCTGCTCCTTCCGAGGTGGGTGCGCGAGTGTGGTTGTCCGATTGGGATTTTGCTGATGGCGCGGAGTACCGTCGCCGGTCATGAGCGAGCAGCGGGGTGGCCCGCACGACGCGTTCTTCCGGGGGATCATGGCAAATCGAGACAACGCCGCCAGCGAGATCCGCGTGAAGTTCACCGAGGAGATCGGCGAACAGTTCAGCGCCCGCATCCACTGGCAGGAGCTGGAGCGGATGCCCACCGATTACATCCACCCCGATCTACGCGACCGCTACAGCGACCTGCTCTACCGCACCCGCCTCGACAACCACCCGGCCTTCATCTATGTCCTGATGGAGCATCAGTCGTCCTCGGATACGTTCATGGCGTTCCGGGTCCTGGACTACATGGTCGGTATCTGGCGGCAATACCTTGCCGACAACAAGCACGCCCACGAGCACGGCGGTCGGCTCCCGCCGATCATCCCGCTGGTGGTCCACAACAGCCCGCGCGGCCGCCGCTGGACCGCACCCACCGAGCTGGCCGAACTCATCGATGTCGACCCCGACACCCGCACCGCTCTGGGGCCCTACCTACCGAGCCTGCGATTCCTGCTCGACGACGTCTCGACGATAGATCTCGACGCACTGCGCCGCCGCGAGCTGACCTCGGCCGCCCGGCTGCTGCTGGTGCTGCAGAAAATCGCCACCGGCAATACCGGCCTGGACCGCGCTATGCTTGATTGGCTCGACGACCTGCGCGCCCTCGGCGAAGGCCCGGACCCGGTAGGTGTCTACCGAATGGTTTTCACTACCTGCTGAAGGTGGGTGAAACCACCGAGGCCGACTTGGCCGCAGTCGCCGAGCAGATCGACCCCCGAGCCAAGGAGGCTTTCGTGACAACAGCAGAAGCCATCGAAGCCCGTGGTGAGGCCCGAGGTGAGGCCCGAGGTGAAGCCCGAGGTGAAGCCCGAGGCGAGGCCCGTGGTCGTGCCGAGGTGCTGATCGGACAGATGACGGTCAAGTTCGGACCGTTGCCCGAGGCGGTACTGCGCCGTGTCCGGTCGGCCGACGCCGACCGGATCAATGTGTGGGCGACACGGGTCCTGACCGCGACCTCCATCGAAGAGACGCTCATCTGACGACCTGCCGCGGCGAGGTCAACGGCTCATCGATGTCGTCGTCCGAGCGTTGTCGCGGCTCTGTCGAAGAGAAGGTGCAGGCGTGCGGAGAAGCCGGAGATCTTCGGGAGCACGGTGGTGTCCACGATCACCGGTGTCAGGGCCCGCAGAGCGGGAAGCTGCCTGCCGGGTAGGTGTGCCGCCGATACGATGATCACCGCGTCGGCGCCGGTCCGGGCCAGGGTGGTGCGCAGGCTCGTGAGATGGTCCGGGTCGGCCGGGAGTTCGACCAGCCGGCGGAGCCGGTAGCCGTGGGCGATGGCGGCCAACCGCAGGCGGGCGGTGGCGAAACCGGTGTGTGCGCACAGGTCGGTGCGCAGGTACCCGATGGCCGTCGGCTGTTTTGCGGGCAGCGTGACGCCCGGATGCGAGGTGGGTGCCTGGTCGTTCACCGGTACACCTCGGGCGTCTCCGGTATCCACCCGTCCACGTCGCCGCGGCGGTACCACCCATAGGGATGGACGATCATCAGCCCGCATCGTTCGAGCACGACCGGAGCGCGGAAGCCGATATGTTCCACGGTCGGTGTCACAATTGCGTCGCCGCCGAGTAAATCCGATTTGCTTAATGTCCACGGCAGCACATCCACGCCGGATTCCAGCACCACCCGGGCGACGGCGTATCCGTGGGCGCGGGCGAAATCACGGCATTCGGTTTCGAGATGCTGTTGTATTGCGCCACAAAGGCTTTTGTTCAGGTATACGATCGCGACGGGCATGGCTCCGCCTTTCGATGAAGAGGCGATGGGATGCAGCCCGGCGCAGGGTCCGATGGGGAGTAGCGGCCGCGATCGGACCACCGGTTTCACAACGCTCCAGGTTGTGGAACCGGTGTTACCCAATGGGTTTCGGGGGATTTCCTGCGCCGGGCGCGAAATCAGTAGACCGGAACAGTGCGCTATGTGGAACCGCCTCGGTGGAGATTCCTGCCCAGATAAGCCCGGCGACCGTGCCGGGCCGCTTCCGGCATTGTGTTCCGGGCCGGAGTGTTCCACAGGGGAATTCGATAATTAGGAAAGGTAATAAGATGGCGGGTGGATCCACACTCCCGAAACGAGCACTCGGCCGCGAACTGCGCCGGCTGCGCGAACGCAGCGGCACCAACCAGGCCGCCGCGGCCCGCGCGATCGAGGTGAGTCCGCAGACGATCGGCCGCCTGGAGGACGGGCACGCATCCCGGCCGACAACGCTGCAGATCAACGGGCTGTGCGACCGGTACGGTGCCTCGGACGAAGAACGCCGGTTCCTGCTGGATTTGCTGCAGGATTCGCGGACGGCGAAGCAGAGCGGAGCCGGCTGGTGGAGGGCTTACGCCGACCAGATCCCTGCGGATTTCAACCACTACCTTGCGCTGGAATCCGCAGCCTGCCACATCACTTCATGGCAGGTGACGCTTCTCCCAGGCTTGTTGCAGACCCCCGGGTACCGTCGCGCACTGCTCTGGGCGGCTCATCCCGACTGGTCCACTGATGATGTCGAGCGCAGGATCGAACTTGCGGCCGCGCGCCAGGAGCAGTTGGTAGGCACCGGATGTCGGATGACAGTGCTGCTCTCGGAGGCTGTGCTGCGCCACGGTGTCGGAGGCGCCGGAATCATGGCAGAGCAACTTCTGCATCTGCGGGCGATGACCGAATTGCCGGCCTTTTCCCTCCGCGTCGTGCCCTTTATGGCGCGTAGCCTGATGGGTCTGATTGCCCGATCATTCGTACTCTTCCGATTCCCGGTTCCTTCGAATACGAAGATCGCGGAGCCACCGGTCGTGTATGTGGAGGGATTCGCTGGCAGTCTCTACCTCGAACGTGCAGGAGAGATCTCGCTGTATCAGGGTGCTCTCCGTGAGATCGAACGTGTAGCTTTGAACGAAGACGAGACCAGGGAGTTGGTCTCGGGTGTGGTGAAGGAGTTCGCGGGGTGAGCATCGATCCGGCCCAAGACCTGTGGTTCAAGAGTTCGTACAGTGGGCCGGATAGAGACTGCGTCGAGGTTGCTCACTTTGCCGGTGGAGTTGTCGGTGTCCGGGACAGCAAATTCCGGGGCGGGGCGGCGTTGCTTTTTGATGCCACCGCGTGGGATGAGTTCCTGGCCTCGGTGCGGATCGGCCGACCGTGATCGGTCCGGCCCTCCGCTGGCGGGGGCCGGACATAAAACCGGATCTTCTGGTGACAGCGCAGCGGGTCAGCGCAACGGCCGAGGCGTAAGCCCATTGACGTAGTCGGGCGGTCGGCTGCTCCATGGTCGGGGCGTTGCCAGGATCGCGACGAGGTCGCCGGAATCGGGTGGAACCGCCGAGCCCGCGGGTGCGTCCTATAGTAAAGACGGGGTAACCCACCGCACCAACACAGGGGAGATCCATGCGAACCGCCGACTTTGTCCGTGTCCTACTCGCCACGGCGGCTACAGCGGTCCTGGCCACTGGGTGCACATCGAGCACTGAGGGGGTAGCGACCGAAACGGCGGCGCCGAAAACCGCTGCTCCAGTCGAAGTGTTTAATCCGTGCACACAATTGCCTGAGAGTGCAGTTACGGCGGCGGGACTGGACCCTGAGTCGAAAGATGTAACGGTCGACCCACCGAGCGGGCCATCGACGTGGCGTGTATGCCTCTGGCGCTCGGACGGCAACGAATTCTTCGTTTCGATATTCTCCACATCCCACACACTGGACGAGGCGCGCGCGAACCAAGAGTTGGTCAATATCTCCGAGACGCCCATTGCAGGCCGGCATGGCCTGACATTCATGGATAAGACAGATGCCGACGGAGAATCATGTTATGCGGCCATTCCTGCTGCGCAAGGCATGTTCGAAATCAATGCCGCATGGACAATCGACGCTGAGCGTAACCGTGACATCTGTGAAGTGGCCATCCAATACGCCACAGCGCTCGAACCACACCTTCCGGACTGAGTATCCGCAGGAACAACTGTCGCAGGCACCCAGGTCCCTCCCAGGAAGATCCAGAGCATGAGCGACCAATTACAGCATTGGCAGAACCTGAAGCAGCAAGCGATCGACGGCGAACTGCGGATGGATACAGGGATCGGTGAAGCGCTGCGAGGCCGCTGCGACACGTTGCGTACTCAGCTCGACCAGATCCGGAAGGAAACCAAGGGGCTTGCCCACCTCGCCGGTTACGGTGGCTTGCCATCTGCGCTGGACATCAAGAAGAAGTTCGAACTCAAAGCCAGCGGTGCGGAGAACGGTGATTCGGCGGAATCACGGCTCGACGAGATGATCCAGGTTGTGACTCTCATGCGCGACACCTACGCCGCTGCGATCGGCCAGCTACAGGAGACCGATCAGCAGAACTCCTCCCAAACCACCGCCGCCGGAGAAGGACTTCGCTGATGCCGTTCCCATTTGCGATCGCTGCCGTCGCCGTCGCTGCCGTTGGCTCTGTCAAATACGTAGTCGATGAAGTCACCGGCAACTACGACGAATCTGAGGGTAACCGGAATAACGCATCCGATGCCGCCGGTACCGCCGAGCAGGAGTGGAGCGGCGACCGGACCCATATCAACAACGAACTGGCCCGGGTGAGTCAGGGCTTCGACGGCGAGTACGCACCGGCTACGGCTACCAAGGAAGCGTTCAAAACGTGGACGCATCAGCAGATCTGGGAAGCGCTCAACGGTAGTGCTCAGCATCCGGCAGTGGCATCTGGCGATATCAATGCAGGGGCTGACGGCTGGCGACGAGCCACCGAAGACCTATCTCTGGCCCTGGACGGCTTCGGGAAAGGTGTCGAATCCGATATCGCAAACCTCTGGGGTGGACAGGCAGCGAACGTCGCCATGGAGGGCACTCGCGCTTTTGTCACCGACGCGCAGAGGCTGGTCCGGAGCTTCGAAATGGTCGCCAACGGTATCGACCTGATGCAGGGCTATCTCGCGCAGGCGAAGATGTCGATCGTCCCGCCGGTCGAGGTGTCCGGGTTCGATGAATTCGTGGGCCATGTCCCGGGCAACGGTCTGCTCAAGGCCGCCAAACATCGCGCCAACGAAGCGCAGGCGCAGGCCCAGGATCTGATGATCGAGTTCTATCAGCCCGGTGTCACGGCGGTCGACACCAAAACCCCTGTGCTGCCTGTGACGAAAAGTCCAATCGGTGGGGGCCCCGGAACACAGCAGCCGGTCGGGCCCGGGGGAACGCAGAACCCCGCCGGTACCAACCCGAATGGCACCGACCCGGCCGGGACGAACCCGCCCGGAACGAATCCGCAGGAACCGGCTGCTCCCGGCCAGGAGACACCGCAGGAGACCAGCCCCGCCGGTACCGAAACTCCGGCATCGACCACCCCGTCCACCTCCACGACCCCGGCGAACACTGTGCCGCTCGAAGAGCCGGTGGGCCGCCCGAGCACCACGCCCGGATCACCGAGTACCACCTCCGGCGCCCCGATGCTCGGCGCCCCGGGTGGGCAACAGCCTCCGGGAGTCCCGGGCCGCACGGTAAGTGGTTCACCCGGCACCCCGAATCAAGCCGGAGGGCCCGCGGGCCGTGCCGGTAGCCCGGCCGGAGCCACTCGTGGAATGTCCGGGATGCCGGGCATGATGGGTGCCGGTGGGCAACGTGGTCGCGGGGAAGACGACGACGATCACAAGATCCCCGATTATCTCGTCCAGGATCGCTCCTCCGAACTGCTCGGTGATCAGCCCCGGGTGCTTCCGCCGGGCGGGGTCATCGGCGGATGAGCGAGTCACGGCCGAGGCTGGGAGCGCAGCGCGACCACGGGTCGCTGTCATACGCAATGGGTGCCACATGAGCGAATCACGCTGGCAGCTGGGCGGTTACGAGTTCACGCTCGCACTCGAGGCGATGGGTCGCGACCGGTTGCCGTATCCGCTGGAATACCTGCCGCCCCGGATGGAGCACGACGACGATTTCCAGCGTTTCCGGCAGCAGTGCGCACGCCGCTTGCAGCCGGTGTTCGGCGAGCCGCTCTACCAAGCGCTCACCGTGCTCATCGAACCGGAGATCCGGGTAGAGGTCTACGGAGTGCACGGCCCGCGGCAGAACACCGCGATACGGATGCATGCCGGTGTCGTCGGCCGAACCGCTGTGCTGGCCACGCAGTTTCCCGGAGCGGAACCGAAGTCCGGCGGCGACATCGTCCTCACCCAGGTCCGCAGCAACGAGTTGGCCCCACGCCTGGTGGCCGGTCTGCCGCGGGTCGCGGCCGGGCGGCACCAGCCGATCCGTGCCCGCCGCGCCGACCTGAACGCCCCCGTGTACTCCCGTCACCCGACGCAGCTTTCACCCGTCGAGGATATGCAGCGTTTCTTCCGCCGCCCCCGCGCCGGCACCGGCGAAATCACGGTCTACCCCGGATACGCCGTCGACACCCGGCCCACCGACGACGGCTACGCCTTCGTCTGGCTCGACTACCCGGACGACGGCCGCTATCTACTCCACAACCACAGCGCCGACGATTTCACCGTTACCCCGGGCCCGTCCGAGGAAATCCTGCAGCAACTCCGCACCCGGCTGCAGGCCGCCCACCGAGCCCGGGCTCGGACCCAGTGATGAGTGCCAATTCGGTCAGGCCGCGTCCGGTTTTTCGAACCGTGCGACGAAGCGTAGCTCCAGGGCATGTGCCAAACGCTCGAGCATGCCGATGGTCGGGGTGCCGCCGCCGGATTCGAGGCGTGAGACGTCCGGTTGGCGCAGTCCCGCGCGCTCGGCGACGTCATTCTGGGTCAATCCGAGTTCCAGGCGTCGCTCACGTATCGCGTTTGCGAACTCAATGGCGAGCCGGGCTTCTTCTCGACCTGCCTCGTACTCCGCAGCGTTGAAATCCCGGCGAGCGAACCGCTCCCGCCGAATATCGTCCATGGATTCGTGTTCAGCCATCGCCGTTCACCTCTCTGTCGAAACTGGATCGGGCGTCGGTATGTTCCGCTTCGCATACTTTGCGGAGCAGCTTCGCCCTGTCGACCTCGGCTGTCTCTCGCATTCTGGTTTTGCGAAACACCGTCAGCAAGATCACTCGGCGGCCCGGCGCAAGCCAATATGTCACACGCATTTCGAGTGGGTGCAGGTGGAAGCGCAGTTCCCGCAGTTTGTCGCCAAGGTTTCGTGACCAAGGTTCGCCGAGAGTTTCCGCTCGCTCTGCCAGCATGCCGACATATGCATCGACGCGACCGAAATCCCGGTCCGGTAGGAGCGGAGCCAGTCGGCGACTTCCGGCTCGATCTCGACCGCATAAAGCGAATAGCATCGATCTTATATAGGATCAATCCTATATGCAAATAGTGGTTGATGTGTCCCTGATGTGCGCCCGGGGAGCCCCGAGCAATGGGCGTACGGGGAGTTCTGGGTTGGAACGAGCCAGAGCGTGGTCCGGAAACCGGGCCACCCCGTCGCGCCCGGACACCCTGTGGGTGCGGGGGCGACGGGGAGCCGGGTGTCCGGACCATGTCAGCCGATGATCTCGGAGCACGCGAAGGTGATGTCGAATTTCGCGGTCGCGGGGCCGGCCATCGGGTTGCTCATATCGGGCGCGCCGATCCCTTCACCGGTGACGGTGTAGGTGTCGCCATCCTTGCTGACCTGCGCGGAACCGCCCGGCTGACCGTTGCCGTAGCCGACCGCGTACGGCATCCCGTCGGATCCGCCCTGGCTGCCGGCGATCGCCACTGCCTGCACTGTGTTGTCGTCGACGATGCTGGCACTGACACTCAACTGGCCGTACTGCTCGTGGGCGAGATCGGTGAGCGCCAGCGCCAGCGTGTTGCCTTCTTTCGCGCAGGTGGTGTCGAAGTCGGCGGTGAGTTCTTTCCCGTCGACCAGAACCTTCGAATCTCCGCCGGCTTCGCCTGCCGGGGCGGCGGACTCCGTGGCCGGGGCGTCGGCGGCCGGGGTGGCCGTGCTGCTCGCGGCATCGTCACCGCAGGCCGAGGTCAGGGCGATGGTGGAGGCGGCGAGGACGGCGGCGCCGATACGGAAGAGCGTGGTGTTCATGGTGGATCCTGTTCTCTCGGTGTCGCGGCTCGATCGGCCGTTGAGAAGAAAGTTAGGAACTCGCGCGCACCTACCGATCCCAACTTTCGCCGCCGCGAACCGTCCTGAACTCCGATAACCTGGGCTCATGCGACGACCGCGGGCCATGGTGCTCGATGAGGTGTGGCGCGGTCTCGAGGGTGTGCAGGCGTTGAGCGGGCCCCAAGGCGGGCCGCTGCGCCGGACCGTGAAACTGATCCTCGACCCGCTGGTCATCCGGCCGGTCCAGTATCCGAGCTGCGCGGGCGCGGTCCTTTCCGCCGACGGAGCGACCCTGCTGGCGGCCCGGATCCACGACCACGCCGAGGCACTACGGGCGACCGCCGCCTGGTTCACGCTTCTCAAACAGGTCCGGCGTGAGCTGCGGATCACCGAGGGCAACGCTCAGGACCTGTACTTCCAGCGCTGTTTCGAACTGGCTGCCACCCGCGGCCACCCCGATCCGCAGCGCGACCGGTTACGTGCCGAGGCCGTGCTGCGCGAGATCCACGGATTCGCCGCCGGCCGGACCACCCAGGCATTGAAGGACCATCTCACCGATCCCGCGCGGGCCGCCGAACTGGAACGGCTGCTGGAAGCGACCTGGGCGGGCAGGCCGTCGCCGCCTCCGGTCGCGCCCGAATGTAGCGGCGAACTACGGCAACTGCTGGAGCTTGCTGTCGCGACCCGGTCGGAGGCGGATACGGCACCCGGCCGGCAGCTGTTGCGGCGGTTGATCGACGCGAACATCGGGATGCATACGGGTATCGCGCTGTGGGCGGACAGCGGTGATCGCCCGGCGGCTGTCACGGTCGCAACCTGCGAACACGTTCGGACCGGCCCCGCTGCCGAGCCAGCCGCTGCGCCCGTGCAGCGCGTCGGCCTGCGTGAGTCGGGCGTGCGTGAGTCGGGCGTGCGTGAGTCGGGCCGGGCGGTGCGGGGGCGCCGGTCGGCGATCGGGTCCTGTGCGCGGTACGACGCGAATCTGCTCGGTCTCACCGAAAAGCCCGCTCCGCGCCGGCCTGCGCTGGGTGCGTCGGCGTCGACCGCGGCTCTGGGCCTGCCGTTCGACCGCACCGTTTACGAACGGGTTTTCACCGTCCTCCAGGTGTCCACCGAACGCGCCGACCTGCCACCGATCCCGGATTTGGTGACCACCGAGATCACCCGAAGCTGCGCCCCCTGGGCACTACTCGACGAATCGCTGCGGGTCACCGCCGCGGCGGGCGTGGAGTTGGCGCTCGGGCTGGTACCGATCACGACATCGGCACGTTCGGAAACCGCTGCGGACGGTGTACCGGAAACGGCTGCCCACCGCCTGGTCAACAGCCGGTGGCAGCGGGAGGCCTACGTTCTGCAGGCGCGGCGGCTGGCGATCCATCCCGTCTCCGGCGACGGTAATCCGCTCGCCGGGATCGCGGCCGAACTGCGTACCCCGTGGCGGCCGTATCTGCGCAGGTTGTGGGTGCGGTTACACGGGCGCGATGTGCGCGAAGTGCCGGTCGCCGAACCGGACGAACTCTGGGACCTGCTGGATGGAATCGCCCGGTCGGTGGTCCTCGATCACCGCACCCGCGTCCGCAAGGTTTTGAGCACGCAGGCGTCCGGACCCGGCTCGGCGATGGCCGAATCGAGGGCGGTCTGATGGCCGATACGGTGCGTATCCGGCGATTACGACCGGATCTGTGGCTCATCGGCCCACCCGGTGCTCCGACCGCGGCCGACCCCGACCCGGGCGTGGATACGGCAGTCCTCGAAGTGTCGGGTGGCTATCTCACCTGGAGTCTGACGGCCGGGCAGCGAGTCGCGGCGGCAGCCCTGCACGATCTCGAGACCGCACAGGAATGGCTGTGGGCGCTCTACGGCGCCGACGTCGCACTCGCTGCCGACGCGTACACCGAGCCGGTGGACCTCCCCGTCCGGCCCGGCAACCCCGATCTCGCGACAGCGGTCCGTCGTCTCGCCTACGCCCACTGGGCGGCGCGCTGGTGGCCCGCCTCGACCATCGACGATATCGCCGCGCTGGACCCGGAACTGCTGGACAGCGAAATCGGCGAGCTGACGGAGTTCTGCGAAAGCGTGGTCGACGGTGCGGATTCGCCGCCTGCCGCCGGCGTCGACGAGGTCTCGGCCGGACCCACCGGCGATCGAGACATCGGCCGGGACACGGGAGCACGCGAGTGGACCACCGCGCGTGCCGACGAGTACGCACTCGCCGCAGGGCCGAACCCATCGCGGGGCGCGGATCTGGTGCTCGGTCGCGGTACCGCCGGCTGGGATTGGCGGTACTGTCCGGCCGGCGTTGTCGATGCTTCCGAGCGTGCCGTGTCGTGGGAGTTGTTCCGGGCAGCGGGCCGCACGGTTGCCCGGGTACATGCGGTCGCCGCCCCCGGAGTCCCCGCGGAACTGCCCGGCTATCTGCGGCCACACGCCCTGATCCGCACTCGGGACGGATTCTTAGACGTCGCCTTGGAACTGAACGGTGACGCCTGGACGGGCGAGACCGCGGAACCGACGGACGCGGTGCTGGGTGTGGAGATCTATGTGCCGGGTGTGGGACGCAGCGCACCGGCGGGGACGGGTACGCCGCTGGGCCACTCCCGGGCGTCCAATCGCCCACCTGGTTCGTCGCCCAGGGCGTCAGCCGACGACCGTCCTGACGCCGCCGATTCGGGCGCGCATGCGGACTCGCGGGTCGCCCGGAATGTGGCCGATCCCGACGCGCAGCCGGAGCCGGTGGGTCGCCCGCACGGCGTTGATCCGGTCGAGCCGCCGCAACCCTCCTCGGCTGTCGAGCGACCGACCTCTGGCGTGGATGAGGAAATCGATAATACTGTTGCACAGGGGATTACGGGTACATCGGTCGATGCCGAGCGGCGGCGGGCGGTACGCGAACTGGCGCGGAACAGGCTCCGACTGGCCGCGGCCCGGTCTGCTGAGGTCAACCCCGCCGAACCTTTCGGAACCGGCGAGTTCGCGGACTCCGCCGGCAACTCACTTGCCGATATCGCACCACTTCGGTCGGAGGTAACTGCGGCGATGGAGGACTCGGATTTCTGAGATGAGCCGAACCGAGAATCAACCGCCCGGCGTGGAACTCCTGCACGAGGGCGCCGCCGCGCACAACCGTGGCGATCTCACCGAGGCGCTGCGTATTTTCGAGCACGCCGCGGAGACCACCACCGACGGTGTCCGGACCAGTGCCCTCGTCAACGCCGCCAGTGTGTACGACGAACTCGGCGATCACGAGGGCGCCGTGACCCGGTACCGGGCCGTGCTCGGCGAGATCCCCGGCGATGCCGTCGAAAAACGGGCTTCCGCCCTGATCAACTATTCGCAGGCCCTGCAGCACCTCGGTGCGCTGGACGAGGCGCAGGACGCGCTGGAACAGGCCCGCGCGCTGCTCGCCGACGCCGACGAGCTCGGTGTCCTGCGCGTATCGTGCCTGCTCTCGCTGACCGCCGTCGCGAGCTATCGCGCGCAGTGGAACCGCGCGATCGAGATCGCCACCGAATCCCTGAACACCGCACTGCGGTTCGCCCCGGAACTGGCCGGCTATTCGTTGATGAATCTGGCCGTCGCCTACTTCGAAACCGGCCGCCGCGACCTCGGCGTGGATTTCGCGCGGCAGGCGCTGACGGCGTTCACCGAGGCCGGCAACCACAGCGCCCTCGCCGACACCCAGCAGAACCTGGCCCAGATATTCATGCGCCTGGACCGGCTCGACGAGGCCGAGGAACTCGTCGAGGCAGCCCAGCTGTATCACGAGCCGGCCGGGCTCTCCCACCGGACCGGAATCGGCTGGAAGATCCGCGGTTTTCTCGCCGAACGCCGAGGTGACCTCGATCGCGCGCAGGAATGGTATCGGCGCAGCCTCGACCATTTCCAGGCTTCCGGTGCGCTGCTCGACGTTGCGGCGCTGCAATGCCGGCTTGCGACCATCGAATTCGCGTACGGCAGGGTCGGTGCCGGCCAGCAGCTCCTGGACGGTTCGTTCATCATCTATGCGGAGCGCGGACTGGGTACCGAATGCGCCAAACTCGACTACTGGCATGCGGTGCTGCTGGAGATGGTCATCGATGATCTGGAAGAGCCCGCCCCGGAACTGGTGGCTCTCGGGCGGGCACTGTCGGTTACGGCCACGATCGCCATCGACGCCGTCCGCTACACCATGCCGAGCGGGAGCCGGCGCGAACAATGGCACCGGGAAATAGCGGAACCCGCGATGCGTCTGGCGTTCCGTTTCGCCCATCTCTGCCAGGACGGTGCGTTGCTCGCCGATCTGATCGAAACCCGGTGCGCGGGAACCACCTTGGATATCGACCGCGTGCAACCGCCCGAACGTCCGCAGTTCCCGCTGGACACCCCGAATCCGCCCGCCGTCACCGAGCTGCCCGGACCCCTGCAGTTGGGCGCCGCACTGGCCCAGGTCGCTGCCTCCGCAGGTCTGCCCGTCGCGCCGCCGCCGCGTCTCGCGGTCGAACCCGGCGCCCGGATCGCGCTCGCCGATTACATCGAGGCGGCCGAACACCGCTACGGCGGAAAATTCCGGGAGGATCGGGTGATCCCGGCATGAAACGAGGACACGGCCGGCACTATGAGCCCCGCGGCGGCGATTGCCGAGCACAGCACGGCGATCGCGGTGATGCACTACAGCGGGGTGGCGGCCGAGATGACCGCTCGACCGGCGGAGGGGCTGATGGGTGACCGGCCGACCGTAGTGGTCCGGATGGCCGATGCCGGCGATCTCTACATGTCCTGGCAGTGGACCGACGGGTCCGCGCTGCCGGGTGTGACCGTGTTGCCCGGCGACGATATCGACGCGGTCATCGGCAACCTGTCCGCGGCGCTACCCGTCCCGGAAGTGGCCGGTGGCCTCGAGAAAGCGCTCACCACCGGGGCATTCGCCGCGCCCGGCACCGAATACGAGCTCGCCCGCGACCTGTCCCGCGCGCTACTGCCCTACGACCTGGCCGGCCAGTTGTACGAGCTGTATCAGCGTGGTGTGCGCCCGCATATCCGGTTGCAGCCCTCGCCGCGGGTCGCGCAGGTGCCGTGGGAGATCCTCGCCCCGGCCCCCGACGTACGCCTGATCGATATCGCCGATATCAGCCTGCTGGTTCCGGCCGGGATCGTGCACGCACCGGTGCGGGTTCCGCGCTCGTGGCCCGCCTCGCGTGACCTGCCGGTGGTCGCGGTCCTCGACCCCCGGGTGCCCGGATTCCGTGCCGATTCCGCGCTCGGTTCGGTCCTGGGCCGGATGGACCGGCCGACACCGCTTACCGCGCGCATGGCCGGCCACCTCGCCGCCGGTCGGCTGCGCCCCGTTGTCCCGGAGCCGCAGGCTGTTTTCCGCCGCACCGACCTCGATCGCCACTGGCTTTCCGAAACCCTGCGCGCCGGCGCGTCCCGGTTGATCTATGTCGGGCATGTCACCGCGGCCTCCCCGGAATCGGGGCAGAGCGAGAACACCGAACTGCATCTGGCCTGCACCGCGGACACCGTGGGGTTCGCCGAACCGCAACGCGACCACCGCCCGCTTTCCGCGAAAGACCTCCTGCTCGGCACCTACACTCTGGAATCGGAACCCGTTGCCGGTAACGAACTCTGGCCGATACCCGCCCGGGTCGCGCTGATCGCCTGCGAAAGTGGCGGCGATCTGCGATTCACCGAAGCGCTCGGGTTGATCGCCGCCATGGTCACCGGCGGTGCGGAACTGGTCACCGCCACCCGCTGGCCCCTCCCGACCGACCTCGCCTTCCAGCGCTTCGGCGCCGCTCCCGATGCTGCCCCGCTCCAGGACACGATCTGTGCCGTGGACGCCGCCCACGACACAGACGACCCGGTCCCCACGCTCACCGCCTGGCAGCGCGAACGGTTGGATCGCTGGCGCTCGACCGGTGCCGTCGAACACTCACCGCTGCTGTGGTCGTCCTTCGCGACCTTCACCACCTGACAGTCGAGTGGGCCGGTCGGTCCCGGCGTGGTGCCGGGACCGGTACCCAGCTCAGGGCTGAAGGACGTACCTACCGCGAATACCGCCCTCCGCGACCGTCCGGTGGGCCTCGGCGACTCGGTCCAGCGGGACGACAGCATGGACCCGCGCCGGGAGCCGGCCGGTCACCGTGTCCTTCAACAACGCGGCCAACCGGTCGCCGTCGGGACGTACCGACACTGCGCGCACGGTGATACCGCGTTCGGCGGGTGGTTCGCCGCCCGGCCGGACACCGACCAACACACCGCCGTCGCGGACCAGCGGAAGGGCTTTCTCCTGGAAAACAGCGGTATCGGCCACCGCGTCCCAGCCCGATATCGCCGCGGTCGTGAAATCGGCTCCGAGACTGCGGACGAACTCCTCATCCTGCGTCCGGGCCAGTCCGGTGACCTTCCAACCCCGGTCCTGGGCCAGCGTGACGACATACCCGCCGACCGCACCCGCCGCCCCGGTCACCAGCAGGCTGCGCCCGCCGCCTTCGCCGAGCAGATCCACCAGCTGCGCCGCGGTCAGGCCGTTGAGCGGGACCGTGGCCGCCGCGGTCAATTCGAGCTCGTCGGGCACCACCGCGATATCGCTTGCCGGTACGACGAGTTGCTCGGCGTAGGTACCGAAATCGCGATCGAATCCGTCGACCGTACCCGCGACCCGGCTGCCGACCGCTATATCCACATCCGGGCCGACGGCCTCGACGATGCCCGCGAAATCGGTGCCCAGGCCGGTGTGGTCGGGCTGGTTGATCACCCCCATCTGATGGAAGACACCGGCGGTGAGAGCCAGGTCGACGGGGTTGACGGAGGTACCGGCGATCGCGACCCGGACCTGGCCGGGTCCGGGTTCTACGACCGGCACATCGATGAACTCGATCGAATCGGGACCTCCCGGGATGCGGATGACTGCGGTACGGAATGTGGTGGACATTGCGTCTCCTCTGGAGTAATCGGTGTTGTTACTCCAGAATGGATAGGTAACTCTCCAACGGGAAGTAGGCACTCAGAAGTGCGTAACTCACCCGAAAGTAGGAAGGTGCGGTCATGGCGACGATGACGGCGGCGCAGCAGCGGGCCCAGCAAAAGGCCGATTACGACGCGTTCTTCGCGGACTGCCCCAGCCGGCAGCTGCTCGAACGGATCTCCGGCAAATGGGTGGCGCTGGTGCTCGCGGCACTCGGCAGCGACGGTCCCCACCCGGCAGGACAGTGCGCCGGCGAACCTCGGGCCATGCGCTACTCCGAACTGGCCCGGCGGCTGGCCGGAGTCAGCCAGAAGATGCTCACCCAGACATTGCGCTCCCTCGAACGCGACGGCCTGGTCACCCGCACGGTCACCCCTACCGTGCCCGTCACGGTCACCTACGAACTGACCGACCTGGGCCTGTCCCTGCACGAAGTGATCCGCGGTATCAAGGTCTGGGCCCAAGCCCACATGGACGAAGTCCAAGACCACCGCACGCGGTTCGACAGCGAATCCACCGAACTCGCAGACGCGGCGGTGTAGCGTGCATCGGCCGCGCCGCCTTGTCGCCACAGCACTGCGATAGCTATAGCTGTCGCATCTGGCTGGGCGGCTGTGGAGCCACCGCCCGTCGCGGGGTCGTTACCGGGGCGGGTGCAGCTCCCGCAGGGCTCGGCAGATGGTCGCGTGGATCTCCGATTCCTCGGTCTCCGCATCGGGATCCCAGGCCGGTTCCGGTGGATCCTCGATGGCCGGCCCGTCGGCGGTTGGTCAGCGGCGAGGTGGCAGGGGGATGCGGGTGAGGTCGGTGGCGATCACGATTTCCCCGGCGAATTCCCGGCGCGCTTCGACGAGGTGGTCGTCCAGCGTGCGGTAGCGCTGGGAGAAATGGGTCAGCACCAGGGTTCGTGCCCCGGCTTCGGCCGCGATGCGGGCCGCCTGGCCCGCGGTGAGATGGCCGTGCTCGGCAGCGAGGTGGGCATCGGCGTCGCGGAAAGTTGCCTCGATGACCAGCATGTCGACATCGGCGGCGAGTTCGCGGGCCGCCGGGCAGATCCGGGTGTCCATGACGAACGCGAAGCTCTGACCGCGCCGGATCGTACTGACCTCCGTCAGCTGAACCGTGCGGCCCTGCCAGGTGATCGTGCCCTCCCGCTGCAACCGGCCGACGAGCGGACCGGACAGACCGAGCTCGGCGAGCCGGTCGGGCAGGATGGCGTGGTAATCGGGTTCGGTGATCCGGTAGCCGAAGGCCTCCACCGGATGGTCGAGCCGGGCGGCTGTGAGGTGGAAAGGCGCACCGGGAGCCGATAGTAGGCCCGGTTCGTTGATCGGGTGCGACCGCAGTTCGACGGTGCGATGGTAGGCGGTGGCATCGCACAGGTTGTCGAAATACCGCTGACCCGACGCCGGATAGTAGGCGTCGATCGGGTGCGGGACACGGTCCAGATTGATGCGCTGCATCACCCCGGCCAGCCCGAGACTGTGGTCGCCGTGGAAGTGGGTTATCGCTATCCGGGTCAGGCCGGTCGCGGAAATCCCGGCGTGGATCATCTGCCGCTGCGTGCCCTCACCGGGGTCGAACAGGACCGCCTCGCCGCCCCACCGCAGCACATACCCGTTGTGGTTACGGTGCGCGGTCGGCACTTGACTGGCGGTACCCAGAACCACCAGCTCCCGCTGCGACATCTACGCGCTCCGCTTCCCGGTCGCCGGCCGGTGATGGTCCTTGATAGGCATAGGTGGACCCTATCCGGCCCACAGCTCAGGCACCGATACCTTTTACGGCATGCACAAGACCAGGGTGTGCCCGCCGGCGGAGTTGCTGATCCGGTTGGATCAGGAGGCCGCGGCCACGGGAGTGAGTAGGACCGAGCTCGTTCGACGCGGCGTCTCGATGTTGCTCGAGAAACCGCCCGGCGATGCACCCACCGGAACCGGGGAGCGCCGGTCGGCCCGGGCCCTAACTCACTGACTCGATGGGGACCATGTCCATTCCGGAGAGCGCCAAGGCCAGGATCACTCCGATGATCAGGCATACGCCGGCCGCGATGGCTGCCCATTTTCCGAGGGATTCGCCGCGGATATGCCCGATGACGCCGAGTGCGATACCGGCGATACCGAACAGGAGTGGGCAGAACAGCAGTGAGACTGCGGCGCAGACGAAACCGATGATCGACAGGACCTGTGGTCCGGAGCGTTCCGGTTCCTGGGTGGCGCCATAGGGCTGGTACGGCTGCTGCGGGTAGGCGGGATAGCCGCCGGGTTGTCGGCCGCCGCCCCAGCCTTGCTGCGGGGGCTGGGCGCCGCTCCACCCTTGCTGCCCGCCCCATCCGGGCTGCCCGGGTTGTTCGTGACCCCAGCCCTGCTGTCCGGGTTGTTCATTACCCCAGCCCTGTTGCCCGGGTCGATCGGCTCCCCATCCGGGCTGCCCACCACCCCAGCCCTGCTGTCCTGGCTGGTCGGCGCCCCAACCGGATTGATCTCCGGGCTGTCCGGGTCGACTGCCGTATGCGCCGGGCGGCGGATACGGAGTGCCACCGGACTGGGAGTAGCCGGGCTGACCGGGTGACTGGGGTTGCCAGGCCTGCCCCGGTTCCTGCTCCTCCGGCCGCGCGGACCACGCCTGCGGTGGGACCTCGCCCATCGGCTGTTGCCCCGGCTGTTGTTCGGACGAACCCGGCTGCCACCCGTGGGTGTAGGCCGCGGTCCCCTTGTCCATTCGCGGCGCCTCGGCGCCGGGTGCACCCGGTTGCTCGGACTGTTTGGGCAACATTTGTGTCGGATGGTCGTCCGCGGGGCTGCTCACGCCGGGCTCGTGGCTCTCCGGTCCGGCGGCGGCCCGGCTCGAACCGGACGACTCACGGTGCAGGATCTTCGGGAGGTATTCGGTGGGTGGGTCCTCGGAAGATCTCGGCGTCTCGCCACCGACCGGCCGATCCTCTCCGGCACGGCCCGGTTCAGTACCTGAGCCGGGCTGATCACCGGACTGCGAAGGGGGCTGCGGGGCGCCGGCCGCGGCGGCAGGTTCGTCCGGTGGCTGAGGGCTGTGCCCGGGGGTCTGCGTATGGTCCGGCGGTTGCGGGGCAGCGGGTGTGACGAACGGTTCGTCCGGAGTTTCGCGGGTCCGACCGCCCGACGCTTGCTCGCCGGGACGGTGACCGCCGGTCCCGGAGTCCCTGTCCACCGGTGGCTCAGCGTGATGTTGTGCCGGCCCGCCCTCGGACTGTGGTGGCCGGTTGTGCTGTTGCGGCGTCTCGCCGGCGTCGCGCGGCGTCTCGTCGGGGTTGCGTGGGTCCTGCGGTGTGCTCATCACGTCTCCTCGGTCGGATCGTCGAGGGCTCGTAGTCGGGTACCGCGGTGGGGAGGGTCAGCTTTCGGGCTCGTCCTCGATATGGATGGCGGCGGCCTCGGCGGGGCGGTTGTCCTCGCCGGAACGGTCGCGGCGGTCCGATTCCTCGGCCAGTTCTTCGGTTATACCCAGCCGGTCGTCGTCGCTTTCCCGGTTGCGGATTCGCAGGTCGTCCGGCGGGTCCTCGATAGTGCGTTCATAGGCGCGGACCTCGTCCAACTGGTCGTCGTCGCCCATATCGGGCTCTCGTGGTTCGCGATCCATACCACCCAGTATGCGCCGCTGCGGGGGTACGTCGAGAGACCGCGACCAGTTATGGCGAGCCATCCTGTAGAGCTCGGCGCGAGCCGATCCGTGGCCACATGAGTGGTTCCCGCCCCGAAAGGCCGGGGCGGTTCCGAAGGAGATATGACAGCGACTGTTCCGGGGCACGGCTGCCCGGCCCCGGCTCGAGGTGGCTTGCCGGCCGCTCACCTCCACGGCCCTGATCCCGCACGGCTCGGAGACGCACAGTCCCGGAGATGCATCAGCCCCGGACCGAAAGTCCGGGGCTGATGCGACAGATATGAAGGGTTACCGCCGAATGTGTTCAGGCGTTGCCGTTGAACAGCCCGGTCACCGAACCGTTCTCGAACACCTCGCGGATCGTGCGGGCCAGCAGCGGCGCGATGGACAGCACCGTGAGCTGCGGGAACTTCTTGTCCTCGGTGATCGGCAGCGTATTGGTCACCACGACCTCTTTGGCGCCGCAGGAGGCCAGCCGCTCGGCGGCGGGCGCACTCAGCACGCCGTGCGTCGCGGCGATCACCACATCACCGGCACCGGCTTCCTTCAGTACGTTCACCGCGCCGGCAATGGTGCCACCGGTGTCGATCATATCGTCGATCAGAATGCAGGTGCGGCCCTCGACCTCACCGACCACCCGGTTGGACTTCACCTGGTTCGGAACCAGCGGGTCACGGGTCTTGTGGATGAACGCCAGCGGCGACCCGCCCAGCGAATCCGCCCATTTCTCCGCTACCCGGACACGGCCGGAATCGGGGGAGACGACGCTGATGTTGTCCAGGCTGTAGTTGTTGCGGATGTACTCCGCGAGCTGCAGCTGGGCGTGCATATGGTCGACCGGGCCGTCGAAGAAGCCCTGGATCTGATCGGTGTGCAGATCGACCGTCACGATGCGGTCGGCGCCGGCGGTTTTCAGCAGATCGGCGACGAGCCGGGCGGAGATCGGTTCGCGGCCGCGGTGCTTCTTGTCCTGGCGGGCGTAGGGGTAGAACGGCAGGATGGCGGTGATCCGCTTGGCCGAACCGCGCTTGAGCGCGTCGATCATGATCAGCTGTTCCATCAGCCACTGGTTCAGCGGCGCCGGGAAGCTCTGCAATACGAAGGCGTCGGAACCGCGTACCGACTCTTCGAAACGGACGAAGATTTCCCCGTTCGCGAAATCACGCGCGGTCTGCGGGGTGACCTCGACGTCCAATTCCTTGGCCACCTGCTCGGCCAGTTCTGGGTGCGACCGTCCGGCGAAGAGCATCAGGTTCTTCTGGTTGTCGATCCATGACGCGGTCACTACTGGTTGCCATCCTTAAGCTCTGTTGCCCGATCCGGTAATTCATCGGCCGCGAGTGCCTTCGCCGCCGCATTCGCTGCAGCGGTACCTGGACGTTTCCGCTGCACCCAGTTCTCGATATTGCGCTGCGTACCCCCGGACACGGCGAGCGCGCCCGGCGGGACGTCTTCCCGCAGCACAGTACCTGCCCCGGTATATGCACCGTCACCCACGGTCACCGGTGCGACGAACATCGTATCGCTGCCGGTGCGCACATGGGACCCGACGACCGTGCGGTGCTTGTCCACCCCGTCGTAGTTCACGAAAACGCTGGATGCTCCGATGTTGCTGTGCTCACCGACGGTGGCGTCACCGATATAGGTGAGATGCGGAACCTTGGTATGCCTGCCGATATCCACATTCTTGGTCTCGACGAAGGCGCCGATTTTGCCCGATTCGCCCAGAACGGTGCCCGGCCGCAGATAACTGAACGGCCCGACTGTCGCATATGCGTCGACTTTTGCGCCTTCACCGTGCGTGCGAATCACCCGGGCGCCGTCGCCGATGTCCGAATTGGTGAGCGTGGTGTCCGGGCCGATTTCCGCGTCCTCGCCGATCACTGTCGTACCCAGCAATTGGACCCCGGGGCGGATGACGGTATCGCGGCCGATCCGGACATCGGTATCGATCCAGGTGGTCGCCGGGTCGACGATTGTCACACCCGCGCGCATATGGCGTTCCGCGATGTAGCGATTGAGGGTGCGCGCCGCGGCGGCCAGTTGAACCCGGTCGTTGACACCGGTGACCTTGGCCGAATCCACCAGCCGGGCGCCCTGTACGGGGTAGCCGGCTTCGCGGGCGAGTTTCAGGACATCGGTCAGATACAGCTCGTGCTGCGCATTGGCGGTGGACAACCGGCCGAGCATGGTGCGCAGGACCGCGACATCGAAGGCGTACACACCGGAGTTCACCTCCGTGATGGCGGCCTGTTCGGGCGTCGCATCGGCGTGCTCGACGATCTCGGCGACCTCGCCGTCGGCATCGCGCACGATCCGCCCGTAACCGTTCGGGTCGTCCGGGACGAAGGTGAGGACGGTGACCGCGGGCCGGTCGGGATAGCTGCGATGCTCGTCGAGCAGCGCGGAAAGGGTGTGGCCGTCCAGCAGCGGAACATCTCCGGAGGTGACGATCACATCACCGCTGAAGTCGGCGGGCAGCCCGGTGAGACCCACCTGTACCGCGTGGCCGGTGCCGAGCTGCTGTTCCTGGACGACCGGGACGACGGTGCGGCCCAGTTCGCTTGCCACACCCGCGGCCTCGGCGCCGACCTGTTCCCGGTCGTGCCCCACAACGGTCACCAGATGGTGCGGGTCGATGGTGTGCGCCGCGTACAGCGCGTGCGCCAGCATGCTGCGCCCGGCCAGCGGATGCAGCACCTTGGGCTTCTTCGACCGCATTCTCGTACCGGCACCTGCGGCTAGCACGATGACGGCGGTCTGCTCCTGCATGAATCTCCCTCGGGCCGACGATGGTCGTCGTGCACGCGAGCTGCTCCGTTGCCAGGACCCGAACCTGCCCAGATCGGATCGGGACCGAGCGAGGGATTCCCGGGCATACGAAGAGGCCGCCATGGGTAAGGACTACCCACTCGATGACGGCCCCTTGTCGCGCTGCACGGGTGCTGAGCGTATCAGCCTTGCCGGGGGCCGGGCCCGACGATCACGACGCCGCAGAGTTCGGGCGCACGCGTGCGGTCACGACAGAGAAAACCCCGGTGGCAGGCTGGAGTACTGGATGTTCGAACTGGTGATCCCGACGAGGGTTGCGGTGCCGTCGCTGTTCGGCCGGTACACCGGTCCGCCGGAGTCGCCCACTCGGATACCTGTGTATCCGTCACAGCGCGTCCCGCTCCGCTGCCCCCACCTGCACAGGACCCCGTCGGGTGCGCCGAGGCCGGTCAGCCGCTCACCACTCGGGAGGGTGTTGTGGGTCGGGGTACCAGGAAGCAGGGGGATCATGGCCCAGTCGACGTCGGGCAGCCGGATCACCCCGAACAGCCCGAGTGTGCAGTGACCGGCGGTGAGTGCGACAGGCTGTCCGTCCGCGTACCCGGTCGCGGTGATCGAACACAGACCGAGTGTCGAGCCCGGCCCCACGGCCACCAGTGATGAGCCCGAACCCGCAGAGCCCGGCCACGCGGAGCCCGACTCCGCAGAGCCCGACCCGGCAGAGCCCGACCCGGCAGAGCCCGACCCGGCAGAGCCCGGGTCCACAGCGGACTGTGCCGAGGCCTGTCCGGTGGCGAGGGCGGCAGTGGTGAGGGCGGCGGCGATCAAGGGAAGTGCCTTCGATGTCTTGGACATGGCATTCCTAGGCGGAAGACGGTGGCGTTGCGGCGAGGCCGATACTCCTCGTCCACGATCGCAGGTTGTCGGCGGACATGAATATGCACCTATCGCCCGGCGGAGGGCCACTCGACACGCGACGCCATCGACCAGCTTCTGCGAATGCAGGGATTTTGACGGGATCCGGGAGCGCCGGTGTGCGTCAGGAAATAGTTGTTTCCCCGGTCGAACCCGTATTTGCTCCGCCGCCAGGACTCGAACCTGAACTATCTGAACCAAAATCAGAGGTGCTGCCATTACACCACGGCGGACTGTCACACCGGTGGATCATCGGTCACCCGCCGCTGTGCCCAGGCACGGCAACGATAATCGCATGCCACCCCGGTTTTCGTCGAACCGTGGCTGCCGGTGATCCGTCGGGCGGGTCATATGGCCGGCTTCCGCGGTGCCGGGCGGGCGCACAGCATGCCCGCGTGACCCCGGTCGCGGCAGGTCTGAGACAGTTGATCTCGATGGTTTTGGTCGCTGGTCGGAGATCCGGCCGTATCGGCGACCCCGGTAACCAGGGAGGCGGGAACGTGTCGTCGGGAGAGCCGCGAACGGCCGGGGAGTCACCGGCCGATGGGGGTGCGAAGGAGATCGCCGAGCAGGTTCCACCGGCCCGGCAGCGGATGACCGGTACCCAGCGCCGCCGGCAATTGATCGAGATCGGGCGCGCGCTGTTCGCCGAACGAGGATACGACGCCACCTCCATCGAGGAGATAGCGCTGCGCGCCCAGGTCTCCAAACCCGTCGTCTACGAGCATTTCGGCGGTAAAGAAGGTCTGTACGCGGTGGTGGTCGACCGCGAGATGTCGATGTTGCTCGATATGATCACTTCCTCGCTCACCAACAACAGATCCCGGGTCCGCCTCGAACAGGTGGCGCTCGCGCTGCTCACCTATATAGAGCAGCGCACCGACGGTTTCCGCATCCTGGTGCGCGATCAGCCCGTTTCCTCGACCGACGGCCGGTATTCGAGCCTGCTCAACGAAGCGGTCAGCCAGGTCGCGCATCTGCTGGCGGGCGATTTCGATCGTCGCGGTTTCGACACCAGCCTGGCGGGTCTGTACGCCCAGGCGCTGGTCGGGATGGTGGCCACTACCGCCACCTGGTGGCTGGACGTGCGCAGTCCGTCCAAGGAAGTGGTGGCCGCGCACCTGGTCAATCTGTGCTGGAACGGTCTCAGTCATCTCGAGGCGGATCCGCAGCTGAGCTCGGAATGGCCCGCCGTCCCGGGGACGGGCCCGGTGAACTCGCCCGGCGGGCAGGGCAGTTCGGATAACCGTGCGTGAACTGCCCGCGAACTCCGGCAGGCCGTCGAATCGAGAACCGTACCCGGGACTGATGGTACGGTTCACCCATCCTTTGGGTGCTGTTCGGGCGGTAAGTCGGTCTACTTCGACAATGTCGGTCTACTTCAGGATGGCTGGTTATTGGGATGACAGGCGGAGCTGATGGCTAGGCAAGCGCGCGCGGAGATAACCCGCGATTCCGTCCTGGCGGGCGCTGCCGATGTCTTTCTGCGCTTGGGCTACGCCAATGCGAGCCTCAGCGAGATCATCGCGCAGTCCAATGTGACCAAGGGCGCCTTGTATTTTCACTTCGGGTCCAAGGAAGAACTGGCCCGCGCCGTGGTCGATCAGGGCCAGGAGCGGCTCACCGCCTCCTGTAAAGGCTTCTTCGATTCCCGGGTACCGGCCCTGGAGGCGGCGATCGGTATCACGTATGTGGTGGCGGATCTGTCGATGAACGATCCGATGGTCGGCGCGATGCTCAAACTGACCCATCAGATCGGCGACTACCGCGGCGCCAACGGCGACAATATCGCCAAAATGTGGGGTGAGACCTACCGGACGCTCGCCGAGAAGGCGATCACGCAGGGCGATCTGCTCCCCGACCTCGACCCGGAAACCATCGGCCTGCTGCTCTACGGGCTCACCACCGGTATGCATATCGTTGCGGTCGGCACCGAATCGATGGACCAGATGGCGTCGCGCATGGAACGGGCCTGGTATTTCCTGATCCCGTCGATCGTCCCGGAAGACAAGGTCTCCTACTTCCGCGAGTTCGCCGCCCGCCGCCTCCGCCGCTACGTACCGTGATATCGGCGCGCCGGCGCGTGGGGGTTCGGTCGACGGGCAAAACCTTTGCGCGCCTCGCTGACCTCGACGCCGCCGCTGGGCCGGTTCAGCGTGGTCCGATCCGGAGAAGACCGGTTCGGCCCCCGTTTCAGGCATCCGTATGGCCCACATCAATGGTTCGGGGCCCGTCTCGTTCTGGAGCGACAGAGCGGGGGAGCGAAGCGGAGGAGCGGCGGAGTGAAGAACGAGACCGAGGGGGGCCCCGAACCTGCGGCGCCGGAGGCGGCGCAATATAGACAGAATCGCCTTCGTTCGCGGTCAGGAGAGAACCATGTCTGCCCCTCGTCCACCACTGGCGGGATTGGCCTCGGCAGCGGGCGCCGATACCGCGTTGCGGACTGTTTCCGGGATGCTCGGCCGGTCGTCGGTCGAGTTGGTGGCGCCGAGCGCGTCGCGCTCTTTCGTCGCGGCCACCGTTGCCGCCGACCGGCCGGTTGTCGTGGTCACCGCGACCGGTCGCGAGGCCGATGATCTGACCCTCGAGCTCACCGAGATGCTGGGCCCCGCGGTTGCGCAGTTCCCGTCCTGGGAGACCCTGCCGCACGAGCGGCTGTCGCCGGGCGCCGATACCGTCGGGCGCCGGCTCGAGGTGTTGCGCCGGCTGGCCCATCCCGATGATCCGGTGTATCAGGTGCCGTTGCGTGTCGTGGTGACCACGGTGCGTTCGCTGATGCAGCCGATGGCGGCCGGTTTGGGCGATATCGAGCCGATCGTGCTGCGAATCGGCGCCGAGGCAGATTTCGACGAATTGGTCGCGCGGCTGGTCGAATTCGCCTACACCCGGGTGGATATGGTCGGTAAGCGCGGGGAGTTCGCGGTGCGCGGCGGCATCCTCGATCTTTTCCCGCCCACCGCCGACCATCCGGTGCGCGTGGAATTCTGGGGCGACGAGATCACCGAGTTGCGGGCGTTCTCGGTGGCCGATCAGCGGTCGCTCGGTGAGGATTCACTGTCCACCGTGGTGGCGTCGCCGTGCCGGGAGCTGTTGCTCACTGCCGAGGTGCGGGAGCGGGCGGCGGCGGTGGCGGCGGCGAATACCGCGGATGCCGCGCTCGTGGAGATGCTGGACAAACTGGGTGAGGGTATCCCCGTCGAGGGGATGGAGGCATTGCTGCCGGTACTGCAACCGGGCGAGCTGCGGCTGCTCACCGAACAGTTGCCCGGCGGCACTCACCTGCTGGTATGCGATCCGGAGAAGGTTCGCACCCGCGCCGCCGATCTGATGCGTACCGGTGAGGAGTTCCTGGAGGCGTCGTGGACAGCGGCCTCGTTCGGGGCAGATGCCCCGATGGGCGCGCACGGCCTGGATCTGGCGGCGTCGGCGTATCGCCCGCTGACCCAGATCCGGGACAGCGCCGAAGGCCGGGGACTGCCCTGGTGGACATTGAGCCCGCTGGCGACCGGTGATCCGTCCGAGATAGAGCTGCCGGTGCAGAGCGGGCCCACTGCCCGCGGCTCCGACGAATTGGTGGCGACGATCTTCGCGTCGCTGCGCGCCCATGTCACGACCGGTGGGCGGGCGGTGGTGGTGCTGGCCGGTCACGGCACGGCCCAGCGCACACTCGAACGCCTCGGTGAGGCGGAGGTACCGGCCGCGCAGCTGGAGGCCGGTGCGGAACCGGCGCCCGGTGTGGTGGGTGTGCTGTGCGGTTCACTGCACGACGGCGTGATCTTCGGCGATGCCGGTCTGGTGGTGGTCGCGGAATCCGATCTCACCGGTAACCGGGTGACCGCGCCGGGCGACGGGAAGCGGCTACCCGCCAAACGCCGCAACCAGGTGGACCCGCTGGCGTTGAACGCCGGTGACATGGTCGTGCACGACCAGCACGGTATCGGCCGGTTCGTGGAAATGATCGAACGTACCGTCGGCGGCGCCCGGCGCGAATACCTGGTGATCGAGTACGCACCGAGTAAACGCGGGCAGCCGGGCGACCGGCTGTTCGTGCCGATGGAATCGCTGGACCAGCTGTCCCGGTATGTCGGCGGGGAGATGCCCAGCCTGTCGAAACTGGGCGGCGCGGACTGGGCGAACACCAAACGCAAGGCCCGTAAGGCCGTCCGCGAGATCGCGGGCGAACTGGTGCAGCTGTATGCCGCCCGCCAGGCCGCGCCCGGCCACGCCTTCGGCCCGGATACGCCGTGGCAGCGCGAGATGGAGGACGCGTTCGTCTTCACCGAAACGGTGGACCAGCTCACCGCCATCTCCGATGTGAAAGCGGATATGGAGAAAGCGGTGCCGATGGACCGGGTGGTCTGCGGCGACGTCGGGTACGGCAAAACCGAGATCGCGGTGCGCGCGGCGTTCAAGGCGGTGCAGGACGGTAAACAGGTAGTCGTCCTGGTGCCGACCACCCTGCTCGCTCAGCAGCATCTGCAGACCTTCACCGAGCGGCTCGCCGGATTCCCGGTCACCGTGAAGGGCCTGTCCCGGTTCACCGACCCCGCGGAATCCCGCGAAGTGCTCACCGGGATGGCCGAGGGCGAGGTCGATATCGTCGTCGGCACCCACCGGCTGCTGCAGACCGGGGTGCGCTGGAAGAACCTCGGCCTGGTGATCGTGGACGAGGAACAGCGCTTCGGTGTGGAACACAAGGAGCACATCAAGGCCCTGCGCACCCATGTGGACGTACTCACCATGTCGGCCACCCCGATCCCGCGCACGCTGGAGATGAGCCTGGCCGGTATCCGGGAGATGTCGACCATCCTCACCCCGCCCGAGGAACGGCATCCGGTGCTCACCTATGTCGGCGGCTACAACGACAAACAGGTCACCGCCGCCATCCGGCGCGAATTGCTGCGCGACGGCCAGGTGTTCTATGTGCACAACCGGGTGTCGTCGATCGAGAAGGCTGCCCGCCGGATCCGGGAACTGGTCCCGGAGGCCCGCGTGGTGGTGGCGCACGGGCAGATGAACGAGGACACGCTGGAACGCACCGTCCAAGGGTTCTGGCAGCGCGAATACGACGTGCTGGTGTGCACCACGATCATCGAAACCGGCCTCGACATCTCCAACGCCAATACACTGCTCGTGGAACGCGCCGACACCCTCGGCCTTTCACAGCTGCACCAGTTGCGCGGCCGGGTGGGGCGTAGCCGGGAACGCGGATACGCCTACTTCCTGTATCCGGCGGAGAAACCGCTCACCGAAACCGCCTACGACCGCCTCGCCACCATCGCGCAGAATTCCGACCTCGGCGCCGGTATGGCGGTCGCCATGAAGGATCTCGAGATCCGCGGCGCCGGTAACGTACTCGGCGCCGAACAATCCGGGCATGTGGCCGGTGTCGGTTTCGACCTGTACGTGCGGCTGGTGGGGGAAGCTGTGGAGGCCTACCGGGCGGCCGCCGACGGGAAACCGATCACCACCGAGGAAACCAAAGAGGTCCGTATCGACCTGCCGGTGGACGCGCATATCCCGCCCGACTACATCGCCAGCGACCGCCTGCGCCTGGAGGCGTACCGGAAACTGGCCGCCGCCCACGACGATCCGGCACTGGCCGCGGTGGTCGAGGAACTCGTCGACCGCTACGGCCCGCTGCCGGTGGAAGTCGGCCGCCTGGTCTCGGTGGCCAAACTGCGGCTGCTCGCCCGCGAATACGAGGTCGCCGAAATCGCGGTCACCGGTACGACGGTCAAGCTCTCCCCGCTCTCGCTGCCCGATTCGAAACAGATGCGGCTCAAGCGGATCTACCCCAGCGCCTCCTACCGCGCCGCCAGCGGGGTGGTGCAGCTGCCGCTGCCACGCGTCGAGGACAGCGTCGGCGCCGACCGGCTCCGCGATGTGGCCCTGCTGCAGCATCTCGCGGACCTGCTGCTCGCCCTGGACGGTAAGGCCGCCGGCGCAGTGGATCTCACCGTCGCCACCGAGGTGTCACCGGCACGATGACTTCCGATCGGCCCACTCCGGAATCCGCGATCGGGCAGCCTGCCGCCGCTTCGAGGCGCCACGGGACGGGCGAGTCCGAACATGCGGAGCCGGATCAGGGACAGCCGGCCGCACCAGGTCAACAGTCCGCTGTCTCACCCTCCGAGGCCGGCTCGGTGCGGCCCCTGCCGAGCGTTCTCGAAGCGGAAACGGCGAGCGTGGCGGCGGGGTTGTCCGAGGCAGTCGAGGTGATGGACCGGCTCTGGCGGTTCGGCGGATGGGAGGTCACCCAGACCCACGATTCGTTGCGCCCGTACCTTCTGGAGGAGACCTACGAACTTCTCGACGCCATACAGGAAGACGATCCCGGCACCATCCGCGAAGAACTCGGTGATCTGCTGCTACAGGTGCTGTTCCACTCCCGGATCGCCGAAGCGGCCGGCGAATTCACCATCGACGATGTCGCCGCCGCGCTGGTCGCCAAATTGGTGAACCGCAGCCCCCACCTCGCCGACCCCGCAGCGGCCGGTTTCGACCCGCACGCCTCGGTGACCGAAAAGGTGGCCGCCCAGGAAAAGGCCTGGGAGGAGCGTAAATCCGCGGAGAAGGCACGCCGCTCCTGCCTGGACGGTATCGCGATGGCGCAACCCGCGCTGGCCTTGGCGGAGAAGGTCCGTTCCCGCAGCGCCCAGGCCGGGCTACCGGACGATCTGATCCCGGACGAGCTGCGCGTCATCCGGCTCGGGGGTGCGGAGAGCGCGGAAGAGCAGTTACGAAAAGCCACCTTGGAATTCGCCGCAACCATCCGCCGCGCCGAAGACTCCGCCGAAGCGGTTCGCGGCGCTCGCTCATTCCTGAACAACGACGACTGGCACCGGTTTTGGCCTGCCGATAATTGATGCCGTCAGCGTTGCCGGGTTGTTCGGGCTCGCTACGACGACACCGCGTGCTGCATCGGTCCCGGGCGAACTCGCCTCGACGCCGAACCCTCTGGGACCGGCGAACCCGAGCTGAGCTAGGTGCAGCGGGTCGCCACACGAACCAGACGGTACCGATTCGACCAGTCGACTGGAGTTGCGCTCGGCGGATACGTACGAGGTACAGAACAGCATCGGATTAGGGCGCTCCGACAGGGTGCTTTATCGTGATGTCGGACTCGAACTGGGGGGAATGTATGAATCCAGAGTTGCCGCAGGCACAACCGGGATACCGACCGGCACCGCCATTGCAAGGGCGTAGCGATCGGGAGGTGCTGACGCCGAATCAGCGGATCGCATTTTTCGCCGCTCACTTGTTCACCTATTTCGCTTGGTTGATCGCGGCGTCGGTGATCGGTTACCTCAGCTGGAAATCGGATTTCCGAACCTGGGTTGGTGCTGATCCGGACTATCGCGGTGACTCACCCTCACTCGCCATATACCTGGCAAGTACGGTGGTTTTTACTGCCGCAGTGGCGGTTCCGCTGCTGCTGACGTGGGTCGTGATCAAGAACAAGCTGCGAACCTACATGCTGGAGCGGCCATTCCGCTGAAGCTCGGACTTCGGCGCCGAGATTGTTGCCGGCCTCCGGTGAGCGGGTCGGGAACCCTGCGGGCGCGCATCGTGCGAAACCGTGAACGGTTTCGTTTCGCCGGCTGATCGAGTGTCCCCCGAGTTCACCCGAGAACTCGGGGGCCCCTCAGCTGGACCCGGGCGGTGGCTGCGCCGGTTGTCGGCCGCACGTAGGACGTCGAGGCCCGGTCAGCGTATCAACCCGAAGGTCTCAGATGTTCACACCGTAATCGCGGGCGATCCCCGCGAGACCCGATGCGTACCCCTGGCCGATTGCCCGGAACTTCCACTCACCCGCGCGGCGGTACAGCTCACCGAACACCATGGCGGTTTCGGAGGAGGCATCCTCGGACAGGTCGTAGCGGGCCAGTTCCGAACCGGTGTTCAGGTCGACGACGCGGATATAGGCGTTGCGGATCTGGCCGAAGGATTGCCCGCGCTGGTCGGCCTCGTGGATGGAGACCGGGAAGAAGATATTGGTGATCGTCTCCGGCGTATTGGCCAGGTCGACATTGATCACCTCGTCGTCGCCCTCGCCCTCACCGGTGAGGTTGTCGCCGGTGTGTTCGATGGTGCCCTCCGGGGAGCGGAGGTTGTTGTAGAAGACGAAATGCTGGTCCGAGAGGACCTTCATATTCTGGCCGGTGGCCAGGGCGCTGGCATCGAGGTCGTAATCGGCGCCCATGGTGGTGCGCACGTCCCAACCGAGTCCGACAGCGATTTTGGTCAGATTGGGGGCCTGTTTGGACAGCGAGACATTGCCGCCTTTGGCCAGAGTGACGCTCATGATCTCCTTCCCCGCGACGCCTCGGCGCCGGATATCGACTGTCCGGGGCCGCCGGATCGGTGAACCCTGCGGCCGGCCCTAGACCTGTTGTTCGTTCTCCGCCCACGATTTCAGCGTCGCCACCCGGTGTTCCAGGGCGTGTAGTTCGCTGTCGTCCAGCACGGTGCGCTGAATACCCTGCGCGACCGCGAAAGCCGACTGCCGGTGATCGTCGATGACGTCCACATCGAGGCGGACCGCCACATAGTCGTCCGCGCCGGGCATCTCCTCGGCGATGACCTTGGCCGAACCGCGGGCGCACAGTGCCACGTTGTTCCCGCCGAGGATCAGCAGCGCCACCTGTGGGCGCTCGCGCAGCCGGGCCAGCGAACCGCGATCGAACTTGAGACTCAGCAGGATTCGCCGGTCACCGGCGCGGACCGGCCAGGACACCGGGATCGCATGCGGCGCCGGGTCGGTGGTGACCAGGACGGCGATCGTTTCCCGCGGCCATTCCGGCAGCGCTTCCAGTTCGGGATGGTCGGTTGCCGACTGTTCGGCTGGACTGACTCCGGCTGCCATATCGTCCCCTCCTGGATCGACGTGGTTCGGCGGGGGTGTGCCGTACCACGCCCCAGTCTAGAGGGCAGCACGGACACGTGCGGGGGAAGTTCCGACCCGGTCTGCGACAGCACCGCATCCGCTACGCCGGGCGCTGTACCAACAGGGCTGTCGGGTTCAGGACGTTCCACTCCTTGTTCCGGAAAGTACCGGCTGCGTCGATGGCATCCCAGCCGCGCAAAGCGCCGTACTGTCCTATATCGGCCAGTACCAGCTCTTTGTCCAGCAATGCGTTGTAGCGAGCCGTGTCCTCGTCTGTCCGGTTCGGGTTTTCGCGTTCGATCCGCAGTTGCCGGGATACTTCCGTCGAAGCGCGGTGGCGATCGGACTCGAGTGCGCTGAGGGTGATCGTCTTGGCCTGGGGGTGCAGTGCCATCCGCAGTACCCGGGCGCTGTTGGTCGCGCGTCCTTGTCTGCCGGTCGGGTCGGTGTAGTGGAGTGCGACAGCTTCCAGCGGCGTGGCGTACGTACCGAATCCGGTGGTCCCGCTGCCGGGGCGCACCGGCCCGGCGAGGAAGGCATCGCGGTACTGGTCCTTCTCGAATCCGCGGAAAAGTCTCGGGCCGCCCGCCGTGATCGCCGCCTCGAGCTCTTGTGGCGAGACAACGGACACAGGACCGTCGAATCCTTGTAGTCGCCGGATTCTTTCGAAAGTTGGGGAGATCCCCGAGAGTGAGTCGTCCCCGGACCGTCGCAACGCGCTGTAGTCCACTTCGTCGGTCAGGTCCCGGCCCGGAACGTAGACGGAAGACCGTGCGGTAGTGGTATTTCCGCTGGACGGGTCGCGTGTTGTTGTGGTCGGCTGCAGTAATCCTGCCGCGTCGGTGTCGGCGCCGCCGGCCCTGTCGGCCATCGCGGCGACCCCGTCGCGGGCTCGCACGTGATAGCCGGAAACGCCCTGGGCGAGATCCGTGGCTGCTCCGTCGAGCATCCCGCGCACGGTCCGCCACACCTCGTCCAGGCTGTCGGCCACAACGGTTACTCTGCCGTACCGCCACGCGTCGTGCCGGGTCGATCTGCCGATATGCCCGGATTCACGGCGGTCACACGCCGGTAGGGACAGCGGAATCCAGCGGTAGTGTGCGCACCCATTCGCGACCCATTGCGATCGGTGTGATCTCGGTGGAGGCGTCGTGGCGCGCGTGGTCGCCGATCTGGATGCCGCCGAGTGCGGTGAGTTTTCCGGCGGCGATCTCCCCGCCCCGGTTGAACGTGTTGTCGTAGACCGAATCGCCGAGGCCGAAGACGGCGAATCGGAGGCCGGTGAGGTCCGGTTGTTGTGCGTCGAGGGCGTCGAAGAACGGTTCGGCGCCGGTCGGCAGGTCGCCTTCGCCGTAGGTGGAGCACACGATGAGGTGGAAGGCCCGCGGATCGAGATCGGCTAGGTCGAATTCGGACATATCGAAAACCGCGGTCTCGTATCCGGTCAGTTCCCCGGCCATCGCCTCGGCCACCTTTTCCGCTGTGCCCATTTCCGAACCGAACAGGACGACAATACGCACTTCACCACTCCTTCCCGTGAACTTTGGAAAGGCAATCCTAACTCACGGTTTCCCGGTGGCGCGGAGCCACCAGGGCATCGTGCTCGTCGAGCAGGGCGAAGTATTTGCGCAGCATCAGGGCGGCGGTGGCGGCCAGGCCCGCGGTCAGTCCCCACCACACTCCCGCAGCGCCCAGTCCGGCGGGGAAGGCCAGCACAACCGCCGTGGGCAGGCCGACGAACCAGTAGCCGACCACCGATAACCGGAAGCCCGCGTTCGTCGCCTGTAGCCCGCGCAACAGTCCGGTGCCGATGTTCTGGGCCGCGTCGAAGAACTGCAGGACGATACCGATCAGCAGCAGCGACCGGGCCACCTCGAGGGTCGCCGAATCGTCCAGGTCGAGGAACGGGCGCAACACCAGTTGCGGGACGAAGACATAGGCCAGGCCGGTGACCAGCGCGACCACCCCGGCGCACCGCAGCGCCAGCCAGGCCAGGCCGCGGGCGTGCGCGGTTTCCTCGCGCGCCACACTGTGGCTGACCAGGATCGAAGCGCCGTGCGAAATACCGATGGCGACCTGGAAGACGATATAGATCACCTGGTAGACGACATTGTGCGCGGCCAGCGCGGCCGGGCCCAGGGAACCCATGACCAGGGCGAGTACCGAGAACATCCCGGCTTCGGAGCCATAGGTCAGCGCGATGGGCGTACCGAGCCGCAGTTCGGCGCGAACGGTTGCCGGGCGCACCGGCCACGGGCGCAGCGGCAGGGTACGACCCAGTTGAGGGTCGCGGCGCACCATGGCCCAGAAGGCCACGAACATGAGCAGGAAAACCAGCGAGCTCGCGACACCCACACCGGTCAGGCCCAGGGCGGGCAGCCCGGCCCAGCCGTGGATCAAACTCAGTGCCAGCACCAGGTTGACCGCGATGGAACCGAGGGTCACCAACAACAGGGCCTGTGGGCGCTGCATACCGACCGTGTACTGGCGCAGCACCTGGAACCACAGGCACGGCAGCAGGCCGGGAGCCAAGGCGACCATCAGCGGCCGGGCCTGCGCGAGCACACCGGCGTCCTGGCCGAGCCATTGCAGCGACCAGCCCAGCCCGATGAGGATCGCGCCGCCGAGTAATCCGGCGGCGGTCGCGATCAGGAAACTCGACCGCACCACATCGCGGATCTCCGGGTCGGGATCGGTGCCCCGTTTCCCGGCGGCACCCACGGCCGCGGCGATCTGGTTACCGCTGCCGGTGATCAACCCGACGCACATGGTGCGGATCTGGTTGAACAGCACCAGCGCCAGCCCACCGGCCGCCACGGCCTGCACACCGAGACTGCCCATCAGGGCGATATTGGTGGTGGATACCGCGACCTGAGCGAGCTGGGTCAGGGCGATCGGGGTGGCCAGGGCGGCGAGCCGCCGGAAATCCGGGGCGGCGAACCGCCGGGGGGCGGGACCGGCCGCCCGGCGGCCGTCGGGACGATATCGCGAGAGTGGTGTGCTGATCACCGGGCCCGCACCATGGTGTCCGAATCCTCCGTATCGTCGTGCTCGTCGTGGGTGTGCTCGTCCGGCCGTGCGGTAGCGGAATCACCGGTGCCGGCGTCGCCGAGTACGGGCGCATCCACCGGCTGTGTACCACGGCCCGCGGGAGCATAACGGGTCAACAGCGCGTGCACCTCGCGTTCGGCGGCGGTGTCGAGCAGATCGTGTTCGGCCATCCAGTCGTCGTCGAATACCGTGTCGAGGTATTTTTCGCCGCCGTCGCACACGATGGTGACCACGGTGGAACCGGCCGGGAACTCGTCGAGCCCGGTCAGCCCCGCATATACGGAGCCGCCCGCCGAACCGCCCAGCATCAGCCCGAGGTGGCGGGATACCGCGCGGCAGGTGGCGAAGGCGTCCCGATCCGATACCTTGACTCCCTCGTCGAGCAGGTCGTAGTCGACGGCGGTGCCGATGGTGGCGCCGGGCGGGGTGCCGGTGCCCGACTGCCAGTAGGGTCCGCCGGGGCCGCCGAACGCGATCGAACCGACCGGTTCCACCCCGATGACGCGCGGTACACACCCCAGCTGCCGTAATCGGGTCGCCGTACCGAATAAGGAACCACCGGTGCCGACCGCGGAGAGCAGGATATCCACCCGGTCCACCTCGGCCAGTAATTCCTCGGCCACCGCGTAATAGCCCACCGCGTTGGCGTCGTTGTTGTGCTGTTCGGTGAAAAACGCATCGGGTAGCCCGGCCGCCATGGCTTCGGCGTGGTCTTCGCGGGCGGAGGTGGCCAAGGTGTCGTCGCCGTCGTCGGCGACGAAGACCAGATCGGCACCCATTGCTTGCATGGCCCGCAATTTGTCCTTGCTCGCGTGATGGTCGACCACCGCGGTGAAACGGTAGCCGCGTTCGGCGGCCACCACCGCCAGGCCGAGCCCGGTATTTCCGGACGTGGATTCGATGATATGCCCGCCCGTGCCCAGGAAACCACGGCGTTCCGCATGCAGAACCATTTCCCGCGCCATCCGTATCTTGGCGGCACCCGTCGGATTGAATTGTTCGAGTTTGAGCAGCAAGCGGCTCCCGGAAGGGGTGGTCGCCAATTCGAAGAGCGGGGTGCGGCCGATCAGGTCCGTCACGCGGGTGACGAGGGGCATGGCAGAACTCCTGGGCGTCGATAGCGGTCGGTGCGAAGCGGCCTGGGCCGGGCGGCCTTACCGTCAGGATGAAATAAGGCTGTCAGGATCGATCGAGAGCCCAGCGGAATCGTCCGCCCGGCGCTTGCGAAAGCACCACCTTCGGCGGGATGGGCAATTCGTGGAATGGTGATTCGTTGGAATCCATCTGGTACCCGGCAGTATTCGGGTAGAGCAGCAGATCACCGGTCTCCGCGGCACGCGGCAGCGGAATCCGCCGCCAGCTGAGCATGTCCGATTCCAGGCAGGTGGCGGCGCCGACGACCGTGGGGGTGGGCGTTCCGGCGGCGGTGGGCCAGAGCACCGGGTCGGGCAGGTATTCGCTGTCGAACCATTGTTCGGACAGGCTCAGGCTGGAACCGTCCACCGTCAGTACCCGGTACGGCTGCCCGTGCTCGTGGCGCGTCTTGTGGCCCTGGACGCGGAACACGGTGCTGCCCGCCCGGTCGAGCAAGGCGCGGCCCGGTTCGACCGCCAGGGTGGTGCCGGTCTGCCGGAGCCGCCGGGCCAGGTCGTCGCGTTCCAGAATCGCGGCCAGCATGGCCGGGCCTGGGTCGGGAAAGGAGTACGGGTAATACGATTCGAAGGCTTTTCCGGAATGGAACCATCGGCGGTTGGCTTCGTCCCGGAAAGCGGACCAATGTTCGGCGGGTACGTAATCGACCCCGAATCCGCCGCCGACGGAGATCGTGGTGGCCGGATGGCCCTGTGCCCGGGCCGCCTGAATACGATCCAGTAGCTGGACTGCCAATTCGGCACGGGGCACAGGATCGTATCCGGACAAATGGAAACTGAAGCCCTGGAGCGTGATCGACGGGTGATCGGCCGCCGCGGTGACGGCTCGGCCGAGTTCGTCCGCCGACATCCCGAACCGGCTGGCCGAAGCTGCCGGCAGTACCCGCAGCAATATCCGTACCGGGATATCCAGGGCGGAAAGGCGTTTCAGCTCGCCCAGGCTGTCCACGGCGATCAGGCAGCCGTGCCGGGCGGCGAGCCAATGCAATTCATCGGCCTTCTCGGGCCCGGTCACCAGTAGATCCGCACCGCGGACACCCTGCGCCAGTGCGGCGACGAGTTCACCGGTACTGGATACGTCGACCCCTGCTCCCGCGGTCGCGCAGGCCCGGGCGACGCACGCCGCCTTGTTCGCCTTCTTCCCGTAGAAGACCGCCCCGGAAACTCCGGCGGCAGCGAAAATCCGCTGGAATCCGTGGATGTTCTCGACCACCCGGGCCGGATACATCATATGGAACGGCCCGCCGACCGCGTACGCGATATCCGCCAGCAGGTGCGGATCCGCGAGCACCTGCTCTTCCCAGGGATCACGGTGCGCGGGCAGCGGTGCGGCCACCGTTCCCGCGTGCTCACCGCGGGAACCGGGGCCGGCTCCCGCGGGGGCGCCGGCTCCGGTCAATCCCATAGCGCGACCTCCGTGCCCCGCCCCTCGGCGATGGCCCGTTCGGCCAGCGCGTGGGCCACCGCGATATCGGTGAGCACCAGACCGCTGTTGTAGACGAAGATTCGTTCGTCGGCGCGGCGGCGGGCGACGGCGCGCCGGCTCAGAATCTGCGGTAGTTCCGCGTCCACCGGGCGCAGTACGCCGTTCTCGTCGGCCATATCGGTGCCGGTCAAGGCCATCTGCTCGGCGCTGGTGGCGATCACCCGGTCGGCGTCGCTCAGCGTGGAGGGGGCGAGACCGTAGCCCACGAGGACTACCACCGCCCCCGGTTTCAGATGTTCGGATTCGATCGCGACCTCGGTACCCGGCCCGGCCGTGGCCAGTACGACATCCGCTGTCCGCGCCGCCGCGTAGGGGTCGTCCACCGTTTCCAGCAGCGCATGCGGCGCATACTCGGCGAGCTGGCGGTGCACCGCGTCGATACCTTCGGGATGGGTGCCGAACAGCGTCAGTTTGCGCAGTTGCGGATTGGCGGCGAGCAGATGCGGCAGCGCGTTGCGGCCCTGGGTCCCGGTACCGATCAGCAGCACCGAATCCGCGTCCCGGCTCAGCGTTTCCCGCACGAGCAGCGCGGACACCGCCGGGGTGCGCAGCGCACCCACCCGGGCGCAGTCCATCATGGCGATGGGGGCGCCCGTGGTGTCGTCGTAGAGCGTGATCGTCGTGAAGTAGCGCTTGGTGGTGCGGTCGTGGCCGGGGTCGAATTTGTACGATGATTTCATCGCGACCACCCGGCGCCGGCCGTCGCGGCCCAGCATGGCGTAGGCCACCGACCAGCCGTCCGGGTTGGCGACGCTGAGTTTGCGTGGGTTGTCCGAATCTCCCGCGGCCAGGGCGATATAGGCCTCTTCCACAGCGCGGACCACCTCGGCCGGAGCCACCGGCACATCGGCCAGGTCGCTGCGGCTCAGGACGCGCAGTGGAGTTGCTCGGTCACGTGTGCCCAATGGATCCTCGATCATCTACTGCACCGTTCCGCTCTTCCCGCGCCTCCCACGCCGGTGCCGCCTGTCGCGGCGGCGCCGGTGCGAAGGGCGCGACGATCTGCTGACCGTATCCATTCTCCCTGGATTCGGCTGCGCGGCGCGGGCGTTCGGGTAGCCGGATGTTCACTCGTTTGAGCCAGCGATCGGTGCCGTCGTAGCGGGGAGTGAACGGCACCCGGCCGTGGACGGCGACATCGTTGTCCACCAGGAGCAGCTCACCGGGTTGTAACGCGGGTACCACGCATACTCGTTCGAGTTCGCGTTCCAGCTGCGCATAGGCCTCCTGGAACGCCGGACCGGCTTCGTCGAGAGGGGTGTAGGCCGGGTCGAAACGAAGTGTGAGCGAACCCGGGTCGTCTTCGTGACCCGGTTCGCTCCACAGGGTCGGCACCGGGACGGCATCGGCCCGTTCGAATGCCGACCCGTAAGAGACATCCGGCAGGATCGGCAGGGTGGGCGTGCGCAGGATGTCCTGCTGCGGGCGGGTCAGCCGGACGCGCCGTACCGAGGACACCGTGGTGCCGACCGATTCGGGATTGCGCAGGCAGACCAGCATGAGCATATTGGCGCGCAGCGAGTGGAATGCGTCCTCGGTATGCGGGCTGAGCAGGACTGTGCTGCTGGCGCCCGACTGTTCGAATTCGTGTCCCGCCGCGGGAATGATGTTGTTGACCAGGCGCCCGTCCTGCTGTCCGGCCCAGCCGAACGGTTCTCCGGCTGCCGCGGCCAGCAGCAGCATGGCGATATCCAGTTCGAGCGAGCCGCGTGCCCGGCCGGGGTCGGTACTCCACAGCGCGGCGGTCTGCCAATCCGGTGGAGTGAGGCCGATTTCACTGTCGGACAGTGGTAATCCGCGCACGATGCAGGCGCCGGCGGCGGTGGCCGGTGGGCGGACGGCGGTGCGCACCTCGACCGGTAGATCACCGGCACGGGCGCTGATTTGTGCCAGCAGGACCGGGTCTGCCAGGGGTTCGGCCGTGTCGACCGAGGAGTGAGTCGCTGTGAGGGCGATCTCAGCGGCCAGGTCGCGTACCGCCTGTGCGGCGGTGCCGGGTAACTCGCGGTGCTCGATATCGTCGATGCTGGGTGGGTGAAGCGCTTTACGTTCGGAGAGAACGCTGTTCACCAAAGTTTCCCTTCTCGGAATCGTGGATCGAGGTACCGGTGCGGAGGAGTCGATGTGCGAAGTTAGTGCGTGGCCGCGGCGCTGGCAAGGCTTACCTAACTACGGCATGTGATAGCGGTTGGGTATAGCGCGCTCAACGTACAGGTAGGCGGGTGTATGGTCATCGGGTGTTTCGCTGCGGTGAGACGCAGAACACGGTAAGGCTAGCCTGCCCTTGCGGCAAATTCCGGACGACTCGCCGGTGGTGAGAAGTGCCGGGCTGCAACGTTTTCCGCCCGGCCGCACCAGGCCGGAGCGGGATCAGAAACTGTTTGCCAGCAGTGCGTACTGGGCCGCGGTCTTCTGCCGGATCTCGGTCTCGTCATCGCTGGACACCACACCGACGTACCGCTTGTACGGGACGAAACAGCGGTACCGGTACTGACGCTCCGGATCACCGGAGCTGTTGAGCTCCAGGCATTTCACGCCGGGCACTTCCTCCGGTGCCGCCATCGGATCGTAGGCCGGGCCCGCCGATTCGATGAAACCGTTCACCAGGATCGGCGCTCCGGCCGGATCCCGCACCCGCGCCACAGAACTGCCGGCGGAGTAAGCGGTGCGTTCGAACCCGGACTCATCGAGCAACCGGGCCCGCGCAGGCTGATCGTCGGCCGAATTGATCAGATAATTGCGGCCGTAGACAGCGAACTGGTCCGGATCCGGCTCGTGACCTTCCCGATCGGCGACCACCACCCGCGCCAGCAGATTCTCCGGATCGACCGCCAGATCGGCGATATCGGCCGTCGGCGTCGGTGCGAACCGGCCGAGCTGATCGAGCTGGGCGGTCAGAGTTCTGTCCACCCACGACACCAGATCCGCGCTGTCGGCCACCGGGCGCTGGACGAACAGCGACAAGACGAACTCTTCATGGGCGAGGAACGCGCCGATACTCGCGACACCGGGCCGCCAGTGCAGCAGAGCCTGCGGGTACTTCTCCGATTCCAGCTTCCGGTTGTCCGGCGAAACGCCGATATCGGCGGCCTCCAGTTCCTCGGCTGCCTTCGCGGCGCTGCCGGTGTCGGGGAACCGCAGCGCCACCACCTGGATCGCGGTGGCATCCGAAGTAGGCCGGGGCTGTCCCTCCGGGTCGTCCTGATCGGCACCCCCGGCGGCATAACCGACCACCATCCGGTGATTCTCGAGAATCGGCTCGGACACATTGGCCAGGAAATCGACCGCTGTCGCCGGGTCCGGCAGCACCCGCGAGCCCCGGCCGAACTTCAGCGACGGATCGACCTGGCTGCTCGTCACGACGGCCTCCGACATCCGGATACCTTCCAGCACCACGCCGTGTTCACCGGCCTCTTGTGGATAACTGAACCGGTCGACCGGGAAATCACCGACATCGAGGGTGCGGACATCGATCTCACCGGGCACTGCCGTACCGGCCACCGAACCGCATCCGGACAGCCCGGCCATCAGGAGAGCGACCAGCGCGGTGACGGCGCCGCGACGTGTTATCCGAACCATGGGCCGCCTCTCGTTCCGATCGAAGCTGCAGTGTCGAAGTTACCGGACGTCCGGAGATCTCGGGGAGGGCCGGCCCCGGCCTTGCCATACCCTGGTGTAGTGGCAGACAACCCGCGGCAGCACCCGGGCGGAGATTGATCCGCATGCAGGACCAGCAGGTCGAGGTGGTGCCCGGGTCGCATGCGGTGGCCCGGGTCGCGGGCGCGGTGGTGCTGGTGGCCCACCGCGGCACCGGCCGCCCCACCGCGGATTCGCCGGCCGTGCGGGCGCTGGTGGCCCTGGCCGAACTGGTCTACGAGGCCACCGCCCGGGAACCCGAGGGCCCCGGCGCCACGATCGCCCGGCACGCCACCAGATGGCTCACGGCGAACTCGGCGCAGGCCGGCCCCGGCACTCCGGCCGATTTCGGGATCCTGTCCGCCGCGGGACCGGGCCGGGTGGCGATCTTCCTGCACGGCGCCGTCACCGCAGTCGTGGCCGGTGCGACCACGGAATACTTCCACGGCCGCGACGCGGCCTTCACTGTCGACCGGACCACCTCTGTTCCCTCCCACGCGGTGGCGCTGTTCGTCGACGACCCGCTCGCGGACCCGGATGACGACGCTGTCCGGCCCGAGCTCCCCGCCGCTCGCGGGATCGGCCGGCTGGTCGAGGGCATCGCCGAAGCCGGCGGGGCGATCGCGTGGGCGCCGGCGGTCCGTCGAACTGTCGTGCCGGCGGAACCGAGCCGGGGGAGCGGGGTGGTACTCGGTAAAGAAGCCGTGCGCGGCGGCCGGGAACAGCCTGCGGAACCTCAGGTGACGCCGGAGGCCTCGGCGCCGGGATCGGGAACGGCGAACGTGCCGGTGAGCGCGGCGGGTAGTTCCGGGGGAACGACCGGAGATCCGGAGGTCGACGGCGTACCGGAATCAGCAGTGGAAAGTGCTGTGGGGGCGTCGCGGGGTGGTTTGGGAGCCGAGGGTCCTCAGGTGGGGGCGACGCGGGGGGATCCGATGGCGGAGCCTGGGAAAGCCCGCGGGCCTGCTGTGGACAGTGTGCAACTGTCCGAGCGGGCGACCGTCGCATCATCCGGCGACCGCGAACAGGACAGTGTCCCGCCGGCCGCCACCGATCCTCACCACGCGGAGACGGAGATCAGCAGTCGGCAACCGCCGCGGGCGAGCCCTCCCGGGGAGGGCCTCGACGAGACCGCCGATTCACTCCCGAACCGGGCCGGCCCGCGGCGGCCCGCGTATCCCACTCCTCGCAGGGATATCCCGGTACCGCAGCCGGGGCAGGGTGAGCAGTCCCGGCAGGGGCCGCCGGAGCGCGGGACCCCGCCGCTGGATCCGGAACTACGCCGGCGCACCGAAGCCACCGCGAAAGGTGCCGCGCTGACCGTGAAGGTCAGGGGGTTCAAATGCGCGCGTGCCCACCCCACCGACCCGCGCTCGGCGTTCTGCAGTGTGTGCGGGATGCCGGTGGATCAAACCCAGCCGCTCATCGAAGTTATGCGGCCCCCGCTGGGCATTCTGGTCCTCGACGACGGTTCGACCTATCTGCTGGAGACCGATTCCGTTCTCGGCCGCGATCCGGAGAAATCCGAGCCGGCCCGCCGGGGGCTCACTCCGCTGCAGATCACCGACAACTCGGGTGGCATGTCACGCGCGCATGCGGAACTGCTGCTGGTCGAGTGGGATGTGACGCTGGTGGACCGGGGTTCCACGAACGGCACCCGGGCCCGCGCTCCCGGATTCCGGGAATGGGCGCGGGTGCCGCCGCATCAGCCGATGGTGCTGGTGCCGGGGACGGAGATCCTGATCGGTAACCGCATGCTGCGCTTCGAATCCGCTGCACCGCCACCCTTCGGGTCCTGACGCGCTACCGGCCCCGCGACTACTGGTACCTGGCGGCGCAGGTTTCCTCTCCACCCAGCACTCCGGCGCGGAAGGCGTCGACCCGGGAGAACCCGCTCGGTACCGTCTTGCCTTCCACATCACTGGCGGCGAGACCATCGGTGAGCAGGCCGGATACCGCTTCGTCCAGATCGCCGGCGGCCAGCGTGATATCGCCTTCGGCGCGGCCGGTCTCGGCCAGTTTGCCGGTGGCCACACCGGACAGGCATGCCGCCCGCAACCCGGTTTTCGCGCCGACCAGTTCCTGGTCGCGGCTGCGCTGCACCGAGAGGGTACAGCGGGAGATGAATACGACGTAGCCGTTGTAGTCACCGGTTACCTTCACCGGCAGCGGGACATCGGAATCGTCGGTCGGCGCACCACGTTCGGAGAGTCCGTCGACATTGGTCGCGATCGTATTGTTCGCCGGGCAGTAGGTGACGGGCTCGGTGGAGACGCCGTCGCGGCAGTCGATTTCGGCGCCCTCGTAGCTGTAGGCCGGCTCGTCGGGCACCGGCAGGAGCACCGAAAGCGCCTTGCTCAGTTCGACCAGGCTCTCTTCGGTGATATCGAATTCACCGGAGGCGCCGTCGAAGCTCTGTGGCAGATCGCCGCGCCGCTGTTCGATCTCGTCCATATCGATGCCCTTGCAGCCCTTGGCGCCGTCGGTGAATCCGACCTGCACGGCGGTGACCCGCTCGAAGGCCGAACCGTGCACGCTTTCCGGGTCGTCGGGATCGGAATCGCGGATCGCGACCGTCGCGGCGAGTACCGAGTTCAACCCGTCGGAGGTGTTGATGGTGAAGTAGTCCGATTTGCCCTCCGCGACCCAGCGCATGTAGGCACCGGCGAAACAGTCGGCCTGCTGTTCCTTGACGATCACCGGATCGTCGCGGTCGACGATATCGGCGTTGTTCTGGATCGCGTGACCGTATTCGTGGGCGATCACCATGACCACCGCCATCTGCCCGAATGTCTCCGACATCGTCGGCAGCAGCAGCTCCCGGTCCCAGCCGATGGAGTTGTCCAACCGGCAGTAGGCGGCATTGACCATCCGGTAGGTCGATTCGGTGCAGAATTCCACCGATTCGCGGCGGGAATCGCGGGCACTCCAGGAGATCAGCTTCGCCACCGGGTCGAATTCGCCCTCGAACTCGGTGCCGTAGTGCTTCTCCCAGTACGCCTGGACGTCGGTGACCGCGTTCAACGCCAACGTGTCGATCTCGCCGCCGTCACCGTTTTCGGCACTCAAATCGGTGGGCGGGACGTTCGCGCGGGGCCCGTTGGGGCCGCTCGTCGTGGGCAGCCCGGCCACCTGGAAAGGATTGTCGTAGATCGAGACCGCCCGGCCGTCCACCGCACGGGTACACCCGGTGACCAGCAGCACTGCGCACAGCGCCGCCACAGCGAGTGCGGCGACCCGGAGTTTCGGCATGGATTCTCCCCCATTTTCGGCCGGTTCGGGTGCTGGCATCTCCCGCTGAGCGGGGCGATCACCCCCCAAGCGGGGGCATCTCCGATGCCCGGGTAATGGAATAGTATCCGCTGCATGTCTGCACCGGGGGTGCGCACTATCACGGTGCGCCACGATGGAACCGAACGTGTCTTCGATTCGAATCAGCAGATCACTTTGGGCCGTGCGCCCGAGGTGACGCTGTTCGTCGACAGTCCGCTGGTTTCGCGGGTCCACGCGATTCTGGCCTGGCAGTCGGGAGCCTGGGTGCTCACCGACAACGGCAGTACCAACGGAGTGTTCGTCGACGCACGCCGGCTCGGGGGACCCGTTCCGATCGACCGGCCTACGCAGGTCCGTCTCGGTGACGCGATCACCGGGCCGCTGCTGTGGCTGGTTCCGTCCGGGGTTCCGCAGCAGCAGGCGCAGCGGCCTGCGCAGCAGCAGTTTCCGTCCGGGCAGCAGCCGTACCCGTCGGGGCAGCAGCAGTTCCCCGGTGGGCAGCAGCAATTCCCGGGTGCACAACAGCAGTTTCCGGGCGGGCAGCATCAACCGGCACAGCCGCCGCATCGACCTCAGCCCGCTGTGCAACCGCAGGTCGCGCAGCATGCCTCCGCCCCGGTCAATCCGCCGCCCGCGCAACGCCCGCCGCATCAGCAGCCACAGCCGTGGGCACCGAGCCCGGCACATCCGTCGCAGCCCCCGCATTCCGGTCCGCTCTCGCATTCGGCCGCGACCCCGCATTCCCCACCGGCCCCGCATTCCGGCCCGGCCCCGCAGCAACCGGCCAACGTGAACATGACCGCCAAAGCGAGTATTGCCGCGGTACCGCCGGTACGGCACCGCGCCAGCGAGGGCCCGATAGCCCGGGCGGACCGGATTCCGCCGGGCGGGCTGGCGATCGGACGTACCTCCGACAACCAGATCGTGGTCAACGATCCGCTGGCGTCGCGGAAGCATGCCCGGCTCGTCGCGGGCTCCGAGGGCCTGGTCATCGAGGATCTGGGTTCGGCCAACGGCACGTTCGTCAACGGTGTCCGCCGGCAGCGCACGGTGCTGCGCGAACGCGACATCATCACCATCGGCAATATCGACTTCGAGGTCTCCCAGGGCACGCTGGCGCACCGGCAGCGGCCGGTCGCCGAACAGGGGTTGACCGTGCACGGGGTCGGGTTCACCGTCGAAGGCAACAAACAGTTGCTGGTGGATGTGAACATGCAGGCCGGACGCGGCACGCTCACCGCGTTGATCGGACCGTCCGGTGCCGGTAAATCCACTCTGTCCCGGCTGATCGCGGGTAGCACCCAGCCCTCCGGCGGGCAGGTGGTCTTCGAAGGCCGCGATCTGCACGCCGAATACGAGGCGCTGCGTTCACGTATCGGCATGGTTCCCCAGGACGATGTGCTGCACCGCCAGCTCACGGTGCGGCAGGCGCTCGGTTTCGCGGCCGAACTGCGGCTGCCGCCGGACTCCTCCAAGGCCGACCGGCAGCAGGTCATCGACGGCGTGCTGCGCGAACTCTCGCTCACCGAGCACGCCGATACCCGGGTGGACCGGCTCTCCGGCGGGCAGCGCAAACGCGCCTCGGTGGCCCTGGAACTGCTCACCGGCCCCTCGCTGCTGATCCTGGACGAACCAACCTCCGGCCTCGATCCGGCGCTGGACCGGCAGGTCATGATGATGCTGCGCGAACTGGCCGACGCCGGGCGTGTGGTCATCGTGGTCACGCACTCTGTGGCCTGCCTCGATATGTGCGATCAGGTGGTGCTGCTGGCCCCCGGTGGGAAAACCGCCTACGCGGGTAACCCGGCGGGCGTCGAATCCGCGCTCGGCACCAGCGACTGGGCCAAGATCTTCGCCGATGTCGCCGCCAACCCCGATGCGGCCTTCGCCCACTATCGATCCCGGCAGGCGGCGCTACCACCCCCACCGCCACCCGCGGCGCGGCAGAGCGGAGGTGGTTCGCCACCACAGTCGGGTGCCTGGAAACAGTTCTCCACCCTGGCCCGGCGGCAGCTGCGGCTGATCCTGGCCGACCGCGGCTATATGGCGTTCCTGGTGCTGCTGCCGTTCGTGCTCGGCGGACTGTCACTGCTGGTGCCCGGTAGCAACGGGTTCGGCCGGCCGCCGCTGATCCAGCAGGACGACGGCACCTTCGTGCCCAACGGTGATTCGGAACCGCAGATGCTGCTGGTGGTGCTGATTCTCGGCGCCTGCTTCATGGGTATGACCCTCACCGTGCGTGATCTGGTGGGGGAGCGCACGATCTACGTGCGGGAACGCGCGGTCGGGTTGCGGTCGGGGGCCTACCTGTGGGCGAAGGTCACGATCTTCGGTCTCGCCGCGCTGGTGCAGTCGGCGGTGCTGGTCGGTTTCGTACTGCTCGGGAAGAAGCGGCCGCAGGAGGGGTCGGTACTGGCGATGGGCGGTGCCGAGCTGTACATCGATATCGCGGCGACCGCGGTGTCCTGTGTGGTGCTCGGGTTGCTGTTGTCGAGCCTGGCCAGGTCCAGTGAACAGGTGATGCCGCTGCTGGCGGTGGCGATCATGGGCCTGCTGGTGATGGCCGGCGGGATGATTCCGGTCACCGACCGGGTGGTGCTGGAGCAGGTCACGTGGCTGTTCCCGTCGCGGTGGGGATATGCCTCGGCGGCGTCGACGGTGAATATTCGGGAGCTGTTCATCGCGGCGCAACCGGACGGGCTCTGGGAACACACCCGCGGTGCGTGGTTCCTGGATATCGGCATGGTGGTAGCCCTCACGGCAGTGCTCGCGTTGCTCACGTGGAGCCGGTTGCGGCTCAAGAAGTCGGCGCGGTGAGATCGATGACCGGCTGCTTCCATTGTTCGCGCCGCTGGTGGGTGGGGGCGGCGAGCGCGACGACCACACACCAGGCACACTGATGCCTGTGATGGTGCGAGTTGGTGCGGTACACCTCGGGTGGGATGTGGTGTCCGTGGCCGCGGGCGGATCCGGCGTACCCATCCGCCCAGTCCAGGTCGAGGGAAGCTACAACCCACCCGCCTATTTGCTGGCCGATGCCTCCGGCAAGCTCTATACCGCCGCAGCGGGCCGGCAACGGCCCGATCTGGGTATGGCGATTCCGGACGTACGGGAGATACTCGGGCATCCGCAGATCGTGATCGCGGGCGCCACCTGGCCCGCCGAACTGGTCTTCCGGGCCCGGCTCTACAACCCGCTGGCTTCGGTCGGAACCCATCTGCGTGGGAAACCCGATGTGGTCGCGCTGCCGTATCCGGACGACTGGCCGGATCCGAAGATCGACGCCTATGCGCGACTGGTCGAGCAGCTCGATGTCGAGGTGGAGCCTATTCCGGAGTCCATCGCGCTCTCCGGGTATGTGCGGGCGCTCGGCCTGGTCCGGGCACCTGATCACCGCTTGCCGGACGGCCTCGGCGCGACGGCGGTCCATTTCGACGGCCAGGTGGTCGACGGCCGCGCCAATGTGCTCGTGGTCGCGGTCCACGGTGACGAGGAACGGCCCACCGAATCGGTGTACGTCCCGATCGACCCCGAATCCACCCGTGATCCGCGCATCGCCGACGACACCGTGATCGAGGTGATGGCCGCGGCACGGGCAATAGGCGCCGACAATTCGACGGTGCTGCTCGCGGGCCAGGTCGTCTTCAACGAAACCCTGCGCTTCGCCTTCCGTAATCATCTCGGGCAACGGCTGAAGAAGGCCGAACACCCCATGCACGCCCTCGTTCTCGGCGCCACGCATCTGCTGGTGAGCGAGAACGAGGACGACGACGAGGAGGGCGACTCAGCGGGCTACCTGCAGACAGCGCCGCCCGCCCGTCCGAACATGCCGGGTCCGCGGGATGGAGCGCCCGGGCGAGCGGATGAGGCACCCGGTTCGCCGGGGCGGAATCCGGCCGCCGGACCGCATCCGCACCCGTCCGCCGTGGGGCCCGGTCCGCACGGTCCGGTAAGCGAATATGCCACCATCCAGGTCGGCCGCGGTGACGTACCACCGGGCAAGGGCAAGCTCTGGAACAAGATGAAGGACAACCTGTTCGGTGTGCCCGCCGTGCTGGGTGTGGCGGCTCTCGCCGCAGCCGGGGTCGTCGCCGGGTCGGCTACCGCGCAGGCGCAGATCGCGCCGCCCGGCGTCGTCGTTCCGGCCGGACACAAGGTCGATACCTCGAGCGAGCATCGTGCCGCGGCTTGTGTGCCGATGCCGCGCGTGCTGGTGGAACCGCCCGATCAGGCCGGGGTAGCGCCGCTGGAGCGTCCGCTCTATGCGCAGGCACCGGCCCCGGGTGCGGGCGAATCCGCACCCGGCCCGGAAGCGCCGGCCGACGACGGCGCCGAATGCGGCCGATCCGGTATCGACACCCTGCGCTATCTGGTGCCCGGCCGGCCGGGTGTCACCGACCCCGGTCCTCCGTTCGACATCTGAGCCGGTAGCGGCCGATTTCGGGGGCCACCGGCCGGCTGGTATCGTGGTCCGCTGGTGTGCGGAACACCGAGCCCGGGTCTCAACCGGCCGCCGGGAACCCCTCGTCCGCGCATTGTGGCCGGCAGCATCGACGACAGACAGGGAAGCACTGTGCCTACGTACAGCCCGAAGGCGGGTGACGTGACCCGGCAGTGGTACGTCATCGACGCCACTGACGTAGTGCTCGGCCGTCTTGCCGTTCAGGCAGCGAATCTGCTGCGTGGCAAGCACAAGCCGACCTACGCTCCGCATATGGATGGTGGCGATTTCGTCGTCATCATCAACGCCGACAAGGTTGCCATCAGCGGCAACAAGCGCGACGGTAAGCGCATCTACCACCACTCCGGGCATCCCGGCGGCCTCAAGTCCCGCACTGTCGGTGAGGTGCTGGATACCCGCCCCGACCGCCTGGTGGAGAAGGCCGTGAAGGGCATGATCCCCAAGAACAAGCTCGGCAATGCCATCGCCGGCAAGCTGAAGGTGTACGCGGGCCCGAACCATCCGCACGCCGCCCAGCAGCCCGTTCCGTTCGAGATCAAGCAGGTGGCCCAGTGACCGCTCCCGAGGAATACACCGAATACGACGAAGCGGTCGTCGAAGACGCCGCCGCCGAGGTGCTGGACGAGGGTGTCGTCTACGAAGACGATGCCGAATTCGTCGAGTTCGCGGCCCCGCTGGACCGTCCCATCCAGACCGTCGGCCGCCGTAAGGAAGCCGTGGTCCGGGTGCGCCTGGTGCCGGGTACCGGCAACTTCGTGCTCAACGGCCGTTCGATCGAGGCCTACTTCCCGAACAAGGTGCACCAGCAGCTGGTGAAGTCCCCGCTGGTCACCGTCGAGCGCCTGGAATCGTTCGATGTGATCGCGCGCCTGCACGGCGGCGGCCCCTCCGGGCAGGCGGGTGCGCTGCGCCTGGCCATCGCCCGTGCGCTGACCGTGGCCAACGCCGACGATCGTCCCGCGCTCAAGCGCGCCGGGTTCCTCACCCGTGACCCGCGTGCCACCGAGCGTAAGAAGTACGGCCTCAAGAAGGCCCGTAAAGCGCCGCAGTACTCGAAGCGCTGATATCACCGGTGCCGGCCTGTCCGCTCACGGTATGTGGGTGGGCAGGCCGGTGTCGGTTCCGAGAGCAGGCAACCAGCCGGAGTCTGGTCGCCTGCTCTCGTGCTATATCTACCGCGGTGCTCGTCGGCCGGCCGTCTCGACGGCGTTTCCGGCAGGAGCGTCGCGCGCTGTGGACTCACTGACAGGGGCAAGGTATGGGACGTTTGTTCGGCACCGACGGTGTACGCGGGCTGGCCAATGATTCGTTGAGCCCGGAGCTCGCGTTGCGCCTCGCGGGCGCGGCGGCGCAGGTTCTGGGTACCGAGGTCCGATCCGGTCGCCGCAAGGTCGCGGTGGTGGGGCGGGATCCGCGCGCGAGCGGGGAGATGCTGGAGGCCGCCGTCACCGCGGGGCTGACCGCTGCCGGAATGGATGTGTTACCCGTCGGCGTGCTGCCGACTCCCGCCGTCGCCTACCTGACCGCCCTGCACGATGCGAGCCTCGGAGTGATGATCTCGGCCTCGCACAATCCCATGCCCGACAACGGGATCAAGATCTTCGCGGCGGGCGGGCACAAACTCGACGACGCCGTCGAGGACCGGATCGAGGCCGTCGCCGCCGCCGGTGATTTCGCCCGGCCGACCGGCGCGGGTATCGGGCGGGTGCTCGCCGCGCCGGGGTCGCGGCATCCCGGCTTCGATATCCCGGAATTCAGTCTCGAAGGCACCCATGAGCGCTATATCGAGCACCTTGTCGAGGTCACCGGCCGGGATTTGAACGGTCTGACCGTCGTAGTGGACTGCGCGCACGGCGCCGCGTCGGAGGCCGGTCCCGCCGCCTACCGGGAAGCCGGTGCGCAGGTCATCGCGATCAACGCCGAACCCGACGGCCTCAATATCAACGACGGCGTCGGCTCGACCCATATGGAGCAGGTGCAGCGCGCGGTCCGGGAACACGGCGCCGATCTGGGCCTGGCCCACGACGGCGATGCCGACCGCTGCCTGGCCGTGGACGCCGCCGGCGAACTCGTCGACGGCGACGCCATCATGGCCATCCTCGCCCTCGGTATGCACGAAGCCGGAACCCTGGCCGAGAACACCCTGGTTGCGACCGTGATGAGCAACCTGGGCCTGCATATAGCCATGCGTGACGCCGGAATCACCGTACGCACCACCGGCGTCGGCGACCGTTACGTGCTCGAAGAACTCCGCAGCGGCGGCTTCACCCTCGGCGGCGAACAGTCCGGGCATGTGGTCTTCCCGCGTTTCGGCACCACCGGCGACGGGGTCCTCACCGGTCTGCAGTTGATGGCGCGGATGGCCGCGACCGGAAAACCGCTGGCGGAGTTGGCGAATGTGGTGCAGAAGGTGCCGCAGGTGCTGGTGAACGTGCCCGTCACCGATAAGGCGGCCGCTACCGGGGCCGTGGAGGTCCGTACCGCGGTGCAGGAGGCCGAACGCGTGCTCGGAGACTCAGGGCGGGTTCTGCTGCGTCCGAGCGGTACCGAACAGCTGGTACGGGTCATGGTGGAGGCCACCGATCCCGCGCAGGCCGAGGAAATCGCCGACGATATCGCCAAACGCGTAGCGGCCGTATAGGTCTGGAAAGTCGTCAGCGCAGGGTCCAGAGGAAACCGCTGAACAACACCAGGAATCCGCCGATCTCGCCCACCACGAGCGCGATCATGGTGACCCTGAGCTGCGCGCCGATATCGCCGTGGAACTGGTTGGTGGTATCGCGGCGGTATCCGTGCCACGCATAGGTCGCGATGGCGCCGGCGAAGAACGCGAGGACGATCGCGGCGGCCACCAGGTTCACCGCGGTCGGCCACCCGCTGAGCTCGGTGAACACCGCCAGCAGCAGTCCTGCGAACGAGTACATCAGGGCGGCGCGGTGCGCGATATCGACGTATACGTGCGCCGTGCCCTCCGGTGAGGTGCGGATGCCGTGATACTTCCACGTCCCCAACACCAGGGCCGACAGGAAGAGGAGACCGGTCGCGACCAGGGCGAACAGTGTATCCGCGCCGAGCTGCGCCGAGAGCGTGCCCGGTGCGGCGAATAGTTCGACGGTGTTCTGCATATGACTCCTGACCTGCGCATGAACCGTTCCTGTGCCCCCATCTTGCCTGCGCATCCTCCAGTGACCTCGGCACACCCATCGAATCAGTGAGCGGCGCGGTACGGGACATGCGCGACCGTGCTCGTGGTGAGTTCCGGTCCGGTCGGAATCGGCGCGATGAGAGCACTGTGCGGCACGCGAAGCCCTCAGTGGGACCGCTGGTTCGGGGTCGACCCTGAGCCCGGGCCGCCGGATATCAGGGTGAGTATCGGTATCGCTACCGATGCGAGCCCACGCCACGGCGTGGACAGTGGAATGTGTAGTCCCCGTTTATCGAAAGGACCGCCCATGACCGCCCCCACACGCCGCTTCACACGCTCCACCACCGACAAGTGGGTCGGCGGTGTCTGCGGCGGTATCGCCGAATACTTCGGCTGGAGCTCCGGAATCGTCCGCCTGCTCTTCGTCGTATCCTGCATCCTCCCCGGCCCGCAGTTCGTGGTCTACCTGGTGATGTGGTTGATGATGCCGAAACGCTGATCGCGCACCGGAACCCCTCGGCTATCCGTTAGCCGCCGCCAAGCCCCGTTCCCGTATGGGAGCGGGGCTGCGCTGTATTCCGCCTGGATTCGGGACCGGGCCGCGACTGCGGTGGGATCCGGGGGCTGCGTTCCGCTGCCCGAGATGGAAAGATAGGCCGAAACTCGTAGCGCCGCCGATATATGGAACTCAGGAGGACCCATGCCCGTATCCGGAGAGTTCCCAGGTCTCGGAATGCCGAGCTTCGACGCCACCTCATCGCTGGACAGCCTGGGCCCGGTCGAGATGGAAAGCCCCACCCAAGACCTCGACGGCGACGGCATCCTCGACACCTTCACCACCACCAACTCCGACTCGATGAGCGTCTGGACCGACTCCGACCTCGACGGCTACGCTGACCAGCTCAGCGTGGTGGAAAACGACGGCGACTACGCGGCCTGGGAGTACCACCGCAACCCGGACGGAACGGGCGAATGGCGGCAGACGGATCAGGGGACAGTGGGGGAGTAAGAACTTTTCGAACGCCCGGAGTCGGAAGGGAACCGAACCCCGGGCGGGCGCGTCGAATCAAGTAACAGCAGAGCGCCGCAGGGCCGATCGGGGAGTTCCCGGGAGGGGCGGGCAGGACGGAGGGGAGACCCATGAGTACGGGTGATCAGTCGGTCGGGATGGATGGCCCCGCCCTGACGAAGTTGGCAAATGATATGCGTGCCAGCGCCGGTGAGGTCAAGACGCAGGTCGGGAGCGTCGTCAAGAATATGGTCGGATCCGGCGACACCGGATTCGCGTACGAGGCGCAAGGCAATCAAATCCATGCTGGGCTGGAGGCTGTGCAGGCTTGGTTGAACGATTGGTCCGAGGCCACCCAACTATCCGGTGACGCAATGGGACAGACGTTACTGGAGATATCGACTGTGGACCAGGAAAATTCCGCAAGCACTCAGCAGGCTGCGAGCTGACCGTGCAGACTTGGACATGTACCGAAATCCTCGAGTTCGGATCGCGGGCACTACGGTATTTCGATATACTCGAAGTCCGCTATCTACGGTGGGTAGGTGACGCGAAGTCGCCTGAATTCAAGTCGTACAATGAACTGCATACCCTTTTTTATCAGCAGAATGGTTTGAAAGATCAGCCGTTCCGTGATGCCGCAGATGCGTTGAAGACCGTACTGGAAAATGTTGCCAACGAGCTCAATAAACAGGCTACGTTCGCGAATACCCTACCCTCGATGTGGTGGGGAGAGGCGGCGACCAACGCCTCGAATATGCTTGCGACGCAAACCCAGTTGGCGCAGGCTGATGTCGCCATTGTGCGTAGGATCTACGGAAATATGGATTCCGCACAGCAAGCTCTACGCGAGGCGGTTGCGATCAAGTCCGAAGCTGCCAAACAGATTTCGGTAAGCGAAGAAATCACGGTTGAAGGTAAGACTCCTGAAGATATAGACAGCATAATCACCTTTGCCAAAGGGTTCGATAAAACTGGTACCGGATGGTTCGGTGACAGTTTGCTGGACAAAGTCAACAGAATATTTCCTGAGTGCGCATTCAATGCTGGTGATCTCGAATGGTCAGATGTAACAGGAGAAGGGCTCAAGTCGTCCGGGTCCGGACCATCCGCCGATACTCAAAATTCGACTAATGCTATCAGGCATCAACAGGCGTCCAAAATGAGGGATCGTTGCATAAGTTGGCTCAATGATCCGTTCAAAGCGGAATATGAGTCCCATATGAGGAATTTTATCGACGCCTGTAATCAGTGCAATCAGCAGGTGACAAATATCTACGATGAACTAGTGAAAACGTTCCACGGGTTGAACGAGACCAAATATCCCTGCCCGAAGATTTCACAGTCACCGCAGACCACCAATCCGGCCGGGACTCCGACGGGGCAGCCCACCGGTACCGGAACTCCCACGACCCCAGGGACGCCGTCGACCCCGGGGACCCCGTCGACAACCACCACACCGTCAACAACCGCCCCCAGCACCGACAACCCACTATCCACGGTTGCCGCGCTGGGCACACAGCTTGCTTCATCGGGTATCGGCACTCAGTTGACCGAGGGGCTGAACGGTTTGGTGAGTTCGGCGAGTCAGCAGATCACCAGTACGCTCGAACAACTCCGGGAACAAGCCGAGAACGTCATCAATCCCGATGGTGATGATGAGCCCGACAAGGATCTGGACGGTGACGGGGTCCCGGACCAGGACGCCGACGGTGACGGCGAGCCCGACAGGGACCTCGATGGTGACGGCAAACCTGATAAAGACGCGGACGGTGACGGTGAGCCGGATGCCGACAGTGACAAGGGCATCGAGTTCAACGGTCAGAACTACAAACTCGAAGTGGGTCCCGACGGTCAGTTGAAACTGGTGGTGGACAGCCCCAGCGGTGAACCGGTGACGTACAAGGTCGAAATCGGCCCGGACGGTAAGCCGTCCATCGTCGGCGAGAATCCGCCCGGCGAGGCGCCACCGGAAACCGAGAACCAGCAGCCCGCTGGTCAACCCGCCGGAGTTCCGGGCGCTCCGGCCGGGAAGCCGCAGGAAGACGTAGAGCATCAGCCACAGAACTATCCGCCGCCACAGGACCCGGAAGACGATTCCCCCGATCCAGAGGCGCCGGCTCCTCCGCCAGCGCCACCGGTGGACACTGGTGCTCAGTTGGCGGAGGCAGGTCCGCTGTGATCCCCGGGGAGGAACACGGTAATGGCTCCGGGCGCGATCGGTGAGGTAGATATGGTGAGCGAAGTCGAACGGATCGGCGAGGAATGCCGCAGGTACTCAGAGCAGATGGTGGCGCGGATGGAGGAGGCGAAGGCTCAGCGCGAAGCGCGGAATCGCGCGCAAGCCGAGCAGGCAGCGGCCGAGATGCGACAGCTTCAGCAGGAGATGGCAGAGCCCGTCTCTCCGGAGGGCCGACAGGACAATGAGCAGGCCCCGCTTGCTCGGCGACAGCCGGAGGTGGAGTCGTTCCGACTGCGGGAGACGGAGGTTCAGCGGCTGCGAGACGAGGAGCTGCGCCGGCAGCAGGACGCGGCTCTGTCGCCGGTTGGAGGCGGCGGAATACCCGTGCAACGGGGTGATGGAAGTGGTTTCCCAGCGCAGCCGGTGCCAGTCGGCGAGCTGGACACACGTGAATCGATTGCACGCTCCGCCGCCGCCCGTCGCAGGAACAATGTCGTCGCACCGATAGACGACGATGGTGACGACGAAGCCGAATACTATCGGAGAAAAAGCTGGCTGGTCTGAAGCGGTTGGGCCGGTGGCGGCTCCGGGGCGCTCACGAAGATTGGCGGAGTGCTCCGCCCTCGGTGCCGACCATCCAGGGTTTAGCGCCGCACGGGCCGTCATCGCCGGGCCAGGCGGGCCATGAATTGAGACGCGTGGGCCCAGGCTCTGTGTGAGTTGGTTCAGTCAATCAGCGCTACGGCATCCACCGCGGTCGCCCAGGCTCCCTCTGCACCGGACTGGGATGGCCGCTTGCTTCCTCCGCCTGGATCCTTTCCTTGACGTTGGCCAACTCTTCCCACAGCGAAGCGATCATCGATCCTGCGAAACCGACGCTCGGGCCTCCGTCCGGGTTGAAATGGATGACGGAGTTCTCGATAGCACAGATCTCGTCCAAGACGTACATTCCGGAGATCGGCACGCGGAGCCAAGGGTTGGCATCTTTCGGCAGGAACTGCGCTGACGTATATACCCGGAGGACCTGCTCGCCATCATTTTCGTAGTGTAGAGGAACCATGCCGGGTTGCTCAGGAGTGGCCATTGTTATAAATTCTGCTCGCGACAGACCTTCGATAAAATCTGCGGCCATGTAGTACCCTTCCAGGGTCCGCCAGAAGATCAATTCGAACGCATTCGCAAACTTCATCTTCGCCGTTTCCCCATTCGGAATGAAATCGGCATTTCGCCACACGTCGTCGGTTACGTTTCCCTTATCTTCTGCCTTTCGGCCGGACATCACGTTTTCCGGAGAGATCGGCCCATCTGATGGGACTGCTGGGTCCAGGTAGTAGAACCATTTTCCAGGGTTTCGGCGTGCGTTTTCGCGATCCTTATCCGATACGGCGGGTAGCGGGAACCGGCCTAGATAGTGAAATATGTGAATGTCGTTCATTCGGTTACCTCAAACCTTTGCAAGGTCTAAATTTCATTTGTTCGGGTGGAATTCGATCCCCAGTGATGGAAGTTCCAAAGGGGCGTTGCCGGAATTCTCGTCCCACGCGTTGTACTCGAGGGCCTCGGGGCTCGGGATCCCGTAGGCGTCGCGGAGAGCCGTCACGATCATTGAGGCAGCTGGGTCGCGACGGCGTCGTGGACGAGATAGAAGTGATGCTGACCGACTTCGCCGATCAGGACAATGTCGGGCGCGACGGTGTCCGCGATACTTTCGCCTGGTATGCCGCTGCGATCACGGAAGTGCTGGGCGAGCCGACTCGTCGACTTCCGGGCGATGTACCCGAAGTGCGTTGGGCGGGAACGTATAGCACAGTGTTTCTGAGAGCAACTTCGATAAGGGTTTCTCTGAATCTGGCAACCAACAAGTCAATCGAATTCCAGGATATGGCTGCTGAGATGCAGGACGTGGACGACCTCGACAGCGATATCTGGGGGTCTGCCTAGACTGATAGGGGCGGCGGGATCGGCTGTTTCGATGGATTCATCGGGCGCCCTTGCGGCGATGGCGGCACTGGATTCTTGTAACCCTGCGTTTCAGGCATGTGTCGGTGCAAATGGTGTTTGTCAAGCCGTTGGATGCTGGTGCTCGCCCGTGGCGAATGTAGGGCGGGCGCTGCCAAGGGCAGGGCTGGAGTGATCTGCCGCGAGAACCGTCGTCGTTACCGATACTTTTGAGATATTGACCCTCCAACGTGCGGAGGACGGTGGTATCTGGCCTCGCCGTACGTTTCGATCTCTGCGAGTTGGTGGGTGAACCAGTGTCCGAGTGCTACGTAGTTGACGTGATGGGCCCGTGTGGCCGCATGTCCGCCGGGTTGTATGCAACCGACATCGTCCAGGTCGAGGTTCGTCGGCTCTGTTTCGATGAAATCAGCGCCCAATGTCAGCGCCAGCGACAACGGGCCGTGCTGGTCGCTGTAAGGGCTGAACTGGGTGGAGTCGTCTTGCGCTTGCAGCGAATCGGCCACCGCCGGCAGATCCTTCGCATATCCGGCAAACACATCACGAAGGCCCTGAATTGCCTCTTGGCCCTCTACTTCACCGGGCTTGTAGTCCTTGCTGAACGCTTGCCCGAGCTGGTCCGTTCCCCAGCATTCGCCCTCGGCTTCGATCACACCACGCAAGCGGCCCGCGGCAGTGGCCACGTCATCGGCCACGGCGGTGAACCGAGGCCCAGTCGCGCGTAAGGCGGCTGGATCGGCGTACAGATCATTCATCAATGCCCTCCGTGGCGACTTCATCGCCCATTGCTGGAACCAGGTACCGAACTTGATCCACGTTCGCCGCGTATCCGGAGTGCCAGGCCGGCCAGTGCGGATTCCGGATCGGTGCCGTTCACCTGTCACGGTTCAAGTAGGAACGGCTGCGGTAGTACTCGTCTTCGTCCTCTTCGGACGGATCGAGCCGAGTATCCGGATGTTCGGTCGCCGGGGGTGCAGAGAGATTTGCGAACAGATCCTTCACACTAGGGGCGCCGGGAATGAGATCGTGCAGGTCAGGTACTTCGGCGGCCATTGACTGAAATGGGGCGGTGGCCTGCTGAGTGGCTTCGTTGGCCTGTTGCGCAGCGGCCTGTACTGCTTCGAGGACCGAACGGGCGAGGTTGTCCGGGGTGGAGCGTTTGAATGCGGCTGGATCGAGCCGCACATCGACCGGAATGCCTGCGACATTGCTGTCGACCGTGACCATGCTGTCAGCGGACCGCCCGGTCACCGTGGTCGACATGAGTCTTGACTGGACTTCTCCCAGCCGTTCGCGCTACTGGGCGAAGCTCTCCAGCAACCCATCGAGCTCGACTCGCAGCAGGTCGTTTCGCACCTGCTTTTCGTCGCGTTCGTTCACCTGGGTACCCCTCTTCCGCATTCGGGCCGGTAAAGGTTCTGACGCACCAGTCCGAAAATCGGTTCCATGCGATCCGGTTCGGATTCCATCACCTCCGTGAGCCCCAAGCAAACCGTGGCCTACAGCACCGAACGCTGCTAAGGGCCGACTTGCCGAACTGGTGTCAGAGGTAGTGAAGGCTGCGGATCGGGCCGATGAAGTCTCACCGGCCTTGGCGGTTCTGAACTCCGTGGACCCGGGAGGAATGCGGCATTCTGGTTCGGGAGACGTTGGGGGCGCGTTCGACTGCTGATTTCGGCGCGGCTTCGGCCGGCGATGATGCCAGGGCAAAATGGCGTCGATCGTCGCGACTCGATCGCCGGGCTACCACAATCTCACAGATCTATTATCCGTACGGGATTCTGTACGGAATGTGTACTATGGTGGTAGACCGCCTGACAAGGAGAACCGATGCGTGCGATGAATGCCACCGAGGCTCGCGATAACTTCGCTGCGGTCCTCGATGCCGCTACCGAGGACGACGACGAGGTCATCATCACGCGGTCCGGGGACCGGGAGCCCGCGGTCGTGATCAGCCTGCGCGAATACGAAGCCTTGAAGGAGACCGCCTACCTTCTTTCGTCGCGTACGAATGCGCGCCGCCTGGCGGAATCGATAGAGAATGTCCGCGCCGGTCGAGTCCAGGCCCGTGGCCTCGTCGACACAGAGGGTGATCAATGAGCCGTAAGGTCCTCTTCGACGACCACGGGTGGGAGGACTATCTGTCCTGGCAGACCGAGGATCGAGCTGTTCTGAAGAAGGTGAACCGGCTCATCGAGGACATCCGGCGCAACGGTAACGGCGAGGGTATCGGAAAGCCGGAACCGTTGCGGCAGAATCTGTCCGGGTGGTGGTCGCGGCGTATCACCAAGGAACACAGAATCGTTTACCACGCCGATGATGACACAGTGACCGTCATTGCTTGCCGGTATCATTACGACACCTGAGTGTTCGGGGCTGTGGCGGATTTCGGTGTTCTAGGTGGCCGGCGTGGATGTGTTATCGCGCTGGGTTTGTAGCAGCTGCGGCCGGTGTTTGCCGTCCTTGAGCCAGCGGTGTGAGCCCGGCTTGCGTGCTTCGGTCGCCAGGTGTTTGATACCTGCTTCGCAGGCGAATTCCTTGAGTTTCTTGCCCGCGAACCCGCTGAAATACAGCCGCATTCCGGTTTCGTCCTTGTGGCCGAGCTGATAGATCCCGGCTTGGCGGCCGAAGCTGAGGCACATGGCGGGGAAGGCGAGGTCTATCGGGGCCGGCTGTTCGCCCGCGATGCGGTGCAGGACGGTGTCGGCGGCGTGGGCGCCCAGGCAGTAGGCCGTGTAGGCGCTCATGCGGAACGGGAGGTTGGAGGGGGCCGATGAGTCGCCTGCCGCGATGATGCGGTCGTCGTCGACGCTGGTCAGTGTTTCATCGGTGAGCATGCGGCCGGTGGTGTCGGTGGTCAGTCCGCTGCGCCTGGCCAGGTCGGGGACATCGAAGCCTGCTGTCCAGATCGTGAGTTCACTCGCGAGGGTCCGCCCGTCGCCGAGTTCGACGGCGTCCTGGGTGACCGCCGTGACCGTCGCATCGGAGCCTTCGATCACGGTCGCCCCCAGCCGGGCGAAGTACTTGCGGGCCGTGCGCCGGGCCTTCGGGTGCAGATATGAGCCGAGAACACTGCCGCAGATCAAGGTGACCGCACGACCCTGCTCGGCGAGTTCCGCGGCGGTTTCGATACCGGTCGGGCCGCCGCCGATCACCGTCACCGGCGCGGTCATGGGGATATCGAACAACTCGGACCTGAGCCGCTGCGCAGCCTCCAACGTTGCTACGGGGTAGGCGAATTCGGCCGCACCGGGTACTCGGGACACGGCGCCGGAGCTGCCCACCGCATAGATCAGGTAGTCGTAGCCGATCGTTGTGCCGTCGGCCAGTGTCAGGCTCCGCTCGGCGGGATCGATCCGCGTCACACTGTCGACCACCATCCGGACGTTCTCGGCCAGGACGTCCTGATAGTCGACGACCGCGTCGTGGGTCCCACCCACCAGTTGGTGCAACCGCAGCCGGGGGACGAAGACCTCACGAGGATTGATCACGGTCACCGTCACGTCGTCGCGCTTGGTCAGGCGATTGGCCGCCATCACTCCGGCATACCCGCCGCCGACCACCACCACATCGATGTTGTTGCTCACGGTGTCTCCTTCGTTTCGAGGGTTCGAAAACAAGACAACGCAGCTTCGAAAAACCTGACATGGTGTGGTGTGGATCACTATCCGGTCTGCTGTGGGCATGTCGCGCTGCCGCGACCGGCGCGGTGTGGAAAGGGTGCGAGAAGAGGTGCTCCGGTCGCGGTGGTTACTTGCGCAGTGTGCGGACCAGCTTGCCCACGGTTGCCGGGTCGGGGGTCGCGGCGGCTTGGCGCGTCTCCTCTTGGTCGTGGAGTGCGGCCGCCGGATCGATGACGTGGGTGTGGCGGATCGACGTCTCCGGATCCGAGAAGCCGGCGTAGGTCTTGTCGCCGAGGAGAGTGTGCAGGAGATAGCCCGTGAGAAGGGCGCGGGTGGCGCGGGCCGTTTTCGGTTCGTGTTTGCCGCCGCCGAGAGCGGAGAGCAGGCGGCGGCCCTCGGCGAGGCCGTTGGGGCCGGCGCCTTCGAGGGTGCGCAGGATCGCCGGGCCCGACCAGGACGCGGCGAGGGGGACCGCGTTGGAGTTCAGGGAGTCGATATCGGAGACGCCGGCCAGGATCAGGGCAGGGGTGTCGATATCGGGGGCCACCGATTCGGCGGGCGGTGTGGTGGGCGCAGGGAACAAAGGCGTGACCGCGGCCACGCGACGCTGGGCTGCGGCGAGCACGGCGGCGCCCGCGCCCATGCCGTGGCCGGCGAGGGCCAGGCGGTCCGGATGGACGGTGACGGTGCCGTCGCCGAGACGGACGCCGGTGCAGATATCGAGAGTGGTGAGCAGGTCGGTGGCCAGGTTCAGGTGGGAGGCCAGCGGGCCGCGTTCGGTATCCGGCGCGGCGGCGACGATGCCCCAGGACGCGAGGTGTTCCAGCAGCGTGGAGTAGTTACCGGCACCGTTGAGCCAGCCGTGGCCGAAGGCCACAGCCGGTAGGTCGCGGCCGCTCTCGGGCGTGTACACCACCCCGGGCTGGCCCGCGATGGCCAGGTTCCCGCGGAGCACCCGGTGCGGGCCGCGGCTGGTCAGAGTGCTCAGAAGTGATTTCACAGACGCCGACACGACGAGAACGTTAGCCGATAAGTACTCTGGGGAGCCATGTGCGGAATCGTGGGGTACGTCGGGTACCGGGACGCGTTGGGCGTCGTCGTCGCTGCCTTGCGCCGCATGGAGTACCGAGGTTATGACTCCGCGGGCGTGGCGATTCTCGACGGCACCGGGCAGGCCGCGATCGAACGGCGCGCCGGCCGGCTGAGCAATCTGGAAGAGGCGCTGGACGCGGCGGGCCCGGGCGTGTTCGCCGGCTCCACGGGAATGGGGCATACCCGCTGGGCCACGCACGGCGCGCCGACCGATCGCAACGCCCATCCGCATCAGGATGCGAGCGGCAAGGTCGCGGTCGTGCACAACGGCATCATCGAGAACTTCGTCGAGCTGCGCCGCGAACTCGAGGACGCCGGGGTCGAGCTGCGCAGCGAAACCGATACCGAGGTCGCCGTGCACATGGTGTCGCGGGCCTACGCCGAAGGGCCGACCGCGGGCGATTTCGAGGCCAGCGTGCTGGCCGTACTGCGGCGGCTCGAGGGCGCCTTCACGGTGGTTTTCACCCACGCCGACCATCCGGGCACGGTCGTGGCGGCCCGGCATTCGACCCCGCTCGTGGTGGGGGTCGGCGAGAACGAGATGTTCATCGCCTCCGATGTCACCGCGTTCATCGAGCACACCCGCGAAGCCGTCGAGCTCGGTGAGGGCCAGGCCGTGGTGATCACCGCCGACGGCTACCGCGTCACCGACTTCCACGGGTCTACCGAAGGTGTGCACTCCCGGCCGTTCACCATCGACTGGGATCTCGCCGCCGCCGAGAAGGGCGGCCACGACTACTTCATGCTCAAGGAGATCGAGGAGCAGCCCGGCGCGGTCGCCGATACGCTCATCGGTCATTTCGACCAGACCCCCGGCCTGGACGGCCGGATCGTGCTGGACGAGCAGCGCCTCTCCGACCAGGAACTCCGCGATGTGGAGAAAGTGTTCGTGGTGGCCTGCGGCAGCGCCTACCATTCCGGCCTGGTCGCGAAGTACGCCATCGAGCACTGGACCCGGCTGCCCGTCGAAGTGGAGCTGGCCAGCGAATTCCGGTACCGCGACCCGGTGCTGGACCGCTCGACCCTGGTGGTCGCGGTATCGCAGTCGGGTGAGACCGCCGACACGCTGGAAGCTGTCCGGCATGCCAAGAGCCAGAAGGCGCGGGTGCTGGCGGTCTGCAATACCAACGGTGCGCAGATTCCCCGCGAATCCGATGCGGTGCTCTACACCCGCGCCGGGCCGGAGATCGGGGTGGCGTCCACCAAGGCGTTCCTCGCCCAGGTGACGGCGAACCTGCTGGTCGGGCTGGCGTTGGCGCAGGCGCGCGGCACCAAGTACCCCGATGAGGTGGCGCGCGAGTTCGCCGAGTTGGAGGCTATGCCGAAACTGGTGGACCGGGTGCTGGAAACGGCACCGCAGGTGCGGGCGATCGCCCGGGAACTGGCGCGCGAGCGCACCATCCTGTTCCTCGGCCGCCACGTCGGCTACCCGGTGGCGCTCGAAGGTGCGCTCAAGCTGAAGGAACTCGCGTACATGCACGCGGAGGGTTTCGCGGCGGGTGAGCTCAAGCACGGTCCGATCGCGTTGATCGAGGACGGGCTGCCGGTGATCGTGGTGATGCCGTCGCCGAAGGGGCGCGGGGTGCTGCACGCCAAACTGCTCAGCAATATCCGCGAGATCCAGGCCCGGGGGGCGCGCACGATCGTGATCGCCGAGGAGGGTGACGATCTGGTCCGGCCGTTCGCCGACGATCTGATCGAGATCCCGTCCGCGCCGACGCTGTACCAGCCGCTGCTGTCGACGGTTCCGCTGCAGATCTTCGCCGCCGAGGTGGCGCAGGCCCGCGGCTACGACGTGGACAAACCGCGTAACCTCGCCAAATCCGTGACAGTGGAATAGCGGTAACCCGCGTCGCCGTTTTCGGGCGCGGGCAGCCGATCACGCTTCTTCGACGGTGATCGTTCCGCGCATATCCGGGTGGATCGGGCACAGGTAGCGGTATTCGCCCGGTGCGGTGAAGGTGTAACTCCAATCGCCGACCTCGAACAGCGGGCTGTTCAGGCCCATCGCCTTGTCGCCGATGCCCTGGACGCCGTGCGGGATATCGCCGTCGAAATGCCAGGACACGGTATCGCCCGCGGTGATGGTGAGTTCGGCCGGTGAGAAAGCGTCCTCCTCGACGAAGACGGTCACCGTCGCCTCCGGCTTCTCCGCCGACCCGGTGACCGACGTATCGGTGCGGGAAGGGGCGGGCTCGTCGGATCCGCAACCGGCCAGCAGGGCCGCCACGAGCATAAGTCCGGTGACGGCGGCCGATACGGCACGGTGAGGTCGGGGCATGACGGCCAAGCGTAGTCTGCTGGCGTCGTGGGCTGTCGACTGCGGAGGTGTGTTCGGTGCGCGAACTGTCCGGTTATTACACCGCCGACGAGGTGCGGGCCGCGGAGGCCGAATTGTTCACCCGGGTCTCCGCGGGGGCGCCGATGCGGCGCGCCGCCTATGGGCTGGCCACGGTGGTGGCGGCCGAACTGCGCTCCCGCAGTGGCGGAATCGCGGGCCGGAAGGTGGGCCTGCTGGTGGGCTCCGGGGACAACGGCGGGGATGCGTTGTGGGCGGGATCGATGCTGTGCCGGCGTGGCGTGGCGGTGACCGCGGTGCTGTTGAAACCGGAACGTGCCCATACCGCCGGACTTGCCGCACTGCGCCGGGCCGGTGGCCGGGTATGTGCTGAACCGGCTGCGGCCCTTGCGGAATTGGCCGGTGCGGATGTGGTGGTGGACGGGATCGTCGGGATATCCGGACGGGGGTCGTTGCGTGCTGCTGCGGCCGGAATCGTTGCGGGGCTGACGGTTCCGATAATCGCTGCCGACCTGCCGAGCGGTGTCGATCCGGATACCGGGGCGGTCGACGGGCCCGCGGTGCAGGCGGCGGTCACCGTCGCGTTCGGTGCCCGGAAACCGGTGCACGCGCTGGCGGCGTCGCGTTGCGGCCGGATCGTGCTGGTGCCCATCGGTTTACGACTGCCGGCCCCGCAGCTCGCCGCGCTGGACCCGGCGGAAGTGGGGGCTGGATGGCCGGTGCCCGGGGCGGAGGACGACAAGTACACGCAGGGAGTTGTCGGGGTGCATGCCGGCAGCGAGACCTATCCGGGCGCGGCGGTGCTCTGTACCGGGGCGGCGGTCGCCGCGACCTCGGGGATGGTCCGCTATGTCGGCACCGCAGGCCGGGCAGTCCTCGCGCAGTACCCGGAAGTGATCGCGACCCCCGATCTGGCCGCTACCGGCCGGGTTCAATCCTGGATATTCGGCCCCGGCTCCGGGACCGATCGCAGCGCCCGCGACCGCCTCGCCGAGATCCTCGCCACCGATCTGCCGGTGGTCGTCGATGCCGACGGTCTCACTCTGCTGGCGCAGCAACCCGAACTGGTCCGTGGTCGCCGGGCAGCCACGGTGCTCACCCCGCACGCCGGCGAGTTCGCCAGACTCACCGGCCGCGAACCCGGCCCGGATCGGGTCGCAGCGGTGCGTGAACTCGCCGAAACATGGCAGGTCACCGTTCTGCTCAAAGGACGGGCGACCCTGATCGCCGAACCCGGCAGGCCGGTGCTGGTCAACGAGGCCGGCGGCTCCTGGGCAGCGACGGCCGGGGCCGGCGATGTGCTGTCGGGTGTGATCGGCGCCCTGCTCGCCGCGGGCCGGGAACCGGGATGGGCCGCGGCTGCGGCGGCGCGGGCGCACGCAACCGCCGCCGATATCGCCGCACACTCCGTGGAGTCCGGCGCCGCCCCGATCTCGGCCGGGCCCCTGCTACGTCATCTCCGGCAAGCCATCGCGCATTTGCGGGCTCTGCCGCCCAGCCGATGAGGCGATAGCTCGCAGGATGCCGGCGGGCGGGGGTGCCCGGCTTCGAGACAGCGGTACAAAGGTGGACACCCGAGTCGGTTCGAATCCTGCGCCCGCGCAGATTCGGCTGAGGCTCTGCCTATTGTGCTGCTTTCTTCGTCGCTACAGCCAGTGCGTCGAATCCGAAGAAGTGCACACCTGCGATACCAGCTGATGCGCTGATGACGACGTCCGGCTGCGATGGCTCCACTACCGGTGCTGCCGGACGGGCCGATGCAGGTCGGTGAGGCATAGGCAGGTGGGCATCGCACCCGGCGATTCGGGGAGATGGCAGTATCGGCAGATGTGAATGGGCAAGTGGAGACGGTCGTCGATCTGGAGGCCATCGCGCACAATGTGGGCGTTCTGCGGGCACACGCCGGCGACGCCGCGGTGATGGTGGTGGTCAAGGCCGACGGTTACAACCACGGGGCCGTCGAGGTCGCCCGGGCGGCGCTGGCCGCCGGGGCGGCCGAACTCGGGGTCACCACGATCGAGGAGGCAGTGGAGCTGCGGGCCGCCGGCATCGAGGCACCGATCCTGTGCTGGCTCAATGTCTGTGACGCCGATTACGCCGCCGCCGTCGCCGCCGATATCGAGATCGGTATCTCCTCGCCGGAACAGCTGGTAGCGGTGGCCGCGGCCGCCCGTGAGCTGGGCCGTCGCGCGATCGTCACGCTGAAGGTCGATACCGGGCTCAACCGCAACGGTGTCGATCCGCTCGTCTATCCGAGGGTGCTCGCCGACCTGCGAAAACTCGTCGACGAGGACATCGTCCGGTTCCGCGCGATCTTCTCCCATCTCGCCCATGCCGACGAGCCGTACAACCCGGTGATCGATCGGCAGCGCGACCGGTTCCTGGAAGCCATCGCCACCGCCAAGGAGTACGGACTGGAACCCGAACTCGTGCACCTGGCCAACTCCGCGGCCACTCTGACCAGGCCGGATCTGGCGTTCGACATGGTCCGCCCGGGGATCGCCGTCTATGGCCTGACGCCCGTTCCGGATATCGGCGAATTCGATCTGCGGCCCGCGATGACCTTCCAGGCCGAGGTGGCGCTGGTCAAGGAGGTGGCCGCGGGGGAGGGCGTTTCCTACGGCCACGAGTGGATCGCACCCGCCGACACCACTGTCGCGCTGATCCCGGCCGGGTACGCCGACGGGGTGTTCCGGACGCTCGGCAACCGGATGGAGGTGTGGGTCGCCGGCCGGCGGCGGCCGAACCGCGGCCGGGTCTGTATGGACCAGCTCGTGGTCGACCTCGGCGACAACAGCGACGGGGTCGTGGAGGGCGATGCCGCCATCCTGTTCGGCCCCGGCACCCGCGGGGAACCGCGTGCCCAGGACTGGGCGGACCTGCTCGGCACCATCCACTACGAAGTGGTGTGCGCGCCGCGTGGCCGGGTACACCGGCGTTATCGGGGAGGAACGCGGTGAAACCACGGACGACATTGTTACGCGGCGGGCTGGCCACGGCCGGTGTGGTGGGCGCCATGGCCGGTGTACACGCACTGCGCCGGGCGGGCGCGAAAGTGCTGTGGCCGCCGGTGCGCGACGAATACCGGGACGAGAACTTCGCGCTGATCGACCTCGACCGCGCCGGCGAGGTGATCGCCGACGACGGGGTCTGCCTCGCCACCCGTGAATGGGGCACCGGCGATGCCGAGGCGACCGTGGTTTTCGTCCACGGCTTCTGTAACAGCATGGAGTCCTTCCATTTCCAGCGCCGGCATCTGGCGCAACGCTGGGGGTCGCGGCTGCGGATGGTGCTGTTCGATCTGCGCGGGCACGGCCGGTCGGGCACCCCGGAAACCGACAGCTGCACGGTGAACCAGCTCGGCCGCGACCTGCTCACGGTGATCGACGCCAAGGCTCCGCGCGGACCGCTGATCCTGGTCGGGCATTCTCTCGGCGGAATGGCGGTGCTGGCCGCCGCCGCGCATGCGGGTGATCTGTTCGCGCAGCGCGTGCGGGCCGTGGCCCTGCTGTCCACCGCCGCCGCGGAGGTGACCTCCGCCGGGATCGGCCAGCTCCTGCGTAATCCGGCGATCGACGGGTTCCGGTTGGCCGTGCACGCCGCGCCGGCGCTGGTGCAGGCCGGACGGGTCACCGCCCGGCACATCATCACGCCGATCCTGCATGTGAGTTCGTTCCACGGCCCGGTGAGCCCGACTCTGTCGCGGTTCACCACCATGATGATCGACCGGACACCGGTGGAAACCGTGGTGAAGTTCCTGAAGGCCATCGAATTACACGACGAGGCCGCGGCACTGCCGGTGCTGCGCGAGGTTCCGGTGCTGGTACTCGGCGGTGCTCGCGATCTGGTGATTCCGTTTCGCAATTCTCGTACGCTGGCGCGGGAATTGGCCGATTGCGAACTTGTCCGGCTGCCGGAGTGCGCGCATATGCCGCAGTTGCAGTATCCGGACGAGACGAATGCTGCCCTGGACCGGCTGCTGCTACGCGCCGGGGTGGTCGGCGAGGACGGTCTGAGCGAGGCCGCCGGTGGCTGATCACAGCGAGGGGCAACCCACCGCATCCGAGCAGCGGTTCGAACGCGAACTACCGACCGTCGCCGATACCGAGGCGCTCGGCCGCGAACTCGCGAGCGGCCTGCGTGCGGGTGATCTGGTGGTACTCGACGGCCCGCTCGGGGCCGGTAAAACTGCGCTCACCCGCGGTATCGCCGCAGGTCTGGGGGTCGGTGGCCGGGTCAGTTCACCGACCTTCGTGATCGCCCGCCGCCATGCCGCGGGCCCGCGCGCGGACGGTCCGCCGGTGCCGCTGGTACATGTCGACGCCTACCGGCTCGGCGGCAGCCTGGACGAACTCGACGCCCTCGATCTCGATACCGAACTCGACGACGCGGTCGTCGTGGTGGAGTGGGGCAGCGGTGTGGTGGAACGGCTGACGGGCCGCCATCTACTGGTGCGGATGGCCCGCGAACCGGAATCCGAAGTGCGGACGGCTACTTGGGAGTGGGTGGCCACCGGCCCCGGCGAGTAGCCGTGCGCCACCATCGTGTGCGGTCGGTCACCCGGTATCGTGGACCAAATCATGCTTGCACTTGCTGTCGACACCGCGACGCCTGCCGTCACGGCGGGACTGGTCGAGCTGGAGCAGGCGGCGGCCGGTGCGAACAGCCCGGGCACCGCCCGCCCGCGGACCCTCGCCGTCCGGACGCTCGTCGATGCCCGCGCCCACGCCGAAGCACTCACCCCGCAGATTCTGGAATGTATTTCCGAAGCGGGGATCGCCCGCACGGATATCGCGGCAGTGGTGGCCGGGATCGGTCCCGGACCGTTCACCGGGCTGCGTGTCGGAATGGCCACCGCCGCCGCGTTCGGTGATGCGCTGGGTATTCCGGTGCACGGTGTGTGCAGTCTGGATGGTCTCGCCGCCGACTGTGCCGGTGAACTCGGACCGGACGACGAACTACTGGTCGTCACCGACGCCCGCCGCCGCGAGGTGTATTCCGCGCGCTACCGCGGTCACGGCATCCGCCGAATCGCCGGACCCGAGGTCGGCAAACCCGCCGACCTGGATACAGCCGGCGCCACCAAGATCGCCGGGTCCGCTGCACATTCCGCCTTGTTCGATCTGCCCGTGCTGTCCGCACAGACTCCGTCGCCCGCCGGTCTGGTGCAGGTGGCGGCGCCCGCGTTGCTTTCGGGCGCGACCCCGGAGCCGCTGGTTCCGATGTATCTGCGGCGACCCGACGCGGTCGAGAAAAGCTACCGCACCCTCGACCGGATGGGAGCGTGACGATGGGGATCCGGATAGAACCCATGGCACCGGCCGATATCGCAGGCTGTGTGGAATTGGAGCAGCTGCTGTTCCCGGAGGACGACCCGTGGCAGGCCGTATCGTTCCGCTCGGAGCTCTCGGCCCGCTACAACCGCTACATCACCGCGCGCGACGAGTCCGGGAAGATGGTCGGCTACGCGGGGATCGCGCTGCTCGGCGATGCCGAGCATCCGGAAGCCGAAGTGCACACCATCGGGGTCGATCCGGCCTGCCATCGCGCCGGTATCGGCACCGTTCTGCTGGAGGCGTTGCTGGCCGAGGCCGGGCGCCGCGGCGGTCCGGTGTTCCTGGAGGTGCGCACCGATAACGCGCCGGCGATCGCGCTGTACGCCAAACACGGTTTCCACATCATCGGGCTGCGCAAGAACTACTACCACCCCAGTGGCGCCGATGCGTACACGATGCGCCGGCCCGCGCTGGAAGACGTTCCCGCGGGTGTCGTCCCGCGTACTCCGGACGGGGTGCTGTCGTGATCGTCATGGGGATCGAGAGTTCCTGTGACGAAACCGGCGTCGGAATCGTGCGGCGCCATCCGGACGGCAGCTGTGAACTGCTCGCCGACGAGGTGGCCTCGAGCGTCGCCGAACATGCCCGCTTCGGCGGGGTGGTTCCCGAAATCGCGTCGCGTGCCCATCTCGAGGCGATCGTGCCGGCCATGCGCCGCGCCCTGTCCACCGCCGGGATCGTTGCCCCCGACGCCCTTGCGGTGACCATCGGGCCCGGGCTCGCGGGCGCGCTGCTGGTGGGGGTGGCGGCCGCCAAAGCCTATGCCGCGGCGTGGGATATCCCGTTCTATGCGTTGAATCATCTGGGCGGTCACGTCGCCGTGGACACGCTCGAGCACGGCCCGATGCCGCCGTGTGTGGCGCTGCTGGTTTCCGGTGGGCATACGCATCTGCTGCATGTCGAAGATCTGTCGCGGCCACTGATCGAATTGGGCAGCACCGTGGACGATGCCGCCGGTGAAGCCTTCGACAAGGTAGCCCGCCTGCTCGGCCTCGGATACCCCGGAGGCCCCGCACTCGACGCGGCCGCGGTCACCGGCGATCCGGCGGCGATCGCCTTCCCCCGCGGAATGACCGGTCCGCGCGATGCCCGCCACGATTTCTCCTTCTCCGGGCTGAAAACCGCAGTGGCCCGGTACGTGGAGGCGCAGCACCGGCAGGGTGTCGAGGAGTTGCCGATACCCGATATCGCGGCTTCGTTCCAGGAAGCGGTCGCGGATGTGCTGACCATGAAGGCGGTCCGGGCGGCCCAGGATGTGGGTGCGGACACGCTGGTGCTCGGCGGCGGTGCCACCGCGAACACCCGTATCCGCTCGATGGCCGAAGAACGATGTGCCGCGGCCGGTTTGACGCTGCGGATACCGAAACCGCGGCTGTGCACCGATAACGGTGTGATGATCGCCGCGCTGGGCGCCCATGTGATCGGCGGCGGCGCCGAACCCTCGCCTCTGTCGGTGGCCAGTGATCCGGGTCTGCCGGTATCGGTCAGCCAAGTGAGCTGAGCGGTCGGTTTCGGCCGCCGGTTCACCTCGGCCACCTTGCCCACTGCTGAGCCGGGAGGCCCGGCGTGCAGGAGGCGGCTGTCCCGTGTCGAGCCGCGGACCGGTAGGCGGGTTGTCGAAAGGCGCCGCCGTACGCGACTTCCACAACCCGGTCGGAACGGCCGACGAGAGCGACGGCCGGCTCATGGCGTGGCGCAGGCGGAATCGCGGGTCGTATGGGGCAGAGGCGCGCTACCCCGCCGACCCCGTACCCGGAAGCCGGGGTGCCGGCGCGGGCGGCGGGGGCGTGACCTGGAAGGTGGTTTCGGTGCTCTGAGTGCCTTCCTCGGACGGGGTGTCCGAGGTGGACGGGGCGTCCGGGGCCGGTGACTCTTCGAGGGGCAGCGGCGGTGCGAGAACGCCCGGGCCCAGCCCTTCCGGGAACGGGATGGGCGGCAGATTCGGGTCCGGGCGCAAGGTCGGCTGCGAGGACGGCGGGGTGGTGGTGCCGGTGATCGTCGTCGGTTCGGTGGGCGAGGTCGGCTCGCTGCTGGTGGAGGGTGCCTCGCCGGTGTGCGGTTCGGTGGTCACCGGCGGTTCGTAGGTGGGCTCGTAGGTCGGCACGTAGGGCGTACCGGTCTCGGCGGGTTCTTCGATCGGCTGCGGCGCCGCCTCGGTGGTGGTGGGGGCAACAGAGGTGGTCGCTGCGGCCGTGGTGGTGGGCGGTACCTGCGCGCTGCTGGTGGTGCCGGCGGGGGAGACCTCGTCGTCGGAATTCGGTGTGCCGGTGTTCACTCCGTAGCCGACGATCAGCCCGACCACCACAATGGCGCCGGCGACCGTACCGAATGCCTTGAGCAGGGTGTTCCCGGACTTGTCGGGGGCGAGTGCGCCGATCGGCGTGGTGGAGCTGGCGGTATCGGCCAGCAGCGCGGCGCCTTTGGCGATCACGGCGTCCGGGTCCGGCACCGTCAGGACGGGCAGATCCAGTTCGCTGCGCAGGGTTTCCAGTACCGCCGGGATATTCGCTCCGCCACCGATCACCACGACCGCTTCCGGCGACCGGTCGGCCAGGCCGAAGGTCATCGAGGTGAACCGGGCCAGTTCGCGCAGCAGGCGGGCGGCGAGGAGTTCGAAATCGGTACGGGTGAGTTTGAGCGGCCGGCCGGCGATATGGTCGATGGTGACGGCCTGGGTGACCGACAGATGTTCTTTGGCGGTGCGCGCTCGATTGACCAGCACACTCCGGTTGGGCCGGGTGCCGCGCCGGGCATAGTGCTGATCGACCAGGTGCCGGTACAGCAGATCGTCGATCGCGCGCCCGCTCACCGTTGTGGTGCGGGCGGTGTGCAGGACCGTACCGTCGGCCGGATCGGCCACCGAGACCGTGCAGCCGGAGGCGCCGAGATCGATCACCGCGACCGTGCCGTATCGGTCCAGCAGGCCGGTATCACGCAGGAAGGTGAGCGCCGCGGTGGTCTCCGGAACCAATTGCGGTTCGCGGTGTCTGCCGGTGGCCATCCGGATCGCCTGGGCCTGTTCCTTACCGCGGTAGGCCACGGCGACGCCGGTGGGCGGGCGTTCGGCGACGACGTCGAGACCGGAGGTCCTGGGGGCGGGAACATGCGGTCCGAAAACGGCTTCGTGCTGATGGCTCCCGGGCAGCTGGGTCGTCATCAACTCGATCGAGGACGCGACGAGATCGCCGAGGTCGGAATGTTCCTCCGCCGAGACGACCCGGTAGTCGAACTTCCGCGCACCGTTGGCCGCGGTGGTGACCAGTGCGGAGCACACCACCTCGTTCCCGGCGGAGATGCCGAGCGACGTACGCATATTCTCTTCACCTCCTTTCGAGCGGGAACCTCGTCGTTCGCGCCGGCCTGTCCGGACATGGGGCGAGGCTGTTCGCGAGACCATCGCCGTCTGCGGGAAGCGGTGGGCTCGCGAACAACCATCACCCATGGTGCCACGATCTGTTATCCGAACGTTACAGAGTCGGAGAATCATTGGGAAGCCCTGTTTCTCTCGGGTTACCCGCCGTGGCCCGCCCCCAACCCGGCGACCAGCGGCCGCGTCCGCTGGCGTGTTGGTGACAGCAAGATCATCTCGCTGTTCACGGGGCCGATCGGCGGGTTGGCACCGCCTGCCCTTGAGCGCTGGCACTCTCATGTATAGAGTGCTAGCTGGCACCGATTGTTGCCCGGTGCCAGGCTTGACTACTGAGCAGGCGGTCCCGGCACCCGCGACGACGGGGCTATGCGCAGGGTCAGCATCGTGACCGAAATCGATGGTCCGGAACAACAGTTCCGGACGACCGTTATCCCCTGAAAGTGGAGGGCTCAACGTGGCGAGCGTGAACATCAAGCCGCTCGAGGACAAGATCCTCGTCCAGGCCAACGAGGCCGAGACGACGACCGCCTCCGGCCTGGTCATCCCTGATACGGCCAAGGAGAAGCCGCAGGAAGGCACCGTTGTCGCCGTCGGCCCCGGCCGGTGGGACGACGAAGGTGAAAAGCGCATCCCGCTGGATGTCGCAGAGGGCGACACCGTCATCTACAGCAAGTACGGCGGTACCGAGATCAAGTACCAGGGTGAGGAATACCTGATCCTGTCCGCGCGCGACGTGCTGGCTGTCGTCGGCAAATAATCCGACTGCCGCGCATGCATTCCGCCCCGGTGTCGAACGCTGACCCGGGGCGGAGTGCGTTGTGCCACACAACTCGAAGCGCACCAGATACAGGAGCGAAGACATATGGCAAAGCAGATCCAGTTCGACGAGCAGGCTCGCCGGGCACTGGAGCGCGGTGTCGACAAGCTCGCCGACGCGGTCAAGGTCACTCTCGGCCCGCGTGGCCGGCATGTGGTGCTGGCCAAATCGTTCGGCGGCCCCACCGTCACCAACGACGGTGTCACCATCGCGCGTGATATCGATCTCGAGGATCCGTTCGAGAATCTCGGCGCCCAGCTGGTCAAGAGCGTCGCCACCAAGACCAACGACGTGGCCGGCGACGGCACCACCACCGCCACCGTGCTCGCCCAGGCGATGGTGCGCGGCGGTCTGAAGAACATCGCGGCCGGTGCCAACCCGATCGCCATCGGTTCCGGCCTGGCCAAGGCCGCCGACGCGGTTTCCGAGGCCCTGGTGGCCGCGGCCACCCCGGTCAACGGCGAACAGGCCATCGCCCAGGTCGCCACCGTCTCCTCGCGGGACCCGGAGATCGGCGAAATGGTCGGCAAGGCGCTGACCACGGTCGGCAAGGACGGTGTGGTCACCGTCGAGGAGTCCTCCACTCTGCAGACCGAACTGGTGGTCACCGAGGGTGTCCAGTTCGACAAGGGCTACCTGTCGCCGTACTTCATCACCGACGGCGACAGCCAGGAAGCCGTACTGGAGGATGCGCAGATCCTCCTGCACCGCGAGAAGATCAGCTCCCTGCCGGACCTGCTGCCGCTGCTGGAGAAGATCGCCGAATCCGGTAAGCCGGTCCTGATCATCGCCGAGGACGTCGAGGGTGAGGCGCTGTCCACCCTGGTGGTCAACTCCATCCGCAAGACCCTCAAGGCCGTCGCGGTCAAGGCGCCGTTCTTCGGTGATCGCCGCAAGGCGTTCCTCGACGATCTGGCCGTCGTCACCGCCGGTACCGTGGTCAACCCCGATCTGGGCATCAACCTGCGTGAGTCGGGCCTCGAGGTACTCGGTTCGGCCCGCCGCGTGGTGGTCACCAAAGACACCACCACGGTCGTCGACGGCGCCGGCACCCAGGACGATATCGCCGCCCGCAGCGCGCAGCTGCGCCGCGAGATCGAGGCCACCGATTCCGATTGGGACCGGGAGAAGCTCGAGGAGCGGCTGGCCAAACTGGCCGGCGGCGTCGCGGTGATCCGCGTCGGCGCGGCCACCGAGACCGCGCTCAAGGAGCGTAAGTACCGGGTCGAGGATGCGGTCAGCGCGGCCAAGGCGGCCGTCGAGGAGGGCATCGTGCCCGGCGGCGGTACCGCGCTCGTGCAGGCCGGTACCAAGCTCGACAGCCTGATCGCCGGCCTGTCCGGTGACGAGGCCGTCGGTGCCGAGGTGCTGCGCGGCGCGCTGCGGGCGCCGCTGTACTGGATCGCCAGCAACGCCGGTCTGGACGGTGCCGTTGTGGTGAGCAAGGTCGGCGAGGGCAAGGAAGGCTTCAATGCCGCCACCCTGACCTACGGTGATCTGCTCACCGACGGTGTCGTGGACCCGGTCAAGGTGACCCGCTCGGCCGTCATCAATGCCGCCTCGGTGGCGCGGATGGTGCTCACCACCGAAAGTGCCGTGGTGGAAAAGCCCGCCGAAGAAGAAGACGACCACGGGCACGGTCACGCCCACTGATCCGATCTCCCGGCCGGCCACCGGCCGGGATCGGTAGGGACACAGAGAACGGGCCGTTCACACTCTGCGCGGAATGTGAACGGCCCGTTCTCGTATCGGCCGCCGCTCGCCGATGGGCGGGGCGGCCGCCATACTCTTCTTCAATCTCAGCAGCCCGTCTCTGATCCGGGATTTGACGGTCGGCAGGCCGATATCGAGATGCCGCGCGACCTCCGCGTACGTCCGGCCGTCGTAATAGGCCAGCGATATCGCCTCGCGCTGGTTATCGGTGAGGCTACGCAGGCCGATCACCACGGCCTGATGGTCGAGTTTGCGCTCGACCTCCTCGATGACCTCGTCGTAGTCGTGCCCGAGTACCCGGGCGCCGTAGGCGATCTCCCGCTGGGTATGCGCCTGTTCGGCACGTACGCGGTCGACCGCACGGCGATGGGCCAGTGTCATCAGCCAGGTCACCGCCGAACCGCGGGCCGGGTCGAAACTCGCCGCGGTACGCCAGGTCTGCAGGTAGACCTCCTGCGTGGTCTCCTCGGCGAACCCCGAATCCTGTAGGACACGCAACACCAGACCGAAGACCCGCGTGCGGGTCCGATCGTAGAGTTCGGCGAAAGCTTCGGCGTCCGAATGGCCACAGCGCTGCAGCAGCGCTGAGAGCTCGATACTCTCGTGTGTCATCGGTCATAACAATAACCCCACGCTATGACCGAGACCGTATGTGGCCCCGCGGAAGAGACGGTGTCGTACCCGCTGGGGAAGGCGCCGAAGCTTGCCGGGCACCGACGAAACGGGCCCTGCCACGGCAGATGCCGGCCGAAGCGGCTACACCGCCATTCGGCGCCGGTTGCGGCGCGCGTGCATTTCGCGTTCGGTTTCCGACATCCCGCCCCAGATTCCGTAGGGCTCACTGACCTTCAGTGCGTGTGACCGGCACTGCATGAGGACCGGGCAGGTTCGGCAGATTTCCTTGGCGCGCAGCTCGCGAGCTGCCCGGGCCCGGCCGCGTTCCCCGTCGGGATGGAAGAACACCGCCGAGTCCACACCCCGGCAGGAACCGCGCATCTGCCAGTCCCAGATATCGGCGTTCGGTCCGGGAAGGTGGGTGGGCATGGGCATGGGTTGAACTCCTCGTAGACGCGAGCTCGTCGGCATTGTCGAGCGAGTGATGGGTCAACTTCTCGGGTGGTGCCCGGCGTTCGTGTGAACGCTCGGACCGTAGGCATCCCGGGCGATTTTTCGCCCGGCGCCGTTCGTGGCGATGAGTTACGTTAGGGGTAACGGGGAAATTCCGTCAACAGTTCGGCGCGCTGATTTGTCGAATATTTTGCGGCATGAATTTAACCCATCTGGCTGTTTACTTTCGCTAATCTTCCGGCGATACTGTGTGGTTACCCTGCTGCCTGCTGCTCGATCCGTCGGCGCTGGTCGACGTTTTCGCAGGTAGTGATCTCCATATGGGGTGCGGGAACGGTCCGGACCGAAATGTGTACACGATCCGGGCCCGTATCGGGGCCGGAATCGCTGATCTCGGTACGATTACAGATGGCGGCCGGGCGGCTTCTGGGTTAATTAAGCGAAACGTTGCTGAATTCGATGCGTATCCGCTCATGGATTGATGGGCGGAGTTTAACCTGATCGAAACACGGTCGATTCGATTAATGCTGAAAGATTGCTGAAACACCCGCCCTGGTTCGGCCCGGCCGATTCACCGGCCGCCGGCCCGGCCGGGCCTCGGTACAGTGCACCCGTGTCCGCCCCGGTTCTCCCCTCCGAAACCCGCTCTCCCCGGCTCGCCGACTTCGCTTTCGGGCCACGGCAGCATCGGTCCGCTGCCGAGTTGCCAGAGCCGGACAGCAGCCTCGAAATGTGGTGGCGAGCCGTGGCCTTGGGGGGTACGGGCCACTATGCGGCCGCCCGTATCGCCCTGCGCCGGCTGCAGGCGAGCACCGGCGATCCGGTGCTGCTCTCGCTCGCCGCCTCCACCGAGGGATCGTTACGGCGCCAACTCGGCCGGCATGCGCGGGCCGCGCACGACGACGGTCATGCCGCCGCACTGGTGCTGCCGCGATTGCCCGGCGCCCCTGCTTCCGGGCAGTGGAGCGCGGAACCCATCGATCCGAACAGTCCGGGGCGGTGTCGCCGGTCGAGTCGGCTCGCGGACGCGGACCCCGCGGGTGGCGCGAGTGCGGGCGCTGTGAGCGCGGGGGGCGTAGCGGGCTGCGCCGAACATCCAGGACCGGCCGATACTTGCGCGGCTGGTTTCTACCGCGTCCCCGACTTGGTCGATGCCGCAGCCGATGCACTGACCGGTCTCGCCGCCGATGCGCTGGGTACCGGCAGGCTCGCGCTCGCCACCAGGTTGCTGGACCGCTGCGGTGCGCTGCTGGATGCCGAGCTCCCATCCGGTCCGATGCGCTCCGGTGCCGCTCGGGGAGGCGGCAGTGAGGCGGCCGTCGATCGTTCTCGTGCGCTCGTCCGGCTGCACTGGGTACGTGCCGAAACCGCACTGGCCGGCGGCCGGGCCGATGAGGCCCTGGCGGCGGCGGAGATCGCGCTGGGCCTGGCCGAGCACGGCCCCTCGATTCGCCACACGGTGAAATCGCGACTGCTGGTCGCCGCGGCCGCCGGGGTCACCGGCGATACCGCGCGGGCTGCCGAACTCGCTGCCCTGGTCGACGAGCAATGCCGGGAATCGGGCCTGCTACCGCTGCGCTGGGCGTGCGCAATGTTGCGAACCGGTCTACCGGCGTCCGCCGCGGAACCGGCCGCCGGACACGCCTCCGCGGCGGCCGACGCAGAGGCGTGTCGTGCGCTCATCTCTAGGCGTGGCGGGCGATTTCGCGATAGCGGACGGTAACCCAGGTTCTACCGTCTCGACCCGTGCGGGCGGCCGTGTCCTATTGTTGATCCCGTTCCGCTGGACCGGCGGAAGCACAGGTCGCTACCGGCCGTGCCACTTTGTAACGCCAGGAAATCCGCTGACGATGACGCACACGGGCGAAGAGTTGGACCGCGCCGTCGCCGCTGCCGCGCAGGGCGACAGGTCCGCTCTAGCTCAGGTACTGAAATTGGTCCGTCCGCTGGTGATGCGATATTGCCGCGCGCGGATCGGTGCCGCGGAGCGTGGACAACTCTCCGCGGACGACGTCGCGCAGGAGGTCTGTCTAGCGGTCATGACCGCCCTACCCAGGTATCAGGACCAGGGTCGGCCGTTCATGGCCTTCGTATACGGAATCGCTTCGCACAAGGTCGCCGACGCCCATCGCAACGCCTCCCGTAACAAGGCGGAGGCGATGGCCGAAGTACCAGATGTCATATCTACAGACCACGGACCGGAGCAGCGAGCTCTCGAATCGGAAACGAGCCGGCAGATGAACACTCTGCTGGCCACGTTGCCGGAGAAACATCGAGAGATCCTGATCCTGCGACTGGTGATGGGTTTGTCAGCGGAGGAAACCGCGACCGCCGTGGGCAGTACGGCGGGAGCGATACGGGTCGCCCAGCACAGGGCGCTCGCAAAACTGAAGGCACAAGTGGCGAGGGCAGGTGAAATATATGGCTAGGGATGGCGGGCGCGGTCGGGGCGACAAGTGGGCGCGTCGCGGATCGCGGAGCACCGATCCCTACGCCGAGGGCTCCGGTGCCGGGTCCGAACCGGTCGATATCAGCGCGGTCCGTCGTGATGACGAACTGATCGACGCTATCGCCCGGGGCGGGCCCATACCCACCGAGAGCACCGAGGAGCTCCAGCTGGCGACATTGCTGGCGGATTGGCGGGCCGAGATCGTGGCTCCGCCGCTACCGGACGCACCCGATCTCGATACCGTCGTCGCGGCGGTCAATCAGGAGATCGGTGCCCGGCAGGCGCGGATCAGTGCGCAATCCGGCGGGCGGCTGCGGCTGCTCCGCCCGATAGCGACCACGGCGGCCGCGCTGGCTCTGGTGTTCGGGGGGCTGTCGGTGTTCTCGTATCAGGCCGAACCCGGTGATGCGCTGTGGCGCGTCAAAGAGGTGGTGTTCAGCGAACAGGCACAGAGCACCGTCGTGCAGTACGCCGACGACAATCTGGCCGCCGCGCAGGAGCTGCTCGACGAAGGTAAGCCGGACCAGGCCAAGGCCCGGTTGGAACAGGCCTCGGCCAATGCCACCCAGGTGGACGATCCGGTGAAACGCAACGAGCTCGCTGCGCGCTGGCGTGAACTGGTCGGCCAGGTCGGGCAGGTCGCACCGGATATTGCCGCACAGCTCGAGGAGAAGGCTCCCGCTCCGGATCCGGAGGCACCGGTGCAGCCGGCCACGCCCGGAGATACGTCCGAGCGTCCCGGTCCTACGGTGACCACCACGTCCCGGCCGGGTCAGCAGCTTCCGCTGGAGGCCCCGGGGCCCGGTGGCGACCGGCCGACCGCGCCGGATGTCACCGCACCGGTCCTGCCGGCACCCGATACGGATGATCCGGACACTTCGGCGCCGGATACCCAGGCGCCGGATATCGCACCGGACGACACCACCCCGGATACCCCCGACCCGACCACTTCGGACGGGCCGGGGATCGATTCGGTGGAGCCGACCTCTCAGGTGCCGCCGTCCACGATCAGCTCACCCGGTCCGGCCGAACCGTCGGTACCGCAGGTCCCGGAGACCGGAGCGCCGTCTGTTCCGACGACCATCGTTCCCAGCGGGCCCACCAACTGAACCGCGGCACGGCTACCGGTCGCGTTCGCGAATATCTGTCACCCTGTGACCGCCCACCCGAGGTGGGCGGTCACAGGTCTGTACGGGTGATGCGTTGTGAACCTGGTGCGGATATGCCAAAACGATCGGCCGTCGTATGGCGGTCGATCATGTGCCGGTCGACCCGGCGGCTCCGACTCGACTGTCGAAGGACTCAGCTGTCGAAAGCGTCGAACCCGTCGCCGTGGAACGCCTCGTTCATCGAGGCATCGGCGTAGCCGCGACAGTAATCCCAGGTGACGTAGGCTTCCGGAGTCGGATCGTAGGCGGGCTCATGCGGCCGGACCGTGCCGTCGACCAGGAGCTGTAACAAATTGGCGCGCAGCATATCCCAGTCGTGATAGTGATCCTGCCGACAATCCTCGCAGCTCACCACCAACCCGCGGATACCGCGGTGGGCCAGTAGCGCCTCGTAGACTGCGAGATCGGCGAGATCCTCTTCGACCGCAAGGCGCTCATGAGGATCCAGCGGCTCCCCCGGCTCGATGGCATCGAGCGCGGCGGACGGGTCGGCGGGGTCTCCGGCGAACGGATCCGGCGGCAAGCCAGGTGGTAGATGGTCACGCACATCCCCACGGTACGCAGAACAGGGCGGTCTGCGCCAGCCGTCCGCGCCGCCAGTTTCGCCGTTGCCGCTCGATCGATCGCAGCGGCCCTCAGTTGATCCGTGGTCCAACCGGACCGATACCATGGTGTCAAGCGCTGACGAGCATTGGTTCACCCGGCACCGCCGCCGGAATAAACGATCCGGCGCCGCACGTTTGTTCCCAGTTACAGTTTGCTATCGGTCCGCCGTATCCCGATAGCTCAGCCGACGTCCAGGAGGGGTCGATCCGAATGAGTAATCCCGTACCGGGCGAGCGCACGATTGT
>NZ_BAFV01000059.1 GCF_000308515.1 Nocardia carnea NBRC 14403 | reverse complement strand
GGCCTATGTGATCTTCACGTCGGGTTCGACGGGGCGGCCGAAGGGTGTGGCGGTGCCGCATTCGGCGATTGCGAATCAGGTCGCGTGGATGCTGGCGGAATATCCGATGGACGCGTCGGATGTGTACCTGCAGAAGACTGCGACTACGTTCGACGTCTCACTGTGGGGTTACTTCCTCCCGCTTGCGGCAGGTGCGCATTTGGTGGTGGCAACTCCGGATGGTCACCGCGACCCGGAGTATTTGGCGCGGGTGATTGCCGAACAGCAGGTCACGGTCACCGATTTCGTGCCGTCGATGTTGACTGTTTTCGCTGCGCATACCACGGCTGGGGCGGTGTCGAGTCTCGAGCATGTGTTCGTGATCGGTGAAGCGTTGCCGCCGGAGACGGTGACTGCGATGCACGCGGTCTCGGATGCTGCGGTGCATAACTTGTATGGTCCGACCGAGGCCGCGGTGTCGATCACCTATTGGAAGGCCACGGGTGACGAGACCGGCAGTGTGCCGATCGGTGTGCCGCAGTGGAACAGCCGTGTGTATGTGTTGGATTCGCGGTTGCGTCCCGTGCCCGAGGGCGTCACCGGTGAGCTGTATCTGGCAGGCGATCAGTTGGCTCGCGGATACGTAACCCGGCCGGATCTCAGTTCCGATCGATTCGTGGCGAGCCCGTTCGACGCCGGTGCGCGGATGTATCGCACCGGTGACTTGGTGCGTTGGCAGCGGGTCG
>NZ_BAFV01000060.1 GCF_000308515.1 Nocardia carnea NBRC 14403 | reverse complement strand
GGACCGGCAGCGCGCCGGTGGTGGTGCTCGACGATCTGGATCTCGGTGGTTTCGATACCGCTGCGGTTGCGGACACCGAGCGCGTATCTCCGTTGCGTGCGTCGAATACGGCGTATGTGATCTTCACTTCGGGTTCGACGGGCCGCCCGAAGGGGGTGGCGGTGCCGCATGCGGCGATCGTGAACCAGTTGCGCTATATCCGAGCCGAATTCGCGATGGACGCCTCGGACGCGATTCTGTTGAAGACCGCGGCCACATTCGACTTGTCGGTGTGGGAGTTCTGGACCGCCGCGGCGTGTGGTGGCCGGATGGCCATCGCCTCCCCGGACGGTCATCGCGACCCTGCCTACCTCAACACCCTCATGCGCCGCGAAGGCGTGACCACCTTGACGGTGGTTCCTTCGATGCTGGATGCGCTGCTGCTCACCGACGAAGGCATGCCTCTGTCGTTGCGCCGGGTGCTGGCCATCGGTGAGGCGTTGCCGGCGGCTACCGCGCAGCGGATGCTCGCCGATTATGCGGGTGTGGGGTTGTTCAACCTCTATGGCCCGACCGAGGCCGCGGTGTCGATCACGACGCACCGGGTCACGCCGGCGGATACGGTATCGGTGCCGATCGGTGCGCCGCAGTGGAATTCCCGCGTGTATGTGCTGGACGGCCGGTTGCAGCCGGTTCCCGATGGTGTATCCGGTGAGTTGTATCTGGCCGGTGTGCAGTTGGCGCACGGGTATTTCGGTCGCGTGGATCTGAGTGCGGAGCGGTTCGTGGCCGATCCGTTCGCGGCCGGTGAGCGGATGTATCGCACGGGTGACCTGGTTGCGTGGAATCGTGATGGTGGTTTGGAGTATCGGGGTCGTACCGATTTCCAGGTCAAGATTCGTGGTTTCCGGATCGAGCTGGGTGAAATCGAAGCCGCACTCCTTGCCTTGCCGGAGATCGCGCAGGCGGCGGTTGTCGCGAAGTCGGATCTCCGGACCGGTGACCGCCTCGTCGGCTACGTTGTCCCGGTAGCCGCCACCGGTGTCCGGGTGGATGCGGCTCGTATCCGGTCCGAACTGGCGCAGCAGTTGCCGTCGTACATGGTTCCCGCGGCGTTCGTGGAACTCGATGCGCTGCCGTTGAATGTCAACGGCAAGCTGGACCGTAAAGCATTACCGGAACCCGAGTTCGAGACGCGGGAGTTCCGGGCGCCGTCGACTCCGATCGAGGAGATCGTGGCGAATACCTTCGCCGAGGTCCTGGGTGCCGATCGCGTCGGTGCCGATGACGATTTCTTCGCCCTCGGTGGTAATTCGCTGGTCGCGACGCAGGTTGCGGCGCGGTTGAGCAAGGCGTTGGATACGACTGTCCCGGTCCGTGCGCTGTTCGAAGCCCCCACTGTCGCCGGTTTGGCCGTACGGGTCGAACAGCACGCCGGAACCGGCGGGCGGGCGGCGTTGGTGCCGCAGCCGCGGCCGACCCGGGTCACCGAGTCGGGTGAGGTTCAGGACGCGGTGCCGTTGTCGCTGGCGCAGCGGCGGATGTGGTTCCTGAACCGCTTCGACAGCGATACGGCGGCCTACAACATTCCGCTCGCGATCCGGTTGTCCGGTGAACTCGATATCGAGGCCATGCGGGCGGCGGTCGCGGACCTGGTGGCGCGGCACGAGGTGCTGCGCACGGTGTACCCGGATACCGAGTCGGGTCCGGTGCAGGTCGTCCTGCCGGTCGGCCGGGCGGTACCGCAGCTCGCGGTGCGGTCGGTGGCCGCCGCGGAGGTCGTTGCGGCCGTTGCGGAATTGGCGTCGACCGGTTTCGACGTAACCGATGAGGTCCCGCTGCGGGTCGCACTGTTCCAGGTGGGCGAACCAGCGGATCCCGCTCTCGGCGCCGAGGTGCCGGCCGGTGAATTCGTGCTGGCGATGGTGGTGCACCACATCTCCGGTGACGGTTCCTCGGTCGCCCCGCTGGCCCGGGACGTGATGACCGCCTATGCCGCGCGGATCGCAGGGGAGGCGCCGGGCTGGGCGCCGTTGCCGGTGCAGTACGCCGATTTCAGTATCTGGCAGCGCAACCTGCTGGGCGACGAATCCGATCCGGGTTCGCTGGCAGCCGAGCAGATCGGGTACTGGGAGTCGGCGCTGGCCGGCATTCCGGATCAGCTCGATCTCCCGGCCGATCGTCCGCGTCCGGCGGTGCAGTCCTACAGCGGCGGCCAGGTCGCGGTCGAGATCGACGCCGAGATCCACGCCGGTTTGCAGCGGGTGGCGCAGCAGCAGAATGCCACCTTGTTCATGGTGGCGCATACCGCGTTCGCGGTCCTGTTGTCGCGACTGTCGGGCACGGACGACATCACTATCGGTACTCCGATCGCGGGTCGTGGTGAGCAGGCGCTCGAGGACCTGATCGGTATGTTCGTGAACACGCTGGTGTTCCGGACGCAGCTGGATCAGGGTGAGGCGTTCACTGATTTGCTGGCGCGTCAGCGTGAGGTGGATCTGCAGGCGTTCGCGCATGCGGATGTGCCGTTCGAGCGTTTGGTGGAGGTGCTGAATCCGGTTCGTTCGACGGCTCGGCATCCGTTGTTCCAGGTGGGTTTCTCGTTCCAGAACCTGGCGCAGTCGAGTCTGGAACTGCCCGGTCTGACGGTTTCCGGTGTCGATATCGATACCGAGATCTCCCAGTTCGACCTGCACCTGATCATCGGTGACGACTACGACAGCACCGGTGCACCGAACGGAGTCAGCGGCCACCTGACCTACGCCACCGATCTGTTCGACCGCGCCACCGCACAGGAATTCGTCGACCGCTTCGTGCGGCTGCTGGGCGAGATCATCGCGACGCCGGAGTCCGCGGTCGGCGAGCTGGATATTCTGGCTTCCGCGGAGCGCGCGGCACTGGCAGAGCGTAATTCGACGGCCCGGGAGCTGGATTCCGGCGACACCTTGGTATCGCTGCTGGATGCTACGACGGCCGCCCATCGAGGCGCGGTGGCGTTGGTGGCTGCTGATGGTTCGCAGGTGACCTATGCCGAGTTGGGGGCGCGGGTCAATGGTT
>NZ_BAFV01000061.1 GCF_000308515.1 Nocardia carnea NBRC 14403 | reverse complement strand
ACGGCCAACCGGTGTTGGAGTATTTGGGTCGTACGGATTTCCAGGTGAAGTTCCGTGGTCAGCGGATCGAGCTGGGGGAGATCGAGTCGGCGTTCCTGGCGCAATCGCAGGTGAGCCAGGCCGCGGTGACGGTTTCCGCTTCCCAGTTGGGCGAGCAGCTGGTCGCCTACGTGGTGCCGGCACCGGGGCAGGAGATTGTGCAGACCGCTGTGCTGGATGCTGTGCGCGAGATCCTGCCGACCTACATGGTCCCGGCGGCCGTCGTGGAACTAGAGGCATTCCCGCTGAACACGTCCGGCAAGTTGGATCGTAAAGCGTTGCCGGAGCCCGAGTTCGAGACGCGTGAGTTCCGTGCGCCGTCGACTCCGATCGAGGAGATCGTGGCGGGCGTGTTCGCCGATGTTCTGGGTGTGGACCGTATCGGCGCGGATGACGATTTCTTCGCGTTGGGTGGTAACTCGCTGATCGCGACCCAGGTCGCGGCCCGGGTCGGCCAAGCACTGGACGCGCAGGTGCCGGTGCGGATGCTGTTCGAGGCTTCCACGGTGTCCGCCCTGGCAGCTGCCGCCGAAACCGCGACCGGTCGCACCGGTCTGCCGGTCCTCGCCCCGCAGCCGCGCCCGGATCGGGTGCCGTTGTCGCTGGCGCAGCAGCGGATGTGGTTCCTCAACCGATTCGACAGCGCCTCGGCCACCTACAACATCCCGTTCGCCATCCGGCTCACCGGCGACCTCGACGTGGACGCCCTGCAGGCCGCGCTCGCCGATCTGGTGGACCGGCACGAGGTCCTGCGGACTGTGTACCCCGAGGTGGACGGTGTCGGGCACCAGCAGGTGCTGCGCGCCGACGAGGTGGCTCTGGACCTCGTCGCCGAGCCCGTCACCGAAGCGGAACTGCCGGCGCGGATCCTGGCATTGGCCGGTACCGTCTTCGATGTCACGGCCGCACCGCCGTTCCAGACGACCCTGCTGCGCCTCGACGAGCGCAACCATGTCTTCGTCCTGGTCGCGCATCACATCAGCGCCGACGGGTTCTCGCCGCGGCCGCTGCTGCGTGACCTCGTCGTCGCCTACAGCGATCGCAGCCGCGGGGTGGCGCCCGATTGGGCGCCGCTGCCGGTCCAGTACGCCGATTACGCGCTCTGGCAGCGCGAGGTGCTGGGTTCGGAGGACGATCCGGGTTCGGTGGCCGCCCAGCAGGTCGAGTACTGGGTCGACAACCTCCGGGATCTGCCCGATCAGCTGGAACTCCCGGCCGATCGGCCGCGTCCGGAGATCGCCTCCAACTCCGGTGCCGTCCACGATTTCGCCGTGGACCCGGCACTGCGCGCCGAGCTGGAGAATCTGGCCCGTTCGCAGGGGACCACCCTGTTCATGCTGGTGCACGCCGTGCTGGCCGCGTGGTCGAGCCGGATGTCGGCCAGTGGCGATATCGCTATCGGTACTCCGATCGCCGGCCGTGGCGAACAGGCGCTCGACGATCTGGTCGGCATGTTCGTCAACACCCTCGTGTTGCGTACCGAGGTGTCTGCGGCGATGCCGTTCACCGAACTGCTGGCCGACGTCCGCCGTACCGATCTGGCCGCTTTCTCGCATGCCGATATCCCGTTCGAGCGGCTGGTCGACATCCTGAATCCGCGCCGCTCGCAGGCGCACCACCCGCTGTTCCAGGTGGCGCTGGCCTTCGAGGCCGCGTCGGCGGCGGATATGCGCAGCGTATCCCTGCCGGGGCTGGATCTCGAGGTCGTCGATTTCGATCCCGGTCTGGCGAAGTTCGATCTGCAGCTGAGTGTCGGCACCGATGGCGCCGCCGACGGCAGCCTGCTCATGCAGTGGTCGTATGCCACCGATCTGTTCGATCCGGAGACCGTGACCGGATTCGCCGACCGGCTGGTGCGGATCCTGCGCGCGGTGGTGGCGGATCCGGAGATCGCGGTCGGCGATATCGATCTGCTCAGCGCGGCCGAGCGCACCGATGTCGTGGAAAACTGGACGGGTGTCCGTCCCGACGCGGCACCGGGCGTGTTCAATATCGAGGGCCGGGCCGTCGACCAGCCCGAAACAGCCACGCTGGCAAGCTTGTTCGAGGTCGCCGCCGCTGAGCATCCGCAGCGGACCGCCGTGAAGTTCGGCGACGACCGGATCACCTACGACGAACTGGACCGCCGGGCCAATGTGCTGGCCCGCCGCCTGATCGACGAAGGCGCCGGGCCGGAGAACCTGGTCGCGGTCCTGCTGCCGCGTTCGCTGGACCTGGTCGTCGCGCTGCTCGCGGTGATCAAATCGGGTGCCGGCTATGTGCCGGTGGACCCGGATTCTCCGACGGAACGGCTCGCCTACATCCTGGACGACGCCCGCCCGGCGACCGTGCTGCTGGACTCCACCATGCGGGTGGACCTGCCGACCGGCGTATCGCGCGTGGCGGTGGACGGTTACGCGGTGGAAGCCGGGGATATCGAAGACGCCGACGACGGCCCGATCACCGACGCCGACCGCCGCGCGCCGCTGCGGCCGGACAACATCGCCTACGCCATATACACCTCCGGCTCCACCGGCCGCCCCAAGGGTGTCGCGGTAACGCACCGCACCGTGGTGCGGCTGTTCGCCAATACCGAGCCCGAATTCGGTTTCGGGCCCGAGGACGTGTGGACGCTGTTCCACTCCTACGCCTTCGACTTCTCGGTCTGGGAACTGTGGGGACCGCTGCTGTTCGGTGGCTCCCTCGTGGTCGTCGACTACTACGTCTCCCGGTCGCCGCAGCAGTTCCTGGAACTGTTGCGCACCGAACGCGTCACCGTGCTGAGCCAGACGCCGTCCGCGTTCTATCAGCTGGCCGAGGCCGACCGCACCGCCGCCGAAGACCGTCCGCTGGCGCTGCGCTATGTGGTGTTCGGCGGCGAGGCGGTGGAACTGCGCCGGCTCACCGACTGGGTCGAACGGCACGGTGACGGCACGGCCGGGCGCACCCATGTGGTCGACGGGCGGGAAACCGCGTCGCCGCTGCTGGTGAACATGTACGGCATCACCGAGACCACGGTGCACGTGTCCTACCGGGCGCTCGACGCCGCCACCATCGCCGGCGCGGCCGGCAGCGTGGTGGGTCGCGCGCTGGCCGGGGTGAAGATCTATGTGCTGGACGAACGCTTGCGGCCGGCGCCGGTGGGCGTCTCGGGTGAGCTGTATATCGCCGGTGTGCAGCTGGCCCGCGGATACCGCGGCCGCCCCGAGCTGACCGCGGCCCGTTTCGTGGCCGACCCGCTGGGTGCGCCCGGTGACCGGCTGTACCGCTCCGGTGACCTCGCCCGCTGGAACCGCTCCGGCGAACTCGAATACCTCGGTCGCGCCGACGACCAGGTGAAGGTACGTGGTTTCCGGATCGAGCTCGGTGAGATCGAGGCCGCCATCCTGGCGCAGCCGGGTGTCACGCAGGCCGCGGTGATGGTCCGCGAGGACAAACCGGGCGATCACCGGATCGTCGGCTATATGGTTGCCGACGCCGGCGCGGTACTCGATCCCGAATCCGTCCGCGCGGGCGCGGCGGAGCGGCTGCCGAGCTATATGGTTCCGTCCGCACTCGTTGTGCTGGACCGGATTCCGCTGACCATCAACGGCAAGCTGGATCGCCGGGCACTGCCCGCGCCGGTGTTCGAATCGGCGGCCTCGCGCGCGGTGTCGTCCCCGATCGAGGAGATCGTGGCCGGCGTCTTCGCCGAACTGCTGGGCACCGAGGGGATCGGCGCCGATGACGATTTCTTCGCCCTCGGCGGTAACTCGCTGATCGCGACCCAGGTCGCCGCCCGGATCGGTGCCGCGCTCGACACCGAGGTGCCGGTGCGGATGCTGTTCGAGGATTCGACTGTGGCCGCCTTGGCGGCGCGGGTGGAGCAGCAGGCCGGCGCCGGTGGGCGTCCGGTGCTCGCCGCCCGTCCGCGTCCCGAGAACCCGCCGCTGTCGCAGGCGCAGCAGCGGATGTGGTTCCTCAACCGCTTCCAGCCGGATTCGGCGGTCGACAATATTCCGATCGTCTTCCGGATGCGCGGCACGTTGCATGTGCCGGCCATGATCGAGGCGGTCGGCGATGTGATCGCCCGGCACGAATCCCTGCGCACCGTATACCCGTCGCAGGACGGGGTCGGCTATCAGCGGGTGCTGCCGCCGACCGAGGCGGTCCCGGAGGTGGAGGTTCGCGAGTTCGCCGCCGGCCCCGCGGTCGCGGACGGCCTCGGCACCGAACTGCTCACGGCGATCACCGAATTCGTCGTCCAGGGCTACGATCTGACGGTCCAGCCGCCGGCGCGGATGCGGATCTACCGCCTGGGTGCCGACGATCATGTGCTGGTCGGGGTCGTGCACCATATCGCGGCCGACGGTTTCTCCCTGCATCCGCTCAGCCGGGATCTGCTGTCGGCATACGAGGCGCGGACAGCGGGCCGGGCACCCGAATGGGCGCCGATGGCGGTCCAGTACATCGACTATGCGATCTGGCAGCGTGAACTGCTCGGCTCCGAGGACGATCCCGGATCGCTGGTGTCCCGGCAGCTCGACTTCTGGAAAACCGAGCTGGCGGGTCTGCCCGACGAGCTCCGGTTGTCCACGCGTACCCGTCCCGCGGTGGCCAGTGAACAGGCCGCGACCCACCGGTTCGTGGTACCCGGTGAGCTGGTCGACGCGCTCAACACCCTCGCCAAGGCTCAGGGCACAACCCTGTTCATGGTGATGCACAGCAGTTTCGCCACCCTGCTGGCCCGGCTCAGCGGAACCAGCGATATCGCGGTCGGTATCCCGATCGCCGGGCGCGGTGAGCGGCTGCTCGACGATATGGTCGGCATGTTCGTCAACACCTTGGTGCTGCGCACCCGGGTCGATACCGCCGCCCCGTTCACCGAACTGCTCGCGCATGTACGCGATCGGGACCTGCACGCCTTCGCGCACGCCGATGTGCCGTTCGAGCGGCTCGTCGAGGTACTCAATCCGGTGCGGTCCCAATCGCGGCAGCCACTGTTCCAGGTGATGCTGGCATTCCAGAACCTCGGGTACACCGAATTGGAGCTGCCGGGCCTGACGGTGACCGGGCTCGATGTGGAACTGCCGACCACGAAATATGATCTCGTGCTCACCCTGAGCGAGGTGGCCGCTGACGGGTCGGGTATGGCCGCCGAGATCCTTTACGCCACGGATCTTTTCGACGAATCGTTCGTGACCGGATTCAGCCGGCGCTTCCTCCGGTTGCTACGTGTCGTCAGTGCCGGACCCACGGCGGCGGTGGGCGATATCGAACTCATGGACGCGGTCGAACGGTCGACGGTGCTGCACCGGTGGAATGCCACCGAGTTCCCCGTGGAAACCGCGCTCACCTCGATCCCGGGAAGCAGCAGTATGACGCTGTTCTCGTTGTTCGAGGCACAGGTCGCCCGGACACCCCAAGCGGTGGCGCTCACTTTCGACGGGGCTAACTTGTCCTACGAGCAGTTCGCGGACCGCGTGCACCGGTTGGCGCGCTGGTTGCGTGATGCCGGGGTGGGCACGGAAACGTATGTGGCCCTGGGTATGCGCCGGTCGTTCGATCTGCTGACCGCTGTCTACGCTGTGGTGGCGGCCGGTGGAGCGTATGTGCCGCTGGATCCGGACCAGCCGGTGGACCGGCTCGAGTACATCGTCGATACCGCGCGTCCGGTCTGTGTGCTGACTTCGGGTGAAGATCTCGATCCGGCGATTGCCGGGCAGGTGCGTATCGATCGGCTGGACCTGACCGGTTTCGCGGGCACCCCGCTCACCGATGCGGATCGGTTGCGGCCGCTGTACCCGGACAATACCGCGTACGCGATCTTCACTTCGGGGTCGACGGGCCGCCCGAAGGGTGTCGCGGTTTCGCACCGGTCGGTGGTGAACTACCTGGTGGCCGCCCACGCCCGGCACGGGATCGGCGCCGACGATGTGCTGCTGCAGCGCACGCTGGCGACTTTTGATCCGTCCGTGGTGGAGTTCTTCCTGCCGTTGCAGGTCGGCGCGCGCCTGGTCATCGCACATTCGGAGGGGCATCGCGACGCGGCGTATCTCACCCGGTTGATCGCGGACGAGGGTGTGACGATCGCGCAGTTCGTGCCGTCGCTGCTGTCGGTGTTCCTGTCCGAATCCCAGCCCGAAACCTGGGCCGGCCTGCGCAGTATCGTCGTCGGCGGCGAGCTGCTGTCCGGTGAACTCGCGCAGCGGTTGCGCGAACGTACCGGGGCACGTCTGCACAACAAGTACGGTCCGACCGAAACGACGATCGATGTCACCCAGTACGAGGTGACCGATGTCGAAACGGGTTCGGTGCCCATCGGCGCCCCGGGATTCAACACCCAGACCTATGTGCTCGACGACCGGGTGCGGCCGGTACCGACGGGCGTCCCGGGCGAGCTCTACATCGGCGGCGCCCAGATCGCCCACGGCTATCTGGGTCGCTCCGATTTGACCACGACGCGGTTCGTCGCGAACCCGTTCCGTGCCGGTGAGCGGATGTACCGCACTGGCGATGTGGTCCGCTGGCTCTCCGACGGGGATTTGGAGTATCTGGGCCGCAGCGACTTCCAGGTGAAGCTGCACGGTCTGCGGATCGAACCCGGCGAGATCGAGACCGCGCTCACCGAACTGGGCTCGGTCGCCCAGGCCGTGGTCGTGCTGCGCAGCCGGGCGAATACCGGCGATCAGCTGGTGGCCTATGTCGTACCGGCCACCGGCCGGGTGATCGACACCGACGAACTGCGGGATCACCTACGCAACCGGTTGCCGTCGTACATGGTGCCATCGGCGTTCATGGTGCTGGACGCGTTCCCGCTCAATGCCTCGGGCAAGCTGGATCAGAAAGCGTTGCCGGAACCCACTTTCGAGGCCCGGGTCTTCCGGGCGCCGTCCACTCCGATCGAGGAGATCGTGGCGAATACGTTCGCCGAGGTTCTCGGGGTCGAACGGGTCGGCGCGGACGACGACTTCTTCGAGCTGGGCGGTAACTCGCTGGTCGCGACCCAGGTCGCGGCCCGTATCGGCACCGCACTGAACGTGACTGTCCCGGTGCGCGCGCTGTTCGAGGCGCCTACGGTCGCGGCATTGGCGATCCGGGCCGAACAGGCCGGGGAATCGGCACGTCCGGCGCTGGTCGCGGGTCCCCGCCCGGATCGGCTCCCGCTGTCCTATGCACAGCAGCGGATGTGGTTCCTCAACCAGTACGACACTTCGTCGGTGGCGTACAACCTGCCGCTGGCGATCCGTCTCACCGGTGACCTCGATGTGGCGGCCTTGCGTGCGGCAGTCGCCGATGTGGTGTGGCGGCACGAATCGCTGCGCACCTACTACCCGCAGATCGACGGCACACCGGCGCAGGTGATCGTGCCCGCCGAGCAGGTGGAGCTGGATCTCACACCGGTCGCGACCACCGCGGACGACGCGGTGGCCGCGATCACCGGATTCGTGGCCACCGGTTTCGATGTGGCTGCGGCCATTCCGCTGTGGATCCGGCTGTTCGCGACCGCACCGGGCGAGCATGTGCTGGTCGTGGTGGTGCACCATATCGCCGCGGACGGTTTCTCGATGGGACCGCTGGCGCGCGATGTGATGACCGCATACGCGGCGCGCGCCCAGAACGAGGTGCCGGGCTGGGAGACGCTGCCGGTCCAATACGCCGACTACGCGCTGTGGCAGCGGGAGGTACTCGGTGCCGAGGACGATGCGGCCTCGCCGATGGCGCGCCAGATCGCGTTCTGGCAGCGTACTCTCGCCGATCTACCCGATGAGCTGGCCTTGCCGGCCGACCGGCCGCGCCCGGCGGTGGCCTCGCTGCGGGGTGCGACCGTGCGCGCCGAGTTGCCGGCCGAGCTGATCCGGACGCTGGACGAACTGGCCCGCGCCCGCGGCGCCTCGATGTTCATGGTGCTGCACGCGGCGCTGGCAGCACTGCTGGCCCGGCTCTCCGGTGGCGATGATATTGCGATCGGTACGCCGATCGCGGGTCGTGGTGAGCAGGCGCTCGACGATCTGGTCGGTATGTTCGTCAACACCCTGGTGTTGCGTACCGCGGTCGAATCGGGGGAGACCTTCGCCGATCTGCTGGAGCGGGCCAAGCATGCCGACCTGGACGCGTTCGGGCATGCGGATGTGCCGTTCGAACGTCTGGTGGATCTGCTGGCGCCGGAGCGTTCGCAGGCGCGTAATCCGTTGTTCCAGGTGGCGCTGTCGCTGCAGAACAATGAGCAGCCGGTGTTGGATCTGGCCGGGCTCGAGGTGTCGGGTGTGGACCTGGCCGACGATGTGGCGCGCTTCGATCTGCAGTTCACGCTGGGCGAGAATGCCGCGGGCGCAATGGTTCTGGATCTGAACTACGCCACCGAACTGTTCGACGAAGCCACTGTCCGCATGATGATCACGCGGTTCCAGCGGTTGCTGTCCACGGTCGCTGCCGATCCGGATGTGGTGCTGGGTGCGATCGAGATCCTCGACGACACCGAACGGGCCGCGGCCCTGAGCCGTACGGGTGGTCCGGCGGTGCCGGCGGGGACGTTGCCGGAGCTGCTGGCCGCTGCCGTGGCGGTCGATCCGACAGCACCGGCCGTGGTGTTCGACGGTGTTCAGTTCTCCTACGGGGAGTTCGACGAGCGGTCGAATCGCCTGGCGCAGGTGCTGATCGAGCGTTGTCTGGGTGCCGACGACGTGGTGGCCGTGGCGGTGCCGCGGTCGGCGGATTCGGTGCTGGCCGAATGGGCCGTGACGAAGTCGGGTGCGGCGTTCCTGCCGATCGACCCGACGTATCCGGAGGACCGGATCGCGCATATGCTCACCGATTCCGGTGCGCCGGTGGGTATCACGGTGTCGTCGGTGCGGGCCGATCTGCCGGATTCGGTGGACTGGCTGGTGCTCGACGAGCTTGCGCTCGACGGGTACCCGGCCGAGCCGATCACCGATGCCGATCGGGTCTGGCCGTTGACTCCGGAAAGCGCTGCGTACGTCATCTACACCTCGGGTTCGACGGGTTTGCCCAAGGGTGTTGTCGTCAGCCATGAGGGTTTGGCGAACTTCAGTGCCGAGCAGGTGGAGCGGTACCGGTTGAGCCCGGATTCGCGGGCGCTCGCGTTCGCGTCGCCGTCGTTCGACGCGTCGATCCTGGAACTGCTGCTCGCGGTCGGTTCGGCGGGTGCGTTGGTTGTGGTGCCGACCGGCACCTACGGTGGCGCCGAGCTGGGCGAGCTGATCTCCCGTGAGGGTGTGACGGTCGGCCTCATCACGCCGTCGGTGCTGGCCTCGCTGGACCCGGCGGACCTCGCGGGCATGGAAGTGATCATTGCCGGTGGCGAGGCTGTTTCGGCGGATCTGGTGGCCAAGTGGTCCACCGCGCCCGAGGGGGGAGTGGAACGCCGGTTCCACAATGCTTACGGCCCGACCGAAGCGACCATCGCGACCAATATCAGTGGCCGACTGCTGCCCGGTGATCCGGTCACCATCGGTGGTCCCGTGCGCGGTATGCGGGCGCTGGTGCTCGACGACCGGTTGAATCCGGTACCGGAAGGTGTGGCGGGGGAGCTGTATGTCGGCGGTATCCAGCTGGCGCGTGGTTATCACGCCCGGCCGGGTCTCACCGCAGGCCGCTTTGTCGCCGACCCGCACGGCGCGCCGGGTTCGCGGTTGTACCGCACCGGTGACGTGGTGCGCTGGCGTCGTGACGCCGCGGGTGATCCCGCGGTGGAGTACGTGGGCCGTAACGACTTCCAGGTGAAGGTGCGCGGTTTCCGAATCGAGCTCGGCGAGATCGATGCCGCGCTGACCGCACACGAAACGGTTGACTTCGCGGTCACCACCGGCCACGAGAACGCCGCGGGCGTGACCTCGCTCGTCTCGTATGTGGTTGCCGCAACCGGTCGGTCCGTCGATACCGACGCAATCCGCGAATATGCCGGGCAGCGGTTGCCGGCGTACATGGTGCCGTCGTCGATCATGGTGCTCGACGCGATCCCGCTGACCCCGGCCGGCAAGCTGGACCGCCGGGCCCTGCCGGAACCTGTTTTCGAGGTGCGGGAGTTCCGGGCACCGTCGACGCCGACCGAGAACGTGGTGGCCGGTGTGCTCGCCGAGGTCCTCGGTGTGGAACGGGTCGGCGTGGCCGACGATTTCTTCGCACTCGGCGGTAACTCGCTGCTCGCCACCCAGGCCGTGGCCCGACTGGGTGCCGCGCTGAACACCCAGGTGCCGGTCCGGACCCTGTTCGAGGCCTCCGCCGTCGGTGCGCTGGCGGCGCGGCTCGAAGAGCAGACAGGTTCCGGTGGACGTCCGCCGCTGGTACCGCAGCCGCGGCCCACCCGGGTGCTGCCGTCCGGTGAGGTCGTGACACGGATCCCGCTATCGCTGGCACAGCAGCGGATGTGGTTCCTGAACTGGTTCGACGGCGGTGCGGCCGCCTACAACATCCCGATGGTGATCCGCTTGTCCGGGCAGCTGGACGTGGTTGCCCTGCGGCAGGCGGTCGCCGATCTGGTCGCCCGGCACGAGGTGCTGCGGACGGTGTACCCGGAAACCGACGCCGGACCGGCGCAGGTGGTGCTGCCGGCCACGGGAGCGGTACCGGAGCTGGATATCCGCACCGTCTCCGCGGACGAGGTCGAAACCGTGGTGGCCGAGCTGGCGGGGATGTCGTTCGATGTCGCCGAACAGGTACCGGTTTCGGTGACCCTGTTGCAGATCGAGGGTGCGGCAGACGAATACGTGCTCGCCGCGGTGGTGCATCACATTTCCGGCGACGGTTCGTCGATGACGCCGCTGACGCGGGACCTGATGACCGCGTACTCGGCGCGGGCGGCCGGCCGGGCGCCGGATTGGGCGCCGCTGCCGGTCCAGTACGCCGATTTCGCGATCTGGCAGCGGAATCTGCTGGGCGACGGCACCGATCCGTCGTCGCTGGCGCACGAGCAGCTCGCCTACTGGCGGTCGGCCCTGGCGGATCTGCCCGAACAGCTGGATCTGCCGACCGACCGGCCGCGGCCCGCGGCGCAGTCGTATGACGGTGGCCGGGTCGAGGTGCGTATCGATGCGCGACTGCACCGGGCGCTGGCCGATTTCGCCCGCGAGCAGGGCGCGACCCTGTTCATGGTGACGCATACCGCGTTCGCGGTGTTGCTGGCCCGGTTGTCGGGTACCGGCGATATCGCGATCGGCACCCCGGTCGCGGGCCGCGGCGATGCCGCCCTCGACGAGGTGATCGGCATGTTCGTGAACACTCTGGTGTTCCGGACCGAGGTCGACGGTGGGGAATCGTTCACCGAACTGCTGGCGCGCCAGCGCGAGGCCGATATCGCAGCCCTCGCGCATGCCGATGTGCCGTTCGAACAGCTGGTGGAAGCGCTGAACCCGGTGCGGTCGACGGCGCGGCATCCGCTGTTCCAGGTGGGCTTCACCTTCCAGAACCTGGCGCAGACCAGCCTGGAACTGCCCGAACTGTCGGTATCCGGTGTCGAGGCCGGCGCCGAGGCGGCGCTGTACGACCTGAGCATGATTCTCAGCGACACCTACGACGCGTCGGGCGTCCCGGAAGGGGTCAGCGGCTATCTGACCTATGCCACCGCATTGTTCGACCACGCGACGGTGGCCGGGTTCGTCGACCGGTTCCTGCGGGTGCTCGAAGGGATCGTCGCCGATCCCACGGCGTCGGTCGGTGAGATCGAACTGCTCGATGTGGCCGAACGGCAACTGGTGCTGCACCGGTGGAACGCGACCGAGCAGGCGATCGCGCCCGGTTTGTTGCTGGACGGGTTCGATCGGGTCGTATCCGAAAGCCCCGACCGAACCGCCCTGACCTACGAGGGCACCGGTCTGTCCTACGGCGAGTTCGCGAGCCGGGTGCACCGGCTGGCGCGGTGGCTGCGCGACGCCGGGGTCGGCACGGAAACCTATGTGGCCCTGGGTATGCGCCGGTCGTTCGATCTGCTCACCGCCGCATACGCTGTGGTGGCGGCCGGCGGTGCGTATGTGCCGCTGGATCCGGACCAGCCGGTGGACCGGCTCGAGTACATCGTCGATACCGCGCGTCCGGTCTGCGTGCTGACCTCGGGCGAAGACCTCGATCCGGCGATTGCCGGGCAGGTGCGGATCGATCGGCTGGACCTGACCGGTTTCGCGGATACGCCGCTCACCGATGCGGATCGGTTGCGGCCGCTGCGCCCGGACAACACCGCGTACGCGATCTTCACCTCGGGCTCCACCGGACGGCCCAAGGGCGTCCCGGTTTCGCACCGGGCCGTGCTCAACTACCTGGCGACGACCCGCGAACGGCACGGAATCGGCGCCGGTGATGTGCTGTTGCAGCGCACCCTGGCGACCTTCGACCCGTCCGTGGTGGAGTTCTTCCTGCCGCTGCAACTCGGCGCCCGCCTGGTCATCGCACATTCGGAAGGGCATCGCGACGCCGCCTACCTCACCCGGCTGATGGCCGGCGAGGGCGTCACGATGGCGCAATTCGTGCCGTCGCTGCTGTCGGTGTTCCTGTCCGAATCCGACCCCGCGGACTGGGCCGGCCTGCGCAGTATCGTCGTCGGCGGTGAACTGTTGTCCGGTGAACTCGCGCAGCAACTGCGCGAACGTACCGGCGCCCGCCTGTTCAACCAGTACGGGCCGACCGAGACCACCATCGATGTCACCGCGCACGAGGTGACAGGCGCCGAAACCGGCGCGGTGCCGATCGGTATCCCCGGTCTCAACACCCAGACCTATGTGCTCGACGACCGGTTGCGGCCGGTGCCCGCGGGCGTCCGGGGTGAGCTCTACCTCAGCGGTGCGCAGCTGGCGCACGGCTATCTGGCCCGCCCCGACCTGACCACCACGCGGTTCGTCGCGAACCCGTTCCGTGCCGGTGAGCGGATGTACCGCACCGGCGATGTGGTCTGCTGGACCCCGGACGGCGAGCTGGAGTACCTGGGCCGCAGCGACTTCCAGGTGAAGCTGCACGGCCAGCGGATCGAGCCCGGCGAGATCGAGGCCGCGCTCACCGAACACGACTCGGTGGCCCGGGCACTGGTGATCCTGCGTCATTCGGGTACCGGTGATCAGCTGGTCGCCTACGTGATCCCGGCCGCCGGCGCGACCACCGACACCGATGTGCTGCGGACCCATCTGCACGACCGCCTGCCGTCGTTCATGGTGCCGGCGGCGTTCGTGGAACTGGACGCGTTCCCGTTGAACGCCTCGGGCAAGCTGGACCGTAAAGCGTTGCCGGAACCGGTGTTCGAGGTCCGCGAATTCCGGGCCGCGGCGACCCCCATCGAGGAGATCGTGGCGGATACCTTCGCCGAGGTCCTCGGGGTCGAGCGGATCGGCGCGGACGACGATTTCTTCGCCCTCGGCGGCGACAGCATCGTCTCGATTCAGCTGGTGTCGCGCGCCAAGGCACGCGGTGTGGTGTTCACGCCGCGACAGGTGTTCGAACAGCGCACGGTGGCCGGCTTGGCGTCGGTCGCCGAATTCGCCGAATCTGCCGACCGCGCGGTGCGGACCCTGGCCGAATTGCCGGGCGGTGGGGTCGGGCGGATGCCGCTCACCCCGGTGGTGCGGACCATGGTCGACCGCTTCGGCTCGTTCGGGCGTTTCCACCAGCTGACACCGCTGAGCCTGCCGATCGGCGTCACTCGCGAGACCATCGCCGCGGTGGTGGGCCCCGTGCTCGACCGGCACGATATGTTGCGGTCGCGCCTGGCGCTCGTGGACGGCGAATGGGTCCTGGAGACCGCCGAGCCCGGTTCGGTCGATGTGGACGCGCTCATCGATCACACCGTGTTCGACGCCGCCGCCACCGATGATCAGGTCGCCGCAATCGCCTCCGCCGCCGCCGATGCCGCGCTGGACCGGATGGATCCGGCCGCAGGCAGGGTGGTGCAGTTCGCCTGGCTGGAACCGGATACCGCCGATCGGGCGGGATACCTGGTCGTCATCGCCCACCACCTGGTGGTCGACGGTGTGTCCTGGCGCATCCTGCTGCCCGATTTCGTACTGTCCGCCGGCGCGCACAGCGCCGGGCAGGCACCGGAACTGCCGAAGCCGACCACCTCGATGCGGACCTGGGCGCATGCGCTGGAGCAGCATGCGCACAGCGCCGAGCGGGAGGCCGAACTCGACTACTGGCAGACCGTCGCCGGTACCACCGATCCGCTGCTGACCGAGCGCGCGCTGGACCCGGCGGTCGATACCGCCGCACTGGTCGAAACCCATGCGGTGCGGGTATCGCCCGAGATCACCCAGGCACTGCTCACCACGGTGCCGGCCCTGTTCCACGGTGGAGTGAACGACGGCCTGCTCACCGCACTCGTACTGGCCACCACCGCGTGGCGGGCCCGGCGGGTGCCCGGTGCGGCGATCGACGATCCGCTGCTGATCCGGCTCGAAGGTCACGGTCGTGAGGAAGAGGTCGTACCCGGCGCCGATCTGTCCCACACCCTCGGCTGGTTCACCTCGGTGTTCCCGGTTCGGTTCGCACCGGCCGGTATCGATATCGAGGACGCCCTCGACGGTGGACCGTCGCTGGGCGCGGCGCTCAAGGCGGTGAAGGAACAGCTGCTCGCGGTACCGGACAAGGGCATCGGCTACGGGCTGCTGCGCCACCTGAACCCGCGGACCGCGGGTGAGCTGCCGGCCGAGCTGCCGGGCCAGGTGAGCTTCAACTACCTGGGCCGTTCCGCCGGGGCGAGCGAGATCTCCCCGGAGATGCGCGATTTCGGCTGGTTGCCGGCCGATCTGGCGGTGGACGCGGCATTCGACGCGGATATGCCCGCCCTGGCGCTACTGGATATCAACGCCATCGTCGTCGGCGACGAGTTCACCGCGAATATCGGATACCCGACGACCTTGCTCGGGGCCGACGAGGTCCGCGAATTCGGTGAGTTGTGGGCGCAGGCGCTGGAAGCAGTCGCCCGGCACGCGAATTCCGCGGGCGCCGGCGGGCACACCCCCTCCGATTTCGGCATGGTCGCCCTGTCGCAGTCCGATATCGACGGGATCGAACGGCGTTTCCCGATGCCGGTCGCCGATGTGTGGCCGCTGTCCTCGATGCAGGCCGGCATGCTGTTCCACGCCCAGCTCGCCGCCGCGTCGGTGGACGTGTACACCGGCCAGGTCGTGCTGACCCTGACCGGCCGGGTGGACGCCGACCGGTTGCGGGCTTCGGCCCAGGCCCTGGTCGACCGGTACGAGAACCTGCGTACCGCCTTCGTCACCAACCACGAGGGCAACCCGGTCCAGGTGGTCCTGAAGGATCTGCCGGTCGACTGGACCGAATACGACCGCAGTGCCACCGGCACCGCCGCCGATCTCATCGAGACGGACCGGATGCGGCGCTTCGATCTGACCGCGCCGCCGCTGCTGCGCTTCACGCTGATCAAGACCGGGGCCGACACCTGGCAGTTCGTGGTGTCCAACCACCACATTCTGCTCGACGGCTGGTCGATGCCGCTGCTCATGCGGGATCTGCTGACGCTGTACGCCCTCCATGCCGAAACCACCGGTCTGCCGGCGGTCCGGTCCTACCGGACCTTCCTGGAGTGGGTGGCCCGGCAGGACCGGCAGGTATCGCTGGACGCCTGGCGGTCCGCGCTGGCGGAGGTCGGCGAACCGACGCTGCTCGCCCGTTCCGGAACGGGCGGTTCCGCGCACGAGATCACCGCGCTCTCGGGTGAATACGTGTTCGAGCTCGATACCGAGGCCACGGCCCGGATCACCGCGCTGGCGGCCGAACTCGGCGTCACCGCGAATACGGTGCTACAGGTGGCATGGGCGGTGCTGCTGGGCCAGCTGACCGGCCGCGACGATGTGCTGTTCGGCGCTACCGTCTCCGGCCGGCCGCCGGAGCTGCCCGGCGTGGAATCGATGGTCGGGTTGTTCATCAACACCATCCCGGTGCGGGTGCGGTTCGCGCCCGGCGAATCCGCGCGGACGCTGCTGGGCCGAGTCCAGGCCGAACAGGCCGATCTGCTGGACCACCATCACGTGGGCCTCGCCGATATCCACGCGGCGGCCGGGATGCCGGCACTGTTCGACACCCTGCTGGTGTTCGAGTCGTATCCGGTGGATGCCGAAGGTATTCAGGCGCAGGCTGCCGATATCGACGGTATGGCGGTGACCGGCCTCGACGGCGTCGACGCCACGCACTACCCGCTCACCCTGGTCGCGTCGCTGGGCAGCACGCTGCGGGTGCGGGCCGGATACCTGCAGGACATGTTCGGCGAGTCCGAGATCCGGCGGATCGCGGACCGGTTCGTACGTGTGCTGGGCGGATTCGTCGCCGATCCGGGCGTCGCTGTCGGCGATATCGATCTGCTGGACGCCGCGGAGCGCGAGACGGTGCTGCGCCGCTGGAACACGACCGAGCATCCGCTCGCGCCGGCGTTGCTGCTGGACGGGTTCGCCCGGGCGGTGGCCGAGCATCCGGATCGGGTGGCGGTGACCTTCGAAGGCGCCGAGCTGACCTATGCAGAATTGTCCGCGCGGGTGAACCGGGTGGCCCGGGTTCTCGTGGCCGCGGGCGTGGGGCCGGAGTCGCTGGTCGGCCTGGTCATGCGGCGGTCGCTGGATCTGGTGGTCGGGATGTACGCGGTCGTCACCGCGGGCGGCGCCTATGTGCCGTTGGATCCGGACCATCCGGCCGAGCGGATCGGTTACGTGCTCGACACTGCGCAGCCGGTCTGTGTCCTGACCACGTCCGCCGATGCCGGCGCTGTTCCCGAGGGGACAGGTGCGCCGGTACTGGAGCTCGACGTCCTGGACATCGCCGGATACGATTCGGCACCGCTGACCGATGCGGAGCGGCTCGGGCCGGTGCGGCCCGGTAATACCGCGTATGTCATCTTCACGTCCGGTTCGACGGGGCGGCCGAAGGGTGTGGCGGTATCGCATGCGGCGATCGTCAACCAGGTGGCCTGGATGCTGGCGCAGTACCCGATGGGCGCCCGCGATGTGTACCTGCAGAAGACCGCGACCACGTTCGACGTATCCCTGTGGGGTTACTTCCTGCCGCTGGCCGCCGGTGCCCGGCTCGTGGTCGCCACCCCCGACGGGCATCGGGACCCGGCGTATCTGGCGCGGGTGATCGCGGAGCAGAACGTGACGGTGACGGACTTCGTCCCGTCGATGCTGACGGTGTTCGCCGCCTACACTCCGGCGGGTTCGATCCCCGGTCTCGAACATGTCTTCGTGATCGGTGAGGCGTTGCCGCCGGAGACGGTGACCGCGATGCACGCCGTCTCGGATGCGGCGCTGCACAACCTGTACGGCCCGACCGAGGCCGCGGTATCGATCACCTACTGGCAGGCCACCGGCGACGAAACCGGCAGTGTCCCGATCGGTGTGCCGCAGTGGAACTCGCGGGTGTATGTACTCGACGGCCGGTTGCGGCCGGTCCCCGAAGGCGTCGTGGGCGAGCTGTACCTCGCAGGCGACCAGCTCGCCCGCGGCTATGTCACGCGGCCCGATCTCACCTCCGATCGGTTCGTGGCCAGCCCGTTCGATACGGCTGAGCGGATGTACCGCACCGGCGACCTGGTGCGGTGGCAGCGGGTCGACGGCCGGCCGGTCCTGGAGTATCTGGGCCGAACGGACTTCCAGGTGAAGTTCCGGGGTCAGCGGATCGAACTCGGTGAGATCGAATCCGCGTTCCTGGCGCAGCCGCAGGTGAGTCAGGCCGTGGTCACGGTGGCGGCATCGCAATTGGGTGAGCAGCTCGTCGCCTATGTGGTGCCCGCACCGGGCGCGCAGATCGAAACGCCGGAACTGCTCGATGCGGTGCGGGAAGTCCTGCCCAGCTACATGGTGCCGGCGACCGTCGTACAGCTGGACGCGTTCCCGTTGAACACTTCGGGCAAGCTGGACCGCAAGGCGCTGCCGGAGCCCGAGTTCGAGGCCCGGGAGTTCCGGGCGCCGTCGACCCCGATCGAGGAGATCGTGGCCGAGGTCTACGCCGATGTACTCGGTGCGGAGCGGATCGGCGCGGACGACGATTTCTTCGCCCTCGGCGGTAACTCGCTGATCGCGACCCAGGTCGCCGCCCGCCTCGGACGTGCGCTGGACGTCGACGTCCCGGTGCGCATCCTGTTCGAGGCGACCACGGTGGCCGCCCTCGCAGCGCGTGCGGAACTGCAATCCGAGGCCGGTGGGCGGATCGCCCTGACCCCGCAGCCGCGACCCACACAGACCCTGCCCTCGGGCGAGGTCGTGGAGCGGGTGCCGCTATCGCTGGCGCAGCAGCGGATGTGGTTCCTGAACCGGTTCGATCCGGATTCGTTCGTGAACAACATTCCGATCGCGGTCCGGCTCACCGGTGATCTCGACGCGGCCGCCCTGCAGGCTGCCGTCGCCGATGTACTGGTGCGGCACGAATCGCTGCGCACCTTCTACCCGGAGGTCGGCGGGACCCCGTACCAGCAGGTGCTGCCCGCGGCCGAGGTGGTGCCCGAACTGGCACCCCTCGAGGTCACGACGGGCGATCTGCCCGCGCGGCTCGCCGAACTGGTGCTGGCCGGATTCGATGTCACCGCGAGCGTGCCGTTCCGGGCCCGGTTGTTCCGGCTGAATGCGTCCGAGCATGTGCTCGGCTTCGTCGTCCATCACATCTCCGGTGACGGTTTCTCGATGGCGCCGCTGCTGCGCGATGTGGTGACCGCGTATATGGCGCGCACCGCGGGCGAAAACCCCGGCTGGGCGCCACTGGAAGTGCAGTACGCCGATTTCGCGCTCTGGCAGCGGCAGGTACTGGGCGCCGAGGACGATCCCGAATCGGTGATCGCCCAGCAGGTTGCGTACTGGTCGCGGGAGCTGGCCGGGCTACCGGATCAGCTGGACCTACCGGCCGACCGGCCGCGGCCCGCGATCGCCTCGGGCCGGGGCGCCGCCCATACCTTCGAGATCGACGCCGAAACCCATGCCGGGCTGGCCGAACTGGCGCGGACCGAGGGCGCGACCCTGTTCATGGCCGTGCACGCGGCGTTCGCGGTACTGCTGTCGCGACTGTCCGGGGAAACCGATATCGCGATCGGCACCCCGATCGCGGGCCGCGGTGAACGCGCGCTCGACGATCTGATCGGCATGTTCGTCAACACCCTGGTGCTGCGGACACCGGTCGATTCCGGTACCGGGTTCACCGAACTGCTGGGTGCGGTGCGCGGTAGCGATATCGCCGCATTCGGGCATGCGGATCTGCCGTTCGAGCGTCTGGTGGAGATCCTCAACCCGGTGCGGTCGCAGGCGCGGCATCCGCTGTTCCAGGTGATGCTGTCGCTGCAGAACACCCCGCCGGTGCATACGGAACTGCCCGGGCTCGGCGTCAGCGCGGTCGATATGCCGCTGGAGACCGCGAAATTCGATCTCCAGCTGGATCTGAGCGAACGGACCGGCACCGCCGGAATCGACGCGACCTTCACCTACGCGACCGACCTGTTCGATCGCGAAACGGTCGCGCAGTTCGCCCAGCGGTTCGCCCGGTTGCTGAAAGCCGTGGTCAAGACCCCGGAGCGCCCGCTGGGCGATCTCCCGCTGCTGGACGCGCTGGAGGCGTCGACGGTACTGCGCGGTGGGTACGGCCGGGAGGCCGCCGTCGACCCGGCCGCGACGCTGGCCGGTCTGTTCGCCGACCAGGTCGCGTACACGCCGGAAGCGCCCGCGGTGGCATTCGAGGGGACAGGTCTGTCCTATGCCGAGTTCTCCGCACGGGTGAACCGCCTGGCCCGGCACCTGATCTCGCTGGGTGTCGGACCGGATGTTCCGGTGGCGCTGGGCATGCGGCGTTCGCTGGATCTGGTTGTGGCGATGTACGCGGTCGTCACCGCTGGTGGCGCCTATGTGCCGCTGGATCCGGAGCAGCCTGCCGAACGTACGGATTACATCCTGGCCACCGCGCAGCCGCTCTGCGTATTGACCAGTGCGGCGGACGGGTTCACTACGGCGGACCGGCCGGTCGTGGTGGTCGACGAGATCGACCTCTCCGGCTACGCCGATACCGCCGTCACCGACACCGAGCGGGTCGTGCCGTTGCGGTCGTCGAACACTGCCTACGTCATCTTCACCTCCGGTTCGACGGGGCGGCCGAAGGGTGTGGCGGTGTCGCATGCGGCGATTGTGAATCGCCTGGTGTGGATGCAGGCCGAGTACGGTCTGCGGCCTTCGGATGTGGTGTTGCAGAAGACGCCGTCGACGTTCGATGTGTCGGTGTGGGAGTTCTTCTGGCCGTTGCAGATCGGTGCCCGGTTGGTGGTCGCGAAGCCGGACGGTCATCGGGACCCGGCCTACCTGGCCGAGGTGATCGACGCCGAGCAGGTCACGGTGGCCCACTTCGTGCCGTCGATGCTGACGGTGTTCGTCGCTGCTCTCCCGGGTGAGTCCGGTGCGCGGACGTGTACGTCGCTGCGCCTGGTGTTCTCCTCCGGTGAAGCGTTGCCCGCGAAGCCTGCGCAGCGGTTGCGCGAGCTGACCGGTACCACGGTGCACAACCTGTACGGTCCGACCGAGGCCGCGGTCGACGTGACCTATCACGAAGTCTCCGATGCGGATACGACGACAGTGCCGATCGGTGCCCCGGTGTTCAACACCCGGGTGTACGTGCTCGACGGCCGGTTGCGGCCGGTGCCGGTGGGTGTCGCAGGTGAGCTCTATCTGTCGGGCGTGCAGCTGGCGCGCGGTTATGTGGCGCGGCCGGACCTGTCGGCGGACCGGTTCGTCGCCGATCCGTTCGAGGTCGCCGAGCGGATGTACCGCACCGGTGACGTGGTGCGCTGGAACTCCAGCGGTGAGCTCGAATACCTGGGCCGTTCCGATTTCCAGGTGAAACTGCGTGGTCTGCGGATCGAACTCGGCGAGATCGAATCCGCTCTGACCGAGGCCGGCGAGGTCGCGCAGGCCGTGGTGGTGTTGCGCGGCGATGCCCGGACCGGGGATCAGCTCGTCGGCTATGTGGTGCCGGCCGCCGGTGCCGTGGTCGACACCGATGCGCTGCGTAGCGCGCTGTCCGGCCGCCTGCCGTCCTATATGGTGCCGGCCGCGTTCGTGGTGCTCGACGCCTTCCCGCTGAACGCCAGCGGCAAACTCGACCGCCGGGCCCTGCCCGAACCGGTCTTCGCGGCGCGGGCCTTCCGGGCCCCGTCCACTCCGATCGAGGAGATCGTGGCGAATACGTTCGCCGAGGTCCTCGGCGTGGAACGGGTCGGCGCGGACGACGATTTCTTCGATCTGGGCGGTAACTCCCTGATCGGTATGCAGGTCGCCGCCCGGATCGGTGCAGCGCTCGGCACCCAGGTGCCGGTGCGGGCACTGTTCGAGGCGCCGGCCGTGGCCGCGCTCGCGGTCCGGGTGGAACAGTTCGGCGCCCGGACCCGGCCGCCGCTGGTGGCCGGGCCGCGCCCGGAACAGGTACCGCTGTCCTATGCCCAGCAGCGGATGTGGTTCCTGAACCAGTACGACACCTCCTCGGCGGCCTACAACCTGCCGATGGCAATCCGTCTCACCGGCGATCTCGACGTGGCGGTATTGCGTGCGGCCATGGGCGATGTGGTGGCCCGGCACGAATCACTGCGCACCCGCTACCCGGACCTGGGCGGCCGGCCGGTGCAGTTGATCCTGCCCGCCGACCAGGTGACGGCGGACCTCGATCCGGTGCAGGTCACGGCGGATGACGTGACCTCGAAGGTCGTCGAGTTCGCGTCGGCCGGTTTCGATGTGGCCGCGGCCGTGCCCGTGCGGGTCCGGCTCTTCGCCGTCGCACCCGGTGAATTCGTGCTGGTCGTGGTGCTGCACCACATTTCCGGTGACGGTTTCTCGCTGGCGCCGCTGGCGCGCGATGTGATGACCGCGTATGCGGCGCGGGCCCAGGGCGAACTCCCGAACTGGGATCCGCTGCCCGTGCAGTACGCCGACTACACCCTGTGGCAGCGCGAGGTCCTGGGTGCCGAGGACGATCCCGAGACCGCGATGGCACAGCAGATCGCGTTCTGGCAGGAGACTCTCGCGGATCTGCCCGATGAGCTCGTCCTGCCCACCGACCGGCCGCGGCCCGCGGTGGCCTCCATGCGCGGCGCGACGGTGCGCGGCGAACTGGGCACCGAGCTGGTGCGGAACCTGAATGCCGTGGCCCGCACCCGCGGCGCGTCGATGTTCATGGTGCTGCATGCCGGTCTGGCGGCATTGCTCGCGCGGCTGTCCGGTAGCGACGATATCGCGATAGGTACGCCGATCGCGGGTCGCGGGGAGCAGGCGCTCGACGATCTGGTCGGTATGTTCGTGAACACTTTGGTGCTGCGGACCGAGGTCGGTTCGGGCGACTCCTTCGCGGATCTGGTGGACCGGGCCCGCCGGGCGGATCTGGATGCCTTCGGCCACGCCGATGTGCCGTTCGAACGCCTGGTGGATCTGCTGGCGCCGGAGCGTTCGCAGGCCCGCAACCCGCTGTTCCAGGTGGCGCTGTCGTTCCAGAACCAGGAGCAGGCCGTCCTGGATCTGGCCGGACTGACCGTCGCCGGCGTGGAACTCGCCGACGATGTGGCCCGCTTCGACCTCCAGTTCACCCTCGCCGAAAACGGTGCGGGCGGTATGGAACTGGTGTTGAACTACGCCACCGAACTGTTCGACGAATCCACTGCGCAGACCATGATCGCGCGGTTCCGGCAGCTGCTGGCGGCGGTCGCCGCCGACCCGGATGCGGTGCTGGGGGATCTCCCGCTCCTCGATTCGGGCGAACGCCGCGAACTGCTGTCCCGCACGGGTGGCCCGGCGGTACCGGCGCGGACGTTGCCGGAGCTGCTGGCCGCTGCCGTGGCGGTCGATCCGGCGGCGCCGGCGGTGGTGTTCGACGGTGCTCGCTACTCCTACGGGGAGTTCGACGAGCGGTCGAACCGCCTGGCGCGGGTGCTCATCGGCCGCGGTTCGGGCGCCGAAGATGTGGTGGCCGTGGCGGTGCCGCGGTCGGCGGATTCGGTGCTGGCCGAATGGGCCGTGACGAAGTCGGGTGCGGCGTTCCTGCCGATCGACCCGACGTATCCGGAAGACCGGATCACCCATATGCTCACCGATTCCGGTGCGTCCGTGGGTATCACGGTGTCGTCGGTGCGGGCCGATCTGCCGGATTCGGTGGACTGGCTGGTTCTGGACGAACTGGATCTGGACCGGCATTCGGCCGGGCCGGTGACCGACACCGACAGGCTGCGGCCGCTGACGCCGGCGAACACCGCCTACGTCATCTACACCTCCGGTTCGACGGGCCTGCCCAAGGGTGTTGTCGTCAGCCATGCGGGCTTGGCGAACTTCAGTGCGGAGCAGGTGGAGCGGTACCGGTTGACTTCGGATTCGCGGGCGTTGGCGTTCGCGTCGCCGTCGTTCGATGCGTCGATTCTGGAATTGCTGCTGGCTGTGGGTTCGGCGGGTGCGCTGGTTGTGGTGCCGACCGGTACCTACGGTGGCGCGGAATTGGGTGAGCTGATCTCGCGTGAGGGTGTGACGGTCGGCCTCATCACGCCTTCGGTACTGGCCTCGCTGGACCCAGCGGATCTCGCGGGCATGGAAGTGATCATCTCCGGTGGCGAAGCCATTTCCGCGGATCTCGTCGCGAAATGGGCGACCGCGCCGGCGGGTGGGGCGCACCGCCGGCTCCACAATGCCTACGGCCCGACCGAGGCCACGATTGCCACGAATATCAGCGGTGTGCTGCAGGCCGGTGACCGCGTGACGATCGGCGGCCCGGTGCGTGGTATGCGTGCGCTGGTCCTGGACAACCGGTTGAACCCGGTGCCGGAAGGTGTGGCCGGAGAGCTGTATGTCGGTGGTATCCAGCTGGCGCGTGGTTATCACGCGCGGGCGGGTCTGACGTCGGAACGGTTCGTCGCCGACCCGCACGGTGAGCCCGGGGCACGCCTGTATCGCACCGGTGACCTGGTGCGCTGGCGTCGCGACGCCGCGGGCGATCCCGCGGTGGAGTATGTGGGTCGTAACGATTTCCAGGTGAAGGTGCGCGGTTTCCGTATCGAGCTCGGCGAGATCGACGCCGCGCTCACCGCGCACGACACCGTGGACTTCGCGGTCACCACCGGCCACAAGAACGCCGCGGGCGCGGTATCTCTCGTGTCGTATGTGGTCCCGGCGCCGGGCGCCACCGTCGATATCGCCGCCGTGACCGGTGACGTCGCCGAGCGGCTGCCCGACTACATGGTTCCGGCGTCGATCATGGTCATCGACCGGATCCCGCTGACTCCGGCCGGGAAACTGGATCGCAAGGCACTGCCCGAACCGGTGTTCGGAGCGCGTACCGCCTTCCGCGGTCCGCGGACACCGGTCGAGCAGATCATCGCCGAGGTCTTCGCCGAGGTGCTCGGCGTGGACCGGGTGGGCGTGGACGATTCGTTCTTCGCCCTCGGCGGCGACAGTATCGTCTCCATCCAGCTGGTCTCGCGTGCCAAGGCCCGCGGCGTGGTCTTCACACCACGGCATGTCTTCGAACAGCGCACGGTGGCCGGGCTCGCCTCGGTCGCCGAATCCGCGGACGCCGACAGCGTCCTGCAGACGCTCGTCGAAATGCCGGGCGGCGGTATCGGTTCCATGCCGTTGACGCCGATCGTGCGGTTCATGGCCGAACGGCCCGGTTCCTTCGGCCGGTTCCACCAGCTCATCACCCTGGACCTCCCGGTCGGCATCGACCGGGAAACCATCGCCGGCGTGGTGGGCCCGGTCATCGACCGGCACGACATGCTGCGGTCGCGGCTGTACACCGCCGGCGGCGACTGGATCGTGGAAACAGGCGCCCCGGGTAGCGTCGACGTGGACGCGCTCATCGACCACACCGTGTTCGACGGCGCCGCCACCGGTACCGAACTGTCCGAGATCGCCGCGGCGGCTGTCGATGCCGCACTGGACCGGCTCGATCCCGAGAACGGGATCGTGGTCCGGTTCGTCTGGCTGGAACCCGATACCGCCGACCGCCACGGTCATCTGGTGGTCATCGCGCACCACCTGGCGATCGACGGTGTGTCCTGGCGTGTGCTGGTACCGGATTTCGTGCTGTCCGCCGTCGCGCGCAGCGCGGGCCAGACCCCGGAACTGCCCGCACCGGTCACGTCCATGCGGACCTGGGCGCATGCGCTGGAACGCAATGCGCACAGCGCGGAACGGCTCGCGGAACTCGAGTACTGGCGGACCGTCGCCGGTACCGCCGATCCGCTGCTCACCGAGCGCCCGATGGATCCCGCGGTCGATACCGCCGGTGTCGTCGACGTGCATGCGGTGCGCGTATCGCCGGAGGTCACCCAGGCGCTGCTCACCACCGTGCCGGCGTTGTTCCACGGTGGCGTGAACGACGGCCTGCTCACCGCACTCGTCTTGGCGACCGCCGCGTGGCGGGCCCGGCGGGTGCCGGGAGCGCCGCTGGACGATCCGCTGCTGATCCGGCTCGAGGGCCACGGTCGTGAGGAAGAGATCGTGCCCGGTGCCGATCTGTCCCGTACGGTCGGCTGGTTCACCGCGCTGTTCCCGGTCCGGTTCGAACCGGCGGGGATCGATATCGAGGCCGCGCTCTCCGGCGGCACGGAAATGGGCGCCGCGCTCAAACTTGTCAAGGAGCAGCTGCTCGCGGTTCCGGACAAGGGTGTCGGTTACGGCCTGCTGCGGTATATGAATTCCGAGACCGCCGCGGACTTCCCGCGCACTATGCCGGGCCAGGTGAACTTCAACTACCTGGGTCGCGTCGGGGCCGGTGAGATCCCCGAGGAGATGCACGGTTTCGGCTGGCTCCCGACCGCCGATCTGGCCGTGGACGTCGGCTACGACCCGGATATGCCGGCCATGGCGCTGCTGGATATCAACGCCAT